>JBJMGT010000024.1:0-26609 GCA_045807745.1 Pyrinomonadaceae bacterium
ATGCCGAGGATAGGTAAGGTCATATAAACTCCTTGCTGTTGATAATCTCTTGCGGCACGGGTCAAACTTGTCTATACAAGCTCTGCTCATGGTGAGCGGCTTCAGATACTGTGCGACCTCTGGTGCAACAAGGAGGGACACCGGGAGCTGATCTAACCCACTGACTCTTAGGTCATAATTCGGGCGCGGCTTCTCCGGTGTCCCTTGTGAACGCCGAAGTTTCTCGCTTCAGCGCACTTCCGTCAACATACAAATTTGGGCGTTGGGCGGCTTCGCTGAGTGACCTGTAATAAAACTATTCTCTGGTGCTATCTTCTTGCTGTGATAGCAACTATACGCGCGGCAGGTGGCGTGCGACGATAGGTCTTACATGGATTGAAGGGGAGGAATTCAGAAAATGCAGAAGCGCAAACTTGGAAGCAGCAATTTGGAAGTTTCGGCACTTGGACTTGGATGTATGGGAATGAGTTTCGGACTCGGTCAGGCGATTGACCCAGAGGGCGGAATCGCGTTGATTCGGTCAGCCGTTGAACGAGGAGTTACTTTTTTTGATACGGCGGAGGTTTACGGGCCTTTTAAAAATGAGGAACTGGTCGGCGAGGCTCTTGCTCCCTTCCGTGATCAAGTCGTGATTGCCACAAAATTCGGCTTCAACATTGATGCGGACGGAACGCAGCATCAGAATCCGCCGCTCAACAGCCGCCCAGAACACATCAAGGAAGTTGCCGAAGCGTCACTCAAGCGACTCAAGACCGATTACATTGATTTATTTTATCAACACCGCGTTGACCCGGAAGTACCAATCGAAGACGTAGCAAGCGCGGTAAAAGAGTTAATTCAGGAAGGAAAAGTCAGGCACTTCGGGCTTTCCGAAGCAGGAGTCGAAGTGATTCGTCGCGCTCACGCCGTCCAGCCCGTGACGGCGCTTCAAAGCGAATATTCATTGTGGTGGCGAGAACCTGAAGCGGAAATCCTGCCGACGCTCGAAGAATTAGGAATCGGTTTTGTTCCGTTCAGCCCACTCGGTAAGGGCTTTCTGACGGGAAAGATTGATGAAAACACTAAATTCGACAGCACCGATTTTCGCAACACCGTCCCGCGCTTTTCGCCGGAAGCTCGAAAGGCAAATCAAGCATTAGTTGATTTGATTGGCAAGTTCGCCGAACAAAAAGGGGCAACGCCCGCGCAGATTGCTCTCGCTTGGGTTCTTGCCCAAAAGCCTTGGATTGTGCCGATTCCGGGAACTACGAAGCTGCACCGTCTGGAAGAAAATGTCGGCGCGGTTAATGTCGCTTTGACGGAAGACGACCTCAGCGAACTCGACCGGATAACCTCGCAGATTAAGGTGCAGGGAGCACGATATGGTGAAGGCTCGCAAAAACTAGTAAACCGCTAAGCCATTCAGAACAGAGGTAAAAGATTTCATCATTCTTTTACCTCTGCTAGTTCGTCTTCAATCAAGTGCGACAATAAGAGCAGTTTTGCAATGACAAGACGCCGCCCAACAAGTCATTCCACCCGACCCGCGCCAGCGTGCCTCTCATCAACCTTGTATCCAGCGATGCGGCTTGCGTGTAATCGTGGCGCGGGCGGGTGAATGCCAGCGTTCGGCGGCTCACTTGGGAGAACTCGGAAATGAAACTGCGAAACATCAGCCTCGCTTTGTTCGTGCTCGTCTTCCTCAATCTATCCCTGTTAACTTTTTTCGTACATGCACGTCCGCTTCCCAAAAAACAAAAGCAAGGGCGTTTATCGGGCGTTGTGTTCGATGTCAATGACGCCAGAGTCGCCGGGGCTAAAATCACGCTCATGCGCGACCCCGACATGCGTGAGGTGTTAACGGACGATGCTGGCCAATTCAACATTCAATTACCCGCTGGTACATATCGTTTTACTGTCAGCGCGAATGGCTTCTGCAAATTCGAGCGGGCCGGCCTAATAATTACGCCGGGCACGACCGAACTGATAAATGTCCACCTTGAGGTTTTAGCCTATGACAGTCTCGATGCCTGCAAATGTACCGCAAGAAGACGACAATAGTTCCGAAGCGCCGCCCAACAACGCCATGCAACCGACCGTGCAATAGCGGTGCTTTCATGTGCAAGACGATCTTCTATCCGTGTTGTGTGCACGGCGGCTGATAGCGGGCGTTAGGCGCTCAATGCTATTGGTAGTTGTAAGCAAATAAGTCTGACTAAGGAGATTCACCTGATGGCAAAAGAGCAACCTATCATCAAATGGATACTTGTTGCTGGCACAGGCAAAATAGACCTGCCTCAGGAAGTTAACTGGTGCAGTAGAGAGGTTGGTAAATCAGTAGCTCTCCAAGGGTGTGGACTTGTGGCTGGAGGTTGGTCTGGAGTGGATTACGTCGTTGCCGAGTCTTTCTCTAAAGAGTTAAATCCGCTGCGCAAATCTCTATCCAGCTATTTAATTCAGGTCGTACCCAAAAATATGCAACCGCAATTCAAAGGTGGGGAGATAGTTTATGTTGAGCCGGGAGTAAAAGAATGGATAGAAAGCGCTAGATATGCCGACGCCGTCATACTAATCGGCGGCTTGGGTGGAACTTATGAAACATATTTATTTGCCCTACAAGAGCAAAAGCCTGTATTCCCTTTAGCCGCGACCGAGGGAGATGCGAGAAAAGCATATAATGACATACTCGATCATTGGAATTTGCAACCTATCAAGGGCATCTCCAAAGAGGAGTTCCAAGAGACACTAGCTAGACCCATCAACACTGAGGCTGATGCCAATTTAGTAACTTCTGAATTGATGGGACTCATCGAACGGCAGCTTGAATATACCGAAGATACTGAGCAGGCTAAGCGTAACATCGTTTTTATTAGCTACAGTCATAAAGATAGGCGGTGGCTAACCAAGCTAAGAACAATGCTTAAGCCTTTAGAGCGTCAGAAAGGAATTAATATTTGGGATGATACGGCCATTGAGGCCGGACAGAAGTGGAACCAGGAGATACAAGCTGCACTAGGGCAAACCAGAGTAGTAGTCTTTTTGGTTAGCCCCAACTTTCTCGCGTCCGACTTCATTGACAATCATGAACTAAATCCATTGCTCAAAGCTGCTGAGGAAAGGCAAGTAACTATACTTTGGGTGTATCTGAGCGCCTGTCTGCATGAAGAGACAGGCTTAATCGACTATCAAGCGGCTCATGACATTTCAAAACCCTTGGATAGCTTAAGTCCAGCAAAACAGAATGCGGTATTGGTTGATGTGTCAAAAAAAATAAAATCAGCCATAGGTATATAGTATCAGCTCAGAGCGCCTGACAACGGCATGCACCCGCCGCCCTGCCACGAAATCTCTCATGCAAGTTGAATCAGGGCGCGGGTGATGCCAAGCGTTCTGCTGCCTTCTCTTATCAACCGGAAGAAGAGACTATTTGTTACAAGTGCGGTAATTGCCGACATAATCTTCAGGAACTCAAGCTATGACTATGAAAAGGATTGTGCTCATTGGCGCACCATGTTTGGTTTTCTGCCTTTTCGTGTGCTCTCGCAACGCAGTTTCGGAAAAGAAGCAGGCTAACATTCAAGTAGAGCTTGATTCGAGCAGTGCTCATGCGTTGCTTGATCTCTTTAATCGTGACAAGATCACTGACGAGGAACTGTTAAGAGTCAGCAAGCTGCCCGCGACCCAAGCGATGATTCAACAAGCAGCTCGGTTCGATCCATCTGCGACAGAGGATAATTTCAAATCGTCTTTGCGGAGAGTTATTGAGCATGGTTCGTCGGAAATTGACCCATTCCGCTTTACAATCGTCAAGACCCGGTTGGAACTGGTTCGTTCGCTGCTCAAACAGATCGAGAGCAGCCCACGAACCTTTGTCGATGCTGTTATCGGTAGGATGCGAGAGTACGCGCCCGACAATATTGCGCTAAAAACTAAAGTTTATTTCATCGTCGGCGGCACTTCAGATGGGTTTGCCCCAACTGGAGATACATTCTATATCGCGCTCCACTACTATGGAGATGATTACGACGGTCTCAAAATGTTGATGGCGCATGAACTGTTCCACAATGTTCAGGCGGCACTCAGAAGCGCGCCGGGAAAAGACAGACAAAGGCCGCCCGCACCCACCAACATCTCAAATAGTTTCGCTATCTTGAGTAATACGGTGAACGAGGGCACGGCCTCGATGGTCGGTGATGCGTTGCTTCTGCCGGGCGGGAAACAGTATAGCGATTTCCTCAAAGCGAAGTACAAGAGAAATCTCGACCGCAGCCAAAGCAACTTTGCATTGTTTGAGGCGCTACTTTATCGTGCATACAATGATCCGGGAGCGGACTACAACCAGTTGTACAATCTAGGGTTCACAGGAACATGGGATAGCCCGCTCTACTTTGTCGGTTATCGCATGGGTAAGGTCATTGAGAAATACAAGGGTAAAGAAGCAGTCAAAGCATCCGTTGGCGCAGAGCCGTTACAATTCTTTAAGCAGTATATAGAAATCTACAAGCAGCAGAATGATCCGGAGATAATCAGATTCAGCGAGCCTTGCGAAGAGATATTGCAGAGGCTTCAGCTAGTAGGAGCTAAGTACCGACTCAATAGAGCGGCGCATCAGGGTGATATTAGCTTCTCTGAAACCGGCCAGCCGAGAGACATACGAGCAAGCAGACTTGTGCCACGAATGGGCGGCAGAACAAGTCATTCGACTGGCCGCTCGGATGGCACCTCTCGCATCATCTTTGCTTACGATGAGGTTGAATCCTACCTACCTCGCGCCGGTCAATTCCAGCGTTAGATGGTAAAATATTTCCATGGCGGAGAAGTGATAAAATGAAACAATCAATTGTACATGTAGCGCTAGTTATTAGAGATTATGATGAAGCAATAGAATTTTATACGAAGAGGCTCCATTTTACATTGATTGAAGATACTTATCAGCCGGAGCAAGATAAGCGTTGGGTCGTGATTTCTCCTCCCGGATCAATTGGCACTACATTGTTACTAGCCAGAGCCTCAAAACCAGAACAGGAACCTTTCATTGGCAATCAGTCTGGCGGGCGAGTATTTCTTTTTCTCAATACTGATGACTTTTGGCGGGACTACAATGAGATGGCTTCTCAGGGAATAAAGTTTGTGAGAGAGCCTAAGCAAGAGATTTACGGTATGGTGGCTGTCTTTGCAGACTTGTATGGAAATCTATGGGATTTGCTTGAACTCAACGGCGATCATCCGAAATCAGCCGCATCGAATGTGAACCGGAGGAATAAAAACCCGCCAAGATAAGTTGAATGGTGAGCCGAAAATCTAACAAGTCATTCGACACGGACGCCCCGATAGTAGGCTTCTCATCATTCTTCCTGCGATGCAGGTTGGATGCTGTTCGCGGGGCGCATCCCAATTCCAGCGTTAGGCACATGTGTAAGCGATACATCATCAGCCAAGGGGTCTAAAGGAATAAAGAGACTCGGGCCAGCATGAAACTCCACAACACGATCATCTACCTCATCGGCATCCCGGCCGTTGGGAAATACACGGTCGCCAGAGAGATCGGGCGGCTGACGGGGGCCAAGGTGGTCGATAACCAGTTGATCAATACGCCCGTGTTCAGCGTCGTCGGGTATGACGGCACGGACGCCTTTCCCTTTCCGCAGGGCGCATGGGCGCAGATCGAAAAAATCCAGCGGGCGGTCTTAACCGTCATCCGCGATTGCTGCCCGCCGGCCGACAGCTTCGTGTTTACCAACGTGCTCGACGCGCGCGCACCCGGCGATAAAGCGTGGTTTCGCCGGATCGAGCGCTTGGCGCAGCAGCGAAAGGCCAAGTTCTTCCCCGTCTGGCTAACGTGCGATGCCGAGACGATTCGCCAACGCAAAGCTACGCCGGAACGCAGAGCACGGCTCAAGGACATCGACTTGACCACGATCTCATGGTGGCTCAAGGAGTTTGCAGTGCTCAGAGTGGAGCATCCAAACGCACTGACGCTGGATACGTCCCACTGTGCGCCGGGCCAGACGGCACAGCGCATTTTGCAGCACGTGCAAGGAAGCGATTATGCCTAGCAGCAGGCGCAGCAAGGTCAGAAGAATTTTCGTTTGAACTCTTCGTGACGCACGCGCGCCTGCTCGATGATGGCGGCGTAGGCTGAATCGGTGCGGATGTTGGCCAACAATGGGTCGCTCGTGAAGTAAGGATAGCAGACGAAGCCGCCTTTGATGCTGCGGCGCAACATGCGCAAAGAAGCGGCGCGGTCGCCCAAGACGGCGTAGGCTTGCGCGACCTTGTAGAGACTCTCGCCGTCGATGACGCCGCTTTGATCTATGCGCGCCTCAACCTGCCGCAACACTTTCACGCCCTCCGCCTTCTGCCCGCTCAACCCGAACCGCAAGGCATGACCGACCTGCGCCGCCAAGAGCGACGGGTCAAGTTCGTAGGCGCGGTCGAAGTCGGTCGTGGCGTGCGCCCAGTCCTGCAAATAGTAGAACCCAAGCCCACGATAGAAGGTGAGCAGACCCGAAGAGTCTGCGCGCTGCAAGCTCTGGATGAAACGCTCGTACTGGCCCGTGTAGAGATAGGCGCTAAAGGGCGCGCTCGCGAGTTCGAGGTTCGGGTCGGCGGCGCGCGAACGCTCGCCTTCGGCGATTGATTGCTCCAGCATCCCGCCAAAGCGATAGGCGTAACTCAACTCCCAACGCGCGAGCGCATCATCTAGATGTGTGTCGAGCACTGTGCGCAGAAGCGGCACGGCCTGCTCGAAGCGGCCTGTGTCCACCAGCAGGTCGGCGAGGAAGGCGCGCGCCTCGCGTTGATTCGGATCGAGCGCAAGCGCACGCTCGTATGCCGCTTGCGCCCGGTCGTAGAACTCACGCCCGCCGAAGTTGAGCGAGCCGTGCACGGAGTAGGCCGAGCCGAGCCGCGCCCACGCGGGCGCGTAATTAGCGTCGAGCGCGACCGATTCCTTCAGCGCCTCAATCGCCTTGAGATAATCTTCCGCGTAGTAATAGTCCACGCCGCGCAGATAGTACTCGTAGGCGAGCGCGGGGCGGTCGTTCTCGGCCTGCAAGCGTTCCAACTCGGCCGGTGTGAGCGTCAGCCCCAACTCTTCGAGCACGTGCAGGGCGACCTCGTCCTGCACGGTCGAGAGTCGTTCGTACTTCAGGGTCGTCGCATACTGCCGCACGATCTTGTTATCGCGCACGTCGATCAACTGCGCGTTGATGCGTAGCTCGTCGCCCTCTTTGAGATAAGTGCCGGTGAGGAGCGTGTTCACATGCAACTCGTCGGCCACCTTGTTCGGGTCGGGCGTCTGGTTGCGATACTTGGAGACGGAAGCCGAGGGGCGGACGGTGAGCGTGTGTATGTTGCCGAGTTTGGCATTGATGGCGTCGGCCAGTGAGAAGCTGAGAAAGTCCGAATCGGCATCGGGTTTGAGATTGACGAACGGGAGGATGGCCAGCGTCCGCGGTTGATTATCCACGCGGGCTGTCTTCTGCCGGCGGGCGCGCACGGCGACAAAGAGAGCGCCGCCGACGGCAGCGACCAGCACCAACATGATGAGCAGTCGGCGTCTGCCGGCGCGGGGCACGACCGGCGCTGGCGGCGCAAGCACGCCCGCCGCGCCGGTGGCCGCAATTAGCGTAGTGTGCGGCGCGTCGGCCTCAGCCGCGTGCGAATTATCGGCGACTGATTCAGACCCGCTCTCTGCTCCAGCATCGACCGCCGCGCTTGTTATCTCCGCCTCTGCGCGTGGCGCTGCCGTCTCCGTCTGTTCCGTTGCGGCCGGCGCTGTGCCGTTCAGGCGCTCGACCGGCGCGACGAAGCGATAGCCCCGGCGCGGCACGGTCTCGATGTAACGCTCGCCGTTCTTGTCCTCGCCGAGCGCCTTGCGCAGCACCGAGATGTTGACGGTCAGGCTGCCCTCTTCGACGAATGCGTCCGGCCAGATCGCGGTCAGGAACTCTTCCTTATCCACCACGTGTCCGCCGCGCTCAACCAGCATCAACAACGTCTCGAACGCCTTGCGTGTGAGCGCGACGGGCACGCCATCACGCAACAGCAACTGTTCCTGCGGGTCGAGCAAGAATGGGCCGAACGTGTAGCACTGCCGAGACGATTGGCTCATGTAGCCTGTAAGAAAAATATAAGGTTGGAATTAAGGGTTTTTTAAGGACAGACGACGAGCGCCCCGTGTACTTTGCGCCCCGCAAGTCAAAGCGCGTCGGGCCGAACCTGCTGAAACGTTTTACGGCCCCAGCGCATTCTAAGGTAGAGCGATCCTTGAGGCAAACCGCCCGCGCGTGCACGTCCCTTGCTCTAAGGCCGACCAGGGCACACGCTTCAACGCTCAACCTTCGTTTTAAACCCCCCGCGGGTGCTGTCCCACTTGTTTGCGCCGACGGCCGCGCCCTTTAAGTCCGGATCGTCTAAGGAGATTCCCCCATGCCCCGCTTCACGCGCCGCCACTTTGTCTTTCTGTGTATCACGGTCGTTGCCCTAACCGCCCTCTTCAAATGCGCCACCCGTTTCGCCGATGCACAATCCAGTGTGACCGCAGAGAGCATCCAGCGTTGGCGCGTCAGCAACGGCTTTTATACTTTGACCGTGTTCGGCGATGGCACACTCTTGGCGGCCGGTAACAACTTTGCCTCCGGGGCGGGCACGGGCGTGAAGCTGAATCCGCACGATGGCACGACCATCGGGGATTACCCCGTGCCGGACGTGCGCACTTCCGTGCGACTCGATACGGGCGATCAGGACTACGTCGTCGGCGGCTATGGGGATCGCGTCGCCGTGCGTGAGGACGGCTCGTTCGTCCGCTACTTGATCGGTCTCGGCTGCTGCAACATTCCGCGCTACCCATTGGCACTTGATCCGACCAACGATCACGCCTACGCGCAGGCCAACGGCGAATTGTTCGGCGTGAACATGACGACCGGCGCGCAGACCAACCACTTCTACGGCGCGATTGACACGTTCGGCATAATCAGCATCGCCGACTCGAACACGCTTTACACCGCCGGACAGGGCGGTGACGCGATCCGCCTCGACCCGGTTAACGGTCATCAGTGGCACGTCCAGATCGACAGCGCGCGCTTGCAACCCGGCGCGGTCGCCGCCGACGGCAGCTTCATCGTCACTTCGGGCCCCGCCCATCTTGAGAACTCACCCCAGCCCGGTCGCCTTGCGCGCGTCGCGCCCGACGGCACAATCGCGTGGAACAACGCTGTCAATGCCGTCACGCCGCCCGTCATCGGCAGCAACAACCTCGTCTTCATCGGCACGCAAGCCGCGCCCGTAGATGAAAACGGCGCAGGCGCGATTGAAGCTTACGACCTCGCGACGGGCGCACTCGTGTGGCACACCGATGTGCAAGGCTTGCCGAACGATCTACTCGTCGGCGACGACGGCGCGGTCTACGCCGGCACGGGCAGCTTCGCCAGCGGTCGCCTCTACGCGCTGGCACAAACGGACGGCGCAATCCGGCAGACCGTCACAGACGTACACGGCGCTTGGGAGATCGTCCTGCGCGGCGGTCTCATCTTCGCCACCGGCGATGCGATCACGGCGCTCCCGGTCGCCGCGACCAACTACGATCCCAACTCCCCCTGGCCAGTCCGCTTCCACGACAACCAACGCAGCGGCAACCGCCAGTTCCCCCTCCTCACCGCCCCGCGCGATGCTGGCCCGACGCCCACCCCGACGGCCACGCCCACCGCAACGCCCACGCCGCCCGTCGCCTTCGTCGTTAACTCGACCGGCGACGGCGCGGACAGCAACACCGCCGACGGCATCTGCGACGACGGCACAAGTCATTGCACCCTCCGCGCCGCGATCCAGCAGACCAACTCATCCCCCGGCGCAAACCTCGTCACCTTCAACCTCCCCGGCGCAGGTGTGCAAACCATCGCGCCGTCCTCAGCCCTACCTCCTATCACCGACCCCCTCACGATAGACGCCACGACGCAGCCCGGTTACAGTGGCGCACCTCTCATCGAGTTAAGCGGCGCGAGCGCGGGCGGGGCACATGGTCTCTACATCACGGCCGGCAACAGCCGCGTGCGCGGTCTCGTCATCAATCGTTTCTCCGGTGACGGCATCGTCCTGCAGGGCGGCACGGGCAACGTCGTCGAAGCCTGCTACCTCGGCACGGACGCGACCGGCAGCGCAGTCGCGGGCAACGGCAGCGAAGGCATCTACGTTGACGGCTCGACCAACGCTGTGATCGGCGGAACGACAGTCAGCGCGCGCAACGTCGTCGCCGGCAACTACCGGATCGGCGTCTACTTACTTAACGGCTCGACGGGCGCGCAGGTGCGCAACAACTATATCGGCACGAACGCGACGGGCACGGCCGGTGTGGCGAACCGCGTACACGGCATCCTGTTGGAGAACAGCGGCGGCGCGGCCGTCACGGGTAACGTCATCGCCAACAATGGCGCTGACGGGATCGTACTCCTCAACTCGGGCGCGACGACCTTCATGGCCAATCTCATCGGGCTGAGTGCCGACGGCGCGACCGCGCTCGGCAATAGCACCGACGGTATCTTCGCGCAGAACTCGCCCGACCTGACCATCGGCAGCGGGCAACCAAGTGACCGCAACGTCATCGCCAACAGCGGGCGCATAGCCGTCTACCTGTCGGCCGGATCAAACGGCGCAAAGGTGCAAGGCAATCGCATCGGCACGGACGCAAGCGGCACACGCATGATGATCAATACCGTGCACGGCGTGTATCTGGAGAATTCCGGCACGGGCGTGATTCGGGGCAACTTGATCGCGAATAGCGGCGCGGACGGCGTCGCACTCGTCAACGCGGCGGACAGTGTCATACAGAGCAATCTGATCGGCACAGACGCCGCTGGCACAAGCGCAATGGGCAACAGCACCGAAGGCATCTATGTCCAGAACTCACCTAATGTCGTCATCGGCAGCCCGCACCCGAACGACCGCAACCTCGTCGCCAACAGTGGCCGGCACGGCATCTACGTGCTCGGCGGCTCGACCGGAGTGAAAGTGGAGGGGAATCGCATCGGCACGGATGCGAACGGCACGGTCGCGATGCCGACCGCTGTGCATGGTGTCATCATTGAAAACTCGGCCGCCGCCAGCGTCAGCTATAACCAGATCGCTAACAGTGGCGCGGTTGGTCTCGTACTCGTGGGTGCGCCCGACTCCAGCGCCTACGGCAACACCATCGGCACGGATGCGACCGGCACAGTCGCGATGGGCAGCGGTGGCGACGGCATCTATGTCCAAAACTCAACCAATGTCACCATCGGCACACCACACCCGAATGATCGCAACCTCGTCGCCAACAACGGCCACTTTGGCGTCTACGTGCTCGGCGGCTCAACCGGCATAAAGGTGCAGGGCAATCGCATCGGTACGGACGTGAGCGGCACAGCCCGTATGCCCAGTGCCGTGCACGGCGTCGTCATCGAGAATACCGGCGGCGCACTCGTCACCGATAATCTGATCGCCAACAGCGGCGCGGTCGGCCTCGTACTCGTCGGCGCGTCGGATGCTGTCGCTTACAGCAACTTAATCGGTCTTAGCTCAGACGGCACAACCGCGATGGGCAACGGCGGCGACGGCATCTATGTGCAAAACTCGCCGCGCGCAAGTATCGGTCTGCCCAACAACCGCAACATCGTCGCCAACAGCGGTCATCACGGCATCTACGTCCTTGGTGGCTCGACGGGCGCGAAGCTGCAAGGGAATTTCGTCGGCACGGACGCAAGCGGCTTAGTCAGCAGGGCAAGCGCAGTGCATGGCATCCTTGTCGAGAACACTGATGCTGTGTCCGTGTTGGGCAACGTCGTCGGCAACAGCGGGGAGGTCGGACTGCTCCTCGCCGGCGCAAGCCATGCGGTCGTGCAGGGCAACTTACTGGGCGTCGGCAGCGACGGCACGACGCCGATGAGTAATACTCTGGACGGCATCTTCGCGTACAACTCGCCGCACAGTCTGATCGGCGGCGCGGGCGCGGGCAACGTCATCGCCGCGAACCATCGCTACGGCATTCTCGTGCAGGGCAACACGACGGACTTGCGCGTGCAGGGGAACAGCATCGGCATGGACGCGAGCGGCGCGGCCGATCTGGGTAACACGCAGGCCGGCATCTTTATCGATCAAAGCTCCTCCAACAACACTATCGGCGGCACGGATGCAGGCACGGGCAATCGCATCGCGCACAACGGCGGCGACGGCGTCAACGTCAGCGACGGCATTGGCAACGCCATTCTCGGCAACTCGATCTTCGCCAACGCAGGGTTAGGCATAGACCTCGGCCCCGACGGTGTCACAGCGAACGACGCGGGCGATGCGGACGGCGGCGCGAATCACTTACAGAACTTTCCCGTTATCACTTCAGCCAGCAGCGCGGGCGGCACGACGAACGCGCAGGGCACGCTCGACTCCGCGCCCAACATGCAGTATCGCATCGAGTTGTTTGCTAACACGGCCCTCGATCCGTCTGGGCACGGCGAAGGGCAGACCTACTTGACAGCGACCGACGTGATGACCGACGCGAACGGGCGCGCGAGCTTCAACGTCAACATCTCGGCAACCGCCGGCACGCTCATCAGCGCGACGGCAACCGACGCCGAGAACAATACCTCAGAATTCTCCAACGCCGACGCCGAAGCGCCGACGCTCTCCTTGCCCGCCAACATCTTTGCCGACGCGACCGGCCCGCTAGGCGCGGCGGTCAATTTCACGGCCACAGCGACCGACAACTCCGGTCAGCCCGTTAGCGTTGCCTGCCTGCCTGAGAGCGGGCAGACCTTCCCTCACGGCACGACCACCGTGCGCTGCTCCGCCTCCGATGCCAGCGGCAATACGGCCACCGGCAGTTTCCTCATCACGGTCGGCGGCAACGCCGCGCCGGTCGTGCCCTCGAACTACGCCTACGTGACGACGAACAGCCGCCCAACACAACTCGCCGGTCTACCGGCCGGCCGCATCGACACGAGCGACGCGCCCGTCACAGACCTGCCCGTCAACGGCAACCCCGGCGCGATGGTGGTCGCACCCGACGGCGCGCGCGCCTACGTCGTGAGCCATGCCACCAACACCGTCTCAGTCATCGAGACGACGACGAACGAAGTCGTCGCCACCTTCAACACACCCACGCAACCTTCTGGCCTCGCCATCAGCCCCGATAACAAGCGGCTCTACCTCATCACGCAAAGCGATAACAGCTTGCGCACGATTGATGTGGCGACGTATCAGACCATTGCTACTTATGCGACCGGCAACGGCCCAACCAGCGTTGCCGTCGCGCCCGATGGCAGCCGCATCTACGTGTCGAACTTTAACTCGAACAACATCACGATCATCAACGCGACAGATGGTATGACCTCATCCATCGAAAACGTTCCGCACCCCATCTCCATCGGCGTGCTGCCCGACCACCCACGTCTCTACGTCGTCTCGCATCTCTGTTGCGTGCAAGTGATCGACACGACGACGAATCAGATCGTCAAATCCATCGGCATCGCCGATGTGCCGGGCGCGTTGACCATCTCGCCAGACGGCAAGTTCGTCTACATCGCACATCCTCTGCCGGGCGGCCCCGTCACCGTCATCGACACGGCGCAGGAGGCTTGGGTCTCAAGCTATCCGGTCTGCTGCTATCCCGGCAATGGCGTCGGCAACTACGCGGGCACGCGCGTCTATGGCACTAGCTCCGGCGGCAACGGCGGCTTCATCCACTCGTTCGACCGCGACACGCACGTCGAACTCGGTCGCGTCCGGCTCGGTGCGGGCGTCGATGGCGCAGGCCCGTTCAGCATCGCCCTCACGCCGGATAGCACGACCATCGACTTCGAGCACACGCCCGGCGCGGACGGCTTACTTGGCACGAGCGACGACATACCGCTCGCGGGCGGCACAAGCATCGCCGAACAGTTTGCGCCGCTCAATGTTCACTTCGCGCTCGCGGGTGGCGGCACACCGAACATCGCTACGGTGGATGGCTCGTTCGTCGCTTATCACGGCCCCGGCGGGCGGGCGAATTATCCTGCGCGCTCAGGCAATAACACGCTCGGGGCGGCGGAGAATAGCAACCGCGCGCTCGAACTCAACTTCGATCAACCAATCGTCGCCGCGCTGCTCCACGTCATGGACTACGACGCGCAAGCCGGCGATCAGCTCGACCTTATTGCCTACGACACGGCCGGGCATGAACTCTCGCGCAGCCGGTTAGACGCAACCAATCAAACCGACGGCGACGGCACGATCCGACGCCTCTCCGTCTCGGCGCGCAACATCCGCCGCGTCGTCGTGGACTTCGCCCACGCGGGCGATGCTTCGCTCGCCATCGACGATCTCAGCTTCGTGCGCCAACTGACGCCCGACAACTCGCAGCCGCAACCGCCCTTCCAAATCAAGATCGATCCGGGCGCTTACGCCGGCGTCTATCACTTCAACCACAGCCCGACGGCGAGCACGGGGCTGACGACGCTCTCGCTCATGCCCGGCACTTACAACGTGCTCATCAGCGAGTACGACACGCCCGGCACGAACTTCGGCTTCACCGTGGACGACGCGGGGCAGGTGACGAACATCACCAAGCCCGCGGTCGCACACGCCGTCGGCAACACGCTCGTCTTCAACAACTCGACCATCACCCTCAACCCGCAAGGCTACACAGGCCACTACCAGCTTTACACAGAGCACACGCTCTATACAGGCGTACACTCGTTCGTCCTCGTGCCCGGCCTACTGTACGCGGGCGACAACGGTTACAGCACGCCCGGCGGCAGCTTCGCCTTTGAGGTGAACGACGCGGGCGCGGCCGTGAACATGAACAAGCCCGGCGTCGGCACGGGCGTCGGGCACACTGTCACGTTCAACAACGCGCCGGTTCAGATCAACCCGCAAGCTTACACCGGTCTCTACCGCATGCTCGGCTCGTTCGACGGCAGCTTCACCGGCGCGCAACAGTTCACGCTGATTCCGGGTCTCTACTATCTCGTGGACGACAACTACGGCGTGCCACAGGGCAGCTTCAACTTCAAGGTGGACGATTGCGGGCGCGTCACTGACGTGGGTCGCCCCGGCGCGGCCGAAGGCATCGGCAACATGTTGCGCTTCAAGAACGCGACCATCACCATCAACCCGCAGGCTTACGCGGGCGTGTATCGGCTGCCCTCGTTCAACGCCAACTTCACGGGCCCGCAGCAGTTTGTCCTCATCCCCGCGCTCGGCTACTACTTCGACAACGGCACGGGCAAGGCCGGCAGCTACTTCAACTTCCGCGTTGACAGTTGCGGCCACATCGCCGACATCGCACCGCCATCCGTGACTGCGCCCGCAGTCGCCGACGGCGCGACGCTCATCCTCAATAACACGACCGTGCAGATTCAACCCGGTGCTTACACCGGCACTTACAACGCGGGCGGCTACGCGAATCTCTCCAGCGCGGCCAGCGTCGCGCTCGTCTCCGGTCTCAAGACCTTCCTGACCGCGGGCGGGCAGTACGCTTACTTCACGCCCGAAATGGATCAGGTCAACCCGCCAAGCGTCACGCTCAACCTCGGCTCGCAGGCGGCCAACTTCGCTTTGAGCGCCACAACTTACGCGCCAGCGCAGGGCACACCTTATCAAGCTTGCGCGCTTGACGACGCCCCGCACGTGGACGGCTCATGCGGCGGCCCCAACCCGACGCCCTTCCAGATCAACATCGAGCCGGGCAACTATGCGGGCGATTACGCCGTCAACCAAGTTGACGTGGAGAACCCGACGCACCACGGCCCCTCCACGCTCTCTCTGTCGCCGGGCGCGTACTTCTTCGACACCTATTATCACGGCGGGCGCTTCAGCTTCGCGGTCAGCGCTACGGGGCAGGTCACAAATATCAGCAACCCGATCGCAGCGCACGCGAACGGCGACACGCTGGTGCTCAACAACACGAACGTGACCGTCGAGCCGCGCAACTTCGCGGGGCTTTACTCGCTCGTCGGGCAGACCGCCAACTTCACCGGCGCGCATACCTTCACAGTCATCCCCGGCCTGACGTTCCGCTACATCAACTACTACCTCGGCGATGGCTTCAACTTCGACGTGGACGCGCAAGGGGCTGTGCAGAACATTGAGAAGCCCGCCGCCGCTTACGCCAACGGCAGCACGTTAGTGCTCAACAACACCGACATCCATGTCGAGCCGCAACAGTATCCCGGCAGCTACGCGATCTACGGGCACAACTATGTCAACGGCGCGCGGACGTTCACACTGATTCCGGGGTTGACGTTCCGCTACATCAACTATTACTTGGGCGACGGCTTCCTCTTCGATGTGGGCGCTGACGGCCAAGTGCATAACGTCACCAACCCCGCCGCCGCACAGGCCGACGGCGCGACGTTGTTGCTCCGCAACACCTGCCTGCGCATCAACCCCGGCGGCTACACAGGTTCATACTTCATCTCCAGCGAGCCGTTCGGCAGTTACGGTCAGAGCTTGCACGTCCCTGTGCCGGGCTTGAGTTACGAGTTGGTCGCCGGTAGTGGCGAGCGCGCACCTTTCGCGCTGGACGCGGCCGGGCTGGCGACTCCGTCTGCATTGCCGCTCAACATCGCGGGCCAGTCTTATACCTTCGCGCTCAACGGCGGTGCCTGCGATCAAACACCGCCCGTGACGACGGCGCAGCTTTCGACGCCGCCGAACAGCGCCGGCTGGCACAAGAGCGAAGTGACCTTGATGCTCAGCGCGGCCGATGAGAACGGCGGCACGGGCGTTAAAGAGATCGTCTACAGCGCGACCGGCGCGCAAGTAGTTGCCCAAACGACCGCGAGCGGCGCAACCGCTGCGCTCAACATCACGACCGAGGGCGCGACGACCGTCGCCTACTTCGCGCGCGACAACGCGGGCAACGCGGAACTGGCGCACACGCTGACGATCAAACTCGATAAGACCGCGCCGACCGTCACCATCACGCGCCCGGCTAACAATAGCGCCTACGCGCTCGGGCAAGTGGTCGCGGCCAGCTATAGCTGTACCGACGGCGGCGCGGGCGTGATGGCCTGTACAGGGCCGGTCGCGAATGGCAGCAACATCGATACGACCTCGGTCGGCCCGAAGACCTTCAACGTGACGGCGACCGACGGGGCGGGGAACACGGCTGCACAGTCCGCCACCTACACGGTCGGCTACGCCATCAACCCGCTCTACGATCAGACGAAGGTCTACAAGAGCGGCAGCACCGTGCCGATTAAACTGCAACTGATTGACGCGGGCGGCGTCAATCGCTCAGCGCCTGGTGTCGTCGTGCATGCCGTGGCCGTCTATCAGATTTCGACCGGCGCAAACGGTATGCTCGACGATGCGGGCAACGCCAACCCTGATCTCAACTTCCGCTACGACGGCGGTCTGTACGTCTTCAACCTGAAGACCACAGGCTTTGACACGGGCACGTACGCACTCAGCTTCACAGTCAGCGGCGATCCCCTCATCCACACCATGCAGTTTCAGGTGCGGCAGTAGCCAAACGGGCGCGACGACCGAGTCGTCGCGCGTACCTCTCACCCCAGCGCAAACAGTGCGCGCCGGTGCTGATCTCATAGTTGAGCATCACCATCAGCGCGCACTGTTTGCGTCCGCGCGACTTGATCAGTTTCTGTTTTAATGCATAATACGCGCCCGGTACGGATCATTATCCCTGCGGGCTAAAATTTACTTCCGGCCCCCGGCCGTGCCGCCCTCGCAAGAAAGCTGCCGCCTCGTCGTTCAGACCATGTTCTATTAACCTGTCCGGTCACACCGGACTACCTTAAAGAGGAGATCATCCAAGCTATGAACGCTCTGCGAACTAACACCCGCACACTCGTTATCCTCGGCATCTTTGCCGCCTTCGCCCTGCTCCTGAGCGCCTGCGCCGCCGCGGACAACACGAACACGACGACCGGCAACGCCAACACCACAACCACAACCACGACCACTACAACGTCCAACACCGCCCCGACCCCCGCCGCCACGACCAGCACAACTACGACGGCCAACGCGAACACGAACGCTGCACCGGCCGGCGACAAGACCGGCGTCGAGGAGTGCGACGACTACCTGGCGAAATACGAGACCTGTCTGAACGACAAGGTGCCGGCGGCCGCGCGGGCGGCGATGAAGACCTCGTTCGATCAGACGCGCGAAGCCTGGCGCAAAGCTGCGGCCACACCGCAAGGCAAGACCACGCTCGCGCAGGCCTGCAAGACCGCGCGCGAGGCAGCCAAGACATCGATGGCCGCCTACGGCTGTAGCTTCTAGACCACCGGTTAATCCGGCCCACATCACAATCAGAAGGCGCTTCGGCGCGGCCTACAAATGGCCGCGCCGAAGCGCCTCTCTGTTTTTTGCGGCCGCGCGCGCTGGCGCGTTGACAGGCGTCGCGGGCTAAAGTTAATGTGCCCGGTAGTCACTGTCTCCGCAGGCTAAAACCCTTGGCCCACGCGCAAATCCATAGCACGTTGATACAAACAAGACGATGAGAAGTACCAAGCTAGACACCTCGCGGACATCGTCGAGCCGCACACACAGACCGCTCGGCTGCCGTCTGTCCTTACTCGCTTTAGGTGTGGCGCTTGCGGGCGCATGCGTCCTCTGGCCCACCGATCTCGCCCGCACGCGCGCCGCCACGCGCAAGCCGGCGCAGACGGCATCAAGCCGCCCGGCGACCGACCATATCTGGCAAGAGATCGCACCGGCCGCTTTAACCAAACTGGCGCAGCGCCAGAGTCTTCCGCGTGCGTATCGCGCCCTGCGCCTCGACCGCGCGGGGCTGACGGAGTTACTGCGCCAAGCGCCGCTGGAGTTTTCCGAGGCTGCGCGCAAGACCGAGACGATCATCGCGCTCCCTCTGCCGGACAGCTCGTTCGGCCGCTTCCGCACGGTCGAGTCGCCGATCATGGAGCCGGCGTTGGCGGCGCACTACCCACAGATCAAAACATATCGTGGGCAAGGGCTTGACGATCCGACGGCGGCCGCGCGGTTCGATTGGACGCCTGCGGGTCTGCACGCCATCATCCTGTCCGCGCGCGGCACTTTCTACATCGAGCCTTACACACAGGGCGACGACTCGACCTATCTCGTCTACGCGCATCGCGATCTGCCGGACGAGACGGGCGCGCTCGCCTGTATGGTCACGGAGGCGGAGCAAGCGCAAGCCCTTAAACGAACAAGCGCAAGCACGCAGCTACCAACGCCGCTCATCAACTCCGGCGCAACGCTGCGCACTTATCGGCTTGCCGTCGCCGCGACCGCCGAGTACACACAGACCTACGGCGGCGGCACGGTGGACGGTGCGCTCGCCGCCATCACCACCACCATCAATCTCGTCGATGCGATTTATGAACGCGATGTGGGTCTCCGACTCGTGCTCGTCGCCAATGAGACCAGCATCATCTTCACCGACACTGCGACTGATGGTTATACGTCGGACAACGTCGGCACGCTCATCAACGAGAACCCGAACCGGCTCAATGCCATCATCGGCGCTGGGAATTACGATATCGGACACGTGTTCGACGGGCGGCTGAACGGGGGCGGCTTCTCGTTTCAAGGGCTGACGGACATCGGCGTCGTCTGCGCGACGATCAAGGGGCGCGGCGCGACCATCCTGCGCTCCGTGCAGCCGTCGAACATCATCGCTTACTACATCGTCGCGCACGAGATGGGCCACCAGTTCGGCGCAACGCACACCTTCAACGCCAACGTCGGCGACTGCGGCTTCCAACGCGCTTCGGCTACCGCTTATGAACCGGGCACAGGCTCGACCATCATGGGCTACCGCTTCAACTGCGGCGGCGAAGACCTGCGCTCGCTCGACACATACTTTCACAACGCCAGCCTCGAACAGATCATCAACTACACGACGAACGGCAACGGCGGCAGTTGTGCTGTGCCCACGGCGACCGGCAACAATCCGCCCAGCGTGAGCACCGTCCAGAGCTACACCGTCCCGGCCAACACGCCCTTCACGCTCACTGCATTTGGCAGCGACCCGGACGGCGACGCACTCACTTACACTTGGGAGGAGTTTGATCTCGGCCCCGCCGCTCCGCCCGACACGGACGATGGCGCGCGGCCCATCTTTCGCTCCTTCGCGCCGACGACCAATCCGGCGCGCACCTTCCCGCGTCTCTCAGACATTCTGACCAACGTCCAGACCTTCGGCGAGACGCTGCCGACGACCACACGCACGATGAACTTCCGCGTCACCGCGCGCGACAATCACGCGGGCGGCGGCGGCATCAACTCTGCGGCCGCGCAGGTCAACGTCCGCGCCGACAGCGGCCCCTTCAACGTTACCGCGCCCGCGAGCAATGTGAGTTGGCCGGGCAACAGCTTGCAGACTATCACTTGGAACGTGGCGAACACCGCGAGCGCGCCCATCAGTTGCGCCAATGTTCAGATCATGTTCTCGACGGACGGCGGCAACAACTTCCCTTACGTCATCAGCAGCACACCCAACGACGGCTCGGAAGTCGTCGTCGTGCCGAATGCGCCGACCAATGCGGCGCGCATCAAAGTGGCGGCCGTCGGCAACGTCTTCTTCGACATCTCCGATGTCAACTTCACTATTCTTGACAACCCTTGCTCATACACAATCGCCCCGACTAGCCAGTCGTTCAATGCGAACGCCGGCACGGGCAGCGTCAATGTCACGACCACGAGTAACTGCGGTTGGGGGGCTGTAAGCAACGCAGATTGGCTCACCGTCACGGCCGGCGCGCCGGGCACGGGCAACGGCACGGTGAGCTTTGCGGTCGCGGCCAACAGCACCGGACTTGATCGCACCGGCACGATCAATATCGCCGGACAAGTCTTCACCGTCACGCAGACCGCCAACTGCACTTACACGGTCAGCCCGAACGGGCCGACCGCGTTCCCGGCCGGCGGCGGCTCAAGTTCTTTAATCATGACGACCGGCGCGGGCTGTCATTGGACGGCGAGCAGCTTCGTGCCGTGGCTCACAATCACGGACGGCAGCGGCACGGGCCCGGGCACGATCACTTTCACCGTCGCGCCCAACGCGGGGGCCGCGCGCACAGGCCAGATAGTGCACACTGACGATTCTTTCTTCACCATCAGTCAGGCGGCCGCCGACACGGTGAGCCTGCAATTCAGCAGCGCCACTTACAGCGCCGGCGAGGGCAGCACCCGCGCCCAAGTCAACGTCACGCGCAGCGGCGACACGACGGGGCCGGCCTCGGTCGGTTACCTGACTGTGGACGATGCGGCCGCCGTCCGTTGCGACGACACGGCGAACAATCACGGCGCGGCCTATGCGCGCTGCGATTACGCGACGACGATTGACACGCTCACCTTCGCGGCCAATGAAACCAGCAAGACCTTCAACATTCCGCTCATTGACGACGCGCACGTCGAAGGCGACGAGACGGTGCAACTGCGCCTGCTTAATCCAGTCGGCGGGGTGTTGGGGGCGCAAACCACGGCCATGCTGACGATCAACGACAACGATGCGGCGGGTGCGCCGAATCCCGTCTTCAATAGCCCGTTCTTCATCCGCCAACATTATTTGGACTTCCTCTCGCGCGAGCCGGACGCGCCCGGCTTCAACGCCTATCTTAATCTGCTAAACGGCTGCGCGGACGTAAACAACCTCGATCCGAATTCAGCTTCGGCCGGTTGTGACCGGATCGCAGTCTCGACCGCCTTCTTCGGCTCGCAGGAGTTCCAGCTCAAAGGCTTCTACGTCTTTCGCTTCTACAAAGTGGCCTTCAATCGGCTGCCGCAGTACACCGAGATCGTCGCGGACATGCGCAGCGTGACGGGGAGCACGGCGCAGGAAGTGTTCATGAAGAAGGCCGCTTTCAGTAACGCCTTCACGCAGCGCACGGAGTTCACCAACAGCTACGGCGCGTTGTCGTCCGCCGATTATGTGACGGCGCTGCTTGGTCGTTACAACTTGACGCAGATTACTGCGCCCGACCCGGCCGCGCCGGATGGCACACAGAAAGTGACGTTGACCGGCGCTGAGCTAACAAACAGGCTCAACGCACAGACACTCACGCGCGCGCAGGTCTTACGCGCCGTCGCCGATTCGGATGAAGTCTTTCAGCTTGAGGCCAAACAGGCCTTTGTCGGTATGCAGTACTACGGCTACCTGCGCCGCACGCCGGACACGCCCGGCTTTAATGCCTGGTTGAATTATTTGACGACGCACCCCACGGACTTCCGCACGATGGTCAACGGGTTTATGAACTCGCAGGAGTACCGGCTCAGATTCGGCCCGGCGCAGTGAGGCGCTGGTGGACATGCCGATTGCGGAATGCGGATTTCGGATTAGAAGAAGACCTCTCTTTAATTACCGATGCTGGACAATCTAAATACCTGCATCTATTCGCTTCCCATGATGCGCGCTTGTTTTCTTTTTATCCTCTTGATCATTGCCTTTTTCCCTTTAGTTACCACCGAACAGCGCTTACCACAGCGCGGTTGTTTCGTGTTAGCCGCTGGGCACTCACATGGCTGTCCGCCTGTAGCTACATAGTTTTGTTCACCCCGAATGTAAACTAAATCAACGCGTCGATTCTTAGAAGAATAAGGTGCATTAGGATCAACCTTTGACTTCCCGTGACTAATCACAATTCTGATTCGTTCGGAACTGACACCATTTCTCATGAGGAACTGCTTAACCTCACAAGCCCTTCTGCATCCCAAGCACAAGTTATATTTGTTTGACCCATAAGCATCAGCATTCCCTTCGGCCCTGATTAGGAGAAGTCCATTCGGGTCTTGAGTAAGCCATCGTGCTTCCTCGCTAAGCTTCTTAACTTCGCTTTTCCTTAGATTGTAGCAATCGAATCCAAAGAAGACGCTCTGACTTCTGCTCAACACCTCTTCAACATAAAAATCTGAAGATTCTACAGTGGCTGCGTCTAGACCATCAGAAGCAGTAACACTTACCTCATACCTTCCCGGATTAAGCTCCAGGTTATTGATAGGCAGCACATTAGTTGGCGATGATACTCTAAGGGGTGTCCGCTTGTTGTCACTAGCGTTGAATAACTCCCATGTGTATTCTAGGGCATCTCCGTCCGCATCCTCACCCTTGGCCACAAAGCTGACAGGGTCGCTCTTTAAGATAGGCTGCGAAAGGGTGCCATTAGGATTCACTTCTAAATTAACCGTTGGAGGGTTGTTGACTTTGAACTCCGAATACTTTGTGTCGGATTCTTGCCCGACGGATGCGGTCACCCCAATAGTGTAAGTTTGTCCAGGTCTGAGATTTGCTGAGTTAAAACTCCTTACGCGGTCAGCATTGGACCCAGTAAGCACTATTTCACTGGGTGGATTCCAAGTGAGAGCCGCTAAGTTGTCAGCGACTCCTCCCACTGTGGCATTAAGGGAGTAATCTCTAGGTGAGTTGGCGCTGATTCGCATCCTGTCCGGTGTTAAGGTGAGGACTGGGCGTGTAACGGGCGGATTTTCGATCACATCAAAGGCTTCCGACTCCATTTCGATGGGCGGACATGTCTCACCTTTAGCGGTGAACGATGCCCTTACTTTTATTTTCCCGCGCCCAGCTTGGAAATCCGCAGAAAAGGGGATCTTGAGGTTTATTAAAGAAGTATCCTCAGGAAAAGTTGCTTTTATTGGAAGGCTTCTTCCGTCGAATTCGACTACATAGTCCTCAGGTTCTTCTCCTTGCTGCTTCACTCGTAGTTCCTTATTGTTCGGCAGGATGAGGGTATATAGAATGTTAGGCTTCTCGCCGTTTTCAACTTGAAGGTCGAAAAAAGCATCCTGTCCCCGTATAATTCTTTCCCGGTCCACCGATGCCTTTTTAATTGAGAGAGGCGACCCGACGTTACACGCGCCCTCACTAGGGCCTGGGCACTTTGAAAACTTACTGCGGTTATTACTCCGCCCTAAGGCAAGCTGAAAGATAAATCCACTGTTGTTTCTGGCAAGTCCTGAAAGGTTCGATAAATTAAGTGAGTATCTATAGCCAGCGGTGAAAGATAGGAACAACTTATCCTTGGGAGGCTTTGTATTACCACATTCAAGCACATCCTTTGGCATACCGAGCGGGAAAATACGTGTGCCAATTGTTAAATCTACGGGACTAGGATTGCGTGAGTTTGGAGTACCACCGCCTATATAGCGGGTATATTTAGCTTCGCCAAGTAATTGAAAGTATCGGCTGATTAATGAATCTGTCCCAATGCTACTAATGAAGGCATCCTTGCGGTCGAGAAGCTTAATGCCATTAATTTTCGGATCACCGTTACGGACATACCCTATGTTTGTGTGAAGATTAATAATCTCTTTGGCCTTACCGTTTTGCTGGCGGTTGTAAGCGTAAAGGCTATTCAAGAAAAAAATTGCGAAGTCTGTTGTGCCTGAAGTAGCTCCGGCAAACAACCTATTTTGAGGATTGCCAAATAAACTACTCGCAGACTGTGAAGGAAACTTCACATAACCGAGCACGCCCGTTTGATTGATAAACCCCTTAGGTGTGAAATCCTTGAAACGGTATTTGATTCCGATTGTCGTATCTCCATATGCTGAACCACCGGGAGCGACGAATGGCAGATCATTAAAGTATCCAGGAGTAGAGAAAGCGTTCTTATTACGATTTAGAATGGGATCAAACACTTGCTTACCTTGCCCGATTGGCAAACCGGGTAATGTCCCTCCAACTAAAGCACCACTGACAGGTAGCCCTGGAAGTAAAAAGAAACCGCCAATCACGTTGCCTGACCCAGTCAAGGAACTACCATTCACGCCGGTAGAGGCTAAAGCTGAATTTAACAAGGGCGCACTTAGCTCGAAGGGGGCATTGACCTTCGTTCGTTGATTAACATTCGTGCTGAAAAATAGTTCGATATTGTTACGAAGTCCCACAGTAAAACTCATTGGGAATTGAGTAATCCTCAGATAGCCGGGGTCTCGATGGAACCTACTAGCTGAAGCACTAAATCTAAATTCTCCTTTGCCGATTGTGTAGGCATCAACTACCGTGAATAGTCCGGTCACTCCGATGTCGGTCGGACTCATAGAATACGCATATCCGAACGTAGAGATGGGTTCAGGCTCATCGCCCTTCTCCTCTTTTGAATTATTCTTATCCTGTTGTACTGACTCTCTAAGTTCACTTCGCCGCTGAGTCTTAACCCTGCTCACTCGCGGCGCAGGGATTGATTTAGTTCTAGAAGCAGTAGAGATCTGAGCAGTAGCGGTTAATGCACAAAGTAGAAGCAGTAAAACGCATAATAAAGCTAGTCGATTACACATGTGCATCCTCATCGTTAAAGTAGGCGTTATTAGAGCTATGCGAGATATAAGGATGAGAGGAACGCAAAATGACATCTTCGCCTAGGAGTGACCACTGAAGCCCTGTTACTAGATGAGAATGACAGCCGACCGCAACCAGAGGTCACTCCGCGAATGGTAGCCACTATTCAACTTCAAACTGGAAGACTTTCTTCTCATCCTTGCTGCCGGCTGCCAAAAGCCCTTCGCTTACGATTCTTTGTTTCAGACTGCTTACCTTAGCTTTATCCGCTAAGAAGTTCGGATCGTCGGGAATGTGCCGGACGATATTTCGCTTATTCTTAGGAGGTATGACATAAATCGTCGCAGCACCATCGCCTGACGTAACTTTTCCACTTCTGTCCGTGCGAGTCTTGCCAAGTTCATAATCCACAAGAATTAAGGCTCCCATTTCCGACTCAAAGAGATGAGGCTTTTTGAAAGGCTCATTTAGCGGTTTGGGTGTAGTCATGGTCTGGGTTGCATACTTGGCGTACTTTCCAGTTGAAAGCGGTAAAAAATACTTCTGCTGAGCCGTCTGAGCTTGCAGTAGATACCAGTGCTCCTCAGAGAAACCTGCATTCAAGAAACGAGCAGTCGGCTCTTGGAAGTTAACTCCAGCTAGATTCTCAGGCTTTTTCAGTATTTCAGAGACAATATCGCTAAGTCCGGTAAAGGCTGGCAGTGAGAAAAGGAGCTTGATTGCATCGGGTATCTCTTTATTGAGGTATGGAACGGCTGCGTTGAGCTTGCGCCCGCTTCCGACTAGCCCCAACAATTTCAAGAGCAGAGAGTTTTGGGCGCTATTCCCGAAACAATCTGGCACATAGCCCCAACCAGTAAAACCACCATTTGTTACTTGGCCTAGAGCTTGTGCGGAGAGACCAGCAAAACCTGTGAGTGAAGCTGGCACGAGATTCTGGAACAAGTTAAAAAGGATATTTTTGCCAAAAGAGAAAAAGAACCCCTTAATGTTGTCCCAAACCCCTGGCATAGTTGCAAAGCCCTCGACAGGCTTGATGAATAACCCTGCGGTAGCCATCGAGGTTACAGTAAGGAACTGGCGACGTGTAGGGATCAAACCTGAAGCTAATTCATATCTATTATGGGGCTAGAGTAGTTAAGCACTTTCGCCGAGGTGCTAAACTACTGAAATGGAACGACCGAACCCGTTTTATCGCCGTTCCCGAATTTCCGCCAAGAAATTCCGGCAACTCTTGCGCTTGTTCGCGCTCGATTTGACGGCCACCGATGTCGCACATTTAACCGGTCTGACGCGCAAGAGCGTCACCACGATCTTTCTCAAAATCAGAGCGCGCATCGCCGAAGCATGCGAGCGTGATTCACCGCTCTCCTCCGGC
>JBJMGT010000025.1:0-84040 GCA_045807745.1 Pyrinomonadaceae bacterium
CCCCGTGTCGTCGTTCGTGATCGTGACGATGGCCGTCGCGGGCGAGCCGAGCGTCGCCCCCATGGCATTCCCCAGCAGTGCGTTGAACGTCTCGTCGGTCTCAAAGAACGACTCGTTACAGATGGTCACGTTGAACGTCTTGGGCGCGGCATCAGTGTCCGCCCAGTTGAGTGTGCCGGAGGTTGAGACGTAGTCCACGCCGGGGGTGCAGCTTGCGCCGCCCGTCGCCGTGCCGTTCGACGTGCTGTAGTCAACCGCAGCCGCGCCGGAACTGCCGCCCGTGCGCGTGACGGTGATGGTGGCAAGACCGCCCGCGACGTTCTCCGCGACCGAGTAGGTCGGGGCGCTGAACTGCACTGTGCCGGGATTGGCGATGAGCGCGCCCGGCTCGGCCGCCGTCCAGTCGGCCGTAAAGGCCGCTTGCGCGGGCGCGAGGGCGCGGTGATTGACCGTGTCTATGGACGAGCCGGCCGGGCTGGTGAACGTGCCGGTGTACTTGACCACCTGATAGGCGGACTCCGTGCCGACCACGTCGGCGACAAGATACTGAAGCGTCAGATCAGCGGTGACGCCGGCCGGGGCGGTCAGCGTCCAGTAGCGTTGCAGCGCGTTCGCGCCGGGGATGTTCGGCTGCTTGCCCTGTATGGCCTTAACGGTCACGTCGGCGGGCGTGCCGGCTGTGACGTTGATGGTCGCGGGCGAGAAGCCGTTGGCCGTGCCGACCTCGAAGACCTTCGAGGCCGAAGCCGCGAAGTTCTTGCGGAAGTTGCCGTCCACATAGCCGTTCGTGCGCGTCACTGTGGCCGTGCCGGAAGTAAGCGCCAGCGTGTTCGCGCCGGTAATGATTCGACCGTTGGTCATGGTCAGCGCCGCGGCCGTGCTGCTGAGCGTAAGGTCGCCGCCGGCGATGGTTAAGTTGTTCGGATTATCAACCGTCATGCTGGTCAGCACGCGCGTTGGGTTGACTTCGACGCCGGTTGTGCGCGGCGCAGTCTCGAACGCGTAGATGATGATCTCGCCGCCGCTGCCCTGCATGTGATTGGGGCTAACGTCGAACGAGCCGCCGGCCGTCGTCAGCCCCGTCGAGCCGATCTGGACGACGGTCGTGGATGTGCCGCCGTTGCCGAGCGTGATCTGGTTGCTGTTGACGAACCCGCCCTGGAACAGGTTGACGCGGTTGCAGACGATGGGCGAGTTGAGCGTCACGAGCGAGGTGCTGTTGGCGCTGATGCCGACGCCGGCAAAGGGCGTGGCGGCCGTGCCGAACGTGCCGCCGGTGTAGGTCATCGGCCCGTTGCCCGCGAAGTCGAAGCGCGGGCTGCCGGTGGCGGCCGATGTGATCGTGCCGTTGTTCGTGACGGTTGTGCCGCGCATGAACAACGGGAAGGTAGAACTAGCGTTGGTGGTCACGATCATCGTCATGGTGGCGTTGATCGTGAGATTGGGGGTCGTGCCCTGCACGTGATAAGTGGTCGCGGCAGGTGCGCCGGTCGCGCCGACGACGAGCAGACCGCCGGTCACGTTCGTCGTGTTGGCCAGCACGTCGTAGTCCACCTGCGTCGCGCCCGTGTTGCGATTGATGATGTTGATCGTGCCGGCGCTCATCGTAAACGACGAACTGGTGTTGAAAATCTCGAACGAGCCGAAGAGCGAGCGCGAGTTGCCGACGGTGGCGACGTTGACCGTGCCGGCCGTCTGCGTGTAGCTGACGGCCGATTGCGGATCAAGCCGCCCGGAAGCATTGACCGTGCCGCCTTCAATGATGAAGACCGCGCCCGTGCCGCCGCCCATCTCATCGCCCGCGCCGACGCCGATGTTGTACGTGCCCTGCGAGACGCGGAAGAGACCGAGGTTCGTGGTGGTCGTGCTCGACACCGTGCCGGCGACGACGAAGTTCGGATTGTTGAGCCAGATGCCGCAAGTGGCCGGGATGGTGTAGATCGCGGTCGTGAAGACGCGATTCGTCACCGCGAACGTGCCGGAAATCTTGAACGTGCCATTCGTCAGCGTCAGGAAGCCGGCCACGTCCGTCGCCACGCCGCGCACCGTGAAGTTGGACGGGTTCAGTTCGAGCACGTTGGCGTTGGACGTACCCTTGTTGATGGTGATGGCGCGAATATCTGTGGTCGCGCCCGTACCGCCGAAAGTGTTACCGGCTGCCCCCGTAAAGGTGATGCCCGCAGCGGCCGTGTCCGCGTTGGTGCTGAAGTCGAGCACGCCGTTGTTGGTCAGATTGCCGCCGACTGAAAGCACGTGCGTAGTCACCGTGCCGGACAGTGCGGACTGAAGCGTGCCGTTCGTGGCGACGGCCACGTTCGTGCCGACGGTGAGCGTGCGCGCGGTGACCGATTCGTATTGCAGGATGGCGGGCGTGCCGCCCGTGCCGACGGTGACGCTGAGGGCGACGGCCGCCGTGTCAATCGTTACGGTCGCGCCGTCCACGATGGTCACATTGTCGCCCGATGAAGGCACGACGCCGCCGACCCATGTGGCCGCCGCGCTCCAGTTGCCGCCCGCGGCCGTGGACGAGATGTTGCCGGCCGGGGCCGTCGTCGTGTTGCCGCTGGCCGGGTTGCTGAGCGCGCCTTCCGTGACGGCGCGCACCCGATAGAAGTATTGCGTGCTCGGCGACAGACCGCTGTCGGCAAACGAGGTCGCGTTGGCGGCCGTCTGCGCGATGAAGGGGAAGTTCAGGCCGTCGGTCGAGCGATAGATGACGAAGCCGACTTCGTTCGAGGAGTTATCCGTCCAGTTGACCGTCGTGCCGGTGGCGGTCGTGCCGGTGAAGTTCACCGACGTTGGATCGGCCGGCGTCTGCGGCGTGAAGAGGTAAGCAGTGCCGGCCGCGATGGCGTTGGTCTGCGTGTTGTTGGCCGTCGTGTAAGAGACCGTGTTGGTGGTGGAGGTGACGCTGGCGAAGTTCGTAGCCGCGCCCGATTGGAGACCAATCGAGTAGCCGCCGTTGGCGCTGTTGGTCGCGATGCCGTTGCCATAGACGAACTCGATGATGCCGCTCGTCTCGAAGAGCCACATCTGGAACGTGCCCGCGCCCGCATTGCCCGCCGCGACGCGCGGAATCTGTTCGTTCAGCCATTCGACGACGAGCTTGCGGTTCGGCCCGCTGCCGACCACTTTGAAATGCACCTTGCCGTTCGTGCCCGTCCACAGGTCGTCGTAATAGGGCGCGATCTTCGGCGCGTTCGTCGTCGAGTTGAACGCAGTTGAGTTGTCGAAGGAGGTCGAGACGGCCGTGCCGCCCAAGCGACACAGGCCGTTGGCGTTGACGGAGAACTGCGTGAAGCGCACGCCGTCGTACCAGAAGTCGAAGCCGAGATTCGTGACCCCGGAGGCGGTGTCGTCGAGGTTGGCGGCGACCAGTTGCGTCGTGCCGCTCGACATATCTTCGAGCGCCACACCCGCCGCACTGGTGAAGGGATAGCTCGTCGCCGTGACGAGGTCGGGCAGCGGCGCATCAACAATGTCGGTTTCTACGTCAATACTGGCCGCGTCCTTTACGTCCGCGCTCTCTTTCTTCAAGGGCACGTCTTTTTCACTCACACCGCTCGCCACAGCTTGCACAGGCGTTGGCTCGTCTTTCGTCTGCGCGCGGGCTGACGTATGCGGCCACAGGGCGGTCGCATAGAGGAGGAGGAGAGCGCAGAGCGCGACGACGGCGCACAGCCGCACACTGAACCGGGTCATGGATAGGTTCACGCTGGTCTTCATAGGGGAAATCTCCGTTAGCTTTTAGTTGAAGAAGATGGCACGACAGGCGTAGCGGCACGGCGGCCGGAACTTACTTCCTGCTTACCCTTGTACCCAAGCTTGATCGTGTTAAGGTCTCGCCGATGGAAGACAGGAGCGAATATCGGCAGAGAACAGAAGTGTGTAACTCGCGAGGGCAGAGTAGTTGGCACACGGGCCGAATGTCAAGTTATTGTCTACGGGCCGAAAGCGCCTGTGCTGCGCCCCACGAGGCAAGAGTTATCTCGCACCTTCTGTCCGCTTCTAAGTTAAAATGGCGGCCGTGCAAGATTGCCGCTTACACGACGGTTCGACGGTCGTCATCATCGGCGGCGGCCCCGCCGGTGCGGCCTGCGCCATCCGCCTGCTGCGCGGCGCGGACGAGCGCGGGCTTCGTTTGCGCGTGCTCGTCTTCGAGGGCAAAGATTTCAACGTCCATGCGAACCAGTGTGTTGGCGTACTCTCGCCGCCGATTGAGGAAGTGCTCGCGCAGGATTTAGACGTGCACCTGCCGCCCACTCTGATCAAGCGTCAGATTTTCGGTTATCGCCTGCACGGCACACGCGAAAACCTCTTGCTCACAGGGCACGGCGCAACTGCCGCCACGCCCGGCAAGGGCCAAGCAACTTACGCCGTCGAGCGCGCGCACTTCGACCGCTTCATGCTCGACCATGCGCGCGAACTTGGCGCGCAGGTCGTCGAGTCGCGTGTCACGGGCGTCGAGTTCGTGCGCGAGGGCGTGCTTGACGAGGTGCGTGTTTATAGTGAGTCGGAGTACGTGCGCGCGGACGTGGTCGTCGGCGCGTTCGGGTTGGACGAAGCGTTGCTGTCAGTCTTTGAAGAGGTGACGAACCGCGATTACGGGCGCGGCTTTCAACGCCCCGCGAAGTGGTTGAAGAGTTATCTAACGACGCTCACTGCGCCCGCGCGCTTTCAGACCGAGAAACTCGGGCACATCGTCCACGCCTTCCTGCTCCCGCGCGCCTGCCCGCGCATAGAGTTCGGCGCGGTCACACCCAAAGGCGATCACATTCTGGTCAACATCGCGGGCGAGCGTGTGACCTCCACAGACCTCGATGATTTTCTGCAACTGCCCGCCGTGCAAAAACTGCTGCCCGCCTTCGACTCTACTGCGATCAACTACTACGAAGGGCGTTTCCCTTCAGCGCCGGCGCGGGCCGCGTTTGGTCATCGCTACGCGCTCGTCGGCGACGCCACGGGCTGGCTGCGCCCCTTCAAAGGCAAGGGCATCAACACCGCGATCATCACGGGCCTGCGCGCCGCCGATGCGATGCTCGCACATGGCGTCTCGCGCAAAGCATTTGTTAACTATCGGCGCGCGTGCAACGATCTACTAGGCGATCACTTCTACGGCGTGCTCGTGCGCCGCTTGATGCTCCTCGGCGCGCGCTTCATGCTCGATCCGTTGATCGACATCGGCAAGACCGACCCCGTCATGTACGACGCGCTCTTCGATGGCGTCTCCGGGCACGACTCATATCGCCACATCATCAGTCGTTCGCTCAAACCGCAACTGGTGCGCAAGGTCGCCATGCGCTTGCTGCGCGGGCGGCGCGCGCACAGGGCATACAGGATCAGACGTATGAAAGAGATCTCGGTGCGCAAGATGACGGTGCGCGACATCGATCAGGTGTTGCGCCTCGACGAGAAGATCACAGGCCAGCCGCACGCCGCCTACTACGAGTCGAAGTGCGAGGCTTACATCAAACGCGCGCCCGACACGTGCCTCGTCGCCGAGCATCGCGGGCACGTCATCGGGTTTGTGTTGGGCGACGTGCGCGGCTGGGAGTTCGCGTCGCAACTGGCGGGCTGGCTCGAAGTCATCGGCATCGACCCGGCTTATCAACGGCGCGGCGTCAGCCGGCAACTGTTGGAAGAACTGTTCGCCGCCTTCCGCCGCGCCGGCGTCACAGTCGTCAACGCGATGGTCAACTGGAACGACGGCGCTCTGATCGACTACTTTCAAGCGCAAGGTTTCGAGCGCGGCGAGTACGTCAATCTCGTCCGCAATCTTGAAGCTTGAGACCGTATAACTGACTCATGCGCTTCGCACCATTTCTCCTGTGGGGTCTCGCGGCCGCGCCCGGCCGTTGTCCAGTTGGGTCTGTTGGCGCTCGCACTCATGCTGTCGCTGCGGGCATGAATCTAACACTCCTCCTTGACAGTCTTTCTACAGACCGAGTAAAAGACCGGCGCGGCGCTCTCACGGCGTGCGCCGCGCTCTAGCGCAACCCGGCGCGCATGCCCATATCTTTTTGGCCGCGCCGCGAATCTGAACAACCAATTCTGCCCTACAGGAGGACACTCATGCGAGACATCAATCAAGCCGGCCTTGACCTCATCAAGCGTTTTGAAGGCATCCCCGACGGCGACCCTTCGACCGCAAACCTCGATCCGTACATCGATCCGATTGGCATCTGGACCATCGGCTGGGGGCACGCCATTCGCGCCGGCAACGACTTCCTGCGCGGTGCGGCCAATCGCGCCCGCGCACGCGCCCTCTACCCCGGTGGCATCACGATGGAGCAGGCCGAGAAACTGCTGCACGGCGATGTGCTCGACAAGTGCCGCGACGTGGAATCGATGATCAAAGTGCCGGTAACTGACAATCAGTACGCGGCGCTCGTCAGCTTTGCGTTCAATCTGGGGCCAGCCAACTTGAAGCAGTCCACTCTGCTGCGCTTAGTCAACCAAGGCAACTTCGCCGCCGCTGCGAACGAGTTCGGCAAATGGAATAAAGCAGCCGGCAAGATACTTAAAGGTCTGACGCTCCGCCGCGAAGCTGAAGCAACTCTGTTTCGCACATCCTGAGCGGCCGGGCGACACAGCTCCGGCGCGCGGGCGATGGACATGCGCGCCAGCGTTGTGCCACAATCCCGTGCCATCCAAGCACAATTTAATTTCGAGAGGGACGTTTATGGCAGAGAACGAGAGCGCGCTGACTGAAGGCGCGAACACGCCGACCGAGACTGCGACGACGGGCGGCGAGGCCGCGGCGACTGCGCCTGCGCCGGAGGCCGCTGCACCAGAGGCCGCCGCACCGACTGAAGACATCACCTATCACGCCGTCGAGAAGGACGGACAGGTCACCGCCATCTGGGAGATGCAAGGGCGCAAACACCTGCGCACCATCGATCCGCGCTCCCGCCAAGGCCAAGACATCCTGCGCCTCTACACCGCAGAGCACGAACAACAGTGACTTAAAAGCGGTGACGAGTGGCGAGTGACGAGCAAAGCCAAAGCTCTTACTCGCCACTTGTCACTCGTCACTCGTCACTGCTTTTGTCCCCAGACGAACGCTTCGATATTGGCGATGAGTTGATCGGCGAGCGCCTGCATGGCCTGCTGGCTGGCCCAGGCGACGTGTGGCGTGACGATCAGGTTGGGCAGTTCGACATCGAGCAGCGGGTTGCCGTCATGCGGCGGCTCGCGACTGAGCACGTCCACACCCGCGCCCGCGATCTCGCCCGCCTGCAATGCCGCGACCAAAGCCGCTTCATCAACCAGCCCGCCGCGCCCGCAGTTAATCAACAGCGCCGACGGTTTCATCTGTTTCAATTCGGCCGCGCCGATGAGATGGCGCGTCTCTGCGTTGAGCGGCGCGTGGAGCGTCAACACGTCGCTCGCGGCGAGGACTTCCGCTAACGGTGTGCGCCCGGCCCGCAGCGTCGCCGCACCCTTGCGCTCGGCGACGAGCACGTTCATCCCGATGGCCGCAGCGAGGCATGCAACCGCTTGCCCCAACGTACCGTAGCCGACGACGCCGAGCGTCGTCCCGTGCAGATCATTGATCGAGCGCGTGTGCAGACAGAACTGCGGCGCATGTGCCCACGCGCCCGTGCGCATGTCCGCCCGAAAGCCTAAGAGGTTGCGCCGCAGCGCAAGCAGCAACATCAATACGTGCTCCGGCAGCGTCGTCACGGCGTAGCCGCGCACGTTCACGACCGCGATGTTGCGCCGGCGACACTCGGCCAGATCGATATTGTCCGTGCCCGTCGCCGCCACCGCGATCAACTTCAACTCCGGCAACTCGGCCAACTCCGCCGCGCCCAACGCCAGCTTGTTCGTGACGGCGATACTCGCCCCACGCAGCCGCTCGACCACCTGCTCGGGCAATGTCGTCTCGTACTCCCGCCACTCGTGCGCGAAACGGGGCCGCCGTATCTCGGCGACCAGCGTCCCACGTTCAAGAAAAACTATGCGCTCCATAAAACAGATGTCAGATATCAGATGCTGGATGCTAGTTAGAACTGACATCTAGCATCTAACATCTGCCATCTTCTTTATCCCTTCAGTAACTGTGTCTGGACGAAGCCCCAGAGGATGACGCACATGCCGCCGATCTCGCCGGCAATGAGGGCGTACATGAACCATGTCGTGATGAAGTTGCGCGCGCTGAACATGTTTTCCGTATCGTTCTTAAAGCCGTGCGTCGCGTAGCCGATGATCGTTAGCGTAAAGAAGGCGAGCGGCACGAGGGCCGCTGCGAGTTGCACTGCGGCCGAGTAAGGGCTGTATTCGAGCAGCTTGGCGATGACGAGCGCGGCGAAGCTGTAGAGAAACGCGGCGCGGTGCGCGATGTCTATGTAGACGGGCGCGCGATGCGTGGGACTCGTCATGATGCGCCGGTACTTGACGATCCCTAGTAGCATCCCCGTCAACAGGAAGACGCCGGCCGCCGCCAGACTAAGTTTACTTGCCAGAGTCATGTATTAAGCCTCCGCTAAACTTTGCGCACACGCGCTTGCGTTCATTGGGCTGCGCGCGAGTTGCCGTCGCGCATTCTATGCTTAGGATGAAGCGCGGCGTCAAACTTTGGCCGACGCGCGGGCAAGGTGCGGGAGCGCAAGTATTACGTCTTGAGTCCCCGTGCGCCGAGGTGTTAGCATCCGCTCGCTCCACAAAGTTTCGCTGCCAGCCACTATCCAATCGAGACGAGCATGAGCGACGCGACCGGGCCGCAGACTGAACCGCCGCCGGCTGACGGCGTCGTGACTAAGAGACATAGACGTGTGCTCTGGCTCAAGTGGGGCGCGGTCGTGTGTGCCGCGCTCGTTGTGCTGCTCCTGCCGCGCCCGGAAGGGATTACGCCGCAGTCCTGGCATTTGTTGGCGATCTTCGTCGCCACAATTGTCGGTTCGATTGTGCGCCCCATACCGGGCGGCGCGGTCGTGCTGCTCGGCGTGATCGCGGTGACGTTGACCGGCGCATTGCCGGTTGATCAGGCTTTACGCGGCTACGCCGATCCGATTGTGTGGCTGGTGCTTGCCGCGTTCTTCATCTCGCGCGCGATGATCAAGACGGGACTGGGGCGGCGCATCGCGCTTCTGTTCATCCGCGCTATCGGCCATCGTTCGCTCGGTCTCGGCTACGCGCTGGTCGGCACGGACGTGCTGCTCGCCACCGTCATTCCGACCACGGGCGCGCGCTCCGGCGGCATCATCTTCCCCATCGCCAAATCAATCGCTGAGACCTACGACTCGCGTCCGGGCGCGACGGCCGAACGGCTCGGCGCGTTCCTGATGACGATGCTCTACCAGTGCGAGGTGATCGTCTGCGCGATGTTTTTGACGGGGCAGGCATCGAACCCGATCATCGCGAAGTTCGCCAAGCAATTGACCGGCATCGATCTGACTTACAGTCGCTGGCTCGTCGGCGCAATCGTGCCCGCGCTCTGTTCGCTCGCGGTCGTGCCGCTCCTGTTGTTTCGCCTCTACCCGCCGGAGATCAGACACACGCCAGCGGCGGCCGAGTTCGCGGCCGCCGAGTTGCAACGGATGGGCCGGATGACGCGGCCCGAAAAGATCATGCTCACGGTCTTCGCGCTCGTCGCGCTGCTGTGGATGGCCCCGGCGCTGCCCGCCGTCAACTTCGCGCCGGTCGCGTACCTGCGCGGCATGCACTACGCCGTGGTCGCATTGATCGGCGTCGCCGTGCTCTTGTTGACAGGCGTGCTCGATTGGGCGGACGCGCTCAACGAGCGGGCCGCTTGGGACGTGTTTATCTGGTATGGCGGCCTCGTGCGGCTGGCTGAAGCGTTGGGCGAAACCGGCATCACGAAACGCTTCGCCGAAGCGGCGGCCGGCTTCACCGCCGGCTGGCACTGGTGGGCCGCGCTCGCCCTCTTGCTGCTCGTCTACTTCTACGCGCACTACGCCTTCGCTAGCATCACCGCGCACGCGACCGCGATGTACACGCCTTTCCTCGTCGTCACACTGGCGGCCGGCGCGCCGCCCATGCTCGCCGTGCTCATGCTCGCCTACTTCTCCAACCTCGACTCCTCGCTGACACACTACGGCAACACCTCCGCGCCCATCTATTTCGGCGCTGGCTACGTCAAGCAGCGCACTTGGTGGCGATTGGGCCTCATCGTCTCCGTGCCCAACATACTGATCTGGGCCGCGCTCGGCCTCGCGTGGTGGAAGCTGCTCGGCTGGTGGTAACAAAGGTTGCCTGACCAGCTTGACCGTCCGAAACAGGGACGCGCAAACAGTCATTTGTTAAAGCAACTGAGCGCACACCCGCTCATCTAATTCTCGGTCGCCCTCGCGCGCTTAAAGCACACGAAATCATTGGAGCAAGTATTGATGAAAAAACTGACCCTCGCTATCGCTTTGTCTATCTCCCTCTTGGGCGCGAGTGCCGCGCTCGCTCAGACCGCTGCGAACGTCCCTAATCGCGGGCACGCGCCGACCCAAGCGGACGGTCTCGGCCGATTAGACCTGCGCGTGGTGGACGCAAAGGGCCAGCCCATCAGAGGCGCGAACGCTAAGCTCACATCAAACCGGAGCGGCGGCAACATCTGCGAGACGTGGAACAGCACAGATGCGGCTGGCGTCGCCGTGCTGCCGCCGCTGCACGTCGGGACGCTCAAACTGACCGTCAAAGCGCCCGGCTATCGCGCGCAGACGCTCAACCTCGCGCCGAGCGCGCTCGCCCAACCCGTGCGCGTCACGCTCGTGCGCTCGTAAGGCAATAAGCAAAGAGTCAAAGCCCGTAGCATGTAGCTATTCCTCGCTACATGCTACGGGCTTTACTTTGAGCACGTGTTAGCTCGCGCTGATTTCAACAAGCTGTTCGCCGGAGTTCAGCAACTCAAGAGCTTTAGGCAGAGTCTCTGTCAAGACTTCTTTGAGGCGCGCGTTTGAAGTGTTACCGCATGTCACCCAGATTACTTGCGGTGGTGGCCCGAATCTATCAAGCAATAACAAGAAGTCGCTATCCTTCGTCATGACGACGGAGTTTTCTCGCTTCGCAGCTTGGAATATCTCATGATCTTTAGCGTCGCGCAGGCCCAGATCACGAACGGCCGTCGCATGCACAGAAAAGTTGCTGCTGATCCAAGCCGCTATCGCGGGCGACATCTGTGCGTCAACCCAAATGATCATGCGGCCAGCACCGGATGATCCAACTTCCGCGCAGCGTACTGAAGCGCGGCCTGCAAATCTTCCATTTCCAGATCAGGCATCTCTTCGAGTATTTGCTCCGCTGTTAGTTTAGCCGCAAATAGATCGAGTACATCAGCCACGCGTATACGCATCCCGCGAATACATGGCCGCCCGCCACACTGCTCAGAATTGATCGTGATTCTATCCATAAGATTTGACATAATTATCCTGACTATCAAGTCTCTATTACGTTAATGTCAATTGCCAAGCTACCGAACTTTCCATCTGGTTTTGATGATATAGCCATCCGATTGCCGCAACGTAAGGTTCCCCGCGTCTATTTTTTCTCTAGCATCTACAGAGGAGCAATGCACAACTCGATGCCCATCACCTATACCATGAATATGTTTTCTCCCACAGAACGGACAAGAATCTGTAGCTGACTCCTCCGTATCCCTTCTTAGTACAGCATAGGCTCGGAGTCCTATGACCTCATATTCCGGTTCGTCTAATGTTTTAATGAATTCAAGTACCTCATTAGTTGGGTGATACCACTCTCCTTGCTTCTTATGTGGAGATAACAATTTGTGGATTTCTGTTTCTCGTTTCTTATCGCCGGGTATAGCTTTCAAAAAGGCAAGCATCTCATGGTTGCCTGTTTGTAGTTGCTTGATTCTTTTCCACGGCTCGATAGCATAGCCAATCTTAATCGGGCCGTTAATTCCTGATTGCACGAAGTAGATCATGGTTACGACCCAATAGAAGAATCAAACTTTATTATGTCGCATAACTTGCTGCGTTCAAGAGCGCAACTGAATGTTGTAGGTCTTGATCTTCGAGTTGAGCGTCGTCGCGTTCATGCCTAAGAGACGTGCGGCTCTCGATTGATGACCGCTAGTCTGTTCTAGGGCGCGGCGGATGAGGTCGATCTCGAAGCGGCGGACTTCGTCGTAGAAGTCTATACCGTGGGCTACGTCAATCGAGGCGGCATCGGGGCTGGTGGCAGCACCGAGGGCGCGTTGGGGGTCGCAGATGTCGGTCGGGAGACATTGGCGCGTGATCTCGTCGCCGGGGGCGATGACGACGGCGCGCTCGATGACGTTCTCCAACTCGCGCACGTTGCCGGGCCAAGTGTAGGACTCCATCAGCGCCAACACGTCGGGCGCGATCTGTTCGGAGACGTGGCGGGCGTTCTCTTCGTTGTACTTGCGGATGAAATGCTGCGCGAGCGGGAGGATGTCTTCGCGGCGTTCGCGCAAAGGTGGCAGTTCAATCGGCACGACGGCCAGACGATAATATAAATCTTCGCGGAACGCGCCCTGCCGCACGGCCTCTTTCAGATCGATGTTGGTGGCGGCGATGATGCGCACGTCCACGCGGCGCGGCGTGGTGTCGCCCAAGGGCGTAAACTCGCGCTCTTGAATCACACGGAGCAAACGCGCTTGTGTCTCAGGTGGGATGTCGCCGATCTCGTCGAGGAAGATCGAGCCGCCGTCGGCGACTTCAAACATGCCCTTCTTCGCCGCGACCGCGCCGGTGAATGCGCCGCGCGTGTGCCCGAAGAGTTCCGATTCGAGCAGCCCCGAAGGGATGTTCGACGAGTTGACCGGGATGAAAGTCTTGGCCGCGCGCGGACTCTGTTCGTGTATGGCGCGCGCGACGAGTTCTTTACCTGTGCCGGACTCGCCGGTGATCAAGACAGTCGAGCGCGCGGGCGCGACCTGATCGACGAGTTGAAAGATGGCCTGCATGCGTTCGCTGCGCCCGACGATTTCGCCGCGTTTGAGTGTGCGGCTTAAGGCACGCCGCAGCGTCTGTCGCTCTTCGTCTTTGCGGCGGCGCTTGATGCCGGCGGCGACCTGCGCCGTCACCTGCTCGTTCTGAAACGGTTTGCGGATGATGCCGAACGCGCCGCGCTCCCAAGCGGCGACGGCCGTATCGAACGTCGCGTATGCGGTGATCATCAGGACGACCGCGTCCTCGTCCACCTTCAACAACTCTTCGAGCGCGCCGAGGCCCCCCATGCCGGGCATGGACACGTCCATCAACACGGCGTCGTAGGCGCGCCGCCCGTAAGCCTCCAGCCCCTCTTCGCCCGTCTTGGCGAGATCGACGCGATAGCCTTCCGCCGAGAGCAACGTCTCCAGCACATCGCGCATGATCTCCTCGTCGTCCACGACGAGCACTGAACCCTTTTTCGCCATGAGGTAATTAAAGCAGTGACAAGTGACGAGTGACAAGTGACGAGCTAACAGCTAATCGCTAATAGCTTCTCTTGTCACTTGTCACTCGTCACTTGTCACTGCTTTTGTCTGCCTTGATAGACGCGTTGCGATCTGACGGTTGCGAGTATGCGGCGCGTGCCGCGGACGCGCCGGCCGCGTTCGGCCGTGACTAGGAGATCGAACTGGCTTGCGTCCATGCCGCGTGCGCGCGTGTAGGTGTCTGTGTTGTTCAGCCCACGGCGCGGGAGACTGCCAAGATAGACGGAGCGCCCAGCGGGTGTCGTGCCCCAGAGCACGTAGCGGCTTGCGCCGAAACGCGCGGGCGCGGGCACATGCCCGAAGCGCGCCCGGACGTAGGCTGTGCCATCCGCTGTCGCGACCCGCGCCGAGCCGCGTGCGCGGCGCGCGGCTCGGCGCACACCGACCAACGTTATCTCGCGCGCGTTGGCTTCGCCAGCGAGCAGGTTATCGATACTCGTGAAGAAGTCGTCAGTCGCAGCCGCGCCGCGCTTGGCGCGGACGATGGGCGGCGTTAACGAAGACGTATGCGTGGTCGCGACGGCGGGCGCGGGCGTGGGGACGATGCGCGGACGTGGCGCGGTGTCGGCCGTCGCGCGCACGGGCACGGCGGGCGCGGGGAAGAGCGCGGTGACTTCGTTGGCGCGGGTGGAAAAGACGGGCGCGCCGCCGGGATGATCGACGTGTGCGTTCTCCTCGGCCGTGACGATCAGGCTGTAGCGTTCGAGCGGTGCGGGGTGCGCAAACTCAAGCTTGGCATTGCCGCGCGCGTCGCGGCGCAGTTCACCTAAACGGAGTATGCGCCCGCCCGTCGCCCAAGCAAGATAGACGTGCGCCGTCGGCGCAAGCGCGCTCGGCGGCGGCAGATTGTTCGCGGTCAAGCGCACGCGCCCGCCCCGCGCGCTCGGCTCAATCTCAAGCTGCGCCGTCGCGCCCGCCGTGAACGAGCGCAGCCGCAACAGCAGCGCATGCTCCGGCGCGTGCGCGTCGCCGGCCGCCGCGCCGACCGTCAACCAACATAGCGCGGCGCACACACTTGTGAGCACACACCAGTAAGCGCCCCGCCTCAACAGCCTGCGACCCGTTGTCATGCCGTTTTAGACCTGTTGTTGAATTGTTAGAACTGGAACGGCGCAGAGCTTAGCACCAAGTGCGGGAAAGAAAAAGAGAGAACACCGGCCGCACGGATTAACGTTAGAGTTGACCAGGCGCTGCGATTTGCAACAACCCTCGAAGCACAGAACAAGTTTAGAAAGAATTATCCGCGCTCCGGTCCAACGACATGTTATGTCCGCGCTAAGTCAGGCGTCCAACTTATCCGAAATCAGTTCACGGCAAAAGTCTATCGCGCCCTTAACATCATTCAAGTCGAATTCGCCCCATTGTGCATGGGTCGCCTTTGTGCGTACATGAGCACCAACCCGCGCTCGCTTAGCTTTTGTCTGCGAGATCACATCTGCCTTAGCGAGTGCACTTATCAAGTCATCAAGCTTTGCACCCTTTTGAGGGATTTTATACTTGTCGCAGATTCGTCGAATTGTGTCCTCGAAGACTACGCCTGCGATAACACCTGACTCATTCTTTCGTCCCTCCTTGTAATAGGCTTCACTATGATCAAGGAAATCATCAAAGGCTTCCGCACGGACACGATCAGCTACAGATGATAGAAGGCCAGCCTCAATATCAACTAAAAGGTGTGACAGGAGATCAGTCAATTCTCCCACTGCCGTGTGAGACATAAGACCACGTTTAGACTTTGCAATCTCTTCTGCTCTTCTGCGATACGCAGTGTCTGGATTAGGACAAACAATCTCAATTACATTTTGAGATGGAGCAAGCCACGCGATGCACTGCTGCATGTGTTCCGGAGAGTGAACTTGGTCGTGTTGATTACCACGACGTAATTGCTGGCCCATCGCAATCACCTTTGCAATGCGCTCTTTCACGTTTTCCTCTACTGCCATACTAAAAACTCCTAACTATTTACCAGCCAATCAAGGGTTAAAGCTTTAATTAACCGGTTGCGAGCGAACAGCATTCAATGTATACCGCAAGGAAAATGATGGAAGGATCGCTATCGGGCGGTCGGGTTGAATGAGTTGCTCGGCTGCCGATTCGCTGAAATGCATTAGTTACCTTAGTTATACCTACACTGTTGCCTAGAAGCCCATCAGAGCATCGGTTTGAGATTTCAATCTGTACTCGCAAGTTTTTGCATCTGCGGTTAATCGCTCGCGGCTTGCAGACGGGCGCGCGCTTTGGCGGTGGGGAGGGTGATGCGGAAAGTTGTGCCGCGACCGGGTACGCTGTGGACGGTGATGTGGCCGGAGTGCTCTTGGACGATGCCGTAGGAGACGGCGAGGCCCAGCCCCGTGCCGCGCCCGACACCCTTGGTGGTGAAGAACGGATCGTAGATGCGTGCGACGTTCTCAGGCGCGATGCCGATGCCTGTGTCTGCGACTTCGACGACGGCCGTGTCGTCACCAGCGCTCGCGGTCGAGAGCGTGATGCGCCCGCCGCCGGGCAGTGCGTCGCGTGCGTTCAAGAGGAGATTGGTGAAGACCTGTTGCAGCTTGCCGCTGTTGCCGAAGACGGGCGGCAGTTGTTGGTCGTAAGCACGCTCGATCTCGACGCGGCTCTGGCGCAGTTGCGGCTCTAAGAGTTGTAAGGTGTCTTCGAGTACGTGATTCAGATCGACCGCGCCGAAGTCAGTGACGCTCCCGGTGCGCGAGAAGTTGAGCAGGTTATTGACGATGCCGGTGGCGCGCTCGGTCTGGCGATGAATCTTTTGCAGGAGCGCGTGTTTCGGATCGGTGTCAGCGAGCATTCCCAAGAGCATCTGCGTGTAGCTGGAGACGCCCGTGAGCGGCGTGTTGATCTCGTGTGCGACGCCCGCCGCCAAGAGACCGATAGACGAGAGTTTTTCGCGCTGCTGCAACTGTTCTTCCAAACGCACGCGCCCCGTCACGTCTTCCAGCACGACGAGCGCGCCCGTGTGTTCGCCACTCGCCGTGCGGCGCAAAGGTGCAACGGCGATGTTGAGGATGAGTGAACGGCCGCGGCGCGTCGCCGTGTGCAGTTTGTAGATGTGGCGCACGTCGGCCACGGCCCACGCGTCCGCGCCAAGCACCTGTTGCAGCGTCTCGGCGAAATCGTCGGCGAATAAATTTTCGACGTGCGCGCCCGTCGCCTCGTCGCGGCGCACGCCGAGCAGGTCTTCGAGCGCGCTGTTGCAACCCGTGATGCGTCCCTGCGGATCGACTGCAAGCAAGCCGACGTTGATCGATTCGATGATCGACTCGTTGAACTCTTTCAGTAGCTCAAGCTCGGTCGCGCGCTCGTGTTGCTCTTGATAGAGCAGGCTGTTCTCGATGGCGACGGCGACGTAGCCGGAGACGGTGCGTAGGATTTCCAAGTCTTCAGACGAGAGCAGTTCGCCGCCGGTCGAACGACCAAGCCCGATGACCGCGACCATGCGCCCGCGCACGACGCACGGCACATAGTAGTGGAGCGCACGGCGGACGTAGCCCGCGCCCGTGCCGTCGAAGGGCACTTCGATGTCGTCGGCGCGCACGATGCCTTCGGCGGCGGAGCGCGTGCGGATCATCTCGCGGAAGTCGGGCGGCACGCGCAAGTCGTTGTCGAGACCGGCGGCGCGCGCCACGCGATAGCCTGACGGCGCGGATGCGTCTTCGATAAAGATAGCGACGCGCGCGACGCCGAGCACCTGTTGCAAGCGACTGACGAGCGCATCGAGGAGCGGGTCGAGTGCCGTTGTGGACGAGAGCGTGCGGCCGAAATCTAAGAGGCCCTGCCGCAGATCGTAGCGTTCGCCGTAGAAGAGGCGGTCAACTCGTACCTGCAAGAAATTCTTGAGCGGCGCGGCGCTCATCACGATGCCGGCCATGCCGAGCACAGAGACGATCACGCGCAGCGTGATCACGCCCGGCGTCATCGCGCCGCCGAAGGCGTAGAGACCGGCCACGTAGACGACCGTGCCGAGCAGCAGCGCGATGGTCATCGTCGTCAGCGCATAGACGGCCGCGCGGCGCACGACTACGTCCACGTCCATCAGACGATAGCGCACGACCGAGTTGCCGAACGTCAGTGGGATCAAGACGAGCGGCACGATGGCCATGTCGGTCAGCCAGCGCCGCAGTTCGACATCGCCCGTCACACCTGCATCGCCGAACAGGTAGCCGATGGCGTAGAGCAGTGTGAACGGCGTGATCGCCAAGGCCGATCCCCAGACGACCCACTTCAACTGTTGTCGTACGACCGCGTTCTTGCTCAGCCAGAAACGGCGGCTCAAAATCACCGCGCCCGCGATGAGCGCCGTGATCAGATGTGCAAAGTCGGCCGTGTAGAGTGCGCGGATAAAATCGTCCGAGAAGGCCGGCATTGAGATGCGGCGCAGGATGAACCCGATCTCGTTCTGGTAGTGGACGAGCGCGGTCAGCAGACTCAGACAGATCGCGGGCACGTAGAGCAGCAGGGCGAGCCGGCGGTCACGGTCGAACAGTTGCCGCCGGACAGGATAGATCGCGCAGAAGTGTAGGAAGAGCGGCGCGAAGAAGATGTAGGCTACATCGTCCAAAAATGCGATGGACTTGTCGAGGTCTTCATACAGGCCGATGGGCTTGTAGAAATGGAAGACGAAGGCCGCGAGACAGAGCGTGGCGAAGTGCAGGACGAACGGCGCGCGCGCGCCCTGTTTGAACAGGACGAAGAGACCGACGAGCAGATAGACGATGCCGATGAAGTTCAGATAGTAGTCGCGCGTCGTGCGATTCGGGACGGGGCTGAGGTCTGAGAGATAGACGTCGTAGAAGCGCGTGTCTTCGGGAAATGACGGCCGCTCGATCTTGTAGACTAGTCGCCCGCCCTCTCTGCTCGCCTCTTCGAGATAAATCTGCACGTCTGCGGCCGAGACGACCGGCTCGAAGTTGACTTCGTCGGTGCTGATGGCGATGAGGCGGTCGCCCGGCTGTAAACCGAGCACACCGGCGCGGCTGGCGGGCGCGTCCGGCGCGACCGAGCGGGCGTAGATGCCGGCGGGCGTCTGCTTCCACTGGACGCCGTCTGTGAGGGGCGGCTTGTGCGTCAGGCGCTGCGCAAAGTTGAGCGCGCCGGCGGCGACGAGCAAGGCCGTCGCCAGCAGCAACACCCACGTCCGCGTTGTCAGCACCGATCCCTTCACGGCTTTAAACCTCGCGCGCCCTCTTGCCTAAACCGATATATTAAAAGCAATTGATGTTCCAATTCGAGCGCCCCCGGCGGCACGTCCAAGCGCCGGAGACCGCGAACCTTAAGCCCGTCAGCGCATCGCGCCATCGGCATATATTTCCCGCACCTGTGGTCAGTCGTAACAGGGCAATCCGCGCCCGAAAAATATGCTGCGCCCGATCCGATTTTTCGTATATCTCCGAGAATTTGGAGGAGGAAACAGTCTGGAGTCTGGAGTCGAGAGTTTAGAGTCAAAGACAAATTGTTCTTGACTCCAGACTCTCGACTCCAGACTCCAGACTGTTCTTAAAATCTGACCGAGATGCCGCCGCGCACGGAGCGGCGCGTGTTGCCGACGAGGACGAGCGTGTCGCCATCATCGACGCCGCACTGCGCGTCGAGCAGGTTGCGCGCGTCGAGCACGGCCTCGGCGCGCAGGGGCAGACCAAATGTCGGCAAGTCCTGCGTGACGAGGATGCTCAAACTTGGATCGAAGACGGCGAGCTGGCCGGCGAACGGGTCGATGGCGAACACGGCGGCGCGCGGCGAGAAGCGCAGGATGGTGCGGACGCGCATGCCCGTGCCAATGTCCGAGTCGAGTTGGGCGGCGGCGGTCTGGAAGAAACCATCGTGGAAGATTTGATCCGGCGCGGCGTTGTTGTCCGCCGCAACGGGTGCGAGCGCTTGGCCGCGCCCGATTGAGTAGCCGGCCCGTGCCTGCAAGAACTTGCTTAAGCGCCGCGTATAGACCAAGCGGAAGCCGCGTGCCGCGCCCTGCTGATCGGCCACTTTCAACAGCGTCGCGCCGGTCCGATCGCTGAACGCATTGAGCGGCATGTTCAGTAGGCCCACGCCGCGCCCGTCCGTCGTGTCGAAGAACGCGGTCGCCTCGACGCTCGATTTGTTATCCAGCACGCGCTCGATGCCGAACTCCAGACGCTGGCTGCGCTCCGACACTGCGCGCCCATCCACAAAGGCGACCGCTTGCTCGCTCACTTCCGGAAAGACCACCGCACCGTCTTCAAATTTGGCGACGGACTGTGCGCCGGTGCTGCGGTCGCCCGGCGCGTAGCCGAACTTCAAGTGCGTGTTTGCATTGGCGGCGAACTCGAAGCCAATGCGTGGGCTAAACGCGCCGCCCGTCTTCGCGCCGAGGAAACGCGAGTAGTCGAGACCGAGCACGACCACCACGCCGTCGCGCACCACCCACTCATCAATCGTGCGCACGGAGAGTTGATCGAGCGTGCTGCGACCCTGCGCCTGTTTGACCAGAAGCGGCAGGCTGGCCGCGCCGAGCGTTGCACTCACGCGGTGTTTGTTGCCAGCGCGCACGCGCCCCGTCGTCTCAAAGCGCGCGAGCGCGTTCGTGCCAACTTGACCGGCGAAGATCAACTCGACCGTGTCGCTGGCGGGCGCGGTGACGGCGAAGTTTAGCCCCGTATAGTTGGGCGCGAGCGGATTGGCTGAAGCAGCTACGAAAGTCTCGACGATGCCGTGCACGGGTCGCCGTTTGCCGTCCGCCGACGAGAGCAGCACGTTGCCTTCGGCGTCCCGTTCGGCTTGCGCTTCGACTGCGTCCGCTTCCTCCGCTGCTTCGACGGCCGCGATGGTTGCATCCTCGCCCTCGTGCGCTTGGAAGATCGAGCGTTGGGCCTGCGCCGAGCGCAGCCGCCACTTTGGATCGTTGCGGTCGGCACGGCGCTCAGGCACTGTGCGCCCCTGACCGAGTGGGACGAGGTTGAAACGATAGATGAGTTCGTCGGAGGGTTTGACTTGAACTGCGGTGAAGGTGACGGCGTTGAAGCCGACGGCGATAGCGCTCAACACATAACGACCGGGCGCAATACGCGTGGTGAACGAGCCGTCCGTGTTGCTGCGCGTCTGTTTGACTATGTCCTGCGCGCCGTCGCGCAGCAGTTGGACGAGCGCACCGGCGAGCGGCTGCCCCTTCTGGTCGCGCACCGTGCCGCTGATCGTGCCCAGGCGCCGTGCGCTGCCCGCACCGTAAGTCGGACGGCTTTGCGCGGCCGCCAAGACCAGCGCAAACGCGCAGAGCGTCAAACTAGCCCGCCGTAAATTTTGTCTCATAACACCGAAACCTCCCGGCGCACGCCCGCTCGCGGGAGACGAGTTCGGATAGGCGTGCGTCTCAAGCGATCTCTTCAGTCAGTTGCCCCTTGGTTCGCGGTCGCGAGGTCGCGGCAAAGTTTCGACTTCGCCGCCTGTTCAGCGCCGCCCGCGCGGACATGAGCCTCAACGGCCCGGCTCGCTTGAGCGAAGAGAGACATTCTCCAACTATCGCAAAACAGTGTCAAGCAAGCTTTTCGCTCGATTCTCTGCGCCGCGACCGGCGCACTAGCTCGCGATTAGGGTACATGCCTACGATGCAAGTCTCGTCCGCCGCGTTTTCTATCGCCACTTCCTTCTTGCAGATGCCCCTCCGTCGTGTCCACTTGCTTACCAGTGCGCACTTCGTCTCGTCGTCGCATATCTCAAAAGCTCGCTGGCACCAGTCGCACAAGAGAATATCGTGAATCATGTCTGAGCCATCACTGCCCAAGACATGATTCAGCACATCGACAGGGAAAAAGTTACGGCAATCAGCACATGCTTGACGCTCACCTACATCGTTCATGTTGCTCTCACTTTCCTCTCATTATGGCGCGTTGGCTCGAAGCAATATGCCCGCCGTATCAAAACCTATGGGCCAGCGAGAAACTATCTCGCTGGCCCATATCATCGCAGAGGGTTTCCGCCTACTTCTATCGAATTAATTTGACAGCTAGATTATTTCGATTGTCTGAGTTGATTGAAGAGAGCAGGCCATCTACCAAAATGAGGACAGACACTTTCTTCATGACACTTATCCAGCCGTTTCTTAAAGACATTAGGCTTGTCTGACGTATTCTTTAGAGTAGCCAATTTATCGACAAACTTTGTGAGTGTTGGTGGCTCATTTGTAGGCCAATGCTTCACTGTGTCAACTATCTCGTCCCAAAACTCATTTCTATTAAATGTCTGTGTCCCTTTATTCGGCCCGGATTTTACATCCAGCAGTCTAGTCACTTCATCCTTAAACCATTCAATGGATTCGTCTCTTGCTTCAGACTTCATCCTTTTCGGGATTTGCTCGTCAGTAAGCCCGTACATTTCCTTATAAGTTTCTGGCCCGGCGGCTCTGTATGCTGCGCGAATTGCCGCGTCAGCCAACCCAATCAATGTGTTGCCTGTCATTGAGACTTTAGCTGCTGGCGCGCTCATGCGATGGCAGAATTGTAGAACCCACTGTCGGACATCTTCGTTCTGCCAGCCGTCCTTAATCACCTTTCTTACCTGTGGGAGCGTGAGTATTTCTTGGAAGTCCTGAAAGTCAGAAATCGGCCGCCCTATTAGTTCTAAAATATAATCGGAAAGGGTTGTTTTCTTCTCTTGTGCTAATAAGAAGAGCGTAGCGATCTGTGCATTTACAATGCTGAAATTAATATGCAGAAATGCTGCTCGTTCCTGCAAAACGAAAAGGTACATTTTTTGACTCAGTTCGCTAGCAAGGAAATTTAGTTTTTGTGCAGGGGACAGCTTCTGAAACTTCTTTATCTCATCAACATTAGCGGCGGTGACATGAAACAGGCTGTCGGCCAGTTCGAGCGGATCGTTATGGCGAAGGCACGACAAGATGCCATCATGCCAATTTTGCGGGTCAATAGCATTTAAACATTTTACGGTCGAGACGATTACAGCGCGGTAATACTCAAGGTCTTCATCAGCAAGCAGATCGTCAAGGGTAATCTCATTCTCTTCGTCATTCTTCATCTCAGACTTTCCTATTGGCCAATCCTGAAAAGATATTCAGCCCACAGCCCGCGTTCTGGAATGTGTGGTTTGTCTGCACGATGATCAGGCGTGAGTGAGTGAGCCAAAGTTGTCAGCCGTCATGCGCGCATGTTCGTCATGCTCCGGCGGACTGATTGAGCGGTTTGATCTGGTCGTACACACCCTTGTTAGCTTGCAGCGTGTCCCAGAGGTCAACGTCCTGTTGCAAGCCCAGCCACACGTCGGGCGAAGTGCCGAGCGCGCGTGCGAGCCGGTGTGCTATGTCCACTGTCACCGGGCGCTTCTCCTGCATAATCTCGTTGATCGTGCGTCGCGATACACCGAGCAGGGCCGCGAATGCTTTTTGCGTCAGTCCTGTCGCGGGCAGTACGTCCGTGCGTAAGATTGCGCCCGGATGCGTCGGGCGGCGCTTTCTCCCTTGCAGCATAATTCCCCCTCAGTGGTAATCCTCTAAATCAACGTCGTAAGCATCCCGGTTGCGGAAGGTGAAAGTCAGCCGCCAGTTGCCGCTAACCGTGATGCTCCATGTTCCTTTACGGTCACCCTTCAATTCGTGCAGCCGATTGCCCGGCAGGTTCATGTCCTGCGGCGAGACGGCGCGGTTGAGTAGGTCTAATTGTCTGACGAGCCGCCCGGTCAAATCCGCCGCGACGCCGCGCGCCTGCCCGTGCTCGAACAACCGCTTGAGTCTTTTGTGCCGGAACGACCGAATCATGCACTTATCGCACCTGCTGGCTAAGGCATAGTGTAATGTAGCGTGTAACACCCGGCAAGACATCTGTGCCGCTTATCATGGTGCAGGACGAGTTGCGTTGAATTTCGTGCTGGCTGTGGCTGCAACGCGTGGCAATTGTTGGCTTATGTCATGGAATGGGATGGAGCGTTAGACGGGTGGGCGGGACATCTGCTACGATGCAACGTGCTGCAAATAGGCTTACCGCCCGGTCGGAATTTTCCAGAATTCAGCACGTCCAAGAGGTAATGACAGAACAGGTTCGTTCCACCAGACTCGCCAACGGCGCGACGATTTTAACGGAATTCATGCCGGGTCTGCGCTCGGCCACGCTCGGCATCTGGGTGCGCCGCGGCTCGCGCCACGAGCCGCCTCACTTAAACGGCATCTGCCATTTTATTGAGCACGCAGTCTTCAAAGGCACACGTCGCCGCACCGCCCTCGACATTGCGGTTGAATCGGATCGGCTGGGCGGCCACTTCGACGCTTACACATCGCACGAGTTGACCGGCTTCGCCTTGAAGGTCGTGGACACGGCCGTCCCGCAGGCGTTCGACCTGCTCGCCGACATGCTCCTCAGTCCGCGTTTTGCTGCGGAAGACTTGCGCGTCGAGCAGCGCGTCATCATCGAAGAGATGAAGATGGTGGAGGACTCGCCCGAAGAATTCTTAAGCGAGTTGTTCAACGCCGCCTACTTCCCCGATCACGCCCTCGGTCGCCCCATCGAAGGCACGGAAGAGACCGTCTCATCATTTGATCAAACCCGCACGGCCGACTTTCACGCGCAAGCCTTCGCGCCGCGCAACCTCGTCATCGCGGCCGCGGGCAACGTCCAACACGACCAACTCGTCCGGATGGCCGAGCGCGCCTTCGCTGCCAGTGCGACGACCGCCGCAGGCGACACAGACGCAGATGTCGCGCCCATCGTCGCTGCGCCCATCTTCACCGAACGCAAACAGGAACTCGAACAGGCGCACTTAATTTTAGCGACGCCGTGGCCGTCGGCGCGCGCCGAGGATCGTTACGTCGGGAGTCTGCTCGGCTCGGTCATCGGCGGCGGCACGTCGAGTCGGCTCTGGCAATCAATCCGCGAAGAGCGCGGGCTGGCCTACTCGGTCGGCGCGGCCGCTTCCGGCTACACCGATGTGGGTGTCTTTCACATTTACGCCGGCACAAGCCCGGCGCAGGTGGACGAGGTGCTCGATCTCGCGCTCGTTGAACTGCGCCGCATCGTGCGCGAGCCGGTCGGCACGGACGAGTTGCAACTGGCGAAGGATCAAGCTGTCGCCTCGATCCTTTTGAGCCTCGAATCTACAAGCGCGCGCGCCAGCGCCCTCGCACGCCAAGAGATCGTGCACGGTCGGCACATTCCGCCCGACGAAGTTATCCAGCGCATCGAAGCCGTCACGCCGGAGGATTTGCAGCGCCTCGCGCGCGCCTCGTTCACCTCCGACGCGCTCGCCTTCGGCGCGCTCGGCAACCTCAACGGCTTCAAAGTTGATCGCGCACGGCTAGAAATTTAAGCGCTTAGAAAACTCCCGATGAAGTTCACAGTTTTAGGCAGCGGCTCGACCGGCAACGCGGTGCTCATCTGCGCGGGGGGCACGAATGTACTCGTCGATGCGGGCTTGAGCGCGCGTGAGATCGTGCGGCGGCTGGCGTTAGTTGGTTGTGACGCGGCGGCGCTCGACGGCGTGATCATCACGCACGAGCACAGCGATCATGCGGGCGGGTTGCGTGTGCTATTGAAGAACTTGTTGTGCCCGGTCTACGTCTCCGGCGAGACGCGCGACGCTTACATCGGCGAGCGGCAAGGTGTCTCGAACGACGAGCCGCGCAAGCGCGCCGACGTGTTACGCGAACGCACCGTCGAGATTTCGTCGAGCCGGGATTTTCGTATCGGCGAGATCGATTTCCACCCGTTCACCATCCCGCACGACGCCGCCGACAATTTCGGTTTCACCGCCACGCACGACGGCGTGAAGATCGCGACCTTGATGGACTTCGGCTGCGTCACGACTTTGATCGAAGAGCGTTTGCGCGGCTGCGCGGCGATTGTGATCGAGTCGAATCACGGGCGCGACATGCTGAAGGCGTGCAGCGTCTACCCTTGGGAGTTGAAGCAGCGCATCTTGTCGCGCACGGGGCATCTGTCGAACGAGGATGTAGCCACGTGGCTGCGTGAAGGCTACGACGGCGGTGCTGAACATATTGTGTTAGCACACCTGTCGCAGCGCGCCAACAATCCGCACGTCGCCAAGCTAACGGCCGAAATCGCGCTACAAGAACGCGGCGCGCTCTTCCAGACGACGACGCAGATTTCGCTCACGCACCACAAAGACCCGACCCCTTGGATTGAACTGTGATGAGTCGCCGCGCAAAGTGCGCCGTCCTCTTGATCGTGCTGACCCTTGTTGTGTCGGCCTGCGCTGTGAGCGAACGCCGAAGCGGCTTACCCACTGCGGCGCAGAACGCGATTGATACCATCACGGACGACATCGCCGCCGGGCGCGACGATAAAATTTATCAGGAGGCGGCCGACGAGTGGCGACAGGCGGCCACACCCGAACAGAGCCGTGCGAGTTTCGAGCGTGTGCGCAACACCTTCGGCAAGGTCTTGAATCGCGCGCTCGTCGAAGGGCGCGAACAGCAGGCGAGCGGGCACACCGTGACGGCCAGCTTCAACACGCGCTTCGAGCGCGGCGACGCCATCGAGACCTTCACGCTCGTCGAACGTGACGGTCGCTGGCTGCTCGCGCGCTACGCCATCCACTCGGATGTTTTGAAATGAAGTGCTGAGTCCTGAGTCCTGAATCCTAAGTGAACAACTTCTGACTCAGCACTCAGCACTCAGCACTCAGCACTGTGCTTATGATTCCACGCTACACCCTGCCCGAAATGGGCGCGCTCTGGTCGGAGCAGAATAAATTCCAGAAGTGGCTCGACGTGGAGCTGGCGGTCTGCGAAGTGCACGCCGAGATGGACACGATCCCGCGCGCGGCGCTCGCAGAGATTAAGACGCGCGCCGCGTTCACGGTCGCGCGCATACACGAGATTGAACAGACGACCGACCACGACGTGATCGCGTTCACGACGGCGCTGGCGGAAAACATCGGCGCCGCGGCGCGCTTCGTCCACTACGGGCTGACATCATCTGATGTAGTGGACACGGCGAACGCGCTCTTGCTGCGCGACGCGTGTGATCTGTTGTTACAGAAGATCGACGCGCTTTTGCTCGTACTGCGCCGCCGCGCCTACGAATTCAAGGACACGCCGCAGATCGGGCGCACGCACGGCGTCCATGCCGAGCCGACCTCGTTCGGCTTGACCTTTGCGCTCTGGTACGACGAGATGCGGCGCAATCGTGAGCGCTTGACGCGCGCACGTGAGACGGTCGCCGTCGGCAAGATCAGCGGCGCGGTCGGCGCGTTCGCGCATCTCGACCCCGTGGTCGAAGAGCAGGTCTGCGCGCGGCTGGGACTACGGGCCGCGCCCGTCTCGACGCAGGTGATTCAGCGCGACAACTACGCGGAGTATCTCTGCACGCTGGCGGTCTGCGCGTCGTCGCTCGACAAGTGTGCGCTGCAAATCCGGCACTGGCAGCGCACCGAAGTGCGCGAGGCGGAAGAGCGATTCAAGCAAGGGCAGAAGGGTTCGAGCGCGATGCCGCACAAGCGCAATCCGATCTTGTCGGAGCGCATCTGCGGACTGGCCCGCGTCGTGCGCGGCTACGCGGTCGCGGGGCTTGAGTCGGTTGCGCTCTGGCACGAGCGCGACATCTCGCATTCGTCGGCCGAGCGCGTCGTCCTGCCCGATGCCTCTATCGCGCTCGACTACATGCTGGCGAAAGCGACGAGCCTCATCGACACGCTCGTCGTCTACCCCGAACGCATGCTCACAAACTTGAATGCAACCAAGGGGCTGGTCTTTAGCGGGCAGCTGCTGCTCGCGCTCACGCAGGCCGGCGTCGCGCGCGAGCAGGCTTACGAGTGGGTGCAGCGCAATGCGATGCGCGCGTGGGCCGAAGGCGGCGACTTCCGCGCACTCGTGCTCGCGGATAAAGAGATCAACGAACGACTACCGCGCGCACAGATCGAACGCGCCTTCGCGCTCGACACATATCTGCGCAACGTGGACGCGGTCTTCGCGCGTGTGTTTGGCCAAGAGGTTTAATTTTAAATACGGAGACGTTGTGAAAGCTAAAGTTTATGTGACGTTGAAGGCGGGCGTGCTCGATCCGCAGGGCAAGGCCATACAGCACTCGGTCGAGTTGCTCGGCTATGGCGGCATTGCGGACATCAGGCAGGGCAAGTATTTCGAGATCGCGCTCGACGAGTCTGTTGATCGCGCGCACGCGCAAGAATCGGCCGAGCGCATGGCGCGCGAGGTCTTGGCCAATCCCGTGATCGAGGACTATCGCGTGGAGGTTGAGTGATGAAATTCGGTGTCGTCGTCTTTCCCGGCTCGAACTGCGATCACGATGCCTATCACGTGATCTCAAAACACGTCGGCCAGCCCGTCTCGTTCATCTGGCACAAAGAGACCGACCTCGCCGGCTACGATGCGATCATTATTCCCGGCGGCTTCTCTTACGGCGACTACCTGCGCGCGGGCGCACTCGCGCGCTTCTCGCCCGTGATGGCGTCGGTCAAAGAGTTCGCGGCGCGCGGTGGTTTCGTGCTCGGCATCTGCAACGGCTTTCAAATCCTGTGCGAAGCGGGGCTACTGCCCGGCGCGCTCATCCGCAACCGCGACCTGCACTTCATCTGCGCGCATGTCCAAGTGCGCGTCGAGACGACCGACACGCCGTTTACGAATGAATTGCAACGCGGCGCTACCTTGCGCATCCCCATCGCGCACGCCGAAGGCAACTACGTTTGTGACGACGAGACGCTGGCCGAACTGCAACGCGACGACCGCATCGTCTTCCGCTATTGCGACGAGGCGGGCCGGAGCACCGACGCGGCCAATCCGAACGGCGCGCGCGACCATATAGCGGGCATTTGCAACGAGGCGCGGAACGTCATGGGTCTGATGCCGCACCCCGAACGCGCCTGCGAAGATATGCTCGGCTCAGCGGACGGGCGCGGCGTGTTCAGTTCGCTCTCCGCCACACTCGCCCTCGCGCAAGAGCGATGAAGGCAAAGTCCCAAGTTCAAAGTCTCAAGTCTCATGTCTGGGAGCGTAGTGCGGACATTGGCCATGAGACTTGGGACTTGGGACATGAAACTTTGGACTTGGGACACGTTCTTTCTTGGGCTGAGGTGCAGCGCACGCACCGCATACGCAACGGCGTCTATCAACGCAACGGCCGGCTCGTCTCTCTACTCACAGACTTCGGGCGCATCAACCCCTGTTATCCCGACCGACACGCCACTGGCGACCCGGACACGATCATCTACACCGGCGCGGGTCGGCATGGCGACCAACATCTTAGCCCGGCGAACCGCGCGCTCCTCGCCGCGATTGAGAGCGGGCACGCTGTCCCGCTTTTCAACAAGCTCGCACTCGGTCGCTGGCAGCACATGGGGCACTGGCGCGTCACAAATGCCCGGCACGAGTTCGACGCGGATGAGCAGCGCATGCTCTGGCGGTTTACGCTGAAAAAAGCAGTGACGAGCGGCGCGTGACGAGTGACGAGCAACAGACAGATTCTGGCTCGTCACTTGTCACTTGTCACTCGTCACTGCTTTATGTAAGCTTGCATCTTCCCGTAGCCACCCTGATTTGAAGGAGTGTATCTGAGATGAAAAAGCAACACGTAATCGCTCTGACCCTCGTTATCGCTTGCTCGCTTGTCATGCTGTGCTCGGCCGCACGCGCCGACGTGCCGGCCCCGGTCACAATCGGCGCAACCGTCGCGGACTTCACGCTGTCCGACGCCGACGGCGTCGCACACTCGCTCGCCTCTTTGAAGGGCAAGAACGGCACGGTCTTGATCTTCATCGCGACGAAGTGCCCGGTCTCAAACGGCTACAACGAGCGGATGGAGAAGTTGGCCGCGGACTACAAGGCGCGCGGCATCAACGTCATCGGCATCAATGCGAACGTGACCGAGCCAGCGGCCGAGGTGAAGTCGCACGCGGCCGAGAAGCATCTGACGTTCACGATCCTGAAAGACGAAGGCAGTAAGATCGCCGACCGGCTCGGCGCGGAGCGCACACCCGAAGTCTTCTTCCTCGACGCCGGCAACAAGCTCGTCTATCACGGGCGGATCGACAACGCTCAGAACGCTGAGAGCGTGACCGCCAACGACCTGCGCGACGCGCTCGACGCCGCGCTGGCCGGCAAACCCATCGCCAAAACTGAAGCGAAAGCTTTCGGCTGCTCGATCAAACGCGCCGCCGCGCAATGAGACAACGCCGCACTTTAATCGCGCTCGTCTGCTGTGCCGCCGCAGTGCTGTCGTTCAACCGGGCGGGCATAGTTGAGGCGCGTGCCGACGGCGTCGGTCGGAGCGGCACGCGCGCGCCCCACAAACGCAAGCCACGCCCGGCGCGCGCACTGCCGCCGCTTATGTCGCCTATCAGCTTGCTCGACGCGGCGGGCGTCAAGCAGTTGCTCGCGCGCGGGACAGCGCCGCATGACGGGCCGCTGCTCGTCAACTTCTGGGCCACGTGGTGCGAGCCTTGTCGCGAAGAGTTTCCAGACCTCGTCAAGATCGATGCCGACTATCGCGCGCGCGGACTAGAGTTCGCCGCCATCTCGGTTGACGACCCCGGCGAATTGACCAAGGGCGTGCCGAAGTTCCTGCGCGAGATGCATGCGCAGATGCCGGCTTACGTCCTGAACGTGCCCGACTCCGAGCCGGTCATCAACTCGGTCGATCCCACTTGGGGCGGCGAGTTGCCCGCGACCTTTCTGTTCGACCGGCATGGTCAAATCGTTTTCCAACACAAGGGGCGCATCAACCCGACCGAACTGCGTACCGCCATTGAGAAAGTGCTGAGTGCTGAGTCCTGAGTGCTGAGTTAAAAACTCTGCTGCACTCAGCACTCAGGACTCAGCACTCAGCACTTCACTTATGGAACTCATCACACCCGAAGTCGTCGCGGCACATAATCTGACCGAGACCGAATACGCGCGCATCAAGGAGTTGATGGGGCGCGAGCCGACGTTCGTCGAGCTTGGCATCTTCTCGGTGATGTGGTCGGAGCACTGCTCTTATAAATCCTCGCGCGTGCATCTCAGGCGACTGCCGACGCGCAACGAGCGCGTGGTTGTGCCGCCGGGCGAGAACGCAGGGATTGTGGATGTGGGCGACGGTTGGTGCGCCGCATTCAAAGTCGAATCACACAATCATCCTTCGTTCATCGAGCCGTTTCAGGGCGCAGCGACGGGCGTCGGCGGCATCCTACGCGACATCTTCACGATGGGCGCGCGCCCCGTCGCGGCGATGAACAGTCTGCGCTTCGGCTCACTCGAACACGCGCAGCATGGCCGCCGCAATCGCGGCTTACTCGCGGGTGTCGTCGCGGGCATCGCGCACTACGGCAACGCGTTCGGCGTGGCGACCGTCGGCGGCGAGGTCATGTTCGACGACGCGTATGCGCTCAATCCGTTGGTGAATGCGTTTGCGCTAGGGTTAGTGCGCCACGATCAAATCTTCTTTGGGCGCGCAAGCGGCGTCGGCAATCCCGTCCTCTACGTCGGTGCTAAGACCGGGCGCGACGGCATCCACGGCGCGACGATGGCCTCGGCCGAGTTTGACGACGCGGCAATGGCGAAACGCCCGACCGTGCAGGTGGGCGATCCCTTCTTGGAAAAACTTCTGCTCGAAGCGTGCCTCGAAGCGATGCGCAGCGGCGCGGTCGCCGGCATACAGGACATGGGCGCGGCCGGTCTCACCTCTTCGTCGTGCGAAATGGCGGCGCGCGCGGGCACAGGGCTGGAACTTGATCTCACGCTCGTGCCGCAACGCGAACAGGCGATGACGGCTTACGAGATCATGCTCTCTGAATCGCAGGAGCGCATGCTGATCGTCGCGCACAAGGGGCGCGCGCGGCAGGTCGTGGATATCTTCAAGAACTGGGATTTGGACGCGGTCGTCATCGGGCGCGTGACCGACACAGGTCACGTACAGATCATGCACCACGAAGGCACGGTCGCAGATATACCCGTCGGCTTTTTGACTGACGAAGCGCCCCTATACGAAAGACCCATGCGCGCGCTGCAGCCGACGGATGAAAGCGAGCCGAAGGATGAAGATATAACTGTTGGCGGCGGCCTCGATCTCATCTCGCCCGCGCCACCGACCGCGCCGGTCTTCGATAGTCAGGAGTCTGGAGTCGAGAGTCTGGAGTCAAAACCGATCGCTGCTTCTGACTCCAGACTCCAGACTCCTGACTCCAGACTTGATGATGCCTTATTGCGCTTGCTGGCCGCGCCAAACATCGCGTCGAAGGAATGGGTCTATCGGCAATACGATCACATGGTGCGGACGAACACGGCCGTGCTGCCCGGCGCGGACGCGGCCATCGTGCGGATCAAGGAGACGCGGCGTGCGCTCGCCATGTGTCTCGACGGCAACGGCCGCTATTGCGCGGCGAATCCGCGCGAGGGCACGAAACTCATCGTCGCCGAAGCCGCGCGCAACGTCGTGTGCGTCGGCGCGCGCCCCCTTGCCATCACGAACTGTCTGAACTTCGCCTCGCCCGAACGCCCCGAAGTGATGTGGGCGTTCTCCGAAGTGATCGACGGCATGGCGGAAGCGTGTCGCGCGTTCGATACGCCGGTTATCTCCGGTAACGTGTCGTTCTACAACGAGACCGAGGGGCGCGGCATCCTGCCGACGCCCGTCATCGGCATGGTGGGCCTCGTCGAAGACGCGCGTCGCATCATCCAGCCCGGCTTCAAACAGGCGGGCGACGAGATCGCGCTCATCGGCACGACCAATGATGATCTTTCGATCAGCGAATACGCTGCGACCGTCGAAGGCCAAACGACTGACGAGATGCTGCGGCGTGGGTGTGTGCCCGCGCTCGATCTGAATTTAGAAAAGGCGGTGCAAGAGACTTGTCTGCGCGCGGCCGAAGAGGGCTTGCTGCGCTCAGCGCACGACTGCGCCGATGGCGGTCTTGCCGTCACGCTCGCCGAATCGTGCTTCGCCACGCTCAACCGCGCGCGGCTCGGTGCGGACGTGGAACTCACGGGCGCGCTCGCGCCGGCCGCGCAACTCTTCAGCGAATCGCCCTCGCGCATCGTCGTCAGCTTCGACCCGGCGGCGCGCACACGGCTCACAGAGATCGCCGCCGCACTCGATTGTCCCTTCGCCGTCATCGGGCGCGTCGGCAGTGCACACTTGCGCATCAGCGTCAACGACGCGCCGGTCGTCGCACGCGACATCGACGAACTCGAAACCATCTGGCGCACCTCGCTTAGCCAACGTTTGCAGGCCGAAGCCATGGCTGCGGCGGCCGAATAACGACCGCACCTACAGTCCTTCATCCGCGGCCGACACAGTTCGCGCCCGGAATTGCGAAAGGAGTAAAACATGAACAAGTGGCGCGCAAGCACGTTCCTGTTGTTTATCTTGCTCTGCCCGACCGCGCTCGTGGCCCAAACCGACAACGCCGCCCCGCCGGTCAGTACGGTGTTCGCCGTGCTCACGCGGGCCGTCGAGTCGAAGAGTGCGACCGTCGGGCAGGAATTGATCTTACGCACGCTCAGCGATGTCGTAGTTGACGGCGTGGTCGTCATTCCCAAAGGTGCACGTCTCTTGGGCCATGTGAAGGAGTCGCGCGTGAAGGGACAGAACGGGGGGCTAACGGCGCTCTCCATCGTCATGGATCGGGTTGTTAACAAGGACGAGAGCGGGCTGCCCGTGCAGGCGATCATCGCCGCGGTGGCCGCGCCGCGCAGCAACTCGCTCGCCGACGATCCCACTTACGGCATGATGCACTCCCTCGAACCAAACATGGTCGGGTCCGGCACGTCCGCCACAACTGCGTCGGGTCAATTGCCCGCGAACAGCAAAGCCGCTTCGACCGCAACAGTGGCGACGGCAGAGATCAAGGGCGGGGCGGATGGGCCGCTGCTGTTGCACAAGGATGCGCAAGGTGCGGTGGGCTATGAAGGTCTCTCGCTCCAATGGGAATTCGCGTCGCCGCCGCCCGTCACGGTCTTTGTCAGCAAGGGCAAAAATGTAGAGCTAAAGGCGGGCACGCAGATGCTGTTGCGCATGACCCCGCCGCGTCTGCATCAGTAGACCGGCCGTTACCGCCGGACTGCGCCGTATCGCGTCGGCTCCATTGGCCGGAGCTACCGTCGCCGAGCGCCTGCCGCCGGACTCCTTACATATATGCCAGCGCGCATCATTCACAACCAGCGCCTGCTCGAAGCTGATAGTGCGCGCCTGCTCGCGTTGACGGCCGCCGCGCTCGCGGGACGCGGTGTGTTCACGACGGTCGCCGTGCACGGCGGGCGCGCGTTTCTGTGGCCGCAGCATTGGGCGCGGCTCATTGAACACGCCGAGCGCACGGGCGTCGAGCACGCAGAGTTTGCTGAGGCGCAGGTCGGCGACGCGCTTGCGCGACTCATCGAAGCGAACAACGTCGAGCGCGGGTTGGCCCGCGTGACCTTGCTGGCGCGCACGTTGCGCGACCTCGCGGGCGTGCCGGAGGCAACTGAGCAAGCGATAGCAACCGATCTGCTGATTACGACAGGCGAGTTAGCGCAGCCCGCGCCGGATGAAGGACTCGCGCTCACGCTCTCGCCCTATCGTGTGAACACATACGCGCCGCTCGTGGGCGTTAAGAGTGTCAGTTGTCTCGAACAAGTGCTCGCGTGGGAGGAAGCGCGGGCGCGCGACTTTGACGAGGCGGTGTGCTTAAACGAGCGCGGCGAGATCGTGTCGGCCACACAGGCGAATATCTTTTGGGTCACGAAAGGCACGGCGCACACGCCCGCGCTCTCGACCGGCGCGCTCGCGGGGACGACGCGCGCCTGCGTGCTCGCGCTCGCCAGTGAGTTGGCGCTGCCTGTGGTCGAAGGCGTCTATGATCTGGCGCACCTTGGCGATGCGGATGAAATCTTTCTCACCTCGGCGCGGCACGGCGTCGGGCTGGCCACCACCTACGACTTTCATCGTTACACTGTGCCCGCTGGCAGCGTCGCCCTGCGGCTGCGCGAAGCCCTACGTCAGTTGATGCTGCAAGGGGTGGCTGCGGACGACACAGTGAGAGATAGATATGGGGAATAATGATGCGTCGCAGCCAGCCGGGAGCGCGGGGCACCCTACAGCCCGCCAACGAGCCGTGAGGCGAGTAAGATTGTTTGCGCTTGCAGCGCTTATGGCGAGCTGTAGGGTGCCCCACGCTCCCGGCAAGTAGTTGCTTGCCATAGCAATGGAAAGGGCCGCGCACGTTGAGTTGCGCGGCCCTGTTCTTTGTCGATCAGTGAGTTGTTATTTTCGCGCGAGCACGACCGGGGCTTGCTCGGCGGCGCGGATGCGCTCGAAGAAGCCGCGCACGGCGGCGTACTGCTCGACCGGGATTAGGGCGGCGCGTTGGATCATCGTACGCGTGAAGTTGAGTTGCCCGTCCTTGACCGCGTAGGTCGCGACGTAAGAACCGAAGGGCGTGTCGAGCTTGACCGCGTCGGGCAATTCGTCCACGTCGAATCCGGCGGGCAGTTTGACCTTGACCGTCTCGGTGTAAGAGAACGGGCTGAGCACGACCGGATGCTTGCGCGTCGCGGCGGTCAGCGTCAAAGACTCGCGCCGCGAGACGATGGCCGGCTTGAAGACGAGCAGACGATCCTGCATCAGTTGCCCGTAGCTCTCGGCCGCAAACTCAACGTTGAGGGCGAAGCGCCCCTCGTTGTTGTTGTCTGCCGGCTCAACCTTCGTCACCTTCGCGCCGGTCGCGCCATTCGTAATCCAGTTTGCAATCATCTGGTTGTATTCAGGGCGCGCCAAGTGATGGAAGCCGGCCCGCTCGGACGCCGCTGCCTGCCCGATTGAATGCTCGCGCACGGTCGCCGTGATCGAACCGTCCGGCGCGAGACTGACCTCCGCTTGGCGCTCAAGCTGGTTCGCTTCGGGCGGCGTGACGGGCATACGCATGAGCGTGCCCGTGTCGCCGGCCGCGATGAGCGCAAAGCTGTTCTGCTCGTGTTGGGGCAGATCGCCGACGGGTGTGTCGTCATCGGTCGCATCAAAGATGAGCAGGCGGCCGAGTTGCGGGTGTTGCACGACGGACGGGACTTGGGTCGCGTCGCTGACCCGGACGGCTACGATGCAATGGTTGAACTGACCAGGCGAAGTCCACTCTTCGCGCACGTAAGTCGGATCGCCCGAACGGATCAAGACCGGGTACGACTGGATGCCGACCACCGTCAGCATCGCACGCATCAGGTTCGCTTTGTCTTTACAGTCGCCATATTTTTTCGCATATACTTCGGCCGCAGCGTGCGGGCGAAAGCGGCCGATGCCGATCTGGATCGAGATGTATTGCAGGCTCTGGACGTAGCGCCCGATGGCCTGAATGCGCTCAAGCTCGGTTTTAGCGCCCGCCGTCAACTCGTGCGCCTTGGCCGTCACGGCCGCGTCCGCTACTGCCTGCGGGTCGCTCAGCCCGCTGTACCAGCGCGAAACGTCCATCCAAGTTTTGTAGTTGCGCGCGCCGGCCGCGGCCGCCGCATTCGCGGGCGCGTAGCTGACCGCGATGTGGGCCGCAAGGTTGCGCATGGTCGGGCTGGCCGGCTCGTCTGCGATAGGCGGCAGATCGCGTAGCTCCCACGTGTAGGACGAGCCGCTCACCGTCGGTTCGAGCTTGTCTCGATTAAAGGTGACGCTCGCCGACTGCCAGCCGGGCGGCAACGTGAGGCTCAGGCGCGACCTGAGCACTGGGATATAGCTTTGGAAAAACCATTCGTTCTCATTAAAGTCGGCGCGTTCTTCCTTAACGATCTGATAGCCGAAGACCGCGCCCGGCTCGACATCTTCGCCGGCCTTGATGCGTTTGACCCGCGCATCGTCATAGACGTTGTTGAGCGCGGCGGCTTCGTCCAGTATTTCGTCTTTGCTGTACCGCTTGATCGTGCCATTAGGCCGGATGAGCCAAGCGCGCATCTCCCGTACTTTGTCGGTATCGGTGGCATAGACCGTCGAGGCATAGGCATAGCCGCGCCCTTCCCGGTGCAGAATGCGCACGGCCCAAGTGGTGGTCGTAGTCTGCCGCCCGTCCTCGCCGACTGTAACCGTCGCTTCGTCGTGGAGCACCACGGCATGTACGTCTTTGTCATAAGGCGGGACGCTCAGGGCCGCCGCCTGTTGCAGCCAAGCCGGCACATCATCGCCCGCCGCGCGCGTCGTCGCCGTGAGGGCCAACACCACACAGCACAAGCCTATCATTCGGTACAGCATTACTTTCATCCTCTAATCGGCAAGTTAAAATTTGTGCCGCTCGGCCCGCCGGCCATGACCACTGACGAGCGCGCAGCCGTTAGTTTGCAGGCGGGGGCGTCGCGCTGGCGGTCGCGGCCTGCTTGAGCGTCAGCGTGTGGTTGTCGCGCTTGTTCAACTCGTCGAAGAGCTGCCGGATTTGCGGGTACGAGGGGACGGGAAAGAGCATTCCCCCGACGCCGCCTGCGCCGAAGAGGAACGAGCGTCGGTAGAAGAGTTTGCTCCCGTCTTTCGCCACGTTGATCTTCACGTCGTACTTGCTAATCTCGCCGGCGGCGAAGGGCGCGGGCGCGTCCGGGCTGTCGAGCGCGTAACCGGCGGGCAACTCGATATCCACTTCGTCCTGCTCTTGCCAAGGGTAGTGGAAATAGATCATATGCCTGCGCTCGGCGGGCGCGAACAGCGGGGCGCGCCCGTGCTGGAAAAAGGCCGGTTGCAGGAAGAGCCGCTTGCCCGTCCGCTGCGCGTAGCCGGGCACGCGCACGTGGTACTGATAGACGAACGGCTTGATCGGGTCCTGCACGTTCTCGACCTTAATGTCGGAGACCTCGGCCGTGCTCAGCCGCGCCTTGATCATGTTGCGCAGCGTCTCTTCGCGCTGGGTGGGCGAGTCGTCGTCGTTATACTCCTTCTTGTCGTTGGCGAGATGGCCTGTGTACTCGATGCGCACGTCGCCTTCGAGCGTGCCGTCCTCGCTCAACCGCAGATAGGCCGTGTGCCGCTCGATGGATTTCTCCGGCGGCGAGAACTGCGTGGTGGCGAAGAAGCCGGTCTTCGGATCGGAGACGAGCGCGTACGTGCCCTCCTCCTGCCAGCGCAACATGCCGAAGGGCACGTAGGTGCTGGCCGGGTCGTAGAAGCGCCAGTTGTCGCCGACCTTGACTGCGATGTCGTAAGAGTTGATGAAGTATTCGTCCGGAAAGGCCGGATCGAAGAAAACGTCGCCGCGGTCGGCCAAGCGGGCGAGGCGCGCGTCGAAGCCCGTGGCGTTCGCCAGCGCGGCGAAGAGCAGGTCGATGTCAAAGCCTGTGCCCATGCCGCGCTTGAGCGTGTCGGTCGCCGTCTTGTTCGGTTTCCACTTGGCGCGCTCCTCCGCGCTGATGCCGGCAGCATCGTCGTTGATATTCTTGATCTTGGCGCGGCAGAACTCGAACAGGCGGCGCAGCTTCGCCTCCGGCTCGGGCGCGTCGCCCACGGCGGCCGTGCCGGCTTGGCGCACCTCGTCCGTGACTTTCAGCGCCGACTTATAATCCTCGTAAACCTGCCGCCCGTAATCCTGCCAGAACTTCTCCGGCTCCAGCTTCCCTTCTTTCGTGTAATAGACGAGCAGCCACGGGCGCACTTGATACTCGGGCGGCATGCTCGGCTCTTCGCGGAACGCGGGCACGTTCGTCATCGACGTGCTGTAGGAGCCGTCCTTCTCTTTGACGAACGGCGTGTTCGCGCCGTGGAAGAACTGTCCGCGCATGCCGAGTTCGGGCAGTGGGAGCGGCTTGATGTAGTACTTGACCGACTGCACGGGGATGTCGCGCGAGAACTCCAGCCGCTGGTAGTAGCTGGCATCGCGCTCTTCGCGCCAGCGGTACTCGATAATCACGCCCGGCTCGACGCCCGGCAGGGCGAACGACTTGACCTTCAGTTTGATGCCGCTCGTCTTCTGCATAGTGCGCTCGAAGATGCTGTCCCTCTTTAGTTCGACGATTGTGCCATCGGGCTTGATGGTGCGGCCGGCGATGTCGCTGATCTTCACATCGTGGCCGAAAAATTTGCCGAAGGGGATGTCCACGCGGCTCTGCGACTCGCGCCCGCGCTCGGTGAAGACTTTGATGCGGACGTAGTGCCGCAGCACCGTATGCACCTCGTCCCCGTCCGCCTCGTTGGCCATCCGCACTTCCCAGAAGAGCGCCTCGGCGTCGGCGTCCTTTTCGACGACGGGCGCTTTCAGGGCCAACTCGGCCGGATCGATCGCGCGCCAGTCGTCGCCGGCAAGGGCCGGCCCGGCCGCGAGGCCAAGGAGCAGACAGAGTACAAGGAGATACAGGGGACGGCGGAAGGGTGGGCACGGCAACATCTTCTTACACCTTTCACGGAGGCGGCTAAATCGCTTGCGAGGCGCTGGCCGGAGAATTGTGGGGACGTACTTCAGGACGGCAGCTCAAAACGTCTCGGGTGAGCGCGTCAACCAAAGCGGACGGCGGATTTTAAGCGAAGCGCGGGCGGATTGACAAGCGGTTAGAGTGTGTGTCGAGGGGCCGACCGAGCCGTCGTATTTGCGTTGGCGTGCTCGCCCGCTCCTGTTATAATCCGCGCCTCGTCAGTTCCCGCGCATTACGGCGAGTTTTCAAGCGTCTATTCAAACACATCTGGAGGACTTGAACCCCATGGCCACCGAACTGAAACGCGAGGGCGCAACCTCGGGCCGCATCGAAGAACTCCTCGGCGCGGATGCACGCGCACTGCTCGATTACACATCAAACACGATCAGCAAGGATCACTTACAACTGCCCGGCCCCGATTTCGTGGATCGCGTCTGGACGGCCTCTGATCGCAACCCCCGCGTGCTGCGCTCGTTGCAGGCGCTTTTCGGCACAGGCCGGCTCGCCAACACGGGCTATCTCTCGATCCTGCCGGTCGATCAGGGCATCGAACACTCGGCCGGCTCATCGTTCGCCCCCAACCCGATCTACTTCGACCCGGAAAGCATCGTGCGGCTCGCACACGAAGGCGGCTGCAACGCGGTGGCTTCGACCTACGGTGTGCTCGGCGTGGTCGCGCGTAAGTACGCGCACAAGATTCCGTTCATCGTCAAGATCAATCACAACGAGTTGTTGAGCTACCCGAACAAGTTCGATCAAGTGTTGTTCGGCACGATTGACGAAGCCTACGACATGGGCGCGGTCGCGGTCGGCGCGACGATCTACTTCGGCTCGGAAGAGTCCACGCGCCAACTCGTCGAGATCGCCGAATGCTTCTCGCACGCGCACGAACTCGGCATGGCCACCATTCTCTGGTGCTACCTGCGCAATCCCCAATTCAAGACAGCGCAGGGCGATATGCACACAGCGGCCGATCTGACGGGGCAGGCCAATCACCTCGGCGTGACCATTCAGGCCGACATCATCAAGCAGAAACTGCCGACCACGAACGGCGGCTTCAACGCGCTCAACATGGGCGGCTCGTCCTACGGCAAGACCAGCCCGAAGATTTACGACGAGTTGACCACCGACAACCCCATCGACCTCGTCCGCTATCAAGTGGCGAATTGCTACATGGGGCGTTGCGGCTTGATCAACTCCGGCGGCGAGTCGAAGGGCGCAAGCGACATGGCCGAGGCCGTCCGCACCGCCGTCATCAACAAACGCGGCGGCGGCATGGGTCTCATCTCCGGGCGCAAAGCGTTCCAACGCCCGATGAACGAAGGCATCGAAATCCTGAACGCCGTTCAGGACGTGTACCTCGACGAATCGATCACAGTCGCGTAAGAAAAGTGAGCAGTGAGCAGTAAGCCGTAAGCAGTCAAGTCAAGCTGCCCTTACGGCTCACTGCTCACTGCTCACTGCTTACGGCTTACTGCTCGCTGCTTACTGCCTTGTCTTCTTCCGAACGCGTACTGACTCCCTCCGACACTGATCTCCTGCACGCGATTGCGCGCGGCGATGAATCGTCGCTCGCGGTGCTCTATGATCGCTACAGTCCCATCCTGTTAGGTCTATTGCTCCGTATATTGCACGACCGCCCAGAGGCGGAGGACGTGTTGCAGGAAGTTTTTCTGCAAGTCTGGCGACGCGCGCCGGATTTCGACGAAGCGCGCGGCCGCGGTTTCACCTGGCTCGTCACACTCGCCCGCAGCCGCGCCATCGACCGCCTGCGCTCCATCGACGCGCGCACGCGCGCCGCGACGGCCGCCGGGCGCGAAGTCCGCGAAGAAGCATTTGATGCGACCGACGATGTGCTCCACTCGGAGCAGCGCACCGTCGTGCAGGCGGCACTCGCCCGGCTGCCCGAAGAACAACGGCGCGCGCTCTGGCTGGCTTACTATGGCGGGCTGACGCAGTCGGAGATCGCGGCGCGCCTGAATCAACCGTTGGGGACGATCAAGACGCGTATGCGTTCGGGTTTGATTAAGCTGCGCGAGTTGCTGCGCGAGCAGATGCAGACCGCGCGGTTAATGCTCTGATGACGCACGAAGAGTACAAAGAGATGTTGGCCGCCGCCGCCCTCGACGCGCTCGACGCGGGCGCGGGCGATACGCTCGCCGCACACCTCGCCGCCTGCGCCGAGTGTCGCAGCGAGTTGGACGAGTTGTACGCTGCCACTGCCGCGCTCGCCTACGCAAACGCACCCGTCGTCCCCGCGCCCGACTTGCGCGCGCGCCTGCTCGCACAGATCAAGTTGACGCCGCAGACCGGCGGGACGCCGGCCAACGCCGCCACGCCCAACGGCGCAGCGACAGCAAATACGACCACTGCAACTACACCGACTGCGCCGAACGTCTTGCCCTTTGCGTCCAATACTCGGCGCGGCATCTTTGGTGCGCGGCCACTCGCCCTCTATGGCGCGCTCGCCGCTTCGGTCGCGCTGGCCCTCGCCATCACGTCCGCCGTGCTCTGGGCGCAGAACCGGCAACTGCACCGCGAGCTAACGCGCATCGGTCAATACCTGCACGAGACACAACAGACGCTCGTCGCCGTGCGCGCCGAACGCGATCTGCTGGCCGCGCCCGACGCGCACACGGCCGAACTAGCGGGCACGGAAGTAGCGACCAAAGCGCATGCGCGTCTGACCTACGATGTGACGACGGGGCGCGCCGTCTTAACGGCCGCGGGCTTGCCCGCCACGCCACCCGGCAAAGCTTATCAACTCTGGTTCATCGCCGACGGCAAGCCGTTGCCCGGCGGCGTCTTCACCACCGACGCGACGGGACGCGCCGAGTTGCGCGAGCAGATTCCGCCCAGCGGTCGGCACGCGCAAATCTTCGCCGTCACCCTCGAATCGCAAGCGGGCGCGAGCGCCCCCACCGGGCAAATGTATCTGAAGAGCACCACTTAAATGTCCCCGCGTTGCGCTTTGAAAGCGTAACCCGCAACTGTCACACCTGAGCTTTAAGCCCCGCGCGCACTCAACACACGCCACTAAAACTTGCTAGAATATGTGCGGCGCAATTCTCCCTTGCACACATTTTAAGAGAACGAGGGGGCTTAACCGTGGCCGCAGATAAACGCGATCGGAAACCCGCAGTGCCAAACGTCATCTCCGAGCAGACCGGCCAATTCGACGCACGCTTCCTGCTCTGGCGCGACTTCTGCGCGCGCCACAACGTGCCCGTCGAAACCCTGCCCGGCGATCTGCCAGCCGCCGTTAGAGCCGAGTGGGATAAACTGAAGAACAGCAGATTGAAATGAGCGTGAATAGTGAATCATCAATCGTGAATAGAAAGAACCGTCTTTCTCTAATCACGATTTACGATGCACGATGCACGACTTTTAGCTCAGCCAGAGAGTTTTGATGTTATGCCATTAGGTCGACAGGCGACCTCGCTCGCCGCAGTGTTAGACGAGTTGACAACCGAAGGCGCGCCGGAGTTGACGGAGCACCTCGCCAACGACGCCCTGCGTTGTTATGCCTGCGGGCATAGATGTCTTATCACGGCCGGCAAGCGCGGCATCTGCAAGGTGCGCTACAACGAAGGGGGCCGCCTGCTCGTGCCGACCAATTACGTCGCTGCCCTCGCCTGCGACCCGACCGAGAAGAAACCCTTCTTCCACGTCCAACCCGGCTCCGACACCCTCACCTTCGGCATGCTCGGCTGCGATCTGCACTGCGCCTACTGCTTCACCGGCGATACGATGATCGTAACTGACCGCGGCCCGATGTCGTTCGCGGAAGTATTCAATCTAGCGCAACGCATTGAGCACCAACCGGACGCCGAGATTGCCTTACCGGAGAACCTGCGAGCAGTGGCCGCTTCAGGCGCACTACGCCAAGTGCGCGGAGTCTTCAAACACGCCTATCGCGGCCGGCTCGCGGTCGTCCGGCCATACTATTTGCCTGCACTCCGCTGCACACCTGATCACCGCGTCTATGCAACGAACGATGTCAACATCGCACCTGTGCCAATGCAGGCCCAACAGCTAACCACTAAGCACTACCTTGCGATTCCGCGCCATTACAGCTTCTCGTCGCGCCAGATGATTGATACGGCCCTGACGTTAAGCGGCCATCAAATCACTTACCGCGTGCCTTGGGGCCGACCCAACGATCTGCGTCCAGAGATCGCGGCAGCAACCGCGCGCGGTGAAACGTCTCGTGAAATTGGCGCGCGCGTGGGTAAAGACGCCTCTTACATCCGGCACGTGCGCAGCAAACTGTCGCGTGGACGGGCGCAAGATGCGCGGACGGGCGGCGCGTTAATTGAAAGCGACTCGTTGCGCTTTCCGAATGAGCACCGGCCGGGTATTCCGCTTTCAATCCCGTTGGACGAGGATATGGCCCGGCTGCTCGGTCTCTATTGTGCGGAAGGTTCTGTGTGTAGCAGTAAGGCGCGCCCGAATAGTCACGTACTCAATTTCAGTTTTGCACACACGGAGCGGGCACTAGTTGAAGAGGTACAGGGCTTATTGGCGAAGTGTCTGCGGGTGACAGCGGCACAGGTACAACGCACAACTACGCTGGCCGTGACGGCCAATAAATCTTCGGCCGCGCTCTTGTTTCAGACGCTGGCCGGCAAGCACGCCCGCGAGAAGCGCGTGCCGCAAATGCTGTTCGACGCGCACCGGCCTATCGTACAGGCATTCCTTGACGCCTACGTGACCGGCGATGGTCACCGTTACGCGAACGGGAAGATCAGCATTACGACCGTCTCGCGCCAACTTGCCTATGGCATCGCTTGGCTGGCGTTGAAGTTAGGTTATCTGCCCTCGGTCTACGATACGGCTGTGATGGCAGAAGGCTTTATCCAAAATCGTGCGGTCAAACGCGCGCCGCATCAATATACGGTCGTGTGGTATGAGCATGATTCAGTGTCGCGCCGCATGGTTGAGACTGAAGACTTCTATTTGATCCCGTTGCGCGAAGTTTCTTTCGTGGATTATGAAGGCGACGTTTACAACATGGAGGTCGAAGAAGAACACAACTATCTGGCGGGCTTCTTCTTAGTTTCAAACTGCCAAAACTGGTTGACCTCGCAAGCGTTGCGCGATGAGTCAGCAGGCACGCGCCCGCAGGTCGTGTCATCTGATCGGATCATCTCGTTGGCGCGAGCCTATGGCGCGGCGATGGTGGGGTCGAGTTATAACGAGCCATTGATTACGGCGGAGTGGGCGGTCGAGGTGTTCCGGAAAGCGAAGCCGGCGGGGTTTAAGACTGCGTTCATCTCGAACGGGAATGCGACGCCGCAGGTGCTTGACTACTTACGCCCGTGGACGGATTGCTACAAGATCGATCTGAAGTCGATGAGTGATCGCAACTACCGGCAGTTGGGCGGCGTGGTGGATAACATTCTGGCGACGGTCAAGATGGTACACGAGCGCGGCTTCTGGTCAGAGATCGTGACGCTCGTCATTCCGGGCTTCAACGATTCGGAAGATGAACTAAAGCGCGCTGCCGATTTTATCGCGTCGGTCTCGCCCGACATCCCGTGGCACGTGACGGCGTTTCATCAGGACTATCACATGCAAGAGAATGCGAACACGACCGCCGAGCAATTAGTGCGCGCGTGCGAGATTGGCCGCGCGGCCGGGTTGCACTACATCTACGCCGGCAACTTGCCTGGGCGCGTCGGGCGCTGGGAAAACACTTATTGCCCGACGTGCGAGGAACTGCTCGTCGAGCGTTACGGTTACATCATCCGGCAGGTGCGCGTCACACACGCGGGCGCGTGCCCGCGTTGTGCGACCGTGATTCCGGGCCTGTGGACGTGAGCGGCGACACGCGCGCGCTATATTGTGCAAGCGCTCAAATTTATCGGCGCGGTCAAGCTCCGCTCAACCGGGTTGACCGCGCCGATTCGTTTGGGCTTGCAGGTCGGCGGCGCAGTCGTGGCAGAGCCAGACCATGATCTGCGCTGCGTCGGCCCAGAAGAAGGAGGTCACGCGCGCGGCGAACTCGGCCGCCGCCGCAGGCTTCAGCCGTTGAAGTAGTTGCACATAGGCAGAGCCACGCAGGAACTCGCCCGCCGCGCCAGCGCCCCGATGGACGCATTCGCGTTCACGAAAAGTCTGTTCGGTCATCACGCTTTGGCTCATCGCCGCTCATCCTCAGTTGCAGTTAACGAACATGAAACTTTAGACCGGCGCGCCTTCGCGTGCGGCGGGTAGGTCGGGCCGTGCGACTGCGCTGTTAACCGGTGCGGGCGCGGGCCTAGTCTCTTTGGGCGGCGCTGCTGTCGGTGCGGCGACAGGCCGGGCGGAAGCGGCCGCATGCGGGCTGACCGCTTTAGCGGGTTGTTCGGTCATGCGGCAACTGCCCTCGAAGAGCGCGCCCTGTTCGATGATGAGCGCGGGCGTGTGGATGTTGCCGTTGACGCGCGCTGTGCGCCCGAACTCGATCCGTTCGCGCGCTTTGATGTCGCCGTTGACCGTGCCGTTGATCTTCGCGACGGCCACTTCGATGTTGGCCTCCACTTGGCCGCCGGCGCTGACGATGAGCGTGCCATCTTGCGAGTTGATGCGACCCGACACACGCCCGTCCACGCGTAGCATCCCGCGAAAGTTCGTTTCGCCCGACACAGCGCTGTGCACACCGACGAAGCCGCCGACCAGACCATCTTTCAGATCGCGCGCCAACGCATCGGTCTCGGAGACGGCGCGCGGCTGCGTGGGCGTGTTGAGCGCGGGACTCGGAGCTTGCGGCGCACGCGGCGGCGCGGCTTGAGTCGGCGCGGTCGAGGAGACAGCGCTTGCGCCCTGCGGTGTCAGCGGCGCAGCGATTGGGGTCGGCGGCGCGGCTTGTTCGCCCGCGGCCGGTTCGGGTTTGTTGTTGCGATTCGTTCTAAACATATGAAGCACTCCTCTTCGGTATTAGTCCTGCGGCGTATTCAAGATACACCAGTAAGGGAGAGATAACACTGAGCCGTAGCCCGCCCAGAGGGCGCGCAAAGGCAAACGTTTGCTAATGGCAAGGCAGAAGTTGGTGAGGGGCACACGCCGCAGGGCATCACAACCCGGCGTGCTGTTAAGCGCCATCATAGACGCCGCGCGCGCGCCGATTATTGTGTCATCGTTGCAATGTCGTTATGTTCTCGTGGTGGAGGATAGCAAACGCGGGTCGGGTTGGTCGTAAGCAGTGCGGCTTACGACCAACCCGACCCGCGCGAGCGTTAGCGCATGATCGATTGCGGAATGCGGATTTCGGATTGCGGATTAAAGGAAAATCTTCTGCTAATCCGCAATCCTCTTTACTTAGCTGGCGGTGGTGGTGGCGGCATCTTCATCTGGGGCGTGCCCTGATGGAAGAGCGCGAGCCACTTGTCGCCCTTCTTCATCCAGACCGTCGCTTGCCGCGACGGCTCGGACTTGCTGCCCGCCTCCTTCGCCATGTAGGTCACGATGTCCGCGTCCGCGTCGATCTTCACCTGTTTGAATTCGCTCAGTGTGAACTTGGTGGCGTCGAACGACTTGACGCCCGCGACCGAACCGGCTTTGGTATAGACGGCTTCCGGCTCGACCTCGATTGAGTTCTCGGCCAAGTCGCTGGCGAAGGCGTCCCAGTTCTTGTGCTTCAACTCCTCCCAGACCTGCTTCTCTTTGGTAATCGGATCGGCCGCTTCGGCGGCTTCAGACGCCGGAGTGTTGGCGTTCGCGTTAGCGTTGGCGTTCGCGGGCTTGGCCGCATCCGTCGCGGCTGCGGGCGAAGTCGCCTTCTTCTCTTCTACCATCGTGTCCTGATGGAAGATGCCGAGCCACTTGCCGCCGCGTTTGACCCAGACGGAGCTGGCGCGCAGAGACATGGGCGCGGGCTTCGCGTTTGGTGTCATAGGCGCGGTCATGCTGATGTGATAGGTCACGACGGCCGCGTCCGCATCGATGGGCACGACCTTCCAATCGGAGAAGGTCACGTCCGTGCCGTTGAACTCTTTGATGCCTTTAATCGTGCCGGCCTTGTCGTAGAAGCCGTCGTAGCTGATGAAGACGAAGTCGTCGGTCAGCATGTTGCCGAAGGTCTCGCCGTTCTTGCTTTTAACCGCTTCCCAAATCTGTTTCTCTTGATCCGTGATGGCCGCTTCCGAGACGGTCGCGGTCGAGGCGGGCGCGCTCGTCGCTGTCGTGGTCGTGGCGTTCGCGTTGGTGCTGACGTTGGCGGGGGCGTTGGCGGGCGCTTCGGCCGGCTGCGCGCAACCCCAGAGGGGCAGCAGCAGCACCGCGAGCGCGACGAGTCGTTTCATGGGAGAACTCCTTGCAGCAGTTTTTTACAGAGCGCCGAGGTTCTATGCCAAAACGCGCGGCGAGTCAAGGGAAGAAAAGCAGTGACAAGTGACGAGTGACAAGTAGAGACAAAGGTCTTAACTCGTCACTCGTCACTTGTCACTTGTTATTGCTGTTAGCTCTTCTGAATTTTTGTGCCCTGCGTGGCGACGCACTGCCAACGGCCGTTGCGCTTGATGAATGTGTCGGTGAAGCGATACTCGCCGCTAATGTCCATCACCTTGCCGTCCGCCCCTTTATACTTCCCGTTTTTGATCATCGAGCGGCCGGTCACGACGGCGGCGTCGCCGTACACGCGCACCTTCATGTCGCTTGGCTCCCAAGCGTCGGCCGTGAGCGCGCCGGACTCTATATCCTTAACGTCCTGCGCGAGGTCGGTCACCGTGCCGTCAGGGGCTGTGGTGGTAATGTCTGCGGCCTCGACCCGCTTGACCGTCTCCGCGTCGTGCGTCTTGGCGGTGTTGCTCCAGTCGCGCTCCATTTGAATCAATTCAGCTTCGACAGCAGCGGTGCTCGCGGCCGGGGCGTTAGCGTTAGCAGTTGTGTTGGCGGTGGTCGTGGTCGTGTTGGTCGTCGCGGCATTGTCGTTCGACGGGGCCGCGCAGTTCAATTGACTGAGTACGACGGTCGCGACCGTCAGGGCGAGGGCAAAGCAGAGCAGAAACCTTCTCATAGATGGACTCCTTCACGGGCAGAGGTTGGGTAGAGCAAGACGAGGTTAGCGAGACGTTTAGCGGGCCGCTTCTTACGCCAAAACGCGCGGCGAGTCAAGCGATAAGTCTTGAGAGTCCAGAGAGTCCGGAGAGTGCGGAGTCTAAGACCAACTGCTTTTGACTCGCTAGACTCTCTGGACTCTCAAGACTCTCAAGACTAAAAATTCGATGATTGGCGCTCGCCGCCGCCGGCCGTGCCGTAGGGCGGGGTGTATTCGCCGGTGGTGTCGGCGGCCTTGAGCGCGGCTTTGAGCGCAACGATGGCGCGCGCGGCGACGGCGAACTCGTCGGCATCGAAGCCTGCCGCCGCGCCCGCGAGCCGGAGCACGCGCTCGATGCGCTCGTTCGCGCGGTCGATGAGTTGGGCCGGCACGCGCCCTTCCTTAACAGCCGCGACGACGCAGTCGCGCGCCGCCACGAAGTGCGCCTCCTGCTCGCAGATGAGCACCATGTCCGAGCCGGCTTCGATGGCTCGCAAACTGGCCTCCGCGACCGTGAGCGTCTGCACAACTGCGCCCATCTCCATGTCGTCGGTGATGACTAGGCCGTCGAACTTGAGCGCCATGCGCAAGAGGCGCATGACGACGTTGCCGCTGATGGTCGCGGGCAGTTGGTGCAACTGAGCGAGCGCGGGCAGGTCGGACGTGCGCCGAAACCACGCCTGCAAGAACTCCGACACTTCAGGGAACGCCGCGTGGCTGACCATGACGCTGTGCAAACGCTCGCCCGGTCGATGAAACATCAAGTCCATGAAGGGCACAAGGTCGCGCTCGAAAATCTCTTCCCACGTGTGCGTCACGACGGGGAGCCGCCGGTGCGAGTCCACCTGCGAGCCGCCGAGTCCGGGGAAATGTTTGCCGCAAGCGAGGACGTGTCCCGCCTGCAAGCCGTCGAGGTACGCGCCCGCCAGCCGCGAAACTTCGGCCGGCTGCGTGCCGAAGGTGCGCGCGCGCAAGCCGTTCGCATCATTGCCGCCGCCGAGATCGAGCACGGGCGCGAAGTTAATGTTGAAGCCGAGTAGATGCAGCACGCGCGCCGAGACCGCGCCAAACTCGCGCGCGAGATCGCTGCGCGCCGCGTCGCGCACATGTTTGGCCGCGGGCATCGGCTCGCAGATGTGGCGAAAGCGATCAACTAAGCCGCCCTCTTGATCGATGCCGACGAGCACGCTGTGATCAAGCGCGTCGCGAATCTGCGCCGTCAGCAGTGCGACCTGCTCGGCCGTCTCTATGTTGCGCCCAAACAGGATCACGCCGCCCGGTTGCACCTCGCGCAGCAGCTCGCGCAGACGCTTGTCGAGCCGCGTACCCGGCAAGCCCACGAAGAGCAGCCGCCCGGCCTTCTGCCGCAACTCGTCCGGCTCGAACTCGCTTTTCACGTCGGGCATTATTGTTACTTCACAGCTTAAGCGTTCGGCGCGCGCCGTAGCAAGCGGTTATACTCTACAGCCGCAACCGAGATGATGACCCAAGTTGAGTTGCCAGCGCCGGAGCGCCGCGCCGAGATGTCTGCGCGCATCAAATCGCGTGCGCTCAGCGCAGGCTTCCACAAAGTCGGCATCGTGCCGGCCGGGCCGCTCGACGCTGAAAGAATGCAACTTGAAGAGTGGCTCAGGCGCGGCTATCACGGCGCGATGGGGTGGCTCGCGCGCGACCCCGTACAGCGCACAGACCCGCGTCTTGTCATGCCGGCTGCGCGCTCAGTGCTAGTCGGCGCGCTCAACTACTACACGCCGCACGAGCATGCGACCGATCCCGCGACCGGCAAAATCTCGCGCTACGCTTGGGGCGACGACTATCACGACGTGGTCGGCGGCAAGTTGAAAAGTTTGCTTGCGTGGATCAAGGAGCAGTGGCCCGAAGCCGAAGGCAAAGCGTGTGTGGACATACAGCCTCTGCTCGACAAGGCTTGGGCCGCGCGCGCGGGCCTAGGTTGGATCGGCAAGCACACGAATCTGATCACGCGCGAGTACGGCTCTTGGGTCTTCATCGGCGAGTTGTTGCTGAACCTTGAACTCGCTTACGACACCGAGCAGGTCGAAGATCATTGCGGCACGTGCACGCTCTGCCTCGACGCGTGTCCAACGCAAGCGATCACTGAAGCATACGTCGTGGATTCGAATCGCTGCATCTCCTATGCGACCATCGAGTTGCGCGCGCCGGAACTGCCTGAAGCGGTCGCGGATAAACTTGACGGCTGGCTCTACGGCTGCGACATCTGTCAGGACGTGTGTCCCTGGAATCGCTTTCAACAGCCGACTGATGAGCCGCGCTTTGAGCCGCGCCCCGACAATGTCTCGGCCAACCTTGCTGACATCCTCGTGCTCACGCCCGATACCTACGCCGCGCGCTTCCGCCGCAGCGCCATCAAACGCGCCAAGCTCGCGGGGCTGCAACGCAACGCCCGCACGCTCCGCCAACACGCGCCGAAAGAGGAAACCGAAGATGAAGCTGTTTAGCCTGTCGTTGCTCGTCAGTCTGTTATTGCTCTGCCCAACGCAAGTGACATACGCGCAGCAACGTGCGGCGGCAAGGACTGCGTCGTCGCCGGCCGTCTTGCGCCGCATGGCGGATGATTATTACCACTGGCGCGACGCGCAGTATCCGGTCAACAGTAGCGATCAGGGCTTGCATACTTGGGACAACAAGCTGACGGACTATGCCGCGTCGGCTATCGCCGCGCGCCGCCGGCACGTTGCGCAGTTGCTCGCGCAGGTGCGCGCGATGCGGACGGAGAAGTGGCGCAAAGATGATCGTATTGACTGGCTGCTCTTCCGCTCGCAGCTTGAAGCGGTGGAATTCGGCGACCGCGTACTGCGCTTCGAGGAGACCAACCCGCAGACTTACGTGAACGAATGCGGCAACGCCATCTTCTCGCTCTTGAAAAAAGATTATGCGCCGCCGCGCACGCGCGCGCTGGCCGCGACCGCGCGGCTCAAACAGATACCCGCCCTGACGCAACAGGGCGAGCGCAACCTCGTCCGCCCGGTCAAGCTCTACGCGCAACTCGCGATTGATGCCGCGCGCTCGATTGACAGTCTCTTCACCGATAGTTTGATGACGCTCGCGGGCGATCTCTCAGCGGCCGAGCGCGCCGATCTCGTCAAGGCACGTGATGCGGCCATCGCCAGTATTCACGCTTACGCCGACCGACTCGAACGGCGTCTGCCCGCGATGGTCGCGTTTGCGCCGATGGGCACAGTGAATTACAACTACATGCTCAAGCACATCTATCTGCTGCCGCTCGACGCGCAGCAAGTGGAGATGCTGGGGCAGGCGGAGTTGGCGCGTTATCGTGCGCTCGAATCATTGTTACCTGATCCGTCGCTCGCCGATCCGAATCCGGCGCGCGCCGCCAACGTGCCGCCCAACCAACAAGCATTCCTCAAAGCCTACGAGAGCCGCGAGCAGGAGATGATCGCGTTTCTCAAAACTAACAACCTCGTCACGCTGCCCGCCTACTTAGGCCCGTTTCAGATTCGCCAACTGCCCGACGCGTTCAAGCCGACCAGCCCCGGCGGCTTCATGAACCCGCCCGGCATTTATGACCAAGACCCCGGCGGTTTCTTCTTCATCCCAACTTATAATCCGCAGTCGCGCAACTTCTACATCCGCGCCGCCATCGAAGACCCGCGCCCCATTCTCGGCCACGAAGGCATTCCGGGCCACTTCCTGCAAATCTCGATTGCGAATCATCTCAAGGACGAGATTCGCCGCCAGCAGGGCGACGGCGTCTTCGTCGAAGGCTGGGCGCTCTACGGCGAAGAGATGTTAATGCGCACAGGTCTCTATCCCGCGAACTCGGCCGCGCAAGGACAGATACTCCGTCTCTCGCGTTATCGCTCGGCGCGCATCGGCGTGGACGTGAACTTGCACACCGGCAAGTGGACGTTTGACGAGGCCGTTAAATACTTCATGGAAGCGGGCGGGCTGGACGCGGAGGCGGCCAAAGGCGAAGCGGCCGGGGCGGCATCGAGTCCGACGCAGAAGATCACTTACATCGTCGGCAAGTGGCAGATCATGCGTCTGCTCGGCAAGTATCGCGACAAGCAGGGCGCGCAGTTCCGGCTCGGCCAGTTCCACGACGAGCTGCTGCGCAACGGCAGCCTGCCGCTCTCCGTCGTCGAATGGCTGCTGCTCGACGATCAAACAACGCTGGCAGAGGCGCTACGTTGAGAGCTTGGATTTTAGTTGTGTATATGCCGCGCCAGATTCACCGCAGAGACGCAGAGAACGCAGAGGAGGCGCAGAGAACAGCATGCAACTCTCTGCGCTATCTTTGCGTCCTTTGCGTCTCTGCGGTGAGTTTGCTCCGCCTTACACTCAACCGCAAAATGATCTAAGCTGTGTGCCTGAACGAATCCGGTGGAGCAGAACATGGACATTCAGCTAAAACCTCTCTCCGAAGGCCCCGTCTACCTGCAAGTCCGCACGCAGATCGAAGCACGCATACGCGACAAGCAACTAGCCACCGGCGCGGCGCTCCCTGCACCCGCCACGCTCGCGCAACAACTCGGCGTCGATAAGGGCGAGATTCAACGCGCCTACTTCGAGTTGGAACACGCCGGTCTCGTCGCCAAGAAGACCGTCAAAGGCTTCCTCGGCAGCAAGGACGTGGTGAAATACCATGTGAAGTGACCCTTAGCTGATGCTAACCTATTTAGTGTTTTGCATCTGACTTATAAGTTGCCAAAGATTGAATTAACAGAGCCAGAGCGCATCTAGCGCACCATGCCTTCATTGAGCAGATAATCGTGGAAGGTTGTTAGCGACTAGTTGCGAACGCTGCCGATCTGTTCCCGCACGTCTCGTACCGCGTCCCGCAAGGTTACTTATGCTGCGCCGCCGGGGCCGCTTCCTGTAGCTGCCATGTGAAGCGCTCCTTCGCGCGTTTCAACAATTCTTTACGCGGGCCGCACACAGGGCACGGGTAAAGTCGCGTCTCGTCGCTCACGACGATGATTGATTTGCCATCGCCACTGAAGGCGACGCGCCGGACGTAAGATTTGTTGCCGAAAAGTGTTGTTACAACCACGCCGGTCTCGGCGTCCCAAAGCCGCGCGGTGCCGTCTTCGCTCCCGGTCAGGATGAACTTGCCGTCGGGGCTGAAGACCACGCTGACGACGGGTGCGGAATGGCCTTGCAGGGGCGGGAGCGCGGGCGTGTCAGTCTGCAAGTCCCAGACGCGCGCCACCACATCCGTTGGAAGCGTCGGGTTTTCGCGTGAACTCGCAGTGACGAGCAGCCTGCCGTCGGGGCTGAAGGCCATGTCGCGCGTCGCATACGCCCCCTCCAACCACAAATGCTTGCTCTCCTTCAGGATTTCCGCCCCGCCCGGCGGCGGCAACTCCCAGACCTGCGCCGGGTCGTAGTCCGAAGAACTAACCGTGGCGACGTGCCGACCGTCCGGGCTTACAACGACATGTTCTACAGGCCCGTCATGTTTGAGTTGAATGGGGGGTCGGTCGTTTCTCCACTCCCATACCTCCGCAGTGAAGTCGCTACTTATAGTGAGGATAAACCTCCCATCGCTGCTGAAGGCGACGCTGTTCCTCCTAGCCTTATGCACGCGGCGCGACGCGAGGCGGCGTCCGGTTGCCACCTCGGCCACGTCAAGCATGTAATCGTCCTTGATGGCCAGCACGTACTTGCCGTCGGGGCTGTAGATTTTTTCGCCCAGTTGAGGGCCGCGAGCCACGGCTACATCGTCACTTTGGGTTATCGAGAGAGCGTCCGTCATCTTCGGCGGGCTGACACGTTCATTGAGTCCCTGTCCCATGCTTGTCCCCCACACGCGCGACTTGCCATCAGCCCCGGTTGTGAGCATGAACTCCCCATCTCGGCTAAAGGCCACGCTCCCCACGGCCCCCTTGTGCCCGCGCAGAACGCTGACCAGCTTGCCTGTGTTCGCGTCCCAGAGCCGCGCCGTCATGTCTGCACTCCCGGTTAGGATGAACCTGCCATCGGGGCTGAAGGCCGCGCAAGTCAATGGTGCGAGATGGCCGCTTAAAGCCCACAGTGGCTTCACCACCGCGCTTTCGCCTTCGTCTGCTTCAGGAACCTTCCACATCTGCGCCGTGGAAGCGTCGCGTCCGGTGGTGACGAAACGCTTGCCATCAGGACTCAAAGCTAGAGGGCTGTCACCCAGGTTACTTTCGGCAACTGCGAAGTGGCGTCCAGTGCTCAAGTCCCACAACCTCATCGTGCGATTTCGCATTTTGTCTTCGCTCACGCCGAGCATGAACTTACCGTCGGCGCTGAATTGAGCTGAGACAACGTAACCGCCGTCTTGCAGTTCCGGCAGGCGCCGCCCCGTGCTCACTTCCCAGACGTGAGATGGCTGGTCAACTGCATCCTCCGTCTGTGACTCACTCGCCGCGACGATGAATCTGCTGTCGGGGCTGGAGAATGGAGCGACGTTGTGCTCGCTGCGGCTTCCGGGATTGATGACCGAGCCACCCAGCGACAGAAGAAGCTTCGGCGCACGGCCTTCGCCCGCCTCCCACACCTGTACGACATCGTCCCTCGTTACCAACAACGACTTCCCGTCGAACGAGAACGTCCACCACCCGTACTCGCCCCTCACGGAGGGGATGGCTACTTTGACCGGGGGTGACTGCATACGCCAACGCCATAGCAACAATACTTCGTTGCCATCCAGCAGGATGGTTTCTCCGTCGGGGCTGAACGTTGCTGCCGGTGAAATCACGAGCGAATTGGACATCCGGGCCAACACGCGCCCGCTCGAAACTTCTGAAACCCGCACAACGTGTACGTCCTCGGGAGCTATCCCGGTGACAGTCACGATGAATTTTCCGTCGGGGCTGAAGACGACACTCGTGGCTTCGCCCTGATGGTAGTCAATGACAGCCTGAACGCGTGGTTCGAGCAACGCCTGTCGCAGAGCGCTCTCGGCCTCCGTGGTGTGCGCCGCCTCCTCTGCCTTGATGGCTGATGCGAGGCTCGCCTGCGTGTCACTAAACGACTGCGAAGACGAGGTGGCCGCCAACTCGCGCGAGGTTGCGATCTTTTGCCCCTCTTCCGCTAGTAGTTGTTGCTGACTCGCCTCTGCGGTCTTGGCGCGCGCGATGGTCGCCTGCTTCTCGGCCTCCGCCTTTGACTCCTCCGCCTCCTGCTTCTCCACCAACGCCACATCTTCGGCGTCCTTAGCCAGATTCTCGTTGTGCCGGGCGCGCGCGGCCTGCTCTTTGGCTTCGAGGGCTTGAGCTTTAGTCTGCCCTTCCGCAGTTTCGGCCTTGACGCGCAATTCTTCCGCTGTATTCAGAGCCTTTTCAGCTTCGTTCTTTTTGCCGTATGCATAGACACCCATCGCCAGCGAGAAGAGAAAGGCCACCCCGAAAATCATGGCGGTCAGGCGGGTACGCTTGATCTCTCTCTTTCGCCGCGCTTCCTCGGCGACAAGCTGCGCGTTACGCGCCGCGACGCTCGCGTCCAGAAAACTCATCGCCAGTGCAAACTCGGGATGATAACGTTGCGCCCAGACCTTGTTTGGCTCGCTTTGCTCGCGCCACGTCAGCGCGACCTGCAAGTCGGGGTCGCGCCAGAGGCCCGCCCCGCCCTCCTTGTAGAGCACAGCGGTCTCGGCCAAGCGGCGGTAGATGCGCGCCGAACGCGATTCCTCATCCACCCATGTCTTCAGCCGCACCCAGTTGCGGATGAGACTCTCGTGCGAGATGTCAATCAACGACTCGCGGTTGAGTGGGATGTGTGCGCCCGTCAGGGCATCGGTCGGCGGCGGCATGAGAAACGACCGGCCCCCGCGCCGGAACACTTCGACAACCGCGATGACCGCCGCCTCGTCCGCGCTCGTCAACTCGCAAATCTCCTGCACCTCAATCGGCCGTCGTATTTCCCGATTGTCCGCGCCGCGCTCGGTGAGGCCCTTGAACAGCTTTTCGGCGATCACTTTCTGCGCGTCGTTCAATTCCTCATAGGCTTCGTCGGCGTGGCGCGAGAGCGCCTCGCTCATGCCGCCGGTGGCGTCGTAGTCCGGGATGTCCATCGGGTCGCCGTTGCGCCGGTGGCCGAGCCAGTAGTCCCATGTGCGCATCAGGGCGTGCTGCATGATGGGCAGTTGGTCGGGGTTGTCGCCCACGTCATTCAAGAGTTGATTGACGAGCGGCTCGCTGACCGTGCCCTCCCCGACCGCGACGGGGCCGGTGATGGCCGCGCGCCGCTCGTCGCGCGTCATGCGCGGGATCAGATACTGGCCGTTGTTAATCGCCTCCGGCAGTTCCCGGAACTGCGCGCAGTCGCCAAGGAAGTCAGAGCGCATCGTCAGGACGATGTAGATTTTCTGCTCCTCCCGCTGCCCCACGGCTTCGAGCAGCAACTTGACGAAAGCCGCCGCGTCTTCCTGCGAGTTCTCTTCCTCTATGAGTTGCTTGAACCGGAACAGCTCCTCGAATTGATCTACGACGACCAGCAGATTTTCGTAATCCGCAAAGAGTGGTTGATTCTGCTCGTCGAGTTTCGTGCGCGCACGGCTGACCAACTCGGCGAGTCCGAGACTGCTACGCCTGAGCGTCGTCTCGGCGAGGACTTCCTGTAGTCCCGCACTCTTTTCGTCGCGCGCGCCCAGCACCGCCGGGGCCGCCAGCGTGCGGGCCAGGTTGCCGATGGGGTCATTGCCGGGCCGAAGGATGGCGATCCGCCAGTCGGAACCCGCGCTCGCCATCAGCCCGCCTTGCAGTGCGGGGAGTAGTCCGGCCCGCACGAGCGACGACTTGCCGCTACCCGATGTACCGACGACGGCGAGGAAGCGCGTCCGTTTGAGTCGCGAGAGCAGTTCTTCGCTCTGGCCGTCGCGCCCGAAGAAGAGGTGCGTTTCGGTGGCTTCAAAGGGTCGCAGGCCGGGAAACGGATTTGACGAGTGATTAATTTCTTGCATTGCCTGCTCCTTTCTCGGCGGTCTGAACACGGGCCAGGAAGGTGTCTAAAGTAGCCGGCATGAAGGCCTCGAAGTTCTTTATGACCAGCGCCTCCGGGTTGTTGAATAGTTGTTTATGCGCGGTCTTGGGCGTGGCTATGTAGACCGCTTCCGCCGTCAAGAGGCTCTTGCGGTCGAGACCGACGATCTTCTTCAAGTCGCGTCGCTTGTATTCAAACCAGACTTGATTGGCGTTGCCGTAGTAAATCAAGACCGCATCACATTGCATGAGATTGTCCTTGTGAATGTCGAATGCTTGCGCGTCGTCCGTGCCTTCGTCGTCTATGAGCGGCAGCAGCACTTGAAAGTTCTTCTCGACGGAGAGGTAATCGTTCAGCGGTAGGACGCCCTCCAAATCGCGCTTGTCAAAAATCAGGTAGATTTTCGGCGGCGTATCTCCAGCAGGTGCGGCTGCGGTCTTGTGGCCGTTGCTGCTCAGCCGCGTTTGGATGACGGACTTGAGTTCTTCGAGCGGCGTCTGCAAGAGTTCCGCGCCCTGCTGCGTCGCAGCATCGGTTCGTAGGTTCTCGATGAATTGCGCCTGCGCCTCCTCCTGTGTCGTCAGTCCGACGGGCAGCCACAACAGCCTTGCGAAGGCCTCTTTACGGCTGCGCTCGGCGGCGATCTCATTTTGCAGGCGCACGATTGAGCGGTTGCCCGCCCCTTCAGGGATGATGCCGTAACTGCCGCCGATGAGATGCACCGAGAGCTTCGCGCGCCCGACACACTCGCGCACGGCATCCTCATAGTTGGGCGAGATGAATGATAGTTCTTTGTCTGGGAGAATGTCGTAGCCGCGATTCTGCAACTCGCGCTTGATCTGATCCCGCTCCTCGCTCAAATCCCTTGTCGTTTGCGCGAGGTAGATAGTCCCTTGAGCCTGTGAGAAGACCGAACCGGTAGATGCGATTCTGGCGCGCGGGTTGATGACGGAGAGGACTTGTTTGACATCCCAGGCGAGGTCGTCGAGCTTGCTCCAATACCGCTGGTCGCGGCTGCGGCCTAACTCTTGTCCGAAGGCGACGGGACGTTGCGTCGTCTTGTCTATTTCGTAGAACTCGTAGCCCAGTTGTTTTTGGAACTCCGGCGGGTGCTCGTCGCGCTCGACGTGCGTCTTGACGACTTTGAAGACGCGCATCCTATCGCCTATGACGAGACTGCCAGTCTGAGCCGCCAGACGACAAAACTCCTTTAACTCGCCGATGCACCAATCGGACTGTAAGTAGCCGGGCGAGAGGATAGAGATCAGCACCGCCGTCTTCTTGATGCGTTCTTCCAGCACGTCGGCGAAGTAGGCGTTGCCCGGCAGTCGCGGGTCCCGCCAGATGTGCGGCTCGTAGCCCAGGGCTTCGCCCAGGACGCTCTCGAACCGCTCGTGGAAGTTGTCTATCCAGCCCTTCCCCTCTTCGTCGAGCAGTTCGTTGTCGAGATGGCGGTAGCTGATAAAAACGTCATCTACAAAAGTGTGGGTGGTAGACAATAGGAACTCCAAGGCGTATGGAACTACATTGACGGTAACTGAGCGGAACGCGCGCGCATAAGTTGCAACAGGAAAGAGGGTTCGGTATGTGAGCGCGAAGACGAACTAGCTTTCGGCTGGAACATTATTCTTGTTCCGCGGCAATGTCAATCAAGGCTTCCGGCGGGAATGGCAGAAGTGTGGGCGCGCATGTTGTCAGCGGTGCATGAGCGTGAGCTAAGGAATCAGTCGGTGGCGAGCACAGCCTTGCATCCTGTCCCGTTCAAAAGTTAAGCCAAATTTCCCCTAAAGTGAAACCTTACTGCGCTGCTTGGAACACGCACCTAAGCAGCGTATCATTACGTTTTGAATCGCCCGCGCGCCGTACCCGGACCGAGCGCTTTGCCGTTCAAGTCGAAAGCCGTGACTGCCTTACTCAAAGATTCCTACGGGCGTCAGATTCGCGACCTGCGCGTGTCGCTGACGGACAGGTGCAACTTCCGTTGCTTCTACTGTCTGCCGCACGGCGAGCCGCCGGCCGCACCGCGCGCGCAGATGCTAACCTTTGAAGAGATCGAGTATGCCTGCCGTCTCTTCGTCGCGCTGGGCATCGAGAAGATCAGGTTGACCGGCGGCGAGCCAATGCTGCGCCGCGACATCGAGACGCTCATCCGTAAGCTCGCCGCGTTAAAAGACAGCGGACTGCAAGACCTCGCGCTCACGACCAACGGCTACTTTCTGCCCGACCGCGCGCAAGGTTTGAAGGATGCAGGTTTAGACCGCATTACGATCAGCCTCGACAGTCTGCGGCCAGAAGAGTTCAAACGTAGCACGGGTGTAGATGCACTTGAGCGCGTGCTCGCCGGCATCGCGGCGGCGCAAGGTTCGGGCCTTACGCCCCTCAAGGTCAACGCCGTCATCGTGCGCGGGCACAACGACGAGGAGGTCGCGGACTTCGCCGCCTTCGCGCGCACGCACGGCGTGGCGATGCGCTTTATCGAGTTCATGCCGCTCGATTCGGGGCACGAATGGGATCGTAAGTTGGTCGTCTCGGGCCGAGAGATTCGCGCGCGCATCGCAGAGCGTTTCCCGCTCGTGCCCGCGCCCGGCGCGCGCGGCGCGGAGACTTCGGCGCGCTGGCTCTTTGCCGATGGCGCGCCCGGCGAGATCGGCATCATCGCGCCCGTCACCGAACCCTTCTGCGGCGCGTGTTCGCGCATCAGGCTCACGGCCGACGGGCAGATCAGAACCTGTCTCTTCTCGACGGTCGAACACTCTCTGCGCGACGTGCTGCGCAGCAACGCCACGCGCGCCGAAGTGTGCGACTTCATCACCGGCGTCGTCTGGAAAAAAGAGCCGCGCCACTACATCAACGAGCCGGGCTTCCGCCAGCCCGCGCGCACCATGAGTTTTATCGGCGGTTGAAAGGAACAAACACCTCGTATGCACAGCAACAAAATCCCTCGCGCACTCCGGCGCATATTACTGATTGCGCCGCTCGTCTGCGCTGGCATCGTCAGCGCACAGACGCCGCCGCGCCCTGCGCAAAGTACGCCGCCACCGGGGCCGCGCGGCGTCTATTCAAACTCAAGCACGTCGCGCATGGAGTTGCCAACGCCCGTCGCGGAGACGCCCGTGCCTTTAGTCAGCGGCGGCGGGCAAGGCATACAGACGCTCAGCTTCATCACGCCGGACACGAGCTTCGACCGTAACCTGATCAAGGACGCGCCCTTCTCGGCCGACGCGACCACCGAGCATGTGCAGATGCTCGGCGACGGCAACCGCATGGTGCGCAAATCGACCGCGCACATCTACCGCGACAGCGCGGGGCGCACACGGCGCGAGCATGAGTTGACGCGCGGTGCGCGCCCGACGACCGACGGCGAAGCGCCGCGCTTGATCGTCATTAACGATTTCCCCGGCCAAGTCAACTACACCATCGAGACGCAGACCGGCATCGCGCGCAGACGCCAACTGCCGCCGCCCGAAATGATCGCGGCCCGCGCCCGCGCCATGGGCGATTCGACTTTTAGCGTCCTGATGCCGACGAGCGCCGCGCACCGCCCGTTGGCCGAAGGCGACGACGCGCCCGCACCGGCTAAGCCGCAGAAGGAGCGGCTTGAGCCGCAAGTAATCGAAGGCGTACAGGCCCTCGGCACGCGCACGACGCTCACCATCCCTGTGGGCGAATTCGACAACGAGCAGCCGCTAGTCATCACGCACGAAGAATGGTACGCGCCCGACCTGCACATGATCGTCTTGATGAAGCACAACGACCCGCGCTTCGGCGTGACGGAGTTTCGCCTGACCAACATCTCACGCGGCGAGCAGTCGCCCGAACTCTTCCAACTGCCGCAGGGCTACAAGGTCGTCGATGGGGTGGAGCGCGGCGTGCCGCCCACGATGCGCGGCGACGCGCCCATCATGCGCCGGCCTGGAGTGATTAAAAATTAACAGGTGCACGCCGACGAGCGGAGATATTGTTATGAGCACAAAGACGGAAGCCACCATCGCAGACCTCTACCAAGTCGAGGGCAAGGCGGAGATCGTCAACGGGGAGATTGTGCATATGCCACCGACCGGCGGTTTGCCTAATCAGGCGGGGACGGAGATCACCGTGTCTTTGCGTACATATGCGAAGCGGACAAGACGGGGTCATGCCTTTGGCGATAACACGGCCTTCGTTGTCAATCTGCCGCACCGTAAATCGTTCAGTCCCGACGCAGGCTTTTACATTGGCCCAGTTACCATGAAGTTTTTTGAAGGCGCGCCCGTCTTTGCTGTTGAAGTGCGTAGTGAAGGCGACTACGGGCCGAAGGCGGAACGAAACATGGCGCAGAAGCGGGCGGACTACTTCGCCGCTGGCACGCAGGTCGTATGGGATGTTGATCTATTGAGCGATGAAGTGGTGCGCGTCTATCGCGCGAGTGCGCCGGAGCAAGCGCAGATTTATCGGCGCGGCGAAATGGCGGAAGCCGAGCCGGCCGTGCCCGGTTGGACGATGCCGGTCGATGATCTATTTGTTGACTGAGGCTCGTTCTTGGCCGCGCCGCTTGATCAGCTTTTTGATAAGCAGTGATTTTTCGGGGGAGCCGCGCGCCGCGCGTGGCTGAGAGTCCGACCATTGCGGACTGTGGAATTCGGATTGCCGATTGAAAGACTTGCTGTCTTCTAATCCGCAATCCGAATTCCGCAGTCCGCAATCTAAGGAGACCCTTTGAACCTGATGCGGTTAGTACCGCCGTAGGGAGGCAGCGAAAGACCGTCTCGACCCTGCATGCGGGTGAGACGGTTTTTCTTTTGTGGGCCGCCGGGTGCGGCCGAAAGGCGAAACGATTATGAGTACGACGAAAGAGCCAAACGAGCAGCAGAGCGCAGAGGTGCGTTGGCCGAATTCGCAGAAGATTTATATCGAGGGTCAGACGCCGGGCGTGCGCGTGCCTGTGCGCGAGGTGGCGCTGAACGTGACGCGCCGCACCGACGGCACGCTCGAAGAGAATCCGCCCGTGCGCACCTACGATGCGAGCGGGCCGTGGGGCGATCCCACCGTCAAGTGCGACGAGCGGGAAGGCTTAGCGCCTTTGCGCCGCGAGTGGATTGTCGGGCGCAATGATGTGGCAGAGTACGTGGGGCGCGAGGTCAAGCCGGAGGACGATGGTTATCTGACGGCCGGCGCGGCCGAGTATGCGCAAGGCCGGACGAAGGGCCGGCTCGAATACTTTCCGGGTCTGCGCCGCGCGCCGTTGCGGGCGAAGCCGGGCGCGCGTGTGACGCAGATGCACTACGCGCGGCGCGGGCTAGTCACACCGGAGATGGAGTTCGTCGCGTTGCGCGAGAACATGGGGCGCGAGTTGGCCTTGCACGCGATGCGTGAACATGAGCGCGATGATCGCAGTTCATTGTTTCATCAACATCGCGGCGAGAGCTTTGGCGCGCAACTGCCAGAGTTCGTTACGCCGGAATTTGTGCGTGATGAAGTCGCGCGTGGGCGCGCGATCATCCCGGCGAACGTCAACCATCCGGAGAGCGAGCCGATGATCATCGGGCGCAACTTCCTCGTCAAGATCAACGCCAACATCGGCAACTCGGCCGTCGCCTCTTCGATTGAAGAAGAGGTCGAGAAGATGCGTTGGGCGACGAAGTGGGGCGCGGACACCGTGATGGATTTGTCTACGGGCAAGAACATACACGCCACGCGCGAATGGATCCTGCGCAACTCGCCCGTGCCCATCGGCACTGTGCCGATCTATCAGGCGTTAGAAAAAGTCGGCGGCAAAGCGGAAGAGCTGACGTGGGAGCTTTACCGCGACACGCTCGTCGAACAGGCCGAGCAGGGCGTTGACTACTTCACGATCCATGCGGGCGTGCGCCTGCCTTACATCCCCATGACCGCGAAGCGCACGACGGGCATCGTCTCGCGCGGCGGCTCGATCATGGCCAAGTGGTGTCTCGCGCATCATGAGGAGAGTTTTCTCTACACGCGCTTCCGCGACATCTGCGAGATCATGGCCGCTTACGATGTTGCGTTCAGCTTAGGCGATGGCCTCCGCCCCGGCTCAATTGCCGACGCCAACGACGAGGCGCAGTTTGCCGAACTCGACACGCTCGGCGAGTTGACGAAGATTGCTTGGGAGTACGATTGCCAAGTGATGATCGAGGGCCCCGGTCACGTGCCGATGCACTTGATCAAGGAGAACGTGGACAGGCAATTGGAAATCTGTCAGGAAGCACCGTTCTACACCTTGGGGCCGCTCGTGACCGACATCGCGCCCGGCTACGATCACATCACCTCGGCCATCGGCGCGGCCATGATCGGCTGGTATGGCACGGCCATGCTCTGCTACGTCACGCCGAAAGAGCACCTAGGCTTGCCGAACAAGCAGGACGTGAAAGACGGCGTCATCGCCTACAAGCTCGCGGCGCATGCGGCCGATCTCGCCAAGGGTCATCCCGGCGCGCAACTGCGCGACAACGCCTTGTCCAAAGCGCGCTTCGAGTTTCGCTGGGAAGATCAATTCAACCTCGCACTCGATCCGGAAGTCGCCCGCGAATACCACGACGAGACGCTCCCGCAAGAGGGCGCAAAGCTCGCACACTTCTGCTCCATGTGCGGCCCGCACTTCTGCTCCATGAAGATCACGCAGGAGGTACGCGACTACGCGGCACAGAAGGAGTTGGACGAACAAGCGGCGCTCGCGACGGGCCTGAAGGAGAAGGCGGCCGAGTTCGTCGCCGCCGGCGCGGAGATTTATCAGGGTAACTTACCAGAAGGTGTCACACGCGAGCACTGAGTCCGACACTTGCCTCACAGGAGAAAAGGATATGCCTCACAAACGAACGCAAACCAAGAAGAGGTCTTTGGCGCGCGGTACGGCCAAAGACCTCCTCGCCGGTTACGAAGATTTCCTTACCGACCTGAAGGCGCACATCCGTTCGGCGCAGATCAAAGCGGCGGTCACAGTTAACCGCGAACTGATCGCGCTCTATTGGGAGATCGGGCAAAGCATCGTCGAGCGGCAGGAGCAAGCCGGCTGGGGCGACGAAGTGTTAATTCGTCTGAGTCGAGATTTGAGGCGCGAATTCCCCGAAACACAGGGCTTTTCGCGCACGAATCTTTATCGGATGCGCGCGTTTTATCTGGTTTACCGAGATCGGCCTGAATTTGTCCCACAACTTGTGGGACAAATTCCGTGGGGCCACAATCAGGTTCTCATCGAAAAGCTGAAAGACCCGATGGCACGCGCATGGTACGCCCAACAGATAATTGAAAACGGCTGGTCGCGCAACGTCCTCGTCCATCAGATCGAGACCGATCTATATCGCCGGCAAGGACGGGCTGCAAAAGTTAGCAACTTTGCGCTGACGCTGCCGCCGCCGCAATCCGATCTCGCGCAGCAGATGCTCAAGGACGAGTATGTCTTCGACTTCCTCACGGCCAGCCAAGCTGCCCACGAGCGCGCGTTGGAACGTGGGCTGGTCGAGAAAATCCGCGACTTCCTGTTGGAGCTGGGCGCGGGCTTCGCCTTTCTCGGTAGTCAATATCATCTCGAAGTCGGCGGGCAGGACTTCTATATTGATCTGCTGTTCTACCATCATCGCCTGCGCTGTCTCGTGGCGCTTGAGCTAAAGATTGGCGACTTCGAGCCGGCCTACGCCGGGCAGATGAACTTCTACCTGTCCGCGCTCGACGACCTTGTGCGCCACCCCGAAGACCGCCCGTCCGTCGGCATCATCCTCTGCAAAGGCAAGAATCGAACGGTCGCCGAATACGCCCTGCGCGACATAGCCAAGCCGATTGGCGTCTCCTCGTATAAACTCAGCGCGCACCTGCCAGCGGAATTGGCGCGGTCACTACCTTCAGCGCAGGAATTAGAGCGTGTGCTGGATGAGGCAGATAAAGTGCCGTCAGATGGAGAACGTCATGCCTCACGCCGATGATTATGATAACGATGCTATTCCCGGCTTGAAGCGCGTACATTCAGGCATTGCTAACTGGCCGGAAGACGAGCGACCGCGCGAGCGGCTGCTTTCACGCAGGGTTAAGCTGCTGGCAGCCAGAATTGCTAAGATGCAACCTGCTGCGGCAACAAGGGCAACGGCTAAAAGATTCGCCGGCCAACTGCTTGACCGGGTAGAATGAACGCAAGAGGTTTAAGCAATGACAGATCAGCAACTACTTGAAAGAATCACCCTTGACCCTAAAGTGATGCTCGGCAAGCCTGTCATCAGAGGCACGCGCTTGACCGTCGAGTACGTCCTCAACCTGCTCGCGCACGGGGCCACTATTGAGGAAGTGTTAGCCGAATATGAAGGACTAGCACCGGAAGATATTCAAGCATGTATTCTGTTTGCCACAAAATCATTAGGGAATACGGATTTCATGCCGCTGACGGTGGAGACGGTGTAAATGCATTTTCTTGTATACCGGTGGGCGCGCGGGCGTTGACCGTGCTTATTGTTCTTCATGTATCCACAATGAAGCGGCGCACAGACTTCACCCATGCCGCTTTTCCACGTTGTCTGCACTAATGCCTCTTAATGGAGATAGCTTTGATGTCAAAGCTTGAAATTTATCTGCACGACCTGCGCGACACACGCGCCACCGGCGAAGCCGTCAAAGAGACTTCGTTCTATCCGGCGCTCGCTAATCTCTTGAATGCGGTCGGCGCGGAGTTGAATCCGAAGGTGCGGGCGGTTATCAATCTGAAGAATCGCGGCGCGGGCTTGCCTGACGGCGGACTGTTCACGGCGAAGCAATTAAAGCAGCTCGGCGGTGATGAAGTGTTGCGCGATCCGGCCGCGTTCAAGGGGCAGCAACCGGAGCGCGGTGTGCTTGAAGTCAAGGGCACGGGCGCAGACGTGCGCGCAATCGCCGCTAGTGAGCAAGTCACACGCTATCTCAAACACTACGGGCAAGTGCTCGTGACTAACCTGCGCGAGTTTCTGTTGGCCGAGCGTGAGCCGTCCGGCGCAACGAAGCTGCTGGAAGGTTATACGCTGGCGGAGAATGAGAAAGAGTTCTGGCGGCGGATGCAACACCCGCGCGAGTTGGCGCAGGCGCACGAGACACGGCTGACTGAATATCTGAAGCGCGTGCTCTTGAGCCGCGCGCCGTTGGACGCGCCTGAAGCGCTGGCGTGGTTTCTGGCCTCTTATGCGCGCGACGCCAGAGAGCGGATCGAGCGCGAGCAGGTGGCGCTTGAATCTTTGCGGAACGTGCGCGAGGCGTTGGAGCAGGCTTTAGGGTTGCAGTTTGAGGGCGCACAGGGCGAGCAGTTCTTTCGTTCGACGCTGGTGCAGACGCTCTTTTATGGCGTCTTCTCCGCGTGGGTGTTGTGGGCGCGCTTAGAAAAAGAGGGGGGGGGCAAACAGTATGCCAGCCGCTTCGACTGGCGCATCGCTCAGTGGTCGTTGCACGTGCCCGCGATCCGCACGCTGTTTGAGCAGGTAGTGACGCCGACGAACATGCGCGGGCTGGGGCTGGAAGAGGTTTTGAATTGGACGGCGGACACGCTGAACCGCGTCGAGCGCGAGAAGTTTTTCGCGCGCTTCGAGCAGACGCAGGCGGTGCAGTATTTCTACGAGCCGTTTCTCGAAGCCTTCGATCCGGCGTTGCGCAAACAGCTTGGCGTCTGGTACACGCCGACGGAGATCGTGCGCTACATGGTCGAGCGCACGGATCGCGTCTTGCGCGCAGAGTTGCAGATCGCGGACGGGTTGGCGGACGAGCGCGTGTATGTGCTTGACCCGTGCTGCGGCACGGGCGCGTATCTGGTCGAAGTCTTGCAGCGCATCAAGCGGACGATTGCCGAGCGGGGCGGCGACGCGCTGGCGGCCAACGATCTGAAGCGGGCGGCGACGGGGCGCGTGTTCGGGTTCGAGATTCTGCCCGCGCCGTTCGTCGTCGCACACTTGCAGTTGGGGTTGCTGTTGCAGGCGGAGGGCAGTCCCTTGGCGGAGGGCGAGCGCGTCGGCGTGTATCTGACGAACGCGCTGACCGGCTGGGAGCCGCCGAAAGAACCGAAGAAGCAACTGCCGTTCGCCTTCCACGCACTCGAAGAGGAACGCGACGCCGCCGAGCGCGTCAAACAACAAGACAAGATTCTCGTTGTCATCGGCAATCCGCCATATAACGGTTATGCCTCAGTTGCAATGGGCGAAGAGAGAAATTTAACTAACGCATATCGCACAACGAAACAAGCCCCGCCGCCAGAGGGTAGCGGCTTGAATAACTTATTCGTGCGTTTCTTTCGCATGGCAGAGCGGCGCATTGTAGAAATGACAGGCGAAGGTGTGGTTTGCTTTATCTCGCCGTACTCATGGCTAAAAAAATCATCCTTTCCGGGTATGCGTGAAAGATACTTGGAGGTGTTTGACGAGATATGGATAGATTCTCTCAATGGCGATAAGCATGAGACAGGAAAACTCACGCCCGATGGTAAACCTGATCCGAGTGTTTTTTCGACGCGCTTCAATCGTGAAGGTATCCAAGTCGGTACAGCGATTTCATTACTCGTGCGGCGTGAGGATCATGCGGAAGCTCACGGCGTCAAGTTTCGCCAGTTCTGGGGTAAGAGCAAAAAGGAAGATTTGCTTGATAGCTTAAGTGATGAAGGCGGCGCGAGCGCACATCCTTATACCGAGCTTACTCCGGCGGTCGAACTGGGTTTGCCGTTTATGCCGTTGGAGGTTGAAAAGGATTATCTCAGTTGGCCGCTGTTGCCGGAACTTTTTCCTGTTTCTTTCCCCGGCGTGAAGACGAGCCGCGATGATGTCCTCGTTGATATTGATCGTGATCGTTTAGTCGTGCGCATGGAACATTATTTCGACCCAAAGATTAACCACGAAGAAATACGCCATATTATGCCGGGGATAATGGAGAGCGCAGCGGGTTTTCGAGCCGAGGAGACTCGCGACTACTTACGTTCACGCGGTTTCCTTCCACAGAATGTTGTCAAATATCTTTACCGCCCTTTTGATGTTCGCTGGCTTTACTGGGAGTTAGAAACAAAACTACTAGATAGGAATCGTCCTGAATACTTCGCGCAGATCGCACAGAACAATTCATTTATTTTTTGTACTGGACAGACAAGGAAGCATGTTATTGAACCACCTTTATTCACACGCTTGCTGAATGATCTAAATTGCATGGATAGCGGCGCTAGAGGATTCCCGCTTTATCTTTTAGCACAAGGCGAAACCTTGTTTGATAATGAGGCGCAAAAGGTTAGTCCGAATCTTAGCGACAGGGCAAAGAGTTATCTCCGAAGCATTGAGAGTTCAGAGGAGCAACTGTTCTATCATGCTCTTAGCATAATTAGCTCACCCTTATTTCGCCTTGAACATAGCGGGGCGTTACGTTCTGACTTCCCGCGCGTGCCGCTGCCCGCTACGCGCGAGTTGCTGGCACAGTCGGCCGCGTTGGGCCGGCAAGTCGCCGCGCTGCTCGACACCGAAACGGCGGTTGCGGGCGTCACCACCGGTCAGCCCCGCCCTGAGTTGCGCGCCATCGCCAACATCCGGCGCATGGACGGCGCGGGCCAACTCAACCCGCAGACCGGCGACCTTGAGTTGCGCGCCGATTGGGGCCACAAAGGCAGAGCCGGCGTCGTCATGCCCGGCAAAGGCCGCATACACACACGCGCCGCCGATGCAGCCGACACGCACGCCGCGCTCGGCGCAGAGACGCACGACATCATGTTGAACGACAGCGCCTGCTGGGCGAACGTCCCGGCGCGCGTCTGGGACTTTCACATCGGCGGTTATCAGGTCATCAAAAAATGGCTCTCGTACCGCGAGTATGAAATTCTAGGGCGCTCGCTCACCACCGAAGAAGCCCGCGAGGTCACACAAATCGCGCGGCGCATCGCGGCGCTCCTATTGCTCGAACCGGAACTTGACGCGAATTACGCGCGCACCAAAGCCGCGTGCTACGCTTGGCCGCAAAGCGATTAGGCGAGCAACAAAATGTTTGCACGTTTAGCAAAGGAGCATATTATGATTCTCATTACAGGCGCGACGGGTAAGAGCGGGCGCGAGATCGGCACACAACTTTCGGCGGCGGGTGCACAGGTGCGTGCGCTCGTGCGCGACCCCGCAAAAGCTGGTTGGCTGGCGCAGTTGCCCGGCGTTGAGATCATTCAAGGCGATCTGGGTAAACCGGAGACGCTCGCGCCGGCCTTCGCAGGCGTCGAGCGCGCGTTGCTGTTGCCCGCGCCCGCGCCCAGTTCGGTTGCGGAGCAGAGCAACTTCATAGAGGCGGCGGTGCGCGCCGGCACACCGCACGTCGTCAAATTCTCGGCCGTGGGCGCGGACGCGGGCGCGAATGAAGGCTTCGCAAGGTGGCACGGGATGGGCGAGGAGCAACTGAAGTCTTCGGGTCTCGCGTACACGATCTTGCGCCCGGCGCTCTTTATGCAAGAGTTGTTAAATTCGTGGGGCGGGCAGCGCGCAATCTACCTGCCGATGGGCGACACGCGGCAAGCACCCGTCGATACGCGCGACATCGCGGCGGTCGCGGTTAAGACGCTGACTGAAGATGGCCATGCGGGCCGGACTTACGAGATCACGGGGCCGGAGGCGTTGACATACACGGAGATCGCCGCGCAGATTTCCGCCGCGATAGGTGAGCAGGTCGTTTACGTGCCCATCTCGTTCGAGCAGTTCAGACAATCGCTCGAAAGCGCGGGCTTACCGGCGTGGCTGGTTGATGCGCTCGTCGATCTTAATCAGAAACTTGCGGCGGGCGTCGGCTCTGAAGTAACAAACGTCGTGCGCGAAGTGGCGCACAAAGAGCCGATCACGTTCGCCGAGTTTGCGCGCGAGCATGCACAACAGTTCAAAGGACAACAGCAGTGACGAGTGCCGGATAAAGACAAGTTGAGCGAAGCCTGTAGCCACCTCCGCCGCGTCAGCGGTGCATGATTTTAGCCCGGCGTTTCAACGCCGGGAATAACAACGTACCCACGCCGCCCCGGTCGCGTCAGCGACGTTTGAACTGTGGCGCACACAATTCATGCGTCGCTGACGCGACGCGGTTCGTGTTCGCTATCATCCCCAGCGTTGAAACGCCGGGCTAAAGTCAACTTGCCGCTATCGCGGCAGCCCGCGCACAGTGTGCTTCGATTGAAAACCTATGACCCAAACAGATGAGACGGGCGCAGAACAGCGCCGGTTGACGGAAGACGCCACGCGCGTGGCGAACTGGAAGCGTTGGGGGCCTTACCTCTCCGAGCGGCAGTGGGGCACTGTGCGCGAGGACTATAGCGAGTGGGGTTCGTGTTGGGACTATTTCCCGCACGACCACGCGCGTAGTCGCGTCTATCGCTGGGGCGAGGACGGCTTGCTCGGCATCAGCGACCGCGAGGGGCGGCTCTGTTTTGCGTTGGCGCTGTGGAACGGGCGCGACCCCGTCTTGAAGGAGCGTCTGTTCGGGTTGACTAATAACGAAGGCAATCACGGCGAGGACTGTAAGGAGTGTTACTTCTATCTCGATTCGACGCCGACGCACTCCTACATGAAGGCACTCTATAAATATCCGCAGAGTGCTTATCCTTATGGACAGTTGTGCACGGAGAATAAGCGGCGCGGCAAACACGAGCCGGAGTTTGAACTACAGGACACGGGCGTGTTCGACGAGGGGCGCTACTTCGACGTGTTCGCCGAGTATGCGAAGGGCGCGCCCAACGATCTATTGATCCGCATCACGGTCGCCAATCGCGGCCCTGATGCTGCGCGCCTGCACCTGCTGCCATCACTCTGGTTTCGCAACACATGGGCGTGGGGGCGCACGGGCGAAGGCTATTGGCCGCGCCCGGACATGCGCCTCGACCAACAGACGGGCCTCGTCAGCGCCGAGCACACGTCAGCGCTTGGTAAGTTCCGTTTCGCGGCCGAAGCGAGCAGCAACGGCAGCGTGCCGGAGTTTCTCTTCACCGAGAACGAGACGAACGTGGCGCGCGTCTTCGGGGGCGAGAACCCACAGCCTTACGTTAAAGATGCATTCCACGAATATGTCGTACACGGCCGCCACGATGCAGTGAACCCGGCGCAGACCGGCACGAAGACGGCCGCGCTCTACGTGCTAGATGTGCCGGCGGGCGGCGAGGTGCAGGTCAATCTGCGTCTGTTCGCTGAAGCGGAAACGCCGGCGGAAAGTTTCGGGCCGAATTTTGCCGAGACCTTCGCCGCGCGGGCAAAAGAGGCGGACGAGTTTTACGCGCCCATCGTGCCAGCGCGGCGGCTGGGCGCGGCGGGCGCACGCGTGATGCGGCAGTCGTTCGCCAGTCTCTTGTGGTCGAAGCAGTTCTTTCACTACATCGTGCGCGACTGGTTGGAAGGCGACCCGTCGTGTCCCCCGCCGCCGCGCCGACGTTGGCAGGGGCGCAACTATGAATGGCTGACACTCTACAACCGCGACATCATCTCGATGCCCGACACGTGGGAATATCCTTGGTACGCGTCTTGGGATTTGGCCTTTCACACGCTCGTCTTTGCGATGATCGATCCGGACTTCGCGAAGGATCAGTTGGTGCTCTTGCTGCGCGAGTGGTACATGCACCCAAACGGGCAGATACCGGCTTACGAGTTCGCCTTCTCGGACGCCAACCCGCCCGTGCACGCGTGGGCCTGCTGGCGCATCTACAAGATGGCCACGACCGACGGCACGCGCGACCGGCTCTTTCTGGAGCGTGTCTACTACAAGCTGCTCGTCAACTTCACTTGGTGGGTCAACCGCAAGGACGTGCAGGGCAAGCAGATTTTTTCCGGCGGCTTTCTCGGCCTCGATAACATCGGCGTGTTCGACCGCTCGAAGCCTCTGCCCACAGGCGGCGCGCTTGAGCAGGCGGACGGCACAGCGTGGATGGCTTTCTACTGCGGCACGATGTTGTCCATCGCCTTGGAACTCGCCGTCGAAGAACCGGAGTACGAGGACATCGCGTCGAAATTCTTCGAGCACTTCGTCGCCATCATCGATGCGATGAACGCTATCGGCGACGTGGACGGGTTGTGGGACGAAGAGGACGGCTTCTATTACGACGAGATCAAGATCGAGGGGCGCGAGATTCCCTTGCGCGTCCGCTCGATGGTGGGCTTGATCCCACTGTTCGCGGTGGAATTGATCGACGCGGAGTTGATCGAGCGGCTGCCCGGTTTCAAGAAACGCCTGAACTGGTTTCTGGAGAACCGCAAAGACCTCGCACGCCACATCTCTTACATGGAGACGTGTCACGACGGCAAGCGCACAGGGCAACGCCTCTTGGCCATGCCCTCGCGCGAGCGGCTGACGCGCGTGCTTCGCTACCTGCTCGACGAACAGGAATTCTTGTCGCCCTATGGCGTGCGCTCGCTCTCGCGCGTGCACCTCGAACACCCTTACACGTTGCACGTGGACGGCGCGAGCTATCAGGTGCGCTATGATCCTGGCGATTCTTCGACGGTCGATTTCGGCGGCAACTCGAACTGGCGCGGCCCCATCTGGTTTCCCGTCAACTACCTGCTCATCGAAGCCTTGCAACGCTATCACCATTTCTACGGCGACGATTTCAAAGTCGAATGTCCGACCGGCTCAGGTCAGATGCTGACACTCGCCGAAGTCGCGCAGGAGTTGAACCGCCGGCTCGCGGCGCTCTTTCTGCCAGACGACAAGGGGCACGCGCCTTGGCAGGGCGGCGACGAACGCTTCGCCAGCGACCCGCACTGGCGCGACCTCGTCCTCTTCCACGAATACTTTCACGGCGAGACGGGGCGGGGCCTCGGCGCGGCGCACCAGACCGGCTGGACGGCGCTCATCGCCCGCTGCCTCGACGACATCGCCCGCCGCAACGTTGACGTGCATTTGCAGACGGGAGGGTGAAGGCAGCGAAGAGCGCCAAGTTATTTGAAGCAATCTCGCAAACGGCGACGCTCACTTTCAGCATGGTGCGTCGCTAGGAATTAACCAACGAAGAATGGGCACCGATTGATCTGCCGTCAGCAGACATACTGCACCACGGGGGGCGAACCTGTTTGATTACTTTACTAAGATTGAGGAAAAGCGTGTCATCTGGGGATTCAGCAGCTCACCAAGGCGTCTTACTCGAACGAAGTAGAATAATAATCGACCATGTTCAAATAAAAACATCATATAAAGACACAGCAAGCCTTTTAGAAGTAGCGCAAGGTTGGTAATTATTATCGTTCCCCATAGATTTCTCACTCCGAAGACGTGAAACAGGGGTTGGATTGCTGCATAAATGGCGAGCAAGGCACGAACCCAAACCGGGCAAGCAAGGAACTTGCTTGCCAGACGGCTGATATAGAAGCCCATGGCAACTGCGGCCCCTATGCCACTGATATGCTCAAATACTGTTGAAATATTTTCAGGGTTAAAACCAGCAATCTGATTATGCCACACAACCGCCATACACCCAGCCTCAACAGCAGTGAGTAAAATCAGTGTTGTAACCCATAGCGCCCAGTATTTTTCCACGCCACTCTGTTTGCCCTGACCACTCAAAGCGTTAGAGTAATCAAGGGTGAAGTAGCCAAATAACAGCAGCAGTGACACGCAGTTATTGACAAAGGTGACGGAGATGTTTAATACGTGCGATACATTTATGTTTGTCATACTAGGCATGTACGAAAAAAACAGCAGCAGATAGAGCAGTAGCAACGAAAGCAAGAAAAACATCCAGATAGTCCGGTAATGGCTTAACCCTGTTTGTGCAGCATTTTTGGCATTAGCCCATTCAACTGGATCACTATAACCACACTCATCTCTTACCGCTGACTCTCGGGCCTTTGCCTCATCAGAGCTTTCATCCGGCGGCGAAAAGGTACGAACGCGAATGAGTGTTGACCACAAAATCATGAAGACGATAAGCGTAAATTGTATGCCACAAACGACAGGGAGGATCCACTGTGGATTATAGGGAATGAGTTGAGATAATGTCGGGTGCAGTGTCGTCGCAACAGTGCTCAGTATGTACACCCCCCAAGATGCTTTGACATTTTTGCCGAAGCTGGCCAGCCATTGTTCAAACGTAATATCGCTTTGTTGAATTGAAGATGAAGGTGGCTCAACTATTTTGAGGTGATGCATAGCAAATTCCTTCCAAGTATTGTGAGGTGATGGAGGCTAAGTTTATTATCAAGGATTGAATCAAGGCTTGGCAAGCTTTTTTCTTAGTGATATCTCGCAATCGTAAAAGAGTTCGCGGGCTTTTTATTTCAACTCGAAATATTTCTTGTCCGTCACTCGCCGCTCGTCACTTGTCAAGGCTTTTGGAAAATATATGATGCCTATCTTCATCATCATCCTCAGTCTCGCGCTGATCGTCGCCGTGCTGTGGGACGCGTTCGAGACTATCGTGCTGCCGCGGCGGGTGACGCGGCGGGCGCGTCTGACTTCGCTGTATTACCGCTTGACGTGGCGACCTTGGCGCACGCTCTGTCTGAGCATCAAAACGCGTAAGCGCCGCGAAGCGCTATTAAGTGTGTTCGGCCCGCTTTCGTTGCTGGTGCTGCTGGCGCTGTGGGCCGCGAGTCTCATCCTCAGCTTCGCGCTACTGCACTGGGCGCTCGGTACGCGGCTCAACGTGGCCGATGGGCTGCACGGCTTCGCCACCTACCTGTACATGAGCGGCGTCATCTTTTTCACGCTCGGCTTCGGCGACGTAGTGCCAGTCATGCATATGGGCCGCGTGCTCACAGTCCTTGAGGCGGGCGTCGGTTTCGGTTTTCTCGCGCTCATCATCGGCTATCTGCCGGTCATCTATCAGGGCTTCTCGGCGCGCGAGGTCAACATCTCTCTGCTCGATGCGCGCGCGGGCACGCCGCCTACAGCGGCCGAGTTGCTCAGGCGACATGGGCGCAACCGGGACATGGCGGCGCTCAACGAGTTGTTGAAAGATTGGGAGCGTTGGGGCGCGGAGTTGATGGAGAGTCACCTGTCGTACCCGGTGCTCTGCTACTTCCGTTCACAACACGATAATCAGTCGTGGCTGGCGGCACTCGTGACGATCTTAGATGCCTGCGCGCTCGTCATGGTCGGCGTGGACGGCGCGCCCACTTGGCAGGCGCAACTGACGTTTGCGATGGCGCGCCACGCCGTCGTGGACATCTCGCAAATCTTCCGGGCCGCGCCCCGCGCCGATTTCTCCGAGCGGCTGCACGCGGAGGACATGAGCCGTCTGCGCGCGAGTCTGGCGGCGGACGGTGTGCCCTTGCGTGACGGCGCGGAGGCGGACGAACAGCTTGCTAAGTTGCGCCGTATGTATGAGCCTTACGTGCTAACGCTGGCGGAATTCTTAGCGATGCCGCTGTCGCCGTGGATCAACGCGAAGGACGTGGTGGACAACTGGCAGACGAGCGCGTGGGAGCGTAACCCGCAGAAGCTGGCGACGACGTTCGCCGGCGTCTGTCGCGGCAAGGATATGCTCCCGCAAGAGAAAGAAGTGCCGAGTCGGTAGGCAAAAAAACGATGAATGATGAACGCGGAACGATGAACTATTTTTAATTCATCGTTGCAGCGTTCATCATTCATCGTTCGCTGTGCTCAGGGCGTGTCTCTGTCCTTCGGCTTGCGCACGTAAGCCTCGCCGCGCTGCACCATGTCTGCCTTCTGCGCGACGGTAGCGACCATCGATTCGAGCAGTTCCTTGGAGTCGACTTTGAAGCTGGTGACACCGGAGACGCGCGTGTCCGGATCGCTGAACTGCAAAGTCAGGTAGCGATACTTCGAGCGCCAGAGCAGCGCGGGCAGCGTGTAGATGCTGGCGCTCCCGATGATCGTGGCCGAGGTCGGGCGGCGCGACTTCGTGTCGCCGTAAACGGCGGCGATGGAGTCGTAAGGAATCGAGATGTACTCTTTCCCTTGCTTGGTGCGGAAGACGAGTCGGCGACTCTGGTCGTCGAAGGTGAGCGTGCCCGTCTGCTTCTTCATGTAGCCGAAGATGCCGCCTTCGTATTTCGCTTTGACGGTCTGGGGGGCGAGCGGGACGGCGGGTTGCGTCTGCGTGGTCGTGGGCTGCTGCGGTTCGCTGACGGTGCGCGTGCGCTGCGCCAGCGCGCCGCCCGCCGAGACGAGCAGAAGCGCAGTCGTCGCCGACAATAATCTAATCAATCCCTTCATTTTGGTGGTTACTCCTTCTTAAACTTCCGAACGGTGCTGTTTAGAGACGCGCGCCGCCCAGCGTACGTTGCCAGACCAGCGATTTCTTTAGCACGCACAGGCGCTGCCGCTCCTCCGGCGCGCAGCCCGGCTCAAGCTGCGCGATGATGGCCTCGATGAGCGCCACCGCGAACGCGCCCGCGTGCGCGACGACTTGCGAGTAGTAGTGCAACTGCACGCGCTCGCTGCTCGCATCACGATGAAACGCCTGCACCTCTTCATCCGGCAGACCGTGCACGTCTTGCCCGACCGGAATCACCCGGCGCGGCACGCCCTGCTGCGCGCGACCCCCTTCGCGCCAGCCGAGCAACAAGAGGTGAATCAACACGCCCTGCTCATGCAGTATGTCCGGACTGAGCACGGACAACTCCACGGGCGGCGACAGGCGCGGCCCCAACTGCCCGTACTCAGGGTTGAGCAACTCCGTGTTGTAGATGACGCCGACTACGTCCTGCCCTTCCGCCAACGGCAACGACACGAACTGCGCGAACCCGTAATCCTCCGCCCCCGGCGGCTCGTCCGCATCCAACACGTCAACCACGCGCCCGACGTAATCGACGTGCGAATGCGACCCGATGATCTTTGCAATCTTCATGAGACAGTTTTCAGTTTTGAGTTTTCAGCCTCAGAGATTTCTGAAAACTGAAAACTGTTTCACCTTCGCGCCCACTGCGGGATTTGGAGCAGTACCCACCAGAGAAAGAGCTGCACGCCGAAGATGATGAGACCGAGCACGACGCAACGCGCGGCGGTGCGTGTGCTGCGCCCCTCCGGCGCACGCCACGCGCGCATCAACTCAAAGCCGCCCAACACGACCGCGCCGGGACACATGATGATGCCGAGATAAGGCACGAGCGCATAGGTGGCGAAGACGAGCGCCAGCCGCGTCGTATTGTCCGGCGGCGTGCGGCGGCGCTTGCTCGACGGGCGCGGCGCGGGGCGCATGACGCACGAGCGATGCGGTGCGTGCCCCGGCATGAGCGGCGGGTGGTAGTACTGATGATGATACGAGGCGCGCAAGGTGTCCGTCGGCAGATAATCGACCGTCTGCAAACCGCGTCCGCACGTCGCGCAGAAGTGTGCGTTGGTGCGGCGCGCAAGTGCGCTGCAAGCCGGGCAGACGGGCAGCACATCTACGGCCGGCTGTTGCGCCTGACGGGCCCCTGTAGTGTGCGGCGTGCTCATAAAATTTTCCGGTCAGCGGCGGTGTGCTTTGCTGATGGCCTTGCGGGCGACTTGAAAGCCGACCTGTTCGCGCGCGGCAAACTCTTGCAGCGCACGCATGAACTGCGCGCGGTCGCGCCCCGAAATGTAGGCGGCCTCGTCCGCCGTCTCCAGCGCGTAAGGGTAGCCGTTGCCGACGACGCACTCGGCGCGCACTGCGTCCAGCACTTCGTCGAGTAGGCCCGCCTCATAGACCCACGTCGGCACGTCGAGCCGCGCAGGGCTTCCTTCGCCTGTGGTCTGCAAGTATAGAAAGCCGACGAGCGATTTGTCACCGTCGTAGAACGCTTGCGTCAGCCCTTCACGTTGACAGTAACAGAAGATCGTGCGGTCGCCCCAATTCGCCAGCAGCGGCGCGTCACCCTCCGCGCTGCCTGCATGTAAGACCTGCGCATCATAGACGAACGATGAGCGCCGCGCATCGCCTGCGAGCGCGTCGAGCAGACTGACTATATCGCGCGCGTAAGACTGATCCACGAATCCGACAATCGGCACTTGCGTCGCGCGTGAGAGTTGGACGGCGCGCGCGACCGCTTCGATGTACTTGACGGGGAAGTTGCTCTCGGTGCGAATCTGCGCGGCAGAGATGAGGAGCGTACCGTCAAAGAGCGCGATGGGCACGCGCTCATTGCGCTCGCGCCAACCGCGCTGGCGCTCCATGAACTCGCTCAAGACGCGCAGTTCCAACGCGAAGCGGCGCAGGCCGACGATGTCTGCGGCCGTGATCTTGCCGCCGTCTGTCGCGAGCAACTCGTCGGGCGTGACCAACTCGAAGTGCGCCTCTTTGCGATAGCCGCGGCCATCGGCCGTGTGCGGATTCTCGAACGCCGCGACCTGCACGGCCGCAACGGGCAAAGAAATTTCACGCCCCGGTAAAAGCTGGCTGCCATCCGCCGCGCACGTCACGCGCCCCTGCAATGCCTGCAACGCCCAGCGCCGCGCCTCTTCGTGCGAGCGCCAACGCGCGCCAAACGACACAACCGGCGCGCCCGCTCGCTCAAGCTCATCCGCCGGCAGCGCGTTCGGTCTGTGCCGCCTGTCTTCTACCTCAGTCGCGCTCTTGATCTCTGCCGCACTGCGCCCCGCCAGCGCGCGCAAGCGGCGCGCATAGCCGCGCACCTCCGTGCTCCACGCGCGCTCAAACGTCACGAACGACTCGCGCCGCGCGTGCAACTCAGAGATCAGATGTTGGCGGTAAAGCATACAAAGGAAGTGGCGAGTCCGGAGAGTCTATAGAGTCTTGAGAGTGCGCTGTCTCATGTTGACTCTCCAGACTCTATAGACTCTCCGGACTCTCAAGACTTCATTTCACCCGCGCGCGGGCTAGTTGCTCGGCAGCGGGCGCGTAGCGGGTCGTGCGTAGATGGTTGTTGACGAAGGTGTAGGCGACGCCGTCCTTGAGATTGCGATAGACGAGCACCGCGCCCTGCTCTTCGCGTTTGAAGTCGTTGTTTTTGGGTAGACCCAACGAGTCGGGCGTATCTTGCGCGTTCTCGTGTTGCAAGACGATCTCAAGCACCGTGCCTTCGTAGGCAGTGTCGAGTTTCTTCGTCGCCACGAACTTCGCCGTCACGAACGTGATCGTCACCGTCCCGCCCGCGACTTTGAAGCGGAGCGCACCATTCGCGTTTGGCACGTCGTGGCCCGCCTTGCCGAACTCGCGCTCCACGTCCCCGAGGCGCGACTTCAGAGGCTCCAGCCCGTGCCACGCTGCACCCTGCGCGGGCCAGCACAGGGCGCAGACGAACGCGATCAGGCCAACATGCAGTAGACGTGCGCTCAAGCGTCGGGCGTGCGCTTTATTCATGGCCGGGATGCTACTTCAGACAAGTCTAAAGTTCAACGTCCAATGTCCCAAGTCCCAAGTCTCAAGGCTAAAACTCTAACTTGCGCTATGAGACATGAGACTTGGGACTTGGGACTTGAGACTTGAGACTTATTTTGCGAATGGCTTGACGCGGGCGATGGACTCTTTGAAGTCGGCATCGTCGGGCGCGAGCGTTGCGCCCTTCTGATAGGCGGCGAGCGCCTTGTTGTACTGCTTGGAGACTTCGTAGGCGTAGCCGAGTTCGCGGTAGATGCTGGCGTCGTCGGGCGTCTTGGCGGCGGCGCGCTCAAGCGTCGCAATCGCTTTGGGGAAACTCTTGGTGCGCGAGTAGGCGACGCCGAGCCAGTAGAGCGTCTGCCCTTGCGCGCTCGGCGCGGCGGCAAAACGTTCGAGCACCGCGACGGCGCGGACGTACTGCTGCGCGGTCACGAGCGCTTGGCCCGAGAGCGCGGCCGCCACCTCGTCGTTGCGCAAGCGCAGGAGCGCGTCGCTCGTGCGGACGGCGTTCTGATAATCGGCGTCGGCCTTTGCGCCCGGCCCCGCTTCAGCCGCGCGCCGCAGATAAGCATAGGTCAGCCGCGCCCATGCTTCGCGGAAGCTCGCGTCGGCCGCGGTGGCCCGATTTAAAAATGCGATGGCCGCATCCGTGTCGCCGCGTTCGTCGTTGATGCGCCCGAGGTAGAAGAGCGCGGTGGCGTTTTTCGGATCGGTCTTGACGGCTGCGTTCAGCGAGCGCTCGGCGTCCGCGAGTTTGCCCAGCCGAAATTCTACGAGACCGCGATAGTAGAGCAGGTCTGCGCTCGGCGGCGCACCGGCGCGCGTGGTCGCGGCGACAAGCAACGGCAGCGCACGGTCGAACTGCTCGGCGCGCGCGTAAGCCACGGCCAAGGCGTTAGCCGTCTCCATCTCCTCGGCGTTGGCCTTGCGTTGCAGGTCGAGCGCTTGTTGGAGATCGCGCGCGGCGTCAGCGTACTGCTTCAAATTAAACTCCGCGAAGCCGACGATCTTCCACGCCTCGGCGTTCGCCGGATTGGCGTTCGCGATCTGTTTGGCCTCGCGCGCGGCCGCCTCAAACTGATTCTGTTTCAGCAGCGCGAAGGCGTGCGTCGTATCGCCGGTCACGCTCGCGTTTGTGCTTGCGGGACTCACGTTCGTAACGACCGTCCCGTTCCCGCGCGGCGGCGCAGGTGAGGGCGGCGGCGTGGCGGCGGGCTGAGTCGGCGGGACGCGGCGCGGGCGCGTCGCACCGGACTGCGCGGCCGCGGCCGCGGTCAACACGACGAGCAGGAGACTTGTGCACGTGGCGGTGCGAAAGTGTCTACGTTTCATGGCTTGTTCCAATTATGCCTTCGAGTTGCTTGGGCCGTCGAGGAGAGTATGCGGACGGCGGCGCGCAGATTCAAGTGTGCCGCGTCTCCGATGCGCGGCGCGCGCCGCAGGTTCGCCGCAAACATCCGCGCGCCCGCAGCGCAAAACAAAGCGGTGGGCGGAGATGATCTTTCCGCCCGCCGCTTTGTTTTTGGCCGCGCAACTTTTATCTTCCTAGATCGCGACGAGCGGCAGGCTGCGGTAGCGTTTTCCGGTCAGTCTTGTCAGCGCGTTAACCACCGCGGGGGAGATGACGGGCACCGGCGGTTCGCCGCAGCCGGACGGCGCTTCGGCGCTCGGCACGATGTGGACATCGACTGCGACCGGCGCGTCGGGCATATAAGGCGGGACGTAGCCGTCGAAGTTTCGCTGCTCGACGCGGCCGTCTTTGAGCGTGATCGCGCCCTGCGCCATGAGTTGCGATAAGCCGAACGCCACGCCCGCCTGAAACTGGCTTTCGATGGTGAGCGGGTTCACCGCAAGTCCGCAGTCAACCGCGACTGTCACGCGGTGAATCTTGGGCCGCTTGTTCTCGATGGAAACTTGGGCGGCGCAGGCGACGCTCGTGCCGAACGACTCGTGGCAGGAGATGCCGGCAGCGTGGCCTTTCGGCAGCGTGCGCCGCCAAGTCGCGCTCTTTGCTTCCAACAGGTCTAACGCGGCGAGTAGTTTTTTGGCTTCCGGCTTGAGGAGCTTGCGGCGATAGACGATGGGGTCTGTTTTGGCGCGCGCGGCCAACTCGTCAACGAGCGTCTCCATCACGTAGGCCGAGTGCGTATGGCCGACCGAGCGCCACCACAGCACCGGTACATTGACCTGGGGGTGATGAACCGAGACGTTGAAGTTAGGAATATTGTAATGAGTGTCGGATGCGCCCTCCACTGACGAACTGTCCACGCCGTCTTTCATCATCATGGCGAAGGGCGTGCCCGCCAGAATCGCCTGCCCCACGATCACGTGCCGCCATGCAGCAGGCATCCCGTCCGCGCCGATCCCGACTTCGACGCGATGCACGTGCATCGGGCGGTAATAGCCACCGCGGATGTCGTCTTCGCGCGACCAGACGAGTTTGACTGGAGTGCCGCGCAGGCGTTTGGCAATCTGCGCCGCCTCGCGCTGCACGTGCGAATCCGTGACGGCCCGCCGCCCGAAGCCGCCGCCCGCCATCTCTGTGTGAAACGTGACCTGCTCGGGCTTCAGCCCGAGGACTTCGGCGATAGCCAACTGGTCGAAGGTCTGAAACTGTGAGCCGGCCCAAGCTTCCGCGCGGTCGCCGTCGAACCTGACGGTCGTGTTCAAAGGCTCCATCGGCGCGTGCGGCAGGTAGGGAAATTCATACTCGGCGACAATGAGGTTTGCCGCGGCGATGCCTTCGATGGCCTGCGCGTCTCCGCTTGCGACAGACTTCAAGCCGGCGGTGCGCGCGAGTTGTTTGTACTGCGCACGCAACTGCGAGCTATCGGCCCGCTCGACGCCGGAGACGTCCCATTCGATCTTCAGCAGGTCGCGCGCCCGCTTCGCTGTCCAGAACTTGTCGGCGACGACGGCGACGCCCGTCCCGCCGCGCGTCACGGGAATCTCGAATACGTCGCGCACGCCGTCTACTGCGCGCGCCGCCTTGTCGTCCAAGCTCTTGACCTTCGCGCCGAAAACAGGCGGGTGCGCGACGACTGCCAACATCATGCCCGGCAGGTCGAGGTCGAGGCCGAACTTCAGCGAGCCGTCACACTTAGACCTGCTGTCGAGGCGCCGCACCTTCTTCCCCACCAGTCGAAACTCTGAAGGGTTCTTGAGCCGCACCGTAGGCGGCACGGGCTGACGCGCAGCTTCGTCCGCCAGTTCCGCATACTTAGCGGTCTGCCCGTTCGGTCCATAGACAACGCTTGTCTCAGTGCGGCATTTGTCGGGCGCGACGTGCCAGCGTGCGGCGGCGACGGCGACGAGCATCGCGCGGGTCTTAGCGCCTAGTTCACGATACTGCTGAAACGAGTGCGCGATAGAGCCGGAGCCGCCGACCATCTGGATGCCGAACACAGGGTCTCTATAAACGTCTCCGGCGGGTGCGAGTTCTGCCACCACCTGCGCCCAGTCCGCGTCCAACTCGTCGGCGAGGATCATCGGCAAGGCCGTCTGCACGCCCTGACCAAACTCCAGCCGGTTCACTTGGATGATGATCTTGCCGTCTGATCTAATGTGCACGAAGGCGTCCGGCGGATAATTTTTCGGCTGCGGGCGTGGCGGGCCGCCCTCTTGTGCCGCCGCAGGAAGATCGAGAGACAGCACGAGGAGCAGACCGCCCACGGCAGTCGCGGAGACGCGCAGAAAGCTGCGCCGGTCGAACTGCTGGTTGTGGGCATTAGTGTTTGTGATTGACATCCTTAGCAGCCTCCCTTCACTTGAGTTTCTGCGCCGCGACCTTAATGGCCTCGCGGATGCGGACGTAGGTAGCGCAGCGGCAGATGTTCCCGCCCATAGACTCTTCGATGTTGGTGTCTGTCGGTTTGGGCGTGTGTTTGAGGAGCGCGACCACGCTCATGATCTGTCCGCTCTGACAGTAGCCGCATTGAACCACGTCCTGCTCCACCCACGCATCTTGAACAACGCGACCGACCGGGTCGTCGCCCATCGCTTCAATCGTCACCACCGCGCGCTCGCCCACGAGCGAAACGGGAAGCACGCACGAACGGGTCGCCACTCCGGCCACATGCACCGTGCAGGCGCCGCACGCGCTGACGCCGCAACCGTATTTCGTGCCCGTCATCTTCAAATCTTCACGCAGCACCCAGAGCAGCGGGGTCGAAGGATCAACCGACACCTCTTTGCGCTGTCCATTTATGTTGAGTTGATACTTGGCCATGCTTGATCTCCTTATCTCCCCGTCGGGCACGGCGTCCCGGCCTCCACCCAGCGGCGGGTCGCGGCGACAAATTCTTCATGCGAAAGCGGCGGCAGCGTGCGCATCGTACCGTCGGGGCGACGACCGGGATTCCAGGCCCAGAGCACAAGCGGCTCTTCCTCATGGTGCTTTAGCAACCCCGGCCCGTCGAGGTGGTGATTCTTCGACCAGTCGGTGACAGCCCGACAAATGGCTGCACTGGACAAGGGATTATCGTTCAGGTCTTGCCACTTCATGGAGAGCGGCGCGAGGTGCCAGTTGTGCCCGCCCGGCACGCCTGTGCTGTCGGCGTTGCTCTCCTGATGGCAACTCGCACAATTCAGCCCCGGCACGCCTTTATCCTCCGGGCCTCGAATCACATTGGTTATGTGCCGGTGGCGGTCGTCCCCCTGCTGCGGATAGTTTGTGGCGGTGTGACAGTTGATGCATCGCGGATGGATCAGAACCGAATAGACCTGCTCCCAAGCGGCGAGGCCTTGGGCAGTGCGCGCGGCAGAACGCCCTGCGTCACGCGCCTGACTGGGCGGGGCGGAGAAGATCGTCCATGCCCCGAACGTAAAAAAGAAGGCGGAGATGAGCAGGCCAGCGGCGCGCTGACGCGGCATAAGGATACCTCCTGATAAGCCCGTCGGGTCGGGCCGGCTACGAACGTGGCGCATGGGGTTACGAATTATTAAACCACAAGGCTCTAGAGTAGCAAAGCACTTGATTCGGAGTGCTAAGCTACTGAGATGCAACAGCTAAACCGCTATTACCGGCGGTCTAAAATTAGTGAGCGTAAAATGCGTCAACTCGTGCGCCACTTCGCGCTTGATCTGACGGCTAGTGACGTGGCTCAACTGACCGGACTTTCGCGCCGCAGCGTGACCCCGATCTTTCTCAAAATCAGAGAACGGATCGCCGAAGAATGTGAACGCGCCTCGCCGTTTGCTAGTTGC
>JBJMGT010000026.1:0-175302 GCA_045807745.1 Pyrinomonadaceae bacterium
CGGAGGAGAGCGGTGAATCACGCTCGCATGCTTCGGCGATGCGCGCTCTGATTTTGAGAAAGATCGTGGTGACGCTCTTGCGCGTCAGACCGGTTAAATGTGCGACATCGGTGGCCGTCAAATCGAGCGCGAACAAGCGCAAGAGTTGCCGGAATTTCTTGGCGGAAATTCGGGAACGGCGATAAAACGGGTTCGGTCGTTCCATTTCAGTAGTTTAGCACCTCGGCGAAAGTGCTTAACTACTCTAGCCCCTTAACTTTAACTGCCGTCGCCCGCCCCGTTGACGGGTTTCGACTTAACGCAACGCACCGATTCGCTGACGCATCATGCAGGCGCTCAATCTTTTCAACAGTTTCCGTGTCCGGCTGCTACTGGTGCTGGCGCTCCTGCTCGTCGCGACGCTCGCCGTGCAGTTCTATTTGAATCGCCGCGCCGAGCAGCGCGTTGCCCGCAGAATTACCGAGCAGGAGCAGTCGCTCGCCACCGCTGTCTCGCTCGCCGTGCAAAGCTTCTCCACCCCCCTGCGGTTGAAAGATTTGGACAAGGGCGGTCAATTTTTACAACGCGAGAAGCAAGCGGGACGTATCACCAACGTGTTGATCGTGCAGGACGACGGCGACGTGCCGGGCGGCGTGGACGGCGAAGATATTATCGACGACAGTCTGGACCCGACCTACAACCCGGAGCAGTTGGACGACGGGGCGGTGCGCTCTTACAGGCTCAAGCAAGTACCGCTGCCGCGCGTCGTCAATGCGACGCAGGGCAACCTCAGCCAACCCATCGCCGGTGAACCGCTCGCCTTCATCATCCCGGCGCAGACGGATAAAGGCCGCTATAACATCATCATCGTGCTCGGTTCAGCCCGCGCGCAAAACCGCGCCGCGCTCTGGCAGTCGGCGCGTACCCTCTTGCCGACGCTCGCCGTGCTGCTGGTCGCGACGCTCTTCTCAGGCTTGCTCGTCTGGCAGTTCACGCGCCCGATTCAGGATTTATCAAACGCCGCCCGCCGCGTCGCCGCCGGCGACTTCGACTTTCGCGTGCCCGCCGCCCGCCGCTCCGACGAGATGGGCGCGCTCGCACGCGTCTTCAACGAGATGATCGCGCGCTTGGGCCGGCTGCGCGAGTTGGAAGCGCAACTGCATCAGACGGAACGCTCGGCCGTCGTCGGCCGCCTCGCCTCCGCTATCGCGCACGAGGTGCGCAACCCGCTCAACTACATTAACCTCACGCTCGATCACCTGCGCTCCGCCCTCGCGCCGAAAGAGCCGGACAAGCGCGCGCTCGTTGATCGGCTGACGGATCAACTCAAGGCTGAAGTCCAGCGCATCAACGTGCGCATCTCCGAGTTCTTAAGCTACTCGCGCCCGGCGCGGCTTGAACCGCGCCCGCTCGACCTGCCGGCCATCGTTAACGATGCCCTGCGCCTCGTCGAGCCGCAGGCCGCCGAGAGCAACATCGAGACGCACGTCGAGCAACAACCAGACCTCGCCACGCTCCACGGCGACCCGGAATCTTTACGTTCCCTCTTCACAAACCTTATCATTAACGGCGTGCAGGCGATGGAAGGTAACGGCGCGGGCGGGCGCTTAACCATTACACTGGCGAACGAAGCGCCGGGGCGCGTGCGCATTGACATCACAGACACAGGGCGCGGCATCGCCGCCGAAGACATCTCGCAAGTCTTCGAGCCATACTTTTCGACGAAAGATACCGGCACGGGTCTCGGTCTCGCCATCGTCAAAAAGGCCGTCGACGATCACGGCGGCACGATCACCGTCCGCAGCAAACAAGACGAAGGCACGACGTTTACGATTACACTACCAACGGAGGAAAGGGATGAGGGATGAAGAATAAGGGATGAGGGATGAGGGATGAGGGATGAAGATATGCAAAGGCATTCTTATTCATCCCTTATCCCTCATCCCTCATCCCTCCTACCCTCCCTCATCCCTGTTCATTATGGCACGCAAAAGCATACTCGTAGTTGATGACGAGAAGGGGCAGCGGGAAATCCTTGAGATGATCCTGTCGGGCGAAGGCTACGACGTAATGCCGGCTGCGTCGGGTGAAGCAGCGCTCAGGTTAGCGAAGGAGAAGCGCTTCGATCTCGCGCTGACTGATCTCAAGATGACGGGCATGGACGGCATCGAGTTGCTGCAAAAGTTGCTCACGCTCGACTCTTCGATCATCGTCATCCTGCTGACCGCGCACGGCTCAATCGATTCCGCGAAAGACGCGCTGCGGCGCGGCGCGTTCGACTATCTCGAAAAGCCCTATGACCGCGAGACGTTGCTCGACACAATCCGGCGCGCGCTCGGACGGCTCGACGTGCTCGACACGGAGATCGTCTCCGCTTCGCCGGAAATGGAGACGGTTAAGAAGATGATCCTCAAGGTCGCGCGTTCAACCTCGACCGTGCTGATTCGCGGCGAGTCGGGCACGGGCAAAGAGTTGATCGCGCGCGCGATTCACAATCAAAGCCCGCGCGTCGCGCAGATGTTTCAGGCCGTCAACTGCGCCGCGATCAACGAGAACCTGCTCGAATCCGAATTGTTCGGGCACGAGAAAGGCTCTTTCACCGGCGCGCACGCCGAGAAGAAGGGCTTGTTTGAAGTCGCGGACAAGGGCACGCTCTTCCTCGATGAGATCGGCGAATTGGACATCAGCATGCAGGCTAAACTCCTGCGCGCCTTGCAGGAGCGCGAGATTCGGCGCGTCGGCGGCACGCGCCCCATACGTATAGACGTGCGCGTCGTCGCCGCGACCAACCGAGACCTGCGCGCGATGGTGCAGGACGGGCGCTTCCGCGACGACCTCTACTATCGCATCAACGTTCTCTCCATCGACGTACCGCCTTTGCGCGAGCGGCGCGACGACATTCCGGTCTTAATCGACTACTTCCTGCGCAAGCACACGCGTAACACGTCGCGGCTGATCCGGGGCTTAACACCCGACGCGCGCGCCGTCATGCTGGACTACGCGTGGCCGGGCAACGTGCGCCAACTCGAATCCGCCATCGAGCGCGCGATCCTGCTCGCGGAAAACGATCTCATCACGGTCGAAGACTTGCCGCTCGAAGTGCGGCAGGAAGCGCGCCCCGCCGCCGAAGGCACGTTCAAGCTGCCGGCCGAGGGCATCTCGTTTGAAGACTTCGAGCGCACACTGATCCTGCAAGCGATGGAGCGCACCGATTACAACATCACGAAGGCCGCCAAGCTATTGGGGCTGACCTTCCGCACGCTGCAATACCGGCTGGAAAAGTTCGGCATCAAACGCCCCGACCGGAAGCACGGCGCAGAGGAACATGAAGAGCAAGAGTAAGTGTTTTTCCACGCCATCGGCTTGAGCACTGCGCGCAAGACTGTGTAGCCATGACGTTCTGTAGGTAGAACATCTTTTGCCCCGGCGGAGGTCACACATGCGACGCTTCACAACGATTCTCTTAACAACCGGATTGTTCACGTTCTCCGGCTGCGCGCGACATGCCGACTATCAGGCCGCGCGCCCAAACGAGAGTTCGGTGGCCACCAGCGCGCCCCCACCGGACATGCGAATAGCCGAGCATGTCGAGTCAGTCAAGCAGCAACAGGCGGAGATGCAGAAGGTTTCGCTGGCGCAGGCCGATCAATCACAAGCCGCGACGGCCGCCATCGAGCGCAAGATCATCCGCAACGCCGAATTTACCATCGAGGTCGCCGCGCCTGCCGAGACGCAACGCAAGGTCGCCGCCATCGCCGAAGCACATGGCGGCTTCGTCGTCACGTCGGAAGCGCAGCAGAGCGACAGACAGACGCAGCCGGCCGAGGTTGTTAATGTTGTCATGCGCGTGCCGGCCGCACAGTTCGACACGGTGGCCGGAGAGATTCGCGGCCTTCTTGGCAGTCATGTCCGCCATGAGAAGACAACAGGGCAGGATGTGACAGAGGAATATATCGATCTGGAAGCGCGTCTACGCACACAGCGCGCGCTCGAAGCGCAGTATCTTGAGATCATGAAGCAGGCCCAGAAGGTCTCGGACGCGCTGGAAGTGAACCGCCAACTGGCGGAGGTGCGCGGCGTGATCGAGCAGATGGAAGGCCGCCGTCGCTTCTTGGAAAATCAGGCGGCGCTCTCCACCATCAAGGTAACTTTGCAAACGCCCGCGCCACTTGTCAGTGCCAATGCCACCGGCTTTTTCGTCGGCATCAAACAGGCGCTCGGCGACGGCGTGGACATCGCCGCCGGGATCATCCTCGTGCTGATTCGCATCATCATCGCGCTTGTCCCGGTGCTGCTATTGATCGTGCTGCCGCTCGCGCTGTTGTGGCGCTTCCTGCGGCGCTATCGCCGGCCCCGTGCCAGCGCGCCACCGGCTGAGGCTCTTTAACGATCAACGTCGCACCGTTTGCTGTCAGACCGTACACTTGAACACATGCATCACACCAAACTTCTGCTAATCGCTTGCTTGCTGCTCACCTGCGCCGCGTGCTCCGGCTCTGCGCCAACTGTCGCGACGAACGCGAACGTGTCAACCACCACGACCGCCACGCCGACTGTGGCCTCGACGCCTGAAGAGATCGTGCGCGCCAGCGCCGATGAGATCGCACTCAAGGCCGGCGCGAGCGGTGAAGCGCACGTGCACTTGCAGATCGCCGACGGTTATCACGTCAATGCGAACCCAGCGACGTTCTCTTATCTGAAGGCGACGGAGCTTGAATTGACTCCGACCGAAGGGTTTACGGCTGGCCGGCCCGCGTACCCGCAAGCCGTGAACAAGAAATTTCAATTCGCGCCGCAACCACTCGCCGTCTATGAACATGAGGCGATGATCAAACTGCCGCTGCACGCGAGCGCAAGCGCACCGAAGGGGGCACAGACTTTACATGCACAGGTACAGGTGCAGGCGTGCGACGAGGAAAAGTGTTTCCCGCCGACCATAATCCCGGCCGACATCGCCGTGACGATCAATTAACCTCGTGCGCGAGCTACGAACAGAAGATACAAGTCAGCGCCCGACCGAACCGGCGCGCGCAGACGATGCGACGATTGCGCGGTCAAGCAGCACGCCCGCCGCGCCGCCCACGACCGCGCACACTTATACGCTGTTCGGTGTTAAGCGGCTGTGGAGCATAGTGGCGGGCTTGGGCCTTGTCGGCGCGGTTGCGCTCGGCTGGCGCGGGTACATCAATGCAACGTTCGTCATTGCCACGCTCGGCGCGGTCGCGTGGTTTCTTGATCAGCGCAACCTACTGCGCGCACGCATCATCGAACCGGTCGATGATGCGGTTGTTGATGAGGAAGAGATTGAACATGATGAGGCATAAATTTTTCGCTGGGCGCACTGCACGACTGTGCGTTGCGCTGGTCGTGCTCGCCGTCTGTGGCGCGGTGCGCGCGGGCACGGCGTCGGATGAAGGCGACGTGCGCAGCGCCGTCGAGCAGGCTTTCGGGCAACTGCGCGCGGGCGACTATGCGGCGCTCTACGACGCGCTGCCGACGGCCTCGCAGCGCCGCCTGCCCCGCGAGAAATTTGTGAGCGGGTTAGAGCGCTCGCGCAACGTCTATCAACTTGATCGTTTAGAGATCGGGGCGGTGCACGTGGCGGGCGATCTGGCGGTGGCGGACACGATCATCTACGCGCACGCGCGCCAGCCCTTCGAGGCTGAAGGTAAGATCGTCGCGCGGCAGTATCTCTTACGCGAGGGCGGGCGCTGGCGCGTCACAACCGGCGACCGCGCGACCATCAATCCCCTGCTCGCCGCCAACCCCACCTTTGCGAAGCGTTATCCGGCGACGCAGCCGCACGTCTATATCAAGCGCGAAGGGCGTTGGGTAGATTTGCAGACGATGTTGAAGGACATGCGCCCGAATAAAAGGAAACGCGCTTGACCAGATGTACCGATAAGACACGAAGGGCACAAAGAAGTGAGATCATTCTTTGTGCCCTTCGTGTCTTATCGGTATAGCTCAACGGAGCAGCCGATCCGCCTTGGGGCTGTTTTTGTCGCCCAGACCGAGGTGTGAATGGATGCCCTCGCCGCTGCCGAAGCCGAAGGTAAAACGGAACTGGTAGTTTTCGAGCGGGCGCGGCAGGATAACGAAGCCCAGCCCGACGCTATGGCGCAGCCGCCCTTGCCCGAAGTCGCTCACGCTCGGGGCCACCTTACCCGTGTCGTAGAACCCAATGAGCCACAGAACGTCATGCAGCGGCTTGATGGGCACGCTCAGTTGTCGCAAGTATTCCGCTTGCAATAACAGGAGGTCGCGGTCGCGGAAACGATAGTCGCGGAAGCCGCGCAGCGTGTCGTCGCCTCTGATAGTCGTGCCGCCAAGCGTCTCCATCAGGTAGAAAGGCACGCGCTGCCCCGCGCTCGTATCGGATAGAGAGATGCGCCCGCGCACGCGTATTTGATCCTTCGCGTCGAGCGGGATTTTGTGCCGGAGGTCTGCGTCGAAGCGGCGGAACGAATAGCGCCCGTCCTGATAGTCGTGAAAGAAGTGGTAGAAAAATTTGTACTCCACCTTTCGATGTTCAAACCCACCCGGCGAATGCAGGTTTGCGTAAGCCGTGAAGTGCAGGAAGTTCGGCTGGCTAGTCAGCCCCGGCGCGGTCGTCTCCGTGAACACGCGCTCGACGGAGCGCACGCTGGGGTTTGCGATGCGCACCAGATGCGGCCAGATGTGCTCGAACGCGCCGCCCACATCGATGAATTTGTTCGCTGCCTTGGCCGCGTCCACGCCGATGACGCCCTGCCGATAGTTATAGACTGCGCGATCTGCTTGCTGCGTCTCCGACCCCAGCCCAAAGAAGTCCAGTCTCGTCATGTCCCTGATCTGACCATAGACGTTGATCTTCAGGTCGCTTTCGTCCAACTCGTTCTCTACATTAGTGCCGCTGGTGCTTGAGAACTGATTGTGCGCGCGCGTGATGAGCAGATTCGTGTCCACCTCCCAGTACTTCTTATACGTGAAGAGGCCGCGCCCTTTGAAGCGCAGCCGCCACGTGTCGAGACCATGATTGATCGTCTTGCGCGCCGGATTGTAGCCGAGGCCTAAACCGAGACCGCTGCCCGGCACGATGCCGCCGAGTTCGCCGTGTATGTGCTTATAACCTTTTTTGAAGACCTTCTCGTAGCCATCCTTGAGGCAGACGATGAGGTTATTGACGTTGTTTTTGTTGGCGCAAGGGTTGGTCTGCGGCTGGGGCGGCGTGCCGGGCGGAGGCGGCGTCGCGCCCGGCGTCTGCCCCGTGGCGACGGCCCAGCCGCAGACCAACACGAAGCCAAGCAAGAGACTGCGCCGGCCCCAACTAGCGGCGCGCAACCGGCCGCGCGCACCCGATTCGTTATGATGAGCAGTTGACTTCATAAGCTTCCTCCCTGACGGGCTGTGCAAGCGATCATGGCCGACCAAACATATACGCGCCGGCCGCGGACACCAAGAGCGTTGCCGTAGATCAACGCTTCTTGCTGCCGGTCTTGCGGCTAGACTTCCGACCGGTCTTCCGACTGGTCTTCCGGCCGGCTTTTTGTCCCCGCGCAGACTGCGCCTTAGCGGGCCGCTTGCGCCGGCCCTTGACGAGCCGCGCTTGTATGCTCGCCAGGTAATCCGCCAACGTCTGCTCTGTATTGACCGCGCTGACGACCGAGTGCGTGCGCCCGGCGGCCGGCAGATCGGTATCGACTTTGAACGCCTGCACGAGCATCGCCTGTTGAAAATCCGAGAGCGGTCTGTCGGCGCGCGCCGCCGTTTGCGCCTTCTTGCTTGCGCCCTTCTTGGCCGCGAGGAGTGGGGATGAGACGGCGACCGGCTGTGGGATCGTGACCTTGCCCGGTCGCGGCCCCGGCAGGGTCAGGCACTTCTCGAAGGTGTTGGCGCGGCGATCACGCTCGGTCAGAAAGTGCTGCTCTGGGTCTTTCAAAAACAGCTTGCGCGCGGTGGCGATGATGGAGGTGTGGTCGAACACATCGTGGACGATTGTGCCTCTGGGGATGAAAGGCGAGACGAGCACGCAGGGCACGCGCACGCCGAGCCGGTCGAAGTTGAACGGGGGCACTTCCGATTTCTTCCCGTCCGGGTTCACCGTGTCGGGCGGATGCACGTGATCGAACAGCCCGCCGTGCTCGTCGTAAGTGATGACGAGCAGCGTACTCTCCCACGTCTGCTGGTTGCTCGTGAGCGCGTCGTAGACGGTCTTGATCAGTATCTCGCCCTTAAAGACGTTGTGGTCTGGGTGCTGGTCGTTGGCTTCGATGAACGAGCCGGGGGTCGAGAGATCGTTATAGCGCGGCTCGATGAAGCTGTAGGCGGGCAGCGCGTTTTTCTTGCAGTCGCTGATGAAGTCGTCGAAGAAGGCGAGGTACTTTTTCGCGTTGTCCAGAATGTGGCTGACGGCCAGACCGAGCGCCCAGTCGTTGTAATAAATCTTCGAGCGGACGCCTTGTTCATTCAGCAGCTCGAAGATCGTTTTGAGCGAGAAGTACTGCGGCGACATGTTGACGCGCCCTTGCGAGGTTGCACCGTAGACGAAGGCGCGGTTGGGCAGCGTCGGCCCCGGCACGGACGCGAACCAACGGTCGCAGAGCGCGTACTCCTGCGCCAGCGTGGCGAGCGCGGGCAGGCGGGTCGGATTGAAGCACTTCATGATCCGGTGCGACTTGCCGACGTTCTTCGTCTTGCTCTCATAAGCCTTGATGAAGCCCTGCATGAAGGGGCCCCCGCCCGTGCCCTGCGAGTTGCCGAAGATCTGCTCGTTGACGCTGATGAAGTCGTGCCCCGGATCGCTGCCTAGATCGCCCGCATAGTTGGCGTCGCGCGAGACGGGGACGAGGACGCCCTTGCTGTCGGGGTTCGTCTCCGTCCCATTCAAGCCGTCAATCGGGTAGGTGCTGCTCTTGAGAAACCCGAGCGCGTGATCAAACGAGCGGTTCTCCATCATCAGCACGACCATGTGTTGAATATTTTTCGGCATGAGTTTCTCCTGACGGACGCCGGTCGGCTAAGGAAGCTGCGCGACCGGCCGAAGCTAGATGCTAACGAGACGGGGCATGAACACGGGCCGCGTGCAGGGCCGAGCTTAGCCTGAACTTACGGCCCTTAAACTATCTGTGCACTCACAGGTCAGAGCGTGGGACGGCCCGCGCGGCTTATGCTATGGCTTGATCCCGATGGCACGATGCAGAGCAGCTACCGAACGACAGGTAAGGCCACTCGTCGGCAGTTAAGCGCGGCCTGTGAGACACGAGAGGCACGATATGCCCGTCGCAACGGGATGTCAATAGACAAGTGCGAGCGCACATGAGGGGCGAAATAAAAAGCGGCGGGCCAGCTTATGACCCGCCGCTTCTTCGCTACTTAAAATCGGGGCGATTGGATTTGAACCAACGGCCTCTCGGTCCCGAACCGAGCGCTCTACCAGGCTGAGCCACGCCCCGACATCTTGCTGGTCATTCTAGGTGGTGTGATCCAGCATGTCAAATAAGCCGCCTTCACGCCCCATATTTAGCTCGACTCAGCACCGGCTGTCTCGTCAGCGCGCGCGTGTTTGATGTGTCGCCAGACCCACCAAGCGGCGGCGGCGAGGATGACGAGACCGATGACGAAGTCGAAGCGGTGAAACCAAGCTTTGAGTGCTTCGTTCTTGTCCCACTCCGCGCCGAGCAGTTGCCCGACATAGGCTAAGCCCAGACACCAAGGGAGCGAGCCGAGGAAGGTGTAGATGATAAAGCGCGGCACGTTCATGCGCGCCACGCCCGCCGGGAACGCGATGAAGGTGCGCACGACCGGCAGCAAGCGGCTCGCGAAGATGATGATCTCGCCATAGCGCCCGAACCAGCGATCCGCCAGATCGAGATCGCGGTGCGAGATCAAAACATAACGCCCGTACTTCTCAATCAGCGGTCGTCCGCCATACATGCCAACCCAGTACGCCACCATCGAGCCGACCACGCAGCCGACCGCGCCCGCCACAGCCACGAGCCACAGGTTGAACCGACCCGTGTAAACCAGATAACCCGAAAACGGCATGATCACTTCCGACGGTAGCGGGATGCACGCCGACTCAATCGCCATCAACAGCACGACACCGCCATAACCCAACGTAGAGATCGTCGCGATGATGAAACCTGACAGTAGCTCGATAATTTTTCCGATCAACGTTTGCTCCAAAGAAAGAGGTCAAAGGTCAGAGGTTAGAGGTCAGTTAAAAACTTTTTCTTCCACTGATCTCTAACCTCTGACCTCTGACCTCTCTGTTATGTCTGCCAACCGTAACGCCCGATGAGCGGGACGAAGGCGCACGCGCCGTGATCCTGTTCTTCGTAGCCCTCGTCTGTGCGGCTGATGCGGATGAGGCGTTGCGCTTCGCGCGTCGCGCCGATGGGGATGACGAGCCGGCCGCCGACTTTTAATTGCGTTAGAAGTGGCTGCGGGATTTCCGGGCCGCCGGCGGCGGCGAGGATCGCGTCGTATGGCCCGTGCGCCTCCCAGCCGAGCGTGCCGTCAAAACACTTGACGGTCGCGTTGTAGATATTCAACTGCCGGATGCGCGCCTGCGCCTCGCGCGCCAACTCGCCGATGCGCTCAATCGCGTAGACCTGCGCCGCGAGCCGCGCGAGCACAGCCGTTTGATAACCCGAGCCTGCGCCGATCTCAAGCACGCGGCTTCGTTCGTCGAGTTCGAGCAACTCGGACATGCGCGCGACGATGTAGGGCTGCGAGATAGTTTGATTGGCCGCGATGGGCAAGGCGTGGTCGCCGTAAGCGCGCCCCTGCAACGCATCGGGCACGAAGGCGTGGCGCGGCACTTCGCCCATCACACGCAGGACGCGCGGGTCGCGAATGTGGTAGTGGTCGCGCAACCGCTCGACCATACGCTCGCGCTGCAAGCGAAAGCCTGAAGCCGGCCCCTGTGGTAGTTGTGAAGCGGAACGCAAAAAGGTTGGCCCTTCTCTTCGCTCGGGCGGCTTTAAGTACGCTCGACCGGCTCGTCTTCAGTCGCGCAGACCTCTGCGGGCTGCTCTACGGTGTTCCAATCAGCCAGCGCCGCCATCTCTTGATAATGCGTCATGTCGCTGCGCATCGGCGTGACGGAGACGAAGCCGTGGCGCACGGCGTAAAAGTCTGTGTCCTCAGCGCACTCGCCGTCGAAATACTCTTCGCCGATCCAGTAGTAGGCTTTGCCGCGCGGGTCTATGTGCTCGCTGATAATGGGCCGCGCGTTCTTCACGCCCTGCCGCGTAACGCGCACACCTTTGATCGCGCCGGGCGGCAGGTTGATGTTCAAGAGCGTGCCTTCGGGCAAGCCCTCGCGGACGACCTTGCGCACCATCTCGGCCGCAAAGCGGGCGGCATGCGTGAAGTTATACTGCTCGCGTGTGACCAGACTGAAGGCTAAACCCGGCACGCCGAAGATGGTCGCTTCGAGCGCGCCCGCGACCGTGCCCGAATAGGTGGCGTCGTCGCCGAGGTTGCCGCCGTGATTGATGCCGGAAATGCAGATTTGCGGCCACTGGTCGGCCGGCAGAATTTTATGCAGCGCCAAGGTGACGCAATCGGTCGGCGTGCCGTCCACCGTCCAGTGGCGCTCGTCTATGCGGCGGATGCGCAAAGGTCTGGCGAGCGTCAGGCTATGCGATGCGCCGCTCATCTCGGCGGCGGGCGCGACCACGTACACATCGCCGACTTCCTTTAGTGCCGCTTCGACTTGCGTGAGACCTTCGGAGTGAATGCCGTCGTCGTTCGTTAATAGAATCCGGATCATAGGATCAACCAACCGCTTGTCATTACACCTTAACGCTCTGAATTATTCAAGCGCACTCAGCGCAACGTGCGCCGTTGCGTTGACAACTAATCCAACTTCTCGTTCAGCCAACCCGCGAACGTCGTCCAATCAACCCGCTTGAAGCCGCGCTTGCCGCTCCGTTTGCGCCAGCCGAACGAGCCGTGCCCGATTTCAATCGTACCCAAGAGTTCGCCTTCGGCCGAGATTTCTAACAGGATGCCGCTTCCCGCTTTCGAGAGTTCGAGCACCTGCACCTCTACCCGCACTTCGTGTTTCTTGTCTTGCGCCATGTGGCCCTCCTCGCGTTATATGCGCCTGCGCTTCGTTACATCGTCATCGTCAACGCGAGAGTTATGTTACGCGCTAGCCGAGGCGCAGAGCAAAAGCCCCGCCACGTCTAGCCGGACGCGCGGGGCTTTCGGTCATGTGCGCTGACTGCGCCGGGGTTAAGCTGAGAGACTTGTCTCTTCGTTCTTCGTGCGGCTCAAGCCCTTGATCTGCACCGGCTTGTTCTGCTCCACTTCGCCCGCGCCGAGCTTCTGTTTGAGCACCATCTCCTGATAGAGCTTGCGCATCATCTGCGCCTCTTCGGCGGCCGTCTTCGGCCCCTGCATCTGCGGCTTGTGCGGGCGCTCGATGTCGGTCTCGTTCAAGACGAGGCTGACCGGCGTCTCGTAGTCGAGGCTGACCGCCTTGCCCTTGGCGAAGATTTCATGCCGCCCGTGCTCTTCGTACCACTTGGCGACGGTCGCGTTCTGGTGCATCTGCTCGATGATGTTACGCCAGCCGACGCCCGTGTTGTAGGCGCAGAAGCTGATCTCGCCCTCCTGTGTGCCGTAGGGGATGATGCACATCTCTGTGCGGCGGAAGTCGTAGTTGAACAGGTCTTGGAACCACATGCCCGCGATAAAGAGGAAGTTCCAACGGTCGGCACGGCGCGCTTTGATGTCCTGCTCGGAGCGTTTGCCGTCCACACGGCCGTAAGACTTGCCGGTCAAGCCGAACGACTTGTCGAACTTCTTGAACAACTCGTAGAGCGAGAAGTGCGTCGGCGCTTTGTAAGAGTTGTAATGCTTCAAGAGCGTGAGACCCATCATGATGTTCGTGGGCCACTTGCCACGGCCCGCGTCCGTGATGCGGCGCATGTCGCCGACGAGGCCGGGAATGTTTAAGAACTCCGGCACGGGGCGCATCTCTTTGGTTTCCTTGTCGATCATCACAGCCGTGCCCACGCCGCAGTTAGGATGGCAGCCGCAGGAGACCTGCCCCCACTCTGCGTTGGGGCCGTGCGCGAGGTCTGCGAAGTCCGCGAACGCGCCCATCAAGCTAAGCGGGAACCAGTCGCGCGTCGGTTCGGTAATACCGACCTGCTGCTTCACGTCCTGCGCCAAGTGCGACAGGGTGTAACGCTGCTGCATGCGGCGCTCGTCCGTGATCTCTTCGTCGCGCCCCGTAAACGACACGGGCTGGAACGAGAGGAAAGCGATCTTCTTCGGATTGTCGAGCGCGAAGCGTATGACCGAGCCGACCTGATCGTTGTTGATGCCGTTGACCAGCGTAATGACCAGCACAATCTCGACGCCCGCCTCGTGCAGGTTGTCAATCGCGCGCAGCTTCACGTCGAACAGATTGCCGACCTGCCGGTGCGCGTTGGCGTCGTTACCAATGCCGTCGAATTGCAGGTAAGCGTAGCGCAAGCCCGCCGCCGCCGCCTCGCGGCAGAATTCTTTCGACTTCGCGAACTCGATGCCGTTTGTCGCGCACTGCACGGAGTTGTAACCGACCTTGCGCGAGTAGCGGATCGAATCGAGAAAGTACGGCGAGATGGTCGGCTCGCCGCCCGAAAACTGCACGGACATCTGCCGGCGCGGCTTGATCGAGATCGCCTTGTCGAGAATCTCTTTCACTTCTTCAAAGCCAAGCTCGTGCACGAAGCCGACCTGATTCGCGTCCATGAAGCACGGGTCGCACATCATGTTGCAACGGTTCGTCAGGTCGATGGTCAACACGGAGCCGCGCCCGAACTTGATCGAGCTTGAGCCGTGCTCGTGCAGGCCCTCGTCGCCGTGCGCCTGTATGTCGCGACCGGGGAACATTGCCTCGATGTGCTTTAGGAACTTCGAGTCAATCGCCATGATGTCCTCGAAGTGGCCGTGCACGGGGCAGTCCTTCACCATCCAGATTTGCCCGTCGCGCTCGATGATGGTCGCTTTGATCTCGCCGACCTTTTCGTTGATCAACTCAGACGGGTCGATGACCGGCGCGCTCAAAATTCTCTGCCGCGCTTCGATGACGCACTTCGGACACAAGCTATCAGTCGTGCGCGGGAAGCCGAGCGGCGGCTTAGATTTCTGCCAAGATTTCAGGAGCGGCTTGTCCGACCACTTCGGCGTGAACGACTCTGCGGGCCGGTACTGATTGAAAAACTGAATGGTATTGAACAGACCACCGGCGATGAGGGAGATACCCTTCTCGACGTGTTTAATCGGCTTCATCATGCTTTTCCTTTTCCACAAAAACTGTCAGACAGACAGCAGGGGCAAACGTTGACGCGGAAAACGTCTGTCCGCACACACTCCGGAACTCTTACGAGGCGGAGATTGAATTGCTTATCAATTTAGAACCTACCCGTGGGCTTGCTCTACAAAACGACCAGAGGATTGGTCAGTGAGAATAACTCAGCAATGACTATGCCACCTTAGAGTGGCGAATGTAAGTGAGGCAAGATCAAGGCTTAATGACCAACAAGAATATTCTCCACCTAGCTTACAAGCAATCAATTGCGCGCCACTTTAACCCATCGACGGCATTGGAGTCAAACGCGCCTCTATTTGACCCACGCACGGGCATTAGCCGGCCCCGGCCAAGATTTTTTGACCCGTACATCTTCTGGCTAGCTCTTGGAAGCCGCATGTTTATTGATGATCTGCAAGACCTCGGCAAAGAGAGCGCCGTTGGTCGAGATAGCATTGCCACCGCGGATCGAGCGCTGGCCAGTCCAGTCTGTGAACGTGCCGCCCGCCTCTTCGACGATGGGCAGGAGCGGCGCGCAGTCCCAAATATTCATCACCGCATCGAGCATGCACTCGGCGCGGCCCGTCGCGACGAGCACGTGCCCATAGCAGTCGCCCCACGTGCGCCGCGCGCCAAAGCGCCGCTGCAACTCTTCCGCCGCCGCGCCAAAGCTGTAACGCGCACACGTGCCGAAATCGGTGGCCAGCAGCAGAGACTCTGCCAACACTGTCGTTGCAGATACGTGCGCGCGCTCATCGTTCAGATAGCAGCCCTGCCCGCGCGCAGCTTTGATCAACTCGCCCAGCGCCGGGATGTTGACTACGCCGACCAACGGCTCGTCCGCGATCTCCAAGCCGAGCAGGACGCCGTAGAATGGAACGCCATGCACGAACGAATACGTGCCGTCAATCGGATCGATGATCCAGCGCCGCCCTGAAGTGCCCACGCGTTCGCCTTCCTCTTCACCCAGGATGGCATCATCAGGGAAACGTCGTTCGATCTCCGCGCGCAAAAATTTCTCCGCCGCGCGATCCGCCACCGTGACAAACGAGCCGTCCGCCTTGCGCTCTGGTGTAAACGGCTGGCGAAAGTAGCGCAACGTGATCTCACCCGCCCCACGCGCCAGATGAGCCGCGAACTCCATCAACTCGCGCAACTCCGCGCCGTCCGTGGGCGACTGTGCTGCGCCCTTATCGTTCATTATGTGCGCCCCTCTCTAACTTTCATGCTGCTTCGCGCTCCGGCGCGTCAACTCCGCATTGATCTGTTCGAGTGTCACGCCGCGCGCGACAAACAACACGACGAGGTGATAGAGCAGATCGGACGCTTCGGCGACCAACGCGTTCGCATCGTCGTTCTTCGCCGCGATGATTGTCTCGGCCGCTTCTTCGCCAACCTTCTTTAAAATTTTATCCAGCCCCTGATTAAAGAGATACGTCGTGTAAGACCCGTCTGGTCGCGCCCGTCGCCGTTGCTCGATCAGCGCATAAAGCTGTTGTAGTTGCGCTCCAAGTTCAGAGGCTTGGGCTGCATCGGCGGCCGCACTCATGCCCGCGCCTCTTACGTCCGACAAATTCTCTGCGCTGCTCTCATCATGCGCGGGCGCTTCAGCTAGCGCGTGATGAAAACAGGTGCGCGCGCCCGTGTGACACGCAGGCCCCTGCGGTTCGACGCGCACGAGCAGCGCATCCGCATCGCAGTCGGCGCGTACCTCAACGACGCGCTGTATATGCCCGGAGGTCTCGCCCTTGTGCCAGAGCGCGGCGCGCGACCGCGACCAGAACCACGTCTCGCCTGTTGCGAGCGTGCGCGCCAGACTCTCCGCATTCATGTAGGCGAGCGTCAGCACCTCGCCTGTATGTGCATCCTGCACGACGGCCGGGACAAGTCCGCGCTCATCAAATTTTATATTCGTACTGTTCATCGCACATGTACCCCACGCGCCCGCAAGTAGTCTTTCACCGCGCCGATCTGGTACTGCCCAAAATGAAAGAGGGACGCGGCGAGGACGGCACTCGCACCGCCGGCAGTCAGCGCATCGTAGAAATGTTCGAGCGTACCGGCACCGCCCGACGCGATGACGGGGATCGACACGGCCGCGCTCATAGCGCGTGTGAGCGCCAGATCATAACCGTCGCGTGTGCCGTCTCTGTCCATACTCGTCAATAAAATCTCGCCCGCGCCGAGTTGTTCCGCGCGCATGGCCCATTCGACCGCGTCCCAGCCAACGCGCTCGCGCCCGCCGTGCGTATAGACTTCCCAACCAGCGCCTTCGTCTGTCATCTGCCTGCGCCGCGCATCAATCGCCACGACGATACACTGGCTGCCGAATGTCTCCGCGCCTGCACTGATCAGTGCGGGCTGTTTGACGGCGGCCGTGTTGAGCGAGACCTTGTCCGCACCAGCCCGCAAGATGGCGCGTATGTCCGCAACTGAATTGAGACCGCCGCCGACGGTGAACGGGATGAAGACTTCGTCGGCCACGCGGCGCACCAGCTCCGCGACGATGGCGCGCTTGTCGGCCGAGGCGGTGATGTCGAGGAAGGTCAACTCATCCGCGCCTTCGGCGTCGTAACGCTGCGCCTGCTCGACCGGGTCGCCCGCATCCGTTAGCGAGACGAAGCGTATGCCCTTGACCACGCGCCCGCGATCAATGTCGAGACAGGGAATGATGCGCTTCGCCAACATCGTTATAGAATCGCTGCCACCACTTCACTCAACTGAGCTGCACGCTAACTCACCTGCCCAAAATCGGCCGTCGCAAAATTCTTCAGCAGCCGCAAGCCCGCCGTCTGACTCTTTTCGGGATGGAACTGTACGCCGCAGACGGGCCCACGCCCGACGATGGAAGCGTACGCTAGGCCATACTCAGTTTCGCCCAGCACCACAGCGCGCTCGACCACGGCGCAGTAGTACGAATGGACGAAATAGAAGAACGCGCTGTCGTCGATGCCCTCGAATAACGGATGCTCAGGTTGAAGCTGCCGCACGTTGTTCCAGCCCACCTGCGGCACGTGCAGGCCCGCGTCGAAGCGCCGCACGCGCCCGCCGAACAGTTGCAAACCTTCAGTCTCGCCAAACTCTTCTGACACTTCAAAGAGCATTTGCATGCCAACGCACACGCCCAACAGCGGCGTGCCCGTTGCGACACGTTCGCGCACGAGTTCATCAAAGCCGCGTTCCTTCAGTCCGTCCATGCAAGCGCGGAACGCGCCAACGCCCGGCAGCACCAAACGTTCGGCCGCGCGCAGTACGCGCTCGTCGCCGCTCACGACCGCGTCACAACCTGTCGCCGCGAACGCTTTCTCAACTGAGCGTAGGTTGCCGACGCCGTAATCAATGATCGCTACTTGCGGCACGCGTCTATAGCACTCCCTTCGTGCTCAAGACACCCGCAACGCGCGGGTCGCGCGCGCACGCTTGGCGGAGCGCGCGCGCCGTCGCCTTGAACGTGCCTTCGAGGATGTGGTGCGTGTTGCGCCCGCGCAAACAATCGATGTGCAGGTTGCAGCGCAAGGCTTCGGCAAACGAGCGCCAGAAGTGCTCGGCCAGCTCGACCGAGAAATTGCCGATGACGTGCCGCCGCGTCTCGACCGCGTAGACTAGATAGAAACGCCCCGACAGATCGACGACCGCGCGGCACAACGCCTCGTCCATCGGTACGATGGCTTCACCATAGCGCGCGATGCCGGCCTTGTCGCCGAGCGCTTGCCGGAACGCCTGCCCCAGCGTGATTGCCACGTCCTCAACCGAATGGTGATCATCAATTTCAAGATCGCCCCGACACTCGATCTCCAAGTCGAATACCCCATGACGCGCGAATAACTCCAGCATGTGATCGAGGAACGGCACACCGGTCGCGACACGCCCCTGCCCCGTGCCGTCGAGCGCTAACCCTACGCGCACGTCCGTCTCTTTAGTCTTGCGCCGCACCTCAGCCGTGCGCGCCGGTGTTTGCAGTTGTGTGCTCATCAGCAGCAAAGGATGAAGGATTAATATATTGATTCAATGAATTAATGTATCAATGAGTCAATGATTCAATCCGCTCATCCTTCATCCTTTCTAAAAATTTCCCGTAGCGCCGCCAGCAGCGCATCGTTTTCGGCGGGCGTGCCGATGTTGAAGCGGAAGTAGTCCGCGAGCATCGGGTAACGGCTCACGTCGCGGACGAGGATACCGCGCGCCAGCAACTCTTTGCAGACACGGCGCGGCTCTATGATCGAGCGCACGACCATGAAGTTCGCCTGCGAGGGCACGGGCACAAGCCCTTCGATGCATTGCAGTGCAGTGAACACACGCGCGCGCTCGGCGATGATCCGGGCGACGAGCGGATGCAACTCCGCGTCGTACATGTCGACGGCTACTTCAGCAGCCGTCTGCGAGCCGAAGTTGAGATTATAGGGCAGCAAGGCCTTGCCGATCTCGCGCGCGACCTCAGGCGCGGCGAGCAGATAGCCGATGCGCAAGCCCGCAAGCGCCATCGCTTTCGAGAAGGTGCGAAAGACAACGAGGTGCTGATATTCATTGAGCAGTGGCACGACCGACGCTTGCGCAAACTCGAAGTAAGCTTCGTCAATGACGACCAGCCCGCGCGTCTGTGCCAACACCGCGCGCAGATCGTCTTCCGCGATGCGGCAGCCAGTCGGGTTGTTCGGCGAGCAGATGATGACGACATCGGGCTTGTGCGCTGCGATGGCGGCGCGAATGGCCGGCACGTTAAAAGTAAGATCGGGCGCGAGCGGCACGCTGATCGTCTCGCCGCCAAGCACGGTTGTCACCTGCCGGTAGAGCGCGAACGTCGGCTCACAGATGAGCACGCGCTTGCCCGGCTCAACCGTTGTCATCAACGTCGCCTGAATCAACTCGTTCGAGCCGTTACCAGCGATCACGCCGGCCGTTGTCCAGTCCGCAAACTTAGCGAGTTTTTCATGTAGCGCGACCGGCACGAAGTCCGGGTAGCGACCCCACGCGCGCAGCTGCAAACGACGCGCAACCTCATCTTTGATCCGCGCCGGCAACTCGAACGGGTTCTCGTTCTGATTGAGCTTGATCGGCGCACGATCCGGCGCAAGCGTGTAAGCTTTCAACGCACGCACGCGCGGCTTGATAATAGTTAATGGATCGAACATGGTCATAAGTTGTTAGCGAATAGCTATCAGCGCTCAGCAGTCAGTGGTCTTCAGTTTTAGCTGACTGCTGAGCGCTGACGGCTGATTGCTCATTACGTATCAACGCCGAGCGCGCGTGCGCGTCGAGACCTTCGGCGCGGGCGAGCGCGGCGACGAGGGGCGCGGCCCGTGCCATGTCGGCGCGCGTGTAACGCAGCAGCGTCGTGTGGCGCAGGAAGTCGTTGACGCTGAGCGCGGACGAGAAGCGCGCCGCGCCGCCGGTCGGCAGCACGTGGTTCGGGCCGGCGAGATAATCGCCGAGCGCTTCAGGCGTGTGCGCGCCGAAGAAGATCGCGCCCGCGTGGCGCACACCGGCGGCCACTGTCTCATCGGCTTGCGTGATAAGTTCCAAGTGTTCAGGCGCGAGTTCATTAACGAGCGCGCAGGCTTCGACAAGATCAGCAACGATGACGATAGCGCCGAAGTCCGCGAGCGACGCGGCGATGGTAGCGCAGCGCGGGAGTTGTTCGGTCTGGCGCGCAACTTCACGCGCAACATCAGTCGCTAGTTGCGCGCTCGTAGTGATGAGCACGGCCGAGGCGTCCGCGCCATGCTCGGCTTGCGCCAGCAGATCGGCGGCGACGTAAGCGGCGCGGGCCGTTTCATCAGCGACGATGATGACCTCGCTCGGGCCAGCGATGGAGTCGATCCCGACCGCGCCGAACACGAGTTTCTTGGCGGCCGCGACGTAGCGATTGCCCGGCCCTGTAATCTTGTCCACGCGCGGGATCGTTTCAGTGCCGTAAGCGAGTGCGGCGACGGCTTGCGCGCCGCCGACTTGATAAATCTCCGTCACGCCAAGCTCGATGAGTGCGGCCGCTACGGCCGGCGTGGCCGCGAGCGTGCGCGGCGGCGTCATGACGACGATCCGCTCGACGCCCGCGACCTGCGCGGGCACAACGTTCATCACGACCGATGAAGGATAGGCCGCCGTCCCGCCCGGCACGTATAGCCCCGCGCGCTCGATGGGCGTGAAGCGTTGCCCGACGAGCGAGCCGTTGTCTGTTTCCATCTGCCACGCCGCGCGCCGCTCGTGCTCGTGAAACGCGCGTATGTTTTTGATCGCCGCGCGCAAGGCCGCGAGCACGTCCGCGTCCACCCGCGCCGCCGATGCGTGCAACACATGCTCATCGACACGCAACTCGGCGGGCGCAAGTTGCACGCCGTCAAAGCGCGCGGTGTATGCGACGAGCGCCGCATCGCCGCGCCGCCGCACATCGCCGATGATCTCGGTCACGGCCGTCATCAACTCCGCGTCGAGCGCGACGCTGCGCCCCTTGATGCGCGCGAGTTTCTCCGTGCGCCGCGCGCGGTCGTTGCTTTTGATGATCTCGATCACAGCTTGCTGCCCTCACTCATTCAAGCCGTCGTCCACCGCCCGGCGCAACGCGTCGATCAACTCCGCGACGGGCGCGGCCTTCAGTTGATAACTCGCGCGGTTGACGACCAGTCGCCCCGTCGACGTGGCGATCTCCTCGACGATGACGAGACCGTTCTCCGCGAGCGTCCGCCCCGTCTCGACCAGATCGACGATGCAATCGGCGAGACCGAGCACGGGCGCAAGCTCGACCGAGCCGGACAGCTCTATGATCTCAACCGGTACACCGCGCGCGCCGAAGTGCGCCGCCGCGATGCGCGGATACTTGGTCGCCACGCGCAACATCCCTGCTTCGCGCGTTGCAGCTTCAGCGCGCGCCGCGACCGCGATGCGACAACGGCTGATACCGAGATCGAGCGGTTGCAGCACGTCCGCCTCCGCTTCGAGCAGCACATCGCGCCCCACTACGCCGCAGTCCGCGATCCCGTGTTCGACGTAAACCGGCACGTCCGCCGGTTTGACGAAGACGAAGCGATAGCGCCCGCGCTCGTCTTCGACCGCCAGCCGGCGCGACGCCAGCGTCTCAGCACTCACGCGTACACCTGCGCTGGCGAGCAACCGTAACGCCTCATCCTGCATGCGCCCCTTCGCCAGAGCGATTGTGAGCAAGGATGAAGGATGAAGGATGAAGGATGAAACATTAGCGATTGCTTCATCCGCTGCCGCGCCCAACGTGTTATCTAACTCATCCTTCATGTCATCATCCTTCGTCACTTAAAACGATTCGCTCGCCATTGGCGCGGCGGAGACGGGCGGCGCTAAAGCGGGCGCTTGGCTCGTCGTCGTCGATGAGCGCGGGTTGCGGTGATCCGTTGAGTGCGAGCGTCGAGTGACTGCGCGCAAGCACGTCTGTGAGTGCGTCTAGGTCGAGGACGAAGCCGACGGCCGGGTCGTGCCCGCCGAAATTATTGGTCAACTCGTCGTAGCGGCCGCCGCTGCCGACGCGCGCGCCCGCGCCCGCGACGTAGATTTTGTAGACCAGCCCCGTGTAATAGTCGAGACCCGACACGTCGCCGAGATCGATCTCGAAGCAGTCGGCCAAGTGTAGAGCTTCGAGCACGCGCCAAACTTCGTCGAGCGCGTCGAGCGCGGCGCGCGAATGCGCGTGCGTCAGGAGCGGTCGCGCCGCTTCGATAATGTCGCGTTGGCCCGTTAGGCGCGTGAGCGGGAGACGCCCTTCGCGCCCATCGGCGGCGAGAAATTGCGCGAGCGCCGAAGTGTCGCGTGTGTCGATGACGTGGCGCATCTCTGCGCGCGCGTCCGTATCCAACTCAAGCTGGGCGGCGACGCCGTTGAAGACGGCGACGTGATTGAGCGTGATGCGGAAGCGCCCGGCGAGACCGAGTTGTTCCAAGACTTCGACCGTGATGAGCAGCGTTTCAAGATCGGCGGCCGCGTCGCCCGCGCCGATCAGTTCGCAGCCGAGTTGCGTCCACTCGCGCCGCCATTCGGCGTGCGAGCGTGGGCGCTGGCGAAAGACGTTGGCGGCGTAGCAGAGCCGCAACGGGCGCGCGCTCGTGGCAAAGAGCGTGGCGGAAGCGCGCGCCACCGAAGAGGTCACGTCGGGGCGCAAGGCGAGCAGACGGCCGTCCGTGTCTGTGAAGCGGAAGGCGCGTTGCGCTTCGCCGTGCCCCATGCCGCGGTCGAACAGCGAGAAGTAGTCGAGCGCAGGCGTCGCAATCTCTTCGTAAGACCAACCGGCGAAGACCGCCATCGCCGTGTCTTCGACCGCGCGCCGCAGTCGTGCCTCCGCGCCGAAGTAGTAGCGCACGCCGTCGGGCATTTTCGAGAGTGGTTCAGACATAAAGTAAAGCAGTGACGAGTGGCAAGTGACGAGTGACGAGTTAAGGCAAGTTCTTGCTTGTCACTCGTCGCTTGTCACTAAAAAAAATTCCCGCTGCCGGACATCGTAATGTGCGGCAGCGGGTGGTTGCTTGGGGACGGACTGAAGCGGCGATGCTCTGTGTCCGTCATGCGTCAAGCGCCAACGCGCAGCCGGCATGGCGATGATGGCCATGATGGTGGATCGCGTGTTGGCGTTGATGCAGCATAAAATGTTAGACGTTCTCGTTCGCGTCTTGGACGAGGCGATTTATAACTGAGTGGTACGGGCTGTGTCAAACATATGCACGCTGGGGCCCGCAACCCGTAACGCTTAGCCGGCTGCGGCGGCCCTTTGTTCTTTCTTCGCCGCTTCCATGCGCGTGCCGAGGTCTTCGAGTTGCTCTTTGCTCAACACCTCGCGCGCGCCCTTGAACATGTCGGACTCTTCTTCCTCGACATGGTGCTCCACATTCTCTTGCAGCACTTTCAACTTCGCCGTCCATTTCTCGCTATCGACCTGCATCGCGGCGAGTTCTCTGAGCAGCATCTTGATGACGTGATGCTCCTCTACGCCTTCGAGCGTGATCGCGCGCGTCTCGGCCTCCTGTTTGAGCACGGGATAGAAGATCGTCTCTTCGACGTGCGCGTGCACGTCGAGTTCCTGTTGCAACTTGGCGAACAGTTCTTCGCGCGTCTTGACGGCGCGCTCGGTGGTCGGCTCCAACTGCTCGAAGATGCCGGCGACCTTTTCGTGATCGGTCTTCAACAAAGTAATTGCGTCCATCTCTTCAGCCTCCGTTTGCTTGTAGCTGTACAGTTCGCACGATAATGATACGCGCGGTGCGCTTGCTAGAGTAGATATTCAAACGGAGTGCCAGAGTGGGTGACTGTACGGCAGAGATCAGAGAAGCTATCAGATGGTCGTGGGCTGCGCGGCTGTGGCCGCGGCTGTGTCAGTTGTGCGGCGCGAAATAGCCGATGCGCGTGGCGACGCGCATGGTGGGGTCGATGGTTTTAACTTGCACGCGGCGAAAGCGTCCGTCGCGCGCGGTGTCGAGCGGCGTGTAGTAGAGCGCGTATTGATGGCGCAACTCTTCGGCCACCTCGGCGTAGATTTGATCAAGCCCGGCAAAGCTCGGTGGGCGATAGAGCCGGCCGCCGGTCGCGTCGGTCAGTTGCGCCAGATTGTGCTCGCTCGCGTCGAGCACGCGCAGGCCGAGACGCAGATCGTCAATGTGCAGGGCGTTGAACTTCTGCGCGCTCTCAGGTGCAGAGAGCAGCGACTCAAGCTCGGCCTGTTTATGCACACGCTCAATCTGCGTGTTGCTGATGCAATAGACGGTCGCGCCCGCTTCGATGAGCGCACGCAGCGATTGTTCTAAGGTGACCGAACCGGGGCCGCTGTGGTCTATGCCGTCCGAGAGCACGACGACCGCGTGCCGGCGTTGCGCGTTGGCGAACTGTTCGCGCGCTGCCAGATAGAGCGCATCGTTGAAGCGCGTGAACGTGCCGCCCGTGACGCGTCTGAGCGCACGGCGCAACTGCACGCGCGAGGTCGTCCAGTCCTGCAACAACTCGACGCGATCATCAAACTTAACGAGGCTCACGCGGTCTTCGGGCGCGAGCCGCGCGGCAAACTCTTCGACGGCGCGCCGGAAGTCGTCCAAATTTGAAGCGACCGACGAAGAGGCATCGACCATCAACACCACATCGACCGGCACTTGTCTGAGCGCCAGATCACTGAGCGGCTGTTCGCGGCCGTTCTCCAGCACTTGAAAATCTTTGCGCGCCAGCGTCGTCACCAACTGTCCCGACGCGTCGCGCACGGTCACGGGCAGCAGCACTTCTGACGCGTTGACGCGGACTATCTCATCCTCGTCAATCGGGGGCGCGGTTTGCTCAACTTTCGGCGGCTGCGCGCACACGGCCGGCGCGCACAGGACGCAGGCGAGCAGAAACAAGTAACGCAGGGAACGGCGCATCTGTCTACTTTCGCGGGCGGTCGGTCGCGTTGCTGGCCGGCGCTGTGGAGTCGTCGCTCATGGCGGCGCGCATGGCGTTGATGACAGGTTCGGTGACGCGGCGGCGGCGCAACTCCGCGAGCTTCGCGGCCGAGAGATCGAAGTCGGCGGGCGAGTTTTCTATCCGGCGGATGATCGTGCCTTCGGAGAAACCGGCCTCGACCAGTTGGACGATTGCATCATTGGTCAAAGTCGGCGTGCGCTCCAACTTCGGCGGCGCACCGCTGCCGCCTTCGGTGGGCGGGCGCAGGATGTGCACGCTGGCGCTGCCGGTCGTCTGCGTGTCGCCCGCCGCACCCCCGTTCGTGCCGTTCGTGCGCGAACGCCCGCGCATGCCGCCCGACGAGCCGAAGATATTTACTTCACCGGGATCGTTTTGACTTGTAGATGAACCAGCGCCGGGGACAGTCTGTTTCGACTTTGTTTGATCATTGAAGAATGGATCGTTATCAAAGCCATCTTCAGCCACTTCGTCCGCCGGCAACGCACCGCCATCGCGTGCGATCATGGCGAGAATCACTTTCTCACTGACGCCGCGCTTCTTCAGCTCGATCAAACGGTCGGGCGTGAGATCAAATTTGACGGGGCGCGTGCGTATGATCGCGATGACCGTCTTTTCGCTAAAGCCCGCGCGCACGAGTTTGACGACGGCGGTATTAGTTAAAGGCCCTTCATCCGTCGGCTGTGGTGCGGGGCGTGTCTGTGCCTGGACGCAGACTGCGCTGGCGAGCAGACAGAACAACAAGAAGGGGCGCGGACGGCGGCAGGTTCTCATCGCTTCACTTCCTAGTTCAGACTGGCGCGTGTAGTCGCGCTGGACACAGGCGCGGGCGCGTTTAATTTGTTGGCCGCGGCCGGCTGCGGCGCGTGGTGGCTGTTGCCGCCGTAGCGCCCGCCGACCTGACGCACATAGGCGCGCGTCTCGCGGTAGGGCGGGACGCGCCCGCCGAAGCGGCGCACCGCGCCCTCGCCAGCATTATAACTCGCCAGCACCAGATCGACGCGCCCATTGAAGCGCCCCAACAACTCTTTCAAAAATCTTGTCCCGCCCATCACATTCTGCGCCGCGTCGTGTGGGCGGCGCACACCGAAACGCGCCGCCGTCCCCGGCATCAACTGCATCAACCCGCGTGCGCCGACCGGACTGACCGCGCCGGAGTTGAAGTGCGACTCCTGTTCCATCACGCAGAAGACGAGATAAGGATCGACGCCGTAGCGCGCCCCGTTCTGTCTGATCAATGCATCGAGCCGCCCGCTGCCCGTGCTCCAACGCCGTTCACGTTTCTTTTCGGGCGCAGCGGCCGCATCCGCCACGTCTGCCGCTCGCTCACGCTCGATCCGCTCGATGCGCGCGCGCTCAATGAAGATGGCGAGGCTGCCGCGCTTGTACCAGATGCCGTCCGTCGTCTCGTTGATGTCGTCAACCTCGAAGCTCGCGCCGCCGACAAGATGAATCAAGATCGGCTCGCGCGGCAGTTCGCCCGGCACGTTGCCGACTCTGTCCGGCGCTTTCATACCAGCGGCGGACAGCGTGCTCGCAGCAGCAACTGTCACGCTCGCATCAACCAAGCGCGCGGTCTGAGCATGCCTCGCTGCCTCACTCACCGCCGTGTGCGGCTCGTGTTCGATCTTGCTCACGCGCGCGCGCGCGACCGAGTAGGTTATGCCGCCGCGCCTGTACCAGACGCCCGACGGATCATCCCAAGCCTCGTCGGCTTCGATGGTCGTGCCGTCAATCATGTGCAGCTTGTCCGCCAGCGCACCCGTCGGCAGCAAGGCACAGACGAACAGCGCGCACGCGAGACTATATTTGCAGCGGGTCAACATCTATTTGCTCGCTTGGCTTGTTCAGATTAGCAGTACTGCGCGGCACATTCGGCTGTGGCAATGCCCCGCTCTGGCTGAGCGCGCCTGAACCGCGCAGGTCGCCGGTCGCCCGATGCTCAGGCTCCTGTGTGTTGAAGCTGTGCGACGTGCCAAAGTAGTTGCGCCACGCGCCGTCGAGCACACGCGGTGTCAGCTCAATCGGCAAGCCTTCAAACAGACAGATGTCCGTCACTCGCTCCAACAGATCGCGCGGCTCGCACGCTTTCATCTGCCGCCGTTCGAGCATGTAATTGTTGAGCACATGATCGAGCACGGCCTGTTCGACGCGCATGCCGCGTGTGAAGGCCACGCGGCGAAAGATTTCAATATAAGCGGCCGGCGTCGGCGGCTCGACGCGCGCGCGATAACCCATGCGCCGGAGGAATGCCTCGTCCACTAAATCTTTCTCGTCCAAGTTCGTCGAGAAGACGACCAACTGCTCGAACGGGACTTCGATCTTCTTGCCCGTGTGCAGCGTCAAATAATCGACGCGCCGTTCAAGCGGCACGATCCAACGATTCAACAAATCCTGCGGCGCGCAACGTTGCCGGCCGAAGTCGTCGATGACGAGCGTGCCGCCGTTCGACTTCATCTGAAACGGCGCTTCGTAAAACCGCGCCGCCGCGCTCCACACCAGATCGGTATTGTCCAGAGTCAACTCGCCGCCAACGATGACGAGCGGGCGCTCGATGCAGACCCAGCGCCGGTCGTATTCGGCCGGCAGCGCGTCGGGCGCGGCGGGCCGATGATTGTGCGTGTCGAAGACGCGTATGATCTGCGCATCGACTTCGATGGCGTAAGGAATCCAGATATGCCCGGCGAGGCCCTGATTGATGCGCTCGGCGACGGCCGTCTTGCCCGTGCCGGGCGGGCCTGTGAGAAAGAGCGAGCGGCGCGAGTTGACGACGCAGCCGACGGTCTGCAAGAGCGAATCGGGCAAGACGAGATCGCGCATCGCGGCGCGCACGCTCGCAATCGTCGCCGGCTTCGACGGGACGGCCTGCAACCGCATCATGTGCGCGTAGTCGCGCAGAGAGACGGGCGCGGGGCCGTTGTAACCGCAAATCTGTTGCGCGCGCTCCAACCGCTCCCAGCCGCGCTCCAACATTGCATAGCGCGTCGCTCCGACTGCCGCCTGCGCGCGCACCTCGATCAGCTTCTCGCGCGTCAGACGGTGCAGCAACTCTTCCGCCAATGCGCGCGGCAGATGAATCTCCGCTGCGATATTCGCGGTCGTTGGCTCGGCCAACTGCGCGACCAGCTTGAGCGCGAGATCGGCCAGAAAGCTTTCGGATACGTCCGTCTCCGCTAACTCTTCCGGCACGGGCGGCCCCATGCTCTCGATCTCCACGCGCGATAGGATTGTTGCCTGCGTCATCATTGCAACCCTTCGAATTGTTTCATTGATCCATTTATTCATTGAATCAATGACACAATGAATCAATCGTCATTTATCTTTCCGCCACGTTCTCGTCCTTTACGCCATTGAGTACGCGCTGCGCCGCTTCGGCCTTTTCGCTCTGCCCGACGCGGCGATAGAGTTCGGCGAGCCGGTGCAGGACGACGGGCGAGTCGGGTTGTATGCGGCGCGCGCCTTCGTATTGCGCGATGGCGTCCGTGTCGCGCCCCATGCGCTCGGCGAGCGAGGCGGTGTTGAGTCGCCCTGTGAACTCGCCGCCCGCGCGGGCGAAGCTCTTGAAAGCGTCGTCGAACTTACCCAACCGGCATTGCGCGAGCGCGAGGTTGTTGAGGATGCGCTCGTCGTGCGGTGCAAGGCGCGCAGCACGCTTCAAGCGATCAACCGCAGCGCGATACTGCCCATTGAGATAGAGGGTGTAACCGAGGTCGTTCAGTGTCTGCGGATCATCGGGCGCGTCGTCGAGCGCGCGGTCGAACGATTTGCGCGCCTGTTCGGGTAAGCCCTTTTGATCATAGGCGCGCGCTAACAGGCTGTGCGCCTGCTTCATTTTCGGATCGAGCGCGGTGGCGCGCGACAACTCGGCGATGGCTTCGTTCAACTGCCCCGCGTCGAGCAGTGCGCGACCGCGCTCGAAGTGTTCGCGGGCCGAGCCGTTTGATTCAACCTCGGCGGCCGCGGGGTTATTTGCGTCATGCACGCGCAGCACGTTTGCGCTCTCGAAACCCCGCACGTCTTTCTCCGACAGCCGCGCGACTTTGTTGTCGTCGTGGCCGCCGCCAAACAGACGCCCGACTGCTTTGAACGGCGCTTTCAAGGCGTGAAAGAAGCCGCCGCCCTTTTTCTTCTTCGGCGCTTCCGATGCGTCTTCGCTCGGGCCGACGTTTGCGCCGTTGTCGGCGACGATGTTGGCCGCGTCGTCGCCGTCGCGGCCCGTCGTGCCCGCGCTCAAGAAGGCGGTTGCGCCAAAGGTCAAGACGGCGGCGATGATGAAAGCATTAATGGTACGTCTGCGGTTGAACATATTGAGACCTCCGTTTACATCTTGCCGAATGTGTCTATGAGGTTGAGGGCCGCAGGGCCGAGGATGGCGATAAAGAGTGTCGGGAACAGAAAGCACGAGAGCGGGAACAACAGCTTCACCGCTGCTTTCTGTGCCGCCTGCTCCGCGCGCTGCCGCCGTTTGGTGCGCAAGCTATCAGCATAGACGCGCACCGCGCGCGCGATGGACGTGCCGAAGCGGTCGGCTTGAATCAGCATCGCCACGAGGCTGCGCAGATCGTCCACGCCCGTGCGCTCCGCGAGATTACGCAAAGCCTCGTCGCGCTCGCGCCCGACACGGATTTCCAAGTTGCACAGTTCAAATTCTTCGCTGATGTCGCGGTGTACTTCCTTCAACTCGTTGCCGACGCGTATCATCGCGGCGTTCAAGCCAAGCCCTGCTTCAATCGAGACGACCATCAGATCGAGCGCATCAGCCAAGCCCCAACGCACGCGCTGTTGCCGCCCCTTGATAAGCTTGCGTAAGACGTAGCGCGGCAGGAAGAAGCCGGCGACGAACGCGAGCAGTATCCAACTGACCGCGCTCGACAGAGGGCGCGCGAGTAATGCACAGGTGAGCGCGACCACACCGGGCAACGCGACCAACATGAACAACTGGGTCGTGCGGAAGGTGACGGGCGCGCTCGGTGCGCGATAACCGGCCTGCATCAACTGCTTTTGCAGTTTCTGCGCTTCGGCCGCCGATGGCGGCGCGAGTCTGTGCAACGGCTTCGCCATGCGCTCGGCTAAGGCCGCGACCGGGCTATCATTCAAAGCGGGCGCGCTGACCGAGATTGAGGCCAGCCCCGTGCCGCGCTCCGCCTCGCTCATGCGCCGCAAACGCTCCGTCGCCGCGCTCGCCGGGCGAAACATCACCCAGTACACGGCCAACGCGCCGAACGTGAAGCAGACGAAAGTGGAAATGGTGATGACTAGCATAGTTTTCAGTTTTCAGTTTTGAGTTTTGAGTTTTCAATTCTCGTTATCAGCACTGGCTTAAAACTGAAAACTGAAAACTCAAAACTGCTATATCTTGATTCGTAGAATCTTCCGTATGACCAGCATGCCGGTCAGTTGCAAGCCCATGGCGGTGGCGATCAGGTAATGCCCGCGCGGGTCTTTCCAGAGCACGCTCATGTAGTCGGGGTTCATGACGGTGACGGCGAGCGCGACGAAGATCGGCAGCCCGCAGAGAATCCACGCGGACATGCGCGAGCTGGTCGTCAGGGTCTTCAAATCTTCCATGATGCGGAAGCGCTCGCGTATGGTGTGCGCGACCTTCTCTAAAATCTCCGCGAGGTTGCCGCCCGTCTCGCGTTGAATCATGATGGCCGTAATGCACATCTTGAGATCGAGCAGCGGCACGCGTGCCGCCAAATTTTCGAGCGCGAGTTTGAGCGAGAGACCGAGGTTCTGTTCTTCGTAAGTCTTGCGAAATTCGGTGGCGACGGGGTCGGGCATCTCGGTCGAGATCATGTGCAGCGATTCGGCGAAGGCGTGCCCGGCTTGCAGCGCGCGGCTCATCAATTCGAGTGCATCGGGCAGTTGTTCGAGGAACAAGTTGAGCCGCTGTCGCCGTTTCCACCAGACGTGGACGAACGGCATGACGCCGGCCACGAGCGCCGCCGCGATGATGACGACGATGGAGATCGTCAACATCGACACCGCCAGCCCCGCGAGCATCGCCGCCATCACCGCGAACATCAAGAGGCGCGTGACCGTGATGTGCAGGCCCGCCTGATCAATCATCTGCCGCAGGCGCGCCGCGACCGGCACGTTCAGCAACGCCCGGTTCATCAACGGAATCTCGCTCATCAACTCCTGCCGCGCGAGTTGGATGTCCATATCTTCGGCGCTCGCCGAGTGCAACAGTGCTTCTGCCAGCCGCTGCTGCAAGCGCACACGTCGCTGCTCAGTCCCGCGCGTCGCCAATAGATATGCCGCGAACGTCAGGAACAGACAAAAGGCAAAGACAAGAAACGGAATCATTAGCTCTCCTCGAAAAACACGCGGGGCAGTTGCATGCCGTAGATCTTCAAACGCTCGGCGAAGCGCGGGCGCACGCCGGTCGGGCGGAAGCGACCGATGACGCGCCCGTCCTTGTCCATGCCCTTGCGCTCGAACTGGAAAATCTCCTGCATCGTGATCGTCTCGCCTTCCATGCCCGTGATCTCGGAGATGGAGGTGATGCGGCGCGTGCCGTCCGACAAACGCGCGACTTGAATCACGAGGTTTAAGGCCGATGCGATCTGCTGCCGCATGGCGCGATCCGACAGCCGCATGCCGGTCATCTGGATCATCGTCTCCAAACGAACGAGCGCGTCGCGCGGCGTGTTGGCGTGAACGGTGGTGAGCGAGCCGTCGTGCCCTGTGTTCATCGCTTGCAGCATGTCGATGGCTTCGCCGCCGCGCACCTCGCCGATGACGATGCGGTCGGGGCGCATGCGCAAGGCATTCTTAACCAAATCGCGTTGCGTGACTTCGCCGCGCCCTTCGATGTTGGGCGGGCGCGTCTCAAGGCGGACGACGTGCGGCTGCTGCAACTGCAACTCGGCCGAGTCTTCAATCGTCACGATGCGCTGCTCTTCCGGAATGTAAGCGGAGAGCGCGTTCAAGAGCGTCGTCTTGCCCGCGCCCGTGCCGCCGGAGATGAGGACATTCAGCCGCGCGCAGACGCACATCTCAAACATGTCGGCGATGTCTTTCGTGAGCGCGCCGATCTCTATGAGCTTGGCCATGCGCAAGGGTTCTGAGCCGAAGCGCCGGATGGAGAGGACGGGGCCGTCGAGCGCCAGCGGGGGAATGATTGCGTTAACGCGCGAGCCGTCCGCGAGCCGCGCGTCCACCATCGGCGATGATTCGTCTATGCGCCGCCCGACCGATGAGACGATGCGCTCGATGACGCGCATCAAGTGTTCGTCGTCTTTGAACGCCACGTCCGTGCGTTCAAGCTTGCCGCGCCGCTCGATGTAAATGTTCTGCGGCGCGTTGACGAGAATGTCGGAGATGGTCGGATCGGCCAACAATGGCTCAAGCGGCCCCAAGCCGAACAACTCGTGCCGCACCTCTTCAACCAGCCGCTCGCGCTCGCCGACCGACAGCGGCGCGTTCTCGACCGCGATCAAGCCTTCGGCAAGGCGCGAGACTTCGGACTTCAACTGCTCAGGCTCTAGCTGGCTGAGCTTGGTCAAGTCCATTCGGTTGATGATGGCGCGATGGAGGCGCGCCTTCATCTCCTGAAACGTGTGCTGCACGGCGGCGGCCGCCGCTTCGTCGCCACCGTTGCCGTTACTACGCGGCATACCGGCGACTGCCGGGTTCGTCTCTCGAATTAATCTTTCGCGTAATGACATGGCGTCTCGTTAGCTGTGCGCTCACATTGCAAATTCAAGATTTGAAAGCTCAAATCACGTTCACTAAATCGCGGCTGGGGCTTTGTCTTTGTTGAGCCGGTCGGGCAAGCCGAACGCGGCGGGTGCGCCCTTGCGCCGTTGGAAGACGCCGCCGAGGAAGCCGCGGCGCGGTTCGATTTCAACAACGGGTTGCGCCGCGCCGTTGATGCTGGCGGCGATCTGGCGCAACTCGGTGGCGATGCGCGAGGTGGGATTCGATTCGACGAGCGGTTGACCCAGATTGATCGAGTTGACGGCCGTGTTGTAGTCGCTCTGTACGTAGCCGGTTACCTTCTCGCCGAGATAGCGTTCGACCTGCCGCACGTCCAACTCGATCTGTTTCGACCAGCGATTGACGACGATGCGCACCTTGTGGCGCGGGTAGCCGAGCCGGTCGAAGATTTGCAGCGTGCGTTGGGCGCTGCGAATGGCGGGGATGTCGAGCGTTAGGACGAGCACGATCTCGTCAACTTGATCGAGCGCGGCGAGCGTGATCGCGTCAAAGGTGTGCTGCGGATCGATGACAACGTAGTCGTAGTGTTGGCGCAGCACTTCGATCACGGCAAAGACGTGCTCGGCTTCGATGTCGTCGGCGAGGTCGGCTTCGCGCGGCGCGGCCAGCAAGGCGAGATTCGACGTGTGCGGCGCGACGAGCGAGTTCAGGAGCGAGCCGTCGACGTGCGCGCGCTTCTCGACCAGATCGGCGATGGAGAATTTCGGCTCGACGCCGAGGTAGAGCGCGAGGTCGCCGGCTTGCAGGTTTAAGTCAACGAGCACGGTGGGCGCGTCGAGCGCCGCCGCGATGTTGGTGGCGATAAACGACGTGCCGCAGCCGCCCTTGCTGGAGAAGACGGCGATGGCGCGTCCGCGTTTCTTTGGCGCTTCGGTCTGCCCGGCGCAGACTTCACTGGTGCGGTCGATGACGGTGCGGAATTCGTCTGCACGGAGCGGCAGGCGCAAAAACTCACGTGCGCCGGCGCGGAGAGAGCGCAGGATCAGATCGGGCGAGGCATCGCGCGAGGCACAGATGATGACGGTCTGCGGACATTCGACGCTCATGCGCTCGACGTAGCGCAGCGTCGCGTCCGCGCCGACGTCCGGCAGCGTGACGATGGCGGCGTTGGGGCGCAGGCGCGTGATCTCCGCGTAGAGTTGTTCGGCGTCGTCGCCGCCCGCGAGCAGGCGTGTGCGTTCGTCCGCCGCGAGCGCATCGCGCAGTTCGCGGAAGCTCTCAAGACCAGTGCTCAGGACGACAAAGGCGAGTGCTTGGGTCATTGTCTTATTCTCTTCAATCAGGTGGAGTGGGCGGGGCGGTCGGCGCATCAGAGCGGCGGCGGCGTGTAGCCAGCGCTCTCGCCCGTGAGCGTGGTCTGGTAACGCGGCATGCGCACCTTCACGCCGACGAGCGGTACGACAAAGTTGAAGTCGTAGTTCTCGATGCTCACGGTGACGCGTCCCGCGCCGACACCGAAACTCGAATAGGCGACCGCCACGTTGGCCGTCGTAAGATTTTGGACGAGCGGCTGCGTCCCCGCCGCCGGCTGCGGGTCGCCGTAGATGACAACGCTCTGCACGTCGCTCGCCTGCCCTTGCGGGTGCGTGACGGCGTAGCGTGCGCCGCGCCGCGCCGCGTCCGTCAGCGCGTTGTGCGTCCAGAGCAGCAGCCCGCATTCGATGACGGCGAACAAGGCCGTCAGGAAGACGGTGGCGCCGATGGCGAACTCGACCAACGCCGCGCCGCGTTCGTGCTGTCTGTGTGTTTGTCTGCGTCTCATCCTCAGACCTCGCGCTTAGAACAACAGATAATGCATCGTCGTGCTCGGGCTGACGTTGACGGCGAGCGAAAAGGTCTTGCCCGTCAGCTTGCCCAAATCGAAGAGCGGCTGATAGCGATAGTTGATGATCTGGACGCTGACCCGGTCAGGGTAGCCGGGCGCGCCGCCCGCGCTGGTGATACTCACGTTGGCGCACGTCAGTCCGCTTAGCACGGGCGTGCCGGTGCAACCGGCGTCCGCGTTGCCGTAGACGGTGAGACTCGCAGCCTTCGCTTTCTCCGTCGCGTTGTAGGGCCGGCTGACGAGATAGCGCGCGCCGCTGCGCGTGGCCTTGTCGAGCGTCGAGTAGGTATTGAAGAAGCAGCCGAACTCCGCGATGGCCCCGAAGAGCACGAGCATGACGGGCAGCACAATCGCCAGTTCGACGAGCTGCGAGCCGCGCTCGCGTCGGACGAAGCGGACAAGTTGCAGGCTAAGTCTGCCCCACATCATCGCGTGCTGCCTCCTCACTTGTAGAGCACCGGAATGGTCATCTGGACGCTGGCGTTCGTGCCGCTCGGGTCGTAGCCGCCGCTGCCGACGACGAGCGTCTCTTGCACGTACTCGGCCTGAAAATCGCCGCCCGAACCGTTCGACACTTTCGTCCGCAGGAAAAAGAGACCGAAGCGCGAGAAGCGCACGACGCCGCGCCCCGTATCAAACTCGCTCTGCTTGACGAGCGGGATGATGACGAGGCGACGGTAATCAACGCCCGCGTGCGCTGGTGCTTGGAAGTGGGCCGGGTCGGCCGCCGTGGCCGCGCTGTAATCGACATAGGAGACGTTCTCTTTGACGTTCTTGTCGGGCGGGAAGAGCGCCGGGTCGAGCTGGCTGCCGCCGAAGTCGTCGAAGCGCGAGTTGATGCCGGTGCGCACCTTGCCGGCGGTGATGCCCGGCTTGGTGTCGATGGGATAGACATCGCCCGGCTCTTTGCAGACGTGGACGCCGCCGCCCGTGCCCGTCTCTACGTCCCAGCCGCCAGAGCCATCCACCGCGAGGATGTGGTAGTTGCCGGGACTGACGTAGTTGCCGGGGTCTGAGCGAATGGTATAGACCTGCCCTGGCGTGAGAATCGTGTCGGCTTCGTCGAGGATGACGGTCAACGGAATCCAGTCGCAGAAGGTGTTGATGTTGACGGAGCGCCCGGCCGTGGCCGCCGCCTGCAAGTTGCGCGAGTTGCCGAAGCCGTTCAGGACGGAGGCGAAGAAGACGTTGACGGGCGCTGGCGGCGTCGTGACTTTGGCGAACCGGATGTTGGTGGGCGAGGCCATCGCGCTCGCCTCATCCATGCCGCTGCCGGAGTCGAAGTCTGTGAGGTTGACGGCGTAACGCACGTTGGCGGCGGTCAGCGTGAGCGGCGTGTGATTGAACTCGTAATTGTTCATCGCGGCGATGGCGCGCTGGCGCGCCTTGATGATGCCGCTACTGTGTTGATTCAAACCTGAAGCGGCGGCGAGCGCGGCGGCGTCGGCCGCGTTCTGCAACTCGGTCTTGACCAGATAGAAGTGGCTGATGTCTACGCACAGCCCCGTGGCGAGGAGAAAGGTGAGCATGCCGAAGGCGCTGATAACGAGCACCGAGCCACGCTCGCGGCGGTGCTTGTCGGGTGCAGAATTATTGTGTGCTTGCTTCATCGCTCCGATTCTCCTTTCGCGTAGTGAGGCAGTTGAACAATGGGCCGTGGCGGCCGGGACAAATCAGACCGCCACGGATCGAACTAGCACTTACGGCTTCCGCGCGGGCAGCGTGACTGCTGGGATTTGCGCCAGACTCAACAGGGACGAGTGCTGCGGGAGCGGCGCGTTTGTGCTCGCCGCAGGCCCGCCCTCGGTCTTCACTTCGCCGCCCGTCGCGTCCGTCTTGGGCGCGTCGGTCTTATGCTCTTCCTGCTTGTTCGGCTCGTTCGCGCTGCTGCCCGACGAGTAACCGCTCGCGCCCTTGATGCCTTCGCCCTTCGGCTCGACACCGAGCGGCGAACCTTTCTTCAACCCATCGATGCCGCGCATCGTCGGCAGATCGTCCGGGCTGACCGGCTTCACCAATTGCGCCGTGACGATGAACATCAACTCGGTCTCCTGCTTCTGGAACGACTTCGACTTGAACAGGTTGCCGAGCACGGGGATGTCCGCGATGACCGGAATCTTCGAGAACGATTGCACCTCTTCGTTGTTCAAGAGACCCGCGAGCGCGAACGATTGCCCATCACGCAACTCGATGCCGGTCTTGGCGCGGCGCGTCTTGAGCGCCGGCACGAGGAAGCCGCCGAACTTGACGCCGTTGGCGAAATCAATCGTCGAAACTTCAGGTTCGAGTTCGAGCCGGATGTGATCTTCGTCAAGAATGGTCGGCTTGAAATTCAGCCGCACGCCATACTCTTTAAAGACCACCGTGACCGTGTTCTTATCCGAGCCGGACTGCACAACGGGAATCGGAAACTCGCCGCCCGCGAGGAAGCTCGCCTCTTGCCCGTCCATCGCGATCAGGTTCGGTTCAGCCAACGTGCGCGAGTTGCCCGTCTGCCGGATCGCGTGCAGCATGGCCGCGACGCCCGCCGGGTTATTTAGAAAGAAGACGTTCAGCGCGGGCGAGACGGCGCTCTCGATCAAGTGCGTCGGCGTGTTGAAGTCCGACAACGTGCTCGGGCCTGCGCCGCTGTTCGTGTAAGTTGCCGTCCCGTCCTTGCCCGTCATGAACGACGTGGCGTAGTCGCGCAAGCGATTGTGCGCCACCTCGGCGACGCGTACCTGCAACTGCACCTGCGCCGCGCTCTTCACCGGCGAGCCGAGCATGTTCACGGTCTGAAAGCCCGCAGCCTTAACGACCTGCTCGGCCTGCGTGGCGACGAGCGGGCTGGCAACGTTGCCTGAGAGTACGACCGAGCCGTTCGCTTGACTGAGCCGGATGTCGTCCTTTGGAAACAGCGCGTGAATCTGCGAGTCGATCAGAGAGAGGTTGGCGCGCACGAACACATCGAAGACAAGGAACTCGCCTTTGTCCTTCTCCCACGCGATGAAGTTGACCTGCCCGAACGCCTTGCCGTTGACGAGCACTTGATCGGGCGCGACGAGCACAGCCTCCGCCACGTCCGGGTTCGAGACCGAGAAGCGCCCGATGGGCTTGTCGAAATTGATCACGCGCGACTGGCCGACGAGCACGTTGATCGCAATCGACTCCTTCGGCGCGTTCGCGAACGACGCGCGCACCGAGACTTCCTGCGCCTGCGCGCCTGCGGAGGCCGCGAAGATCATTAACGCGCACGCCAGCAGCGCGACGAACAGAGGGATTAGGCGACGGGTCTGCATGATGTTCTCCTTCTACCAGTAAGCGGTGAGCAATAAACAGTAAGCAGTTTTGTTGTGCAGTGAGCAGTGAGCAGTGAGCAGTCGCTTTGTGATTGCTGCTCACTCTGCTCACTGCTCACTCCGGAAAATCGACGCTGCGTTTCTTCGCACCTTCGATGACTTCGACCGAGGCGCGCGGCGGCGCGGGCGCGGCCGGTGGCGGCGCGGGTTTGCTCTCTTCGCGCACCGGGGCGAAGTGTTGCGCGCGGCGCACGGCGACGGGCGCGGGCTGCTTGGGCTGCTCGCTCTTCATCGAGCCGGGGTCGGGGACGGGCGCGGCGTGCTCGCCGCCGAGGAGCGTGCGTTTATCGACGCCCTGCGTCTGCTCGTCGTCCTGATCGACGCCGTTGCGCATGACGAGTTGGAGTTTGCCTTCGCTCGCGGCCAGCGCGAGCTTCTCGGCCTGATCGGGCGTGACTTGCAGTGTGACCGCTTTGACGCTTTCAGCTTCGCGGTCGTTCTTCGGGCGGTCGATGTTCTGCCCGTTGGCGAGCACCTTGATGTTCTGCAAGACGATCTTCGAGATCGGGTTCTGCTGCTGCTCGGTCGGATTGATGACCACAACTATATCCACGAGCGCGCCCGGCATGATGAAGCCGGAGATGCCCACCACATCGTCCACCTTAACGGTCATCGCGCGATAGCCTTCGGGGATGACGGCGGAGAGACCGCCCGCCGAGCCTTCGGGCGCGAGCTTGTAATCCGTCAGCGGCTCGCGCATTGCGATCTGCACGACGGCGACCCGGCCGACCAACTTGTCCGGCGACTCGAACACACCGTTCGGCAGCGCATTCGTGGGGTACTGCACGGTCTCAAGCTGCTCGGCGATCACCTTCGTGCCGGCGGGAATGTCCACCTTGGCGACGACGACGTTGTTGAGATTGCGCGTCAGGGCCTGCGCGCTCGACAAGTAGCGGCTGACGGACACGGCCGCCACCAGACCGAAGACGACCGCCCCGGCCAGCACGAACATGAGACGTTTGTTTCGCATGGTGTTCACTCTCTCCATTTCGGATTGCGGACTGCGGACTGCGGATTGCGGATTAACAAAAACTTCCGGCGCATAGTTGAATTCGGATAATCCGCGATCCGAAATCCGCCGCTCCGCAATCGGTGCTCACGTGCGGAAGATCATTAGCGAGATCAGGCTGCCAAAAGTGATCGCGACGCCGTAGGGGATCGTGTGCCGCCGCTCCTGCGGGACGGCGAAGCGCGGCATCTCCCAGCCGGGCAAGAGGCCCATTAAAATTTGGGCGACGCGCAGCAGCGTCGTCCGCACCAGCCCCGCGCGCACCATCGTGTAGACGCCGAGCACACCGCCTGTCAGCACGACGACCAGAAAGGTCGGCAGTACGAGCGAGACACCTAGAACAGCGCCTATGGCTGCGAACAGCTTCACGTCGCCCGCGCCCATCGCGCCAAAGACGTGCAACACGAGCATTAACGCGAACGCGAGCGCGCAGCCTTCGAGGCTGCTGATGAGGCCGGTGCGCCCGTAAGCGATGGTGTTGATGACGAGACCGCCGACGAGCGCGGCCAAAACGAATGGGTTTGGAATACGGCGATAACGCGCATCGTAATAGGTGATCACGACCGCGAGCGGAATCAAGAGCGTGCTATGAATGATGGCGTATGAACCCGACATGACTTGTTAACTCTGCTGTGAACTTTGCGCTTTCGCGTCGGCCGAGACGGCGGGCGCGCTCACCTGCTTTGGCCTTATGGGCTGTTGGCGATGATGAGCGCGCCGCTACCGCGTCGGGTCAGGGGGTGTTGATGCTCGAAGCCAGATTGGTGATCTTCAAGCCGATGTTCGTGCCGAGCGTAGTGAAGGCGGTGATGACCGCCAGAGCTATCAGGGCTGCGGCGACGGCGTACTCGGAGAGTTCCAAACCTGTTTCGTCTTGCAGGAAGCGCTTAAGCATCTCGTCTCTCCTCTAGCTGTGACCTTACGGCGTGGTCGAAATCTTGGTCGCGAGATTGGTGATCTTCGTACCGATGTTCGTGCCGAGGGTCGTGAAGGCGGTGATGACGGCGAGGGCTATGAGCGCGGCTGCCACCGCGTACTCGGAGAGTTCCAACCCGCTCTCATCGTGCCAGAATTGTTTGATCATGGTCGTTGCTCCTTCGTCTAAAAGTTGGCAGGCTTACAGAGTCGGACTGGTCGGTTATTACGGGCCGACCTTGCCGGCCAAGTTGTTGATCTTGGAGCCGATGTTCGTGCCGAGGGTGGTGAACGCCGTGATGACGGCGAGGGCGACCAGCGCTGCGGCGACGGCGTACTCGGACAGTTCCAGACCGGTCTCGTCGCGGAAGAATCTTTTAATCATTGTCGTTTGCTCCTTCGTGCAGAAAGTTGAGTGTCGTTGGTTTTAGTAACTGAAGTGCTTGAGGACTGTGCGCCGCCCCGTGAACGTGTGTGCGTGCTGCGAGCTGAGCCGCAGATGCGCACTGCGCACGGCGCTGACCAGCGTGCCGCCGATTGCCAGCGCAACCAGCAACCCGCCGCGCGCGCCGCCCGTGACGGCGACGGCCCGCGTGCCGACCACGAGCGCGAGGCCGACGAACGGCACAACGAGCAGTAGCGCGGCTAAGGCCAAGAGCGTTTTCTTGAGCGCGTCTTTCATCTTGTCAAGCTTCCCTTCCGCCCTTCGCGCCGACAGTTGCCACACCAGCGACGGCGACGGACGCCAATCCCTATGACAAGGCGCGTGCCACAACCTGTGAAGTGAAGAAATGCCAGCAAACATGCGTCAACGCACACAGACCACGACTGCACCTTGTCAACCGGCGGCGACAAAGCAGCGCGTTGCTCATGCGGCATAATGATTCGCATTACGCGTTGAAATTGAATGTGGAGAGCGAGTTAGCACATTGTCGCTTGCGGTTGACAACCGGCTGGCGTGGTTTACCCTTCGGCGACGTGCGGCGACCGAAGAAATTTCGGCGCTATCGGCTCGCAGTTAAGTTCTGTGTTGAGGGCGGATGAAGATAGACGTAGAATGTGTTGTATACACGCGCCGGCAAGTGAGCGGTGAGCGTAGTGCCAACCTCACATCGTCCGTTGAGGAGAAACGATATGTCACGACCGGGTGCGTTCCCGATATTCACGCCGGCAGAGTATTTATCCTTTGAACGGTTTTCCGAAGCCCGCCACGAATATTTGGCCGGCTCCGTGCACGCGATGGCTGGCGAAAGCCTAGAGCACGGCACTATCTGTTTTAATCTCGCTGTTACGGTTGGCGAGCAGATCAAGAACACGCCTTGTCGCGGCTTCTCGCCCAACATGAAAGTTAGAGCGAGTGAGAAAGGTCTTTACGCCTACCCCGATTTGATGGTCGTCTGCGGCGAACCGCTCTTTCACGATGAGCACGGCGACGTGCTCACGAACCCGACGGTTATCTTCGAGGTCTTATCGCGTTCGACTGAGGCTTATGATCGCGGCGAGAAGTTTCTCCGCTACACCACACAGATCGATACCCTGCAAGATTACGTGTTGGTCGCGCAGACCGTACCCCACGTCGAGCACTTCTCACGTCAACCGGATGGCACGTGGACACAAATCGAGATCAATGGTCTGCCTGAAGTACTCTCGCTGCCATCAATCAACTGCCGGGTTGCGCTCGCCGACGTGTACAGCCGGATCAGTTTTCCGGCTTAGTTCTGACTAAAAATAATCGCCTGCTTGTCTTCGTAGACCTTCGTCCAGCCCGGCTCTTGTTTAAGCAGGCTGGCGAGCGGCGAGCGGGGATTGATCATGACGGTGCGGACGCCATAGCGTTCGAGCGGCGCGCGCCATTCCGGCTCGCCGCCTTCGGTCTTTAAGTAATCTTCAATGAAGCGGTCGCCGTACACGTCCGCGCGCCCATCGATGAAGACGCGCTGCGCAGGGTAAAGCTGCCAGATGAGATAGCCGCCCCAGCCATACCCGTTGAAGATGGGGCCGGTAGTCGGATGCGCGCGCAGGTACGCGACGGCCGCTGCCGGATACTTCTCCGCTTCGACCGTTGCTTGGCGCGCGACCACGCGCTGCACGTTCACGGCATACAACCCAAGCGGGATGCAGACGAGCAGCGCAACGTTGAGCGCATAGCCCCACGCCGACCGAACGCTCTTGGCATGTTTCTCCGGCGCGATCAACTTACGCCCCCACGCGCAACTCGTCGCAAACGCCCAAGCGTGCTCCGCCAAGATCGGCATGGCAACCAGCGCGCAGAACGGAATGTTGCGCCAAGCCCGCAAGGCCGCATAAGTGGAGACGCAGAGCAGCAACAACTCGCTCCAACGAACTTTCTTCGGCGAGAGCGCGACGAGCGCGTAGGTGGCGATGAGCAGCAGCGCGAACGGCTGCGCGATGAACAGATGAAAGTCCGGCGAGCGCCACTCGTCTATGTAGGCGTGCATCGCGTGCGAGTTGAGCGTCTCAAGCGGATAGGTGAACAGTCGCACCCCGTTGGGATTAAGCGGTACGACCAACGCACAGGCGACGAACACGAAACAGAGCGGGCGCACGCGCTGCCAAAGTGTTCGCCATGTTGTACCTTGCGCCAACTCGTCCAGCGCGACGCCGACGATACTCAACGGGATGAGCACAAGCCCCAACGCAAAGCCGCCGTGCATGTTCGCCCACAAGAGCATCAACGGCACAAGCCACACGAGACCGCGTCTGCGTCCGCTGCGTGTGTAAGCGTCGAGCACGGCGAGGAACACGCTCGTCAGTAGAAACGAGACCATCTGCGGGCGCACGCCCCACGTCGGCGCAGTCGCCAGCGCGCCTAAGACCACTGCGAGACCGGCCGCAAACGGATGTAGGGCGCGCTCCATACAACGCCGGTATGCGAAGAAGAACGCGCCGGTCATGACGAGCGAAAAGAGCACGACCAGTCCGCCCCAACCCGCAAGGCGATAGGCAAATGCCATGATCACTTCAACCAGCCACTCGTGCGTCACCCACTCCCAACCGGCCGCCGTGTAAGAGAAAATGTCCGCGTGCGGGATCACGCGCAGCGCCAAGATGTACTGCCCCGTGCGTAAGTGCCACCAGAAATCCGGGTCTGTGATCTGCTCCACTGTCATCGTGCCAATCACAGCGAGCAGCACGAAGCCGAGCAGTTTGTGCGCGCTCAAACGCACGCCGCGCACTTTGGCCGCCACGCTTGTTGGCGCGGGTGTAAAGGAAGCAGTGGTAACGTCAGCAAACTCTTCCATCGCTCCATCCTTCATTGCAGGCGGTTACACCGGTGCACTTACATGAAGCGCCACACTTGCGTCGCGACGAGTGCGAGACTTAGCCCGCCGCCCGCCAGTGTGAACGTCCATTCGACAAACGGACTGCGGCGGCGCAGCAGCCCGCGCACCAACACCATGCCGCACTTCCAACCGTCCTGTTGATAGAGCGGTAGCAGGTTCGTCGCCGCCAATAACAGATTCATCGCACCGAAGATGGTCTCGCCCGCGATGGCCGCCGCGCACAGATTGACGATGATGCCGGCTATGAGCACTAGCACTTGCTGGCTCAAGGGTCGGGTCTGCAACGTGCGCATGTCGAGCCGCACGTAAGCGCCTAGGGGCAGCGCGTGCAGTTTGAACTCAACACCCTGCCAGCGCATGCCAAAGAGGCGCGGCCCCCAGCCAACGCCCAACTCGTGCGCCGGCACTTGGCAGGCCCGCGCCGCGAGCAGATGCCCCAACTCATGGAGCAGCATGGCGCAGGCTAAGTAGCAGACGGAGGCGAGGAGCATCATCTTTAACCGCGCACGCGGAGCTGTATGCCGGGCTGGTGATCGTCTTGCAGAAAATCGCCGACGTTGATGGCGAGGCGTTTGAGTTTTTTGTAGAGCGTCTGGCGCGAGCCGAGACCGAGCGCGGTCGCCGCACGCGCGACGTTGTAGTCGTGCAATCGCAGCGTCTCGGTGATGATGCGCCGCTCAAAATCGTCGAGCATGTGCTCAAGCGGCGCGCTCTTGCCATCGGCTTCCGCGTCGGTCGTCATCGCCTGCGGGCAGACGCGCGGGTTTAGCTGCGCGCAGTCGATGACCTCGCCCTCGTCGGCGTAGAGCACGAGGCGTTCGATCTCCGCGGCCAACTCGCGTACGTTGCCGGGCCACGCGTAATTTTGCAACGCTTGAATGGCCTCGGCCGTGATGCCGGCGATGGCGCGGTCGTTGCGCCGCGCGAAGTGCGTCAGAAAATGTGAGATGAGCGCGGCCGTGTCCGCCGGTCGTTCGCGCAGAGGCGGCACGTGGAGCGCCAGCGCCGCGACGCGGTAGTACAAATCTTCGCGGAAGCGATCCTCGCGCACCGCATGTTCCAAATCCTTGTGCGTCGCCGCCAACACGCGCACATTGACTTTGCGCGGCGCGCGCTCGCCGAGCGTATGCACCTCGCCCTCTTGCAGGAAGCGCAGTAGTTTGGGCTGGAGCGCCAACGGCAGATCGCCGATCTCGTCGAGGAAGAGCGTGCCGCCTTCGGCCGCGCGGATCAGGCCTTCGTGATCCGCATGCGCGCCGGTAAAAGCCCCCTTGCGATGTCCGAACAGTAGACTCTCGATCAGATCGGCCGGTGCGGCCGTGCAGTTGAATGGAATAAACGGCGCATGCGCGCGCCTGCTCAGACGATGGATGGCGCGCGCCACAAGCTCTTTACCCGTGCCGGACTCGCCCGTGATCAGCACGGTCGAATCAGAATCCTTGATGCGCTCAACCGCGCGGGCCAGCGCAGACATAGCGCGGCTGACGTAGATCATACCGGGCAGCGTCGTCTCGGCGACCGTCGGCGCGGGCATGACGGCGGCGCGCGCTTGTTGCTCTGCGCCGCGCAGGTGCGCGTGTGCGTGTGCAAGCTGCGCGACATCGGACAAGATGCGTAGCTCTTTCGCCTGTTGCTCGGTGAGCGGGCGCACGCAACGGCCGTAGATGGCCGCGCCCTCGCGTTGCGAGGTCGGCACGGCCAGCACCAGACAGAGCGCACGGTCGCCCGCTTGCAGTGTCGACACTGAATCGGGGCGCGCGAGCAGCGCAGACACTTGCGCCTCTGCCTCCGCCAGTTCGTCCGGCTCTAGGCCCTCGACCCACTTGAGTCGCAGCCCCTCGCCTTCCTTCTGGGCGAACGTCGCCAGCCCGTAGGTCTGCGCAGTGGCATCAACCATCAGCGCCAGCTTGAGCATGACGTCGTAGAGAATGTCTGCGCCGTCCGTGGCGGCGCGACACAGGGCGCGTACCATCGACGCGAGCGGCAGTTGAAACGAACCCGTATTGTCCTGTCCCGTGCCATCCGAACCGAACAAGAGCGACGAAACCGGCATAAACCTTTGCGACCCTTCTGGCAAAATATCGCACCCAACAGACACACGTGTGCCCACACACTTACTTGGCTAATTTTCAGGGGCAAGTGTTGACGACGAGGGAAAACTTTGGAGTGACTCGCCGGGGTCGAAGCACACGCGAGGTGGTTCGACGCGAAACTGTGTTTGAGTCTAACTAGGCGGCCCGGCCACTGTCAACATAATTAACAGGGCCGGGCCAATCTGGCGCTAGTTATGCGCGTTGTTATGAATTATCAGCCGGGATCGTCAACTCCTGCCCGATCTGAATCTTGTCCGGGTCTTTCAATTTGTCCCGGTTCGCGTAAAAGATACGCATGTACTCGTTCGGGTCGTGATAGAACTCCTTGCTGATCTTGGAGAGCGTATCGCCCGACTTGACCGTGTACGCCCGGCCGCCTTGACCGCCGCCGCCGCCCGCGGCCGCACCCATCGCTTGGCCTTGAGCCACATCGATTTCGGCCGTGATGTCATCGGTGTTCGGGTTGACGAGCTTGATCTGATCCCAGAGCTTGTTCTTCGCTTCCTCCGACGGTGCTGTGGCGCGGATGAACAGCTTGTTGTCCTGCACGTGCAAGTTATGAAATTGGACGTGCTGTTGATCAGCCTCATTCAGCACCGTCTGGTACTTTTGCTTCAACTCATCGAACCGTTGCTGCGCGTTGGGCTGCTGTTGCGCTTCCGTCGCGCCGCGCCCAAACATTTTGTCAAAGAGTCCCATGCCCTACTTCCTCCTCTTGCAAACGGATGATTTACTGACACTCAAAGGTGCGTCATAACAGAGTTGAGCAACGTCTGTACCAAGTGTAAATCTAAGCGGGACAGGCTGTGCGTTAATCTTTAAGCCCGTTATTTTGAACCGTTAGCTTTGGCGTGCCTTTTGCTAACACTCATTGCTGTAGCCTAACTGTAGGAGCAAAATCGTACAGCGTGCTACCAGCGAAACAGTGCGGAAACAGGTAACGAACCGAACAACAAGTTTTCCAGGAGGAAAAGAGAATGATAAGCAGCCTGATCGGAACGATTATCATCGGCTTGATAATAGGCGCAATCGCGAAAGCCGTCATGCCGGGCCGAGACCCCGGTGGGGTGTTCATCACAATCCTGCTGGGCATCGTCGGCTCAGTTATCGGTGGGTTCATCGCCCGGAATCTGTTGGGCTATAACGGCACTGATGCGGGCAGTCCCGGCTTTTTAATGAGCTTGGTGCTAGGCGTGATAGGCGCGATCATAGTGCTTGCCGTCTACCGGCTCATAAAAGGGCGGACAGTAAATACCTAGCTGTCGGCCAGTGAAACAAAAGTAGCTTCTGGTAAGGCTCTGCCGGCGCGGCAGGGCCTTAGTTGTTTATAAACTCCGGCCTTTTCCACAACTGCACACACAGACTGGCCTCTCTATCTAACTGCTTTACATAGTCCTTCCGCAGCCTTGCCCAAGTCGTGGATTTCCGTTCGCCCCCTGTTCGCCGTCTTAAGCGCTTAACGGCGCTTACTTCAAGTAAATGTTGAACTTAGCGCTCTAAACCATTGCAAAGATATATCTTTACATGATTAGTCTTGCATGCTACATTCCCGCCACTTTGCCGCTAAATCGTTGCGCGGCAAGGGAATGAACAGAGGCCGGCGCGTTTTAACACTAGCTGACAGCTTCCGTTCCAATCTCGTAAGTTTCTTAACTCAATAAACAGGCGACCCGGAACCGTTGCTTTAGACGTGCGCAGTCAAACCAGCAGCAGTGCAGAGGGGTCGGCCGCGGAGACCTCGGAGGTGTTAGATGAACAAGGCCGCAAATACTTATTGGACTGACACCAGACTGGCCGCGCAGCGGCCCACCGCTCGCGCCCTCCCCCTGACCGCACAGGTCGGCGAACTCTCGCGCGAGTTGGTCGGGACGCGCACCGAAGTGCGCCGCCGCGGCGGGCTGATCCCTTCGTGGACGATCTTCTGCATGATCATGTTGGCGACCTTTGCGCTCTGTGTCACGGTCACAATGCGCGCGCACGCGGAGATGCGCGCCGCCGCGCAGCAGCACGAGCAGATGAGTTCGACCAACGAGGCGCTGCGCAACACGAACGGCTCGTTGCGCCGCGAGGTGCAACGCCTGCGCTCCGACCCGCACGCCATCGAGGCGGCGGCGCGCACGCGGCTCAACATGGTGCGCGCGAATGAGATCGTCGTGCCCGTCGAATGATTTTGGCCGCGGCCGTTGTGCCCGGCGCTGAAGGGTTCTCCTGTTTACCCGACGCCCGCTGGATCAGCCGCTAACTACCCACTCGACGCTGCCCCTGTTTCGTCCCTACCTGACCACTGCGCGGCTGTCCGGTTCGCCGGCAGCCGCGCAGCCTTTTGCGCGCTGCACTGCCGGCAAGTTCATCTGGTTTGACACTCTGCGGAAACGTCAACTAATATCGATTTCTGTTTATCACGTCATAAATTTGATTGACCTTGCGGGCCGCACGCCCGCCGCTTGCGAGGGGAGTTGAGACGCATGCCTGAGATCAAAGAGCTGACAACGCCGGAGCAAGTCGAGACCGAACGCTGGGAGCAGCAGACACTCGCGCCCGTGCTGAAGCAGCGCCCCGAACGTAAAGCTAAGTTTGAGACTGTCTCGCTCGATCCGGTCGAACGGCTCTACACGCCCGCCGATCTCGCCGACGTTGATTTCGCGCGCGACACAGCCTATCCCGGCGAGTTCCCTTACACGCGTGGCATACATCCGACCGGCTATCGCGGCAAGCTCTGGACGATGCGTCAGTTCGCCGGCTTCAGCACGCCGGAAGAGACGAACGCGCGCTTCAAGTATTTATTAGAGCACGGGCAGACCGGTCTTTCAGTCGCTTACGATCTGCCGACGCTGATGGGTTACGACGCGGACTCGCCGCTCTCCGAAGGTGAGGTCGGCAAGTGCGGCGTCGCCGTCTCAAGCTTGGCCGACATGGAAGTGTTGTTCGACGGTATTCCGCTTGAACAGGTCACGGTCTCGCAGACGATCAATGCGCCCGCCTCGGTCTTGTTGGCGATGTATCTGGTTGTCGCTGAGAAGCAGGGCGCGGACTTTCGCAAAATCTCCGGCACACTCCAGAACGACATACTTAAAGAGTACATCGCACAGAAAGAGTGGATCTATCCGATTCGCCCGGCGATGAAGCTAGTTGTGGACACGTTCGACTTCTGCATGCGCCACGTCCCGAAGTACAACCCGATCTCCGTCAGCGGCTATCACATCCGCGAGGCGGGCGCGACCGCTTTGCAGGAGCTTGCGTTCACCCTGCGCGACGGCATTGAATATGTGCAATGGGGCGTCGATGCTGGCTTAGACGTGGATGAGTTTGTGCCGCGCATCTCTTTCTTCTTTAACGCGCACAATGATTTCTTTGAGGAGATCGCCAAGTACCGCGCCGCCCGCCGCATCTGGGCGCGCGCGATGCGCGAACGCTTCAACTCGCAGAATCCGCGCACGCTGCAACTGCGTTTTCACACGCAGACCGCCGGCGTCTCCTTGACCGTGCAACAGCCTTTGAACAACATCGTCCGCGTCGCGATTCAGGCGCTCGCGGGCGTGCTCGGCGGCACGCAGAGTCTGCACACGGACGCTTACGACGAGGCGTTGGCGCTGCCAACCGACAAGGCGGCGCTCATCGCTTTGCGCACGCAGCAGATCATCGCTGAAGAGACTGGCGTGGTGAACACGGTCGATCCGCTCGGCGGCTCATACTTCGTCGAGGCGCAGACGAAGAAGATGGAAGACGGCGCGCTCGATTACTTCCACAAGATCGATGCGCTCGGCGGCATGGTCGCCGCAGTCGAGAAGGGCTTCCCGCAGCGCGAGATTCAAGAGTCAGCGTATCAGTATCAGAAGGCCGTCGAGCGCGGCGAGCAGACCATCGTCGGCGTCAACAAACACGTGATGGAGAACGAGTCGGTTAAGATCGACACTCTCGTCATCGACGAAACCGTGCGCGAACATCAGGTCGAGCGCTTGCACCGGGCGAAGGCGCAACGCGACAACGGCGCGGTGGCCAACGCGCTCGAACGACTTAAACAGGCCGCGCACAATGGTGACAACACCATGCCCGCAACCATCGAAGCTGTCCGCGCTTACGCCACACTCGGCGAAATCTGCGACGCCCTACGCGACGTGTACGGGCTGTACGAAGAGCCGGCATTTTAACCGCAGATGTCAGATGCTGGATGTCAGATGTCAGTCCTGACCAGCATCTAGCATCTGACATCTGACATCTGCTATATGGAACAAAAAATCCGCGTCCTCGTCGCCAAGCCGGGTCTCGACGGTCATGATCGTGGGGCGAAGGTGATCGCGCGGGCGTTGCGCGACGCGGGGATGGAAGTGATCTATACGGGTCTTCGGCAGACGCCGGAGATGATCGCGGCGGCGGCGTTGCAGGAGGACGTTGACGCCGTTGGTGTCTCGATCTTGTCCGGCGCGCATAACACGCTCTGCCCACGAATCGTCGAACTGCTGCGCGAGCGGGGCATGAATGATTGTCTGGTGCTCGTCGGCGGCATTGTGCCAAAGGAAGACATCCCGCGCCTGAAAGAACAGGGCGTAGCGCAAGTCTTCCTGCCGGGCACGTCCACCGAGGACATCGTCAGTTTCTTGCGCGCCAATGTGCAGCCACGCACCTGAGCGCTAGAGTCGCGTGCTGTGAGTCATGAACAGACAGACGCGCTCGTCGTCGAAGCGCGCGCGCATGTTGCCATCATACGCTTCAACCGGCCCGCCGCACGTAATCCTTTGTCGAGTGCGACACTTGGCGAATTAACAACAGCCGTCGCAAAGCTCACCGCGCGCACGGACATCACGGCGCTTATCTTCACCGGCACAGACGACATCTTTGCTTCCGGCGCGGACATAAGCGAACTGCGTGCGCTCACGCCCATTGCGGCGCGCGCGTTTGCGCAACGCGGGCAAGTGTTGATGCAACAGATCGTGGATGCGCCGCAATTGACCGTAGCGGCCGTGAACGGCTACTGCATGGGCGGCGGACTTGATCTGGCGCTGGCGTGCGCTCTGCGTTGCGCCGCGCCGGCAGCGGTCTTTGCGCATCCGGGCGCGCGGCTCGGCATCATCACCGGGTGGGGCGGCACACAGCGCCTCCCGCGGCTCGTCGGCCAGACGCGCGCGTTGGAAATGTTTCTAACCGCGCGGCGTGTGCCGAGTGATGAAGCGCTTGCCATCGGTCTCGTCAATCGCGTCGGCGCACCCGTGCTCGACTGTGCCCTCGAACTCGTCGCGCGACGCACTTGACGGATACGCGCGGTGCGTTCGATCATCGCACGCGTAAGCCAGCGCTCACAGCGCGCCGCCAGCCTGACTACTCCGCAAGCATGAACATGACCAGACAATTAACCAGACTTCTATTGCTCATGTCACTACTTTTATCTATCGCCCCTGATATGCCCGCACAAACTACGCCTGCGCAGCCGCAAGTCGCACTGCCGCAGCCCGTAGGCGCAACGCCGGTCGAGCGGCGCGCGGCCGATCTGTGCGCACAGTTCCGCAAGTCGCCGGGCGACTATGAGAAAATGTTCGCGCCCACCTTCCTCACACAAGTGCCGCCCGACAAGCTCAACCAGATTTTCGATTACTATTTCACGCAAGGCGGGCGCTGCACGCAGGCGAAACTCACGGAGAGCGGCGGCGCGTTGGCCGGCAAGTTCGATCTCTTTTTCGCGCAAGGCTACAGCGTGCCCGCCTCGCTCAGCGTCGACCCCGAAGAGCCGCACCTGATCGCGAGCCTGTGGCTGGGCGTGCCTGTCAAGCTGGCAGCGACGCTCGCGGGTGTTGTTGATGGATTGAAAGCGCTGCCGGGCGAGACCAATCTACTCGTCGTCAAACTCGACGCCAACGGCCCGACGACCGTCATCGCGCACAACGCAGAGCGCGAACTGGCATTGGGTTCAGCGTTCAAGCTTTACATCTTGAGCGAGTTGGTGCGCGCGGTGAACGCACGCGAGCGCAAGTGGACGGACATAGTGCCGTTGGACGCACGCGTCGCCTCGCTTCCGTCTGGCATGTTGCAGACGTGGCCCGCAGGCGCGCCCGTCACCATGCACACGCTGGCAACCATGATGATCTCGATCAGCGACAACACGGCCGCTGATCAACTGCTCGCCACGTTGGGCCGCGAGCGCGTCGAGCACATGCTTGCTGCCACCGGTCACGTGAAGCCTGAGTTGGATGTGCCGTTTCTTTCGACGCTTGAGATGTTCAAGCTTAAGGGCGAGCCGACGGGCAAGGCGGCGGGCGCGTATCTTGCGCTCGATGCAAAGGCGCGGCGCGCTTATCTCACCGACACGATTGCCGCCGTCAAGCGCGAAGAGGTCAAGCCCTACCCGGACGGCAAGCCGGCCTACGTGGACAAGATCGAGTGGTTCGCCTCAGCCGCAGACATGTGCCGGCTGATGGATTGGCTGCGACGACAGAGCGAGGCTGACCAGACCGCGCGCCAGATTCTCGCGATCAATCCGGGCGCGGGGCTGGCCATCCCACGCGACAAGTGGCAATACGTCGGTTACAAAGGCGGCTCAGAACCAGGCGTGTTGAATCTCACTTACCTGCTGCAATCGAAGAAGGGCGACTGGTACGCCTTCTCCATGGGTTGGAATAATCCGCAGGCTGCGCTCGACAACACGAAGCTGTTCACGCTCGTGCAGCAAGTCCTGCAACTGATCCCGACGTGAGGTAGAAGAGTCAGACCTCCAGTTGCTGATAAGCTGACGCTTGCTTAGTCATTTCCCGCTGCCTGTATATAGCTTGAAGCGTCCAAAGTCTTGATCCTCGCGGCAAATGCTTTGTGAAACTTCTCAAGCGTTTCCCGAAACCACATATATTGCTGAGTCCAGTCCGACCGCATCATTGGATCAACATTATTCTTAATTAAGTAGACGTGGCTTTCCTTATAATCCGGGCGCTCATCCCAAACTAGCGTCTCTCCGATCTCCAGCTCTATGTCTTCCCTATGCTGCAATAATAAATGGTAGTGCGCTTTTGCGTCCGGCCCGGAAAGAGTTAAAGCGACCTTTATCCATTTATCTCGGAAACCAGCAAGGGCAGATAGAACGAAGTATGACCGGCCGACTGTAAAGTTATACCAATGTTGCGGTAAGGGCTTCTGTGTTTTAAGAAAACTTCTCTGCTGTTGTAAATAGTCTCGGAACTCCGTCCAGTATTCGAGCCATAATTGCTTTCTTTCTGTTAGCTCCGCTAATTGGAAGTGGGCGGCTGCGCCAGACACTTTCTTCGTCCAGTCATTTGGCTTGCTCACAACGTTGAACTTGGGAGCCATCTGCGATCCGCCAATTCGCCATAGCTCAACCTCTAGACCGAAGAAGTTGAACCGCTCATCTGTTATTTCATTGAGCCAATCTAAAGTCGCACGATGCTCCTCGGTAAACCGTTCAGCAATCCAGACAATCCTTACAGCTTCAAGTCCGGCTGCGTAGGTAAGTAGCTGACCTAAGTGAGTGTGATCTGTCCGTTCTAGCTGGTTTTCGATCAATACCCAGTTACCAGTGGTTGTCTCTTTACAGAGAATATCTGCTCTGAATGGCCCTACGCTCTTTTCTTGTGCCTCTAACTCTAAATCAATGCCAATGGTCTCTCCGAGCAATCTTAGGTTCTCGTCTAATGCCAACCAAGGCGTAAAGTCGTCTGACTCACTACCCCAAGCGGCTCTCAACTCAACCCGCTCCAAACGACCTAAAGCTGGAATGCTCATCTCAGCCCCCTAACTATTCCGCAGAACTATCTTTTTTGAGGAAGCGCGCGATGCCCTGTTGGCAGTCTGCGGTCAGGCGCGCGATGGTGTTGATGTCCACGCCGGTTTCGAGGGCGGTGTTGAAGGTCATGCCATCCATCTGATAGAGCAGCCGTTTCGAGAGCATGACGGCGGAGCGGCTGACGCGTTCGAAGCCGGCGATGTAGCGCTCGACTTCCGTCTCAAAACTATCGTCAGCGAAGACGTGATTGATCAGCCCGATGCGCTCGGCTTCCGGCGCGCTCAACTCCGCGCCGCGCGTGATCAACTCGAAGGCACGCTTCTCCGAGACGTTGCGCCGGAGGATCGCCATCACCATCGCGGGCACAAAGCCGATCTTCACTTCCGGATAGCCGAAGCGCGCTGACTCGGCCGCCAGTACGATGTCACACGCAGTCGCTAAGCCGCACCCGCCCGCAAGCGCGCGCCCGCGCACCGCCGCCACAACGGGCACGCGCACCTCACGCACCAGCGTGAACAACTCCATCAACGAACGCGCGTCGGCCAAGTTATCCGCGACCGACCCTGCGGAAATCTTTTGCAACGCGGCGAGGTCTGCGCCGGAACAGAAGTCAGCGCCCGCGCCCATCAACAGGACGACGCGCACCGCCTCCTCCGCATCCGCCGCCCGCAGCGCTGCTTTCAGCCCAGCGATGACCGCGTCGTTTAGCGCGTTACGCTTCTCGGGCCGGTTCAAGGTCACGAGCGCAAACGCGCCTTCGACCGTGTAGAGCACTGGTTCGTCTTGCATAAAAATTTGCGCTGTTGCAACCGGTTAACGCCGGCGCGACAACGCGACGATGGCGATGCCGACAATTAACAGCGGCGGCGCGACCCAGAACGTGCCGGCGTTCGCCACCCGCTTAAGATTGAGAATCGAGAGCACGGCTGCGGCGACGATACACAGCAGACCGATCAGACGTAGAAGTTGGGGCGACATAGGAGACTCCTTTCGGCAATGGACAAAGCGTTAGGACGGAACGAACGGCTAATCTCAATCTGCTAACAGGAATTTGAGCAGCGCCTCGTTGACCTCCGCCGGCGCTTCCTGCTGCACCCAGTGATTGACCTGCGCGAGCCGCAACTCTTGATACGGCGCGGCGACGTATGCGCTGACGCCCTCGACTGTCGCCGGCACGATGAACTGATCGCGCTCGCCGTAAACGAACAGCGTCGGCACGCGCACGCGTCCGTCAGCGCCCGGCCGCCAATCACGCGCGCGCTGAAACATTTTGCGGACGTTCGCCCGATAGTAATTGATCGCACCCGTGAGCGCCTCGACTTCGTCGCTTGGCCCCTTTTGTTTGAGCGCGTTCTTATAGACGGCGAGGTCTGTGTCGTTGAATGTGCCGCGCCGCGCTGTGGCTTTGAACATCTTTTCGAGTTGCGCGAAATCATGCGCGCTGATCCACCATTCCGGCACGCGCGGCAGTTGAAAAAAGAGCATGTACCAACTGCGCAACGCCTGTTGCCACGACAGATTTGCGCGCCAGACCGCAGACGGCGGCACTTGCAGCACAGCCAGCTTCCAGACATATTCGGGATGCCGCTCAGCCACAGCCCACGCAACGATCCCGCCCCAGTCATGCCCGACAATCGCCGCCTCACGCGCGCCGCAGTGGCGGATGAGACCGAGCACGTCATCCACCAGTTTGTCGATCAAGTAGTCCGAGACTTGGCCCGGCTTATCACTCAGATTGTAGCCGCGCATATCAACTGCGACGACGCGGAAGTGCGCGCCGAGCGCCGGCAGTTGATAGCGCCAAGAGTACCAGCATTCGGGAAAACCGTGCAGCAACACCACCAACCGCTCGCCCGCGCCACACTCGGCGTAATGCAAGCGCACATCGCCCACCTGCGCATAACCGTGGCTGAAGATCGGTTCGCTCATATTTAGCGGCGGCGTTTCTTTTGCTCCCTAACGAGTGACTTTAAACCGCGTGCCAGCACCTCATGCAACAACTCTATTCTGCCTCCGAGCTTTGAACGGTCGGCACTCTTTTCCTTTTCACCTAAGCCGCGTTGCTTTACAAGCGAGGCGAGCAGTTCAATGTCTTCCGGTAAAAGGACGGGGTTGTGCAGCAACTCCTCATGGCACTCATAACAGAAAACTCCGGTTAGCCCTTCGCAATCCCATGGACATGACGGAAACACTTTCTCTCTAAACGTGCCTCGACGATTGGCAGAGCGACCGAAGAAGCGTTCAGCAACATAATGATGCTTTGTTGCGTGACTGCGCCCTTCAGGAGTGGGACGTGCGTATGTGCCTGCCTTCCGATGCAGGTTGCAATTACAGATTGCACAGCGCTCAGTCATATTGTTCGTAGCGGCTAACTCACTATAGACCGAGTGCTCGCACCTCTTCGTCGGGCACTTCAATCTGCATGCGCAGGAGCGCGGTTGAGAAGGTCTTGCCTTGCGCGTCGGTCATCAGAGAGAGCGTGCCGCCGCCGCCGAGGGATTCATGCAGGAGAAAGTTGAGCGCGCCGATATTCGGCAACTCGAAGCGTTCGACCGTGCCGTGACAGATGCCGGTGAAATGCGCTTTGACGCGCGCGGCCGTCACTTCGCGCACCAGCAGCGGATAGTAGTCCGCGCGTAGCGCGATCAATCCGACGTTCGCCGTGTCGCCTTTGTCGCCGGAGCGCGCGTGCGCGAGCTTGGTTAATTGAATTCGCATAACTTCGATCAATGTTTACTTTCAGACAGCAGGTTTTGCTGCCAGAGCGTGAGCCAGTGGAACGCGGCGACGACGAGTGCGTGCGTGATCAGGCCGTCGGCGATGAGTTGGGGAATGTCCGCGAGCGGCACGAGCCGCACGGCCGTGTGTTCGGTAGCTTCGTGCTTGGGCGCTTTAACGAGTTGCACGTCGCGCGCGAGAAACGTGTGCAGCCAGTTGTCGTGGATCGCCGGGTTCGGGCGGACGCGCCCCAGTGTGCTGACCTCGCGCGCGGCATAGCCGGTCTCTTCCAACGTCTCGCGCGCCGCCGCTTCACGCGGCGACTCGCCCTCGTCCACCATGCCGCCGGGAATCTCCAACGTCACATCGCCGGAGCCGTGTCGGTATTGTTCAATCATCACAACTTCATTATCCGCAGTCAACGGGATGACGTTGATCCAATCGCCGGCCGTCAACACGTAGAAATCGTGCTCCTGTCCCGTCTGCGGACTCGCGCTCCAATCGCGGCGCACGCAAAAGACGCGACAGTCAGCCACAATCTCCGAGCGCGCACACTGCCACAGCGCAGACTCTGCGCCAAAGTGCGCGCGATCAAAGCGCGGCGGCACAGGCAAATCAGCTTGATCATGTTCATTACTCAAACTGCCAATACCTCCACGCGCGGCTCGATTTCGGTCTTCGGAATGAGCGCGGGCCAATAAGCGACGATCTCTTCAACCTTTGGTCGCCCGCCCGCGAAGCCGGTCACGCCGGGCGGCCCCGTCAGAATCAACGGCGCGATCTCTTTGGTGAATCGCTCAACCGCCGCACGGTCTGAGCCGCGCACGCCGACGCGCAGTTGCACTTCAGCGAGATCGGCCGGCGGCGGGCCGGCCAGCGCGCCGTGCGTTGCATTCGCGCCGACGAACTCGGTCAGCATCTGATCGAAGCGCAGCCCCAGCCGCTCAAGTCGCGCCCGCAGAATTTTATCGGCTGCTTGCGCCTTTGCGTATGCATCGGGCCAAGCATAGACGAGCGTGCCGACCGCTTTGAAGCCGGCCGCGTAGCTGATCGAGACTTTCAAAAACTCAGTCGCCGGTCGCCCCTTGATGCCATAGACGCGGACGCGATCAGGGCCCGCATCTTCGAGTTTGATCGTCGTGAAGTCCGCGACGCAATCGGGCGTGAGGTACTCGTGCGGGTCGCCCATCTCGTAGACGAGTTGTTCCTTGACCGTCGGGAGTGAGACGCGCCCGCCCGTGCCTTCGTGTTTGGTGATGACGAACGTGCCGTCGGGCGCGGCTTCGACAATCGGATAACCGACATGCGCGAGATCGGGAATCGTCTGCCACTCATATTGACAGTTGCCGCCCGAACATTGCGCGCCGCACTCGATGATATGCCCCGCGATAGTGCCAGCAGAGAGCCTGTCCCAATCATCCGCGCGCCAGCCGAACTCATGAATCAGCGGCGCGAGCGTCAGCCCCGTATCGGTCGCGCGGCCCGTGATGACGATCTGCGCGCCGCGCCCAAGTGCTTCGACTATCGGCCACGCGCCGAGATAGACGTTCGCGCTTTGAATCTGACCGCGCACGGTCGCGAGCTGCTCGTTCGTGTCCATGTTGCGTAGTTCAATGCCGCGCGCGAGCAGGTTGTCGATGCGCGCCATGATATCGTCGCCGGTGACGATGCCGATGCGGAGCCGACCCGCGAGACCTAACTCGCGCGCTACGTCCGCGACCGCCGCCGCGCAGGCGGGCGGATTGACGCCGCCTGCATTGGCCGTCACGCGTATGTTGCGTGCGACGCACGCGGGCAGAATCTCGCGCATCAAGGGCACGAAGTCGCGCGCGTAACCCATGCGTGGATCGCGCGCGCGCTGTTTCTGCATAATCGACATCGTGACTTCCGCCAGATAGTCGAGCATCAGATAATCAATGGGGCCACCTGCGACCTGCCGTACCGGCGCGTCCAGCATGTCGCCCCAGAAGCCTTGCCCACTGGCGATACGAATCCGTTCTCTCATCACTCAGACGTTGATGCTATTCACAAAATTGAGCGGGCGACGCAGCCCTTTTAGTGGCGGACGCGTCGCCCGCAGTTGAACGTATGCAGCCGGCATTGCAACGCGTGCGCGTTCGATGCCGCCTGTTGCAGCCGATCCCCTATAGACTCGGCGGCGGTGTGGCCGGTTGTTCAGCCGGCGGAGCCGGTGGTGCGGCGCTACGCCGACGGCTACCACGACGGCGCCGCCCGCCGCCCATCGCACCGCCACCGCCACCGCTGTGGAACGAGAACTGGTGCGACTCGCCGCTCGTGTTCATGAGCATCAGACCGTTGCCGGTCTTCTTCGCGCGCAACGAGAGAATCTTGGCCGGCAGTTCCGTGCCGAAGCGCATCGAGACGGCCGTCTGACCGGGGAACGACTGCGTGGTGAGCGTGCCGGTCTGCGTGTTCCCGCCGCTCTCCAGCGTGAAGTTGTTGCCGGTGATGGTAAGCGTCGCGTCGCCGGTCATGCTGCCGTCCGGATAGTTGATCGTGCCGGTGTACGTGCCGTCGAGGCTCGCCGGATCACCCACACGGCCGAGACTGCTCATCGCGCCGCCCTGTGCCATAGGCATCGCGCCGGACGTATCGGCGGGCGTCTCCATCGTCGTGCCCGCCGGTGCGGCCGCAGCCGCGCGCCGACGACCGCGCCGACGACGACCGCCGGTGCTCGGAGCAGTCATGGTCATGTCGCCGGTGTTGGCGTTCGAGTTCTGCATGGACGTGTCGCCAGCCATGTTCGCGTTGTCGCCCATGCTGCCGGTCGTGTCGCCTGTGTTGGCGTTCATAGCGCCGGAGCTTGCGCGCCGACCGCGCCGACCACGTCGCCGGCTCGGTTTAGTGGTCATAGTCGTGTTGTCGTTCTGCATCGACGCGTCGTTGGTCGTGCTGCTGTTGGTGTTCTGCGCGAGACCTGAGAGGTCTGCGCCGACCAGCACGAACGTAGCGACAAGCGCGCACAGACGTAACAGTGTGCTCGTGTTGCTCTGCTTCACGGTTGTTCTCCTCCTGTAGTCAATACGCGAGCCGCACGTGCGTACAGGCCCGCAACTTGGGGGAACGTCAAACAGTTATGCGCTTGAAAACTGTAACGCTAGTTTCGCACAAAAAGCCGGTCATTTGCACGTCAAATTCCACACCCGCCGCCGCTTCAGCCCGCGCCGTCGCTTACACAAGACCGGGCGGCAAAACATATTGACCGAGGTGCGGCCCCGCATAGTTCGTCGCCGTGCGGAGCGCCAGCTCAAGCGCCGCGCGCGTCTCTTCCGGCGCGATGACGGCATCGGCGAAACCGCGCGCCGCCGCATACTTCGCATCGAGTTGTTGATCGTAGTCGGCGCGCACCTGCGCCATCTCCGCCAGCAACTGCTCGTCCGGTTGTTGTCCAGCGCGCTTCAACTTGTCGAGTTGTGTGCCATAGATCGCCTGCACGGCCGAGTCGCCCTCCATCACGCCCATGCGCCCGGTGGGCCAACTGAAGATGAAGTCGGGGTCGAAGCCCTGCCCGGCCATCGCGTAATAGCCCGCGCCGGAAGCGTGATTGATCGTCAGGACGATCTTCGGCACGCTCGCCGTCGCCATCGCTTCGACGAAGCGCGCGCCCGCGCGGATGATGCCACTGTGCTCCGCCTCCGCGCCGACCATGAACCCCGACACGTCCTGTATAAAGACGAGCGGCGTGCGCTGGCGGTCACACACGTCTATGAAGTAAGCGACCTTCTCGGCCGACTCTGTGTAGATGATGCCGCCGAATTTGGGCGGGCCACTTTGCGCACGCAACAGCCCGCGACTGTTGGCGATGATGCCGACCTGTATGCCATGTATGCGCGCGTGCCCCGTGATCATCTCCTTCGCATAGTCGGCTTGGAACTCGTCGAAGTGCCCTTCGTCGATGAGGCACTCAAGCACGGCGCGCGCGTCATAAGGCTGGCGATGATCTTCCGGGATGAGATCGTAGATGTCCTCGGCTGAGCGTGCCGCTTCCCTGCTCTCCGCGATGGAGAATGCGCCCGTCTGATTCGGCGGCAACTCCGAGACGAAGTCCCTGATCTTCGTCAGACACTCCTCATCATTCGCCACGCGATAGTGCGCCACGCCCGACACTTCCGTGTGCGTGTGTGCGCCGCCCAAGCTCTCGTTATCAATCGTCTGCCCGGTCGCACCTTTAACGAGATTCGCGCCACCTAGCCCCATGAACGAAGTGCCCTCGACCATGATGATCGTGTCCGAGAGCGCGGGCAGATAAGCGCCGCCCGCGACGCACGGACCCATCACGGCCGCGATCTGCGGCACGCGCAGGTAACGGCGCATGATCGAGTTGTAATAGAAGATGCGCGCCGCACCATACTGACCGGGAAACACGCCGCCCTGATACGGCAGGTTCACGCCCGCCGAATCGACGAGATAAATGATCGGCACACGTGCGCGCATCGCCACTTCCTGCGCGCGCAAGATTTTCTTGATCGTCTCCGGCCACCAAGAGCCAGCCTTCACGGTCGCATCGTTGGCCACGACGACGACCTCACGGCCCCCGACGCGCCCGACCATCGTCACGACGCCCGCGGCCGGCGCTGTGCCTTTATACTCGTCATAGGCGACGAGCAGACCGATCTCCTGCGCGTAGGAATCTTTATCTAATAACAGTGCGAGGCGTTCGCGGGCGGTGAGTTTGCCCTGCTGGTGCTGGCGTTTGATCTTGTCGGGGCCGCCGCCCTGCCGGAGTTGAGTTTCGAGTTGGCGCAACTCCGCCACCAGTTCGCGCATGCGCGTCAGGCGCGGCTCAACGGTGGCCGGGCGGGCGTCGGAGTTCATACGTGCGGCGGACAGTCAGGGGCGGCGCGTGGGTGCATGAACGCGGCCCCCGTGCCCGTGCTTACCTTTTGATCTTTCAGAGCTTAACGGTGCGCCCAACATAGCACAGCCGCGCGACGTTCGCCAACGGGCCTTAAAAGCAGTAGCGGCCTGATTTGAGATCTTTGCTCAATACATACCGGCCTTTGTTTTCCACTAGCCCCCATAGCAGCCAGAGCGCCGCGCGCCGTCTATAGTGTGGATATACTGCGTGCGCGGTATAACACGCTTATATGAGTGTTATACGGCGCGCGCAGTATAATCAGTAGTTAGATTGCTTTTAGTTGCGAAAACAAGTCTGTTGAAATAGTGCAATGCCTAATGAGAAAACATTCAGTGAACTGCTTTTTGAGGAATATCTTGTCTCGCAAGGGATAACAACCTTCGATTATGAGAAAGATTGGGAAGGGATACCTACGCATCCTGATTATACTGTCTATCACAATGGCGATACTTTTATCTTCGATGTGAAGGAATTCGATTATCACCCACTTCATTCGGGGCAGATTGTTTTCGACAATCCTTGTGATCGCATCCGTGAGAAGATTAATAAGGTTCGCACCCAGTTTAAGTACTTCAAAGATAAACCATGCTGCTTGGTTCTTTATACTCATGACCCCATGGTTGAGTTACACGAATGGACAACAATGCTTGGTGCTATGTATGGTGATTTTGGCGTTACTATGCCTTTTGATCCAGAGAAAGGCTCAGCCGTTCCGGATTCTACTCGGCACGCCTTTTTAACTGGCGGAAAAATGTTCCGCTATGAATCTTCTAAGCCGCAGAATCAAACTGTCAGTGCTCTCGTGACATTGCGTTATGTTCATGTAGGTCAAAGACGTTATAGGAAGGTTTTCCGCGACTCTTTGAAAACAGGAGAGCACATAGCTCCAGCCGATGTGGATTTTGATATTGATGAAAAGCATGTGAGCGTAGCCGTGTGGGAAAACGCCTTTGCTAGAATTCCTTTTCCAAGAGAAATGTTCGCTGGTTTTTATGATGAGCGTTGGGGTGTGGACGGAGATGTGATAACGCGAATTTTCGCGGGTGAAGGTATTCTCGCTCTCGAAGAGCTTGATAAATCAGAGACTTGAATATCTCCAATGGCGCAATCTAACAACGGCATGCACCCGACGCCCCCACACGAAGTCTCTCAAGAACGTTGAATAAGGGGGCGCGGGTGATGCCCGGCGTTAGCCCGACTGGAGTTGCATACCGTGTGGTTGTTTGGTGGGTCGGAGTGGCTTCATGGGGGTGTGGTGATGGAGGTCGAGGCAGTGCTGCGGGAGGTGCGGGCTGCGCGGGCGCGGCTGGCGCAGGAGGGGCCGGCGGTCACCAGGCCCTTTGCAGGTGATTTCGAGCGAGTATCGTTGCCCGCGCGTGAGTGTGATGTATTGCGGGATGTGTTGGTGGCGGAGGGGGCGTGTGTGGTGCTTGAGGTTGGGTTGGCGTATGGCGGCTCGGCGTTGGCTATTGGGGAGGCCGTGTTGACGACGTGCGGCCGGCGCGCGCGCCACGTGGTGATCGATCCGTTTCAGGTGAGCGCGTACGCGAATGTGGGTTGGGAGTTGTTGCGCTCGGCCGGGTTGGGGGCAACGTCGAGGCTGTTGGTCGAGGCGTCGTCGCTGGCGCTGCCCCGGTTGCTGGGGGAGGGGTTTGTAGCGGATGCGGCATTCGTTGATGGAAGTCATCGCTTTCACGAGGTGTTCGTTGACTTGTACTTCTTGCGGAAGCTTGTGCGGCCTGGTGGGTTGGTTGTGCTTGACGATGTGGAATGGCCGTCGGTTGGCAGTGCGCTGGCCTACTTCGATCTCAACTTGGGGTGGCGGCCGGTTGAGCTGGGGCGCCGTCTGGCGGGGCGCCGCCTGCCGGATGAGTTGGTTGAACCAGCGTTCACCGACTTCAGGCCGTTCCTGCCTTTGGCGTGAATATCCCGTCGCTTGTGTTGGGTGGCTCAGTCTTCGCGGGGCGCGGGCGGGCTAACTCGCTGCTGCACCTGACCGATCCGCCCCGTTGCCTCTGGGTTGCGGTTTGCGGTTTGATTGGGGCGGCTCGGCAGGTGAGCAGCCGGTTAGACCTCACAGAGACTACAAGTTGCTATTGGAGCAGTTATGCCCAGGATGGCGCTTCTCATCATCGACATGCTCAATGATTTTTTCCGGCAGCACGGCCATCTCGCCGAGCAGCGCCCTCGCCTAGTCGCAGCCATCAATACGCTTGCCGAGGCGTTTCGTCATCATAGTCAACCCGTCTTCTGGGTCCGGCAGGAATTCGCGCCGGATCTGCACGACGCATTCTTGGAGATGCGGAAGCACAACCTGCATGTGACGATTGCCGGCACCGATGGGTGCGAGCTGCTGCCGGAACTCGATCACCGCCCCACTGACATGACCATCGTGAAGAAACGGTACAGCGCCTTCTTCAGGACCGATCTGGAGGCAACACTTCAGCGCATCTGTCCTGACCTGCTGGTCGTGGCCGGGATCAATACCCATGCGTGCGTCCGCACCACGGTTATTGACGCCTATCAGCGCGATTATGAAGTGGTGGTCGCAACGGAGGGCATCGCGTCGTATGATGAAGCGCATCACGACATGACCACGCGCTATCTAGATGGGGCCATTGCGCGCCTGTTGCCCAACCGCGAAATCATCAAGCTGCTGGGATCATGAAAGATTTCGCTGGATTCAATTTGGGATAATTCAGAGGATGATGTGTGTGCCGAGTTACTCGTAAAATGAAGTAATTCTGGTGCTATTCTGCGCTGCCGTTCATCCTAGCGACTGCTACCCGGCCAGACCATCTTCATCAACGCGGCCGGCTTCACCTGTTCAGGCAGCCCTTCAAGAATAACTACGTTCGCCCCTTGTAGCTGCATGGCGACCGTGCCTTCGCTGGTGCGATAGACGTTGAGCGCGGGGTCTTGTTTGCTCAGGCTCGCGTCGAGCGCGGCACCCTTGTAGCGGCGCAAGGTGCGCTTGGCGTAGGCGTCGAAGAACTCGCGCGCGTCCTCGGCGGTGTCCCAAGCCGTGACCTGCGCGATGAGGACGCGCCCCGTGTGCGCCTGCTCGTAGACCGCGTAGCGGTCGCCGCCCCAACCGGCGGCGGCGCGTTCGGCTTCTTCGGTTGAAGGTAGATACTCGGCGAGTAGTTGATAGCAGTTCCATTCGCCCTGCACGTCGTAGTCGATGCGCCGCCAATCTTTACCGAGTGCTCTGGCGATGTCGGGCACGCTGACCTTGATCGGCGCTTCGTGGGCGTAATACTTGTCCGCGTGCAAGACCTGCTCGGTGGACTGCGGCAACTCGGTGAACGCTTGCGAGACCTGCGCCCAGCCGCCGTGCTTGTAGAGTTGCTGCACCCAAGACATGCCCTGCTCGTAGGGGAACAGCAGCGACTCGCGCAACGCGCGGGGCGCGCGGTCGATCTGCTCGCTTGAGCTGACATTGCCCGCGCCCATCGACTTCATCATAGCCACGGCGCGCTTCAGATCGCGCATCACGTAGAGACTCATCGAGACCATCGCGTCGCCCTCGACGAGCGCATGCGTGGCCAACTCTGCGTCCGAGTCGCCTTTCGGCCAGTGCTCAAAGCGATTCAGGTTGAAGTGCTGATCCTGTAAGGCGTGCGTCAACTCGTGCGCCATGACGGGCTGCTGCTCGTCGAGGTTGACCCAGTCGGCAAGATAGAAGATGTGCGTCTTCGGATCATAGTAGCCCATCACCTGCTCGGTCAGCAGTTGGATGATGAACGGGCGCAGTTGAAAATCGGCGGGTACGAGACCGAGTTTTTTGAGCGCCAACTCCGAAGCGTGCGTCTCGGCCGGGGTCGATTCCTCGTCCAGATTTTGTATGAGCATGCGCTCGATCTCGGCGCGCGACTGTGCGCCGCTCTTAACCGGATGGAGCACCGCGAGTTTTCTGATCTCACTCGTCTCACGCAAGACCTCGTCAGTCACGGCGGCGATGCTGGCGCTACGCGGGTTGACGGCCGTCGGCGGCAGCGCCGGCACTTGCGCGCGCACAAAGCCGATCTCAGTCAGCAACAAGCATAAGCAGAGCGCCGCCAGCACGCGCCCCAAACGCCGCCCACCAAATAGGATTTGCTTTGACATCCTGAACCTTTCGCTCTTATAGTCCGCACACACGGCGGCCCTTACTTAGCTTATTGTAGCTTGCGCCCCGCAGGGAAGCGCAAACGCCAGCGGGAGGTTTTGCACGCGGATGATGGAACCGGCCCAAGACGACCCACTGCTCGACATCTGGCACGAGACGGCGGTGCGCGTGCGCTACGCTGAGACGGATCGGATGGGCGTCGTCTATCACGCCAATTTTCTGATCTGGTTCGAGATCGGGCGCACCGAATTCTGTCGCGCGCGCGGCTTCGCTTATCGCGAGATGGAGGAGAACGAAGAATCGTTTCTCGTCGTCGCCGAATCTTACTGCCGCTACAAAGCGCCCGCCTATTACGACGACGATCTAATCGTCCGCACGCACATCACCGAGTTGCGCCGCCGCTCCGTCCGTTTCGGCTATGAGATCGTGCGCGCCGCTACGGGCCAAGTGATTGCCGAAGGCGAGACCGGCCACGTCGTCACAGACGCACACGGGCGCGTCCGCTCAATGCCCGAGCAGTATCGCCAACTGCTCTCCGCCATCCCCGAAGAGGACATACACACCTCGCAGATGCCCGCCCGCGCTGGCCGCGTGCCCGAAGACAGCGCGCCTTAATTGAACTGAAAAAGAGAAGCAACAAGCGAGCGTTGACATGTCGCTTGTTGCTTTTTACTGTCTGCTTGATTGGTTATTTAACGCCGAATGAGCCGGTCAGAAGGGCCGTGCCCCAGTGAATCTTGATCTCGGCCGTGCCGCTCTTGTCGGCCAGATCGACCATGAGTTGCTCGGCTGAATCGGTTGCCTTGTCTAGCTTCAACGGCGTTTCGGCGGCATAGCCTTCGCGCAGTTCCGGCTTGCCCCAGACTCCGGTCTTCGGATGAAAGGCGAGCGACCAAGTGTCCGCGCCGGTCTTGCGCACCCAGAGCGTGTACTTACCGGCGGTCAACTCTTTGCCGTCCACGACGAGCGTGCCGTCGGTCGTGATCTCGGTCGCCTCGTTCATGCCAAGTCGCCAGACCATGCCGTCCGGCGCTTGTGCCAGCAGGTCGCGCCCTTGCACACTCGGCCGGCCGTAACTGATCGAGACCTTCTTGCCATGCACCATCGCCTCGGCCGTGCCGCGCTTACCCGCCTGCTGCGCAGCGCACGCGACCACCAGTCCCAACACCAGTGCCGCTGGTAGATATTTTCGCAGACTCATTATCGTTCTCCTTAAGTTAAGACTCGTGTGGTAAAGACAGGCGCGTGATCGAGCGCGCGTGGCCTGTCGCTTCGTCAATCTCGACGACGGCGGCGTTGATACGCACAGCGCCGATCGAATGTTCAGCCCGGCGCGCGGTGACGGAGGTGAAGCGCGCGATCACGTCTGCGCCCTTCATCCCGATGACGCCGTCGTGGCTGCCGGTCATGCCGAGGTCGGAGAGATAAGCCGTGCCGCCGGGCATGACGTGTTCGTCGGCGGTCTGCACGTGCGTGTGCGTGCCCGTCACGGACGAGACGCGCCCGTCGAGCAAGCGTCCCATCGCCATCTTCTCAGAGGTCGCCTCGGCATGCATGTCAACGATGCGGACGCGCGTAGTCTTAGGCAGTGCATCGATCTGTTCATTGGCGACGCGAAACGGATCGTCCGCCGGCCCCATAAAGACACGTCCGATCAGATTCAGCACGGCGACTTGCACACCATTGATTGCGCCAACCCACAGCCCCTTGCCCGGCGTGCCCGGCGGATAGTTCGCAGGCCGGAGCAGACGCGGCTGGCGCTCGATGTAATCGACGACCTCGCGTTTGTCGAAGATGTGATTGCCGGAGGTCATCACGTCGATGCCGGCGGCGAAGAGTTGCTCGGCGAGCGGCGGCGTGATTGAGAAACCGCCTGCGACGTTCTCCGCGTTCATCACCGCCAGATCGATCCGGTGCTGCTCGCGCAAATCTTGTATGCGTTCGAGCACGGCGATGCGGCCGGGCCGCGCCATCACATCGCCGATCAGCAAAACTCTCATAAGGGAAAAGTGCCGAGTGACAAGTGGCGAGTGACAAGCAAAGACAACTTCTTAACTTGTCACTCGCCACTTGTCACTCGGCACTAAACTTGTGGCGGAGGGAAATCCGCTTGGGCCGCTCCGATGCCGTAATTGAACCTGCACTCGACAGGTGGGTGGCCTTTAAAGAGCCGCCGCCTCTGGCCTTCCTTAACGTTGAAGGAATGCACTGGCAAAAGCGGCATCGGCCTCCCTTGTTAACGGCGTTGGCTCAATCATCGTTAATCGGTGACGAACCCCGCAGACTGACTCCCTCAGCCGAGCGGGATACTAGCATAAAGCAGTGACGAGTGACGAGTGATAAGTGGCGAGAAAAAGCAGGCTTCGCGCTTGACTTTTCTCGTCACTTGTCACTCGTCACTCGGCACTGCTTTTAAGTAAAAGCGACGTTGCTTTGATTGGCCGGCGGCTGCTCGGCAGGCCGTTTGAGCAGGCGGTCGAGCATATCTGCGCACTCGGCGCTGCGGGCGGCGAGTTGCGAGTCGGCCTGTTCGTGCAGGCGGCGTAGGCGGTGCAGTTCATCAGCAACATGAAGCGCGGCGAGGATGGCGACCTTGAGCGAATCGACTGTCAGCGTGCCCGAAGAGATTTCGCGCATGCGCCGGTCAACAAACTCGGCCAGTTGCGTGACGTACTCGCTGTCGCCGTCGGAGCGGATGTTGTAAATCTGATTGTAAATCTCGACCCGGATGGTGGGCGTGCTCGATTGATCTCCGGGTGGCTTGATGGCGCTCATGACTAAAATTACACCTCGCTCGTTATCGCCGCATCGCTTCGACCATTTCCGGATCAAGCACGGCGATGGCGTCGAGCATCGCTTCGACCTTCAGCCGGATCGTGTCGCGCTCGGCGAGCAGCCGCTCGACCTGCGTTTCGAGCCTGTCCTTCTCTTCGAGCAACAGACCCAACTCGCGCCGCGTGGCGATGACCTCGCGCTCTAGCCCATCCTTCTCCTGCCGCAGAGTCTTCGTCAGTTCGATGGTGCGATAAATTTTATCTTCCAGGTGGGAAAATTTTTCCAGTCCGGTCAGTCCGACCATCGCCAGTGTCCTCGCCGAGAGCAGCTCAAAAACGCCGCCCGATTATGCGCCCGCGCGGCGGCAAGCGCAAGAGTGAAAATGCAGATGTTAGATGTCAGATGCTAGATGCTGGTTTCGATCTCTTAGACTAACATCCAGCATCTAACATCTGACATCTTTTCTATCGTTGTTCTGCACCGAAGCGCTCGATGAGTGTGTACACAATTTGCTCGTGCAGCGCGTCCACTTCTTCATCACGCAGGGTGCGTTCGGGCGCGCGATATTCGACGCGCAAGGTGAGCGAGCGCTTCCCTTCCGGCAGCCGCTCGCCCTCGTACACGTCAACCAGCGTGACGCCCGCACAATCAGCAAGCTGCAATGCAAGCGCCGCCCCGCGCAACTCGGCGAACGTTACGCGCCGATCTACCAGCAGCGACACGTCGCGCACGACCGAAGGGAAACGCGGCAGCGGACGATAACGCGCGGGCGCGTCAGGAGCCGCGAGCAAGGCGCTGAAATCCAACTCGGCCACATAAACCGGCTGGCGGAATTTGTACGCAGCAGCAAGCTCATCTGCGAGCCGGCCCATTGTGCCGATGGGCTGCCCGGCAAGTGACACCTGCGCCGCTTGGCCCGCGCGCAGATGGCGTGCGGCGTGCGGCGCGAACTCAACTGCGCCTACGTTCATCGCGTCCAACGCCGCTTCGAGCGCGCCTTTGAGATCGTAGAAATCAAGCTCGCGCGTTGCACTTGCGCGCTCAGCTTCGCGCACGCCGCCCGTCGTCACCAATGCAAACGCATCGCGCTCGAAAGGTCTCTCTTCACCCTCGTCGCGCGCCGCGAAGACGCGCCCCGTCTCGAACAGACTCACGTCGCGCGTGCCGTGGTTGAAGTTGTGCCGCACGTTGGCGAGCAAACCCGGCAAGAGCGTGGGACGCATGCGGGGCGCGCCTTCTGTGATGGGATTTGTGAGAGTAATGAACCGCTCCGCGCCCGCGCCATGGCGCGCCGCGAGCGCTGGGATTAGCTCAAACTGTTCGTCGTGCGCGGTGTCGATGAAACTGTAGTTGATCGCCTCGGCATAGCCGCAGGCCATCAGCGCCCGCCGCGCGCTGCGCCGCCGTTCTTCATGCGCGCGATACTCGCCGACAGCGTTCGATACCGGCAGCGCATCCTCGACATGCTCGAAGCCGTAGTGACGGCCGACCTCTTCGACTACATCCTCTTCCAGCTTGATGTCCGTGCGCCACGTCGGCGCAGCGAGACTGACGGCCGCGCCGGGTTGCAACATGCTTGCCTCAAGCGCGCGTGTGCTGTTGCCGTTCTCGCTTGTGTCGAGTGTGAAGCCGAGACCGTTGAGGATGCGGCTCGCGGCTGCAGGTTCGACGGGCAACCCCGTCAACTCGCGGACGCGATTAAGGCGCAGGCTGACAATCTGCGGCGCGGGCCGCTGCGGATAAACGTCGAGCGCGTCTGTGGTCGCCGTGCCGCCTGCGAGTTCGCAGATGAGCGCGACGCAACGCACTTGTGCGCGCACGACGCCTTCATAGTCCGTGCCGCGCTCAAAGCGATCTGAGGCGTCCGTCTGCATACCGAGCGTGCGCGCCGTGTAGCGCACGGCGGCCGGCACAAAGTACGCGCTCTCAATCAGCACGTCGCGCGTGCCACCGGAAATCTCCGAGTCCGCGCCGCCCATCACACCGGCGAGTGCGATGGGGCGCACGGCGTCGGCGATAACCAACATCTCCGGATCGAGTTTACGTTCTACGTCATCGAGCGTCCTTAAAGCCTCACCCGCGCGCGCGCGTCGCACGACGATGCGGCGCTCAGCCAACTTTTCCAGATCAAAGGCGTGGAGCGGCTGGCCTGTTTCAAGCATCACGTAGTTCGTGATGTCGGCAATGTTGTTGATCGGCCGCTGCCCGACCGCGAGTAGACGCTCCGCCAGCCAAGTCGGCGAGGGGCCGACGCGCACGCCGCGCACGATGTGGGCCGCGTAACGCGGGCACAGATCGGGATCGACGATCTCTACGGCCGTAAAACTCTCGGCCCGGCCGTCCGCTTGCGCGGGCGTCGCATCAAGCAGACGCAGCGGCACGTCAGCCACAACGCTCACCTCACGCGCCACGCCCAAGTGCGACAACAGATCGGCGCGATTCGACAACACCGCCATCTCAAGCACGTAGTCGTCGCCCGCCGCATGCACCGCTTCAATTTCAAGCCCGCGCATCGTCAGCCGCTCGCGCAACTCGTCCGACGACAACTGTACATCGACCAACTCGCGCAACCAGTTGTAACTAATGTTCATAATGCAGTTTTCAGTTTTCAGTTTTCAGTTTTCAGTGCGCAGCGGTGATCATCGCTACGCACTGAAAACCGAAAACTGAAAACTGTTTTAATCAAACTGCTCCAGAAAACGCACGTCGTTCTCGAAGAGCAGGCGTATGTCGTCGAGTTCGTAGAGCAGGATGCACATGCGGTCGATGCCGAAGCCGAAGGCGAAGCCGGAGAACTCTTCCGGGTCGATGCCGACCGCGCGCAGCACGTTCGGATGCACCATGCCTGAGCCGCCCAACTCGATCCAGCCAGACTGCTTACACAAGGGACAGCCCGTGCCGCCACATTTGAAGCAGGAGAAGTCGAACTCGGCGCTCGGCTCGGTGAACGGGAAGTAGGACGGGCGAAAGCGCGAGCGCGTTTCGGGGCCGAAGACGCGGCGCAGGAATTCCGTGACCGTGCCTTTAAGATGCGCCATCGAGATGCCGCGATCAACGAGCAAGCCCTCGATCTGAAAGAACATCGGGTTGTGCGTCGCGTCCGGCGTGTCGCGCCGAAAGACCCGACCGGGCGCGACGACGCGCAGAGGGACGTTGCGCCGCTGCATTGCGTGAATTTGCACGGTCGAAGTCTGCGAGCGAAGCGCGAAGCCCTCGGTCGTGTAGAACGTGTCCTGAACGGAGCGTGCCGGATGCGTCGCGGGAATATTCAGCGCCTCGAAGTTGTAGAAGTCGTTCTCGATTTCGGGGCCGTCTTCCACCGCATAGCCCATTGCCACAAACACATCTTCAAGCCGCTGGCGCACCAGATTGATCGGGTGCATGCGCCCGCGCCGCACGCGCCGACCGGGCAGCGTCACATCCAAACGCTCGCGCTCTTGCTGGAGAATCCCGATGTATGTCTTGAGATTCGCCTGCGCCGCACTAATACGCTCGGTGACGTGGTTGTTAATTTCGAGCACAGTCTGACCGAAGGCGGCGCGCTCTTCTGCGGGTACGCGCCCGATCTCTTTCTTGAGTGCTGCCAGCAGACTCTTCTTACCCGTATGCTTGACGCCCAGCTCGTTCAAGCTACGCAAGTCCGCCTCAAGTTCAGCAAGAGACCGGGCGCCGGGACCTTCGTTGTTATAGTAAGACTCAAACGGACTGAAATCCCGTTTGAAAGCCTCTAGCACCAATTCTGGTGTTAGTTGTTCTTTAGCTTCCGAACTCATGGTCTCGTTAAAAGTAAATCGTGAACGGATCCAATCGCATCCGCTCACGATTTACGGATTAGGACTAACAACTCTTACGCCGCCGCTTGCTGGTCGCCGCCGAGCGCGTTCTTCGCCTGCCCCGCGAGGTCGGCGAAAGCTTCAGGCGCGTTAACCGCGAGGTCTGCGAGCACCTTGCGATCAAGCTCGATGCCGGCGGTTTTTAAGCCGTGCATGAACTGCGAATAGTTCAGACCGTTGAGGCGCGCAGCCGCGCCGATGCGCACGATCCACAATGAGCGGAAGTCGCGCTTCTTCAACTTGCGCCCGGTGTAGGCGAAGTTCAATCCGCGCTCGACCGACTCTTTGGCCGAGCGGTACAGCTTCGACTTCGTGCCGCGATAGCCCTTCGCTAACTTCAGAATCTTCTTGCGCCGCTCGGTGCGCTTATTACCACGTTTTGCCCTCGGCATAATGATCTCCCTTCTACTGATTGATTCATCTGTTCATTGATTCATTGAACCAATGAACAAATTAGTCAATGAATAAATCTTTTAGCTGCGGCCGTAGGGCAGCATGTTCTTGACGCGCTCCATGTCGGACTCGGCCACCAACGTGTCGATGTCGAGATTGCGCTTTCGTTTGTGTGTCTTCTTGGTTAGGATGTGCCGCGCGTGCGAATGGCCGCGCTTGGCCTTCCCCGTCGCCGTCAGGCGTAAACGCTTTGCCGCGCCCTTGTGTGTTTTTAATTTAGGCATAATGACTCCTTTTGATTAGCTAATCGTGAATCGTAAATCGTGAATAGATAAAGACAGCTTCTGTTTACGATTTACGATTCACGATTCACGAACTTTGTGCCGGCGGCGCAGGTGGCGTCTGCCCGCCCGCCTGCTGGCTGCTTTCGGGCTTCGGTTGGCCGCCGCCCTTGTGTTTCTTGGGGGCGAAGATCAGAAACATCTGATTGCCCTCCATGCGGGGGCGCGCTTCGACCTCGCCCAAATCCGTCAGATCGCGTTCCAGTCGCGCGAGCAGTTGTGCGCCCAACTCGCGGTGCGTGATCTCGCGCCCGCGGAAGAAGATCGTGGCCTTCACCTTGTCGCCTTCCGCCAGCCAGTCGCGCGCGTGCTTCATCTTGAAGTTGTAGTCGTGATCATCTGTGCCGGGGCGAAACTTTACCTCCTTGACGGTGATCGTGACCTGCTTCTTCTTCGCCTCTTTTTGCTTCTTCGAGTTCTCGTACTGGAACTTGCCGTAGTCGATGATGCGACAGACGGGCGGTTGCGCGGTCGCCGCAACTTCAACGAGATCAAGCCCGCGCTCGCGCGCCAGTTGCACCGCCGCGCGCGTCTGCATGATGCCGAGTTGCTCGCCATCGTCCGCGATGACGCGCACTTCGGGCACGCGGATGCGGTCGTTGATGCGCGCGGCCGGTTGCCGCCGTGTGTCAGGGCGCTGTCCGCGCCCGCGAAAACTTGGTGAGATTGCTACACCTCCAAAGTCTGAAGTCTGGAGTCGAGAGTCTGGAGTCGAGAGTCAAAGACAACTTGGTCTTGACTCCAGACTCTAGACTCCAGACTCGAGACTTATGTCATTCGTTAACGCTCGCGACCGTGCGAGCCCGAGCGCCATTTGTTTGAACTCTTCAATCGTCATCGTGCCGAGGTCGCCCTTGGCGCGCTCGCGCACGGCGACCTTGCCCTCTTCGACCTCGCGGTCGCCGAGGACGAGCATGAACGGGATTTTCTGCAACTGCGCGTCGCGTATCTTTGCGCCGATCTTCTCGCCGCGCACGTTCACGTCTACGCGCAAACGGGCGGCCCGCAACTCCGCCGCGATCCGTTCGGCGTATTCGTTGACGCGATCTGTGATCGGCAACACAGCCACCTGCACGGGCGCGAGCCAGAACGGGAACGCGCCAGCGTAGTGTTCGATCAAGACGCCAAAGAAGCGTTCGATTGAGCCGAACAGCGCGCGATGCACCATCACGGGGCGGTGCGGCTTGTTGTCTTCGCCGATGTATTCCAGCGCGAAGCGTTCAGGCAGATTGAAATCCCACTGCACCGTGCCGAGTTGCCATAGGCGACCGATGGCGTCCTCGATCTTGAAGTCAATCTTCGGGCCGTAGAACGCCCCCTCGCCCTCGATGCGCTCGTAGACCACGCCATGCTCGTCGAGCACTTCGGCGAGCGCGCTCTCGGCTTTCGCCCAATCTTCGTCTGAGCCGAGATAATTCTTGTTCGTCTCGCTGCCTTTGACAGATAGTTCGAACTTGACCTTCTCAAATCCAAACGTCCGCAAAACTGCGATGACGAAATCGACGCAGTCGGCGATCTCTTTGCGAATCTGCGCGGGCGTACAGAACAGATGCGCGTCGTCAACAGTGAAGCCGCGCACGCGCATCAAGCCGTGCAGCGTGCCCGACAGTTCGGCGCGATAGACCGTGCCCATCTCGCCGTAACGCTGCGGCAGGTCGCGATAGCTGCGCTGCTGCGATTTGTAGATGCCGATGTGGAACGGGCAGTTCATCGGCTTCAACCGAAACTCCGCGTCTTCCAACTTTGTCGGCGCAAACATCGAGTCGCCGTAGCTCTGCTCATGCCCGCTCAACTGCCACAACTCGCGCCGCGCGATGTGCGGCGTATAGACGAGACTGTAGTTGCGTTTGATCAACTCTTCGTAGAGATAGTCTTCCATCTGCTTCCGAATGATCGCGCCCTTCGGATGCCAGAAGATTAACCCTTGCCCGTACTGTTCTTGAATCGAAAAGAGATCAAGCTCGCGCCCCAGCCGCCGGTGGTCGCGCCGCTCCGCCTCTTCGCGTTGTTTGACCCACGCGGCGAGTTCTTCGGGCGAGAAGAAGGCTGTGCCGTAGATGCGCTGCATCTGCGGCTGCGCGGCGTCGCCCATCCAGTACGCGCCGGACAAGCTGAGCAGCTTGAAAGCTTTCAGCCGGTTCGTGTTCGGCACATGCGGCCCCAGACAGAAGTCTATGAACGGCGAGTTGTCGATGTAATAGACGCTCACCGTCGCGCCGCCTTTGTCCGCGACCAGTTGGCACTTGAGCGGCTCGTCGCGCTCGGCGAAGATGCGCAAGGCTTCTGCTTTCGCGATCTCTTCGCGACGATAGCTCAGATTACGCTTGGCGATGTCGCGCATGCGCTTCTCAATCACGGGCAGGTCTTCGTCCGTCAAGGTGCGCGGCGCGATCACGTCGTAGAAGAAGCCATAGCGCGGATCGTCTAACAGCGCCGGCCCGATGCCGAGCTTCGTGCCCGGAAAGAGATCGAGCACGGCCGCAGCGAGCAGGTGCGCGGTCGAATGGCGCAGGACTTCCAGCCCCGCGCGGGTCTCCGGCAACACGGGTTCGATCTCGACCGAATCGCCATTACCATTTGCGCTGATCGCTGCCAGCGGCCGCGCGAGATCGACCTCGTGACCGTTCACGCGCGCAGCGAGCGCACGTTTGGCGGCGTCGCGGTCGAGTTGCTTCAACGCATCGCCGACCGTCGCGGCGGCCGGCACTTGCCCTGTCGGCCCGTCTTTCAGTTGTACGTTTACTTCACTCATTGCCATGTCATCTCCGTTCTACACGATTCGCGGGGGTCATGACTCATGCGCTTCGGCATGGGTCAATTCGCACTCCCACAACGAGCGGTGCGGACGGAGACATCGTCAACCGGATGCTGAATTTTCGTGTTCGTCGCGGGGACGAACAAATTAAGATCGGATTCGACAGAAGCGCCTTCGCCGCGCCCGCCAAGCTTGCGGGTCGCCGTGACTAAAATCGAAACGTAGTTCGAGTTCGCGTCATTCGTCTTAACTCGTCCGGCAAAGGTCTTCCGGAGCTCGCTGTCGAAACATGGACTGGTCGGGGCCTGAAGCGCGCCCGGCCTTAAAGTCTCAAAGCATTTCAGAACAGTCGCATAAAAATGTGTGACCAACTCTGAAGTTGTAAAATTTAACCAAAGCGGCGCAAGAAGTCAATTTGGGAGCGAGCCGGAGACGGCTGAAAGTCACTGTGCGGGTGGGTCATCAACATATACAAGACGGCAAATTAATTATCAGGATGCTCGGCGTCGGCGAAGTCGGTCACGTCGCTGATGGTGGCAGTTACATCCAGCGGCAGAGGTGCGTCCGGCAACGGCTGAGGCGCGTCCGGCTGGGTGAGCAGGCGATAACACTCTTGATGGCTTAGCCCTGCGGCAATGGTGCGCGCCGACCGGCCTGTGACCGTCTGTTGCTCGGCGTTCGCGCCGCGCATGAGCAGCAGTTGGACGGCCGCGGGCTGATCATGATAGACGGCGATCATCAGCGCCGTCCATCCGTCGGCCAATTGTGCATTCACGTCCGCGCCTGCGACCAACACTTCCTCAATGAGCGCGAGCTGGCCATCGCGCGCGGCGCAGCACAGATGGGCTTGGCGGAGCATCTGTGCAGTCGCCGGATAGCCTCTGTCGCTGGCCACGTGCAGGGCGGTGCGGCCAGTTCGATTACTGTGTGTCACATCAGCGCCGGCCATGACGAGCGTTGCGACCACGTCGGTGTGCCCTGCCCCGGCCGCATAGGTGAGCGCCGTATTACCAAACAAGTCCTGCGCATCCACGCTCGCGCCCGCTCCGAGCAAGGCTTCCACGCGACTGAGTTCGCCGCGCGAGGCGGCAATCATCAACTCGGTTACGTTGTTGCCAGGGAGGTTCATGTCATGGGCAGCATGCGCGAGGCCAATTTAGCACAACCCGCCGCAGTCGCGGCGCAATTTGCGCGCACCAACTACCACTTCAGTTAATACTGTTCTAACTTGAATTCATCAAGCCAGAGACGACCGAAGACGGGGCAAGGGTTACTGCCGCCGACACAACTCTGCCGTGTGACGGCGACGCGCAACGCACGCGCATCTGCGGGCGCGGTAAACTCGATGACGTAATCATGCCAGTCGCTTGTGCCGGTGGGTAGCAGGGCCGAGTTGGCAAGCGCAACATCCTTCTGCGCGTTCGCTACCGTGACGCGCACGAACACAGGCCCACCCGTGACCAACTCTTCCGTCCGCGCCGCGAAGCGCAGCCGATAGCGTGTGCCCGCAGAAGCGAGGACGAGTTGCGCGGCCAGTTCCGCGTCGGGTGCGGCGTTGCCGGCCAAATCGAGCCGCAGGCTGCGTGCACCGGCGCGGGGCGCAGTCGTGTCGAGCGAAAGTTTGACGGCCTCGCCCAACTCATGAGCGAGTTGCCAACCGAAACCGATGTCGTCGAGTTGGATCGGTTGCTCGAAGCCGCCATTGCTGAGTTGACCGGGCGCGGGTGCATCCGCATGGCCCGCGGCCCAGACCGTGTAGGCCTCAGCGTAATGACGTGTGCCGAGTAACTCTTTCAACAAGTCGCGCTGCTCGGTCTCAGTGTTATCTGCGTCGGCGGCGCGGAACTGCGCGACGGCTAACTGGGCCGCGTCATGCGCGGCGAGAAAACGCGCGACGAGTAAGTGTGCGCGTGTTGTTGTCGGATTGATTAGCTCGACAAACGTTTGCGGCTCTTGCTTGGCGGTGTACCACGCTAGGTTCAGGAGACTGGGATAGCGGCTCGGCTCGCGCATCGCTGCCTGCCGCAGTTCGGCTAAGGCGTCGGCCGTCCGCCCCGCGCGCAAGAGCGTGTTGCCAAGCTGCCAACGCGGCTCGGCATAATAGGGTGCGAGGCGGACGGCTTCGCCAAACGCCGCTAACGCGCCGTCCACGTCGCCGGACTGCTCGCGCAGCTTACCGAGTTCCAACCAGAGGACGTAGTCGGCGGGGCGCAGGCTGATTGCCCGTTCGTAGGCGGCGCGCGCCTCGTCAAGGGCCCCCGCGTCAGCCAACACCCCGGCGCGGGCATAGTGCGCTTCCGGGTCGGCAGGCGTGAGGCGCACCGCCAAATCAGCCGGGAGCAACTGACCTGTCCGCACGCCGTAATCTGAGATCAGGCGGGACGTGCCGGCGCGGGCGCTCTGCCAAATGCCCCAGCCGCAGAGCGTAAGCGCGCCCAGCAGGGCGAGGACGCGGCCGGCTGTGCGGATTGAAGGCGTGCGCATCTTTTATGAGTGCCGTGTCAGTGGCATGTGGTGGATTATGGCGAGACGAATATTCGTCTAACGTCGCCACTGCCGGCCGACGCTCCCGGCGAGACTAAAAGCATGCGCCCTCGGAGATGATGCTCTGAGGGCGCGCGTCTGACATGACTACTTGGACTGTGCTCGGCGGCTAATCGCGGCACTCGTCGTTGCCGCCGCGCGGGACGCCGGGGCTGGGGTTCGGCCCGCGCCTGCAAGGATGGACGACGGCCGCGGTGGTCACCACGGCTGCGAGACCGGCAACGCCGATGATGGAGACGGTCGTGGCGCTCGCGCCACCTCCTATGCCTACGCCGGCGGCCGCCCCGGCCGTGCCCACCGCCGCGCCGACCGAACCCGCGCCCGCGCCTGCGGCTGCCGCCGCACCCTGACCGATGAGGGGGGCAGCGCCAGCCGGACCTGTACAGATGTCGATAGTCGAGTCGCGCGTCGCGTCCGTGTGCTGCGTGGTGCCCTGCGCCGTGACCGTGCCCGTAACGCCGCGGTTGGTGGTCAGAATCACGCAGCCGCTCGCGACGTTCACGTTAATCTGGTCGCTGGCGAAGGTTAGCGTCAGATTTGTGTTCGGCGCGATGTCGAGCCGCCCCAACGAGCCGAGTTGGACGGTCGCGCCCACACCGGCGGGCGTCTGTAGCTGCTGGCCCGAAAAGATGGACTCGCCGCTTTTAGCCCGACTACCATTGACCGTGATCGGGTTGTTGCCCTTCGTGGTGAGCCGGCCCACGAGTTGGTTTTGGCCGGGCGCTGCGGGCGCTGCGGCCAAAGTGGCTTTGAGATTGTTGGCGAGCAGGGCCACGGGCCCGAGCACCAGCGCAACTGCCAGCGCAGTGCCGAGCACGCGCGTGTGGAGGACGAGTTTCCGGTGCGGCATGATCTCTTACTCTCCGATGTCTTAAGCACGGGCTGTGCGGTCTTACTAGCAGCAGACCTAGTGGATACAAATTGCCCGGCTGGCAGTGTAGCTGGCTTTTACGATAGGGGTCAATACCGCTTAGAGATAGTTTTTTGGCTGAGTGGGCGCGGCGGTCAACTGTCTGGTTGCCAGCGCTACCAACGCTACACAAACAATGGCGTTGCCGGTCAGGTGTAGGCCAAAGTCAACGAGACTGTGCACGGCGACACCGAATAGCCCCGTGAGCGCGCCGAGCGCGATGGCCCGTCGCACGGTGCTCGGATCGGCCAGACTCAGTCGGGCGCGGCCCGTGAGCTTATAAACAAACCAGCCCGCCAGAGAGAGGCCAAAGAGGCCGCCGCCAGCGAACAGTTCCAGATAATCGTTGTGCGCCTGCTGCGGCACGAGTTCGCCGGAGCCTTCGTGATATTGCGTAATGGCGATCCAGTAGCCGCCGAAGCCGACGCCGGTCACAGGGTGCGCTCGGGCCAAGCGCCAAGTCGCCCGCCAGATGGCGGCGCGCCCCGCTTGGCTCGTGTCCGTCGCCTCCGCGCCCAACTCCGCCCGCACCGCCCCCAGCCGCTCGGCCAGCGGGTCGCCCGCCACCCAGACCATCCCGATGATGAGACTCAAGAGGAGCGCGCCGGCAAGCGCCAGCCGCCGCGCGGTCGCGACCAAGCGACTAGCATGGGGCGGGCGCTCTGATGTCACTTGCTGATCAGCATTGACCGAAGGTTTAGCCTGATAGGTCAACGCTAGAAAGAGAACCTGACAGAGCATCGCGAAGATGCCGCCGCGCGAGTTTGAGAGCACGAGCGCCGTCCACAGCGGCACGGCCGCGGCCACATAGATGGGGATGCGTTGCCGCGCGACGCCGCGTCCGACGACCAACCCGGCCAATAAACCCAAGGCCATCTCGGCGAGAAAGGCGAAGTGATTTTTATTGACGAACTGTCCGTAGCCCGTGCCGGGTCTGAGATACGCCAACAGAAAACCATCAGTCCCATGTTGGGCGACCTGCCGCACTAGCCCGAAGATAGCGCTGGCCAATCCGATGCCGATGACGCTAAAGGCGAGCGCATGCAAGCGGCGCAGGCTGTCCGTGTAGCGCAGCAGGAGCGCGAGCGCGAGCGTGAGTGCAAGGAGCTTGCGGCCAACAAGCCGCGTCTCGTAAGGGTCAAAGCTGATGGCTTGTCGCAGCGCGCCCACGGGTGTCGTCTGCGGCCAGAGCGGGAGCGTCTGCATGAGCGTGAAGAGCACGAGCGCGAGGAGCGGAACGAGGAGCCACAAGTCGCGGCGGTCAAGGCTGCGGCCCGTCAATAGCCACTCGATACACCACAGGGCGGTGAGTAAGAAGACCGCGCATTCAAACACCGCTTCCCACCACGGCTCGACCAGCCCGTAAGGGATGGGTGCGAGGATGATGAGGAGCAGCAAGCTGCCAAAGATGACGCGTGAGAGCAAGTGCAACGCCGTTACCACACCTCACAACGCTCGGCGGCGGGTCGCACCATCGGGGCGTCCGCGCGACACTGAAACGCCTGTTGAAACTCCGGCATGTTTGAGAGCGGGCCGATGACGCGATACTTGCCAATCGGATGCGGGTCGCCCTGCACCATCGTCCGCGCAAACTCGGGGCGGACGGCGTCGCCGCGAAACTGCCCCCATGCGATAAAGAACTGCTGCTCGGGCGTGAACCCGTCAATGGTCGGGAGCGGCGGCTTACCGCGCCGCGACAGTTGAAACGCGCGAAACGCGATCCGCGCGCCCGCCAAATCGCCGATACTTTCGCCAAGCACGAGCTTGCCGTTGTGATGCAGCCCCGGCTCGACAAAGTAGTTATCGAACTGATTGACGACGCATGAGGTTCGCGCTTGGAACTTCTTCAGGTCTTCATCCGTCCACCAATTATTCAAGCGCCCTTGCGCGTCGTACTGCGCGCCCTCGTCGTCGAACCCGTGACTGATCTCGTGGCCGATGACCACGCCGATCGCGCCGTAGTTGACCGCATCGTTGGCCGTGATGTTGAAGGCTGGCGGCTGCAAGATGCCGGCCGGGAAGACGATCTCGTTGAGGAGCGGATTGTAGTAAGCATCCGAGGTGGGCGGTGTTAAGCCCCAGCGGCCGCGATCTACGGGCCGGCCAATCGTTGCGAGATTGTCCTGCACCGCAAACTTGCGCCCGGCTACCACGTCGCTCCAATACGAGGCGCGCGTGATGGGCACGCGACTGTAATCTTTCCACTTGTCCGGATAACCGATCTTCGGATTAAAGGTGGCGAGTTTTTCGAGCGCGCGCTGCTTAGTCACGGGACTCATCCAATCAAGCCCTTGAATGGTTTCGCCCATTGCGGCGCGCAGGTTCTTGACCATCTCCTGCATCCGCGTCTTCGCTTCAGGCGGAAAATACTTTGCCACATATTGTTGCCCGAGCGCCTCGCCGAGCAGTTGGTCGGTCGCTTCGACGCAACGCTTCCAACGCGGCTTGATCTCCTTCGCGCCGTTTAGGTATGTGCCGTAGAAAGCGAAGTCCGCCTGCACGAACGGGTCGGACAAAGAGGGCGCGGCCGCGTTGAGCAGATGCCATTTCAGATAGGTCTGCCAATCGGCGATGGGCACGTTCGTGAGCAGTCGATTGAACTCCGCCAAGAACTTCGGTTCGGCCACGTTTACGTCACCGGGTCGCAGCGCGATTTGGCGATAGTAGTTGGCCCAGTTGAAGCCGGGCGTGAGTTGCTGAAGGGCCGTGAACGAGATCTTGTGATCGGTCGCCTGCGGATCGCGCAAGGCCACGTTGTCGAGCGATGCTTGCGCCAGTTGTAATTCGAGTTGGAAGACTGTGTCGGCGGCCGCTTTCGCTTTCGCCTCGTCGTAGCCCGCGAGCGTAAATATCTTGGCGACGTGCGCGAGGTATTTTTCGCGGGCCTCCTTAAATCGCGGTTCGGGCTTCACGTAGTAATCGCGGTCGGGGAGACCGAGACCGGCCGCGTAAATTTGCGCGATCACATCGGTCGGGTTGTGATTGTCGGAGCGCCCCGCGAGCACGAACGGCGCGGGGATGGCGATCTCATGAAAGCGCGCGATCATGCGCTGCAAGTCGGCACGCGTCTTGAGCTGATCGATCTCGGCGAGCAAAGGTTGAACGGGCTGCGCGCCCAGCCGATTCGCCTGCGCTTCGTCCATGCACGCGCTATAGAAATCGCCGGTCAGTTGCTCGACACTGCCCTTGGGTTTGTTGCTCGCGTTGGCGGATGCTTCGAGTAGCTCGCGCAGCTTGTCTTTCGTGGACTCGCCCGCGGCCCAACGCCTACTCCAACGCGGCATAGAGGCCGGGATGGGGTTCGCCGCGCGCCAGCCGCCGTTGGCAAACTCGTAGAAGTCGTCGCACGCAGCGACATTGCGGTCGAGGTCTGCGACCTCGATGCCGCGTTGACCGGAGCTTTGGGCCAATGCGGCCATGACGAGCACGAAACCTGCGAGCAGCATGCGCAGTTGAGACATAAGCGACTCCTGTAGTGATTAAGACTAAACCGTCAGCTTGCCCAGTTGGGCGCGGAATGATGGCCCCCGTAAGTGTCGGCAGCCGGCATTCTAACTCAGAACAGCTTTGGCTATGAATACAGAAACGAGCGCCGGCAGCAACGGCGCGGCACTGCGCTTATCGTCAGGGCTAGTCAGCGACTATAATGTAACTGTAAGGCCATAAAACTTGAAAGTTCGTGAGGTGCAAACGATGCGCGCAGTTTGGCAGGAAGCGGTGCTCGCCGAGAGCGACGACACAGTTGTGGTCGAGGGCAATCATTACTTCCCGGCGGAGGCTATCCGGCGGGCACACTTCCGCCCGAGCGCAACGCATACGACCTGCCCTTGGAAGGGCGAGGCGAGCTACTACGATGTCGTGGTCGGCGACCAAGTGAACAAAGACGCCGCGTGGTATTACCCGGAGGTGAAAGCGGCGGCGGCAGAGATCAAGGGGCGCGTCGCCTTTTGGAAAGGTGTGCGGGTCGAGTAAATAGTGGCGGCGGGCGCTGCTGTTGTTCGTGCGTGCGCGCAAGCGCACAATTCAAGTGGGCGCTTGCGGCCAAGCAGTTATACATACTGCCCGGCGGCGTAGCCGGACGCCCACGCCCACTGGAAATTGTAGCCGCCCAGATGGCCGGTCACGTCCACGACCTCACCGATGAAATAGAGACCGGGGACGCGCCGCGCCGCCATCGTCTTGGACGACAGTTCAGCCGTATCGACGCCGCCCGCCGTCACTTCCGCCTTGCGATATCCTTCCGTGCCGATAGGTCGGAGTCTCCAACGCGCGAGTCTGTCGGCGACTTCTGTTAGTTCCGCTTCACTAAATTGCTTGAGCGAGCGCGTAGGCGCGTAGAGCGCGCACCACGTTTGCGCCAGCCGGCGCGGCAGATATTGCACGAGCAGGTGCGCGAGTTCGCTGTCGCTCTGCCGATGTGTCCACAACAGGTCGCGTGCAGACTGGCCCGGCAACAGGTTGATGACGACCTCGTCGCCCGGTTGCCAGTAAGAGGAAGTTTGCAAGATGGCGGGCCCGCTCAACCCGCGATGCGTGAGCAGGACGGCTTCGCTAAATTCTGCGTCGCCGCAACTGACCGCGGCCGGGAACGAGACGCCGCTCAACGCGCTCAAAGGGCCGCGCGCCTCCGTCGTCATGACGAGCGGGACGAGCGCGGCGCGTGGGGGCTGAAGTTTGAGGCCGAACTGCCGGGCGATGCGATAACCGAAATCCGTGCTGCCGAGCGTCGGCAGCGACAGCCCGCCGGTCGCGATGACAACTGATGATGCGGTGAAGTCACCCCGGTTAGTTGTCGCCGTGAACTGCGCAGACTGTATGAGGCTTAGCACCTGACATTGACAGATGATCTGTACTCTTGCGCGCTCGCATTCGGTAACGAGCAGGTCGATGATCCGTTGGGCGCTACCCGTGCAGAACAACTGTCCCAGTTTCTTCTCGTAATAGGCGATCCCGTGTCGTTCGACCTCCGCCACGAAATCCTGCGGGGTGTAGCGCGCCAGTGCCGATTTGCAGAAGTGCGGATTGGCGGAGAGGAAGTTGGCCGGCGTGGTGTTGAGGTTCGTGAAATTGCAGCGCCCGCCGCCGGAGATTCTGATCTTCTTGCCGACGCTCGCGTTGTGCTCCAGCACGACGACGCGCCGCCCGCGCCGCCCCGCCGTGAGCGCGCAGAAGAGACCCGCGGCCCCACCCCCTATGACGACGACATCAACATGCACGCTTGCAGTGTCCTAACCGGCGCTCGCGGCGGGCGCAGCTTCGGCGGCGTTGAGTGTCGTGGTCAACCACGCGGCCGTATCGCGCAGACTCTCCGGTGTGACCTCGTGCCCCATCGGATATTCCCGGTACGTCAGCGCCACGGGCAGCGCCGCGAGTCGGGCGCGGATGTCACGACCTGATTCGATGGGCAAGACGGGATCGTACACGCCGTGCGTGACGAGGACAGGCAGACCAGCGAGCGCCTGCGGAGCAGCTAACTCTTCGAGTGCGTGCGTGGGAAAGCGCCCGCTCATGGCGACGACGCCCGCTATCTTGTCGGCTTGCGCGAGCAGCAGACTCAAGCTCATCATCGCGCCTTGACTAAAACCCAGCAGGTAGACGCGGCGCGCGGGCGGCGGGTACGCGGCGCACAGTTCGTCGATGAAAGTTGCGAGCAGCGCGTGGCTCTGTTCCGCCTGCGCCAGATCGGCCGCGAAGCCGGTCGGCGTGAACTCGATGTTGAACCAACCGAACGCGCCGGGCCCCAGTGCGACGGGCGCGCGGGCGCTGACGATCCGCAGGCGCTCGTCCAGATACGGCGTGAGGCCGAAGAGATCCGCCTCGTTGCTACCGATGCCGTGCAGCAGCAGCAGCAGCGGCGGCCGCTCAACCGCCGCCGGCCCAAACGGTTCGCGCACAAGATGGATTAACGAAAGCTGCCGGCTCAAGCATCGTCTCCTTAGAAGTTAACAGATAGATCAGACTGTCCGTGCTTCTACGATAAACTCATCGGATAGTCAATCGCCCACGCCGCAGAGTTGCTTCGGCCTCATGTGGGCGGTTGCACTCGCGCGGAGTATTCAACTGTGAGGACTTGCTTGCTGCCGGCCCTGCTATTTCCAATTGCCGATCAGGATAAAGGGGGCCCAGAAGAACGGATGCGCGAATGACGTTTTAGTTGTCGCTGTTCCAGTGTCAGTCATTAACCCGCGGCTGCCGTTGCCCTGCGCCGTCGGTTTGATCGCGCCCGTGAGCAGCGCCATTTGCGCGCGCCTGAGTGCTTCGACCTTTGTCATGCCCGCGTTAGTCTCGCGCAGCCGGTAGAACTCCTTCATGAGCAGCGGCGTGCTCGCGTCCGCCACTGGCCAGAGCGTCGCCATGACCGCCCCCGCGCCTTGCCGTTGGGCTAGCACGCCGAAGCTTTCGACTTCGACGCCGTTCGCCTGCTCGCCCCCTAGCGCCGTCTCGCAGGCCGAGAGCGTCAACAGATTCACGCCCTCGAAACTCAGCCGCTTGAGTTCGGCGATGGTCAACTTGTTGGTCTGTTCGTCCATGCCGCCGAGCAGGAGGAAGGAGTTCGTTTCGTTACCGGGCTGGAACATGAAGTGGCTCGCGATGTGGACGAGTGGGTACTGCTGCCTAAGCGCCGTGCGCAACGCATCCTTAGTGAAACTCTCATCGAGCATCACGCGCCCTTCGAGCACGCCCGCGCCAGTACCCGCCGCCGCCGTCGGCTCCGCCGCCTTGTCGTGAATGATCGAGCGCAACTCTTGCGGCACGCCGGGCAACGCGTTGAACGTCAACTGCCGGTTGGTCTCGGGCAGCATCACGTCTTTGCCTTTCGAGACGCCGAGGCCCAGCCCTTGCCAGTGCGCCGCGACCGGGTCTTTCAACCGGTCGCGGCTCGCCGGCGTAAAGACCACGTTGCGATAAGTCTCGACCAGATATTTCTGTTGCTCGTCTTGCAGCGCGGCGACGGGCAGATAGCGCAGCACGCCGTCCAGAGACCACATCAAGGTCTGCGCCTTGGCCTGTTTGAGATCGCGCGCGAGTTTCGGGCCGACGAGAATCTGGTAAAGCTCACGCGCGAGCGGCGCGGGGTCTGAGCGCGGGTTCTGTAGCGCCACGCGGAAGGCGAGCACCTTGCGCGCGAGGTCGGCTGACTTGACGGGGTTCTCGTACGCCTGCTCGGTGTCGGGTGTGACGAGCATCACGCGATACTTATCTTCGTTCACCAGCGTGTAGAGCAGCACCGCGCCGTCGCCCAACTCGCGTAGCGTCTTTTGCATGCCGAGCGCATCCTTGACCTCGCCGACGCGCGCGCCCTGCGCGGTCGCAGTACCGAGTTGCACCTGTAGCTGTTCGAGGAATTTCTGAAAATGGTCGGTGGCGGTGGCGAGTTGGTCTTCGAGGTGGTTGAGTTGTTGCTCCTCCGCGGCGGTGCGCGCCTGCTTGGCAAACAGTTCGCCGCGTTGTTGGCCGATGAGCGTGACCTCATCGGCCAGCTTGTTATACTCGGCCTCGAGCGCCGCCTCTTGCGGGTTGAGCGCGGCGCGGGTGGTGAGCGCGTCGGTCGCCGCGCCGTCGCGGCGGACGAAGTCGAAGTACTCCTCCTCTTTGAGCATGGCGAGCACCTGCTGCGCTTCGGGCAGATGATTGTTGGCGATGAGCAGGTCGGCCAGTTGGCGGTAGCTGCCGGCGACGGTCTTGAGGTAAGTCCGCTGCAACTCTTTGTCTAGGCCCTGAATGTTGCTTCTGAGTTGCTGATAGTCGTTGACCGCTTGCTTGCCGTAGTAGATGGCGAGCGCGGGCTTATGCAGTTCGCGCCACAGGGCCATGAGATGGCTGAGCATCTGAGCCTCGCTGGCGCGGTCGCCGACGGCGCGCATGAGCACCAATGCCTGATTGTAGAACGTCAACGCCCGCTGCTGCTCGCCGAGGGCAGCGTAGGCCAGACCAATGTTGCCGAGCGTCTGAGCTTCACCCGCGCGCCCACCAATGGCCCGCCAGAGCGCTAAGGCGGTGTTGTAGAACTCAAGCGCCTGTTGCTGCTCGCCGAGTTGGGCGTGGACCAGCCCGATGTTGTTGAGCGTGAGGGCCTCGTTCGCGCGGTCGCCGAGGGCGCGCTCGATGGGCAGCGCCTGATTGTAGAATTCAAGGGCCTTCGGTTTGTCGCCGAGGCTGGCATAGATGTCGCCCATGTTGGTGAGCGTGCTCGCCTCCCCCGCCCGATTGCCGACCAAGCGCGCGACTGGCAGCGACCGGTTGAAGAAAGCGAGCGCCTTCTGCTTCTCGCCAAGCAGGGAGTAGATGTTGCCGATGTTGCTGAGCGTGGCGGCTTCGCCCGCGCGGTTGCCGACCTCTTGCCAGATCGGCAACGCCTGCTGGTACGCCGTCAACGCCTGCTGCTGCTCGCCGGTCATGCCGTAGACGTTCCCAACGTTATTGAGCACTATCACCTCGCCCATGCGGTTGCCGACGGCGCGCGCAAGCGGCAAGGCCTGATGATAAAAGTCCAGCGCCTTCTGCCGCTCGCCTAGATCGTTATAGACGTTGCCGATGTTAATGAGAATCTTGCCCTCACCCGCGCCATCGCCCACGGCGCGCGCAAGCGGCAGCGCTTGATTATAGAAGGCCAATGCCTTCTGCTCGTCGCCGCTGGCGTTATAGGCATTGCCGATGTTGCTGAGCGTTTCCGCTTCGCCAGCGCGCTCACCCACAGCGCGCCTGAGCGTTAAGGCCTGATTCCAATAATCGAGCGCCTTCTGCACGTCGCCGAGAAAGTAGACGGTCCGCGCACTGGAATGCAGCGCGTAAGCTTCCCACACCTTGTCGCTTAAGCCGTGCCATTGCGCGGCGGCTGCCACATATTTTTCTAGCGCCCGCTCAAGCGACTCCTTCGACCCTTCGCGTTCCAGTGCGCTCGCTTCTAAGAGTCGCCGCTCCGCCGCCATGCGTTCCCTGTCGGCCGCCGCTGCCATCTTCACCTCAGTCGCCAGTTCATAGCGCCCGCTCACCGCCGCCGTCCCCAGTGCCCGCAACTCCAACCGATAAGCGCCCGGCACTTCCGCCGCAAATGAGACCGGCTCAGCCCCCGGATATCGCAACAAGTCCACCGCCAGCAGTTTCTCATCGCCGGGCCCGTAGAGCGTGGCCCCTAGGTCCACGCCCTGCGACGTGGCGACCACCCGCAGGAACTCGCCCGCGCGCAGCGTGATGCTGTACGTGTGCGCCTCGCCGCCTTTTACCTCGCGGGTGCTGGTCTGGCCGGCGGCGAGGGGGCGCGCGGCGCTCGTCTGCGCGCACACGGCTGGCGCAGCCGGGAGCCAGAGCGTGAGCAGAGATAGGCAGCAGGTTAGGTGTAGTGCGAAAGCGCGCAGGGCGCACGCGTGGGGGCAGATCATGCGAGGGTTACCTCTTGCTCGGCAGTTAAGTCCGGACGAAGCTATTTGTCTAGTTGTCCGAGAGACACGGGGCGCGTCAGCTTGGCCGGGCTGGCAGCCGGCGACGGCGGAGCTAGCGACGTGCGAGAGTACACTGCATCCGTCAACGCTGACAAGTAACAGCCCGTCTGATTGGTTAAAGATTGAGCGGTAGGAAGGTGGCAGATGAGGACCTAACGCAGGTGCTCGCGACTTATCGAGCAATGCTTTAATTAACCCGGCAGAGCCGAAGCGCAGCGCGGCTTTAACGACGTCGGCGATTTATTCTGGGGCGGGCCACGTACTTCGCTACCCGCCCGCCTTCGCCCACCGCCCAGCCTACTGCGCCGTGCTGCGCGAAACTCACGCTGTGGTAACCGGCTGCGGCAATGGGCCGCCAACTCTGCCCGCGGTTCAGCGAGTAGTCCGCGCCGGTCGGCCCAACCGCGACGAGCGTTGGCGGTCGTGCACTGGACAGCAGGGCGACGGCCGACCGATAGCCGTGCGGGCGGTTGGTCGCGACGAGTTGCCACGTCCGGCCGCCGTCGCTTGACCACGCCGCGTTGTCGCCGACCTCTTGCTCTTTCGCATAGTCGCCCCCGACCGCCACACCGTTCAGCGCGTCCCAGAAAGTGACGGAGAAGATGCCGGCACTCTGGCCGCTCGTCAGTGGCGTCGTCGCCACCTGCCATGTGCGCCCCCGGTCGGCGGAGCGGAACACGCGCGCGCCAATCGGCCCACCTGTCGCGAACCATGCGCGCGCCTGCCCTTGCGTGGCGACGCAGGTGCCGCTCGCGGCGAAGGCTCCCTCGCCCGCGAGCGCTGGCGGCAGCCCCTGCGCCGGAGTCTCTTGCCACGACTTGCCGCCGTCGGCAGTGATGATGACGAGGAAGCGCTCGGCCACGGGGTCGCTTATGGCCAAGCCGTGTTGCGCGTCCCAGAACGACATGCAGTCGAAGAAGGCCGCCGGTCTGTCGTTCTTAAACTGCAAGGCCCAACTGCGCCCGCCGTCCGTCGTCTTGTAGATTCGCGACTTCTCGCCCGCGCCGATGGCGAGCAGGTATGCGGTGTCTGCGTCGAAGGCGTCCACATCTCTGAAGTCGAGTTCTTCCGCGCCGGGAACAGTCTGCGCCCGCCACGTCCGCCCCCCATCCGTCGTGCGGAGAAAAGTGCCCTTGTCGCCGCTCGCCCAAGCCACGGTCGCACTGACGGCGCTCACGCCGCGCAACCGGACGGTCGTGCCGCTCGCTTGCGGCAACCACTGCGCGCTGGCGTTGTGCCAAAGCGATAAGAGCAGCGCCAAGTAGAGACAAGCTGACTTTAACATGCGCGCAATTAATCCCACCTCACTCGTACTTGAGCGCAACCAGCGGGTCTACCTTCGTCGCGCGCCGCGCCGGCACGTAGCAGGCGAGGAGCGCCACCAGCGTCAACAAAGCCGCCGTCGCACCGAAGGTCAGAGGGTCGGTCGGCTGCACGCCGTACAGTCTGCGCGACACGCTCTCAAGATATCTCGTCAGCGCGTATGCGCCCGTCAGCCCGACGGCTACGCCGACGAGCGTCAAGGTCAGCCCCTGCCATAAGACCATTCGCAGTATGTCGCCGCGCCCGGCGCCGAGCGCCATGCGGATGCCTATCTCGCGCGTGCGCTGCGCCACAGACCAAGCCAGCACGCCGTACAGCCCCACGGCCGCGAGCGCCTGTGCGAGCAGACCGAAGAGGACCAGTAGTTTGGCAAACAGGCGCTCCATCGCCAGCATCTCACGGGCCTGCTCGACCTGTGTCTTGATGTCCTTGAGCGGCAGGTTGGCATCGACTTCGCGCGCCGCCTGTCGGATGGCGGCGACATAAGAGACGGGGTCGCCTGACGTGCGCACCTCAAAAGTCATCACGCCTGCCGAACCCAGTTCCTGTAACCACGGCAGGTAGACCGTCGGCGGTATCTCTTCGCGCTGGCGGACGTACTTCGCGTCCCCGGCGAGGCCGACGATCTCCAGTTCGCTCGTGTTCTCAGGAGTGAAGCCGAAGCGTCGGCCGATCGCGTTTTCGCCGTGGAGGAAGCGACGCGCGAAAGCCTGATTGACGACAGCGACTTTGGGCGCGCGTGCGTCGTCCTGCGACGCGAGGCCGCGCCCGGCGATGACGGGGATGCCCATCGCCCCCAGAAAATTCTCGCGCACCTGATGGATGTAAACATCGCCTTCCGGTTTCACCTCGCCGTCCGCCGCGGCCGCTCCGCCCGGCAGAAAAAGGCTGCGGTCGCTCTCGCCCCCTGCGAGCAGCGCGTCGCGTGAGAACGTGACCGCCTGCACGCCGGGCACGGCCTCTATGCGCTCGAACATCTGTTGATACAGATTTGCCAGCCGCTCATCTTTGTAACCGATTAGGCGCGGCTCGACGGTGAAGAGGAGCAAGTTGCGCGCGTCAAAGCCCAGCTCGACCCGTTGTAGATTGACGAGCGTGCGCAGCATCAGCCCCGCGCCGACCATGAGCAACAGCGATAGAGCTACCTGCGCTACGACCAGAGACTTCGTCAACCACGAACGCGCGGTCGTCGAACTCCGCGCGCTGTCTTTGAGCGCGGGCGTCAGGTCAACCCGCGTCGCGCGCCACGCCGGCACCAGCCCGAAGAGGACGCCCGTCACGAGCGACAGTGCCAACGTGAACGAGAGCACGCGCAGATCAAGGCGCGGTTCGAGCGCGACCATGTCGCCGCCCCATGCGCTGACGGCCAGCAGCCCGTCCTTGAGCCAGAACGCGAACAGCACGCCGAGCGCGCCACCCAAAGATGCGAGCAGCACGCTCTCGGTCAGCAGTTGCCGGACGAGGCGCCCGCGACTCGCGCCCAAAGCGAGCCGCACCGCAATCTCCTGTTGCCGTGCGGCGGCGCGCGCCAAGAGTAGATTGGCGACGTTGGCGCACGCGATCAGCAGGACGAGCGCGACCACACCCAACAACAAGTAGAGCGGGCGCTGATACGACTCGCGCGTGATCGTCTCGCCCTGGCTGCCAGGGTACACGACGAGGCGCGGATACTCTGCCGGGCTGAGCGGCTTGAACGTCGGGTTGACCGTCGCCCGCCGCGCCTCTCTGTGCTCTAGTGCTGACTGCTGAAAGATGGGTTCGAGACTTGCCTGCGCCTGCGCTGCGGTCGCGCCCGGTTTGAGCCGCCCCATCAGCAGCAGCCACCACGAACCTGCGCCCTTCATCAGCGAGCGCTCGCCGTTGACCTGCGGCTCCCAGGCGATGGGGATGGAAACGTCTGGCGAGGTACCGATATTCATCGCCCCGTCGAAGCCCTCAGGCGTGACGCCGACGATGGTGAACGCCACATTGTTGAGATTGATCTGGCGGCCCAACACTGCGCGTTCACCGCCGAAGCGCCGCTGCCAGTAGCGGTGGCTGATGACGGCGACGGGCTGGGCCGCCGCCCTGTCGTCGTCGTCCGTGATCGTCCGACCGATGAGCGCCCCGACGCCTAAGCCTTCGTAGTAGTTGCCCGAAACGGCCTGCCCACTTGCGACCTCGACCCGTCCGCCCGCGCTCACATTCACGTTCATGTCGCCGAAAGCGAAAACGTCTGAGAGCACGCCCGGCTGCGCGCGCAAGCGCGCGTAAGTTAGATAAGGGAAGGCCGACCTGATGAGCCGCCCCGACTCGTCGCGGGTCGCATTCCCGTGATGACTGCCGGGGCTGAAAGTCGGGCCGGCGACTGACTTGAAGAGCACCAGCTGGTCAGGCTCTTTCACCGGCAGCTTCTTCAGCAGCACCGCGTCCACCACGCTGAACAGAGCCGTGTTCGCGCCGATGCCTAAAGCCAGCGACAGTATAGCCACCGCCGCGAAGCCGGGGCTGCGTCGTAACGTGCGCAACGCGTAACGAAGATCACGGATCAGGTTCTCAATGGCGGGGACGCCGCGCCGGTCGCGATACTGCTCTTTGGCCGCCTCGACGCCGCCGAGCTTAATAACCGCTTGGCGGCGCGCCTCTGCGGACGTCATGCCGGCGCGCAGGTTATCTTCCGCCTGCATCTGGAGGTGGGCTTCCAGTTCGGCGGCCAACTCTCGGTCGCGCCGCGCCGGATTAAATAATCCGCTCAGGCGCATGACCCAAGCGCGGAGTCGCCTAAAGGTCATGAGAGCTTCTCCTCCGGCGCGAGGAAGCGGGCGAGGATGGCAGTCGTTCGCGCCCACGCACGCGTCTCCTTATCAAGCCTCCTCCGGCCGGCCCGCGTAAGTTTGTAGTATTTAGCCGAGCGATTGTTCTCCGACACGCCCCACTCGGAGGCGACGAACCCCTCCTGCTCTAACTTCAAGAGCGCCGGGTAGAGAGTCCCGTAGTTGATGGAGAGGAGGTCGCCGCTCGTCTGCTCGATCCGGCGGGCGATGCCGTAGCCGTGCAGCGGGCCCAGCGCCTCCAGGGTCTTCAAGACCATGATGGCGAGGGTGCCCCGCCAGACGTCGGGTGTGTCGCTCATGCTGCTCCTATGGGAAACCAACAAGAGAGTGCCACATTCCCTATGGGAATGCAATAGAAAAGTCTAGGCGGGGAAATGTAGGGGCGGGTTAGGTGAGATTGTGGAAGTTAATCTCGCGTCATCACATGCGCGGGTGAACCACGAGTTGAACTTACGGCGCACAGTCGGCTTGGCGCTGACAAGCGGGTTAGCCGCCGGTGCGGGGCGCGGCTTCGCCCGTGCGTTCAAGAACGGAAAGATGCCAAGTGTTCGCCGCTCATGCGCATGACTTTACTGATGACGCCTTCGGCCGGGGCGGCCGTGTAGATGCGCTCGACCGCGCGCGCGAGTTCACGCTGGAACAGGTTGCTCAGGTAGTTAACATCGAGCAACAGCCCGTCCCCGCCGAACTCACGGTAGAAGGTGATGTAGCCCCAACCCGCGTGGTCGGTCGAGAGCGGGAGCCGCAGCGTCCAGAAGAGATGAGAGTTGATTATCTCCGCCCCCTCGATGTCGCCGCGCTCCCATTCCCAGCAGAGCAGTCCGCCGCGCACCTCCGCGCCCCGCAGCCCCTTGTCGTCCTGCTCTCGTGCGAGCAAGCGCGCACTCGTCTCCCCGTCCCCGCCGCGCCCTAGTTGCACAGTGGCATAGACGAACTCGCCCAGTTCCAACAACTGGCGCATGGCCGCAAATAGTTGCGCCAAGTTGTGGGCCTGAGCCGCAGCGCGACTTGCCCGGCGGACAGCAATGTTATTAGCCCCGCGTATACGCCGCTCTACCAGGTTGCGCTTCACACTCGCCCTGACCTCATCGACTTCGTGATAGCGCAACCGGCCCACCCCGAACAGAACCGTGGTGGCGACGATGGCGAGGACTAACCCGGTCACGCGCCCGCTCGTGTCTTCGACACACAACAGCGCCAAGAGGCCGAAGAGCGCGCAGACCGCGTATAGGACAAAGGCCACCCGCCGTTGCGACCAGCCGCGTGCAAGGAGCATGTGATGCACATGCTCTTTGTCGCCGGCGAACAGAGGCTTACCGCTCAAGTAACGGCGGAAGATGGCCACCCCCGTATCGAGTATGGGCACGCTGAAGGCTAAGAGCGGGATGACGACTGCGACCACCGTCGAAGCTTTCTGCGAGCCGACGACCGCGAGGGCGGCCAGTAAGAAGCCGATCACGAGCGAGCCGGAGTCGCCGAGGAAGATCGACGCCGGGTTGAGGTTGTAGCGCAGGAACCCGATGAGCGCGCCCGCGAGCGCGACCGTGATGACCGTCACCAACGGATGCCCAAGCATCAGCGAAACGATGAGCAGCACGACGGTGGCAAAGAGCGCTGCCCCGGCCGCTAATCCATCCAACCCGTCGATCAGATTAAAGGCGTTGCTAATGCCGACCACCCACACGACGGTACAGGCCAAGCCAAGCGCCGCGGGCAGTTCGAGGGAGCCGACAAATGGAATGGTCACCCCGCCGATGCGCCCGCCGAGCGCGTAAAAGAGCGCGCCGGCCAAGCCCTGCGCCAAGAACTTCCAGCGGTGGTTTAGTCCCCGTAAGTCATCGAAGACTCCGAAGCAGAAGAGGAGCGTCGCGGGCAGCAGGACAGCTAGCAGTTCCGCCCGCTGCTCGCGGAGGGCGGCGGTAATAAGGTTATTAAAGAAGGGGAGGAGCGCGAGCGCCGCCGCTAGCGTCGCGAAGATCGCCACGCCGCCCAAGCGTGGGATCGCATGGGCGTGGATGCGCCGGTCATCAACCGGACTGTCGAACCACGCCATGCGCTGGCAGAGCCGGCGGACAAGTGGGGTCAGAACAAGTGACGCAAAAGTTGTGAACAGGAACAGGGCAAAGTAGGTTTTCATCACATACTCGCATTAGCCCAAAGGGCCAAAGGGGAAACGACCGTGACGGTGGTGAGCGGGTAGTTACTCAATCGAATGATTAACTTGAATGCAGCGCCGCGAGCGGTGCATCAAGTAAGCGTGTGACAGCTATCTGCATGGGTACAATTGACGTGTGGCGCGCCGTCTCTTGAGCTTACACGGTGAGGGCTTGGAGCCTGCCCTCGCGCTGCAACTCGCCGCAAATCCAATCGTATGTGCGCGCGAGACCATCTTCGAGGGTTATTGTTGGTTCCCAGCCGAGCACTTCGCGGAGTCGGGTGTTATCGCTATTGCGTCCGCGCACGCCCTGCGGCTTAGTGAGATCGTAACGCTTCTTGATCTGCTTGCCGGCGACGCGCGCGACGATGTCCACCAATTCATTAATCGAGAGCATCCGATCTTGGCCGAGATTTAACGGCTCACGATAATCACTCCGCATGAGCCGGTAAATGCCCTCGACGCAGTCATCGATGTAGCAATAAGAGCGCGTCTGCTCGCCGTCGCCCCAGACCTCAATCGCCTCGCCGTCCGCGGCTAAGGCCACTTTGCGGCAGATGGCAGCCGGCGATTTTTCGCGCCCGCCGTCGTAAGTACCGAGCGGGCCGAAGATATTGTGGAAGCGCACGACGCGCGTATCCAACCCGAAGTCTTCCGCATAGTGGCGGCAGACCCGCTCCATGTAGAGCTTCTCCCAGCCGTAGCCGTCTTCGGCGTCCGCGGGGTAAGCGTGCTCCTCTTTGAGCGGCGTGACGTCTGTCTCCTGCTGGAGATAGCCTGGGTAGATGCAGGCGCTCGAAGTATAAAGATAGCGCTTGACGCCCGCTTCGCGCGCCGCTTCAATCGTGTGCAGATTGATGAGCGTGTTGTCGCGCACGATGACGGCCTTATTGGTCTCGATGAAGCCGATGCCGCCCATGTTGGCCGCGAGGCCATAGACCTCATCTATACCTGTGGTCGCCTTAAGGCAGTTGTCCCTGAAACGCAAGTCAAGCAATTGAAACTCATGCGCGTGCGTCGGTTCATACTCCGGTTCTTTTACGTCAACGCCACGCACCCAATAACCGCGCTCGACGAGGTAACGAGTTAGATGGTGGCCAATGAAGCCCCCTGCGCCGGTGACGAGAACTCTGATCTGCTGAGACATGAGCTTTGACATTCCTCCTCAAATTATCGCTGTTGTTAAAGGGTCTGTGGTTTCGGTGCGGGCACTGCTTCCTCTATGGATACCTTTACCTCTGAAAGTGGCAGAACCATCCGGGGCAATAATCTCTTCCGAGAATACTCAGCGGCGATACTGACAGCGTCGTGTGACCGTTGCGCGCCCTGCGCCGCCCGCGCGAGGACATGCGCGACGACTCGGTCAACCTCGCCGTGCTTGGCTTCGTATGAGTAATTATCCAGTCGCCCGGTGATGTCCGTGATGTGACTCTCTGCGGGGCCGATATAGAGCAGTGGCAGCCCGAGTCCAAGAATATTGTAGATCTTACAGGGATGCACGATCCCTCTGAACGGCTCGCCCATCACCACGATGTGCAGATCGGCCGCAGAGAGGGAAGCGGATAGTTCAGTCAGTGGCTGATAGGGCAGACATTTCACATTCTTTAATGCCCGCTTGGCGACGAACTCTTGCACCTTCTTGTGCTCGCTTCCGCCCCCGACAAAACAGAAGACAATGTCGGTGCGGGCGGACAGTCGTTCGGCTGCCTGAAGCAGTGTATCGAGCGGATGACAAGGGCTGTGATTGCCTGAATACATCACAACGTATTTGTCCGCTAGACCGTGTGCGACACGGAATTTGGTGCGGGCTGCCTCGTCATATTTGATCGCCTCGTCATGAGACCACGGCGGCACGACGAGCAGGCGCGTGCCCGCAATTCCCTTCGCGCGCACACGCTCCTCCATGAAGCGGTCGAGCACGAAGATCTTCTCCGCCCGGCGGAGACTGTAGGCTAAAAGCGCTTGCAACACTTTAGAGGCAAGCGAATTCTCTTTGAGCCAGCCAGCGGCGATGGCTTCATCCGGGTTGAGATCCATTATCCAGAAGTAGAACTTGCCGCCCTTTAATCTGGCGAAGAGCGCCCCGAAGAAGGAGATGAGCGGCGGCGAGGTCAACGCCACGATAGCGTCCTGCCGTGGGAGTAGTAGCAACTGGCCGGCGCAAGCGACCAGGAAGCTGGCGAAGTCGGCCGCGCGCCGCCAGCGGGCTTTCTTCCCCAGGCCCAGCGTCGGGATGCGGATAATGTTGATGCCTCGCCAATGCTCTCGCGCGCGGAAACGCACGTCGGGTTTGTCGTAGCCGCGGCGGCTGGCGACGACCGTCACCTCGTGACCGTCCGTGGCCAAGGCGACAGCCAAGTCGGTCAGGTGCTGCGCCGTTGAGACCACGTCCGGATAGAAACATTGATTCAGTAACAGTATGCGCATGGTCGGGCGGTGGGACTGAGATTACTAACAATCAAGGGCGCTGATTAGATTAAGCCAAATTTTAAGCAACCACGGCGGCGAGCGCCCGCTCTGCTTGTACGCGCGCCAAGTCTTCGCGCACCATCTCCTTGACGAGTTCAGTAAAGGTGTATTTAGGCTCCCACCCCAACCCTCGGCGTGCCTTGCTGGAATCGCCGATTAACACATCAACCTCAGCCGGGCGGTAATATTTCTCGTCCACACGCACCCATTCGCGCCAGTCAAGTCCAGCCTCGGCGAAGGCCAGCTCACAGAACTCGCGGACGGTGTGTGTCTCGCCCGTGGCGATGACATAGTCGTCCGCTTCAGGTTGTTGCAGCATCAGGTACATGGCGCGCACATAGTCCTTCGCGTGTCCCCAGTCGCGGCGCGCTTCCAAGTTGCCGAGCCGCAATTCATTTGCCAAGCCGTGCTTGATGCGCGCCACCGTCGCGGTGACCTTGCGGGTCACGAATTCGTGTCCGCGCCGGGGCGACTCGTGGTTGAAGAGGATGCCGCTGACGGCGTACATCTGGTAAGCCTCGCGGTAGTTGCGTGTCAGGTCGAAGCCCGCGACCTTGCTGATGCCGTAGGGCGAGCGCGGATGGAAGCGCGTCGTCTCACGCTGCGGCGTCTCGGCGACCTGGCCGAACATCTCGGAGGAGCCAGCGAAGTAGAAGCGACAGTGGGGGCGCAACTCGCGCACGGCGGCGAGCAGATAATGTGTGCCGTTGATGTTCGTGTTCAGCGTCGAGAAGCCGTCGCGGAAAGACTCGGCGACGAACGACTGCGCCGCGAGGTGATAGCACTCTTGAAAGTCGTGCCGACTGACGACGTGGAAGATCGATGGGTAATTCTCAAGACTGGCAGCGTGCAGGTGCAATTGATCGATGATATGCGCAATGCGCGTGAAACGCCTTTCATGGTCTTCTAAGGCGACGCGGCGGACTAAGCCATGCACTTCGTAACCTAATGAGAGCAGCTGTTCAGCCAAATAGCTGCCATCCTGCCCGGTGATGCCGGTGATCAATGCAATTTTATTCATGTCCGTATGTACTGTCGTCTTACTTCAGGTCTGAAGTCTATGGCTCGGAACAACTGAACCACTAAGCTAGTTATTGGGGTTGAAAGAAACTTTGCAGCAGATTACGTAAGCGCCTCTTGCTCGGCCGTCGCTACCGGTTGCGCTGGTGATGTGGCCGCGGCTTGTTGCAACTCTTCCAAGCGTATGTCAATGACGAGCCGGAACCAGAAGGCTTGCAGGAAATGGAAGATGGCCCCTTGCTTGCCGTCAAGGATGCCGAGCAGGATGAAATAGCGGTAGCCGAAGTAGCCGAATGCACGCAGATATAGTGGGAGCCGAAAGTAGCGGGCCTTAAGCCAGAGAATGCGCTCATCGGGCGTGCCGAAAAGGCGCGGGCGGGTCTTCCAATCGGCGCTCGCCTGTCGACGCAATAACTCCTCGCGCGCGAACACGTCGGCGTAACGAACGTGTTTTTGTAGATAGAAGAGGATGTCGTTCTCTTTTATGTTTTCCTCGACGATGGGGTGCTTCAGCTTGCCGACCGGCCCTGTCACATAGACGCGCGTATCCGTTTCTTCCGGGTCGAGTGCACCAGTCCCACGATGAAACAACTTGAGCATGTATTTTGAACCATAGCCGCCGAAGCGTAGGGGCTGGCCGCGGAATATTTGGCGGCGGCGAACATAGAAGCCACGCTCCTTGATCTCATCGCGTGCGAAGAGGGCCTGCAACTCGTTCTTGAGGGCGGGCGTGAGCGCCTGATCGGCCTCAAGGATGAGCACCCAGTCATTGCGGATGGGTAGGTTATCCAAGCCCCATTGGTAGATCCAAGGGATGATCTTACCGTGCTCGTAGGGCAGGTTAATGACCTTAGCGTAGCGCCGCGCGATGCTCACCGTCTGGTCGTCGCTCTCTGAGTCGATGACGAAAATCTGGTCAATGAAGCCGTGCGCGCTCTGCAAACATTTCTCGATATTGACCTGCTCGTTGCGCGTCGTAACAATAAGTGTGACCGGAATCAAAGCGGAGTAAACCTCCTCGTCGTGGATGAGTCAGGCGCTGCGGCGCACGGCGTAGTTGCCAAGGTAGAGCACATCCATGCGCGTCTTCAGGAAACAATCGACCGCGTTAGCGGGTGTGCAGACGACCGGCTCGTTCTCATTGAACGATGTGTTGAGTACTACGGGTGTGCCGGTCAACTCGCCGAAGTTGGCGATGAGTTGGTAGTAGCGCTCGTTGACGGCGCGCGAGACGGTCTGGAGCCGACCCGAGCCGTCCACGTGCGTGACGGCCGGGATCTCGGCGCGCCGCTCCGGTCTGACCTGATAGACCATCAACATCGTGGGCGCGGGGTGTGTCTGCTCGAAGTAATCGCCGACCCGTTCCGCCAAGACAGACGGCGCGAACGGGCGGAACGGCTCGCGCTTCTTGATACGCTCGTTCAAAATATCTTTCATGTCAGCGCGACGCGGATCGACAACGATGGAACGGTTACCGAGCGCGCGCGGGCCAAACTCCATCCGCCCTTGAAACCAGCCGACGACTGCGCCGGCCGCGATGTCAGCCGCAGCGCGCTGCGTCACCTCGCGGTCGTCGTACCGCACGTAACTCAAGCCCCGTTCGTCAAGCACCGCCCTGATCTCGTCGGCGGTAAAATCAGGCCCCGTATATGCCCCTTCCATCACGTAGCCGCGCGCGCCCTTGAGCAGCGCATTGTGGATGTGGTAGCAGACCCCGATCGCTGTGCCGCTATCGCCCGCCGCAGGCTGGACAAAGATGCGGCGGAACGGCGTGTGCAAGAGAATCTTGCCGTTCATCACCGAGTTGTAGGCCACGCCACCCGACAACCCCAAGTCAGTCAGCCCCGTCCGATCATGCAGATGTCTGAGGAGGTGGAAGGCGACCTCTTCAAGCCGCAACTGCAAGCTCGCGGCCATGTCGCGCTCACGCGCCGTCAACGGCGCGCCCGGCGCGCGCGGCGGGCCGAAGCGCCGCGCGAACTCGTCCGAGTAGATGCGCCCGATGACCGGTGAGCCGTCGTCCCAAGACATCTCGACGCCCTCGGCGTGGTGGCGGAAGAAGTCGAGGTTGAGGCGGAAGCGCCCGCCTTCCTCCGTCCGAATGAGGTCGCGGAACGCGTCGATGAAGCGCGGCTCGCCGTAGGGCGCAAGACCCATCACCTTACCTTCGTCGCCGTAATGCGGGAAGCCTAAGAACTGCGTGGTCGCCGTATAGACGATGCCGGTTGAGTGCGGATATTCAACTTGACCCAATACCTCGATCTCATTGCCCGTGCCCAGCGCCCACATGGTCGAGATAAAATCACCGAAGCCGTCAATCGAGAGCAGCGCCGCGCGCTCAAACGGCGAGACGTAGAAGGAACTGGCCAAGTGCGCGCGGTGATGCTCAATGTTGTGGAATTCGGCGCGCAACGTAGACTTCGTCGTGCCTAGACGCTTAGCAAGATCATCTTTTAGATCGCGCACACGGCCAGCGTTGGCCAACCTGTCACTAACGGTTCGGAGCAAGCCGGGGCCGCTGTCTTCGCCCTGTTGGCGACCCCGCCCGCCACCGCCGAGACTGCGCGCCGCGCGCGTCGCCGCATAGAACACTTTCTTATGCAAGTGCGCCGACGGGTCGCGCGAGATGCCGATGTGCTCCACGTCCGCAAGCGTCAAGCCCGCGGCCCGCAGACAGTAGCGCACCGCCTCTGTGGGGAAGCCCGCGCAGTGCTTGACGCGGTTGAAGCGTTCCTCCTCCGCAGCGGCAACGAGTTTGCCATCTACTACTAACGCGGCAGCAGCGTCCCCATGATATGCATTAATCCCAAGTACGATCATCACTTGCCCTGTAGGAAAACTTGCCCTTACCCCAACGCACGTCTATTCCGCATGAAAATTTTAATACCCGACTGGGCAGGCTAGGTTGTTATCTACGCCAGCGGACGCATCACTAGTCAACGAGTTGTAAACCCGCGCCAACTTGGCCGCTACGGTCGCCCAAGAGTAGTTACTGGCAACGAAGGCGCGCCCGGACTGCCCGCGCATTCGCCTTTCCGCTTCGTCTGTGAGCGCGTCAGCTAAGACCCTCATCAAGTCAGTGTGATTCAGGGGCGAAACCCAACCGGCGCGGGCACGGGAGACTTCTGGAGCGAGATTAACCTGCTCACTAATTAACACGGGGACGCCGTGCGCGAGCGCCTCTACGACGCAGAGGCCGAAGTTTTCTTGGCGTGAAGTTAAAGCCAACAATTCGGCGTGGCGTAGTAGCGCCGTCCGCTCAGCGCCATCGAGCCAGCCGGTGAATATCACACGCCCGCTCCCGGCGACTGCCCGCTGCTTCAACATGTTCACATAGCCAGTCTCGCCATCGCCGGCCACAACCAACTGCCAGCGGGTGAACTCCGGCCGTTGTGTGAGGGTCAGAAAAACATCGAGCAACAACTCCACGTTCTTCTTCGGGTGCAGCCGGCTGAGCACTAATAGATAAGGATCATCGGCGATGCCCGGCGGTAAGACTGAAGAGCGTGCGGATGTCGCCCACGGCTCGGCGACCTCCACGCCGAGCGGCGTGACGAAGCCGTTCGTCAGTCCGAGCGCCTGCTCAGCCAGTTGTTGTTCTTCTGAGGTCGTGTAGTGCACCGCCGCCGCACCATGCAACATCCGCCCAATGCCGCCATACCACATCACATGCTTGCGCCAACGCTTCTGTCGCAAACTCCAAGGGTCAAGGCTGCCTAGCGGACGGACGATGTAGGGCACGCGGTGACGGCGACAGGCACGCGCGGCGGCTAAACAGGGGTGCGAGAAGACGGCGTGGATGTGCGCGACAGCAAACTCCCTTACATGCACCGCGAGCCAGCGCGCGAGCGGGCGCGAGTAACCGAAAGTCTCGGCCACCTGTCGCGGGAAGAAGATTGTGGGTACGCCCTCATAGGTGCGCGCCGCACCGGTCTCAACAGCCAAATGGCCCGCGCCATCGGCGTCCGTCGTGGCGACGAGCACGTCTATGCCCTGCTGCCTAAGCGCGCGCCCCATCTCGAAGATAGCGCGGCTCGGGCCGCCGTAACGCGGCGCGACGGCGGGAATGACATGGAGGACTTTCATAAGGTCACACCATGTTGTGCGCACCAGTGGCCCAGCACATACAATGCCCAAGGTCGCGACCAGCCTATCTGCTGCGGCGCGCGCAGGAACCGTCGCCAGATTTCGCGCACCGCGCCGGGCCGCAGGCCGATTGACTCGAAGCGCTTCTCATCAGCGAAGCTATCATCAAGTTCATCGCGGAGGCGCGACTGCATCCAATTTTGGAAGGGAAGCATGAAGCCCATCTTCGGTCTGTTCATCACCTCCAAGGGGAGGAGGTCTTTCAAGGCATCCTGTAGCAGAGGCTTCTGCCGACCTCCGTTCAGCTTCCAAGTGCCCGGCAGCCCCAGTACGAAATGAACGATTTCGGCGTCAACAAACGGCACGCGCACTTCTAGTGAATGCGCCATACTCATAAAATCAGTGTCGCGCAGTAGGGTGTTCGCCATGTATCCGCGCAACTCGCAAACCGACACGGCGTTGATCGTGTCCGCCCCTAGAAGTTCAGCATTTAAGCCTTCAGGATTAGTCTTAAATGCATGGGGCGGCTTCACTCCGCCAGATAACAGGGTGCTAATGTCTTCAAAGGAAAGAAGCTGTCGGGAGACCGCGCAGACGCCTGCCGCTTGCCCATCGCTGGCCAGCAAATCCCAGAACTTTCTTTGCTGCACCGACCTGCTCCAGAAACGCCTGCCGAATGACGAAACGGGCGCACGCAAGAAGAGAGGGAGACGCGCCGCCGATTGCGAACGGAGTGTGCGCCGGAAAGTTGGATAACCGGCGAACAACTCATCGCCGCCAAGGCCGGACAGCACGACTGTTATGCCCGCTGCCCGCACGGCTTGCGAAACGACGAAGGTGTTAATGCCATCCATGGTCGGCTGATCTTCCGCAGCCAGGGCTGCGGGCAGCAGCCCGAATAACCTCTCCTCGCTGAGATGGATCTCGTGGTGCTCTGTGCCAAACTTTTCGGCGACGAACCGAGCGGGGACGGCCTCGGAAAATTTCTTGTCCGCGAAGATGACGCTAAACGTCTTCGGTCTCTCGCCGGTAACCCGACTCATCAACGCGACGATGGCGCTCGAATCTATCCCGCCCGACAGAAAGGCTCCGAGCGGCACATCACTCACTAAATGCACTCGCACGGATTCTAGCAATGCGTCTCTTAAAGCCTCTACAGCATCATCGCGATCTAATTCAACGGGCGCACCGGCCTTGGCGAGCCAATCCGCCGTGTAAGAGATCTCTTGCACCTTAAGTGAGCCACCTGACAACGGAACGATGGTGCTGTAATGTCCGGGCGGGAGCGACCGAATGTCTTTGATGATAGTGCTTGGCGCGGTGACAGAACCCGTCGCTAGGTAGGAGGTTAGGGCCGCTTGGTCTAAGCGGCGCGGCACTAGTCCGCTTGCCAGTAGCGCTCGCAGTTCAGACGCGAAGATGAACAGGCTGCCCGTATGATAGTAATAAAGTGGCTTGATACCTAGGTGGTCGCGCGCTATAAAAACCTCAGCCGACTCGTCATCGCGGATGGCAAAGGCGAACATTCCCCGCAGCCGCTTCAAGCACGAGACGCCGCGCCGCGCGTACAACTGTAGCAAGACTTCCGTATCGGTGTCGGATGTGAACCGTACCCCTTCCTGTTCCAACTCTCTCCGTAGCGTCCGGTAGTTATAAATCTCTCCGTTGAAGATGATAGAGAACCGTCCGTCCGAAGTTGACATCGGCTGATGCCCCGCCTTGCTCAGATCGATTATCGCAAGGCGGCGGTGGGCGAATGCTGTATACGCGGAGCGGCCGTCGGCGGGCCACACTGACACGCCTGCATCGTCCGGGCCTCGATGCACAAGCGCTTCACTCATGCTGGCTAAACAGGCCGCAGCATTAGGTGCCTGATTACCAATTATGCCAGCTATCCCACACATCTGTTTGCTAACCGCGAATGCCAGAACTATCTAATGTTAACTTTGGCGGCGCGGCATACTCAGCGGCCGACAGAATTACGCCAAAGAGTTGAAGACTTCTTGGAAATTACGCTCGAATATATTGAACGTAAATTCATCTTGAAGCCGCTTGTGGCCGGCGCGGCCAAACTGTTCACGCAGCTCTTCATTACACAACAGAGCTGAGATGGCCTGCGTGATCCCAGCCACGTCTAAACTATCTACGAGTATCCCTGTCTGACCATCTTTGACCACGGATGGCGTGCCGCCGTGCGCCCCGCCAATAACCGGTTTGCTGTAAGCCATCGCTTCGAGGAAGACGATGCCGAACCCTTCCTCCCTGCTCGGCAAGACAAATAACGAGCAACGGCGATATTGCTCACGCAGTTCGTCGTCAGCCAATCCGCCCATGAAATTTACGTAACTGCCTACTCCGAGTGCTGTCGCCAGCGCGCGCAGACGCGGCACATCGTTCCCCTCGCCCACAATCCGATACTCAATCGGGCCGACCGCACTCACAACCGCCGGCAGACTTCTGATCACGTTGTCTACGCCTTTATAGCGATCACCTTTAGTCAAACGCGTCACGCTAAGCACGATAGGGGGCTTAGCATCAGGCGGCGTAACCGATTGAGTGAGCTGCCAATGTGGAGCGAGCACGCAGGGGAAAATTTTGATCTTTTCAGGTAGCACGGAACTATGCTTTATCAACTGGGCCTTTGTGTAGTCGCTGATGGCCAGAAGTACGTTTGCCCGCTGCAAAGCCCGGCGCTGGCTGCTTGTTAGTGGTCGCCACACCTCTATCCCGTACGCTATAACGCCCGTCTTTACGGCCGGGTTGAACAGACGGGCAAGATGCGCGAGCGGGGACAAGGAAATATGGCCGAAAATAATCCAGTCATACCTGTGAGAAATAAGTTGGCTTACGTAGTGCCTGACAAAGTTGATCTTACTCCCGCCTGCGCCAACGTAACGGGCAAACCCGCCGTTAACGTAACGCTCATCAGGCGGCACACCGTCGTTCAGTACGAGCGCGCTCACCGACGTACCACTACTGTGCGCCCATCTGCCGGCAGCTAGGCATAGGGCGCGGCCAAACATCTGTATCCCGCCTGTCCGCCCAAAGACTTCTGGCAGAACCAACAGGACACGTTTCTGTAATTGGTCGTGTGGTGTTGCTGCTGGCATTGTCTGGCCCGCTAAGATACTGTCCACGTAGTCAGATAAGATGAGCTGCTAATTCAGCTATCAAGTGCTGCCGGTAATGCGTCCACGTCCATGACTCAGCGCGGCGGCGCGCGCGGCACCCCATCTCCCATAGTTCATCCCGTCTTCGCGCTGCCCATTCGAGGCGTGCCGCGAGTTCATCAACATCATGCGCGGCCACACACCACCCCTCAACCCCGTCGGTTATCAGTTCCGGGCCGCCGGTGTTGTGTGTAGTCAAGACTGGCACGCCTGCTGCCATCGCCTCTCCGATAACCAAGCCGAAGCCCTCGGCCAGCGATGGAAAAACGAAAAGGTCAGCCTGCCGCATACGCTCCAAGAGTTGCGCTTTCGGTAACGCACCAAGATATTCGAAACAACCTGCGTACTCGGCGAGGTAAGCGTTACCCAAGTTCATGCTGCCAGCGAGCCACAGCCGCGCATCTTTAAGTCCGAGCCGCCGCCAAGCTTCCAGTAACAGCGGGACACCTTTACGCAAACCCACTTGGCCGGCAAAGAGAACGGTAAAAGGCCCGGTCTGATGTTCGCTGCGCGCCTCTATCTCGTCGGCAGGTGTGCCATAAGGGATGCGCAAGACTAGCGTCCGTGCCGTCTCTTTGTCGGGCAAACTCTCCTCAGCCCACCGGCAAGGGACGACGACAAGATCGGATAGAGACAATTCCTTTTCCTTTCGGCGGCGCTTCCAATCCGGCTCGGCTCGAACGTCTAGCAGCAGGTTCGGGCGGGCAGCCTGGGCGCGTTTGAGTTCTCGGGCCACGCCCAGATAGTAACCAAGCGGTAACTCATAGACGGTACGAGCACCTCGCTTTTTAGCAGCGGCGAAAGTCCACATAGCGCCGTCTTCATACGCATAAACGGCATTTAGGTCATGTCCCAGTTGGCCTGACACCTGCAAGTCATGGCCGCAAAAGAGCACGTCATACCAATTAAGCGCAGGGGTTAGTCCTGCTGGCTTCAACCTACTCCCGAAGCGCGAGATCGCTTCCCACATGAAGTGCCCGTGCTGCATCGCACTAGGGATATCATCGAAATTCCGGTTCGGCAGTCGTTCCCTCGTAGTGCGATTAAACTTTGTTGCGTGGCGAATGAGGCCATTGTTCGATGCACCGCGCTGGAACGAACGTAACCAGTTTGCGTCGGCAAAGGCGCGCGCCGCTTGATAGCTGTTCGGATTCCCATGTGGGTGCGAGATAGTGATCTGCAAGGTACGATAGAGTATGTGCTGCAATCGCCTTACGCCCTTTTTCAAGGGACACAAGTACCAGTGTGTGCCTGCGGCGCAGGTAGCATGAGAGTTCGCATAGGTTGTATCTCTAGCGCCTCAGCATTCATTACTGCCAGAGATGCGCCGACTAAGAACCATTGCAATACGTTCTGCGTATGCGAGACAATTGCGCCGCCTAACAGGAGGGGTGCGGCAAGCGCACAAAGAATTCCGATCGCAATTATTCTTGATTGCGGATCGCGCACGCTCAGACAGACCTTGCAGACCGTTATGATTAGCGCGACCCGCAGTAATATGTAAAGCAGGTAACCGATCACGCCAAGTTCAAGCATCACCCGCCCCGCTTCTCCTTCAGGTGCGATGGGAACTTGGCCGCTGGCTGGTTGAGCATCCAACTTCTTCATGAGGGCCGGGACGGCATTTTGCGTAACACCAATGCCGAAGCCAGTCAAACCAGCATAGACGGCTTCATCAAGCGGCGGCGTGAAAGGCTCTGAGACTCTTCCCAGACTTTCACCCGTTCTTTCCTGATCGCCGAGCGCACGTTCGTAGAGGGCATCAAAAGCTTGCGGAAACAGAGAAGTGAGTCCGGCAAAGATGATGCCGCTCAAGACAGCGATTTGAATGAGCCGGCGAAACAGATTCCGCATCGAAGTGAGGCAATAGAACAGAAGCGTTATAGCAATTAGAATCACGACGGGTGCGCGACTGCCGCTCATAAACGTGGCGATGACAGTGGTACCCACAGCCAAGTAAAAGAGCCATTTTATGGAAGCCGACAGAACTTCCCGTCGGAGCGAGATCAGTCCGAGCAAGAGCGCGAACATAGTCGGTAGGTAGGCGGTCAACCCCGAAATGTAAGAGAAGGTACCGGTAACGCGAATGTAATAATTGCCCGCCGAATCACTAAAGGTTGCGATGTCGGCAGTTTGGCCCTGTACATCACCAGCATATTTGTTGAGGGTTGACGATTGGTCTAAGTCTGAAAACTGCATCGCGCACAAAATCGCGACCGGCAGCACGATGAGCGAATACCACTTTAAGAATCTGATCAGCTTTTCCTTGTTCGGGAACATTCTCGGCACAAGGAAAGTCAGCGGAATGTACAAACAATAAACCTTGATTCCGAGTAGCCCGATCAGCGGATGTGGCCCGCCTTGCGATGTCGCCGCTGCAACTAAGATAGTTATCAAGGCAGCGACCGAGTACGCGATAAAGGCCGCGAAGGCAGCAGATAATAGTCCCAATTGGCCTTTGATCAGTAGGTGTGGTTTCTTCACCCGCGTTAAATAGGCAAGCAGAATGACCACCATCAGTATATCTTTATAGAAATAGACTACCTCGCTGGCTGATGGCAGCAGCCATTTTCTCACTGCACCTTCGACTACCACTATGACCATGAGGGCCTGTATGCCGAACTCCCAGCTACGCCAAGCTGCTATTAATAAAGCGCCGCCAACAACTAGAACACCATATGAAACAGGCCCCACTCCGCTTGATCTAATTGCCGCCTGGACAAGCACCAGCCCTAGCAAGCAGGCCACAAGGGTAATATAGATAGAGCGGTTATCAGCCAACGTGGCTGGTTTAGTGACTTGCCACCCTAGATGTCGGTTTAATCTACTGACCATGAATAAACCTAGCCGTTTCCTTAACGGCTAAAGACTCTTTGCAACAACCTGCCCAACGTGTCGTGCGGTTGAACTCAAGCTCCGTGCATCTGCGTTTATGGGAACCGCCCGGTTATCATTTTGAGCACCACTCATCACAACTCAGTGTTCTGACAACTCGCGTTTAAGAATGCTTTATGCCGACGGGAGCTGTTCGCTTGCCTCAAACTGCGATGCCTGTATTGTTTGCAACTCTTCTCTACCCAGTACCCGATTGAATAAGTCGATATACTGTTTAGCGAGTTTTTCGGGGTCGAATCTCTTGACCTGCTCACTAGTCTTCTGTAGGAGGACATTTCTCAGCGCTTCGTCGTGGTGAAGCCGCGACATGCATGCGGCCAACTGCTTGTGGTCGCCATTTTCAAATAACAGCCCAGCGTCGCCGACGCATTCTGCCAAGCCGCCCCGCTTTGAAGCGATGACAGGCTTTCCCGCAGCCAGCAACTCTAACGCGACTCCGCCCATCGCTTCTTCCCACTCCGATGGCACGACGGCGACCGCGCACTGCTGAATCAGTTCGACTAGTTCCGTGCCCGTTTTTCGCCCAGCAAAGACGACCCTATCGGCAAGCGCCAGTTCTGAGACCAGAGCCTCGATCTTGTATCGCCAGCTTCCGTCGCCGATAATGAGGAGGTTGAGCGCGTCGTGCGGATGTTGCCTTACAACCAGGTCGAAGGCTCTCACTAGGGTGGCCACGCCCTTCTCACTCACGAGCCGGCCGAGATAGAAAAAATCGTATCTCTGTTTACGCGCTTGTCCGGCATGGGCAAATCTGTAAATGGGGAACGGGTTGTATATTCTGATCTGCTTGGCAAAGGGCTGGCGCATCGCCACCCAGTCTGTGACGGCAACATTCATGGCGACGATGTGCCGACACGCAAAGCGTCGCAAATATAACTTCAATGCCGCGATGGTCGCGTAGCGCACCCCGCTTCGCTGGTAGTGAAAAGCTATAGAGGCGTTTGGCGTCAGTGGCGCTGCCTCGCCCTCGACCCAACCCAGCCCGTCAATACAACTAGCTTGGTAGCCTGAATGAATCCAGATGAACGGTCTGCATAGCAATAGGCAGTAAGGTATCATCGCCATCGAAGCGCCTTTGGATATAACAATGTCAGCGGCGCGCACGAGCTTGAGGGTTTTGAGCAGGCCGGGGTTCCTATGCACTCGATAGCTGAAAGGATCGGGAGCTGAATTTTCTACGGGCGTCAGGACGCTGCACTCATGCCCTAGCTGATTAAAAAGCCCCGCCATCGTGGCGCTGACGGTTTCTATGCCTCCGACCATAGGGTGAAAGGCTCTAGCGTATAAAAGTATTTTCATTGCCGATTATCGCCGCGCGCTTGACTCAAACTTGGGCAGCGGCTTGCGCCCTTGCGCGCGCCTGCCGTGCGATAATCGCTTTCTCGACGGCCAGAATGGTCGCCTCGGCGTTCTCGCGCGGCGACCAGTTACTGATGCGGAGACGGGCGGCGGCTCCCATCTTTTTTAATAGTTCGCGATCAGCTAGGACTTTGCGTAGTATGCTTGCGAGGGCGTCTACATCGCCGCTCGGATAAACAAATCCCGTCCTACCGTTCTCCACCAAGTCGAGGCCCGCGCCGACGCGATCACTCACGACGACGGGGATGCCACAGATCATCGCTTCATTCACTGGCAGGCCATAAGGCTCATGGCCAGACGGGAAAACCAGTAGATCGCTGGCGGCATAGAGCGCCGGCAGGTGCGAGTATTTAACCATGCCGGTGAACCGCACGCGCTCCTCGATCCTAAGCCGTTTGGCTTCGCGGCGTAACTCCTCTCCCAATGGCCCGTCGCCGACCATCAACAGGAAACTATTCGGCACGTCCGCTTGCGCGAAAGCTTGCAGCGCATCCTGTGGGCGCTTGCGGGCAAGGAACTTGGCGCAGAACACTGCGACTATGCCCTCCGCCGGAATCTGCCACTTTTGCCGAATCGCTTTAATGTCAGTGCTGGCGGCGATGTCTGCGATGTAGTCATTATCAACTACGTATGGTGTCAGGGCCACTCTATCTGCTGCGACACCGAGCGAGCAGATGAACCGCTTAGCCGCAGTCGAAGGCACAAGCACCAAGTCGGCTATTCGGTTGTAGAGAAACGGGAGCACCTTTTTCTTAATGGCTGCCTTCCAACTCCCACCATATTGCGATTCAAGGTACGTGGCGTCCGTGCCGAGCAGTAGGGGCTTGCCCCTCAACTTCGCCGTGATGATCGCAAGCCAGAAGCTAACGTATGCATGTCCATAGACCACGCAACAGTCGGATTCAGAGACGAGTTTGATGACGCCGGGGTTGATCAAACCGTAGAACTTACCGAGACGCGGCCGCGGCGAGTAGTTGCGCATCTGCTGCCACTTGTAGCCGTCGAGTACAGGGATGTCGAAGGCTTCCCTAGTGCGCTGCTCTGGGTCTTGCCACAACCTTGCCTCTGGCAGACTGCAATAAGCCGTCAGCACGTCCACCCTTGCGTCGCCAGCCATCAAACGCATCGGCTGTGCGTTCTGGATAGGATGCGCTGAGACGAGCAGAGCTTGATGTTTAGCTTTTGGCATGAGCTGCCCGCAACTCCGTTACATTCCCACTGTTCGCTATTAAGCGTGAGGTCACCGCTTTAGCATGAACAGACAGCTTGTGCGCCTGATACCAGTCGTACGCGTTGTTGGCAATCGTTTGGCCTGTCGAAAGGGTCAACTCCTCTTTATTATCATCGACAAAACGGTAATGCTTATTCGGTTCTAGTCCATCCATGCAAGCGTCGTCTCCGTATGCGGCGACAATAGGGATGAGCCGATAGGCGCAGTAGGCGGCGAAGATCGTTGACTTACCCAGCATGTGGGCCGGGTAATCGATCACGCCTGCGACTGCGCCGGCGAGCGCCTCACTTACACTGACACTCGACAACTCACCACGGACGCTGACCGGTGCGCCGAGGTCGGGAATCGCCCCGGGGGCCAGTGGCTTGCCGATGTCTAATATCTCTTCGACTTGAAGCGCACGGCAGACGCGCTGCAAGTGCAGGGCTGAACGCTTGTAGACCTCAAGCCGCCGACCGTACGTGCCAAACACCACCATCTGTCGGCGGCGTTGCGCGAGCGGCAAAGGCAACGCATCAGGTTCTCCCACACTAGAAAAGACCGGCAGGCTTGGCGTCTGCGCATGCCGCCCTGCACTCATCCGCGCCAGTCTATGTGCATAAGCTTCAAGGCTGGTCAGGCAGCCATCGCTGATGCGCGCCAACCGCGTCGCGAGACGCCGCTGCACGGGTGACAACCAGAAGGAACTCGACCACATGGGCCCTTGCGCGTATAGCTCATGGAACATCGTCAGCAGCTTGCGCCCGCCGTCGTCTTTGCGCCACCGCTGCAACGCTTCTATCAGCCACAAAGGGCAACCGCGGTTAGCGTAGCCATAACCTTCGTAGTGCAGTAACAGAGTCGCGCTCTGCCCGCTTGGTAAAAGTTCGAGCAACGCGCCCGCGTCCCGCACCGCCAACCGCTGAACGGCGAACCCGGCTACGCTCTCAGGCCCCTCCCATGTAGGGTCGCCGACAACGAAATTTGTCTCGACGCCGCCCTGCTCACGAAGTGCCCGCGCGAGGCTCAAGGCGTAATCCCCGATCCCGTCCACAATCGGGGGGAGGCGGGGGATGATGGAAACGATCTGCTTCACTTGCGCTCGGTGGTTTTGGCTAACAATCCCCTGCGGGGCTTGAATGTTTGGGCGCAGCCTTGGTGCTCTTTCCGACCCCGATTAATCGATGCGCGCAAGTATCCCCTGCGACACCATTACCTGAAAGGTGGTAAACCCCGTGAGCACTTCTGCTCTTGGGCAGGCGGCTAATAACAGCCCCTTCGCCCGTTGATGCTCTTCGTCTTGCACGTCCGTGTTGTCGATGTAGACGTAACCGCCGGGTCTTACCTTGCGGAGCGCGCGTTCGGCTGACAGGTCTCGCCACCTGCCATCTACAATTACCAAATCAAAGAATTTGTCCGGGTAGTCATCGACGTTTAAATAGTCGTCGCGCTCGACTCTGAGCCGCGCCTCGACGTTCGGGGCCTGAAGTCTCGCCGCGAGCCACTGATGCCATTCGGGGTCGTTGTCAATTGTCACTAGCAACCCGCACCGTTCCACCAACCATAAGGATGAATTACCGGAGCCGAACTCCAACACCTTCGCTTGGGGCGTAAGTATCTGTTCGAGCCGACTAATGACTTGGAAGCTGAGCCATGGCAGCCGCTCCCAATGGCCAAATTTCTTCATCAGAGTTGACCACACGGAGCGCAGCAGCCACGGTAGTTCTATTAACGCTACGCGATTGCCTGCAAAATCGTGCAGCCGCGATTTACGGCGTAAGTCGCCTTTGATAATTCGCTTCAGCATGGGCGCACCTGACATCGCCACAGCGGTTACTGACATGAACTCCCACCGGTTTCAGTTGTACAGTTGGCGGTCATGTTTATGCTGAATGACTTGGCCAGACAATAACTGCTGAGGTCTGAAACGTTGTGCACAACCGACGGCGGACGCTAACGTCCGCGGGCGCTGTCGCCCAGCTTAGCTCGGAAGGCATGTGCAGGCCGCCCCAAGCGGCGTGACAGTAGTTGTCGGTGTTCCGCCGTCCACACTTGATACAGCTCAGCGAGCTTCGCGATGTTCGCCTCCCAACTCAACGAGCGCACACGCTCCCAAGCCGCCCGCGCGACCCGTCGGCGTCGCTCCTCATCGTCAAGCAAGGAAACTATTGCCTGTTCCATCGCGTCTGCGTCCTCAAACTCCGTCAGTAATGCTTCCTCGCCGTCGCGCAGCGTAGCGCCAAAGCCCGTGCGCGTTGTGATTGGGGCGCAGCTACATGCCATCGCCTCGGAGAGAGCCATGCCGAAGCCTTCATATTGGGTGGGGAAGAAAAAGATTTTAGTCTGCGCTAAACGGGCGGCCAATTCCTGCGTGGAAAGTTTTGCGTAAACGACAATCCGGTCGTGCCACTCGGCAGGAAAGCACGTCAACACGTCGCCGCGTTGACCGCCAGTTCCGAACACGTCAAATTTAAGGCTGGGCCGCTGCTTCAGCACTCGGCTCATCACTCGGCATAACAGACGGACGCCTTTGCGCGCACCCCATGACCCAGTGTAAGCAATGCGTTCCTCTTTTTCTGCAATGAACGGCATAGCCAAGTATTCGGGGTCTAAGCCGGGTTCGACAACCGCAGTGCGGTGCTGCGGATACAAGCCAAGCCTGAGCACGTACTCGCGGTCGAGTGCGCAGCCGGTCACGAAAGCATCCGCATTAACGAAGGCCGCCCGCGAGAGACGATCATGCGTCTGGGACGCGAACCATGCGCGCACGTACTGCCTGCCCGAAGTCGGAGGATTGTAAGCGCGCTCGCGTTCGGCGGCCAGTAATTCCAGCCCGTCCGTATGAGCTACTACCAGCGGGCGCTCTGGCTTACGCGAGAGTAACCATGTTGCTAGCCCGAACTCGCCACCGAAAAATTCCACGAGATCGTAAGCGCCAGCCGACAAACGTTCGTGTACGAACTTGCAAGCCCCCAAAGCTTGTCGGAATCTGAGGGCGCGGGATTGCCCATGCCACGTCTCATACGCTATCGGCTCGACCATTTCGCACGAGTGTCCGAGCGCGCGCAGGCCCTCAGACCAGCGCAGCCGCGTCTTACCCGAACCTAAAGTAGGATCGAGCGGACAGGTAGAGAGCGAAAGAATGTTCATTAAAGTTGCTACGCGGTTGACGCAATGCGAGACGTTCGTAATAGGCCAGACCGGCCGCCATCTTTGCTTGTGATGGGAGATTGAACCGTATGCCCCGCGGCTTCGATCAATTTAATGAGGTCGCCAAGCGGACGGTCATCTATTAAATGGTACTCAAGGCAAAGGCTATTCGTCCGTTTGAGAAGCGACGATTCTTTAAGGATGCTCCACTCTGCGCCCTCACAGTCCATTTTAAGAAGATCAATCTGTCGCCCATCGGCTACTTCAGCCGCCCCAATGGTGTGAACGCACATGCTGCCGCTCTCGGCGATGTGCCCAAGGGTCGAATCGTAGGATGGATCAAATCTCACTTCTCCGGTCTTATCACTTACGGCATGCGGAAAAACCCGAACGTTAGTGCCAGCGGTGTTACGTTCGAGCCATTCAAGGGCTGCGGGGTTTGGCTCATAAGCATATATCTCTGCGCGTGGGAACATCATCGCGCAAAGCTTGCTGAAGATGCCGATGTTGGCCCCGATATCGGCGACCACTCGTGGGTCTGCATTCTTCGCGTAGCTGAACAACCCGTAGCAGTCTTCGACGGCCACCTCGGAGTAACAACTGCCCGCCCCGGAATTCTGCCCGGCAAATATTCGACACGTCTGTCCGTTCGCCGAGAGCCAGAACGGTGGAGCAACCATTGCCGCCCGGTAATAATGAAACTGTGATCGCCGTAAAAGCTTGAAGCAAGATTTCAGCTTGCGGCTAATAGCTGTTTGAGACATTTTCGAGTATCGAATGAATCAGTCCGTACTTTTCGCCCTTATCCGTATCGTGCCACCGGACAATGCGATGGACTGAACGCGCGATCAGCGCTTGCAACTCCTCGCTAGTGTGTCCGTCGATCAGATGGTATGCGAGGCAAAACTCGCGGGTGCGCCCGAGCAGAGACGGGTCGCGCAGAATTGACCATTCCGAACCCTCGCAGTCCATCTTGAGAAGGTCAATGGGACGTCCGTCGGCAACTTCCGACGCGGCGACGCAGGGTACGGGCAAGTCGCCGTCGTCTTTGACGCTGCTGTTCGTTGAGTCGCAGTTTGTGTCCAGCTTCACGACGCCGGATGTCTCGCCGACCGCTACTGGCATGATGTGTATGCGCGTCCCAGTGGCGTTTTGTCGGAGCCAGTCCAGAGGACTCGGGTGGGGTTCGTAAGCGTAGATGTCCGCCTCCGGGAAGAGCATCGAACAGAGCTTGCTGAACACGCCGAGGTTCGCGCCGATATCGACGATCACCCGTGGCCTTGCCCTCCGCGCATAAGCGAATATCCGGTAGCAGTCCTCGACGGCGACTTCCGAGTAGCAACTGCCCGCCCCGGCTTCACTGCCGGCGGCGACCCGGCAAAGCTGTCCGTTCGCCGAAAGCCAGTACGGTGGGACTATCATCGCCGCGCGGTAATAGTGATAACCGGAGCGCTTTAGCAGTTTGAGGCAGTTCTTAATTCTCTTCGGCGTAATCATGAACCGGCCTGACGCAAGCAACCTTTTCAAGCGGCAGATTCAGGCAAAATGCGTGGGCTGGTAAGCACAGCTATCTTGGTCGCGAACCTCCGCGCCATGAGATGCGATGGCTTTTCAACGACGGCGTAAAAAGCGAAGCAGACGAGCAAGATGAAGGCGTTGCGTGCGAGCCACCCAAACAGTCCGCCCCCAAGCGCTGGTGCTAGCAATAGGAATAGGGCTTGGGCGTGAAGATGAATGAGGTAGATCGAGTAACTCCACCGCCCGTTATTCTCGAGCACGGGGAATGGCCGCCGCTCCATGTAATAGGCGATCTCTCGCCCCAACCAGAAAAAGACAAACACGGCGAATAGGTTAAGAGTCCATGGATACTTTATCGGCGAGTGGAACCGGAGAGCGCTGCAAATGGCGCTGAGCGCAAGGGCACCTCCGCGCCATAACCAGATACTGGAACGAGAGACCGCGACGTTTTTTAGTCTATCGAAATTTTCCGCTAGGTAGCATCCTAGCAGCCAACAAGGCAGGCCCAGAAGCCAGTTGAGGTATGGCCCATACGAAGGATAATTGCCAGCGGAGGGGTCGCGTAGGATGACGAGGACAGAACCGGCATAAGCTACAGATAGCAACGACATCCACCCAAAGCGTCGGCCCAAAAAAGACAGCAAGGGGTAGACGGCGTAATAGATTTCTTCCGCCAGCAGGCTCCAGAGGATTGAATCATTTAAAAGGGTAAGATTGATTCCCAGAGGGCGAGCGAGCAAGATCGCGAAGAACATCGGCGTCAAGATTCTGATGTATCTTCTAGAATAGTAAGGAACCGGTGAGAGCGGCTGTCCTTTGCGGAATGGGTAGTGGATGCAGAAGCCTGAGATGACGAAGAAGACGATCACTGCGGCAGGGCCAGAGACAAGATTGTTATAGCTCCCAACCAGCGCCTTGCCGACGAAGGTGGATTTACTAACGTTGCCAAAGAGGGGAATAAATCCGAAATGATTGAAGACAACCCAAAGGGCGCAAACCAACCGTATGGAATCAAGTCCGGCCACGCGCTTCGCCTGCTGCCCACTCGCGCGGCTCAAATCGCCCTCAGCTATTAGGCTCCCTGCCATCTCTCTTCATCCCTTGGGGCTGTCACTCCGTCGCATGTTGAGCCTGCGTTGCGTGTAAGCTGGCAACCTTGCTGGCCGGCGCGTGTTCGAGAATATCTGCGAGGTAGGCGTCGGCTATCCGAGGCCAGTTGAAGGTGTCCAAGTAAGCGGCCAACTCCGGCAGGGTTTGTAACGATCTTAAAGTCGGCGGTGGAAACGGTAACAGCAGCGACTCAAAAAACGGTTGGAGGTCTAAGACCCCGCCGGCATGTGTCGCGTAGACGGGCATGCCGGATTCGAGCATCTCATTGAGCACCAGTCCCCAGCCTTCCGTCTTACTAGTGAAGAGACCTGCGTCGTGCCCGGCGAGGAGCGCGAAAAGTTCTCTCCGCTTGAAGGCGGGTATGATGCGGACGACGCCGGACTCTATTAGGTCGCGCGGGCAATTCCTCTCCGCCTCTGGACCGCAACCGGCGATAGTGAATGTATCTTGCGGGTACTCGCTCACCCTGTGCCTGATAAAGTCGAGCAGAACATCAGGCCCCTTGTGCGCCGTCCACCGTCCGATCCAGAGGAAGCGGGTGCGGCCTTCGTCCGGCTTCACACGACCGTGCCTGACCTCGGCGAGCGCATCCTGATCTGCGCGCGCGAGCGCACTGAAGTACAGGCCGAGTTTTCCGCGCCACCAAGGGAACCAACGACTCATCCACTGCCTTTCGAGTGTGCCGAGGCAAACGATGCGCTGCGCGCGCCTCCACCCGTGTAACACGAGCGTGAGATGATAGAAGCTGTAAGCATATTCAAAGGGCAGACGGATAAGCTCCGCCGGACGGGTGCTCGGTCTGCGCAAGCCATAGAAGAAATACGGGATTTCCGGCTGTGTGCTGCGGACGATGACTGTGGAGGCACTGCTCACATTCCGCGTGACGAAGGTCGCCGGGCAGTCGATAAAATCGAACGGCGGTTGCGACGCAATAAATTCATCCAGCTTGCGCCGCATCACTTGCAAAGTTCGCCACCAGCGCGTGCCCGCCGGGAGGGGCTGTGGCGACCAAAGCGTCACGTCGTGGCCGCGCGCCCGCAACGCCTCGCAGAGATTGAGCGCCAGTTGACTCGCGCCGAACTCTGCCGTGAGCAAGCCGTGGGTGACGATGAGCAGACGCATAATACTCTGGAGTTGATTTGCCCCTTCAGGCGGCAGGCCCAAGCTTAGTGATTGTCCGCTTGAAGCGAGGAAGACTGGCTCAGATTATTTGTGTTCAATCGCGGTTATGGAACATACCAACTCAGGCGGCACATGCACTAGCGTGCCGTTCCGGCATGGCAGCGTAGGTTCGTAGATGTTCGCGTACAACGGCTGGCCAACAGAGTGGCGCGACAAACTCGCGACAGCGCGTCTCGTATGCGGCGTATGCCGCTGGCGTGGCGTCAATGATTAAGCGGAGGGCGGCGGCGATGGCCGCGCCAGAGTTTTGGGCGACGACATGGCCGGTGCGCCCTTCGGCGATGAATTCGCTCATGGCTCCTGCATCAGTGCAGACGACCGGTGTGCCGCACGCCTGCGATTCCAGCAGAGTAAAGCCCATCAATTCAGGCACAGCCGTGTAGTCCTCATACATTGTCTTATGCACGGAAGGCAGCACTGTCACTTTCGCCGTGCGGTACTCGTGGAGCAAGCGTTCGTCGTCTGCGTCGTGGACGAATTCGACAGCATAGCCACGAGCCTGCGCCCGAAGATGATCGTAAAACCGCTCGTCGTAGATACGCCCGACAATTCTGAGGACGTAGTCGGTACGCTCCAGCGCGCGGAAAGCATCAATTAGGTAATTGATGCCCTTGTGCGGCAGGATGCGCCCGACATATAGAATCTTCCGCTCTCGTCGAAGTGAGTTGTCCGGGCTAAAGCGTTCGGTGTCGATGCCTCCCTTAATGAGTGAACTGCACCTCTTAAGCTCTAACGGTAAGAAGTCCGCACCATAACGAGAGTAAGCTATTGCCCCGCGGTATCGTTTCAAGAGTCGAAGTCTCCGGTTCAGCACGAGACTCCCGCCGCCGCCGTAGTCGGTCACGAAGGCGGGCTTCTTCAATAAGGAAGCGACAAGGCACGCCAAGTCTGAGACGATGGTGTGGATGTGATGCACGTGGACGACCGTCGCTTCGCGCAGTGCCGCGAGATAGCGCAGGCTAAACGGATTGACGCGGTTGCCGTGAATGAAGTGCCGCACAGGATAGACCTCGACTCTTAGTCCGCCCTTCCTATAAGAACGACGCCGCGCGCCGAAGCTCACCAGCGTTGTCTCAACCTCGCGCGCCATCCACGCTGCCAGTTCGGTCGGGTAACGTTCGCCCCCGCCGATGACGGACTCGTCATCGAAATAGGTAGGCGTGAGGTGAACAACTTTCATTGGCCGAGCGACACCAACGGTGATTTTCCAAGAAGCCCTCTACACGTCAACATAGAGTTAAGCGCGACTGTGGGAAGGAGAGAGAGGATTCCAAATAGCAGCACGCCCTCGATGGTTGAAACGTTGATCAGAAGTAAGAGCACGGCTTGTGTGATTAGCACTCCGGGGATATTCAACCATGAGTACCTAATCCAAGCCCTCGCTGTGTTGAGCGACCACATCGCCCCGACGACCGCGCTCAACGCTGACAGACCCATCATTAGAACCAACTCGTTCTTCAAGTGTGCATACTTCGACCCCAGCACCCAGAGCAATTGGTCTGGAAACAGCGCCGCTAGCGCGACGAGCAGCGCGCCGAAGAGACAGAAGCAACCGACGATGCGGAGGTAGAGGCGGAGCAGACGGCGCGACTCTTGGCAACGGGCGAAGCCCGGTAGCACTATGCTGGTCATCACCGCGCCGACGACCGTGAAGACAACGCTGAGGCGACCGAGCGCGCCGACCTCGGCCACTTTCTGCGCGTTGCCGAAGAAGGCGACGAGCCAGACAGTCAACTGCCCCTGCACACAATAGAAGACGGAATTCGGGGCCTCGTTTTTGATGATGCGGCCGATTGCCGCCTGATCCTCCGTGCTCGGCGGCGCGGCGATGTCGATATTGTCGGCGACCCAGCGCTTGAGGAGGAGGAACTGCACGAGCACTGAGCCAAGCGCCGCAAACGTTGCGACGGCTGCGTTGAGAAAAATGAAGTAGGCTGCGACGAGCAGCACCAAGCGCGCACCGCTGGCGATGAGGTCGAGGCGTTGTATCCGCCCGATCTGTTTGCACAGGCGCGGTACGATCATCAGGACGCCGGTCGAGAGTTGGCAACTCAGGCTGAGTAGCACGAGCAACGTCAGCAGCCCTGCGTAGGGCACACCCGCACCTTTGCCGGTAAGAAACCATAACAGGATCGGCGCGACGATGAGGGCCGCTATCGTTGCGAGCCAGCGGCGGATGCGTAGTGCCGTGTTGACCAGTTGCCCGAAGCGGCGTGGGTCATGCCAGACGCGCCCGCCGATTGCGGTTAGGCCAATCCCGACGCCTGAGTCAGCCAGTACGTTCATCGTGCTCTGCATCGCGAAGGCGATGGTGAAGTAGGCATACTCTTGCTGGCTGAGTGTGCGTACCAGCAGAATACCGCTTGCCACCCCAAGTCCTTGCACGACTAGCTGGACTGAGATGAACTTGCTAAGCGTCTTCCCCCAGTAAAAGATGCGGGTTGAGGGAAAGGGCAAGGCGAGCGTTCCGCGACTCAAGTCGGATAGCACGGCCATGCCTTTTAATCTCATCTTGTCCTACTAGTTGGGCCGGCGCGCACTACTCAGCTCGCGATCTGTTCAGCTTCCTCGTCCGTGTGGTAATAGCTCTGCGAGTAGTAGCTGCGGTAGTAGTAGTAATCGTGCTCCCGCAGGTTGACGTTATTGAGGACGACGCCGAAGATCTTCGCGCCCACGTCCTGCAAAATCTGACGCGCGCGCCGAACCACGTTGCGTGAGGTCTTGCCGCTATGCACCACCAGCAGCACGCCGTCAACCTGAGTGGCGACTAACACGCCGTCGGTGAACGAGCCGATCGGCGGCGAGTCAATGATGATATGCGTAAACGTAGCTTCGAGAATTTTCATCAACCGGCGCATCTGCTCAGAGCCGAGCAATTCGGCCGGGTTCGGCGGGATCGCGCCTGAGGGCAGCACGTAGAGGCCGTCCGCCGCCTTCTGCTGAATCAGGCTCAATACTTCGGCCTCGCTCATCTGGCTGGAAAGAATCGTGCTCAGGCCGCGCTCGTTCTTGATCCCAAAGATCGAGTGCAGACGCGGTCGGCGCATGTCCCCATCCACCACGAGGACATTCGAACTGGTCTGGGCCAAACTTAGCGCCGTGTTAACGGCAGTCGTCGTTTTCCCCTCAGACGGCACGCTTGAGGTGACGAGCAAAGTTCTAGGCGGATGCCCGGCCGAGGAGAGCAGGACTGAAGTCCGCAGGTGGCGATAAGATTCGGCCAGCGGCGAGCGCGTTTCAGCGTTCAGCAGCAACTCCGGCGACGCATGACCGTTGCCGTTGCGCTGGAGCGCGCGCGTCGGCAGCAGCAGCCGCCGTTTCGTCAACGCGCCGATGGCCGGGATAACGCCGATGGAGGGCAGGCGCAGCCAACGGTCTACATCGTCGGTTGAACGCACAGAGTCGTTCATATACTCAATGAAGATCGAAAGACCGATGCTGCCCGCCAAGGCGAGGAAGAACGCCATGATGATGGTGCGGATGCGCTGGGGCCCGACCGGGTAATCAGGCGTCAGCGCGTAGTCCACCACGTTGATGTTGTTGGGCGTGCCAGCGAGCACCACCTCGTTCTCTTTCGAGCGTTGGAGCAGCCCGTCTAAGAGTTCTTTGTTGGTCGCAATCTCCTGCTGGATGATCCGGTAATTGATCGCCGCCTCGTTCTGGGTCAGCGTCTCGCCGCGCTGTTTATTGAAGGCCGTCCGGATCGCATTTTCGCGGTCGAGCGCCTGCCGGTAGCGGGTCGCCAAGTTGGTGGTGAGCACGCTGGTCGCGTTGCCATGCGACTCTTTAAGTTGCTTCTCCAAAGTCGCGATCTGCTGCTCGACCTCTTTGACTTCCGGCCACTCTTCCGTGTTCTCGACCAATAACTCCGTCCGCCGCTGCCGAAGGGCCGCCAGTTTGCCTTCGATGTTATCGGATTGATTCTTTTCACCAGCAGTGGCCAAGGCACTTGCCGCCCCTGGAGTCATGGCGGCCCGGTATTCGGCCTCCGCCTGCTTGCGATCATTTTCAGCTTGCAATAACTGTGTGTTAAGGCCGGCTAAACGTTCAACCACAGTGTTCTGGTTGCCGTCGAGCGACAGTATCTGGTGATCCTTAGCGTAGTTGACGAGTCGTTCTTCACCATTGCGGATCTGGGCTTGCAGTTCCGCGACGCGCTGTTGCAGAAAATCCCCCGCGTTAGCGTTCGTCTCCGTCTTCTTCTCCATGTTCGAGAGCACGAACGTGTCGGCGATGGCGTTGACGATCTTGGCGGCCACCTGCGGGTCTGGATAGGTGAGGCTGATGTCGATGAGCCGTGTCTCTTTTGAGTACGAGCTTGTTCTCGTCTCTTTCACCGGCTCAACCTTTAGCCCGGCCTGAATCAATCTGACATAAGGCTCCAAGCGCTTGGCCTCGACCAAATTATCGCGTGCGGTTGCCGGGGCCAGATTCCCGGTCAGCGGCAATTGATTGTCTGTGCTGTTCTTCTGCTCCTCAGGCCCCTTCTTATTAAGCCCGACCATGCGCTGCAGGTTCTGCCAAGTGGTACGGTGCTCGCGATTGGGCTGGAGAAAGGACTGGTTGTGTTCCAAGTCGAGCGTCTTGACGACCCGGCGCAAGAGTCCTTGGCTGGTCAGGTTCTGCAACTGTGTGTTGAAGTAGGTGGGGTCGCTGGTCGGATTACTGATGACGACCGTCCCGCTCTTGCCGCCGCCCGCGCCGCTCGCCGGGTTGTTCTCCAGATCGACCTGCACGCGCGCTTGCGCCGCATAGATATCGGGCTGGCGCGCGACATAGATCGCGGCCAACATGGTGAAGATCAGGGTGAGCCCAATGATAAGCCAGAGGTGCTTGCGGACAGCGCGCAGGTACTCGCGGAAATGATTCTCTTCCGCGCCCTCGTCCGTGTAACTCGGATATGATAAATAGGCGGCCACTGGCGGCGGTGTGGACCGGGGCGCTAGCTCACTAGACTCTGGCAGAGCAAGCGGAGGGGTCGATCTTTCTGGCATCAGTTCACCTTCTACCTTTTGGAAGTACTAAGGGGGGACGGTCGGCATTTGCGACTCGTCGTCAAACTTATGGAATAACCCGGACGGGCAGTTGCTGCGCGGTCGAAGGGATAATTCCGATCAGGCTTTTAAGCAGCCGCTTGCCGCCGGAGACGGGCACATCGACGATGTCGCTTGGCAGCAAGGCTATGTCCTGTGCCTTCTGTTTTTCGATTGCTTGCAGGTCAATGGGGATATCCTGTCTGACCCCGTCCGCCCCCTGCCGGATAATGTGCACACTCTGTTTTTTCGTGTTCTCCAGAGTGCCGCCGGCCATGGCCAAGGCTTGGGTGACGGTCAGTTTGTTATCTTTTAGCAGGACGGGGCCGGGGCGCAGGACGTTGCCGATGATGTAAGCTTCTTTGGCCTCCGGCAGCGTGATCACATCGCCGGGTTGCAGGTAAGGGTTGGCCTGCTCGTTGGCCGCGAGCGTATCGCTCAGTTTGAAGACTTGGAATGAAATGCCGCTGTTATCGGCCGCCGTCGCCGCTGCGTCCGCTTCGCACGGGTTGAAGTTGGCGATGCGGGCGAGTTGGATCTGGCCGCCCGCGCGCTCAGTCGGCCCGCCTGCATAGAACTGCAATAGCTCCTGCAAGCGCACCGCCCGGCGCAGTTGAAACTGGGCGGGTTTGGCGACCGCTCCGTTAATGACGACGGGCTGCGAGTTGTATTCCTTGATTGTGACGACCACCTGCGGGTTACGTTTATACTTGGTGTAGAACTGCCGCAACTGCTCAGCGAGTTCGGTGCGTGTGAGACCCGCCGCACGAATTTCGTTCTGCTCCTCTTGCTGCACAGAGGGCAGCGGAATCTGGCCGCACTCACTCACTTCAACCGCGTCCATCGAGAGTTCGGGCACAGGGCGGCCGGCCGTGACGCGGATGCTGAGCACATCACGCGGGCCGATGTGGTATTGCTCAGGTGCGCGCTTGGCAGCCGCATCTGTCGATTTATTCGCAGCAGTCGTTGCGGCGGCCATCGGCGGCGCGTTGACTACAGCGCTCGGCTCCTGCGCGCTCAGCCGCAACGCACAGGCCGCTAGAACGAGAGCCGACAGAAGACCTTGAGTCGCCCTCTTAGCTATTACCCGCTTCATATTCATCTCCTAATACCAACTGTCCGACTAGCACACCTCAGCATCAACGCCCTGACAATCCCGTCCGACGGGCACCGAGTGCTTCGCGCATATGATTCGGGTGCGCAAGATTTAAGACCGTGTTGCTGAGCATGACCATCAGCTCCTCATGCTCGCGCACGAACGCGCCTGCCAGCGGTTTATCGCCGGTCTTGACGACTGTGCCTTCGCGCACCCATTGCCAGAACTGCGCCTGCGTCGTCCAGAACTCTTTCCGGTCGCGGCAGACGACGAGTGCCGTCCGCCGCTTCTTCTTTTTCTTATTCTTCTTGGTGCTACTCATCGCGCTCACACACTCAACTCGGTTTGAGGACAACTCTCCCGTCGCATGTCCTTAGGGCTTTTGACGCAAAACGCTTTGCGCCGACCAGCACCCGGCACGCCGTACCATCCTCTAGTAGCGAGGACGGAAGCCTCATAGCTGAGGCGGCTACAAACTATGCGCGACTACACTTATTCACAAAAGATGCGTAATCGCGGCCAAACATTTCAGGAGAACGACGGCACTTGCTCGTCAACCCACAGGCCGCCGCCAAGGCCCTGTCCTTCACCTTCCTCACGCTCTTGCCGCAGGAGCCGCGAGATGAGTTCCCCGCGGCGGCGGACGCCAAACTTGATGAAGACGTGGCGCAGATGAAATTTCACCGTCTGTTCGGTGATAAAGAGCTTCGCGCCGATCTCAGCGTTCGTCAGCCCCTCGGCGCAGCAGAGGGCGACTTGCGCTTCGCGCCGGCTCAGATTGTGCCCATTAGCCACCCGCGCCAGAGCGGGCGAGAAACCCATGTGGTCGGCGTGGCTCTGATATTCCTTGGGGTAAAGTTCCAGCCCCGCCTGCCGCCGCCGTCGAAAGATTTCCTCCGGCCCGTAGACTATATAGACGCTCCCCTGCTGTTCTTGGCCGTCTTCACCTGCGCTGTTGCCCTTGCAGTCGATGCTAAGTTTTTCGACCAGCCCTGTCCGTGCGCGCCGCAGGGTGCTGTAGCTGTTCAATCCTGTCAGCGCCAAGAGCCGGCTGAGGCTAAAGCTGCCACCCTGCGCACCGACGCCTGCGGCCGCCGCGATCAGGGTCTCGTACAAACGCTGCTCGCCGGGCGTATGACTCAGCGCAAGGAGCGCGGCCAGTGATTCCTGTAATTTAGTCTCCATAAACTGACGAGTCAGAATCGACGGAGCAGGGCGAACGCTTACACGCTTGTGGTTTGCGCGAAATAGAAAAAGACTTCCCCCCAGAGCGCGTGGCTCAGCACGCCAAAACGGATTCATGTGCGAGTTGTTTAGCGAGGGTCTTAAGACTGAGCTTTATCCTTGTGATTCGGCCTACGATCAGGACAACTCAGACCTACACCTGTACTAACATGAAGCTAAGCATCCGCCAATTAACCGGCTGACACATACGAACAGCGAATCAAGTCGCTTACGAGAGCTATACCTGCCTCAAGTCAAGTGATCAAGCTAACAAACTCAACCACCCTGCATGAGACCGCACTACCTTTGCGGTATCAAATACCTATCCCTGCGTATTAACAAACGGCAACTGCGAGAGTCGGCACTGAGCCAGCTTTATCTATCATGTCAAAGTTGGGGCGCGAAGTTTAGGTTGAGATGAGAAGGGCCGATAGCTCAACCAGTCCATTATGAGATGACCGTTCTACGCGGCACAGAACGGTGGCGATTTTAACAAAAACGCCCAAAGTGTCAACCCTCCATTGTGTATACCTGCGGTTCATTCTTACTTCAATGAGACATCATTAGGATATGCAGACTCATTGTCACAGGTACAGCAGGTGCGCGGTATGGCATCTGGCCGTTAAGCAGACGGGTCACAGGGCGTCAATCTTTACAATCCCATCCAACAAACCTCTGTCCGCCATCATACACAAGACACCAGCGCGTTACTCGTGCAACTCATAATACCCAACACGAGCTTGAAGGGTAACACTCCAATGTAAACTAAGGGTTAAATCAAGCGCAGCGTTTAGCATTAACGTGTCCACAAGAGTACACACGCGTGCCCCTCTACTGTCTACAGTTGGCAACTGTGCGCGGCCCAAAGTACGGGTTTTTCGCCCTTCCCTTCACTATCGTTATCAAATAGCAATCAAGATGCCAGCCCACTGGCGGCTCATCTTTAGACGAAGCGGGCGCTCTCCTTATCAGAGAGCGCCCGCTTTTCTCGTTGCGCCAACTCAGACGCTTGGCGTCCAGCTTATAACTACCGCAGGCGCATCGACGGATCACCGAACAGGATCCAAGTGCGGCGGATGTCCGGGTCTTGCGTCAACTGCTTAGCTTGGCGCACGGCATCGCCCAGCGTCGGCGGCTGACCGAGGATGAACAGTTGCCGGTAAAGCTCCTGATTAACCGTCTGCTGCTCAACCGGCACAGTCATGCCCGACGAAGCCCAGACGGCAACCGCGCCACCTTGCTGCGCCTTTAACATTGCCTCGGACAGACTATCCAAGGCAGTGCCCTGGAAGTAGCCGTTCAGACAGGTCATCATGACAAAGAGCGACAGCCGATTCCCGTTGGTCAGAGCGGTTGCGTCCGCAGTGCGCAGCAGGTTGTCGCCTGTCCAGAAAGTGGTCGAGCCGTGCCCAATAAAGTTGACCACCATCGGCCCCGCGTTGATGCTCTCGATGACGTGATTGCGCACCTCGTCGGCCGGGCCATCGTTACGGTTGATGAAGGTGGTAGCCGTGTTCGGCGGCAACTGCGCGGCGGCCGCATGGCTGGCGGCATTGAAGTCCAGATCGTTACTGCCGGTACGATCCGAGACCAGTACCGCTGCTTGGTTCGCTGCGGTCAGGGTAAAGCCTACGATCTTGTTGACGACTGTGCCGGCATCCTGCGCCGTGCGCACGGGCAGCCGCCCCAAGGCCATACTGGCGACGCCTTCATTATTGAAGTCTGCAAACCACTCGTCCGAAGCCGTCTCCATCGAAGCGGTGTCGATGAGTTTGGTCGGGACGAGATCGAAGTCGCCGCGCCCCTCGTAGTTGCGCGGGTCAATCGTCGCGTCGCCGGCCAACAGGACGTAGTGTGGGGCCTGCTGCCAGTGCCCAGTCGTCCACTGCAAGAAGTCCTTGACGGCCTGCGGCGTGTGCGCGCCGTAACTGAACTCGTCGTAGAGGTCTTCCACGTCAACGACCGACACATGCATCTGCTGGCTCTCGCGCAGAGCTTTAAGCGGCAGCACACTGTCGCGCAGACTCCTGTGCGTGATGATGAGCATATCGGCGGTCTGTTCGTCGGCATGCCATGTTGAGGGTTGGTTAGCTGTGACCGAAGCAGCTTGACCAGCCAGATCGTCCGTGAAGGCGAGCAGTGTGCGCGCGCCAGCCGTCTGCACGCGGGCAGCATAGCCCGTCGCTGTGGCCACGATGCGCGGCGCAAGCTCGACCACTGTCGCCGGCTCAGTCACATCGACCACGCGTATATTTGACGTGGTAAAGCCGTCAACGAGCAGCGCGCCCTTCGTCGGCGTGCTCAGGCGCAGCGTGTTGCCGTCGGCGCGGTACGTGTGCGTGTAGGTCAGGCGCAGATAATCGACGAGACTGAGATCGGTCTCGGTGCCGTTAATCGCAAGCTTGACTGTGTTATCGCCCTCGTGCAGCAAGGCCGCCGGAACGGCGAACACTGCGCTGGCATGATCGCGGGCGTTGAAGCTCAACTTATCAAGCTCGACATCGTTGAAGTAGACCGACACGGTGTGCCCACCGGTCGAGACGCCCTGCAACGCGACCTCAAGCTGTGTCTCCTGTTTGTCGCCAGCCGGGGCAAGGTTATGCACCGTCAGGGTCTCGGTCACCGGCTGCGTGCTGATGAGTTGACCGAAGTAATTCTCCTCATCACCATTAAGCAGTGACGAGAAGTAGATGAGACGTTCTTTTCTTTCCACCGTGTAAGCGAAGCTCGGCGCACTGGTGCTGAGCGGCGCAGCCCCTTCCGCTTCGCCCACGCCAGACGAGCCTGCGCTTTGCTGGTCGTCTGTTTCAAGCACGCCCTGCACGCCGGCCGCGCCGCCAAGCTTCGTGCTGCCGCCGAGTTTGCCGAGTGTCTTCGGCGCAGGGATGCGCAGGCCCGGCTCTGTGCCGACGATGAGCCAGTAGACATGCGTGTCTGTGGTCGCCGTATCAAGCCCCTGCCCGTAGAACTCAATTGAACCGTTCTGGCCCAGACTCGTCTGCCCGCCGTTGACGCGGATGGGCAGTTGCGCGCCGTTGACGTAGAGTTGCAGGTTGCGCACGTCGGCGTTCTGGTCAAGCCCCGCCGCCGCTAGTTCCGTCTGCGTAACGCGATACCAACCGTCCCGCTTCACGCCGATCTTGACCGCCGCCTGCCCGGCCAGTTCCCACTGCTGCTTCATCGTCTCGTCCTCAGCCGCGACCAAAGCGCCCGTACGCGGCGACAAAACGGAGCCGATGATCTCAGGTCTACCGGGCCGCTCAACTGCGGCCGGCCAACCCATCTGGAAGAGACCCGCCTTGTTCTGCGCCTTCGCGTTCAGATCGCTTAATAGCAGTGGCTGCTGGTAACTCTGCGCGATCTTTTGTCCGTCGCCCTTACCCGTTACGGGCACGAAGGGGCCGTGCATGGTGCGCGTGCCGTTGAGGTCTATGTCTTCGATCCAGTACTGCGCCGCGCCCGATGCTTTCGCATCCCACCAACTGTAGCTCTGCCCCGCGCGCAACTCCGTCGCCGCCCCGACCGTCAGGGCCGAGCCGGCCACGATGCCACGATTGACGCGCACGCGCCGCCCGCCCAACTCGCGATAGACGTTATAGCCGAGGTTATCCACCTCATGCCCCGAATCCCACGCGAGCAGCACGCCCTCCGCATAACTCTCCGCCCGCACTTCGCCAAACTTAACGGCGGTCGGTGCGGCCGTCTGACCGAGCGTCCAATCGGAGAAGGAACTGACGCCCGTGATCGTGGCTGTGTTGTTGTCCGTGTCCACGCAGATGTTCGGGCAGTTGGGCGGGAATGAGATGGGCGTGCCGTTAGAGACTCTGATGATCCGGTATGTCGTCTCAGTGCCCTGCACGTCGCCATCAAGATAATGGAACGTCATATCGACGGCGGGTGCGCCGCCGGCCGTCAACGTCCAGTATTCTTTCAAAGAGGTTGAGGCGTTGACGTTTGGCTGCACGTTGCCGACGGTACGCACCGTCAGATCGCCGCCGCCTGTGGCGTTAGCAATGTCGAGCGGCGTGTAGCCGCCGGTGGTACTGCCGCTCGCGGCGGTGCCAACCGTAAAGATGAACGCGCCCGATAGCGCAGTCTTCTTCAGCGCGCCGATCACAAAGCCGGACGTGCGGCTAATGTCGGCGGAATTGCCCAGCGTCAGGGTATTCGTGCCGGTGGTGAGGTTGCCACTGGTCAAGGTCAGCGTGTTGCTGATAGAGGCATTGGCTGTGAGCGTCACGCCCGCGCTGTTGATAATGAGATAAGCGAAAGCGTTTGTACCAGTGCCGCCGACGTTTTGATTCGCACTGCCGTTGAAGGTGACGGCGCGACCGTTAGTGGTGAGCGTTCCGTTATTAGTCCAGTCGCCACCAACGTTCACGTCGCCGCCGAAGGTAGTTGATAGGGTCAGCGTACCGCTGATTAAGAGATTGCCGCGCATCGTGCGCGCAAACCCATTGTTGCCAAAATCAACTGTCTTGCTCGCGTTGATGGTGACATTCTGCGGGACGCCCGCGCCTGTGCCGGTGGTGTTTGGATACCACTCTTCTCCGGCGGTCATCGTCTGGTTGTAAACGAGGGTGGATGTTGAGGCGTAGATCGGGGCTTTACCGCTGGCCACGCTGCCGGAGTTAATCTGTAGGATGCCGCCGATGGTGGCCAACCCGTTGCCGAAATCAACATTTGACGCACCGACAGTAACGGTCACGTTGCTGCCGTAACTAAGCGTGCCGGTGCTGCCCGCATCCATCGCCTTCGTGCCGTTGAAGGCGACCGTGCCAGTGCCGGTGATGTTCCTTGTGCCGCCGTTAGCCAGAATGCTGCCGCCATTATTTGCCAGCGTCAGCGTTTGCCCGTTCAGATCGATCCCGCCGCTGTTCAGGATTTGCAGCACATCGCCACTTGTAGCGTTCACACTCACGCTGGTTGCGGGGCTGCTGCTGAGCGTCAGATTGCCGCTTGCCTTATCAACGATCAGATAACTAAACGCCTCTGTACCGCCGCCTGTGATAGTGACTGTCTGCGTGCCTGTGCCGTTGAAGAAGACGGCGCGACCGTTTGGCGTAAAAGTTGCGGTTGAGTTTCTCGTCCAGTTGCCGCTGACTTTTATATCGCCGCCGTTCGCCGATGAGAGCGTGAGCGTGCCGTTGTTAGTAACGCTGCCGAGCACAGTCAACGGGGCAGTCATTGCGAAGGAAGCCATATCGAAGGTCGAGCTGCTATCAATCGTCAGCGTGCCCGCCATCTGTATAGGCGTGCTCGTGCTGCTGAGGCCAAGGAGGAAGGTGGTGCCATTGCTGATCTGCACGTTGAAGGGGTAGCCTGCGCCGGAGGTCGCGTTCCACTCCGCGCCGCGGCCTTTGAAGTTGCCAAGGTTGTACTTCAAGGTCGAGCCGCTGTTGTAAATCGGCGGCTGGGAATTAGAAACGTTGCCACTGAGGCTTAAGGTCTGATTGATGGCGGCGGCTGCGGGCGAACCGAAGCCCAGCGTGGTGTTGCTCGGCACGCTGACGTTGTCGAAGGTAGTGATGGACGAGCCGCTGATGCTTTGAATGCCACCGCTGTTGAAGTTGACGGTACTGCCGTTGGCGACGAACGTCCCGTTGTTCGTCCAAGTACCCGTGACGTTGATGGTCTCATTGCTGCCTGCGGTGAAGGTCGCGCCGCTATCAATCTGAACATTGTTGTAGTTGCTGGCGCTCTGGTATTTCCCGGCCTGCACGCGCAGCAGGTTGGTGACAGTCTGGCCGGAATTCCCTGTGACCGTGTTGTTGCCTGAGCTTCCCGTATTCGCAATCGTCAGATTGGCGACTGATGACGGCAATCCATTTCCGACTGCCTGATTCGCGCTGCCGTTGTAGGTGTAGTCTGCGCCTGTATCGAAGGTGCGGGTCCCGGTTACTTGGATGTTGCCCGATGAACCTGAAGAAGTAATGCCAGCCGTTGAGCCAATGCCAAGCGTTGCGCCGGAAGAGAGCGTGAAGTTCCCTGCCCCCCCAATGATGTTTGTTCCGCAGTTCAGGGTGCCAGCAGAGACAGTGAATGTTCCACTAACATTTAGATTACTTGCTAACGCTACGACTATCCCTGATCCATTTACTGTAAAGTCCGTATATGTCGGAGTAAAAGCGGTGCCGGACTTTATGCTTAGACCAATAGCAGGATAATCAAGCAAAGTCTTCGAGGCAGTAGCAGTTTTGGCAAGAACTGTAAGATTATCAATCCGATATGTCCCTCCCGAACCAAAAGCACTACGTCCTGTTCTATCTCCAGCGTAGGCATATATTCTAATAGTAACTGTTGCTTGATTATTAATTGTGCTTACGGCGCTCAGATCAAAAGCTTGCCCAAGCACAAAAGCATTATTGCCTGTCGCTATTGGTGTCGGGCCAGCGGAAAAATTCGTCCCGTCGATACTATATAAAACACCAACCCGAGCAGGCCCAGTAGCGGAGGCTCTATCGTCAAATTTTATTGAAATACCGCTAAATCCCTGTAGGTTAACGACAAATTGGAAATAGGCGGTCGCTGCTGTTCCTGGATCAGTGGCGCTATTCTGCCATGTATCAGTAGTAATAGACTGTCCTGATGCCGAGCCACCATTATTAGTGCCTGCGCCTGCCACACCACTAATGGTTCCGCCACCAGTTTTAGCGAGAGCGCCGCTCCCGCTATTAATCTGCTGTTCTACAAGATTCTCGAACGTGCTGCGCGTTGTATTATTCTCGAAGTCATAATAAAGAATCGGAACTTGTGCTGATGCCGCTGAACTCATCAACGTAATACAAAATGCCGCCGCCAAAAAGAAGCCTACTCTTTTCATAAATCCTCCACCGAATCTTTAGAACATCACTGCCGATACAGCACTGCGGATCAGTTTGTGCGCTAGACCCGCGCTACAGTTTTGCGAGGGATAGGCACGCGCGGGGCGCGGCGTATCGCGGTGCAGGTGCTGCCCTGCTTGTTCGCTAGGAGATAGCGCGCCGGATTGCTGTGGCGCGGTTGGGTGGATGGGACGGGCAGAGGCTGGTAGCTCGCTCGGTCTCTCTGCCCGTACCCGTCTTAAGCGACGCTTAGCTCGCCGGCTGCTTCTTCTTGCTGGCCTTCTTGCGGTCGCTTGTGCGTGTGCCGCCCGCGCGAAGGGACTCAATGCACTCAGTTGCGCGCGGTGGTCAGTAATTGCGCGGCGCGGGCGCAGCAGTTGGCGAACTGAAAGGGCCAGCGCGGCAGCGCGTTGAACGGCCCTCGCACGCTCACGGTCGCTGCAATCGGATCAGGCCAGCGCATGCGGAGCGCGTGCAGCACCCCTCTGGGGCGGCGCAAGTAGCTGCGCATCGGCACGCGATACTTCTGCGGGGCTTGCATGGTCACATAAGGCGTCTCCCATTGACGCAGCACATTCGCCAACAACCAGCGCGGCAAGCGCACGGCTTCGGCCGCCACGGGCGTATCGTCAATTCTTGCGCCCAACAATCTATGCGCCAAGCCGATGGCGCACTCGATCCAACGCGCCCTGCGCCGGTTCGACCCCAGACAGAGCGCCCAATCGAAATCCGCCGGGCGCGCTTCCAAAGCCGCGCCCACATCGCACAGCCACACCGGTCGCCAAACTCCATGCCGCAGCATGTGTATGCACAACAACCCGAAATGATCTTCTGCGCCCAACACGCGCACATCCGTCGTGCCTAATCTAATCAAACGCGAGCGCGCGAACAGTTCAGCCACGCTCCGGTCAGCAAGCTCCGAAAAGCGACTATGCAGATCAATTGCGCGCGCGTCAGCGCCCAAAGCCTGCAACGCCCTCTGCGCTGGCTCGTACTGTTCAGGCCGCACCAGCAGATCTATATCACCACACGGGCGCAACTCCGGCTCAGCATAAGCCCGCGCCGCCGCCCACCCCTTCACCAACAACGGCTCGACGCCCGCCCCACGCAGCAACGCAAAGACGCGCTCGATCTCGCGCTCGAACAAAGCCGTCTGTAGCAACTGCACACGATACAGTTGATAAAGAGCATTAGCGGCCGAAGATGCGCGCAAACTCGAATATTGCACACGCCGCCAGCCCAAAGCGCCGCCCCCCGAACCAATGAGCGGTTGCAAGATGGCCGCAAGCTCACTCTCGCAGAGATCGAGAGTTGCTAACTCCGAGCGCCAAGCACCCGCCAGCGCTGTGGCCATGAGCCAACTTCTTTGCTGTGGCACTGAGGCAGTAACCATTGCTTAAGCGCACACACCATTGGGACATTGAGCCGTAGCCGCGCCGCAAATACCGGACTGACAGTCCGCACTAGCGCTGCAACATGCGCCGGGCGGTAAGCCGTAACTGGCTTGGGCAGGCGTGGGCGCGATGATGGTCGTCACGAGCGGGATGGCAACGGCGGCGGTCACGCCGAGCACGCGCATCATCTGTCGTCTCGTCAAGCCGCTCATCTGCGCAGGCGGCAGCACCTCGGCGGCCAAGAGCTGATCTTTATTGAGCTGCTTGAGGGCGAACCAGACCACCCGTTCATCTATCGGCGCGGCTGAGCTATGCGCCAACTTGCGCGCTAATTCGCTGACGCTCGTCCGCCCGTCGCAGTGCCGCCAGATGAGCGCGGCCGTCTGATTCAGGCAGTGCGCCTTGTCGCGCTCCAGATCGTAGACGAGCACTTCGTCGGGCAGTTCGCGGATGATCAGATTGTCCTTGCGGGCGAGCGGCTTCACTAATGCTTCTGGGCCTCGCATGTAGTCTCCCTTAAACGATTGCTCCGAACCTTATTTAAGAGGCTGTGCCGGGTGACGGGCCGGACAGAATAAGCATCGGGCTGAAGAATGAAATGCTGACGGAAACGCGACCCGCTTGCTTTGAAATTGAAGGACGTACCCGGCATTGAGAAACGCGTCTGCTTGCGGGAACTATCCTGTGAAGCGGGCGCAGTGTAGCATCAAATATGCCGCGCGCAAAAGTTATTTAGCGCTCAACGCGCGCAGGATGACTGCGGCCAACTCACCCGCTTCGCCGCGCCGGCCCTTCAGCACGGGCGCGGTGGCGACGACCCGCTGCAACGCCGCGAGCGATTGCTCCGGTTGCCGCCGCGCCGCGATCACGTGACCGAGTAGCCCCAGTGCGCCTTGCCCTTGCGTCAGACGGCGCGGCCGCCAGCGCGCGCCCGCCTTGTACTCGGTCAACAACACTAATCCCACCGGCAGAGGTTTAACGCCGGGCGTGCCGCCCAATTCTTCGATGGGGAAGTGCGCCTGCGCTGTCTCCCCTTCTCTGCGGAGCGACAGCGGCTTCACGAACGGATGGACGCGCCCGCGCTCGTCCAGCACCGCGAACTCATCGGAGTAGTAAGTTGCGCCGGCACGCACCAACGCGGCGACTAAAGAAGACTTGCCGCTAAAGCTGCGCCCCGGAATGATGATGCCGCGCCCTTGCCAGCCGACCGCGCCCGCATGGACGAATACGTGCCGCTGCGCCCGCTCCGCCACAAATAGGCGTATGCGTGATTCGATGGTCTCCAGCACTGTCTCCAAATCACGCGTCCGCGCCATCCGCACGTGATCCTCGTAGAGGAGGTTGAAGCGCTGCGTGCCGGGCCGCGCGCCCGCACCGCCGACGATGACCGAGAACAGGCGATCAACTATAGGGTTGCGCGTCGCCCGCCAGCCGGGTGGCAGATGGGGCAACAACTGCGTGAGCGCCTCCGCGCGATTGCCCCGTAGGCCAATCCGCACGCCGTAACTTGTGAATGAGAGTCCGACCGCCCAGCCCAGGCGGTCAAGCTTCTCGATTCAAGCGGTGCGCTGGCGCAGACGCGGTGTCGCTGATGTGAACGCGTGACCGCTGTTGAGTTGGGCCATGATGATGTAACTCTGAAAGATTTAATGATTGACGCTAATGACTAAAACGATGCCGCAGCCGCGCGAACCACAACGTCAGGCGGTTGGCGGCGCGCAGTTTCTGGCCGCAATGGCGGCAATGACTTGTCCAGTGTCCCATAAGTGTTATCCCTTAGCAGCACGCCTCCGGATGTAGGACTTGAGGCAGAGGCCCGACAAGGTTTCAACGCGCAAGGGCGGGGATAATACACGCAAAGCTGGTGGGCGTAAAGGATTAAAGTCGGCCTGCTCACGCCGCTACGTTCGCTTTGATGCTGTTGACTTATCTCGCCGCCCTCTCTATCCTGCACGTGTCCAGCATGTCCCGACGCGGCTTCTCAAACATTCGCTTCAGCCGTCCTTCATGCACGACGCGAAATATTTGCCTAGCACTTACCGTTCCTCCTCCTCTAAGTGCTTGAGCACTGTTGCCCACCGGACTTTCCGACTCCGATGTTAGCCCAGCCTAGTCGGGAATGGGTGCTGCTAATGAGCCGATCACAATCGCCTTTATCTCAATCTTGGCGGCATACGCCGCGCGCGATCTGTCCGAGCGCGTAAGCGCCGCGCGCGGTCGGGTCTGGCTTGCGTGGCTCGTCGTCGGCGCAACCGTTGATGGGATCGGCACTTGGTCTATGCACTACACCGAGCTGTCGGCTTGTTACTTGCCGCTGCCAGCTAGCCCAAGCAAGCTCTGCCCTAAATTGAGTCTAAGCGACTGTGCCTGATTGACGATTGAGAGGTGAACGCGATGGCTGCGGAATTGCGGCAGACAGGAATCAGCGTTGTCGGCGACATGCCATGGGGCACACACTTCTGTTATTTCTACGAGACAAAACAAGACCTGCTCGACATTCTGGTTCCTTATTTCAAGGCCGGCCTGGAAAACAAGGAGTTCTGCCTCTGGGTGATCTCGAATTCCGAGTTGCTGACGGCGCAAGAAGCCACGAGCGCCTTGCGCAATGCTCTGCCCGATCTTGACCGGTATGTGACTGAGAGAAGTATAGAAGTTGTCGGCCATGATGAGTGGTTTCTCAACGGCGGCACATTTGCGCTGCACAAAGTCGCCCATCGATTCAAAGAGAAACTTGATGAAGCATTGGCCAGAGGCTATGCGGGCATGAGAGTCAACGGCAGTCCGGCCTGGCTATACGATGAGGACCAGAAAGTATTTCGCAAGTTCGAGGCAGAACTCGACAAATTATTTCCCAATGAACGAATAATTGCGTCATGCACTTACCCGCTTGCGACGATCCGAGGCGATGAGGTATTTGACGCGGCGCGCACACATCAGTTTGCCATCGCCAGACGGCAAGGGGCATGGGAGATCATTGAAACGCCAGAGCTAATCCAAGCTAAGGCCGAAATAAAGCGACTCAATGAAGAGCTTGAGCACCGCGTCATTGAACGGACGAGAGAACTCGCCGCGGCAAACGAAAAGTTGCGCAGAGAGATCAACGAGCGCGAGCGGGCTGAAGATGCATTGCGCCGAAGCGAAGATCACCTTCGCTTGGTCATCGATGCCATTCCGACTATGGCCTGGAGCCTCGGGTCTGACGGCGTCGTTGATTTCCTCAATCAGCGTTGGGTGGACTATACCGGCCTTTCGCTTGAGCAGTTTATTGAAGAGCCGACGCGCCCAATTCATCCTGAAGACATTCCCAGAGTCGTAGAAAGGTGGCGCGCGGAGATGGCGGTTGGGGAACCGTACGACGATGAGATGCGCCTGCAACGAGCTGACGGGGAATATCGCTGGTTCCTGATCCGCACTGCGCCGTTGCGCGACGAGCGGGGAAACCTCGTTAAATGGTACGGAGTATCAATCGACATTGAAGAGCGCAAGCGCGCAGAGGAGAAACTCGGAGCGACGAACGTGCAGTTACGCGCGCTCTCTGAAAGTCTCCGTTCCGCGCGCGAGCAGGAGGGAGCGCGCATCGCGCGTGAGATTCACGACGAACTCGGCGCGGCGCTGATGAGTCTGAAGTGGGACTTGGAAGAGTTGGATAAAATATTTACCGAAGCGGGAGACCAAGCGCAACTGTCAGCGCTGCAAGAGAAGACGGCGGCGATGACGAAGCTGGTTGACAACACGATCAATGTCGTCAGACGGATCGCGTCGGAACTGCGGCCGAGCATCTTGGACGACCTCGGGCTGGTGGAAGCGATTGAATGGCAGGCTCAGAAGTTTCAAGCGCAGACGGGCATCATCTGCCGCTGTGATTGTGCGCTGGAGAACGTCGAGTTGGGCCAAGATCAATCGACGGCCGCCTTTCGCATCTTGCAGGAAGCGCTGACCAACATTCTCCGGCATGCGCAAGCGACTAGGGTGGACATCACTGTGCGGAAAGAGGCTGGCCAATTCGTCTTGACGATCAGCGACAACGGGCGCGGGATCACGGAGGAGGAGAAATCGGGCCGGCTGTCGCTCGGCCTCTTGGGGATGCGCGAGCGCGCTCATCTCGTCGGGGGGCGGATTGACATCAACGGGGTGAAAGGCCAAGGAACGGTGGTGATTGTCCGAGTCCCGTTCTCTGGCTGAGCGGATATTTTTAACGTTCAGATGCCAATGCTTAAGGTTGTAAGGGAAATCCCGACAGACTTATCAGCCAATGTCCTATATAAGAATCCGGGCTATCCTGATATTAATCTACAGTCTCCGGCCTGTATCTTGAAGAATTAAGGAGCAGCAGCGCGCAGATGAAATTCTGCGGTAGCATTGGTTTGTACTGGATAGTCACCCCTCGACGAGCGCACTCTGTCAAGCTGCATCAACCGCAGGGCGACCTCTCACTTCCCACTTTCGGATTTCAAGGAGCTTAGATTTGGAGAATAAAGTGATCCTATTGGTGGAAGATGATCCGAGAGATAGAGCCTTAATCCTCCGCGCGCTCAAGAGATGCAACATTGTTAACGAAGTCGTCGTCGCGCACGACGGAGTCGAAGCGCTCGACTACCTGTTCGGCACGGGGGCGTATGCTGGTCGGGACACGCGCGTGCTGCCGCAGTTCATTCTGCTTGACTTGAAATTGCCCAACATGGATGGCCTTGAGGTCTTGCGAGGGATACGCGCCGACGAGCGCACCCGGCGGCTGCCGGTCGTCGTCTTCACATCTTCCAGCGAAGAGGAAGACATGATTAAGAGTTACGACTTGGGGGCGAATAGCTACGTCCGCAAGCCCGTGGACTTCGAGCAATTTTTGGAAGCGATCAAGCAGTTGGGCTTGTACTGGCTGGTGCTGAATCAGGTCGTAAAAGTGCTTATCGTTGACGACCACGAAGTCGTCCGCGACGGCGTGAAGAAGATACTCGACGAGCAGCCCGGCATGGTCACTTTCGGCGAGGCGAGCACCGCCCCAGAGGCGCTCAGGCTCGCGCGCGAGCAGGATTGGGACGTGGCCGTGCTCGATCTCTCGCTGGGCGGCCGGAGCGGGCTGGAGGTGTTACAGGAGTTGAAGAAGATGCGGCCCAAGCTGCCCGTGCTGATCTTCAGCATGTACTCGGAGGAGCAATACGCGCGGCGTGCTTTCAAGGCGGGCGCGGCCGGCTATATCACCAAAGATAGCCCGCGGGCGGAGTTGGTCAAAGCGGTCAACAAAGTCATCGAGGGCGGCCGGTACGTCAGCCCGACCCTCGCCGAGCGTCTGATCGTCGATTTGGAACGGGGCACAGACCGCCCGCCGCATGAGGCTCTGTCCGACCGCGAGTTTGAGGTGCTGACACTGATCGCTTCGGGGAAGACGGTTGGCGAGATAGCCGCCCTGCTTTCGCTGAGTGATAAGACTATCAGCACTTATCGCGCGCGCATCCTTGAGAAGATGGGGATGAAGAACAATGCTGAACTCACGCACTATGCCATCCAGAACAAGTTGGTCGATTAAAGCAGCAGCATGGTCTGTCTGATTCAGCGCTCGGATTCATCGGGCACGTCGGCCGGGTATTTAAGCAATGACACGTGAGCTAAACGAGAAAACGCGCGCCGAAGAAGAACTGCGCGATAGCCAGGCGCGACTGGCGGGCATCGTCGATTCGGCGATGGACGCCATCATCACGGTGGATAGCGAGCAGCGCATCCTCGTGTTCAATCGCGCCGCCGAGCGTATGTTTCTCTGCCCGGCCGATGAAGCCATTGGGCAACCGCTCGACTGCTTCATCCCCAAGCGCTTCCGCGTTGGTCATGCGGCCCACATCCAAAATTTCGGCCAGACGGGCGTCACGACGCGCGCCATGGCTGGCGCGCGCGCAGTTTACGGGCTGCGCGCCGGCGGCGCGGAGTTTCCGCTCGAAGCTTCCATCTCACAGATCGAGGCCGGCGGCCAGAAACTCTATACCGTCATCATGCGCGACATCACCGAGCGGGAACGCGCCGAGGAGGCGTTGCGGGTCAGCGAAGCGCGCTTCTCCATTGCGTTTAATGCCAGCCCGATCTCTTCGGTGATGGCGACGCTTGATGAAGGGCGTTACGTGGCCGTCAACGACACGTTCCTGAACTTGACCGGCTATAAACGCGAAGAGGTCATTGGTCGCACGTCGGCCGACCTAGGGATTTGGCCTAACCCCGCGGCGCGGGCGGAAGTTATCGAATTGCTCAAGTCACAAGGCCGAATCCGCAATCGCGAGACCGAGTATCGGATGAAGGATGGCCAAGTGCGAAGGTTCTTGATGTCGGCTGAGATCATTGAGCTTGAAGGCCGTCCGCACCTGATCACGGCTTCGATTGACATCACCGAGCGTGATCGCGCGGAGGAGCGTTTCCGACAACTCATCGAGGGCGCGCCGAACGGCATGGTGATGGTTGACGGCACTGGTAAGCTCGTGCTGATCAACGCCCAGATCGAAAAGACGTTCGGTTACAACCGCGCTGAACTGCTCGGCCAGCCGATAGAGATGCTCGTGCCGGCGCGTTTCCACGCGCACCATCCCGCTTACCGCGACAGCTTCATAACTAATCCGACGGCCCGCCCGATGGGCGCGGGGCGCGACCTCTACGGCTTGCGCAAGGACGGTAGTGAATTCCCCGTCGAGATCGGCTTGAACCCGTTGCAGACCGAGCAAGGGACGATGGTGCTGGGCACGGTTGTGGACATCACCGAGCGGAAGCGGGCCGAGGAGACGTTGCGCCGGAGTCAGGCGCAACTAGCGGGCGTGATCGGCTCGGCGATGGACGCCATCATCAGCGTTGACGAAGAGCAGCGCATCGTCCTTTTTAACCAAGCGGCGGAAAGAATGTTTCTCTACCCCGCTGAAGAGGCCATGGGTCAGCCGCTCGACCGCTTCATCCCCAAACGCTTCCGCCCTACACACCGGGGGCACATCGAAGATTTTGGGCGGACGCACGTGACCAAGCGCACGATGGGCAGCTTGGGCGCGATCTTCGGACTACGCGCCGATGGCGAGGAGTTCCCGATAGAAGCCTCGATCTCACAACTCGAATCGGAAGGACGAAAGTTCTACACCGTCATCCTGCGCGACATCACGGAGCGCAAGCACGCAGAGGAGGCGCTGAAGGAGCAGGCCCGCATCCTTGATCTTGCGCCGGTGTTGATTCGCGATCTAAGTGGCCGAATTATCTTCTGGAATAGCGGCTCGGAACAGATGTACGGCTGGAGTTCGGCGGAGGCGGTGGGGAAGGTTACACACGTTCTGCTAAAGACGGAGTTTCCGCGCCCCTTAGAGGAGATCAAAGCGAGACTTTTTGCCTACGGGCACTGGGAAGGCGAACTCATCCATATCAGACGGGATGGCGCGCGCATCGTCGTCGCAAGTCACTGGGTCATACACAAGAACGAGCTTGACGAGCCGCGCGCAATTCTTGAGGTCAACAACGACATCACGGAGCGCAAGCAGGCGGAAGAAGAAGTGCGCCGGCTCAACGAAGAGCTTGAGCAGCGTGTGGCGGAGCGCACCGCCCAACTCGAAGCCGCCAACAAAGAACTAGAAGCCTTCTCCTATTCCGTCTCGCATGACCTGCGCGCGCCCCTGCGCCACATCAACGGCTTCAGTCAGGCGCTCTTAGAAGATTATGCGGACAAGTTGGACGCGGACGGGCGCAGCTATCTGCAAGAGGTCAGGAGCGCCAGTCAGGAGATGGCGCAACTGATTGACGACGTGTTGCAACTGGCGCGGGTGACGCGCAGCGAGATGCGCCGCGAAGTCGTCAACCTGAGCGAGCTGGCGCAGTCGGTCGTGGCCGAACTGCAAAAAAGAGAGCCGGGGCACACAGTGACCGTCCAGATCGAGGATGGACTTTTGGCGCACGGCGACAAACGCCTCTTACGGATCATGCTCGTTAACCTGCTGGGCAACGCGTGGAAGTTCACCGCGAAGCAGGCCCAACCGGAGATCGTCTTCGGTCATGAGCAGCAGGATGGCGAGACCGCATTTTTCGTCCGCGATAATGGCGCGGGCTTCGACATGACTTACGCCGACAAGTTATTCGGCGCGTTCCAGCGCCTGCACACCGTCGCTGAATTCGAGGGCACGGGGATCGGGCTGGCGACCGTCCAGCGCATCCTCAATCGGCATGGCGGCCGCGTCTGGGCTGTGGGGGCCGTGAATCAAGGCGCAACCTTCTACTTCACGCTTCCGGATTTTAAGGGAGAAAGGACATGAAAGATAAAGTGATCTTACTAGTAGAAGATAATTCCAGAGATGAAGCCTTAACGCGCCGCGCGCTCAAGAAGAGCAACATCGTCAACGAAATCGTCGTCGCGCGCGACGGGGTCGAGGCGTTGGATTATCTCTTCGGCACCGGCCCACAGGCGGATCGGGACATGACCGTGAAGCCGCAACTCATTCTGCTGGATTTGAAATTGCCCAAGCTGAACGGCTTACAAGTCTTGCAAAGAATCCGCGCCGACGAGCGCACCCGGCGGCTGCCGGTGGTCATCTTCAGTTCTTCAAGCGAAGAAGAAGACATGATCAAAAGCTATGACTTGGGGGCGAACAGCTACGTCCGCAAGCCCGTGGACTTTGAACAATTTTTGGAAGCGACAAGGCAGTTGGGCATGTACTGGTTGGTGTTGAACGAAGCCGCACCCACTGAGTAAAACGGCAGATGGCGAATAGAACCTTACGAGTCTTACACGTCGAAGATCAGGAGCGGGACGTGGCGCTCTTGATGCGCCACCTCAAGCGCGCGGGCTATGACCTTACCTTCGAGCGGGTCGAGACGCCCGCGGCGATGCGCGCGGCGCTGGCGGCGCAGGCGTGGGATGTCATCTTGTGCGACTATTCGATGCCGCACTTCAACGCGCTCGCGGCGCTGGCAGTGCTGCAAGAGACGGGGCTGGACATTCCCTTCATCATCATCTCCGGTACGGTCGGCGAAGCGGTGGCGGTCGCAGCGATGCGCGCCGGGGCGAACGATTATTTGATGAAAGATAATCTGGCGCGCCTTGCACCGACTATCGAGCGGGAGATGCACGAGGCGGAAAACCGCCGCGCGCGGCGGCGGGCCGAGGCGGAGTTGCAGCAGAGCGAGGTGCAATATCGCCGCTTGCTTGACACGGCCTATGAAGGCATCTGGATGGCGGACGTCAGCGCGCATATCATTTATGCCAATCAGCGTCTCGCAGACATGCTCGGCTATACGGTGGCAGAGATGATCGGGCGCTCGGCCTTTGAGGTTCTGGATGAAGCCGAGCGCGCGAAGATGAAGGTCAATTGGCAGCGGCGGCTTCAGGGCATCGAGGAACAGTACGACCTGCGCCTGCTGCGCAAGGACGGCTCTTACATCTGGGTGATTCTCTCGGTGACGCCCATCCGCGACGAGCAGGGCGAAGTTACGGGCGCGCTGGCGATGCTCACCGACATCTCGGAGCGCAAGCGCGCAGAGGAGGCGCAACGTCGGTCCGAAGAGAAATACAGGGGCATCTTCGACAACGCCACGATGGGCATCTATCAGGTCGCGCCGGACGGCACACTGCTGACCGCGAACTACACGCTCGCGCGCATGCTCGGCTACGACGCGACAGAAGAGCTACTGCAACGCAATCTGGCTGAAGACATCTATTATCGCACAGAGGAGCGGGCCGAGTTGCTGGCCAGATATGAGCCGTCAAGTGTAGTGGTGGCGGTGGAAGTGCTCTGGAAGAAAAAGGACGGGAGTTCTCTCTGGGTGCATATTAACTGTCGCGCTATTAAAGACGAGACCGGCCAGACGATCTATTTCGACGGCTTTGCGCATGACATTACTGAGCGCAAGCGGGCCGAGCAAGAGTTAAGTAAGAGCGAGGAGCGTTACCGCGATCTGGTTGAGAACGCCCACGACATCATCTACTCCCATGATCTGGCAGGTAGCTACATATCGGTTAATAAAGTCGTCGAGCAGATTCTTGGTTACACACCGGAAGAAGCTCTCAGGCTGAACCTCGCGCAGATTGTCGCCCCTGAGTATCTTGAGAAGGCGCGCCAGATGATCGCCAGCAAGCTTGCCGGTGAGCGAGTGACAGCCTATGACTTAGAATTGATCGCGAAGGATGGCCGCCGGATCGCGGTTGAGGTGAACACCAAGCTTATCTATCAAGAGGGCGTCGCGGTCGGCGTGCAGGGCATCGCCCGTGATGTCACCGAGCGCAAGCTGCTCGAAGAACAACTCCGGCAAGCGCAGAAGATGGAAGCCGTCGGCCAACTTGCGGGCGGCGTCGCGCACGATTTCAACAACCTGCTCACCGCGATCACCGGTTACAGTGAACTCACCCTGATGCGGCTGCAAGCCGCAGACCCCTTGCGGCGTAACATCGAAGAGGTTAAGAAGGCCGGCGAGCGCGCCGCCGCGCTCACGCGCCAACTGCTCGCCTTCAGCCGCAAGCAGGTTCTGCAACCAAAAGTTATCGACCTCAACGCGGTCGTTTCAGAGTTGGAAAAGATGCTCCGGCGACTCATCGGCGAAGATATAGGGTTGCGCACGGCGCTTGCACCGACCCTCGGCAGCATCAAAGCCGACCCCGGTCAGATCGAGCAGATCATCATGAATCTCGTCGTCAATGCGCGCGACGCGATGCCCCAAGGGGGCAAGTTGACCATCGAGACGCAGAACGTCTATCTCGATGAGGACTACGCTAAAACCCATATCGCCGTCACCCCCGGCCCATACGTGCTGCTGGCCGTCTCGGACACCGGCACGGGGATGGATGAAAAGATACGGGCGCGCATCTTCGAGCCGTTCTTCACGACTAAGGAAGTGGGCAAAGGCACCGGCCTCGGTCTCTCTACTGTCTATGGCATCGTCAAGCAGTCGGGCGGCAATATCTGGGTCTATAGCGAGGTCGGGCTGGGGACGACTTTTAAGGTCTATTTACCGCGCGTGGATGAAGGCGCTGAGGAATATCAGCGCGGCGCTGAGACGGAAGCAGCGCTCTACGGCACAGAGACCATCCTCTTGGCTGAGGATGAAGAGATGGTCCGGAAACTCGCGCGCGAGGTGCTGGAAATGTATGGCTATCAAGTGCTGGAGGCGGCCAACGGCGGCGCGGCACTGTTAATCTGCGAGCGCCACACGGAGCCGATCCATCTGCTCATCACCGATGTCATCATGCCGGAGATGAGCGGGCGCAAGTTGGCCGCGCGGCTGGCCCGGTTACGGCCGGAGATGAAGGTGCTCTACATGTCCGGCTATACGGATAACGCCATCGTGCATCAAGGGGTCTTGGACGAGGGCACGAACTTTATCCAGAAGCCGTTTGCGCCACATGCTTTAGCACAAAAGGTGCGCGCGGTGCTGGCTGAAGAGGCACGAAAGAGTTGAAACATTCAGTCTTTTATCTGGACGATGAAGCGACGGCCCTCGACCTGTTTCAGCAGGCGTTCGGGCATGAGTATGACGTGCGCACAGCGGCCACACTAGCGGCCGCGCGCCGGATGCTGGCGGAGCGCCCGGCTGACATCATCATCAGCGATCAAAGCATGCCGGAGATATCCGGCACGGAGTTTTTGGGCGAAGTGGCGAGACTATACCCAGCCAGCTACCGCGTCATGCTGACGGGCAGCATGGCGATGGGCGCAGCCATTTCTGAGATCGCCTCTGGCGTGGTGCAACTCTTCATCCCTAAACCGTGGGAGCTGGAGACTATGCAACAGGTGCTGGAACGCGCCAGCTTGCAGGTAGATTTCAACCGCGCACAGCGTGAAGCAGACTAACCTAGGCTAAGCCATCGTCAACGCTCGCTCGATCATCCCGCGTAGACTGACCTGCCCCGTATAGTTCCCGAATAGAATGCGACCGGGCGTAGCACACCAAGCTGCCTGCGCGGTTTGCCAGAATACGGCCATCGGACTGTACCCGTTCGAGCCGGCCAAATCAGCAGCCCGCCGCGTCCGTAATCGCAGGACGCGGCGGGCCGTTCAATTGCGCGTCAGCGCATCTGGGACAGCACGCACAAAGGGCGTGCCGCCCCGCAGGTTCAGGGCGCGGCCGGACTACCTATCCGAGTCGTCATTGTCATTGTCCATCTTGCTGCTGTGCACCTTGCCGCCCGGCACGATCTTGACCGTGTCCGTGCCGCTGGCGCAGCGCCCGTTGACCGTGGCCATGATAGTGATCGAGGTGGTCGAGTTGTTCAGCCCGCGCAAGTCCTGCGTGTTGAAGTGCAGCACGAGGTCGCGCAGGCCGTCGCCGTTAACGTCCTCCAGCGACGCCATGAACGTCCCGTTCTTCCGCCGCGCCACGTGCGCGCCCGCGAAGGTGATGCTGGCAACATCCACAGTCGAGGCGTCGAAGGCGGCGGTCGAGAGGATGGCGACGGGCACCTTGCCGCGCGAGCCGAGATTGATCGGGTTCACACCATCGCCGGGCTTGATGTCGAGACTGAGCGGGATGACCTTGCCCGCGCTGCCCGCGTTGACCAGCGTCTGAATCTCCGCCTGCGTGAGCGCGCGGCTGAAGATTTCGATCTCGTCAACGAGGCCGTCCCACTCGCGGTTGCCGAAGGGCTGCGGCGTCCAGTCACCGAACTGGAGCGGCGCGCTGTTCGTAGCGATGGGGGCCGCGCCGGTGCAGGTTGAGACGGGTGTGCCGTTGACATAGACGGTGCGCGTGAATTGCGTGCTGGCTGTGTCTTGGTCGAAGACGACGGCGACGAGTTGCCACTGGTTGGGCGTGAGCACGAAGGGCGCGGTCGTCCAACACTGCGCGCCGGCCGTGTTCTTCCAACCCGCGAAGTACGTGTTCGAGTTCGCCGTGCCGTCCATCTCGATGCCGAACCCGTTCGCCGTCTGCTGGACGGGGTCTTCCTTGCGCAGCAGGTCGGCGTTCGCGTTCTGCGTGGTGCCGGGGTTGACCCAGAAGTCTATGGTGAAGTCGCCATTAAAATCGAGACTCTGGTCGGCGGGCACTTGAAAGCGCGCCGCGCCGGTGCTGTCGTTGGCGAGATCAAAGGCGCTGCTCACCTCGCCGGCCGCATAGCCGCCATTCACCAGCGTGCCGTCCAAGTTGTTAATAATGTCGGCCGTTGTGTTGTCGGCCGTCCACCAGTGGAGCAAGCCTGCGGGCGCGGGCACGCCGCACGCAGACTGCGAGAAGGCCGAGCGGCCGGTCAATGATATGAGTGCCGCGCCTGTGATCAGGATGACCGCTACCGCCCAACGTGTGCTGTTCATAACGTCCCTTCCTCCTTGTAACCAATCCGAACTGGCCGCACGGGCCACAATGCTCAACCAGAGCGCAAGTCTAGTTCGCTACGCGGGGCGATTAGCGAACGAGTATTGACCACGGCACGCCGTAGTAAGAGATGGGACAAGAGTTAGTCTCAGGGAGAGCGGGGGGTTATTTACTATGGCGTGATTGTAAGCCCAACGGAAAAAGTGTCAAGAGGGTGTGGGCTGGCGTTTGATTACAAACGTCTTACATTTTTGTTGTGCCCGCCACGTTGGCTCAATGAAAGGAAGGGGCGAAGGATGCCAAAGTCTTCGCCCCTTTCTGCGAGCCGCGCCGCCTGATGTGCAACGCGCTCGCGGCCGTCGAGCGCCGACGGCCGTTTAGTGTATGACGATGCCGAACCCGATGGTGTAGTTGTGCGCGGTCTTGCCGGTCGCGTGGAAAGTGAAAGGGCCGGAGATGGGCTTGAAGTTGCGGTCGCCGGTGAAGACCGGGTTGTAATCAAACTCGATGACGCGGAGGTCAACGCGCCGGCCGGCGCGTACGTCAAGCCCGCCGCCCAGTTTCATGGCGAAGCTCGTCACCCGGTCTTCCGCGACGAAGTTGAATTGCGGGAACGCGCTGACGGTCTGCCCCTGCCTGTTTGTATAACGCGCCACGCCGACGAGAGCGTGTGCGAAGGGCTTGATGCGCCGCCCGGCCGTGCGATTGTCCTTCACCTGCACGCCGCCTAAGAAATTGTAGAGCCGTTCCCGGACATTGATGGTCTGAGTAATGCCACCGAAATCGTCCACGAACTGCTCAGACTTGAAGTGGCCCGTAACATCGCCCTTAAGACCGAAGTAGCGCGACACGTTATAAGTGGCGGAAGCATCGAAGCCGTTGAAGTTGCGGCGCTGGCAAAAGAACTTCTGCGAGTTTTGGCCTAGCATCTCGCCCGTGGCGGCGCTGCACAGATTGGTGAAGCTGCCAGAGCCAGTGCTCGGCGACGTAAAACTGAGACTGCTGACGTTCGACCCGCTCCGCGCCAGCGAGTAGCCGCCGTAAACCTCGACCTTGTGATAATCGTCCACCGCTTGCGCCAGTATCGCCGGGGCACAAGCGAGCACGACGAGCGCCAGACACAACAGTCGGCGGGGCAGTGTGCGTGCGCCGGTCGCAAGGTTGGCGCGGAGTGAAGAAGTTTTGTTATGGTTCATGAGCATTCCCTTTCAGTTTTAGTGTGTGATGTTGGCCGCAGGGCCAGCGCTGGCCCGTTATGAGCGATTCCCCTTTTCCCGCGTGCGTACTTCCGCCAGCAGCGAGTTGAGACAGAGCCGGAGGACGCCGCGCGCAGATTCGGTGAAATGTAAAGACCCCGCCTCTACGCAGCGGACGATCTCCCGTTGGCTCTGGCCGCTGACGATTGCAGCCTCGTCTAAGCCGATCAGCCGCACGGCCGCGCCGCATTCAGCGCACCAACTCTCGCCCCCACCACGTCGCGAGCGGACGACCAAAAGCCGTTCCGTTTCGACGACGATCTTCGTGCGCCTTATCTTCCGCATGCTGCCTCCAAACGAAGCCGCTTGCCCGCCGCGCTGACTCCTATCGCCCGTCCGGGCGCAAGGCATAGGTTGTTTGTTTACGGCTGACGGCCGCGGCAGTCGGCGGATTGGAAGTGGCTGTCTGCGGTCAGCACACAGTTTTCCATGCGGGTCAGTTCATCGAAATTGAGAATGAGATTGACGTCCGACCCTGGGCTAATTAGGCGCACCGCGCCGCGGTTGGAGAAGCTGAAGTTGCAGGCGTCGGTCGCCGTCAGCTCATCCTTGAATGTGCCCGTCCCGCGGAAAGTGAGGCCGGTCGTCTGCCCGACCGCCGTGACCTTTTGCACGATCTGACATTTCTCGTCGTAGAGGCCGTCCGCGCGCTGCTGTTGGTGGCAGACGACGGTCGTCGTGTCGCTCACGTCCATGAGTTCGCCGGTGCATTCGTTCGGAAAGGTGAACGACTCCGTAAACACGGCCTTCGTCGTCTGATTCTGCGTTTGCGCATGGGCCGCTGCTAGTTGAGAACTGATTACTGTTGCCAGCACGTAAATGAATGTTAAGGTCAGTGTGATCGCTGTCTTTTTCATCGTCTCTGCTCCTTCGTTTGAGAGTTGGCAGCCGTGCACCGCACGCGCGGCGCGAGATGGGGTTTGCGCACGTTGTTGCGCGCAAACGCTCTGGTTTAGAATGTGCCCGTTTCCGAGCGGGCGGATGATGGCCCACGCGCCCGCTAAAAGTCTTCAACCGGACGCTCATTTGTTTCTCAACCGTTTCTCAATCCGATCATGAGCAAGCAAGCAAAGCACTTTTACGAGTTCGGCCCCTTCCGGCTCGACACCGCGAATCGGCTGCTGATGCACGACGGCGAGGTCGTGCCGCTCAAACAGAAGGCCGTCGAGACGCTCCTTGTGCTCGTCGAAGGTCGGGGCGAGGTGCTGGCGAAAGAGGCGTTGATGCAGCGGCTCTGGCCAGACAGCTTCGTCGAAGAGGCGAACCTCACGCAGAACATCTATATGCTGCGAAAAGCGCTCGGCACGGGCGACTACATCGAGACCGTCCCGCGCCGCGGCTATCGCTTCGCCGCTGAAGTCAGGGAGTGGGCGGAAGAGTCTGCGGACTTGATCGTGCAGGAGCGCACGCGCGCCAGCATCTTTATCGAAGAGGAAGAGGAGATAAAGGAGCAGACCGAAGCCGACGTGCAGGGCGAACAGGTGCCTGTACTCAGCACGGCACGTTGGCCGAGGCGGCGCACAGGGCTGGCGGTCACGGTTGCCGCCCTGACGCTCGTCGCCCTGCTTGGCCTCGCGTCTTATCGTTGGCGACGTGGTGCAGACGAACGCGCCGGGGCGGAGGTCGCCGTCAGATCAATTGCCGTGCTGCCGTTTAAGTCGCTGGGCGCGGACGGCGGCGACGTCTACATGGGGCTTGGCATGGCCGACACTTTAATCACGAAGCTGAGCAGTGCCGGCCGGTTAATCGTGCGCCCAACCAACACCGTCCTCAAGTACACTGCCGCCGAGCAGGACTCAGTCAAGATCGGGCAGGAGTTAGGTGTGGATTGTGTGCTCGACGGCAGCATCCAACGCCAAGACGACCGCTTGCGCATCACGGTGCGGCTTGTGCGCACGAGCGACGGGCAGCCCCTCTGGGCGGATAAATTCGACGAACGAGTCACGGACGTGTTTAAGCTTCAGGACTCAATCGCCGAACGGGTGACGGGCGCGCTGGCGCTCAGTCTGTCCACCGCCGAGCAGAAACTGTTGACCAAACGCTACACCGACAACCCGGAGGCGCAACAGCTTTATCTCAAAGGCCGCTACTTCTGGAACAAGCGTACCGAAGAGGGACTGCGTAAGAGCATAGACTATTTCCAGCAAGCGACCCGGCTCGACCCGCACTACGCGTTGGCCTACACGGGCCTAGCCGACGCGTACCTACAACTGCCCGGCTACAGCCAGACCGCCTCGATGGAGGTCTATCCGCCAGCAAAGGCAGCCGCGGCGCGGGCGCTGGAGTTGGACAACGCTTTGGCCGAAGCACACAACTCTGCGGCGGATGTGTTGAGTTATTTCGAGTGGAACTGGCCTGCGGCCGAAGAGGAATATCGAAAAGCCATCGCGCTCAATCCGAGCTACGCGTCAGCGCATCACCGCCTCGGCGTGCAACTAGCGGCCCAGGGGCGCGCCGAGGAAGCCGTGAGCGAGTTGCAGCGCGCGCAGCAGCTTGATCCGCTCTCGTTGATTATTAATGCCTTGTTGGGCTTCACCTACTTTCAGGCGCGGCAATACGATCAGGCCATTGCACAGCTCCACAAGACGATTGAGCTGGACAGAAACTTCCCCCCCGCGCATGAATTTCTCGCGCACGTTTATCAGCAAAAGGAGATGCCTGACGAGGCCTTCACCGAGTATCTCGCATGGCGCAGGTTGGTGGGTGACGGCGCGGAGCAACTGGCGGCTTATCAGCGCGCCTACGCGGCTGCCGGGCTGAAGGGGTTCTACCGGCAGCGGCTCAACTTTCTGCTCGCACAGGCGAGTCACAACCGCATCCAGCCGACGGACATCGCTGGTCTCTACGCGCTTTTGGGCGAACAGGAGCAGGCCCTCAGTTGGCTCGAACAGGCGGTCGCGCAGCATGAGGGCGAGGTGATTTGGCTCAAAGCTCTCGCTGATTATGACAGCTTGCGCGCAGACCCGCGCTTCACAAATCTCCTGCGGCGCGTCAACCTTGAAAAGCAGTGACAAGTGACACGTGACAAGTTAAAACACTTCTTGCTCATCACTTGTCACTGCTTTTTTGTCGGCCTCTTTTCCACTTCGGCTAACACTTGCTTGATCGTTTCGATCACAAGCTCAGGCTCTTGTCCCGGAATGTTATGCCCACTCTTTTGCGCGCTGATCTGCCGCGCGCCGGGAACGCGGTGCAGCCACTTGCGCCGCGCGGTTAATAAAACCTGTAGTGCTTCCGGCGACAGTTCAGACGCTAAGGACTGATCGTCGCGCGTGCTCGTCAGCAATATGATCGGAACACTTGGTAGTGGCCAAGCGGCGCGCATCTCTGCGATGACCGCGTCTCTCGCCTCCCACTCGGCTCTCATCCCGGCGGGCAATTTCGCCAGCCGGTCTGCGGGCATGCCGTATTGTTCCGGTTGATGGGCCTTGAGCCAGACGAGGAAATCCTCTTGCGGCGGCACGATTAAGATCAGCGCGGTCACTTCCTGCGGATACATGTGCGCGAAGACGCGCGCATAGGCTCCGCCCGCCGAATGACTGACCAGCACGTAAGGCGGCGCAAGCTTGGCCGTCGCTAAAGCGGTGTGCAATTCACGGGCGATCTGCTCGGCCGTGCGCGGCTGCAACCCCTGTTCGGACTGACCCAAGCCGGCGCGATCATACGAGACCACGCGCGCCACGCTGGCGACTGCGGGCTGAACCTGCGCCCAACTTTCAGTCGTGCCGCCGAAACCCGCTTCCAGAATAACCGTCGCCCGGCCCTGCCCTGTCACCGCCATGTGCAGCCGGTGCGCGCCCACCTTCACCATCAGTTGACCGCTGTCTTGCGTGGCGTGCGCGGGCCAGATGCACAGGAGCAGCATGAGAGCCAGAGGCATCGTCTGGTACTGGCAGATACGCTTAATCAGAATTGTGCTCAATCTCAATCCTTTCATTGGGCCAGCGAGTTGGCCACTGGAACCCAAGCCATGCATTCTAAGAAATTCGCTGCGCCCAAGCAAAGTGAGGGTAACCACAGTGCTGCGCCCGGCCCGTTCCCTCTACCCACCGGCCGCGGATGAGTTTATAATTCGGTCCACTCAGTTTGCTCAGGGAGGTCAGTATGAAACGTCTCGCTTGTCGGCTTACCGTTGCGCTGCTCACTTTCATCATGGGGCTTGCCGCCGCAACCATTCGCCCCCGGCCATACTTACCCACTAGGGCACAGTTAACACCGCCGCCAGTACTGCAACAGCACCCGGCCGCGCGCTGCGAAAGCGAGGAGACCCGCCACCTCAAAAATGCGACGCTCGATAGCTCAGGTAGCGCCCAACACTTCGACCAGCTCGGCGACGAGTTGCGCGCCCGTGGGTGCTTCGAAGAGGCCACGATTGCTTACTCCGCTGCGCTCGCCGCTGATGCGTCATACGCGACCGCCTATAGCGATCTCGCTAACACCTATAATTTCCTTGGGTGGTATGAAGAGGCGCGCCAGACTGCGCTCAAAGGGTTGCAGGTCGAATCCGACCACACGTTTTTAGCCAGCGAGTTGGGCTACGCTTACGGCGGCTTGGGTCAGTATCAAGAAGCCGCTCATGCCTTCGAGCAGGCGATGCGGGTGAACCCCGAAGATGCCTTCGCGCATGCGACGGCCGCCGCCGCTTATTTCAAACTCAAACGGTATGACGAGGCGGCGGCGGAGGCTCACCGGGGCGCTCGCTTGGGCGTGCAGGCGAGTAACGACGCGGCCATCGGTAATGCCGGCTTAGCCCTCGCCGACCTCGGGCATTACGAGGAGGCGCTGCGCGTCTTGCAGCAGGCGCGGCAAGTAGCCCCCGGCAAGCCGTCCAAGTATCTTGAGTTAGGCTACGTCTACGAACTCAACGGGCAGGATGCAGAGGCGCACGCGAGCTACATGCAGGCGCTCGGCCCGCAGCCCGTCACGCCCTTTGATTACTACAACCGTGCTTGGGCCTATCTGTATTTAGATGACAACATGGCGGCGGCTTCAGCGGCGCGCGAGTATCTTGAGCGGGTGAACTGGCAGGGACATGATGCGCCCTATGTCGCGCTGTTGGCCTACATCGCTTACCGGCGGGGCAACGAACCGGGTGAGGCGGATTGGATGCTGGCCGAGGCGGCAGCTAAGTGCAGCCGCCAAGCCTGGCCGCAACACCTGTTCCGTTATCTGCAACATCGAAGCACAGCGGCCGAATTACTAGCGGCGGCGCAGACGGATGATGACCGCATCGACGCCCGGACTTGCATCGGGCTGGCGTTGCTGTTCGAGGGCCGGTCAGACGAGGCGGCGGCGCATCTTAAGTGGGTGTGCGACCATGCCGCTAGAGGGGATGTTAGCTATGCCTATATGCTTCGCCAGTTGAAGCACCTTGCGTCCACGCCGAGTTACTGATTGCGCAAGTTAGAGCCGAGTTCAGGCTGAACAGAATCATACTTGGTCGCTTCCGGCGGCTCTTCATCTGCGGGCGCGGGCCTACTACGCTTGCCGAGCACGACTCGCACTTGGTGTTCTGCGCCATCATCTTTAAGCGCAATTTCGTCTGTTGCTTGCAGCACGCCGTCCACTTCAATCACAGCTACACCGCGACTTAGTTCCGCCGGATTCTCGACGCGGATGCGATAGCGCGCGCGGCCATAGCGATAGTTGATCTCATACTCGCGCCACCAGCGCGGGATACAAGGCGTGATCAACAGACGCTCACCTTGCAAGCGGAAGCCGAGCATGAATTCCAGGCCCGCGCGGTACAGCCAACTGGCCGAGCCGGTGTACCACGTCCAACCGCCGCGCCCCGTGTGCGGCCAGATGGCATAGACATCAGCCGCAGCGACGTAAGGTTCGACTTTGTATTTGTGCAGGCCCGCGCGCGTCGAAGCGTGATTGATCGGATTTAGGAGCGCGAAGAGTTCGCCCGCGCGGTCGCCGTCACCCAAGAGCGCGTAGGCAATTAAGACCCACAGCGCGGCGTGCGTGTACTGGCCGCCGTTCTCGCGCACGCCCGGCACATAGCCTTTGATGTAACCGGGATCGCGCGGACTCTTATCAAACGGCGGCGTGAAGAGGATGACGAGACCATCGCCGCGCCGAATGAGATATTGCTCAACGGCGGCCATCGCGCGGTGCGCGCGGTGCGCATCGGCCGCGCCGGAGATGATGCCCCAACTCTGCGCAATCGAATCAATGCGGCACTCCTCATTCTGCGCCGAGCCGAGCGGCGTGCCGTCATCGAAGTACGCGCGCAGATACCAATCGCCGTCCCAAGCCGCTGCTTCAAGCGCCTGTTTTAGTTTCTCGACGTGCGCGAGATAAGCCGTCGCACGTTTCTTATCCTTGCGCGCCTCACACATGGGCGCGAACTGCCTGAGCGTCGTGTGGAGAAACCAGCCGACCCAGACGCTCTCGCCCTGGCCCTCGTTGCCGACGCGGTTCATGCCGTCGTTCCAATCACCCGAACCCATCAACGGCAGCCCATGCGCGCCTGTCCGCAAACTCCGATCAAGCGCGCGCGCGCAGTGTTCGTACAGCGTGGCCGTTTCAGTGGAGACTGTCGGCTGCGTGTAGGATTCGTCTTCATCCTCTTTCAACAATGGCGCGTCGAGGAATGGGATCACTTCATCGAGCACGTCTCGGTCGCCGGTCACGCGCACGTAAAAGCTGACGACGAAAGGCAACCACAGCAGATCATCGGAGAAGCGCGTGCGCACGCCGCGCCCCGTGGGCGGATGCCACCAGTGTTGCACGTCACCTTCTTTGAACTGGTGCGCGGCCGCGCGCACGAGTTGCGCGCGGGCGATGTCCGGGCGCGCATAGATGGCCGCCATCACGTCCTGCAACTGATCGCGGAAACCGTAAGCACCGCCCGATTGATAGAAGGCCGAGCGCGCCCAGATGCGACAGGCCAGCGTTTGACAGAGCAGCCAACGATTCAAGAGCGTGTCGAGCGCCGCATCGGGCGTGCGCACTTGGATCGTTTCAAGCATCTCGCCCCAGCGCGCGAGCACCTGCTCGAAGGCCGCGTTGACCGCGTTCGGTTGGCGAAAGCGTGTGATGATGGACTGCGCTTCGGCGCGGCTCGCGCCTGCACCGAACAGGAAGAAGAGTTCGTGCGCCTCGCCCGGCGCAAGCTCAACGTGCACCTGCAAAGCGGCGCACGGATCAAGGCCTGCGCCGCTACGCCCCGCGAGCCGTGTGCGCCGCAAGCCGGCAGGCCGCGTGAGGCTACTATTGCGCCCGATGAACTCATTGCGATCACAAGTGGCGCTGTGCGTAGACAAGCTGGCGGCTGCGAACGCCACGCGCTCGGCGAACTCGTTGTTGTAAGGATTGCGCGCGAAGATCGCGCCGCTCTCCGGGTCAATCTCTGTGATGACGTAGGGCGCGGACTTGCTGCGCTCGACGCCCAGCACCAACTCGTTGTAGTTCGTCACGGACAGACGCCGCCGCCGGTCGCTGCGGTTCCGCAGCCGCAGCACGGAAATCTTCACCGGCGCATCCACAGGCACGAAGAGCAACAATTCCTGTGCGATGCCGTGGCTCGTGTGTTCGAAGACCGTGTAGCCTTGCCCGTGGCGAATCGTGTACGGCTCGGCTTCGCGGATCGGCAGAGGCGTCGGTGTCCAGACTGTGCCCGTCTCTTCGTCGCGCAAATAGATCACTTCGCCCGGCGGATCACTCACCGCGTCGTTCGACCAAGGCGTTAGCCGATTCTCACGACTGTTCACAGACCAAGTGTAGCCCGCGCCCGACTCTGTCACTTGAAAACCGAAGTCGTGCTCGTTGGCGACGACGTTCGTCCAGGGCGCGGGCGTCCACTGCCCTTCACCGAGCAAGGTCACATACTCGCGCCCGCCTTCGCTAAAGCCGCCGAGACCGTTGAAGAACGACAGCTCGGGCAGCGGCGCGGGCGACTCCGTGTAGGTGCGCGAGGGCGCGCGCGCCGCGAAGGCAGGCGGCAGCGCGCTTTCCGACTCGCGGCGCACAAGTTGTTCTTCGAGCGTGCCGCGTTCGGTCACGATCACGACGCGTGCGACCGCATGCAATAGAATCCGGTCGGCATCGGGCATTAGGTCGGCGCGGCGCAAGTAGACGCCGCCCGGTTTGTCTTGCAAGCTTTGCGCGCTGCTGGAACGCACGAGCGCCTGCAACTCTTCCTGTAAGCCTTGCGCGTAAGAGGGCGGGTGATCGTTGAGAATCACGAGATCAATAGCCAAGCCCTTCAACCGCAAATAACCATGCCCGCGCAGCAGTTGCCTGATGGTGTTCAAGTCTTCCGGCTTGTCGATGCGCGCCAACACAACCGGCAAGTCGCCGCTGATGCCGTAAGGCCACAGGGCCGCCTGCGTCTTGCTGTTCAGCGCGAGCACATGCGGGCGCGGGCGCAAGGAAGGATCGGAGTAGAGCGCGCGCCCCGCGAGGCGTTGGAAGAGGTGCGCCTCTTCCGCATCAATGTTGTGGTGGCGCATCTCGACCTGCGCCTGCGTCCAGGCCAGTTGCGCCGCGCGCTCGAAGTTGGCCGGATCGTGATATTTGTCCGCCAGCATGAGCGCTTCTTCGTGCGTCCGCGCGACGACCGTAGTGAAGGTTAGGCGCGCCGTCGCGCCGGGTTCGAGGCGCACGCGCTGGCGCAGCGAGAAGATTGGATCAAGCACCGCGCCGACCGTATTCGAGAGTGGGCGCTCTTCAAAGATGACGACCGGATTGGCCGGCGCGCGGCCCCGCCCCAGGAAGCGACTCCGATCCGTCTCATATTGCAGCGCGCCAACGCGTTCGCCTTCCGTCACGATGATATGCGCGCCATAGACCGGCTCGTCCGTGCTTGAGCGCGGCCGGCGGCGTGCGATGAGTGCATTCTCGGCCGCCACGAACTCGGTTTCGATAAACAGATTGCTGAAAGCCGGATGCGCGGCATCGGCCGCAGGTGGCGCAAGCACCACCTCGGCGTAACTGGTGACTTCGATCTCGCGCGCATGCGTCGTTTGATTCGTGAGCGAGACGCGGCGCAACTCCGCGTTGTCTTCGGGCGTGACGATAACTTCTGTGTGCGTGACTAGCCCTGCATCGTTGCGCCAGAAGTCAACCTTGTCTTCCGAGAAGGTCACTTCGTAACTCTCAGGCTTGCGCCCGACGGGCTGATGCCCAACTGACCAGACCGTGCCGCGCCGCACGTCGCGCAGGTAGATAAACGAGCCGTAGTGGTCGCGCGTCGCGTCTTCGCGCCAGCGCGTGACAGAGAGACCAGCGCAAGCGGAATAGCCTGCGCCGGCCGTCGTCAGCATCACGGTGTAAGTGCCGTTTGAGAGCAGTTGCGTACGCGGCGTCGGCAGGTCGGGCGAGTCATAGACGCGCGGGGCAAAACCTGTGAGCGTGCGCACCACGCGCCCCGAGAGCACCTCTTCGGCGCGCGGGTGCGCCGCCGCGACGCCACGCGGGATGCGCTCCTGCAACAATAACTCAGTCGCTTGCACTAACGGTTCGGCGTGGAAGCGGCGCTGCATCACGTCTCGGTGGAGCAGATTGTCGAGCGCGACGAGACTCATGCCTTGATGATGCGCCATGAAGGCGCGGATGAGGACGTAGCGTTGGTTCTGCGGCAGCCGCTCCGGCGTGTAGTCAATAGATTCATAATAGCCGCAACGACCGAGCGCGCCCGCGCGCGCAAGGCGCTGCAAGTTCGCGAACGCTGATTGCGGCGCGATGAGCGCGGCGAGCATCGTCGCGTAGGGCGCGACAACGAGGTCTTCCGAGAGGCCGCGTTTCAACCCAAGACCGGGCACACCGAACGGGCCGTATTGGTAATTGAGATGCAAGTCGCGCGCGTTATAGGCCGCTTCGGAGAAGCCCCAGGGGATGCGGCGCTCTGCGCCGTATTCAATTTGCCGCGCGATGATCGCGTGATACGTCTCATCAAGTAAGGTGCGTTCATAAGCGCGCATCACCAGGAGCGGCATCAGATATTCGAACATGGTCGCCGTCCAAGAGATGAGCGCGCGCCGGCCGTCCACCGGCGTCAGTTGCCGACCCAAACGAAACCAATGTTCCTGCGGCACGTCGCCTTTGGCGATGGCGATAAAACTGGCGAGCCGCGCTTCCGAAGCGAGCAGATCGTAGTAAGAGTTGTCGCACCGGCCGGCGGAAACGTTGTAGCCGATGACAAAGACTTTGCGCTCCGGGTCGAGCAGGAATTTGAAATCCATCTCGTTGAAGATGCGCGCGCAAGTTTGCGCCAACTCGTCTGCGCGTTCGATGAGCGCGCGTGTCGCCCGCGCCGCTGCTTCAAGACTAAGGCGCAACTGTTCGAGCGCCGCGCGCGCGGGTCTGTGTTCCGCCGCGTCAGTTGCGCTATTGCGTTCGCTCTCGGCGCGCAAAGCTTCGAACTGCGTCAATGCTTCTTCGTAGCGCTCAACTGCGCGGGCCGGCGTCGTGACCTGATCCAGTTCGCGCGCAAGCTCTTGCCAACGCGCGCGCATGTCGGCTGAATAGAAACTAATGAGGGCAGTCAACTGCGGCGCTAATGTGTGGCTCTCATGCAAGAGGAAATGTAGGTCGCGCGCGCGATTCTGCGCTTGCCGTTGCAATGCGTCGAGCCAGAAACGCAGTTCGATGAAACTCTCCGCACCGTGCTCCTGCGCGAGCGCGCCGACGATGTCTTCGAGCACCAACACGCGCTGTGTGAGCGCGTTGAAGAGCTGCGCCCATGCACTCAACGTCTCCGGCGCTGCGCCCGTTACAAGTTGCGCGCAGGCGTCCAACTCGTTGCGCAGGTGTTTGACTGTGACGACCTCCGTGCGTTGCCGCACAGAGCCGAGCCGCGCGGCCTCTTCGCTCAACAGCGCGACGGTGTCTGCCAACCCGCGCAGTGTATCCGCGTCAAACAGCACGCGCTCAGGCAACTCGACGCAAGTCTGTTTGAGGGCGAGCAGATGGCCGGCCAAGTTGCCGCTGTCCACCGACGAGATGTATTGCGGCGTGAGCGCCTCAAGCGTGCGCGTGTCGTACCAATTGAAGAAGTGGCCGTGAAAGCGCGGCAGCTTGTTGAGCGTGGCACAGGTAAGTTCGAGTCGTTCGACGAGTTCGAGCGTGCCGAGATAGCCGAAGTCGTGCGCGGCGACGGTCGCGAGCAGCAGCAGCCCTGCATTCGTCGGCGAGGTGCGATGCGCGATGACGGGGCGCGGGTCTTCCTGAAAATTATCGGGCGGCAGCCAGTTGTCTTCCGCGCCCACGTAGGTCTCAAAGAAACGCCACGTGCGCCGCGCGATGAGCCGCAAACGTTGCGTCTGCGCCGCGTCGAGTTGTTGCCGCTCATGCGTGAGCCGACGACTTACGGCATAAGCAATGATTGGCGAGAGCGCCCAACTCAATAGGAACGGCGCGGCGCTGGGGGCAGCGCCGGGGCGCAATAACAGAATGAGGGCAGCGGCCGCCATAGCTAGCGCGAGCGCGGGCCACATAAGGCGGAAGACTGTGGCGCGGTCGTGCGCGCTGCCGTGCTCAACTTGCGCTGCGGTCACCCATTCAAGCAGCCGCTGGCGCGAGATGAGCTTACGCCAGAGCGTGCGCGCGATGGCATCGCACATCAGGTAAGCTTGATGCGCGAGGAAGATGATTGAGAGCGCAACCTGCGCGGTGTTTGTCCGCGCATCGCCCCAGACGCTCCAGAAGTGGCTCGTCCAGGGGATGCCGCGCGGGTGCAGCAGCAGGCTCGTCGTGACGTGCGCATAAACCGGAAAGGCGAGCGTGAGCACGACGAAGAGCGTCCACAGCGCGGGCGCGCCGGGCAAAAGCGTCCACGCGAAGACGAGCCAGAGCAAGGTGGCGGGCGCGACGAGACTGCGCCGCAGGTTGTCGAAAATTTTCCAGCGCGCGCTGAGCGGCAGTTTGTTCCGACGTTTCTGCCCGTGCGCGTCCGGCACGTGCGGGCCAAGCCAGCGCGCGAGCTGCCAGTCGCCGCGCGTCCAGCGATGTTGCCGCAAGGCGAAAGTGTCGTAGTGCGCCGGGTAGTCGTCGAGGAGTTCGATATCGCTCGTCAGGGCGGCGCGCGCATAGAGCGACTCGAATAGATCGTGACTCAAGAGCGAGTTTTCCGGCGCGCGATCTTTGAGCGCGCGCGCGAACGTGTCCACGTCGTAAAGACCTTTGCCGGTGAAGATGCCTTCGCCGAAGAGGTCTTGATAGACATCCGAGGCGGCGGTCGTGTACGGGTCGATGCCTGTGCTGCCGGAGAAGATGCGCGCGAAGCGCGAGCGCGTGGCGCTCTCCAAAGACATGCTGACGCGCGGCTGCAAGATGCCGTAGCCGCTCGTGACCCGCTCGCGCTCGGTGTCGTACTGCGGCCGGTTGAGCGGGTGCAAGGCGACTGCGACGAGTCGACGGGCCGCGTCGCGCGGTAGTTGTGTGTCCGAGTCGAGCGTAATGACGTAGCGGATTTTGCTGAGTAACGTAGGCGCGGCGGTGGCGACGGTGAACGTCGTGTCGCGCGCGCCGCGCAACAGCCGGTTGAACTCTTCGAGTTTGCCGCGCTTGCGCTCCCAGCCCATCCACTTTCCTTCGCGCTCGTTCCACAAGCGCCGCCGCATAAAGAGATGGAAGCGGCGCACCCCATCGTCGCCATAGCGCGCGTTCAACTCCTCGATCCCGCTGAAGGCCAACTCCGACAACTCGTCGTCGGCCGGCAGCTCTGCGCGCGGGGCGTCGGCAAAATCGCCGAGCAGCGCGAAGTACAGGTTCTCGTCCATGTTGGCGAGATAGTGGACTTCGAGTTTCTCTATGAGTTCCTTGAGTGCGGCGGCGCTCGTCAGCAGCGTCGGCACGACGACCATCGTCACGGCTTCGGCCGGCACACCGTCGGCGCTCTCCATCGAAGGCAACAGGCGCGGGCCGAACAGATGCGTCATATCCCAATTCAAGACGCTCAACGCCAGATCGCTGGCCGGGACGAGCGCGAGCACGGCGAGGCCGACGAGCAGACCGCCCCCCGCGCCCGCGCGATAAGCGATGAAGCTGAGTGCCGTCAGAATGAGCGCGGTCAGCAGCGCGAGCATGCCGAGATAGAAGAGCGCCGGGTGCGCGAGGACTGTGCGGCGCAGACGCTCGCCGAGATGCGCACGATAGGCAAAGCTCTGTTCCAACTCCGGGCCGCCGTCGCCGATCAGGTAGAAGCCGACGTGCGCGCGCGCGTTGTCAGTTGCTCCGTTCGCTTGCGCTTGGGCCAGACCGATGGCGGCGCGTGCCACGTCGAGTTCGCTCGTCCGTGTGCGCTTGCTGATGCGCTCGATGCTGTGGCGGTAGCGGTCGCGCGTGGCGAAGTTCATCCGCGCATAGACGCCCGCCGGGTCTGCCGCCAGTACGGGGTCGACGAGACTCACGCTCTCGACGAAGTCGCGCCAGTCGAGCGTCGAGAGCAGGCGCATCGAGGTGATGATATTGCCGACCGTGACCTGCGCGGCGGCCTGCCGTTGGTGTTCGAGGTGGACGATCTGTTCGCTGGTCTGCCCCTGCTTCTGCAAATGTTTATCCAGCCAGTCGAAGACCGGCACGACGGCCGGGTCTTGCTCGCGCAGCCGCTGCGTCAATTGCACGACGAAGGCGCGATCCAAATCTTCGCGTTGTCCCAGCCGGCCGGCCAGCAGCGCGGTCAGGTTGTTAGGCGCTCGGCCCGCAACTTCCAACAGCTTGTCGGCGAGCGCGTCCGCCTCTTCGCGCGCCGCACGGGCGGCCACGATCCGCGACGCTAACCGGCGCAGATTTTCCACGAGCGCCAAGCGCAGACTAATCGCCACCGCCCACAATTCACCGATGGTGAGCGGCGCGTGCTGTTGATAAGTGCGGATAAAGCGGCGCAACGTTTCCGTGTCGAGATGGCTGTCGGTGTGCGCGATGAGGGCAAGCGCGAGCGCGTAGATGCGCGGGTAGCCAGCTAGCTCACCCGTCTCTAATTTGGGTAGTTCGCGGTAGTAACCGACGGGCAAGTCTTCGCGGACTTCGCGTAGTTGATCGTCGACAATGTGGAAGTTATCAACGAACCACTCGGCGGCCGGCGAGATGGCGGACGCTCTGCGGATGGCTTCGGCGAGCGTGTGATAAGCGGCCACCAACGCCCGCGCGTTCTCTTCGAGGCGCGGCAGCAGTCGGCGCCCGCGCCGCGGTCGCGCCGAGACCTGATGTTCGGCGGCGAGCGTAGCAGCATACTGCTCCAACCGCTCGACGCTATATAGCTCTGCGCGGATGGGCAACTCATCGGGCGCAGCGGCGGCACGCTGGAATAAGCGTTTCAAGCGCGATGCGAGACGTAAACGCATAATGACTTTAACTCAAACGGGCACGAGACAGATCGTGGCCCATGCAGACTATACCGACCGAATTTATTTTCGGCTATTGACCGACCTTATTATAAAATGTTTTCAAAACTCTCACCTGTGCTCAGTAGGCCCTTTTGCCCGTTTAACTTACCATCAGAACCGGAGCAAAACCGCAAACACAGTATTCTCCTCCTTTACAGCCAGCAACAAAGAGACGACTCCGATGCCTGATAGTGCAAGACCGACTGTCCTGATCGTTAACGACGCAGCAGATATTCGCGCCATGTTGCGGCGCTGATTAGAGAGCAACGGGTGTCGTGTAAAGGAGGCAGCGGATGGGAAGCGCGCCGTAGAGTGCGCTCAGCGTGAACACTCGGCACTGATTCTGATGGACTTGTACCTACCTGAACTTGATGGGGCTGTGGCGGCGGCGCGCATACGTGCGCACGCAGAGTTGGCGCGCGTGCCGCTTGTAGCTATCTCAGTTTTGCACATGGCTCTAGAGTAGCAAAGCACATGATTGAAAGTGCTAAGCTACTGAGATGGAACAACTAAACCGCTATTATCGGTGTTCCAAAATTAGCGCGCGTAAATTCCGTCAACTCGTGCGTTGTTTCGCGCTCGATCTGACAGCCAGTAAGACGACCGAATTTACCGGTCTGACACGCAAGAGTGTCACCATGATCTTTCTCAACATCAGAGAGCGCATCGCCGAAGAATGCGAGCGGGCTTCGCCCTTCTCCGCGTGCGAGGTCGAAGTGGATGAGTCCTACTTCGGCGCTCGGCGCGTGCGAGGCAAGCGCGGTCGCGGCGCAAGTGGTAAGACCATCGTCTTTGGCATCTTCAAACGCAACGGCTGCGTTTACACGGAGATCGTGCCGGACTGCAAAAAGCGCACTTTGCAAGCCATTATGCGCGGTCGCATCGCGCTCGACGCCGTCAGCAACTCTGACGGTTGGCGCGGTTACGACGGCCTCGTTGATGTTGGTTACAGTAAGCATTTTAGAGTCCATCATGGTCAGGACGAGTTCGTGCAGGGCACACATCACGTTAATGGCATTGAGAGCTTCTGGAGTTTCGCCAAGCGCCGGCTCCAGAAGTTCAACGGCATCCCGGCGGCGACCTTCAACTTGCACTTGAAAGAGTGCGAGTATAGGTTCAACCACAGACACAAGAACTTGTCGCGGGAGCTACTCAAGCTACTTGAAAAGAACCCGCTCTAGACCTGCTTTGCTACTCTAGAGCCTTTCCGATTATCGCTGCCGACCTTCCGCTATTTACTCAACATCAGTTGCTTCAATGAGATCGAGAACATACAGAGTTACTGAAGGATGCAGGCGTTGCTTGAGGCATACCATGTGACACCACAGTTGCTGATCATGCTGATCTTCTTGCGGGCGATCAATATTCGTAGTGTACAGAAGCCCGCCTACATCGGCTCCTACAGACTCAGCTGCGGAGGTGTGCGCCGGTGGTGGCACCGATGTAGCTGGCCGTCACCATGTAGTCGGTATGCGCGCGGCGCACCAGCGCGCCCGGTGCGCCCGTGCCGTAGTCATACTCGTAAACATCACTCCGGTTGTTGTAAGGGACGGAGTCGTCGTAGGCATAGATCTGCTTCGTCACCTGATTGGTATCCACCAATGTGTTCACCGTCTCAGTGATGCGGGGGTCGTTAGGCGGTGCCCAGTCGGGTGAAAGTGTCCACCAGTTCACCGGCGCGCGCTGCTCCCAGGTCTGCTGCACACGGCGCAGCACGGTCGAGCCGTCCGTGTTGAGGGCATCGGTTTGATACTCTCTGCCCTCCCGCCAGTCTGGATAACCATAAGGATCTCCTCCACCAAGGAGGGAGCCGGAAGCCGCCCCGTAAAAATAATGATTGGCGCGCGCGAGGAGCGTGGTGCCGTTCGCCCCGATCTGATCGACCTGCACGTAGCCGCTGAACAATGGGCCGTGCTGGCCTCGCTGATACCCGAACCGCTACTTGCTTAACTCCGCTTCTGCTTGAGCAGCACCATCCCGTAGGGTGGCACGAACACCTTCGCCTCGATGTGCTTGTCGGTGCTCGATTCATCTTGCCACTCTTTCCGCTGCCCATCACTGAAGAAGAGCAACTGTGCGCCGAGGTAGCGCGGAAAGAAACCTTGGTGAAAGCCAAAGTCTCGGCCCACGCCCGTCGGGTTGATCAGCACCAGAAAGCGATCTGGCCCGCTCACCTTCTCGAAGACCAGGAAGTCCGGCGTGTCCGTCAGGATGTCGCCCAACTCGCCGTTGGCGTAAGCAGGGTGTCGAGTGCGCAGGTTCGTCAAGCCGCGAATGAGGTGCAGCATGTGCCCCGGCGCGGACTGTTCTTCAACCGAGACGCCGTCGTTCGGCTGGTCGAATTTTGGTAAGAGGGCCGACCAACTCGTCTGCATGTCCGTGTCGCCTTGGGCCGGGTCATCGCCAACCTTGTGCCACGGAAACGGTTCGCGCAACGTTTCGTCGAAGAGTCCTGAGCCATCGCCGGGTGGGTTAGCGTTGGTCGCACTGCCGTTCCACTTGAAGCCGCGCTGCATCACCTCGTCGCCGTTGTACAGGATCGGGTATTTGCCCAACGCGGTGAGCAGGTACATACCAACGCGGTAGGCTTCATCGACACTCGGCTGCATCCCGTGGCTTTTCTGCGCCTCAAGAAAGGAGGCGAGCCGCGGGTTCTCGTCATGACTGGCGAGGAAGACGAACGGCTGGAAGGGTTCGCTGCGCGGCAAAGCATTGGGGCCTTGATGCGCTTGTCCGTTTACAGCGCGACAACTGTTGACGAAGTTCTTCCAGTCGGTCAGGAAGCCGGCGGCGGGAAAGGCGATGCCGGCTCGTGCGGCGTGCATGGTTGGCTCGTCGAGCAGGCCGTCGAGGCCGAAGGCATGACGGCGCAGCGTCTCCCTATCGCCTAAGACTTCGCCGACGAGTACCGCGTTCGGGTTGATGCGATAGACGGAATCGGAGAAGGCGCGCCACCAGTCGTTGTTGCGGAGCATCATGGGTTCGGTTAGTTGGTCGAAGGTGTCGCCGAAAATATGCTTGGCCGCGTCCAAGCGGAAACCGTCGATGCCAAGCGCGAGCCAGAATTTTGCGATGCCTTTAATCTCCTGCTGCACGGCCGCGTTGGCGAAGTTCAAATCCGGCATGTTGGAACTGAACAGGCCGAAGTAGCGCACGCGCTGCCCGTTGCTGCCGGTCGCCACGTGCCAAGGCCCCGGCGGCGCAGGTTGATTGATGTCGGCGAACTGATAGAACTTGCGAAAGCGCGAGGCCGGGTTGTTCACAGCCTCTTTGAACCATGGATGCTGGTCGGAGGTGTGGTTGAAAGGGATATCGAGAATGATGCGCACGCCCCGCCGGTGCGCGGCCGCGACGAGCGCCTTCAAGTCTTGCAGCGTGCCGTAATCAGGGTTGACCGCCTTGAAGTCGGTCACGTCATAGCCGTGATAGCTCGGCGAGGGAAAAATTGGCATCAACCACAGGATGCCGACCTCCAGATCGTCGTCTGTCTCGGGGCGGCCGTCATTGAGATAGTCCAGCTTCTCGCGTATGCCCTTCAGGTCGCCGATCTCGTTGCTGTCGGTGGGCGTGTCGGCCCACGAGCGCACGAAGATGTGATAGATGAAATTGTTCTGCGGCTGCGCCTCGGCGCGGCCAGCGCTGGACTGCCCGCTCAACAACAACACGAGCAAGCACAGCACGCCACGCCAACGCGAACCAGTCTGCCACGCCATTACAGTTCTCATCGATTTTGTTTCCTTATGCAGCGCGCCTGCTTATCTATCCCGGCCGACAACGTAGAGAATCATTTCAAGGATAAACCGTTTCGAGTCTGACTCCGGCACATGCCGGAAGGCCGTCAGGGCTTCGAGCAGCGCCGCACCGGCGAGTTGCCGCGCCGCCCGGCGGGCGAATTCAATACTGCCATAGTGCCGCATGAGGCCGTACAGACGGGCGATGTCTCTCTTGTCGCGGTCGGCGCGCGATTGGGCGAGAAAACGCTTAAGCTCGCGGCGCTCTTTCGGCGTGCAGTGGTTCAGCAGGTGCACGAGCATCAGCGTGCGCTTCCCCTCCCAGAGATCGCCGCGAATCTCCTTGCCGTATTTTGCGTACTGCCCCGTCAGGTTCAAGATGTCGTCTTGAATCTGGAAAGCCGCGCCGAAATACCAACCAAGCCGACTGAAGCGCTCTGCATCCAACTCCGCGCCGCGTGCGACGAGCGCGCCCACACGCAACGGGTAGATGAACGAATACCAAGAGGTCTTCTTGAGACACATGTGCAGATAGTCGCGCTCGCCGAGCGTGCACACGTTGTCTCGAATCCAACCGAGTTCGATGGCTTGGCCCTCCAGTGAGTGCCGGAGCATCCGCTCGGTCTCCTGCATGATCAGCCAACTGAGTTGCGGGCCCAGCGTCTCGCGATTATCCATGAGGCGCTGAAGGGCCAGCAGGTTGGTGCCATTGCCCACGTTCACCGCGATGCCGACCCCGTGCTCCCTGTGTAAGGTCGGGCCGCCGCGCCGCCGCTCGCTCGCATCCTGTACGTCGTCGTGGATGAGGAAGGCATTGTGGAATAACTCGATAGCGACCGCAGAGTTCAACGCCTGTTGCTGGCTGCCGCCCAGCGCGTCGCACGTCGCAAAGCACAGTGCCGCCCGCAAGCCTTTACCTAGCCGCCGCGGGTAGGTGGGGATGAGATCGTAGAGGTAGCGCGGGCCCTCCGCCGGGATGAGGGCCAGCAGCGCTTTGGTTGTGAGGTTCCGGTAACGCGCTAATGTCCGCACGAAGAACTCGGTGTCGTCCGGTCGCTTATTGCGGCGACGGGTGGGGAGCTTTGCGGCGGCACGGGCCATATCCGACACCTTATTTCTTGAACGGCTTCGACTGGGCCAGTTGATCGACAAGCTCCGCGCCCGTATTAACCAACTCGACAACCAGATCGAGCAGGGCGTGGGTATTGTTGGTAAAGCGTTTCACGAGGTCTGTGTTGTCCTTGGAACTCAGTTCCGGGAACTGCCCATTGAGTTGATTTATGACCTCGTGTGCATCGCCCTGAAATTTCGTCAAAGCGTCCTTGAAGTCACCAGCGTTAACATGCCGCTCGCGCTGGAAGCGCTGCTGCATCTGCTTCGCGGCGACTATGCCCGAGGCGATTTCGTCATCGAGCAGTAGCGCTGCGTCTTTCACGATCTGCGAGCTGCTTTGCCCGATCTCCTTAAAGCGCGTCGCCCGCTGATCTGTTGGCGCTTGCGCTCCACCCGTGCGCTTTGTTGTCTTTTTCTTTGTTGCCATTGAGAAACCTCCCACGAGAGTTAGTGGTCATAGCTGAGACCCATAGCACCTGTTGCCTATGCGCGTGAGGCTAATGAATTAGCGCAGGCAAGATATGCTCACTGACAATGTAAGTCAATAGTAAAGGGGCGCTTGAATTTGTGCGTGTGGTCGCCGCCCCTCAACTCACAACTTGGCGGCTGTGCGGGCGCGCCAGCTTATGAGTACCGGGAGTGTGCTAGGCGCGGCGCAACAGCCATTTAACCTCCGGCAGCGGCTGGCGCGGTTGGCTCAAGTAGACGGATGTGGCCAGCCGACCCTGCGCGATCAAGTCCCACTTCGTCTGGTCGGAAAGCTGGAAGTCCGTAGTCTTGACGCCGAGGTCGTTGATGAAGACCGTCCGCCGCTCGTCGCCGGGGTTGGTTTTCAGCAAGATGCTCTGGATATCCAGCAGCGCGTCAAAGACGCCGCCGGCAAACCTGCGCACGTCGTCGATTGGGTGCGGGGGCGGCTGGTCTAAATTGTCGAGATGGAAGCCGAGCGTTGTCGGGTTCGGCGTCCTGTGCAGCATCATGTGCCCGGAGTCAGGGTCAACAGCCGTAAATTGCTCGTCGAAGGTTGAGAGCGGATAGTTGTTCAGCACGCCGCCGTCACAGTAGACGTTGTTCGCGCCGGCCTGTGCGTAATGGCGCGCCTCGAAGAAGAAAGGGATGGACATGGAGATACGCACCGCGTCGGCCACTGCAACATCGGGGGTTTGCGCGTAGGAGAACTCCTGCACGGCCTGCTGCGACAAGTTAGTGCCGAAGACGTACAGGTCTTTGAAGTGCTTGGCCGGGTACTTCGCTTGCAAATCCCGGAACGTCGCGCGCCCATCATTAGTTTTCCGTTCGATGTACGACTCCATGAGGTGCAGGAAGAAATCCCCTTTGAACCAACCGTAATGCTCAACGAGCCTGATGGGGCCGCCCAAATCACTGCCATCCTCGAACTTCTCGAAGGGCAGCTTCATCATGATGTCGTTGAACTCACCTGCGGTGTAATTGAGACAGATCATGGTGGCGGTAATCGCACCGGCTGAGGTGCCCGCGACCTTTTCAATCTGCGGTATGATCTGCGCCTGTTCGAGCACTTCGAGCGCGCCACCGTAAGCGACGCCTTTGACGCCGCCGCCTTCAAACACCAGATGCTTGAACGGGTAATAGCCAGTTGACATCTTGCGTGTCCTCCAAGCAGCTTGCCACCAGCATTGCATTCAGTGCGGCCCGGCGAGCGTTGATGAACTCAATTGCGCTGCCAGATTCAAACTGAACCACTACCCAAATTCTACGGCGAGATACTGATTAAGTAACGGCACAAATTACGGCACAGTCCTATGCGGCTGCGTTTTGTTTGATGGCTTCCAATATATCTACAATCTTTGTTGCTTCACTATCGGAGAATATACCGCTTAATCCGTTAGAGCTATAATTTGTGTATGGTGGTTGATAAAGCAAATCCGCTTCCATGATGCCGTTCTTTGTCAGATAGTCAATGATCATGTTGACAAACTCGATTTGGTTTGAATTGTATCGCTGACCATTGAGGAAATCGTTAAATGCGCGTTTCGCTGCTTGCCTATCCAACCCGACTAAACTCCTGATAAAGATGCCAAGCTTCTCTTGTTTGCCATAAGCATTTTCAAAATCTTCTCTCGTGCCGAAGTCGCCGGACTCGAAAAATATTCTTTCCAACTCGCTAATGTCCGCTGGAGTGATCGGCACATTGCGCTTTAGTTTTTCTAAGGCGATATGGTTCTCCTCGGCTTTCAGAAAATGCATCATCTTTGCCTTGTAACGAGCGAGATTAGTTGTCGTAACAGTGCCTGAAAGATCGATTTCCTTCTCTTCGCCTAATTCATCCTCAAAATCCGTGTAAATATCGAGTCGCTTAGTTTTGTCAATAAACCGGACTAGATCGCGCAGGCGTTTGCGCACCTGTTCGAGCATCGGCAGCGTAATGTGTGGCCAGAAGTCGTCCTTCTGAATTTCCTGAATCAGTTCAATCTGCGCTTTGACCAGCGGCACGGATTCTTTTTCTTCTAAGCTCTGAGCGATTTCAATAAGTTGCTCTTTCAGCTTGTTAAAATTTTTGTGGTTTTGCAGCACGGCAAGCTGCGTTTTCAGAATTAAGTAATCAAACCATTTGGCCGTCTCTTCTTCCGGCTGCAATTCGTTTGGCAGGCGGGCGATGATTTGCGTTAGCTCGTAATAGCTTTCGGCGTCAATTTTCTTCCAAGCCTTTTTGTCGTTGAATTTTTCGACTTGCTGCAAGTGCGGGCGCACGACAAAGTTATGCGGATTGATAGCTTCGACTTCCAATTGGAGCCGTTCAGTCACTTCTTCATCGAGTTTTTCGAGTTCCGCATTTCTGTCGGGCGTCTTTCTGATGGTGTCGATCAACTCGACGCGCTTATGAAAGAGCCTTGTGCCGAGCGATTCCTGCATGCGCGGCTCGACTTCCACAATGTTTTGATTGAAATACTCGAAGTTTTGGCAGTAATCGAAGATGTAGAAAAGCTGTTTGTGCTGACCGGGGCCGAACAGGTCGGGGCGTAGCCGTGTGCCGCGGCCAATCATTTGCAAAAATTTCGTCTTCGAGCGAACGGTTTTGAAAAAGACGAGATTGACGATCTCAGGGATATCAATGCCGGTGTCGAGCATATCAACCGAGATGGCGATCTGCGGCAGTTTCGCGGGCGTGGAAAAATCGTCAATCAGTTTTTCCGTATAGGTCGCGTAGTTATCAATCACGCGGGCAAAATCGCCTTTGTAGTGCAGATAATTCGCATCGAAACGCTTTTCGATTTCGACGGCGTGTTTATGATTCTTGGCAAAGATAATGGTTTTGCCGAGCTTATCGCCGCCTTCGACTTTCAAACCGTTTTCCATCAGATGCCGCAATACTTTGTCAATCGTATCTTGATTAAACAGCCATGCGTTCAAAGCGGTAGAGTCGATCTGGTCGGGAATATCGCCTTCTTCGTTCCATTCGATGGCGTCCCATTGATCTTTTTCCTCTTCGGAAAGCTCGTCGTATTTGATGCCTTCGCTGGTAAATTTGGTCGGGACGCTGATGTTGACCGACGGCACAAGGTAGCCGTCTCTGACAGCCTCTTCCAATTCGTAGGCGTCGGTCGGCACGCCGTTTTGCAAGTCGAACAAGCGATAAGTGTTCTTATCAACTTCCGCTTTGGGCGTGGCGGTCAGACCGACGAGGAAGGCGTCGAAGTACTCAAAGATTGCTTTGTACTTTTGATAAATCGAACGGTGCGCTTCATCAACGACGATCAGATCGAAATAGCCGACGCCGAAACGTCGTTTGTCGCCTTCCATGTGATTGATGAGATTCATCATCGTCGGATAGGTGGAGACATAGACGCGGCTGCCGGTCGCTTCGCGTTCGGTCACGAGGTTGACTGGGTTCGAGTCGGGCAGATGAGCCTTGAAAGCGTTGGCGGCTTGTTTGACGAGCGCGATTCTATCGGCGAGGAAGAGCACGCGCTTGACCCAGTTCGCGCGTTGGAGCAGATCGCAGAGCGCGATCACGGTGCGAGTTTTGCCCGCGCCCGTGGCCATGACGAGCAGGGCTTTGCGCTGGTTCTTCTCGCTGAAGTTTTCGGCGATCTTCTGGATGGCGCGCCATTGATAGTGACGTTCGACGATTGACTTGTTGATGTCAGCGTCGGCGAGCGGTTTGCGCGTCGTGCGGCGTTGAATCAGCAACTCAAGCTCAGCTTTGGTGTAAAAGCCCTGCACGTTGCGCGGCGGATACTGCACATCGTCCCAGAGAAAAATCTCGTAGCCGTTGGTGTAGAAAATAACGGGACGGCGTTTCGTTTGCGCCTCTAGACAGTTCGCGTATTCCTTTGCCTGTTGCTTGCCTACTTCAGCGCCCTTCGACGTGCGTTTGGCTTCGACGACGGCGAGGGGCAAGCCGTCGTCGCCCCAAAGCACATAATCGATGTAGCCGATGCCTTCGGCGTTCGGCATCCCCGTTACTTCGATTTCGACAGTGGCATCGTTGCCCAGCGTCCAACCCGCTTCGCGGAGCATCAGGTCAATGATGTGCTTGCGCGTGTCGGCTTCGGAATAGTCGTGTGCATCGGGAAATCGTTCGTTGCGTTTCTTGGCTTCGACGATCTGCTTTCTGAGTCGGTCGAGTTCTTCGTCAATGGTCGGCGCGGCGAGCAGACGCTCTTTGCGTTCGGCTTCTTCTTTGCGGCGGGCTTCCGTTTCTTCGTAAACCTTTTTGAGTTGGGCGAACGTCTGCGCCGGGATCGAGACCTGTTTTTGTGGGACTATATTTTCGTCAAATTGCAGATCGGCAAACCGCGTCGGCGCGCCTTTCGTGTAGCAGCGCGCCAGCCAGTAGAGGAAATGAAACAACTCCTTCGCGGTTTGCAGGGCTTCCCGTTCGGTGATGAGGCGGTTGCTGTGGACGGCCTCGTTGCCGATGCGGCGGATGTAATCAACCTTGCTGAAAACTTTATGCGGCAGATTGTTTTTGAAATCGTCGGCGAAGATTTTCGAGCTTAGATTGCTATCGTATGGCTGGCGCAGTTCGTTGTCGTATTCATAAATCCAATCAACCGCAAGCTCCAGCGCGCGGCGGGCGTGAAAACAAGCGGTGCGCGCATCGGTATAGACGAGGCTTTCGGCTTTGGCGGCGGCAACATAAACGCTCACCCACTCGTCTTTCAAGAAACTGAAGTTTGTTGCCATAGATTATAGATTATTCTGATTTATGAATTGCCACTAGCTTTATGAATTGCCACTAGCTTTAGCTAGTGGGCAAGATTAAGATTAAGACAATTGGCTTTAGCCAAATTCTTACATAACAATCATTCCTTTTAGCTTCAGCTAAACTTTTGAAACCCGGCTTTCATTATAAACTCTTCATATTCCTCCTCAAATGTTTTGTGCCGGTGATGTTCTTCTTGGTTCTTGATATAGTTTCTGACATTTCCAACTACTGACTCGCTCACAGAAACAGCAAAATACTCATCTTGCCATTCAAATTTTCCACGACATAATTTGTTCTTGTTGATCCAGAAAGAAGATTCGCCTTTTATCAATTGCATTATCTGGCTGATTGTTTGGTCTGTGCCTAAAGAGACCAGCGCGTGCGCGTGATCAACATAACCGTTGATAAAATCAACGAAAATATTCTTCGCTTTGGCGTTCTCGCGGATATGCTGAAAAACTTGCGGGCGGATTTCAGTAATGAGCAGAGGAGTACGGTTTTTAGTTGACCAAACAAAATGTATCCAAACTTTGACGTGCGGCATAAGTTTTAGGGATTGTCAGCTAAAGCAAAATTGTTGTTAGCTATGTTTTCAATTTAAGTTTATGAATTGCCACTAGCTTCAGCCAGTGGGCAAGAATCAGCCTCATCTTGAGTGGCTTTAGCCAAAATTGAGCTAAAGCTGGAAGGACAAATCTTTTGCAATAATTGGCTAAAGCCGCTTGTCCTTTGCCAATCTTATCCACTAGCTAAAGCTAGTGGCAATTCATAAAGCAAGCATGCAAAGTGATAATTCATCTTTCAGAAAGAGAAGTTTGTTGCCATACTTTTTCCTCTTGAGGTTTTACTGTGAGAGCTTCATCGCTGAAAAGCTCGCCTTTGAAAGCCCTTTGTTGAAGCGATTGGAAAAGGTTTTCAAGGTCTTTCGATGAGATACTATATTTCTCTTTTATGTTGCTAACTTTATTGGCGAACGAAGCGAATTTCTGTTGAATTGATAAAGGCGGAACTACTAACTTAGTTGATTCGATTACCTTTTGATTGATTTTAAAAGTTCCATTCGTCGTTCTAGCCCCTTGTTCAATCTGTTTACGAACAAAACGACTGTTCCATATAGTACTTAAAAAGAAAGGTTCAATTTTGTCCTTGTCAATTTGTGCAGCAATGATTGTGTCTGGAAACAATGTGTTAGGCATATTGATTGTAGGAAATTGTCCTTGACCAACTAGATTCAAGTTTCCATTACCCCTGCAAATAAGGAAATTATTTACACTTACATATTTGTCGAGGGGGATGTCACCAGCAAAATACGCGTCTTTAACTGCTTTTGAGTCGAAGACACCTCTGGTAATTGCTGATAATGTCAAGACTTGACTAAAAGACGTTCCATCTGTTGATGGTGATAAACCATTGCGTAAAGGAATAGATAATAGTTCTTCAAACGCTAAAACATCCCAAGCCTTTGGATTGGCTGTTGGGTCGCCGAACATCTCAAGGAAAACGGATTGCAGGAGCGTATCGAGTTTTTGCAAAGCGAGTCGGCGCTTTTCCCGCAGAGCGTCCGCTTTATCTAAAACTTCCGCGATTTGCTTTTGTTCGGGTAATGGCGGCAAAGGGATTTTTATTGCTTCAAATTTTGGTTTTGTAATATGTTGCATCGTTGCGCCGTGAATTTGTGAACGTATCTCTGTCATCGCGTCACGAACAACATAATAGAGATATTTACGAGTAATTACTTTTGAATTTTCACGAACATTGAATATATGTTGATTCAAAATTGCCTCGCCTCTATTCCATAAAAAAGCATCAAGAGAAGCAGACCAGGAAATTAGCAAATCACCATTTTGAACTTTGAATTTATCCGCAATCTGTCCGTCATAATAATTAAAACTTGCGTTTGTGGAATTTAAGTTTTGGATTCTAATTATCGGCAAACCGTCATTGCCCCAATCGGTAGGCTTGAAAGCAAATCCATTGATGTATTCAGCAACATCACCAAGACGAGCGGTTTTCCAAGTGGAAGGCAAATTATTAAATTTCACGCAATCATCACCTCCAATGCTTTCGCTTGAATCGTTTTCGAGGTCGTTCATAATAATCAGCTCATTCAGATTTTTCTGCATGAATTGCCACTAGCTTTAGCTAGTGGATCAGATTGGCAAAAGACAAGCGGCTTTAGCCAAAATCAAAAATAAAAATCATTCGAATAGCTTTAGCTAAAGCAAGAAGGAAAATTCTTTTTCTTTATTTTTGGCTAAAGCCGCTTGTCTGCCAGCCTCTCAACCCACTAGCTGAAGCTAGTGGCAATTTATTAAAGCCTGTGGCAACTTATAAAAGCCCGATCACCTCAGCATTGCCTCTAACGCTTTCAAATCCGCTTGAATCTCGTTTTCGAGTTCGCCCAACTCGCGCAAAATATCCTGCGGCGAAGCGTGAGTCGCTTCCGCATAAACCACTTCCTTGTAGCGGTTGATGCTCAAATCATAATCGTTGGCGGCAATCTCTGCCTTCGGCACAAAGAAAGATTGGTCGGTGCGCGTGCGCGCCTGTTCGCCTGCAAGGTTGCGCCAGCGCACGAGTATGTCCGGGATGTTGTTGTTCTCGTGCTTGCTCGCATCGAGCGGTGTGCGCTTGTCGTCCAACGAAAACCCGTCAGCCTTCATATCGTAGAACCAGACGTTCTCCGTACCGCCCGAATTGGTCTTGGTGAATAGCAGTATCGCGGTCGAGACTCCCGCGTAAGGCTTGAACACACCCGACGGCATCGAGATGATCGCGTCGAGCTTCTGATCTTCAACCAGCATCTTCCGCAGAGACTTGTGCGCCGTGCTCGACCCGAACAGAACGCCATCCGGCACGATCACCGCCGCCCGCCCACCCGTTTTCAACAAACGCAGAAACAGCGCGAGAAAAAGCAACTCGGTCTTCTTCGTCTTGACCACCCGCAGCAAATCCTTCGCTGTGCTTTCATAATCAAGCGAACCCGCAAACGGCGGATTAGCCAGAATCAACGTATAAACTTCCTCGTCGCCCGTGTGCTCTTCGGCGAGCGAATCCTTATAACGAATGTTCGGATTATCAACGCCGTGCAGCATCATATTCATGCTGCCGATGCGGAGCATCGTATTGTCAAAATCGAAACCATTAAAGAGCTTGTTATAAAAATGAGCGGTCAGCTTCGGGTCGGCAAAAATCTCTCTGTGCGTGTCATGCAGATATTCATTTATAGCGACGAGAAAGCCCGCCGTGCCGCAAGCCGGATCGCAAACAATATCGGTCGGCTTCGGTGCGGTCATCTCAACCATCAGCTTGATGATGTGGCGCGGCGTGCGAAACTGTCCGTTTTGTCCGGCGGTCGCAATCTTGCCGAGCATGTACTCGTAAACATCGCCTTTCGTATCGCGGTCGTGCATCGGAATCTCGTCAATCAAATCCACCACCTTAGAAAGCAGAGCCGGTGTCGGAATCGAAAGCCGCGCATCCTTCATAAAATCCGAATACGTCGTATCATCGCCGCGAAACTGCCGTATGAACGGAAAGACTTCAAGCGCAACCGTCTCATACATCTGCTTTGCTTCTTCATTTTTGAATCTCGACCAGCGAAGCTTTTGCTGCTCGGCGCTAAAGATAGGATTGGCGATCTCTTTTTTCAGCACGTTCGCCTTCTTCTCTTCCGCCGTGTGCAAGTCATCGAGCCGCTTGATGAAAAGCAGGTACGTGATCTGTTCGATCACTTCCAGCGGATTGGCGATGCCGCCCGTCCAGAAAGCATTCCAAACATTATCAACCTGTGATTTGAGTTCGCCTGTAATCATAGTTTGGTTTCTTTAAGGGGGTTTACACGTGAGTTATAATGAAATTCGCCGCAGCAAGCTGCGGGGTATCAGAAGAGGTTGAGTTGTTCCTTGTGTAGTTGTTCGTACTCCACCTCTGCCCCTTGATTTTGGATGTACTTCTTAATCACACTTTCATTGCCGTGCTGTCCAACCGTGCTGATGAAATATCCGGCCGTCCAGAACTGCCCGCCCCATAACTGTTTCTTGACTGCTGGACACGCGCGGAAGATTTCGCGCGCCGTGATGCTCTTAATGCGCTGCACGATCTTC
>JBJMGT010000027.1:0-93121 GCA_045807745.1 Pyrinomonadaceae bacterium
ATCTTGACGAAGGAAGAGGGCGGGCGGCACACGCCGTTTTTTACGGGCTACAGACCGCAGTTCTACTTCCGCACCACTGATGTGACCGGCGTCGCACAATTGCCGACGGGTGTGGAGATGGTCATGCCTGGGGATAACGTGGCGATGGAAGTGGAGTTGATCACGCCGATTGCGTTGGAGAAGGGCTTACGCTTCGCCATCAGAGAAGGTGGTCGCACAGTCGGGGCTGGCACGATCTCCGAAGTCGTCGAGTAGTTGAACGCATCAGCCGCCGGTCAGTGGTCGGGGGGCGACGCTGACCGGCACAAGGCTGACAATGCTGAAAGCTGAAAGCTAATTATGCTGAACGAGAAGATCAGAATCCGACTCAAAGCTTACGATCATCGCGTGTTGGATCAGTCCACCTCCGAGATCGTCGAGACGGCGAAGCGCACGGGCGCGCGCGTGGCGGGGCCGATCCCGCTACCCACGTCGAAGAACAAGTGGACGGTTTTGCGTTCACCGCACGTGGACAAGAAATCGCGCGAGCAGTTTGAAATTCGCACGCACAAGCGGCTCATGGATATTCTCGACCCGACGCCGCAGACCGTGGACGCGCTCATGAAACTTGATCTGCCCGCCGGCGTGGACGTGGAGATCAAGGCGTTCGGCAGACAGTAGAAAGACAGTGACAAGTGACAAGTGACGAGGGACAAGCTTTTGGCTGCCACTCGCCACTCGCCACTTGTCACTCGTAACTGAGGTTAGATGATGGTTAACGGAATCATCGGTCGCAAAGTTGGCATGACGCAGTTGTTCGACGCGGACGGCACGGTCACGCCGGTGACGGTCATCAAGGCGGGGCCATGCGTCGTGGTGCAGAAGAAGACGGCCGCGGGCGCGGACGGTTACGACGCTGTGCAACTAGGGTTAGTCGAAGAGCGCGCGGTTAAGTTGAAGAACGTCAACAAGCCGATGCGTGGGCACTTCGAGAAGACGGGCGCGGGCGTGCCGCCGACGCGTATCTTGAAAGAGATTCGCGTGACGGACGGCGACAACGATTTGATCGTGGGCGATCAGGTGCTCGTCTCGCAGTTCGCCGACGGCGACCGGATCGACGTGATCGGGCGCAGCAAGGGGCGGGGCTTTGCCGGGACGGTCAAGCGCCACCACTTCAATCGCGGGCCTGAATCGCATGGTTCGATGAACGTGCGCGCGCCGGGTTCAATCGGGCAGTCCGCCTACCCGTCGCGCGTCATCAAGGGCACGCGCTCTTCCGGCCACATGGGCGACGAGCGTGTGACCACAAAGAATCTGACCGTGGCACGCGTGGACGTGGAGAACAATCTGCTGATGATCCGTGGGGCTGTGCCCGGCGCAAACGGCAGCGTCGTCGTCGTGCGCAAGGCGGAGAGACAGAAGAAATAGGAATTGAATCATTGACTCATTGTTTCATTGAATCAATGAACAAATGAATCAATGATTCAATTCGTTTACGGAGTAAACGACATGCCTACCGTGAAGGTGCGCAATCTGAAGAACGAAGAGGTCGGCGACGTGGAGTTGTCGGACGCGGTCTTCGGTGCGGAGTTGAATGAGGCGTTGATCCATGCGGCGGTGAAGGCCTATCAGGCCGGCGCGCGGCAGGGGACGGTCGGGACGAAGACGCGCGGCGACGTGTCCGGTTCAGGCCGCAAACTGTGGAAGCAGAAGGGCACGGGGCGCGCGCGCATCGCCAGCATCCGCTCGCCGCTCTGGAAGGGCGGCGGCAACGTGCACGGGCCGCAGGCGCGCGACTGGTCGCATAACATGCCGAAGAAGATGAAGCGCGGCGCGCTCCGTTCGGCACTGTCGGAGCGTCTGCGCGAGGGCAACATCGTCGTGCTTGAAGCGTTCACGCTCGACCAGCCGAAGACGAAGGAATTTGTGACGGCGCTCGGTCAGCTTGGCTTGACGGGCAAGACCTTGATCGTCGATTCGCTGGATAACGCGAACCTGATTCTGTCGTCGCGCAACTTGAAGGGCACGAAGATCGTCAACAGTCGCGGCTTGAACATCTATGACCTGCTCTATCACGACAAGCTCGTGCTCTCACGCGCGGCCGTGGACGAGTTGACCGCGCTGCTTGATGCGCAAGCGAAGGACACTGGCGCGGAGAACGGTGCGGCTGAGACGGAAGCGACAGAGGAGGCGGCGTAAACGAGATGCGAACTGTGTGGGACATCATCAAGTCGCCGGTCATCACCGAGAAGGCTTTGATCGCGAAAGAAGAGACGCAGGACGGGCGGCAGTTGCTCACCTTCCGCGTGGACAAGCACGCGACCAAGCCGGAGATCAAATCGGCCGTCGAGACGATCTTTCAGGTCAAGGTCGAACAGGTGCGCACGCTCAACTATCTCGGCAAGATGGCGCGGCGCGGCCGCCACGAAGGGCGCAAGCCGTCGTGGAAGAAAGCCTACGTCACTCTGGAAGCCGGGCAGAAGCCGCTCGACTACGGCGAGAGCATTTAACAGCAGTGACCAGTGGCGAGTGACAAGTGACAAGACTTGTCCCTGACTCGTCACTCGTCACTCGTCACTTGTCACTGTCTTAACGTTATGGGCATCAAGAAACTGACACCGACATCGCCGTCGCGCCGTTACCAAACGTATCTGACGCGCGATGAGCTGACGAAGGGCGCGGAGCCGGAGCGAGCGCTGCTTGAGCCGAAGACGCGCATCTCGGGCCGCAATAACAACGGGCACATCACGGTGCGCCGGCGCGGCGGCGGGCATAAGCGTTTCTATCGCATCATCGACTTCAAGCGCGACAAGGCGGGCGTGCCCGGCCGCATCACGCAGATCGAGTACGACCCGAACCGCTCGGCGCACATCGCGCTCGTCACTTATCTCGATGGCGAGAAGCGTTACATCATCGCGCCCGCTGGCATTGAGGTCGGCAAGACCATCATGAGCGGCCCTGAGGCAGACATACTGCCGGGCAATGCGCTGCCGATCCGCAACATCCCTTTGGGCACGCAGATTCACAATATCGAACTGCGCCCCGGCAAGGGCGGACAGCTTGCGCGCTCAGCCGGTTCGTTTGCGCAACTCGTCGCCAAAGAGGGCGACTACGCGCAAGTGCGTATGCCTTCGGGCGAAGTGCGGCGTGTGCCGGTCGTATGCTATGCGACGGTGGGGCAGGTCGGGAACGTCGAGCACGAGAACGTCAGCTATGGCAAAGCGGGTCGCTCGCGTTGGCATGGCCTCCGGCCGAAAGTGCGCGGCGTGGCGATGAACCCGGTCGATCACCCGCACGGCGGCGGCGAAGGTAAAACTTCCGGCGGTCGGCATCCCGTGACGCCTTGGGGCCAACCGACGCGCGGCTACAAGACGCGCAATAACAAGCGCACGCAGAAGATGATCGTGCGCGATAGGCGCGTTAAATAAACGGTGGCAAGCCGATGACAGTCGAGTTGCTTAACCATCTGTTGCATCTGATTCGGAGTTTACGATGGCACGTTCAGTTAAGAAGGGGGCGTTCGTTGACGGCTCCCTTACAAAAACAGTAGAGCGCATCCGCACGAGCGGCAATCGGCCGCCCGCGATCAAGACTTGGTCGCGGCGCTCGATGATCACGCCGGATTTCGTCGGCTTGACCTTCGCCGTCCACAACGGCAAGCGGCACGTGCCCGTGTACGTGACCGAGAACATGGTCGGGCACAAACTCGGCGAGTTTTCGCCGACGCGCACGTTCAAGGGCCACTCCGGCACGAAGGCGGAGAAGGGCGGCAAGGTAGCGAGATAAAGTCCTGAGTGCTGAGTGCTGGGTGCTGAGTAAACAATCTCTGCAACTCAGCACTCAGCACTCAGCACTCAGCACTGAGGTTTGAGATGGAAGCGAGAGCGAGTGCAAAGTATTTGCGCGGGTCGGCGCAGAAGGCGCGACTGGTCGTGGACTTGATTCGCGGCAAGAACGTGAACGAAGCGCTGGCCGTGTTGCAGTTTACGAACAAGCGCGCGGCGGACGGGATTGAGAAGTGCGTCCGCTCGGCCGTGGCCAATGCGACGGAGAAGGCCGAGAAGGCGAACGTCGCGATTGATCCCGATGACTTGTGGGTCAAGGCGTGCTTCGTGGACATGGGGCCGACGAAGAACCGTCGTCGTTTCCGCCCCGCGCCGCAGGGTCGTGCTTATCGTGAGCGCCGCCACTTCTGCCACGTGACCGTGCTGCTCTCGAACGATGAGCGCGCCGCGCAAGGGAATGGCAAGGCGACGAAGGGGCGCGCGGCCGCCACGTCAAAAGCGGGCAAGCCCGCGACCGGCGGCGCGGCGAAGCGCACGACGAAACGTGCGGCGGCTGCGACCGAGACGCCGACGAAGAAACGCGCGAGCAAGAAGGCTGCTCCGGCAGCGACGACCGAAACGTCCGAAGAATAGATAGCGGAACGGAGTAAAGAGAGTGGGTCAGAAAGTTCATCCCTACGGCTTCCGGCTGGGTTACAACAAGGACTGGCACTCGCACTGGTTCGCGAAGACGAAACAGTACGGCGACTTCCTGCACGAAGACCTGAAGCTCAAGAAGCAACTGAAAGCACGCTTTGCCGGCGCGGGCGTCTCGCACGTGGACGTGGAGCGCGCCGCCAACCGCCTGAAGATCGTCATCTACACCTCGCGCCCAGGCATCATCATCGGGCGCAAAGGGGCGGAGATCGACAAGCTTAAGTCGGACATCGCCGCGCGCACAGGCCGCGAAGTGCTCGTCTCAATTCAAGAGATTCAGAAGCCGGAGCTAAACGCGCAGTTGCAGGCCGAGAAGATCGCGGCGCAGCTTGAGAAGCGCATCGCCTTCCGCCGCGCCATGCGCAAGACCGTCGAGGAGACGTTGCGCTTTGGCGGGCAGGGCATCAAGGTCAAAGTTTCGGGCCGTCTGAACGGCGCTGAGATCGCCCGCAGCGAGTGGTACTTGCAAGGGCGGCTGCCGCTCCACACTTTGCGCGCGGACATTGACTACGGTTTCGCTGAGGCAAGCACGACATTTGGTGTCATCGGCGTCAAGTGTTGGATCTATCGCGGCGAAATTCTCGATGCGAAAGCGGCGATGGCGCGCGGCACAACGAGCGACCCGATCAACGATGTGCGCGCCGATGGGCGCGAGCGCCGGCCACGCGCTCCGCGTCGTGACCGTGACGGCGAAGGCCGCCCTGATCGCGGCGACCGCCGCCCGCGTGGCGGCGACCGTTCATAATTGATTTGATATTTGTAATCTCGAATTTGAGATCGGGACAGAGGTGCATTCATCATGTTGATGCCGAAAAAGGTCAAGCACCGGAAGCAGATGAAGGGGCGTATGACTGGCGTCGCCTCGCGCGGTGACCGCATTAGCTTCGGCGAGTACGGACTGAAGACCTTAGAGCCAGCTTGGATCACCGACCGGCAAATAGAAGCGGCGCGTATCGCGATGACGCGGCACATCAAGCGCGGCGGCAAAATCTGGATTCGTATGTTTCCCGATAAGCCGATCACGAAGAAGCCGGCCGAGACGCGTATGGGCAAAGGCAAGGGCGCACCCGAATACTGGGTGGCCGTCGTCAAACCCGGTCGTGTGCTCTACGAGATCGAAGGTGTGGACGAAGCGACGGCGCGCGAGGCCATGCGTTTGGCCGCGCAGAAGCTGCCGATCAAGACCAAGTTCGTGACCCGCGCCGATCAAGAAGGGGGCGCAGTCTAAAGCAATGAAGAGACGCGAAGAGTTAGATAAATTGCACGAGTTGTCGGACGACGAACTGCACAGCGAAGCTGCGCGCATCAAAGAGTCTCTGTTCCGTTTGAACTTCAAGCTCGCGTTGGGCGAGGTTGACGCGGTCAAGACCCTGCGGCGCGAGAAGCGTTCGTTGGCGCGCATCCAGACGCTGATGCGCCAGCGCCAGCAGCAGGCGGCGCAGTAAGGTTTCGAGATTTAATCAGGCGGTCAATAGAGGGCCGCGAGATAGGTTTAAGCAATGGCTGAAGAGACACAAGAGCAGACGACGGTGGGCGGCCAAGAGTCAGCGCAACTGCCGGCGGGCGTGGACGCGCAGGCCGGTGACGCAACAGGCGCGGAAGCGAAGCGCACGGGTCGGCGCATGGAGAAGGTCGGCGTCGTGGCGTCGGACAAGATGCAGAAGACGGTGGTGGTGCGCGTGGATCGTTTGATCAAGCACCCGAAGTATCGCCGCTACGTGCGCCGCACCTCGAAGTTCATGGCGCACAATGAGACGGACGCCACCATCGGCGACAAGGTGCGCATCGTCGAGACGCGGCCCTTGTCCGCGCGCAAACGCTGGCGCGTCGTCGAAGTCTTGCAGAAGGCGGAGAAGTAATTGATTCATTAAATCATTTGTTCATTGATTCAATGAGTAAATGAATCAATGGATCAATTCAGGAGTGAGCAATGGCGATTCAGATGCAAACGTCCTTGGACGTGGCGGACAATTCGGGCGCGCGCCGGGTCGAGATGATCATGGGCATCGGCGGCTCGACCGGGCGCAAGGCGGGCTTGGGCGACCGCATCAAGGTGACGGTCAAAGAGGCTGCGCCGGATGGAGCGGTAAAGAAGGGCACGGTGCATAACGCCGTCATCGTGCGCACGCGCAAAGAGGTGCGGCGCAAGGACGGCACGTACATCCGCTTCGACCAGAACGCATGCGTGTTGATTAAACCGGACGACACGCCCATCGGTACACGCGTCTTCGGCCCCGTCGCCCGCGAGCTGCGCGACCGCAACTTTATGAAGATCGTTTCGCTCGCGCCGGAGGTGATTTAACAGTTATGGCACAGCAGGGTGTGAAGCGCGTCAAAATCAGAAAAGGCGATCAGGTGGTCGTCATCGCGGGCCGGGACAACGGCAAGCGCGGGCGCGTGCTTGAAGTCGAGCCGCAACGCGGTAAGGTCAAAGTCGAAGGCGTCGCGATGGCGAAGAAGCATCAGAAGGCGAACCCCGGCGCGAATCGCGGCGGCGGCATCATCGACCGCGAAGCGTTCATCGACATCTCGAACGTGCAATTGATCGACCCGCAGACGGGCGCGCCGACGCGCGTGCGCTACGAAGTCGATGGCGACACGAAGCGGCGCGTCGCAGCGAAGAGCGGGCAGTCATTGGAGAAGTAAAAACGTCTAAGCAGGTTTTTGCGTCTGGAAACGCTGCTTTGGCAGCGAGACCCAGACGAAAGGTTAAAGAGCAATGGCAGCGAGATTGAAAGAACGTTATCAGCGCGACATCGCGCCGGCCTTGGCCAAGGAGTTCGATATTAAGAACCCGATGGCCGTGCCGAAGCTGGAGAAGATCGTCCTCAACATGGGGCTGGGTGAAGCCATCGCCAACTCCAAGATCGTGGACACGGCCGCCGCCGAGTTGACCACCATCGCGGGGCAGAAGCCGGTCGTGACGAAAGCGAAGAAGTCGATTGCGACGTTCAAGCTGCGCGCCGGCATGCCCATCGGCTCGATGGTCACGCTCCGGGGCGACCGCATGTACGAGTTCCTCGACCGCCTCGTGTCGGTGGCCTTGCCGCGCGTGCGCGACTTTCGCGGCGTCAGCCCGAAGTCGTTCGACGGGCGCGGCAACTACACGCTCGGCGTGCGCGAGCAACTGATCTTCCCCGAAATCGATTTCAACAAGGTGGACAAAACACGCGGCATGAACATCTCTATCGTCACGACCGCGCGCAACGACGAGCAGGCGCGCGCGTTGCTCAAAGCATTGGGCATGCCGTTCAGGCAACAGTAAAGCAGATGCCAGATGCTAGATGTCAGAGGTTAGTAAAATCCAGCATCTAGCATCTGATATCTAATATCTAGCTTTTGAGGTTCTATGGCCAAGACATCTTTAATCGCGAAGTCGAAGCGGAAATCGAAGTTCTCGGCGCGCGCCTACACGCGCTGTCTGCGATGCGGTCGCCCGCGCGGCGTCCTGCGCAAGTTCAAACTGTGCCGCATCTGCTTCCGCGAGTTGGCGCTGCAAGGGCAAATCCCCGGCGTCGTGAAATCGAGTTGGTAACAAAGCAGATGTCAGATGCCAGATGTTAGATGTCAGCAGTTGACTTCTAACTGACATCTGATATCCAGCATCTAGCATCTGTTTGTGGAGTTTTCGTAATGACTGATCCTATTGCCGACATGCTGACGCGGATGCGGAACGCGATTACCGCGAAGCACTCGCGGGTGGACATCCCGGCGTCCAAATTGAAACTGGAGATCGCCCGCATCCTGAAGGAAGAGGGCTACATCAACAACTTCGTCGTCAAGGGCGAAGGCGTGCGCCGCACCTTGCGCATCTTCCTGCGCTACGACACGCGCGGCACGTCGTCGATTTCGCACTTGGCGCGCGTCTCGCGGCCCGGGCGGCGCGTCTACGTCGGGTCGGACGGGATTCCGAAAGTCCTCGGCGGCTACGGCGTCAACATCGTCTCGACTTCGCGCGGCCTGATGAGCGGCAAACGCGCGCGCCGCGAAAACGTCGGCGGCGAAGTGCTGGCCGAGATTTATTGATCCATTGAGTCATTGGCTCATTGATTCAATGAACAAATGAATCAATGGATCAATCGAGGGGTTTGTTATGTCTCGTATTGGTAAGAAAGTCATCACCGTGCCGCAGGGCGTGACCGTGACGGTCGGCGACCAGGAGCTTGAGGTGAAGGGGCCGAAGGGCACGCTTCGGACGCCTGTGCCGGAAGGCATCTCGTTCAAGCTCGAAGGCGATCAGTTGCAGGCGGAGCGCACGTCGGATGAGTTAGCGGCGGCGCACGGGCTTGCGCGCGCGCTGGCGAACAACGCGATTGTGGGCGTGACCGAAGGCTTCTCGCGGCAGATGGACATTGTCGGCGTCGGCTACAAAGCGGACGTGCAGGCGAAGCGCATCGTCTTCTCGCTCGGCTACTCGCACCCGATTGAGTTTCCGCTGCCTGAAGGCATCGACGCCAAAGGCGAGCGCGTGCCGACGAAGTCTTCGATCCCGCAGTATCAGTTGACGCTGACGCTCTCCGGTATCGACAAACAGAAACTCGGTCAGACCGCCGCCGAGATGCACAACTTGCGCAAGCCCGACCCCTACAAAGGCAAGGGCGTGCGCTACGCCAACGTGCCGCTCAAGCTGCGGCCGGGCAAGACGGGCAAATAGAGCAGTGACAAGTTACAAGTGACGAGTGACAAGATGAAAACTTCTTACTCGTCACTCGTCACTCGTCACTCGTCACTGAGGTTTTGAGATGGCACAGAAGGATAGAGCAGACATTCGGCGGGCGGTGCACGGGCGGATTCGCCGTAAGGTGTCGGGGTCGGGCGCGCGCCCGCGCCTCGCCATCTACCGCAGCTTGAATCACATTTACGCGCAGATTATTGACGACGAGCACGGACGCACGATTGCGTCGGCTTCGACGACCGAGAAGGACTTGCGCGGCGCAACGGGCGGCAACGTCGAAGCGGCCGCGCGCGTCGGCCGAGCGATTGCCGAGCGCGCGATCAGTAAGGGCGTCGAGAGCGTCGTGTTTGATCGCGGCGGCTATCGCTACCACGGGCGCGTCAAAGCGCTGGCGGATGCGGCGCGCGCGGCGGGTTTGAACCGGGAAGAGGCGGTAGCGCAAGCGGCCGCGGGCAGCAGTCAGGAATAAGAGATGCGACAACCGAAACATCGTATTACTGCGTCGGGGCTTGATCTACAGGATCAAGTGATCTCGATCAATCGCGTGACCAAAGTGGTCAAGGGCGGTAAGAACTTGAGCTTCGCGGCGCTCGTCATCGTCGGCGACGGCGCGGGGCACGTCGGCTTTGGCTCCGGCAAGGCGCGCGAAGTGCCGCTCGCGATCAAGAAGGGCATCGAGGCGGCGAAGAAGAATCTGATCCGCGTGCCGCTCATCGAAAACACCTTGCCGCACGAGTTCATCGGCCGCTACGGCGCGGGACGCGTGTTGATGAAGCCGGCATCGGCCGGCACAGGCGTCATCGCGGGCGGCGCGGTGCGTGCCATCATGCAGGCGGCGGGCGTTCACGACGTGCGCACCAAGGTGCTCGGCTCGACCAACCCGCACAACGTCGTGCGCGCAACCTTCGATGGGCTACTGAACATGAAAGACCCGATGGAAGTGGCGCGTCTGCGCGGCAAGCAGGTCGAAGAATTATAAGTCTCAAGTCCCAAGTCCAAGGCCAATGTCTAAAGCTGGGCTTGGGACTTGGAACTTGAGACTTGGGACTTATTCCGAGGTTTCTATGGCAGAACAGCACAACGCGCAGGCAGGCGGCGGGAAGATTCGCATCCAGTATTACCGCAGCTTCATCGCGTTCCCGAAGACACAAAAACAGGTTGTACGGAGCGTCGGTTTGACGAAGCTCAATCAGGTCGTCGAGCGGCCCGATACGCCCGCGATGCGCGGCGTCGTCGCCAAAGTGCCGCACCTGTTGCGCATCATTGAGTAGGTGACATCATGGCTATCGGTTTGAACAACTTGCACGCGCCGGCTGGCTCGACGCATAAGAAGAAGCGCGTGGGGCGCGGCCCCGGTTCGGGTCTCGGTAAGACGGCAGGGCGCGGTAACAAGGGGCAGAAATCGCGCTCCGGCTATTCGGCGAAGATTGGCTTCGAGGGCGGGCAGATGCCCTTGCAGCGGCGCTTGCCGAAACGCGGCTTCACGAACATCTTCAAGAAGCAGTGGACTGAAGTGAGCCTTGAGACCTTGGAGCGCAGCTTCGAGGCCAACGAGGAAGTGTCGCCCGACGTGATGCACGAGCGCGGCGTGATCGCCAAGGGCAAGCGCGACGTGGTCGTGCTCGGCACGGGCGAGGTCACAAAGGCTTTGCGCATCTCGGCGCACCGGTTCACTAAGAGCGCCCGCGCTAAGATCGAGCAGGCGGGCGGCACAGCCACGCTGATTACTAAAGCAGTGGCGAGTGGCGAGTAACAAGTGACAAGTTTTGGCGGCAAGCGGCGAGTGACAAGCGACGGGTGAAGGATTATCCTTACTCGTCACTTGTCACTTGTCACTTGTCACTGTAGCTGAGGCCGATTATGGAAAAGTTTTTCGCCGCCGTTCGCAATATGTTTCAGGTGCCAGACCTGCGCAAGCGTATCTTCTTTACGCTTGGGTTGCTGGCCGTCTATCGTCTCGGCGCGCACATCACCGCGCCGGGTATCAACAAGGAACGGCTCATACAGGTCTGGGGCGAAGTCGGCAACACCTTGCTCGGCGTGCTCGACCTGTTTTCGGGCGGCAACTTCCAGACCATCTCGGTCTTCGCGCTCGGCGTCACGCCCTACATCACCGCCTCGATCATCTTGCAACTGATGACGACCGTCTTCTCGCAACTCAAGCGTTTGCAGGAAGAGGGCGAAGCCGGGCGGCAGAAGATTAACCAGTACACGCGCTATCTAACGGTCTTACTCGCCGGCTTCCAGACTTCCATCGTCGCGCGCTGGCTACAATCGCAGGGCGTCGGGCCGAACACGTGGGGCTTTTTGTTCACGACCATCCTGACGCTCATGACCGGCACGATCTTCGTCATGTGGTTGGGCGAGCAGATCACCGAGCGCGGCATCGGCAACGGCATCTCGCTTTTGATCTTCGCGGGCATCGTCATCGGGTTGCCGACGCGCGGCGTGCCGCAGGTGCTCCAGCGTTTGCAGAGCGGCGACACGTTCCAGATTCTCGGCGTGCTAGCGATGATCGCCGTACTGGTCGGGCTGATCGCTTTCGTCGTCTTCGTCGAATCGGCCCGACGCAAAGTGCCGATCAGTTATGCCAAGCGCCACATCGGCCGGCAACAGGTTGGTGGGATGCAGACGAACATGCCGCTGAAGATCAATATGGCGGGCGTCATCCCGGTCATCTTCGCGTCGTCGATGCTCGCGTTCCCGCAGACCATCGTGCAGTTCATCCGCTTCGACGCGACGCAGCCCGATTCGTGGCGCTACAAACTGCACCTCTTCTTCCAACAGTTTCACGGCGGCGACCCATACTACGAGTTGGTCTTCCTGTCGTTGATCGTGATCTTTACGTTCTTCTACATCACGATCATCTTCAACGTCGAAGAGGTGGCGGACAATCTGCGCAAGAACGGCGGCTTCATCCCCGGCATTCGACCGGGCCGCAACACGGCCGAATACCTGAACACGATCCTGACGCGGCTCACGACCGTCGGGGCGCTCTATCTGGCGTTGGTCGCGTTCCTGCCACAGTTGATGTTGAGCGGCTTCAAGGTCGGGCGCTTGCCGTTTATCGGGCCGTCGATCGATGCGTTCTTCAGCAGCACGCCGGGGTTGACGTGGGTACCGACCGGCATGGGCTATCAGTTCTACTTTGGCGGCACGAGCTTGCTGATTCTGGTCGGCGTGGCGATGGACACGGTTGCACAGGTTGAGGCGCAACTCGTCATGCGCAACTACGAGGGCTTCCTCAGCGGCGGCAGCCGGCTGCGCGGACGGAGAGCATAAAAGAAAGTGCTGAGTGCTAAGTCCTGAGTGCTGAGTAAAGACAGTAAGCACTCAGCACTCAGCACTCAGGACTCAGCACTTCTTTATGTCTAAGATCGTCGTCTTGATGGGCGCGCCGGGCGCGGGCAAGGGCACGCAGGCGCGGCTGCTGCAAGAGCGACTGGGGCTGCCGCAGATTTCGACCGGCGACATCTTCCGCGCGCTGGCGCAAGCCGACACGCCGCTCGCGGCGGAAGTCCACGCCGTGCAGGCCGCGGGCCATCTCATCCCGGACGACCTCGTCGTCCGCGTGGTTGAAGAGCGCACGAGCCACGAAGATTGTCGCAACGGCTACATCCTCGACGGCTTCCCGCGCACGACCATGCAGGCGGAGATGTTGGAGCGACTGGCCGCCGCGCAAGGACACAAGATTCAAGCGATCTTTGTGGACGTGCCGTTTGACATCCTGGAGCGGCGCACGACGGGGCGGCGTATCTGTCCCGTCTGCGGCGAGATTTACAACATCTATTTCAGGCCGCCGCAAGCGGACGAGGTCTGCGACCTGCACCCGGCAGCGAGACTCATGCAGCGCGCCGATGATACGGCCGAAAAGATCAGAGTGCGTTTGTTGACTTACGAACAGGAGACGCGCCCGCTGCTCGACTATTACGAGCGCACCGAACGTCTCCGCCGCGTTGATGGCACGCACGCCCCTGAGTCGATCTACGCGGAGATCGAAACGCTCGTAAATAGTGAATCGTAAATCCTGAATAGTTGCAGATAGCTATTTACGATTTACGATTTACGGTTCACTAATCATGATCATCGGCAAGTCGCGGAAAGAGTTGGAGAAGATGCGAGCGGCCGGGCGGCTCGCGGGGCAGGTGCGCGAGGCGCTGCGCCGCATGGTGCGCCCCGGCCTCACCACACTCGAACTCGATGCGGCGGCCGAGCAGATGATCCGCGATGGGGGCGCACTGCCGACCTTCAAGGGCTATCACGGTTTCCCGTATTCGATCTGCGCATCGGTCAACGAACAGATCGTGCACGGCTTTCCGTCGCGCTACGAGTTGCAAGAGGGCGACATCATCTCGATTGACGTGGGCGCGACCTTGAACGGTTTTGTCGGCGACACGGCGACCACAGTGCCCGTCGGCTGGGTGCGCCCCGACTGGCTGAACATGATTCGGGTCGCCGAAGAGTGTCTGGAGCGCGCGATCACGCAGTGCTGGCCCGGCCGGCATCTGGGCGACATCGGTTGGGCCGTGCAGTCGCACGCCGAAGCGCACGGCTACGCAATCGTGCGCGAGTACGTCGGGCACGGTATCGGGCGGCGCATGCACGAAGACCCGCAGATTCCGAACTACGGCACGCCGGGCAAGGGCACGAAGATCAAGTCCGGTTACGTCTTCGCCGTCGAGCCGATGCTCAACATGGGCACGCATCACACGAAGACGCTTAAGGACGGCTGGACGGTCGTGACCGTGGACGGGCAACCGTCGGTGCACGTCGAGCACACGATTGCCATCACGGAGGACGGCCCCGAAGTCTTTACAAGGGTCGAGCAAGAGACGGTCGCGCCGCAACCGGCGGAAGCTGCGGCGCATCTATAACCTGAACTGCCGCCGTGACTTGGCACGTGGGACGTGGCTGTGTTAATATCCGAAGTTTGCCGACATAGGCCATTTTAAGTCTATAGCGGTGCTGACTCTAGGGAGAAGCATAATCGCTCTGAGATTGATCTGCGGCCGGCTTAGGGTACGCGGTAAACAGTGCGGGCGACGAACTCCAGCGGAAAGCAGGATTGAGTTATGAAGGTACGGGCTTCAGTCAAGAAGATGTGCGACAACTGCAAGATCATCCACCGCAAAGGCGTGGTGCGCGTGATCTGCACAAACCCGAAACACAAACAGCGGCAGGGATAAATAGATTGGGGAGTTCGGATTGCGGAATGCGGATTGAAAGACAGGACTTTCTTTAATCCGAAATCCGAAATCCGAAATCCGAAATGGAGAGTTAAGCATGGCTCGTGTGGTTGGCGTCGATCTCCCGGTGAACAAGCGCGTCGAGATCGGTCTGACGTACATTTACGGCATCGGGCGCTCGCGCTCGAATACGATCCTCAAAGCGGCGGGCGTCGCCCCGGATACGCACGTGCGCGACCTTGATGAAGATCAACTGGGGCGGATTCGCTCGGTCATCGAGGGTCAGGGCGACGTTGAGGGCGACCTGCGCAAGCGCACGCAGATGGACATTAAGCGTTTGATGGACATCGGCTGCTATCGCGGCCTGCGCCACCGGCGCGGCCTGCCCGTCCGTGGGCAGCGCACGCACACCAACGCGCGCACGCGCAAGGGCCCGCGCCGCGCCACCATCGCCAAGAAGAAAGCGCCGGGCAAGAAGTAAGCAATAGAGGTCAGAGGTTAGAGGTTAGAGGTCAGTCAAAACTGATTTCACTGACCTTTGACCTCTGACCTCTGACCTCTGAGGTTACATGGCAAAAGCAACAGCAGGCGGCAAGAAGAAGGTCTTTCGTAAGAAAGAGAAGAAGAACATCCCGAACGGGATCGTCTTTATCGCGGCGTCGTTTAATAACACGATGATCACGATCACCGATCTTGAGGGCAATCTGATCGCGCAGTCGTCTTCGGGCGCGCGCGGCTTTCGTGGCTCGCGTAAAGGCACGCCGTTCGCGGCGCAGCAGGCGGCCTACGAGGCGGCGAACAAGGCCAAGGATGCCGGGATGCAGCAGTGTGAAGTGCGCGTGAAGGGGCCGGGCGGTGGACGCGAGTCCGCCATTCGCGCCATCAACAACGCCGGCATCCGCGTCGTCGCGATCCGCGACACGACGCCCATCCCGCACAACGGCTGCCGCCCGCCGAAGCGGCGCAGAGTTTAACCATTGTGGATTGCGGAATTCGGATTGCGGATTAGACAAACGACTGTTCTTTTAATCCGCAATCCGAACTCCGCAATCCGAAATCAAAGGATGAAGGGTCAGCGCCCGCTCGGCGCGACCTGTAAACTTTTCCGTCTGAAGTTTTCAGACAGGAGGCAACAAAACAGAAATGGCTAGGTATCGTGGAGCGGTGTGCCGTCTGTGCCGCCGCGAAGGTGGCAAGTTATTTTTGAAGGGCGACCGCTGTTATAAGCCGTCGTGCCCGATCGAGAAGCGCGGCACGCAGCCGCCCGGTCAACACGGCAACTCGCCCCGGCGCGGCAAAGCGCTCGTCGGTTACGGGCAGCAGTTGCGCGAGAAGCAGAAAGTCAAACGTATCTATTTCGTCCTCGAAGGTCAGTTCCGCAACTACTTCGACCGCGCCAACCGGATGAAGGGCATCACGGGCGAAAACCTGCTCTCTTTGTTGGAGCGCCGGCTTGATAACACCGTCTATCGCGCGGGCTTTGCCACGTCGCGGCGGCAGGCGCGGCAACTCGTCAATCACGGGCACGTCGCGGTCAACGGGCGCAAGGTGGATATTCCTTCGTTCTCCGTGAAAGCGGGCGACGTGATCGCGATCAAAGAGGCGAGCCGCAAGAACACGCACATCGAGGGCGCTTGGTCGACCGCCGCGGGGCGTGGTCGCCCGTCTTGGCTTGTGCCGGCGGACGGTGCCGAGATGAGCGCCCGCGTGGCGACACTGCCGGTGCGCGATGACATTGATCGCTCGATCAACGAGCAACTGATCGTCGAGCTTTACAGCAAGTAACATTAACTGCGTCTGTGGCGCAGCGGCCTTGTCGCATGGATTGATGCGACAGCCCGTGCGCGCCGCAGCGCAGTCGTGTATTTATCTGGTTGCTTCGGACACCTACAGGTTTGAAAATATGAGCATGGAGCAAAACACACTCTGGACGGGCTTTCAGATGCCGCGCCGCTTGGCGGTCGAGAACGACACGCTGACCGAGCGCTACGGGCGCTTCTCGGCGCAGCCGTTCGAGCGCGGCTTCGGCACGACCATCGGCAACTCTTTGCGCCGCGCGCTACTCTCTTCGATTGAAGGCGCGGCTATTACGGCGGTTAAGATCGAAGGCGTCGAGCACGAGTTCTCGTCGATTCGCGGCGTGGTCGAGGACGCGACCGACGTGATCCTCAATCTCAAGCAGATCCCGATCAAGCTGCACGGCAACGAAGCGAAAACGCTGACGATCACAAAGAACGGCGCGGGCGAAGTTCTCTCCGGCGACATCGAGCACGACGGTGACGTGGAGATTCTCGACCCGAACGTCTATCTCGCCACCGTCAGCGAGGGCGGCTCGTTGAACGTCGAGATGCGTCTGAAGCGCGGGCGCGGCTACACGCCGGCAGATCGCAATTTCGACGAAGACCTATCGCTTGGCTATATCCCGATTGATTCGGTGCACACGCCGGTCAAGAAGGTCAACTACACGGTCGAGGCGGCGCGCCTCGGGCAGAACACAGAGTTCGACAAGTTGACCATCGAGGTCTGGACGGATGGCTCGGTCAAGCCGGACGATGCTATTGGCCTCGCCGCGAAGTTGATCAAAGATCACATGACGATCTTCATCAACTTCGAGGAGGACACGGACGAGGCCGTCTACACGGGTATCGAGCGCCCGCCCTTGCCGCGTAACGATCTGCTTGATCGTTCGGTCGATGAGCTTGAGTTGTCGGTGCGCTCGTACAACTGCCTGAAGAACGCCAACATTCGCACCATCCGCGATCTCGTCCAACGCAGCGAGCGCGAGATGCTGGCGACGAAGAACTTTGGCAAGAAGTCCTTGAACGAGATCAAAGACCTGCTGCACGGCATGGGCTTGGATTTCGGGATGGAGTTCGACGAACAGGGCAACCCGATTCCGGGCACGGGCGGCAGCGACGCCGGTGACTTGAGCGACTACGCGGACATCGACGACGAAGAGTAAGGGAAAGGATGAACGATGAACGCAGAATGATGAATCATTAGAACCGGTTTACATTCATCATTCATCATTCCGCATTCATCATTTAATAAACTGTCATGCGACATCTTAGAGCACATCGTAAACTTGGCCGCACGACGGAGCACAGGCTTTCGTTGTTGCGCAATTTGGCGACCTCGCTGATCAACGCGCGCAATGAACAGATCGTCACGACCTTGCCGAAGGCGAAGGAACTGCGCCCGTTCATTGAGCGCGTGATTACGCTCTCGCGCCGCGCGCAGAATTTGACGGGCGAAGACACCGGTGCGCAGACCGTACACCTGCGCCGGCAAGCTGCCACCTTCTTCCACGCGGGCAATCGTGGGCAGTCCGTTTCCGCCGGCAAGCGCGGGCAAGCGCGCGCGCCGCGCACGGCGGGCGTCGCGGCGGTCAAACGTCTGTTCGATGAATTGGGCGAACGTTACAAGGATCGACCGGGCGGCTACACGCGCATCATTAAACTTGGTCGCCGCGACGGCGACAACGCCGAGTTGGCCATCATCGAGTTGGTTGATAACCCGCGCGAGCGTGAGGCGGCTGCGCAAAGCAAGCACGCCAAGTCCGCGGGCAAGAAGAAGAGTGCGCGCGCGTCTAAATCGGGCGAGGCCGAATCGGGCCGGCGCGGCGGGCGCAAAGCCGACCGCACGTTCGAGAAGGAAGAGACTACTGCGGCGCGTGGGCGCGGTAAGACCGACACGCCGAAGGATGCCGATAAGGTTGGGCGCGGCGGGCGGCGCGCGAAGAAGACAGAATCAACCGCCGCCGAGCAAGAGTCCGAGTAGTTACACCCGTGTGGGCCGGCGCGCCGTCGTCAGAGGGTGTGCGCGCTGGCTTGCGTTCACGTCTGGCTCCCAGTCCCCGCCGCGACGACCGGCAAGCAACGGGCTGGGGGTCTTCTCTTTGTGCTTGGTGCCCCGATGCGAGTCTATAAACTTATCCGTGCGGAGGCGCGAGAACAGATGAGCAGTCAAGACAGACCGGAGCCGACGGGCGCTGCCAGCGCACCGGCGCGCGAACCCGAAGCGCGTGCGGCCGAACCGCGCGGTGAAAGCCCCACGCCCGCCAACACTGCGAGTGGCGATGAGCGGGCCGGCGCACAGCAGGGCCGGCGGCATGCGCGGCGCCGGCATCAGCGCAGCACGAGCGGCGGCGGGGGCGGCGAGCGTGAGACGCCGACAGCGCAAGGGCGGCCGCCGGAGCGCGAGTTGAATCTGGACGAACTGCGCGAGTTATCCGAGTTGATCAACGAGCAGGGCTTTACCGAATTTGAGATCGAGCGCGAAGGCTTCCGCCTGCGCATCAGCAAGCAGTTGCTGGCCGCACCGGTCTCGCAGGCGCACGCGGGAATGCAGCCGTTCGTGCCGCCAACCATCACCCCAGGCACAACGCCGGCAACGACCACCCCGGTCGAGTCTAACGAGGGGACGCACACGCCGTCTGGCGAAGCCGCGCCCATACAGCCGAGCGCGGGCGCGGAGTTGCACAAGATCACGTCGCCCATCGTCGGCACGTTCTATCGCTCGGCGTCGCCCACGGCCGAGCCGTTCGTGCAAGTCGGCAGCAGCGTCGGCCCCGACTCAGTCGTCTGCATCATCGAGGCGATGAAACTGATGAACGAGATTCTGGCGGAGACGAGCGGCACGGTCGTAGAGGTCTATGTCGAAAACGGCCAGCCCGTCGAATTCGGCCAAGCACTGTTTGGTATTAGAAAGCAGTGACAAGTGACGAGTGACGAGTGACAAGTTAAAAACTTCTTACTCGTCACTCGTCACTTGTCACTTGTTACTGTCTTTATGCCTATTGCCCCGCGCAAATTCAGAAAAATCCTGATCGCGAATCGCGGTGAGATCGCGTGTCGCATCATCTGGGCATGCAAGGAGATGGGCATCCGCACCGTGACCGTGCACAGTCAGGCGGACAAAGACTCGCTGCACGTGCGCTTCGCCGACGAATCGATCTGCATCGGGCCTGCGCCCTCAGCCCAGAGTTATTTGAACATCCCGGCCGTCATCAGCGCGGCGGAACTCACGAACGTGGATGCGATCCATCCGGGCTACGGCTTTTTGGCCGAGTCGCCGCAGTTCGCCGAGATCGCCGAGGCGTGCAACATCAAGTTCATCGGCCCGCGCTCGTCCGTGATCAAACTGATGGGCGACAAGGTCGAAGCGCGACGCGCGATGCAAGCAGCGGGCGTGCCCATCCTGCCGGGCAGCCGCGAGCCGCTGGAGTCTGAAGCGGAAGCGCTGCGCCTTGCGCATGAGATTGGCTTTCCCGTCATCGTCAAGGCGGCGGCGGGCGGCGGCGGGCGCGGCATGCGCATTGTGCGCACCGAAGCCGAACTTGGCCCCGCGCTTGAGACCGCTTCGAGCGAAGCGCTGGCGGCCTTTAAGAACGGTGACATCTACATCGAGCGTTACGTCGAACGCCCGCGCCACATAGAGATTCAGGTGATGGCGGACGAGTTCGGCCACTGCGTCCACTTGGGCGAGCGCGACTGCTCGATCCAACGTCGTCATCAGAAGTTGCTGGAAGAGGCGCTGTCGCCGGCACTGACGCCGGAGTTGCGCGCGCAGATGGGCGCGGTCGCAGTCGAAGCGTGCAAGCGCGTCGGCTATGCGAACGCGGGCACGGTTGAGTTCTTGCTTGACGAGGATGGGCGCTTCTACTTCATGGAGATGAACACGCGCATACAGGTCGAGCATCCCGTCACCGAGATGGTTACGTTGGCGGACATCGTGCGCAATCAGATTCGCGTCGCCGAGGGCGAAGAGTTGGCTTACGAACAGAAGGACGTGATCTTCGCCGGGCACGCCATTGAGTGTCGCATCAATGCCGAAGACTCGATGACCGGCGTGCCGTCGCCCGGCCTCATTACGGCCTACAACCTGCCGGGCGGCCCCGGCGTGCGCGTGGACACGGCCGCCTATCCGGGTTATTTCGTGCCGCCGTATTACGACTCGATGATCGCGAAGCTCATTGTGCACGCGCGCACACGTGAGCTGGCGATTGCGCGTATGCGTCGCGCGCTCGAAGCAATGGTCGTCGAAGGCATCAAGACAACTGTGCCGCTCCACTTGCAGATCATGGACGACCCGGAGTTTCAAGCCGGCACCTACACGACCAAGTTTATGGAGCGCTTTTTCGCCCGCAACGGCAAGGCTAATTCGCGGGCCACGGCCGCCAATTGAACGTGCGGCAGCGCCGCTCTAAAGCGGTGCAAAAACAGGGGCTTCGCGCGTTTGACGCTGCGCGCCGCAAGCCTTTATAATTTACGACTTTCCCGCATGGGATTTTCGCGTCTGAGGAGAGGGAGCATGGCTTACGCAATCATACGCACGGGCGGCAAGCAGTTTCGCGTCGAAGAGGGCGCGACGGTGCGCGTCCCTACGCTCGCTAAAGAGGCGGGCGAGAGCGTGGAGTTTGAAGTACTGACGGTCGGCGGCGGCGAGGGCGGCACACGCGCAGGGGCGGAGGCGCTCACGGGCGCGCGCGTCGCGGGCACGGTCGTCGAGCACGGGCGCGGCGACAAGATCATCGTCTTCAAAAAGAAGCGCCGCAAACAGTACAAACGCAAACAGGGCCACCGGCAGGATTACACGACGGTGAAGATCGATTCGATAGGATAATTTGATCATTGATTCATTTGTTCATTGATTCAATAAAACAATGAGTCAATGATTCAATTGTTGAGGTTTCATCATGGCACACAAGAAGGGCGTCGGTTCTTCGCGCAACGGGCGCGATTCAAATTCGCAGCGGCTGGGGTTGAAGAAGTTCGGCGGCGAGCGCGTGTTGGGCGGGAACATCCTCGCGCGGCAGCGCGGCACGAAGTGGAAGCCGGGCAAGAACGTTGGGCGCGGCAAAGATGATACGTTGTTCGCCCTGATCGACGGCATCGTGAAGTTTGAAGACAAGGGCCGGCAAGGCAAGTACATCAGCGTCTACGCGGAGGCTGTGCCGCAGACACCGGAGGCAGCGCCAGCCGTTGCCGCATGAGCAAAGAGGCTTTACGCCTGACGGAAGTATGACCGCGACGCCCGCGTCTCTGCTCAACTGAAGCACACGCGCCGGGCGTCGCTTTCGATTTTTGATTGCAGAATTCGGATTGCGGATTAAAGAAAGCTCTGTCTCTTAATCCGCAATCCGAATTCCGCAATCCGCAATCAACAAGTGTTTCTTGATCGCGTCAAGATACGAGTGCGGGGTGGCCACGGCGGTAACGGCGTGACCGCGTTTCGCCGTGAAAAATTTGTCCCGCGCGGCGGGCCGTCGGGCGGCGAGGGCGGGCGCGGCGGCGACGTGTGGCTCGTCGCGGACGATTCGCTCAACACGCTGCTGCACTTGCGCTACAACCCGGAGCACACGGCCGAGCGCGGGCGGCACGGCGAAGGGTCGAACAGATCGGGGCGCGAAGGTTTAGATACAGAGGTACGCGTGCCCATCGGCACACAGGTCTTTGACGCAGAGACGGGCGACGAGTTGGCTGATCTCACGACGAACGGTGAGCGTTGGCTCGCGGCCAAGGGCGGGCGCGGCGGCTTCGGTAACTCGCACTTCGCTACGTCGACGAACCGCGCGCCACGTTATCACCAGGAAGGCAGTGCGGGCGAAGAGCGCGAGTTGCAGCTTGAGTTGAAGTTGATCGCCGATGTCGGGTTGGTGGGCTTTCCGAACGCGGGCAAGTCAACCTTGATCTCGACCGTCTCGGCCGCGAAACCAAAGATCGCCGACTACCCGTTCACGACGCTTGAGCCACATCTCGGCGTCGTGGACATGGGTGACTTTCACACCTTTGTCATCGCCGACATCCCCGGCTTGATCGAAGGCGCGCACGAAGGCGCGGGCTTAGGTGATCGTTTTCTGCGGCACGTCGAGCGGACGAAGCTGTTGCTGCACCTGGTCGATCTCTCATCGCTCGCGGGGCGCGATCCGGTTGCGGATTACGAGAAGATCAATCGCGAGTTGCGCGCTTATAATCGGCGGCTCGCGGAGCAGCCGCAGATCGTCGTCGGCACGAAGCTGGACGCGCTCGATGAACCGGAGCGGTTGGCGCGGCTACGTGAGCGAGCGGCGCGCGATGGGCACGAGTTCCACGCGATCTCGGCCGTGACAAACAGCGGCGTGCGCGAGCTTGTGCAGGCGACGGCGCGTGCACTGGCGGAATTAACGGCGGGCGAGTTAGCGCGAAATGTTGAAGTCGAAATGGCCCGCGAGCCGTAGCGCTTGACGTTGCGGGCGCGTGTAGCGCATGCTGCGCCGAACTTCGGAGGCGGGCCGATGAATCTTCTCTCATCTGTCGCTAACACGTGCGGGCAAAGTCAAACCGGGTGAGCCGGGCACGCTCATCATGAAGCAGCGGCGCGTAGGTCTGTATGGCGGGACGTTCGATCCGGTGCACGCCGGGCACATCGCGGTCGCGCGGGCGCTTCTGGAGTCGTTCGCGTTTGCCGAAGTTCTTTTCATCCCGGCTTACGTTGCGCCGCACAAGCGCACGGGCGCGCGCCGGCCTGCGTCGCCGTTACACCGTTACGCGATGCTCACGCTGGCGACCGCCGCCGAGCCGCGTATGCGCATCTCGACCGTCGAGTTGGACGCGCCGCACCGGCCGTACACGGTCGAGACGTTGGCGCGCTTGCGGACAGAGTTCGGCCAGACGGCGCGGCTATTCTTCGTGATGGGCGCGGACTCTTGGGCGGACATCACGGCGTGGCGCGAGTGGGCGCGCTTGCTCACGTTAACCGATCACGTGGTGATGGCGCGACCGGGTTACGAATTGCAGACGGCGCACGTGACGGACGAGATACGACGGCGCATCGTCGATCTGCGCGGGCGCATGACGACGGAAATAGCGGGCGCGCTGGCGGCGACGGACGAAGCCCACATCTATTTCACCGATGCGGTGTTCGCGGACATATCAGCGACCGCGATCAGGCAAGCGACGCGCGCCAGTGAAGTTGAAGACGGGGCACGCTTGCCCGTGCCGGCGGCAGTCGCGGAGTACATCAGGAAGTACGGGGTTTACAGAGATTCGCATGACAGTGAACGAGACAACGCAGAAGGGCAGCCAGCGCACCACGACTAAGCTGCGTGCGCAGGCGGAGCAAGCAGCACAGCCCGAACAGTCCGCGCCGGATGCAAGCGCGGCGCAGACCCTTACGCCGGAAATCGTGTTGGCGCTCCACGCCGCGAGCGATAAGAAGGCGCTTGCGCCCGTGGTGCTCGATCTGCGCGGCATCGGCGGCTTCACCGATTATTTTTTAATCACGAGCGGGACGAATCAACGACAGGTGCAGGCCATCGCCGATGAGGTCGCGGAACGTCTGAAGAAGGCGGGCACGCGCGCTGCGCGCATCGAAGGCTACAAGACGGCCGAGTGGGTGCTCTTGGATTACGGCGACTTCATCGTTCACGTCTTCGATGACAAGGCGCGGCGCTTTTACGATCTCGAACGTCTGTGGCGCGATGCGGCGCTCGTCGAGTTGCCGCCGGAGTTGCGCAGCGACGTTAGCAGTTCTTTGCACAGAGAAGCGTAGTGAGTGAACTGAGCGCGCAATCGGCGGCGATGCGCGAGGCGGTGCGGCTCGCGGGCCGCGTCGCCGGGACGGACGCGAACGTGCTCGTCACGGGCGAGTCCGGCGCGGGCAAAGATGTGCTGGCGCTTTACATTCACCGGCAGTCGCGGCGCGCGGCCGAGGCTTACGTCAAGATCGACTGCGCGGCGTTGCCCGGTGAGTTGCTGGAGGCCGAGTTGTTCGGCTACGAGCGCGGCGCGTTCACCGGCGCGACGCAGGCCAAGCCCGGTCGCCTTGAAGCCGCGCATCGCGGCACGCTCGTGCTTGATGAGATCGCATATCTCACGACCGACGCGCAGGCTAAGTTGTTGCGCGTGATCGAGCGGCGCGAGTTTGAGCGCCTCGGCGGGCGACGGACAGTGCGCGTGGACGCGCGGCTCATCGCGCTGACAAACGTCAACTTGGACGAGGCCGTGCGGCGCAAGTCCTTTCGCGCTGATCTGTTCTACCGACTGAACGTCGTGCGCATACACGTGCCGCCACTCAGGGAACGGCCGGAGGATTTAGGGCCGCTGGCGCGGCAGTTTTTGAAGACCTGCGCGGCGAAGCACGGCCGCCATGGGCGGCGACTCAGCGCGGCCGCGCTCAAGTTGTTGACAAGCTATGAATGGCCCGGCAACGTTCGCGAACTGGCGCACGTCTTAGAACGGGCCGTGATCGTTGGCGAGGGCGAGACCATCGAAGCGGCGGACTTGCCCGAGGCTTTGCGCGTTGCGGCCGCGTTGCAAGCGCGCCGGACACGCCGGCCGACACTCGCGGAGTTGGAAGCCGAATACATCGCCGAAACGCTCGCGAGTATGCGCGGCAACAAATCCGCGGCGGCCCGCGCGCTCGGCATCAGCCGCAAGAACTTGTACGAGAAGATCGCGCGCTACGGGTTGGAGGTGTAAGCGATGCGGCTGCGGCTCGTCTGGCTCGGCAAGACGCGGAACGAGCATGTGCGCGCGCTCGTAGATGATTATCTCGGCCGCTTGACGCGCTTCGTCCGTTGTGAAGTCATTGAGTTGCGCGAGAGCGCAAACAAGGACGAACGGGCGGTGTTGACGGAAGAGAGCCGGCGGATCACCGATGCGTTGCGACCCGATGCTTTGCTGGTGCTGCTCGACGTTGAAGGACGGCAATGGAGTTCGCCGGAGTTGGCGGTGGAGTTGGAGCGCTGGCAGACGCACGGTTTGAAAGAGGTGGCGTTCGTCGTCGGCGGCCACTTGGGCGTTACGCCGGAGTTGAAAGCGCGCGCCGGTGTGCGCTGGTCGCTCTCGCGGCTGACGCTGACGCATGAAATGGCCCGCGTCCTCTTGGTCGAACAGCTTTATCGCGCGTACACGATCACGCGCGGGTTGCCGTACCAGAAGTGAACTGAGTAAGTCCGCCGCAGTCTCCCCGTTCGGTTTGACGTGCAAGAACAAGTAGGGTTATGAGAGCAGGAGAGAAGATGGACAAAAGAAAACAGAAGAGCTATCGCGACCGCTTACTCGCGCGGCGCGAGGGCTTGTTCCGGCAGGTGACAGAGGCCGAGATGTCGAGCCGCGAGCGCGACCTCGAAGCCACGCAAGACCCGGCGGACATGGCCGCCAACGCATACACCAAAGAGTTGCTGATCTCGATGTCGGCGAACGACCGCCGCTTGCTTGATCTGATCGACGAAGCGTTGCGCCGGATCGAAGCGGGCGAGTACGGCGAATGCGTCAACTGCGGCGAGCAGGTACAAGAGAAGCGGCTCGAAGCCGTCCCGTGGGCGCGCTATTGTCTCAAGTGTCAGGATTTGCAAGAGCGCGGGCTGCTAAACGTAGATGAAGAATAAGCGCTAACGACAGGTCATAAAATATCTACCGCGCAGTGTTATCCAGCCTCCGGTCTCGAATGATTCGAGACCGGAGGCTCTTTTCGTGTATAAAGATTGTTCATGGTCAATTGTCAATTGGTCTTCATTTCACCGACTGACAGCCGTTCATCCTCATGTGGCTGACGCACAAATTCGATGTGCTCTATGATGCGACGCTCGCGCTGGTCTATCCGCAGGCGTGTGCGGTGTGTGGGGCGGCGCACGTGGAACGGCGTGCGGACGCGCCCGCGTGCGCGCCGTGTTGGCGGGCGACGCGCATCTTCACGGGCGCGGAGACGTGCTGTTGGAAGTGCGGGGCGCTGGCGCTGGCGGAGTTGCCGGCGGAGCAACGCGCAGATGTGCGTTGTCGGCGTTGCGATGCAGAAGCCTTCACGGCGGCGCGCGCAGTCGGCGTGTATGAGGGCGCGCTGCGGGCGGCAGTGCTCACGCTCAAGCGCACCCCGCACGTGGGCGCGCAGCTTGGACATTTACTATTTATCGCGCAACAGCGCCCGCCCATCGCCGGTGCGACGCGCATCATCCCCGTGCCGCTCCATCCGGAGCGCCAACGCGAGCGCGGGTTCAATCAGGCCGCGGTGTTGGCCCAAGCAGTGGCCCGACGGACAGGTTTGCCGCTCGACGAGCGTAGTCTCGTGCGCACGACTCACACCGCGCAACACCGGGCGGGCATGGATGCGCGCGCCCGGCGCGAGACTGTCGCCACCGCTTTCGAGGTGGCGCGCCCGCGTCTTGTCGCCGGCGAAACAATTTTGCTCGTTGATGATGTGTACACAACCGGCGCGACCGTCTCGGCCTGCGCCCATGCATTAACTGAAGCCGGCGCGACGGCCGTGTCCGTGCTGACTGTGGCGCGAGCATGACAGGGAGTCCCAAGTCTCAAATCCCATGTCCAAGAACAGCGCCGGGCATTAGCCTTGAGACTTATCTGATCTCTGACCTCTAGCTAGTAACCTCTAACCACTGTATGATGTGGCGCGCGCCTCGTAAATGATTCGGGCCGCTAATTAAAAACATGAGAGACCTCTACCCCTCAATCGAACCTTACGACGAAGGCCTGTTGCCCGTCTCGCCGGTGCATACGCTGTACTACGAGCAGAGCGGTAACCCTACGGGCCAGCCGGTCGTCTTTCTGCACGGCGGCCCGGGCGGCGGCACGACGCCCGATTATCGGCGCTTCTTCGATCCGAACGCTTATCGCATCGTCCTCTATGATCAGCGCGGGTCGGGTCGGAGCACGCCGCACGCCAATCTCGAAGAGAATACGACGTGGCATCTCGTCGCCGATCTTGAGCGGCTGCGCGAACATCTTGGGATCGAAAGCTGGCACGTCTTTGGTGGCTCATGGGGCAGCACCTTGGCGCTCGCCTATGCCGAGACGCATCCGGCGCGCGTGCGCTCGCTTGTGTTGCGCGGCATCTTCCTGTGCCGGCTGAAAGAGATAGCATGGTTCTATCAGGAGGGCGCGAGCGCCATCTATCCGGACGTGTGGGAGCAGTATTTGGCCGTCATCCCGGAAGCTGAGCGCGGCGATCTGGTCGGTGCATATTATCGTCGGCTGACGAGCGACGACGTGCGTGTGCGGCTCGAAGCCGCGCGCGCGTGGAGCGTGTGGGAGGGCAGCACGTCAAAGCTCTTCCCCGATCCGCTTTTCATCGAACACTATGCCGAAGATGAGTTCGCCGTCGCCTTCGCGCGCATCGAGTGTCACTACTTCGTCAACAACGCTTTCTTCCAGACCGACAACTGGCTGATCGAGCACGTGGATAAACTCCGGCACATCCCTGCCGTCATCGTGCAAGGGCGCTATGACGTGGTCTGCCCACTGATGAGCGCATGGGAGTTGCACCGCGCGTGGCCTGAAGCCGACTTCCACATCATCGCCGACGCTGGGCACTCTGCCCTTGAACCCGGCATCTGCAGCGCCCTCGTCGAAGCCACCGACCGCTTCCGCGACCTGCCTTAAATAGTTGCGGCCGTTCAAGTTTGCATCCGGCACAGGTTGCCGGCTCGGCCACGTCAAGCCGGGTTGTGGGCGGCCATAGACCGCGCGCCGTGCATCTCAACAATGTCGCTCCCGTAAGCAAACATTTTGACACTATCTGTGCCGCTCCCGTAATATCTAACAGCAAGATGACCGGACGTGTCTTAGTTCTAAACGCTTCCTTTGAGCCAATCAACGTGTGCACCGAGCGGCGCGCGGTGGTATTGATCTTCAAGGGCGTCGCGCGGATGGAGGAGCACAACGGGCACATGCTCCACTCTGCGAAGGTGACGATGCACGCGCCCTCGGTCATACGCCTGACCGAATACATACACATCCCGTTCAAGCATCGCTCGCTCTCGCGCAAAAACATACTGCTGCGCGATCACTCGTCTTGTCAGTACTGCGGGAAGCAACTGCCGCCATCGGAGTTGACCTTAGATCACGTGCATCCGCGTTCGCGCGGCGGCGAATCGACGTGGGATAATCTGGTCGCATGTTGCAAACGCTGCAACCATCGCAAGGGCAGTCGCACGCCGGAAGAGGCAAGCATGCACTTGATGCGGCGGCCACGCGGCTTCTCCTTACACGTCAACCGCCAGATTATGCGTTATCTGGGCCGCGCGGACGAGACGTGGCGCAAGTATCTCTTCTTCGAGTCGGGGAGCGACGCGGAAAATTAACAGCCGGCGCGGGCGCGGCGAGGAAAATTGATGATGAATGAAACTATATTAGCCATCGGCGGCTTGGGCACGCCTGAGTTGCTGGTCATCCTACTGGTCGTCTTCCTGCTCTTCGGCGCAACTCGCCTGCCGCAACTGGCGAAGTCTTTGGGGCAGAGCAAGCGTGCGTTTCGGGAAGGCTTGGACGAAGCCGAGGCAGAAGCGCAGCAACGAAAATTGAATCCGGGTGCAGAGTCCGCGCGCCCGGAATTGACTGCGATTGATGACGAAGCACTATTTGAGGAAGCGCGGCGGCGCGCTGCACGCCAACGCGCGGCTGATTCACAGAACCCTCGTTCGTAACGCAAGCCTAAAAGATTGAAGGCGGCGCGAGTTTCATGCTCGCGCCGCCTTCGTGTGTCTGCTGTGCGACGAGTCCGCCGCTGGCAGGCTTATGCGCACTCAACTCACAACGGAATCGTTGGCGCCTCCGCGCCTGCGGGCACGAGCCAGAACTGCACGCGCAGGTCGCCGCCCGTCCGGCCTGTCAGAGTCACGATCCGCATTGCATCCAGACCGCGCGTGTTCACCAGATAAGCCTTGGCGTCCGTCGCGCGCTTCTGCGCCGCGCCGGGCTTACCGCCCCACACGAGTATATAGCCGGAAGCGCGCGGATCGTTTTGCAGCTCAGACGCAAACACGTCGAGCCGCGCCTTCTCGTCGTTGCGCGCGATGTCACCGAACTCGTCAAACTGTTTCGGCCGGATGCGCTGGGCCTGTACGGGTGTCGAGCAGGACGCGGTACAGTTCAGACCGCTATAGCCGTTTACGGTCAACGTGGCGCGCACGTCTTGGCCGCCAAGTCCGACGGTCGAGACGGTGATGGTCGGCGTGCCTTGCCCGCTTGAGATCGTGCCGGCCGAGACCGTCCAGTTATAGAGCGCCTGTGCGCCCGGCGTGCCGCCGTTTACGTCCGCCGCGAAGGTGAGCGGTGCGCCCATCGTCACCGCGTCGGGACAACTGATCGAGATGTTCGGACAGACCTCGCGCACGGGCGCGCATTCGATGACCGCGACCGGAATGGTGGCAAAAGCCGTGCAGCGCGCGTCGCCTGTGGTCACATCAACAGAGGCGATGTACGTGCCGGGCGCAGCCCCCGACAAATCCCACTCAGGGTTCGCGCCTCCGCCGACGATCTGCCCGCCCGTCGTCTTCCACGTGTAACGGATCGGCAGCCCGTCGGGCGACGAAGCGTTGGCCGTCAGGCGCACGCGTGCTGCCGCCAGCGACTGGTCGCGCGGGCAGAGCGTTACGGTCGTCGTGTCGGAGGTGAGATTCAGAGACGGCGGATTAGGGATGACCTGTACGACGTTCTTGCGCCGCTTCTGCGCCACCGTGAAGCTGGCGAGCAGCAACAGGGCGAGGGCAATCAATATAGCGCGCTTGCTAGTGAGCATCTTGTTTCTCCTTCGTCGTCGAGCCGCACGAGTCGGCATACGGGGGCGCAAAATAGGCCAAGGGTGATCGAAGAATACGCGTAATCGCCGCTTACTTCCACTTCTCAGGGCGACCTTTAGCGGACTTTCTGCCCCGTCACGAGCGTCGCTTTGACCGAGAGTGAAAATTCACCCTCGTGCCGCTCCTCATCGATTATCTCTGTGATCGCGATGAGCACGCGCGCGTGCGCATCCTCATCTGGCAACGGTTCAAGCCAGTTGCGCAGCAGGAAATTTTTAACCAGCGGCGCGTTTAAGAATTCCGCGCCGGACTCATAATCGAACTCTTCTATGTTCATCCACGACTGCACATCGTCCAAACCTTCGCGCGCCGCCGCCTGCTCGATGTCCGCGACAGTCGGCAGTTCCGTGATCAAATGTTCGACCAGCCCCGCCTCATCTAGCAAGCCGGCGTTACCGAACGCCTCCCAGTAGATCGAGAAGAACTCGCCGAAGCTCGAAGCGGTCGGCAGATTGAGCGCGACCGTCGCGCCCGGCGCGGCGACCCTGACCATCTCCGCCAACATCTCCGGCAGCCGTTCCGGCGTAACGAGCGAAGCATCGCCGACGACCAAGTCGAATTGATCGTCCTCAAAATCAAGCGTCTCAAGCTGCGTCAGACGAAACTCAGTCTCCGCGCCCAACTTCACCGCCGCCGCTTTGGCGCGCGCCAACTGAAGCCGCGCCTCGCTCTCGTCCACGCCGATGAGCGTCACGTCCGCGCCCGCCCGCTCTTTGAGCGCCAGCGCGTGACTGCCTGTGCCCGCCGCGACATATAACGCGCGTCCCTCTTTCGGCAGCTTCACGTGCTCGTCAATCAACTCCGCGAACCGTTCGCCCCAATCCGGCGCAATGTACAGATCATACAGGTACGCCAACTCCTTGTCGTGTTCGTGCTGAGTCACCGTCAGTCATTCATCCTTGAAGTATTCTCTATCTTGCAGCTTCTCCGGCAGACACGCCATCTCATCTTTCGCGTTCGGATCATCATGCACGTAGCGGTAACCGCCGCCGTAGCCGACGCGCTTCATCAAGGGTGTGACGGCGTTACGCAGACGGAGCGGCACAGGCTCGCGGGCCGTCTCACGGGCATCTTCGGCCGCTGCGAGATAGGCGCGCTTGACGGCGTTCGACTTCGGCGCGCGGGCGAGATAGATCGTCGCTTGCGAGAGCGGGTAGAGCGCTTCGGGCAGGCCGATGAGTTGAGTGATCTCGGCGGCCGCCGCTGCTTGCACCATCGCTTGCGGATCGGCGAGGCCCACATCTTCCGACGCAAGGATGCAGAGGCGGCGTGCGATGAAGACCGGATCGGCCCCGCCTTCGATGAGCCGCGCGAGCCAGTAGAGCGCGGCGTTCACGTCCGAGTTGCGCAGCGACTTGATGAGCGCGGAGGCGAGATTGTAATGCTCCTCGCCGCCCTTGTCGTAAGCATAGCGCGCCCGCCCCAGCGCCTCCGCGATTCGCCCCTCCGTAACGTGCCGCGCACCGCTTTCGTCGGGCGTGGTCGCATCCACGGCCGCTTCCAATGCAGCGAGCGCCACGCGTGCGTCGCCACCGGCCGCACGGGCCATACGCGCGAGCAGTTCATCGGAGACGACGGGTTTAAGCTTTGCGAGGCCGCGTTCTTCATCGGTCAGCGCGCGGCGCAGAAGCGTCTCAAGCTCCTGTTCGCCGAGCGGTTCGAGCACGAGCACGCGCGCGCGAGAGAGCAGGGCACTGATGACCTCGAATGAAGGATTCTCGGTCGTCGCGCCGATCAGCGTGATCGTGCCATCCTCGACCGCCGGCAGGAGCGCGTCCTGCTGCGCCTTGTTGAAGCGATGAATCTCGTCGATGAAGAGGACTGTGCGCCGCCCCTCGCGTCTGTATTCACGCGCCCGCGCAATCGCCTCGCGCAAGTCCTTGACGCCGGAGAAGACGGCCGAGAGCGGGATGAACTCGGCGTCGTCGCGTTGCGCGACGAGCCGGGCGAGCGTCGTCTTGCCCGTGCCGGGCGCGCCCCAGAGAATAAGCGACGGCAGTGTGCCTTGGCCTTCAAGCAGGCGGCGCAGCACGCGCCCCTCACCGACGAGTTGCTGCTGCCCGACAAACTCCGCGAGTGTGCGCGGGCGCATACGCTCGGCGAGCGGCGCACCTGCGAGCGGCTCGGCTGCGGCCGGCGGCTCCGGCTCAGCAAATAACTTTTCCGCCTTACGACGCGACATCGACGACACCAAAATGCTTTGACTCCGCGCCTAGCTTCATGGCAGCATTGGCACAGCGACAAAATAGGTAACAGTTCAAGGGGATTTAACGAGTACGAGCTTAGCACATTTCGTGGGCCTTCGGGTGTCCCTCGAAAAATGATTGCCGCGTCGTTAGTTGGAACGGAGCGCACGGAGCGTGCGTATAGGAAGGCGAGTCACGCCGCGCCGCAAGCGAGACAAACGTGGGCGTGACAAAGAAGCAACAAAGTTGAGGTGCTTGAGATGAAAGACATTTGGAAAGTTATCGGCATTATCGCGTTGGGTCTCTTCGTGCTGGTCGTTGTCCTCCCGCTCGCCGGTATGGCCGTCGGGTTGGTGCTGGGCACACTGATCGGCCTCGCGATTCTCGCGATCAAACTGGCCGTCGTGCTGGCTATCGGCTATCTGCTGTTGGCGGGTATTCGCGCCGTGCTGCGTTGAGCGTGTGCTTGAACTGCGGGGCGCGAGCTTAGTCATCTGAGCCTTAAGTGCGCGCCCGCCGCAGTTGCGAAGAGAAGCCTATGTACTGTCCAACTTGTGGCGCGGAATGTCAGCCCGGCTTGAACTTCTGTAACCGTTGCGGTGCGGCGGTAAACGGCGCGCTCAACGCTAAGCCGGAACTCGTGCCCGTCGATCTACGCAGTCCCATCCGCGTACTCGGCACGACGATCTGCCTGACGACGCTTATCGGGCTGACGATCCTCTTCTTCGGTTTGGCCGGGCTGGCCTCTTGGCACGTCGATGAAGGCGTCATCGGCGGCGTCGGCATCATCGGACTATTCTTTCTGTTTGGAGTTGAGCTGTCTTTGATTCGTCTTGTTTCGCGCCTGCTTGTCGGCGTACCAGAGAAGCGCAAGCTGTCTCTGCCGTTCATGAAACAATCGGCGACCAAAGAACTCTACGCGCCGCCCCAATACCAACCTACGTTGCCCGAAGGCAGACCCAGCGTGACCGAACACACCACGCGCACCTTCAGCCCCGTCTACCGCGAGCCGCGCAGCTAAGGCACGCGCGGCGCATTACTTCTTCCGCCTGTCTTGATTCTTGCGCGCCGGCCCCATCGCCGTCGCCCGCGCGTGTACGATCAAGCCTAAGTCTTCCGCCCGCCGTTTCAACTTATCCAGCGCATTGGGGTTGACAATGCCCCGCGCCGTCATCGGCGTCTGAGGTTGTTCCTGCTTAGCCCTGGCACTCTTCGCTCTGACCATTTTCCACCACCTTTCCGTCTACCTTAATAATTCCGGCGTGCCGCCGCGCCCAATTATTGCTAACAATACCGAACAAGACAATAGCATTAATGGCGCGCTCGTTGACACACGGAGCGCGCTGCATTATCTTCCGGCCTGCATGCGGTGTCTCTGTCTGGTCGCTAACTAAAACTCTTTCCGCCTCGTCCTACTCCGCAGAGGTTACTTATGAACATAAAGCTCTTTTCCGCTCTGCCATGCGCAGTGTTGTTGTTAGTGTTGGCTCTGCCGGCGCTCGTGCGCGCGCAGGATCGCGGTCTCGACCTGGAAAACCGGCCGCTCCCGCCAGGGCACTATTATGCTTTAGTCATTGGCAACAACGCGTATCAGAACATCAAGCAGTTGAAGACGGCCGAAGCGGACGCCAAAGAGGTCGAAGCGATCCTGCGTACGCGTTACAACTTTCAGACCAAGCTGCTCCTCAACGCCACCCGAGTGCAAATACTCTCCGCCCTGAACTCTTACCGGCGCGAGTTGGATCAGGATGCGAGTCTGCTGATCTACTATGCGGGGCACGGCGTGAACGACAAGGAAGCGGATAAGGCTTACTGGCTGCCGGTTGATGCGCGCCTCGACGAGAATGCGAATTGGATCAGCGCCGACGACATCACGACCAACATCAAGGTCATTCCCGCGCGCCACGTCCTCATCGTCTCCGACAGTTGTTACTCCGGCACGCTGACGCGCGCCGCCGAACCGTCCATCGCCGAGCCGGCGCAGCGCCAGCGTTATTTGCAGAAGATGTTGGCGGGGCGGTCGCGCACGTTGATGGCAAGTGGCGGGAACGAACCCGTCGCGGACGATGGCGGCGGCAATCATTCCGTCTTCGCGGGCGCGCTCCTGCGCGGGCTGGCGCAGACGGACAAGACGCAGTTCACCGCCGCCGAACTGTTTCAAGGCTACGTGGAAGAGAGCGTGGCAGGGCGCGCCAACCAGACGCCGGAATATAATCCGCTCAGGAACTCCGGACACGAGAGCGGCGATTTCGTCTTCATGGCCGCGCAGGCGGGCGACGGGGCGAGCGTTGTCGCGCCTAACGTGTCAGTGCCGTCCGCGCCGACGAAAGTCGAACCGCTCGCTGTCGAGTTGAGTTATTGGGACGCGATCAAGAACAGCAACGATCCGGAAGAGTACAAGGCGTATCTGGCCAAGTATCCCAACGGGCAATTCGCGGAGTTAGCCCGCCGCCGGGCGCAGTCAGGCACACGTACGCCAGTGAGCAGTCCGCCGCCTGCGCATGCGGCCAGTGCCGGCACGCGCGAGGCCGTGCTGCCGGCCAAATTGCAAAACGTGCGCGACTGTTTCCTCTCGTTGCCGGAGCAATATTTGGCCGTGCCGGCGGAGCGACGCGCGGACGTGTTGCGCGCAAGCACCGCAGTCGTGGACATGAAGAACGGTTACATCTCGTTTCCCGCCGGCGCGAACGGACGCACGACCGTGGCCGTCTTCAAGGTCGCGAGCAGCAACTATCTCGTCGCCGTCAGTCACACGGGGTCGGCCGTGCAACCCGGCTCGAAGCTCTTCTTCCTGCACTATGCTGACGGGCAGTGGAGCGACATCACCGACACGGCTTTGCCCGTGCCGTTTGATCCGACGTTGAAGTACGAACTGCCCCGGCTGGGCACGACCATCGCGGTGACGAACCGGGCCGGTGCTAAGGTCTATGATCTACTCTGGCAGAATGGTAGTTTTGTCGTGCAGCGCGTGCGCTGAATGGGAAACTTTAGACATTGAAGCGGAAGTGTACTACGTCGCCTTCCTGCATGACGTACTCTTTCCCCTCTAAGCGGAGCAACCCTTGTTCGCGCGCGGCCGCGTAAGAGCCGGCGCGCACGAGCGCTTCGTAGCTGACGACTTCGGCGCGGATGAAGCCGCGTTCGATGTCCGTGTGGATCGTGCCGGCGGCTTGCGGTGCGCGTGTGCCGCACGGGATCGTCCAAGCGCGCACCTCTTTCTCGCCCGCCGTCAGGAAAGACATCAAGCCAAGCAGCCGGTACGCGCTCTTGATCAACTCGTCCACGCCGCTCGATTGCACATTGAGCGAGTGCAAGTAGCTGAGTCGATCTTCCACCGGCAACTCGACTAGCTCGGCTTCCAATTGCGCACAGATGACGACCACCTCAGCCGCTTCCGCCGCGGCCAACTCGCGCACGGCGCGGACGTGCGGATTCGTGTCGGGCGCGGCGAGCGTCGCCTCGTCCACGTTGGCCGCGTAGATGGTCGGCTTCATGGTGAGCAGAAAGAGCGTGCGGGCGATGACGCGCTCGGCCGCGTCGAGCGTGACTGTGCGCGCGGGCAAACCTTCGGCGAGAGCGGGCAGAAGTTTTTCGATCACGTCCATTTCGGCGCGCGCCGCCTTGTCGCCGCTCTTGAGCGTCTTCTGCACGCGCTCGCGGCGGCGCTCTAGGCCCGCTAGGTCTGCGAGCGCCAACTCGATCTGGATCGTCTCGATGTCGCGGCGCGGGTTGACCGAGCCTTCGACGTGGATGACGTTCTCGTCCTCGAAGCAGCGCACGACCTGTATGACCGCGTCGGTCTCGCGGATGTTGGCGAGGAACTGATTGCCCAAGCCCTCGCCTTTGGACGCGCCGCGCACTAGCCCCGCGATGTCCAAGAACTCGACCGTCGCAGGGATGAGCATCGTCGTCTTAACGATCTTGGCTAAGGGTTCGAGGCGCTCGTCCGGCACGGGCACGACGCCGACGTTCGGCTCGATGGTGGCGAATGGATAGTTGGCGGCGAGCGCCGCTGTTTGCGCGGTCAGCGCGTTAAAGAGCGTGGACTTGCCGACGTTCGGCAGCCCGACAATCCCGGCCCGGAGCATGCTGTGACACCTCGTGGTTTGATCTGTATAGAGACTTTAAGAAGGCGACGGGCAAAAGGCAAATAGCAAAAGGCAAAAGTTCAGGACAGACACCGGAGCACGCCGCAAAGCACATGCTTCGGTGCTGTCGCTAAACTTTTGCCTGTTAACTTTTGCCGCTTGCCTTCGGCCTTTAATTCGACGGCGCGGGGCTGCCGTCGATGAACGGGCGCAACTCGCCGACGAAGCCGTCGGTGTTGCGGATGCTGCGCAGGACGATCACCATCGCTTCATAAGGGAAGCCGGATTCGAGCGTGAAAGTGTAGCCGGAGAAAATATCGCCGGTCTCGTCCGCACCCCAGTAGAGGAAGTTGCGGTCGCTGAAATAGAGTAACTTGCGCATCAACCCGGCGCTGTTCTTGACCTTGTCCACGTTGATGTAATCGCCTTTAAAGTGCGGATAGACGCGGAAGCCGATTGTTTCGTTGGGCGTCACGCTCACGACGATTTCCAGACTGTCGGCTTGAGTCAGCCCCGTGCCCATGCTGCCGACGAAGTTATAAGGCTGCTTGGTCGCCTGCCGGAACGTGACGTTCACGTCCTTCCGTTGGCCCGCTGTGTCCAATAGTTGCCGCACTTTTTCGCGGGTGGCGTTGCGCGCAGCTTCCTTCTCCTGCGCCGTCTGCGCCTGCGTCGGGGCGCTGAGCAGGCTGGCTGACGCGACTATTGTGAGCGCGACGATAACGAGTATACGTTTCATTGTGCTGAAGCTCCGATGTTGTTTGGATTGAATTACGCGCGAGGGCTTGCAAAGCCAACATGCTTGTAGGGCAAAGCACGCGGCAAGTCAAGAGCACGCGGCCGGGCGCTGCGGCCTCCGTCTTTGCGTGCGGCGTCGGCCTAGCAGAATAGCCGCCCGCAAAGACAGAGCGTCGTTAGCTCGATCACTCAGGTCTATTCGCTGCGCGGCGTGGGCGCGAGCATGCCGAAGAGCGCGCGGCCCAACAGCGCAGCGACGATGCCGAGAATGATATTGACGACGAGGCCACCACCCCTGATCGCCAGCAACTGATTCATCGTGACGGGCATGGGTTCCTTAAAACCCAGCGAGTCCCAGTGGAGATAATAAGAGTTATTGAGGTGCGCACTGTAGCTGATGAGCGTGAGCGTGAAGATCAGAATCTGTGCCCATAGCGCGATGATGAAGCCGACTAGGACTGTGCCAAGCCAGCCGAAGCCACCGACCTTGCGCGACAGCGCGCCGAAGTAGAGGCTGCTGATGATCGTCAACCCGACGACGGAGAAGACCGCGTTGCCGCGCGGTGCGTAGGGCACGCCGTTCAGGCCGATGATGAGGCGCATGACGGCATAGATCAAAATCAGCAACAAGGGCAGACGAACGAAGCGGAGCACTTGGGAGAACATGTGACGTTAGTCCTTTCAGCTTGGGGGTTAATGAAAACGGCTTGACAGCGCACGCCGCCCGCGCCTTTCCTCTTTCGCGCGCTGACGTGGCGCGCACGGGCGCGATGCGCTTATCATACGCGCAAGGTTAACACGATTCTGCTATCGTCGTCGGCTTAAAATCTTTATGGCTTTCCTGCTGGCGCTCGTCGCCGTCGCGAGCGGCGCGCTGCTGACGTACCTGTATGACGAAGACGCACCGCTGCATGCGCGGCTGGGCGCGGGCGCGTGTGTGGGCTTCGCGGGGCTAGGTCTCGTCGGTTTCATTATCGCGTCGTTCATCGGCTTGACGCCGACGAGCCTTGCGCTCTCGGCGCTCATCGTGGCGCTGCCGCTCACGTTGTTGGCAGGGCGCGCGTGGCGCGAGCGCGTGCTCTTCGACATACGCAAGGGCGGGCGTGTGTTGGCGCGCGCCGAGCGGCGGACGATGTGGCCGCTAGCGCTCTTTCTTGTGACGAGCGTCGTGTTCTGGTTCGTGTTCGACCGCGCGTTCTTTGCACAGCAGGGCGCGTTGCTGACGGGCGTGGAGAACAATCTCGGCGATCTGCCGTTTCATCTAGCCATCATTGAGGGCTTTGTGCGCGGCGCGAACTTCCCGCCGCAGCATCCGGAGTTCGCCGGCGCGCGGCTCACTTATCCGTTTATCGTGGACTTCGTCGCGGCCATGTTCGTGCGCGGCGGCGCGGCGCTCACGGGCGCGCTCTTCTGGGAAAATCTCACGTTGGCGCTGGCGCTCACGGGGCTGCTCTATCGCTTCGCGTTGAAGTTGACGCGCGTGCGTGCGGCGGCCGTGCTCTCTGTGGCGCTGACGTTGCTGAGCGGCGGCTTGGGCTGGTGGGTCTTCGTGCGCGAGTGGCTCGACGGGCGTTTATTCTTCGACCTCCTCGCGCATCTGCCGCACAAGTACACGATCACTTACGATAACGTCTATCGCTGGGGCAACGCCGTCACCACACTGCTCGTGCCGCAACGTGCGCTGCTGCTGGGCTTGCCGCTCGCGCTCATCATCATCACTGCTTGGTGGCAGACGATTAATCAAGACGAAGCGCGCGCGCCAGCGGTCGAGCCGGGCGGGGCAGAGCGCAGAGGGAAGAAAGCTAAGAAACGCAAGGGCGACAAAGTTGATGGGGCGTTGACTGCGCCATCGCTCCTGTCGGCTTTTCCTTTTTCACTCTGGCCCGATGCGGCCCGTGATGTAGTGTTGCGGCGGATGATCGGGGCGGGCGTCATCGCGGGGCTGTTGCCGCTCGTCCACGCGCACACGTTCGTCGTGTTGATGGTGACGGGCGCGTGTCTCGCGCTCCTGTTTCCACGCTGGCGGCTGTGGTTCGCGTTCTTCCTGACCGCGTCGGTGCTGGCGCTGCCGCAGATGTGGTGGGCGACGCGCGCGAGCGCCGTCAAGGCGGGCAGCTTCTTCGAGTTGACCTACGGTTGGGATCACGGGCAGCAGGGCATCGTCTGGTTCTGGTTTAAGAACACGGGGCTGTTCATCCCCGCGCTCGTCGCGGCGCTTGCATGGCGCGGGCGCGTGTTGTCAAACCGGTTGCTGTTTTTTTATCTACCGTTCACGCTCTGCTTTATCAGCGCGAATGTAACGAAGCTGTCGCCCTATCTGTGGGACAACATCAAAGTCCTGTTCTGCTGGTACGTGGTCTCTGTGCCGCTCGTCGCGTTGCTAATCGTGCGCCTGTGGCGCGCAGGCAAGGAGCAAGGCTGGCCCTTGTTCGCCACAATGTTGACGCGTGTGGCCACGGTCGCGTTGTTCGTCTCGCTGACACTCGCGGGCGCGCTCGACGTGTGGCGCGTTGCGTCGGGCGCGGAGGAGCAACGCGAGTTTGATGGCGATGGCATCGCCTTTGCCGAGTTGATCGATGAACAGACGCCGCCGCGCTCACTGATTCTGATTGCGCCGACTTATAATCACCCCGTTTTTCTCGCTGGCCGGCGCGCACTGCTCGGCTATGGTGGCCATCTCTGGTCGCAAGGTATCAAGTACGACGACCGCGAGGCGGAAGTGAAAACGATCTATGCGGGCGGCAGCGGAGCGGACGTGCTGCTCGCTAAGTATGGCGTCGATTACATCGTGGTCGGGCCGCTGGAGCGCGCCGCCGTGCCCGTTAACGACGCATATTTCACACGGTTCACAAGGGTGGGAGAGACAGGTGAGTACCAGCTCTACAAAGTCACGCGACCGTAAGGCGCAAGGCCCAAAAGCGCGCAGCACGACCACGCTCGCGCCCGCGAACGTTGAACCCGCGCACACCGCAGGCCAACTGTCGCCGCGCACGTGGCAGCTTGCGAGCTTTGCGATCATCGTTAGCGCGACGCTCTTGCGCATCTATCATCTGGAGTTGAATCCGTTCCATCATGACGAAGGCGTCAACGGCTTCTTCCTATTGAACCTGATGCGCAGCGGCGTCTATCACTACGACCCCGCAAACTATCACGGCCCGACGCTCTACTATTTCGCGCTGCCGCTCGCCTATCCACTCGATCACTTTCACCTCTTAAGCACGTGGTCTCTGCGCGCGGTGACGGCCGCGTTCGGCGTCGGGTTGGTCTGGCTGACCCTTGCGCTCAGGCGTTATATCGGCGCGGTCGGCGCACTCGCGGCGGCCGCGCTCCTCGCCGTCTCGCCCGGCATGGTCTACAACTCGCGCTACTTCATACACGAGTTGCTCTTCGTCTTATTCACGCTCGGCATCGTCGTCGCGGCGCTCCGCTTCTACGAAGGCGCGGCACAACCGCAGACGCCCGCGCGGCCTTACCTCAACGAACACGCGGCCGGCATCATCGCCGCGAGCGCCGGCATCGCGCTCGTCGTGGTCACATACATGATGGCGCACGCGGCCACGACGCCGCTCTTTTCGTGGCCGCTGCTGACGTTGATGTTATTCTCGCTCGCCGTCACCATCTGGACGCTCTGGGCTTACGACGGCCCGCGCGCGACCTATCTGCTGCTCGCGGCCGTGTCGGCCGGCTTACTATTCGCGACCAAAGAGACGGCGTTTATCTCGGCGGGGACGCTGGTGCTGGCGGCACTGTCGGCGTGGTTCTATGTGTGGTTGGGTAAACAGGTTCGGCGCTCGGCCGCACCGGCGCGCAAGCAAGCGCAGCGCGGGCGCGGGAAGGCGGGACAGACGACGCACATCTCCGCTTGGCAGGCGTTCATCGCGCGCTCCGGTGGCTGGCCACATCTCGTGCCGCTCGTCGTCGTGGCGCTCTGCATCTTTCTCTTTGTGAATCTCGTCTATTACTCGTCGTTCTTCACCAACCCACATGGCGTCTACGACGGCTTCTACGTGACCTTCCAGAAATGGACTGAGACTGGCAAGAGCGGTTTCCACCAGCACTCGCGCATCACCTATCTCGACTGGCTCTGGCAAGAAGAAGCGCCGTTAATGTTGCTGGGGGCCTGCGGCACGCTCGTCGCCGTCGTGCGCGCGCGCAGTCGCTTCGCCGTGTTTGCCGGCGCGTGGGCCTGCGGCATACTGCTCGCCTACTCGCTCGTCCCTTACAAGACGCCCTGGCTGCAATTGAATTTCGTCCTGCCGTTCGCCATCATCGGTGGTTACGCCATCGCGTGGGCTTACAATCGCACGCGCCCGCTCGCGTTAGTCGCGCTTGCCATCGCGCTCGCCGTCGGTCTCTATCAAACTTATCAACTCAACTTCGTCCACTACGACGACGACAGCTATCCATACGTCTACGCGCACACGACGCGCGGCTACCTCGAACTGCTCGCCAAGATCGACCAGCTTGCACAAAACGCAGGCACGGGGCACGACACAAACATCAATATCGCCTCGCCCGATTATTGGCCGATGCCCTGGTACTTGCGCGACTATAAGAACGTCGGCTATCTCGGCCATCTCGGCCCGACGGGTGATGCGCTCGTCATCGTTAACGTCAATCAGCAGACCGAGGCCAACGCCCTGCTCGGCGAGAACTACAGGCCCGTCGGCTCATACCCTCTGCGCCCCGGCGTGACCCTGGTGCTTTATGCCCGGCGCGATATTGCCAACTGAAGAGGTCTGCGCCGGCGTAAAGTCGTTGACAGCGACCGGAGCGTGATGTTAAGTTCCGCCTCAGTTTTCCCCTACAAATCGTTCGCGAAACCCCAGAGGTAGATAAAAAACCCCTGCCGCCCCCGGCCTGCCTCGCCGCGAACAGTGCTTCTTCAATCGTCCGTTTGGCCGTTGCCGAATAGCTAGCGCCAACCTGTGTTCGTGCCGTCCCCTGCACGCATGCTTACGCGCCTTTGCGGGTCGCAATCAATCCGCAATGAAACCGTAAGCGGAAGATCGTTTGACACGCGCGGTTTTGCTGTCGCGCTCAAGTATTCCTCAACCGATGTGCACTAGATTGTCCACATACGTTAAGGCGAAATTAGCTCCCCGACACCCGACATCGGGGCAGACGCTCGGAAAGATTGCAGGCGGCGCGCCGGAATTCCTCCCGGCTCCTCGCATTTCAAGTCTTATGAAGTGAAAAGGAGACCAACATGCTGCTGCACACACGCGGTCAAGCGCGCTCCGGCCTGCGCTGGCTTTTATTCGCATTCTCTATTTCAGTCGTCGCGCTCTATGGCGCATGGCTGCTCGCTGCGGCTCATGCGTCCAATCCTTCGTCCGGCACGATCCACCCGAACGACACGATGGTCTCTTGGGACGGCACAGCGGCGGGCGGCGCGGCCACCGGCGAGAGCGACTGCGTCGAGGGCGTCAACTGCGACAGCTACACGCTGACCATTTCGGGGCAGCCGGCGGATTGGACGGGCAAGAAAGTCCGCATCCAGATCACTTGGCTCATCCCGGCCACCGACTATGATCTCTACGTCCACAAGGACACCATTGACGGCCCGATTATCAAGTCGTCCACCAACGGCGCGCCGGGCACGTCCGAGCAGGTGGAACTCGATCCGACGGGGCCGAACGGCACGGGCGTCTATGTCGTGCATGTGGTTGATTTCTCGGTGCCGCCGGGCGATCAGTATCACGGCACGGCTTCAGTCGTGAATCCGCCGCCGCCGCCACCGCCGCCCACGCCGGCCACGGGCATCGCGCCGCGCTATCACACCTTCCCCGCGCCCAACGGTCTTGGCGGCAGCGCGGGCGAACCCAGCATCGGCGTGAACTGGCAGACGGGCAAGGTCTTCTTGCTCGCCGGTCTCCAAGTCCTGCGCGTTACTTTCGACGACTGCCCCTCCCCGGCCGCGGCCGTGTGGGAAGATAAAAGTCCGCAGACCACCACTAGTCTCGACCCGATCCTATTCACCGATCACACGCGCGCTCAGGGCGACACCACGCCGAACCGCACCTTCGATTCGCAGTTGACCGGGCAGGACAGCCACACGCAATTCACGGACACGGACGGCGACTCGTGGCTGCCGAGTCAGGGCGGCGGCATCCCGTCCGGCGTTGACCACCAGACCACCGGCGCAGGGCCGTACAATCCAAACTCAACGCCCGCCCCCCCGCCGCACCCGCTCTATCCGAACGCCGTCTATTACTGCTCGCAAGAGTCGGTCACAGCCTTCTGTGCCCGCAGCGACGACGGCGGCGCGACCTTCGGCCCCGGCGTGCCGATCTACACGACCGAGTGTGGCGGCATCCATGGGCACGTCAAGGTCGCGCCCAACGGCACGGTCTATGTCCCGAACCGCGATTGCGGCGGGCTGGCGGGCGTGGCGCGCTCGACCGATAATGGCGTGAGTTGGTCGGTCAAGACCATACCGACCAGCAGCACGACCGGCTTCCTCGTCGATCCTTCCATCGGCATCGGCACGAACGATATCGGTAAGCCGAACGGGCAGACGGTCAGCACGATCTATCTCGGCTACCAAGCCGAAGACGGGCACGCGCACATCGCCGCCTCGCACGACGAGGGCGATACGTGGGTGAACGATCAGGACGTAGGCGCGCTCGCGCCCATGCCATTACAGAACTCGACCTTCCCTGAAGTCGTGGCCGGCGACGACAACCGCGTCGCCTATGCCTTCCTCGGCACGCCCGTCGCGGGCAACTACACCGACTTCGATAACTATCCAGTGGATGCGCCGTGGCATCTCTACGTCGCCACGAGCTTTGATGGCGGCGTGTCGTATCACCTGGTGGACGCGACGCCGAACGATCCCGTGCAGCGCGGCTCGATCTGTAACCTAGGCACGATTCCGTGCAGTCACACCCCGGACGACCGCAACCTGCTCGACTTCATGGACGAGACTATCGACGCGCAGGGGCGCGTGCTCGTCGGCTACCCGGACGGTTGTATCTCGCCGGCCTGTATCAACAACATAACAGCACCGGGCGCGCATGGCCCGAACGACTACACCGCCCTCGGTAGCATCGCGCGGCAGGCGGGCGGACGGCGGATGTTCGCGGCTTTCGATCCCGTGCCGGAGCCGTCCGTGCCCGCCGCGCCGTCGGTGATGGCGGTGCGTAACGGCAGCGTGATCCACGTGACGTGGTCAACGCCCGACAACGGCGGCTCGCCCATCACCATGTACAAAATCTATCGCGGCACGCCGACGGGCGACGAGATACTGCTCGCCACCGTGCCGGGCAACGTGAACAGTTATGATGATCCGACGGCCAGTCCGGACATCACCTACTACTACCGCGTGACGGCCGTCAACCTCGTCGGCGAAGGCGCTTCGTGCGGACTTGCATTCGTGATCGTGCCGGAAAGCCCATGCCGTCTGCCCGGTCGCACCGTGGTGGTGGATCAGTCCGACAGCGGGCAGAACACGCCGCCCGATCCGCGCGTTGACATGCAGTCGATCTCCATCGCCGAACCCTTCGCCGGTGCGGGCGTGAACGAGCTGGTGTTTACAATGAAACTGGCTCCGTCAACGATGAACATGGCCCCGCCGAACAGTCAGTGGTTCATCATCTGGAATCGCCTGAACCCGGACGCGGACTTCGACCGCTACTACGTGGCCGGCCGGTCTGACGCGCTCGGCACGATGAGCTTCGAGTACGGCAAGTTCGGTGTGCCTTTGCCACTGGACGGCAGCCCGCCGAATCCGAACGCTAACACGCCCGTGAAGATCGGCGACGCCAATAGCGGCCTCTACGATCCGCTCCTCGGCGTGCTCAGGATCACGATTACGAACGACAAGGCGGAGAACATTCAATCGGGTCAGTCGCTCGTTGATGTCAACGGGCGGACGTACCTGAACCGGCCCGATCCCGGTCAGCGGAGTCAGAACAACGCCAGCGACATCACGGGCAACGGCAGCTACACGCTCGCCGGCAACGCTGCCTGCACGCCATCGTCGGTCGCTGGCGGCGACGTGATCATCAGCGAGTTCCGCTTCCGCGGCCCGACGCCGACCATTCCACTTAGCGACGGCGCGACAGACGAGTTCATCGAACTCTACAACACGACGAGCAACAACATCCTCATCGGCGGCAACGGTGGCGGCTGGGCGCTCGTCGCAGGCATCGGCGGCACGCCGACCATCATCGCGACCCTGCCCGATGGCACGGGCATCCCAGCGCACGGCCACTACTTGCTCGCCAACAGCAACGGCTACAGTCTGGGCGGCTACGCGCAGCCGGATCAGACCTACACAACCGACATCCCGGACAACGCAGGGATCGCGCTCTTCGCGACGGCCGCGGCCGGCGATCTGCCAACCGCTAGCCCGCTCGACGCCGTCGGTGTTGGCAACTCGCCGCTCTACGGCGAAGGCACGCCGCTACAGTCGCCGGGCGCGAACGACGGCGAGTACAGCTTCGTTCGTAAGATGGCCGGCACGGGGCTGCCGAAAGACACGGGCGATAGCTCCGGCGACTTTGTCTTCGTCTCGACGAACGCGGGCAGTTATGGCGGCGTACAGTCCATCCTCGGCGCGCCGGGGCCCGAAAACTCACAGAGTCCGATCCAGCGCAACGCGCAAATCAAGGCCAGCTTGCCCGATCCGCAGTGCGCCGCGTCGAGCAATCCGGCGAGCGCGTGCGGGCGCGTGCGCGACAGTAGTGATACGGGCACGAACAAGTCGCATGGCACGCTCTCGTTCCGCCGCCGGTTTACCAACCGGACGGGCTTCTCCGTCACGAAATTGCGCATACGCATCGTGGACGTAACCACGGCAGGCGGGCGCACGCCGAGCCAAGCCGATCTGCGCGCGCTCGATTCGAGCGACATTGTGGTCACGCGCACGGACGGCACGCCCGTAACGCTCCGGGGCACGACCGTCGAGACGCCGCCGGCACAACCGATGGGCGGCGGTCTAAACACGAGCATGGTCGTCAACACGATCACGATGGCAACGCCGCTCGCGCCGAACGCACCCGTAGATGTGCAGATCGTCACCGGCGTCGAGGCCGCCGGCGCGTTCCGCTTCTTCGTCAACGTCGAAGCGCTGATCAACAACACGTCCAGCCCAGCCGGGCGCGCAAACACGAAAGGGAGCGCGCCCATGCATAAAGAGTTGCCGTCCGCGCCCGCGCCAGCGCAGAGCAAGACGGAAGTTGCGCCTGCGCCGCCTGCGGCACAGTTGCGCGTGCCGTTTATCGTTGTGCCAGCGTCGCCAGCGACAACACCGACGCGGAGCGTGAAGCGCACGAAGCGCACGAAGCGCACGCGCGCGGCCGCGCGCTGGCCACAGATGCAATGAGGATGACCGAGGGGGCAGACCCTTTCGTGTAAGGGTCGGCCCCCGCGCCGCCGTCGCTTTGCCGGGCGGGGCAGAACTTCTAGCAGTCTCTTTAGACGACACCTTATGCAGCGCGTGTATTGAAGCACGGGCCGCGCAGATGTGTCTGACATAGAAACGCAATCAAATGATCACGGAATAAGCGATTGACAGCGGGTCTTGAGCCGCCGTGCTCAAGTATTTCTCAACCGGCGCGCATTAATCTGTGCGGCATACGATTGAAACAAAGTCGATCTCCGATGCCCGACATCGGGGCGGGCGCTGAGGAGAGTTTGAAGCGTCGCGCCGGGTTGCTCCGGTTCCTCGCCCTACAAATGGGGGACATACAAATGAAAAAACTACATCATACCTGTAGTCGGACATATGCCGGCTCACGCTGGCTCTTGTTGATACTGCCTGTTTTAGCCGTTGCGCTTTACGGCGTGTGGCGTATCGCCCCGGCCCATGCAGCCGATGGCAAGCCGGGCAAGATTCGCCCGACCGACGCGCCCAGTCCGTGTACGCTACCGGGCATCGAAGTCGCAACCGACCCGGCGGGCGACGAGCTGGATCAAGTGGCGAGTCACGATCTGCTCTCCGTCTCGGTGGCCGAGCCGAACCTCGGCACGGGCATTGACAAGCTCTTCTTTACGCTGAAGGTCAGTGATCTACAGACGCTCACGCAACAGACCTTCTGGCAAGTCAATTTCACCGCGCCGGATACGCATGTGTACTACATCTACATGCGCACCTTCACAGACTTACCCGAAGTCTCCGGCTTCAAGTACGGGAAGGACGATACCGACATCGGCGATGCCGACCCGGAAAGCAAATACGATCCGAGTACCGGTACGATCACCTTGGTCATTCAAAACGGCAAGGTCGGCAACCCGACGGCGGGCCAGACACTCACGAAGATTAACGCGGAGGTGGATGCCGGCGTCGTAGTGCCTGATCGCGCGCCGAACGCAGGCACAAGCTCGACCGCTTCATACACGCTCGTGGGCAACTCCTCGTGTACCGCGCCGCCGCCGCCACCGCCGACACCAACGCCGCCGCCGCCGACGGGCCTCGCGCCGCGCTACCAAACTTACGCCGCGCCGAACGGCTTGGGCGGCAACGCGGGCGAACCCAGCATCGGCACTGACTGGCTGACGGGCCGCGCCATGTACATTGCCGGCTTCCAAGTCCTGCGTATCACGTTTGACGATTGTCCTTCACCGGCGCTCACCACTTGGGAGGACAAGACGCCGCCGAACATCATCTCGCCCGCCGGGCTTGATCCGATCCTGTTCACCGACCACATGCGCGCGCCGGGCGAACCTAATCGCACGTTCGCCTCGCAACTGACCGGACAGGACAGCGCCTCCGCGCTGACAGACAACGACGGCGATACGTGGACGGTCAGTCAGGGCGGCGGTATTCCTTCGGGGGTTGACCACCAGACGTTTGGCGCAGGCCCCTACAAGGAAAATACAACGCCGGCCCCGCCGCCACACCCGACTTACCCGAACGCCGTTTACTACTGCTCGCAGGAAGCGGTGACCGCCTTCTGCGCGCGCAGCGATGATGGCGGCCAGACCTTCGGCGCGGGCGTGCCCATCTACAACTTGACGCAATGCACCGGCATCCACGGCCACGTCAAGGTCTCGCCCGATGGCACAGTCTATGTCCCGAACCGCGATTGCGGCGCTGACAGTAACGCGGCCGTCGCGCGCTCGCAGGATAACGGCATCACTTGGGAAGTGAAGACCGTGCCGGGCAGCAGCACGACCGGCTTCCTTGTTGACCCGTCGGTCGGCATCGCGCACAACACCGTCGGCCGACCCAACGGGCAGACCGTCTATTCCATCTATCTCGGCTATCAAGCCGCAGATGGCAACCCGCACATCGCCGTCTCGCACGATGAAGGCGACACGTGGAGCAACGACACCGACGCGGGCGCACCGCTCGGCATTAAGAATTCGACGTTCCCAGAGGTGGTCGTCGGCGACGACAATCGCGTCGCCTATGCCTTCCTCGGCACGACGGTCGAAGGCAACTACACCGATCTGAACGGCTATCCGCACGATGCGCCGTGGCATCTCTACGTCGCCACCAGCTTCGATGGCGGCGGCTCGTATTTCCTCGTGGACGCGACGCCGAACGATCCCGTGCAGCGCGGCTCGATCTGTAACTTGGGCACGACTGCGTGCGACCGCACGCCGAATGATCGCAACCTGCTCGACTTCATGGACGAGACCATCGACGTGCAGGGGCGTGTGCTCGTCGCCTACCCGGACGGCTGCATCTCGCCGCAGTGCGTCAACTACAACGGCAATCCACCCCTAGACCGGCCAAACGACTACACCAAGCTGGCCAGCATCGCGCGGCAGTCTGGTGGACGACGCCTGTTCGCCGCTAACGATCCGGTCGAGCCGGGCGTGCCGGCCGCGCCGCAGGTCACGGCGGCGCGTGATACGGGCGTGGTGCACGTGACGTGGACGACGCCCGACAACGGCGGCTCGCCCCTCACGGCTTACAAGATTTACCGGGGCACGCCGACGGGCGGCGAGATACTGCTCACGACCGTGCCGGGCAACACGAACAGCTACGACGACACGACGATCAATCCAGACCAGACCTACTACTACCGCGTCACGGCCGTCAACGCCGCAGGTGAAGGCGCGTCGTGCGGGCTGGCCTTTGCGGTCGTGCCCGAAAGCTCGTGCATTCTGCCCGGTCGCACCGTCGTGGGCGATTCGTCCGACAGCGGGCAGAACACGCCACCCGATCCGCGCGTTGACATCCAAGCGATCTCCATCGCCGAACCATTTCTCGGCGCGGGCGTCAATAAACTTGTCTTCACCATGAAGCTGGCCCCGTCCACAATGACGACGGCTCCGCCAAATGGCGAGTGGTACATCATCTGGAATCGTCTGAACCCGGAGCCGGACTTCGACCGCTATTACGTGGCGATGAGGTCTGACGCGACGGGCGCGACGAGTTTCGAGTACGGGAAGTTTGGTGTGGCGCAGCCCATCCCCGGCGTCCCGAATCCGAATGCCAACGTGCCGGTCAAACTCGGCGACGCCGACAGCGGCACTTATGATCCCGTCACTGGTCTGCTGCGGATCACGCTCTCGGACAGCAATGCGGAGAACATTCAACCGGGACAGTCGCTCAGCGACGTTAACGGGCGGACGTTCTTAGGTCGGCCCGATCAAGACCCACGCGGGCCGCGCAATCAGGCCGCTGCTTCCGACATCACGGGCAACGGTAATTACAACCTCGTGGGCAACGCCACCTGCACACCCTCCGTGGTCGGCGGCGGCGACGTGATCATCAGCGAGTTCCGTCTGCGCGGGCCCACGCCAACACAGCCGCTCGCTGACGGCGCGAAGGATGAGTTCATCGAACTCTACAACACGACGAGCAACAACATCGTGGTCGGCGGCAACGACGGCGGCTGGGCGTTGGTGGCCGACGGCGGCAGCATCATCGCCGTCATCCCGAACGGCACGGGTATCCCGGCGCATGGGCACTACCTCGTCGCCAACAGCGACGGCTACAGTCTGGGCGGCTACGCGGCGGCCGATCAGACCTACTCTGGCGACTTAGACGACGGGCAGGGCCTCGCGCTCTTTAGCACCGCAACGGTCACCGACTTCACGACCGCTGCGCCGCTCGACGCGGTCGGCTTCGTCGGCATCGCGTCGCCCTACAGCGAGGGCACGCCGCTACAGTCGCCGGGCGCGAACGACGGCGAGTACAGCTTCGTGCGCAGGATGGCCGGCACGGGACTGCCGAAAGACACGGGCGACAACGCTAGTGACTTTGTGTTCGTCTCGACGAACGCGGGCAGCTATGGCGGCGTGCAATCCACGCTCGGCGCGCCGGGGCCGGAGAACTTGACGAGTCCGATCCAACGCAACGCGCAGATCAAGGCCAGCTTGCCTGATCCGCAGTGTGCCGCCTCAAGTGATCCGACGAGCGCCTGCGGGCGCGTGCGCGATGCGGCCGACACGGGCCCGAACAAGTCGCATGGCACGCTCTCGTTCCGCCGCCGGTTCACCAACCGGACGGGCTTCCCCATCACGAGCCTGCGTTTCCGCATTGTTGATCTCACGACGGCGGGCGGGCGCACTGCTAGTCAAGCCGATCTGCGTGCGCTCGACTCAAGCACGATCATGGTGATGCGCACTGACGGCACGCCCGTGACTCTAAAGGGTACGACGGTCGAGACGCCGCCCGCGCAAGCGATGGGCGGTGGCTTAAACACGAGCATGCGCGTCGGCACGATCACGATGGCGGCGCCGCTCGGGCCGAACGCGCCGGTTGATGTGCAGATCGTCACCGGCGTCGAGCAGGCCGGCAGCTTCCGCTTCTTCATCAACGTCGAAGCGGTCACCGCCACGCCCGGCACCGGCGCGCCCACACGCACAACCACGAAGCAGTCCGCGCCGACACAAAAGGCGTTACCTGCGGCCGCGCCGGCGCAGAGCAAAATTGCGCCCGCGTCATCCGCGCCTAAGCAGAAACGCACCGGCCCGCAGTAGCGCCGGTCACTTGACATAACCGTACCACCTGAAGCGGTTGCGACCCGGACAGAATTAACAACTCTGTCCGGGTCGCAATCGCCTCCGCGTTTAGTGCCTTGGGAGTGAGCGGGGATGCAATCGAAATGTAATCAAACGGCAAGCGGAGCGAACTTTATCAGGTGGCTGCGGGTTGGTCGTGCTCAAGTTTTTCTCAAGGGCCGGCCCGTATGCTCATGTCCATCAAGCTTCAATCGAGGTTTGGCTGGACTTTCTATCAAGTGGCGCAGGCCCGTCGAGCGCAACCGTCCAAATTGTCTGAGCGTGAAGGGTCGCCGCCATCGGCGACCAAACTTGCCCCGGAGGAAATTATGACCAAGCGGAAAAACTATCTGCGTGCGGCGTGGATCATGCTGCTCGCGCTCGCTGTCGTCGCGCCCGTCGTCTTCGTGTCATCGGCCGCAGCCAAACGCCCGGCCGCTGCCGCCGGCCTCGACGCGCCTGAGCGGCCACTGCCGACCACGTTCGACGTGCGCGGCCCCGACGGCCTAATGCGGGGCACGGCCTTGCGCGCGCCGACCGCGGCGCAGGCGAAGGCGCTCAACTCATTGCAGAGCAAGAGCGGCGTCCAGTTGCAGGTGCGCTACAACGGGCTGACCGCGACGCCGAGTCATCTGTTCAGCCTCGCGGGCTATCTCTCCGCGCCGTCGAACAATCCGCCTGAAGTTATCGCCCGCGACTTCCTCAATCGTTGGAAGGGCATCTTCCGCTTCAGTCAGGAGGACGTTGACACCTTGCGCCTGAAGAGCCGCGCCTACGTGCGCGACCTCGGCGCGACCATCCTTGTCTTCGAGCAACGGGCGAAGGAGTTGCCGGTCTATCACGGCGAGATGATGGTCAACGTCAACCGCGCCGGGCAGATCATCGATGTGGGCAGCGAGAGCTTCCCGCAGCTACAGTTGGCCGGCGGCTACACGCTCACGGCCGCGCAGGTCATCGAGGCGGCGGCCGCGGCGCTCGACATTAAAGAGTTCGCCCCGCAGTCGCTAGGCCAAGCACAGGTGCTGCGCTCGTTCGGCGACGCGCCGGTCGTTTACGCGTCTGGTGAGAAGTTCAGCGGCGGGCGTGTGTTCACGGATGACATCATCGCCACGCGTGTCGCCTTTCCGATGGGCGAGAAGGCGCGCCCCGCTTACGAGTTCACGCTGACAACGCCGCAGTACAACGGCATCATGTGGCTCAACATCGTGGACGCGCAGACGGGTCAAGTCCTGCGCCGTTCGAGCCTGACCGCGTTCCAGCGCAAGGGCGCGGCGAGTAAGCTCGCGGGCGCGCCCGCGCCGAACTTCGGCCCGCCGGGCGGCGGCAACGGCACGGGCCGCTTGCCTACGTTCCGCCCCGACTTGCAGGATCGCCTCGAAGCACAGAACAACGCCGGCACAGCGCAGGGCAGTGTGTTCGACGCCGTGCCGACGGCACTATCGGGCCGCTTCGGCGTCGGGCGCTCGCCCGCGCCGGGCACGCCGCCCACCTACGCGAGCGAGTCCCAGACCGTGCGCAACAATGGGCGCGGCTTCAAGTTCAGCCTCGTCGACGCGCGCCGCGAGAACCCGCTCGTCTATAACGTCCCGTTCGGGCAAGCGACGCGCGGCATACCCGACGCGCAGAACCCTTCCGCCGAGTCGCCCTTCGGCTGGTTCTACCTGCCGACCAACACGGGCGGCGCGGAGATCACGGTCGCTGACAACAACCGCGCGACCACAGAGGCTTACGGCTACACAATGGCGACGGAAGCGAAGACGCGCAACGATGCGGCCAACTCGCCCAACGGTGACAAAGATCAGCCCTTCTCCGCCACGCTCACTGCCATCACGCCGAAGACCATCGCCGACGGGCGCACGCTCGCGCAGGTCTTCCAGTCGAACTACACAGAGGGCAACAACGCCATCATCGCCGACGACCGCGAGAACGACAACGCGACGACGCGCGGCATCCGCGGCTTCAGCGCGACGCGGCAGTTCAACACGCCGCTCTTCGCCTTCGTGAACGGTTACGAGTACGGCGGCATGGACGCGACCGAAGAGGGCGCGTGCACCAACCCTCTCGGCGGCGACTGCTTCGTCAACTACCCGCCGTCGAGCAACCCGGACGTGTATCCCGGCGCGGTGTCGTTGTTCTACTTCAACAACATCATGCACGACTACATGTACAGCATCGGCTTCACCGAGGCGCTATGGAACTTCCAGCAGGACAATTTCGGCAAAGGCGGCACGGGTAAAGACGGCGTGCAGGCCGAAGTGCAGGACGGCTCAGGCACGGACAACGCTAACTTCTCGACGCCCACCGACGGCAACAACCCGCGCATGCAGATGTATCTGTTCACCGAAACAACTTTCCGCCGCTCCGACGGCTCGCTTGACTTCGATGTGGTCGGGCACGAGTGGACGCACGGCACATCGAATCGCTCGGTCGGCAAGGGCGACATGGACTGTCTCGGCGTGGGCCTCGTGGGCGAGCCGGGTGGCGAGGGCGAAGGCTGGTCGGACTACTACGCCTCTTCGATGACAGACGACGACTCGGAAGGTGAGTACGTCACGGGCGAGTTCGACAAAGGCATCCGCCGCTTGCCCTATACCAACTATCGCTGGTCTTATGGCGCGGCCAACGGCAACGTCCTGAACCGCCGCGACCAGCAACCGCCGGACAGCAATCCGGGCGCGACCCCTTACGAGGTACACAACATCGGCGAGTTGTGGTGCGCGACGCTCTGGGACATGCGCGAGTTGTTGATCGAGAAAGACCCGAACGGGCAATTCTTCGACAACGACCGCCGGCTCGGCGCGGGCACGAACTTCTTCATCGGCTACCACCAAGTGCAGTCGGTTGATACGCAGCACCCGATCAACTACCGCGCCTCGTTCAACGATTCGAACGGCATCACGCCGACCATCAACGCGGCGACGCACATTCAACGCCCCGCCCGCATCGCGGCCGAGATCGCGGCCAACGCCGGCAGCCGCAACGGCCCACTGGCGACGGCCGTGCGCAACGGCGCGCGCCTCTCGGATACGCTCGTCCTGCGCGGCATGCAGCTTTCGATCTGCAACCCCTCGTTCGTTGACTCGCGCGACTCGATCCTCCTCGCCGACCGCGAAATGACCGGCGGCGAAAATCAGGCGCTCATCTGGCGCGCCTTCGCCAGCCACGGCGTCGGTGTGCTCGCCACCTCCGACACCTCGTCCGACCCTAGCGGCAACACCGCGCCGGTCATCGTCGAAGACTTCAGCGTGCCGGCCGGCGTCACGCAGTGCGAGACACTGGGGCCGCTCGCGCCGCCGTCTTACAGCCTGTCGAACACGCAGCCCAACGTCGTCACCGTTACCATTGTGCCTGAAGCGGGCGCGGCCCTCTACATCATCTCGCGCGCATCAAGCGCCAACGGGCCGTTCGTCGTCATCGGCACGACCACGACCACCACTTTCAATGACGACAACGGCGGGCAAGGTCTCTCCGCCGGTCAGACCTTCTACTATCAGGTGCGTGCCAGCCGCACCACGGATCAGACCTGCGTCTCGACCGCGAACACCCAGAGCATCACCGTCGTCGTCGGCGTAGTCATCACGCCCGCGCCCGTCTTCGCCGGCGTGGATCAAGTACTCGACCCCGCGGCCTGCAACCGGCTCATCGTGAGCTGGCAGCCGGCCCTTTCGCTCAACCCGAACGCGGACATCGTCTATGACGTGTATCGCACCGACGAGATCAACCCGGACACGGTGCCAGACCCGACCTTCACGCCGTCGGCGGCCAATCGCATCGCGCAGGACTTACGCGCGCTCTCTTACATCGACACGAACAACGGCGCGGGGCTGAAACTCAACCGCGTGCAGTACTACATCGTGCAGGCGCGCGATGTAAACAACGGCAAGCTCGACACGAACAATACAGGCAACGCCAGCACCAAGTTCAACGCGCCGTCCGCGCCCGGCGTGACCGCCAGCGCGCCGTTCGCGTTTGAGGACTTCGAGACGACGAACGCAGACACGCGCTTTGTGCCGCCGCTTGCCGAATCAGGCAACGATCCAAACAACGCGGTGCAGAACTTCCAGCGCGTGACCGGCGTGCAGGTCGGCAACGTCAGCACGTCACTCATGTTCGCGCCAGATTTCGACCCGCCCGACGACGGCACGGGCGCGACCAGTAACTTCTCCGCCACCATCGGGCCGCTCTCCTTGCAGCCGACCTCGGTGCTTGAGTTTGATCACTTCTTCAACACAGAGGCCACCTTCGACGGCGGCACACTTGAAATCTCTTCCGATCCAAGTTTCGGCGGCAACAACGCCACGCCGTTTCCAAACAACACGACGACCTACGATCTCGGCAACTACATCGTGCAGGGCGGCTACAACGGTAAGCTCGACGGCACGCTCGCGGGCGGCGTCATTCTCTCGCCGCTGCAAGGCCGCCGCGCCTACACGGGCGCGAAGGGCCTTCATCACGTGCGCGTCCCACTCGAAGACTTCGCCACAGGCGGACAGAAGAACGCCGGCGGGCTGCCGATGTACATACGCTTCCACATGACCTCGGACGTGGCGACGAGTGCCGGCCCCAATAGCGGCTGGTACATCGACAACGTAGTCGTCCACAACCTCGACCTTGGGTCGTGCCCAGCCTTGAATCCATTCCAGCCGGGTGACGTGCTTATCAGCGAGTTCCGCACGCGCGGCGCGGCTGGTGGGACGGACGAGTTCATTGAGCTTTACAACAACACGAGCGCGCCGATTCAGGTCAGCTCCGGCGACGGCTCAGGCGGCTGGGGCGTCGTCGCGGACATCAGCGGCTCGCCGCAACTCATCGCCACCATCGCGAACGGCACGAACATCCCGGCGCGTGGGCACTACCTGTTGGCCAACTCGACGAACCCCGGTGGCTACAGCCTCGGCTCGTATCCGGCCGGCAATAGCGGTGCGACTGCGACGCCCGATGCCAACTACACGACAGACATTCCGGACGGCGTCGGTCTCGCGCTCTTCTCGACCGCGAATCTCGCCAGCATCGGCACGACCAACCGCATCGATGCGGTCGGGTTCACCAGCGAAGGGAGCACGCTGTTTAAGGAAGGCGCAGGGTTGTCGTCGCCCGGTGCAAACGATGGCGAGTACAGCTTTGTGCGCCGCATGGCGATCACGGGGCTGCCGCGTGACACCAACGACAACGCGAGCGACTTCGCCTTCGTCTCGACCACGGGCGCGCAGATTGGCGGCGTGCAATCCACATTGGGCGCGCCGGGGCCGGAGAACTCGACGAGTCCGATTCAACGCAACGCCACGATCAAGGCCAGCGCGATTGATCCGCAGTGCGCTAGCGGCACGTCGACCGATCCGACCTCGGCCTGCTCGCGCGTGCGCAATAGTTCGGACACGGGCCCGAACAAGACATTCGGCACGCTTAGCTTGCGGCGCAGGTTCAAGAACACCTCGAACCAAGCCGTCACGCGGCTGCGCTTCCGCATCGTGGACATCACCACGCTCGGCAACCGCGCGCAGAACGAAGCCGACCTGCGCGTGCTCGACGCGCCCGACATCACCGTGACGACAAGCAGCAATCAGATGGTGCCCGTCCGGGGCACGACCATCGAGACGCCGCCCGCGCAAACCCTTGGCGGCGGGCTGAACACAAGTCTGACCGTCGGCACGATCACGACCGCTTCGCCGATTGCGCCCGGCGCATCCGTCAACGTGCAGTTCCTGCTCGGCGTCGAAGCGGCCGGCAGCTTCCGCTTCTTCGTCAACGTCGAGGCGCTACCGTAGAAAAGCAGGGATGAGGGATGAATAAGAAAAGACTTTCTACTTCATCCCTCATCCTTCATCCCTTATCCTTACAGCATTTCCCCCGCGCGACCTCACGTGCTGGTTGACACCACCGTCACGTCAACATATAGTGTGCCTCACCCGTCTGCGCTCTACCGGCTGCGCTTTCAGCCGGCGCGCCGGCGGCCGACTTTCGAGACCAGCACGCATGTTCAAACTCAAACGCTTAGAGATCACCGGCTTCAAATCCTTCGCGGACTACACCGATCTCATCTTCACCGGCGAAGGCATCACGGCCATCGTCGGGCCAAACGGCTGTGGCAAATCAAACGTAGCAGACGCCATCGCGTGGGTCTTGGGCGAGCAGCGCGTCAAGCACCTGCGCGGCGCGGCCATGCTGGACGTGATCTTTCAAGGCTCGCGCAACCGCGCGCCGAGCGGGATGTCCGAAGTCGTCCTGCACCTTGTCCGCGACGAGACCGGCTTAGACGACGCGGACGTGGACGACATCGACTCCACGCTCGAAGAGATCGACGAGCAGAGCGAAGCAGTTGAAGAGAAACTGCTGCCAGAGTTGGCGGGCGCGCCGGATGGCGACGCCGTTACCGCGCCAGTCGATGCAAGCATGATCGATGCGAGCGCGTCGGTTGCAGACGCGCCGCAAGGTGAGTTGCTGGTCGCGCCGGCCGGTGAAGTTGTCAGCATCGATAATGCTGCGGACGCTGCGCTCACGCCCGAAGCGCTGACCACGAAGGCGCAGCACGCGCATCACAAACGCCACTGGCGACCCCGCCGCATGGCGCTCGACTTCGCGCCGGGCGAGACGGTCACGGTCACGCGCCGGCTCTATCGCGACGGCGAGAGCGAATATCTCTTAAACGGCCGCATCTGCCGCCTGCGCGATATTCAAGACCTCTTCTCCGGTACGGGACTGTCCGGCGCACACTACGCGATCATCGAGCAGGGGCGCATCGGTCAGATTCTCTCCGCCAAGCCGATGGATCGCCGCACGCTGATTGAAGAGGCGGCCGGCATTACCAAGTTTCGCGTCCGCCAGCGCGCGGCCGAAGCGCGCCTCGAAGGCGCGCGCGCCAACCTGCGCCGCGTCGCCGACATCGTCAACGAGATCGAACGGCAGGTCGGCTCTTTGCGCCGGCAGGCAGCGAAAGCGCGTCGTTACCGCCAACTGCGCGAAGAGTTGCGTGAGTTGTTGCGCCGCGTCTACGCGGCCGACGAACGCACGCTGACCGTCACGCTCGAAGAGTTGCGCGTGCACCTCGCGCGGGCCGGCGAGCAGGAGCGCGAATTAGCCGACGCAGTCGATCAGCACGAGGAAGAAGCGCGACTGGCGACGACCGAAGCGCGCGGCTGCGAGGAAGCTCTGGCCGAAGCGCGCGCGGTGGTCGCAGATGCGGCTCTACAGCACGACCGGCGCGAGCGTGAGCGCGCGTACCAGCACGAGCAGGCGCGCGAGCTTGAGCGGCGCATGGCCGACGTGGCGGCGCAGATGGAGCAGTTGCGCGCGCGGCTTGAGAGCGCAGGGCACGAGCACGAGGCGCTAGGTGCAACCGACGCGCGGCTGCGCGCCGAGAGCGAAGCGAGCGCGCGTGTGCTGCAAGAGGCTGAAGCGCTTTACGCGCAACGGAGCGCCGAAGTCCTCTCCGCCGAGCAGCAGATCGAAGCGGCGCGCGCAGACCTCTTGACGCACACGGCCGTCGCCGAGCGGCTGCACGAGACGGGGCGACAACTCGACGCGACACTCGAACGCCTCGCGCTGCAAGCCGAAGGGCTTGAGCGCGAAGGCGAGCGCGCCCGCGCGGCGCACGCTGAGTTCACCGCGCAGGCCCGACAACTGCAAGCAGAGAGCGCCGCGGCGCGCGCACAGCTTGAACAGTTACTCGTCGAGCGCGAGGTCACAACGTCGGGTGTGAACGCGGCGCGCTCGCTCGTCTCTGCAACCGCGACCGAGTACGCGCGTGCGCGTGAAGAGGCAGCGCGCGTCAGTCATCGGCTCGACACGCTCTCGGAACTCGACACACAGCGCGCGCTCTATTCGCAGTCCGTCCAACGCATCTTCTCTGAAGAGCGCGCCACTGATGAAACCGGCGCGCAAGGGTTCCACGCCATCGGCACGCTCGCAGACATGCTGCAAGTCGAGCCGCAGTGGGAGCGCGCGGTCGAGAGTGTGTTCGGGTCGTATCTGCAAACGGTCTTAGTGCCAACGCCGGACGACGCCGTGCGCGCCGCCGCGTGGTTGCAGACAAGCGGCGCAGGGCGCGCGACGTTCCTTGTGACGGGCCTACACGGTGCAAGCGCCGACGAGCGCCGCGTGCTCGACGATCACGGCGGCACGGCCGAAGATGATCTACGCATAGGCGACTTGCTCGGTGCGCCGCCTGAGATCGTAACGGTGCTCGAACGCACACTGCCGCGCGAGATAAACGCGCGTGTCGTGCCCGGACTTGAACATGCGTTGGTGCTCTCGCTGGCGACGGGTGCGATGTATGTCACGCACGCGGGCGAGTGGGTCGCGGGCGGGCAACTCGTCGGCGCGGGCGGCCCCGCAACGGCCGCAGACGGGACGGGCCTCCTCGCCTTCAAACGCGAGATACGCGAACTTGAGACGCGCGCCGCCGCGCTCACTTCGGAGGTCGTCTCGGCGGAAGATTCTGTGACGGCGGCACGTGCGCGGCTCGTCGAACTGGAAGATGCGTTGATGCTCTTGAACGAGCAGATCGGCCGAGCCGAGCGCGAGCAGGACGCGCGCGCTTTGCAAGCGACGCAGTTAACGCAAGAGATCGAGCGCGCCGCACGCCACGTCCGCGTAGTCACGGACGACACCGCGCGGCTGGCGGCCGAGCGCACGGAATTGGAGGCGCGCCGGGCGAAACAGACGGCAGACGCAGAGGCGGCCGAGGGCGCGCGGCTCGCGGCGACGCAAGCGGTCGCGGACGCGGGCGAGCAACTGGCGCAGACGCGGCGCGCGGCCGAAGCCGAGAATGAAAAGTTGAGCGCGCAACGCGCGGCGGCGGCAGCAGCGGCCGAGCGGCGGCGTGCCACCACGGCCGAGTTGCGCCGCATGGAGGTCGAGACGGCCGATCTCTCAGATAGGCTCGCGCGGCACGCGACCGAGACGGCGGAGATGCAGGCGCAGCTTGAGGCGTTGCGGCAAGCGCTCGCCGCGTCTGAGGAGAACGCGGGCACGGTCGAGGGCGAGCGCGCGGCGTTGGAGGCGACAGTCGTGGAGTGTGCGGCGCGTTTGACGGAAGCGCGCGCGCGGGCCGACGAGATGGCGGCCGAGTTGACCGAGTTGCACAACCGCGCGGCTGCGGCTCGTGATGCGCGCGCGGCGATGGAGGTCAATCGCGCCGAATCAACCGCGCGTTTGAACTATCTGCGCGAGACGTGCGCGGCGGAGTTGAATCAAACGCTCGAAGAGGTTGTCAGCGCCTACGAGCCGGACGCAGAGTTTGACTTGGAAGCTGGCCGGGCGCGGGTTGAAGATTTGCGCGCGCGGCTGGAAGGCTTTGGCGCGGTCAACATGATGGCGCTCGAAGAGTTGGCGGAAGCCGAAGAGCGTTTCAACTTCCTGACCACGCAACGCAAAGACATCACCGACGGCATCGCTTCGACGGAAGAGGCGCTGCGCGAGATTAAGCGGCGCTCGCGCGAACGTTTCCGCCATGCGTTCGACGAGATCAATCGCAACTTCGGCGCGCTCTTCCTCGAACTCTTCGGCGGCGGGCGCGGCGAGATGAGTTTGATTGACGCGGACGATCCGCTCGAATCCGGTATCGACCTCGTAGCGCAGCCGCCGGGCAAGCGGCTGCAAAATGTGTTGCTGCTCTCCGGCGGCGAGAAGGCGATGGCGGCGCTGGCGCTCGTGCTCGCGGTCTTCCGTTATCATCCGTCGCCGTTCTGCCTGCTCGACGAAGTGGACGCGCCGCTTGATGAAGCGAACATCGGGCGCTTCGCCACGAAGATCGCCGAGATGGCAACCGAGACGCAGTTCATCGTCATCACACACAACAAGCGCACGATGGAGTCGGCGCGGGCGCTCTACGGCGTCACGATGGAAGAGGCGGGTGTGTCAAAGCTTGTCTCGGTCAGGTTCGAGTAAGGCATGGGTTTTCGACGTTCGGCCCTCATTATTATCGCCGCGCTGTGCTTATCCGGCGCGGCGATTCTGCCGTCTGCGCCCGCCGCAGCGCAACGCCGGACTACGAAACGAAAGCCCGCCGCGCCGGTCGCAACCAAGCCGCCGCTCGCACCTGCGCCCGCACCTACGCCTGTGCCTGAGCCGACACCCACGCCTGTCAAAGCGAACAGCAGACCCATTGTCGATCAGATGACGATAACGCCTGCGCCGCAAACTTCCGTCACGCCCGCGAATGGGCAGAAGAACGTGGCCACGCCCGCTGCCGCGCGCTACTATTACGAATTCAACCAACCCGATTTTTACCTGCGGCACATCGTGATCGAACACGATGCGACGGGGCGCGGGCAGATGACTTTCGAGCGCAAGCCCGACGCTGAAGCCTACACCGAGCCGCTTGAGATCGCGCCGGCCGCGCTTGCGCGCATCAGCGCGGCGTGGGCGGCGCTCAACTTTCTCGATTCAACCGAAGACTATCAAACCGACCGCTCGATGGCGCACCTCGGTACACTGCGCCTGCGCATGACCACGGGCACGCGCACGCGCACCGTCGAATTCAACTGGACGCACAATCCAAACGCCGCCGTGCTCATGAACGAATACCGGCGGCTCGCCGATCAACAGTTATTTGTCTTCGAGGTCAACATCGCGCGGCAGTACCAGCCGTCCGACACGGTCAAGCTGCTCAAAGGACTTGAATCGCTCATCGGCCGCGCCGCCATCTCCGACGGGCCGCAACTCATCCCACTCTTAAGCGACCTCGCCAACGACGAGCGCATCCCGCTCATCGCGCGCAATCAGGCCGAGCGACTCATCAAACAGATCAAAAAGTAAGCAGCAGCCGGGCGCGCGGGCAAAGATGCCCGCGCGCCCGGCATCGCGGCCAAGCTAGTACCGCGCCCCTTCGCGCCGCTCGCCGAGCAGGTGGTAATCCTGCTGCTCGATGGCGGCTTGTGGCAACTGTCGATTCGTGTACATGGAATAGTGTGTGCGGTTATGGAGTGCGAGGCCCGTGTGAAAGACGAGACCGCAGGCGAGGAAGATGGCGGCAAAGATTTGCCAGTGCTTCTGTTGCAAATAAGGACTCCAACAATAGAAGCTGTAGATCATCGCGAGCGGCAGCGTCACATAGAACGTGTGCGAGTACGGCTGACGGAACGAGAAGATGAAGCCGAGGTAGAGCAGCGCGAGCGTCGCGGCGGTTAGATATTTGAGCGCGGGCCAGTCCGCGTGCATGTGCTTGCGTCTGAACCAGAGTACGAGCAGCGCGACGGGTTGCAGGATGCCGGCGACGGTGAGGAAGAGGACGAAGGGCGCAAGCCAAAGATGCTCGCGGACGAAAGCGAGGCGCGTGTGCGTGTTGCCGCCGATGAAGCGCGGTAGCTCGAAGCTGGCGAACGAGAGGAAGCGCCCCAGCACGCCTTCGACCGGGTTCAAGTGATGCCGCAGATTGTCCACGTTGAAGACGACGACCTGCGGCGTGTCGCCCGCGCCGCCGATGCCGTAGCGCAGGTAAGTCGGCAACAACAGCGCGCCGGTCAACAGTACGCCGAAGCTGAACCACATGACGGGCCGCCATACCGTTCGGCCCCAGTGCCGCGCCCGTGCGTAGAAGGCCGCTAGCACGAACGGCACGAGGATGACCCACGACATGTGTAGTTGCATCACCCAGCAGAGCGCTAAGCCCATCATCAAGGCCGCCCGCTCTGGTTTGATCAACGCGCGGCTCGTCGGCGGAAAGAGTTCGAGGAAGCCAACGAAGAAGAGCACGCCGCCCGTGAGTACGTAGGACGGATTCAGGACGTGCGTTGAAAGGCTGAGCGTCCACGGCGCGGTCAGCAACCATGTCCAGATGATCCACGCCGGCACTTCCGGCAGTCGCCGCGTCGTGTACCACGCGAGCAAGGCGAGGCTTGCGAACGACAGCACGTTAAGTAGCACGTAAGGCGCTTCCGGCACACGCGCGACGAAGAAGGGCAGGCCCGTGAGCAAGCCTTGCAGCGCGCCCGGAATCTGTATGACTGGCGTCACGTCAGGGCCGAAGTAAGGCCACGCGCGCGTCGTGTAGAACTTCAGCCCGATCAGATAGACCTGCTTCTCATCATCCAACCAGAACGGCGAGCAGACGCCGAACCATAGCCGGAACAGGAAGACGAGCGCGAGCATGAGGCAGATGACGAACTGGCGTTGGCGGGCGAATTTGGTCAACGTGGGAATCAGGCGGCCGGTTCGGCCGCTTCGGCCGCGGTTGTGGCGGCGGGCGCAGGCGTGAAGCGGACGCGGCGGATGCGGTGGCGGTCGACGCGCTCGATGGTGAAGCGCGCGCCCTCGTGCTCGACGGTTTCGCCGGGTTTGAGGATGCGCCCCGCCCGGTCGAGCAGAAAGCCGGCGAGCGTCGTATAGCCGGCGTCTTCGGGCAGGCGCAGTTCTTTAAAGCGCCGGTTGGCGTCGCGGACTGCGAGCATGCCGTCGAGCAGATACGTGCCGCCCTCTTCGACGATCTGCGCGCGCACCTCTTCGTCATACTCGTCGTTGATCTCGCCGACGATCTCTTCGAGCAAGTCTTCGAGCGTGACGATGCCTTCGATACCGCCGTGCTCGTCCACGACAAAGGCGAGGTGCTGGCGCGCCGCCTGCATCTGCGCGAGCACCGCGCCGAGTTTGGCCGTGGCGGGCACGAACAGGGGCATGTGCAGCATGCGCTCCATGTCGAACGCCTGCGCGTCCACGCGACGCAGGCAGGGCATCAACTCTTTCATGAAGAGCACACCCGCGATCTTGTCCATGTGCTCGCGATAGACGGGCAGGCGCGAGTAGCCCAACTCGCAGAAGGCGCGCTCGGCCTCTTCGAGCGTCGCGGTGATGGGCAACGCGACCACGGCCGTGCGCGGCACCATCGCCTCGCGCACTTCGGCGTCCGAGAAATCGAAGATGCGATTGATCAGCTTCTGTTCTTCCTCTTCCAGATGCCCGCTGCGGCGCGATTGCTCGATCAACTGCCGCAACTCGTCTTCAGTGTAGATCGCGCCGTGCGTCTCGCTGCCGTGCAGCCCGATCAAGCCCAGCACCAACGTACCAACCCGGTGGAGACCACGCGTGGGCAGCGAGAAGATTTTATAGAACACGTCGAGCAGCCCCGACGTGAAGAGCGCCACGCGCTCGGCGCGTTCGAGCGCAAGGCGCTTGGGCACGAGTTCGCCAAAGACGATGTGGAAAAAGGTGACGGTGGCGAGCGAGATGGTGAACGTGATGATGTGCTGCCAGAGTTCCGGCACGCGCCACGCTTCAAGCCACTGATGCAGCAGGCGCTCGACGAACGGCTCACTGATCGCACCGAGCGCGAGCGAAGCGAGCGTGATGCCGAGTTGCGTGGCGGAGATGTAAGCGTTGATGTTATCGACGAGCTTCAGCACGCGGCGCGCGCGCGCGTTGCCGGCCGCGGCCAGCGTCTCGACGCGCGAGCGGCGCAGGCTGACGAGCGAGAACTCGGCGGCGACAAAAAAGCCGTTGGTGATGACCAACAGGACGAGCGCGAGAAAGTTGAGAGCGATCATCTACGTCAGGTCGCACCCCTTGCGACCAAGCTGCCAACATGCTGATTAAGGAAAACTTAACGCTTAAAGCTTATTGCCAATCAGCACAGCACGTCAACATAAGGGATGAAGGCTGAGGGCTGAGGGATGAATAAAGACAAACTCTTATTCATCCCTCATCCCTTCGTATACCTGCTGGCAGAACTCGACGATGCGGTGCTCGGCCCAGAAGCGATCCGCGTGCACTTCGCGGGCGGCGGCGATGAAGCCGACGTGACCGCCGTGTGGCGGCGTGAGCAGCACGATGTAAGGGTTTGCGGCAAACGCGGCATCGCGAAATGAAGCATAGGGCACGAACGGATCATCCTGTGCGTGGATGACGAGCGCGGGGCGGCGTATGTCAGCGATGCGGGGCAGGGCACTGGCGCGCGCGTAGTAGTCGTCCACATCCGCGTAGCCGCCGGCGGGCGCGGTGTAGCGCGCGTCGAATTCGCGTATGGTGCGCACGGTGCGGATGCCCTGCGGATCGTAGCGGTCGGGATAGAGCTTGTGCGCGGCGCGCAGACGCCGGCGCAGACCCGAGACGAAGTGTTGTTGATATAACCAGTTCGAGCGCCGCTCAATTTCTGTAGCACACGCCGCCAGATCGACGGCCGGCGAGACAGCGAAGACGGCGCGTAACTCGCGCGGCAGTTGTGCGCCCTCGTCGCCCGCGAGTTTCAAGGTCATGTTGCCGCTTAGCGAGAAGCCGCCGAGAAAGATGTCTGTTAACCGGTCGCGCGCGATTAGCTCACGGGCGACCGCGAGCAGATCGCCGGTCAACCCGCTGTGATAGAGCGTGGGCGTCAGGTGCAGCGTGTCGCCGCAGGTGCGCAGGTTCAGACGCAGGGTGTTGAAGCCGGCGTGGTAAGCCTTGTAGGCCGTACCGCGCACGGGCGCGGAATCGCTTGAACCTTCCAGTCCGTGCATAACGACGAGCGTGGGGTGCGCGCGCCGCTCAGTCTGCCAGCGACAATGCGCGAGGACTTGCACGCCGGGTGCGACCTCGAAGGTGCGCGCCTCGTCCGAGTGGGGCTTGTATGTCGGCGGCTGCCAACGCGACCAATACTGCGCGCCGATAGTCTGCGCGTGACCGCTCTTCAAGAGCGGGTGCGGGTGGAACGGTTTGCGTCTGAGCGCGCGCTCGATCTCGCGCAGGCGTGCGAGTGTGTGGTCTGCGGGCGCGGCCGTGGCAAGTTGAAGACCGTCTGTTGACTCCGTGCTCGTTTGCTTCATCGCCTTGAGAACGCGGCCGCGGAAACTAAAATTTCTGCGACTTGCGAATCAATCGCATTGTACACAGCAAGGCATGAACAGGTGAAGACAAGCGCGCATCTCTGTGCGCGTGCGGCCTGTTTTGTTCAGACGAGACGCGGTGGTTCTGTCGGTGTCGGGTCGCCGGTAGGAAGCGGTGTGTCAGGTTCGCGCACAGGTGCATGGACTGGTTCGCGGTCGGGCGGGAGCGGCAAAGGTTCCGGGCGCGCGGGATCGGGCGTCAGCGGATCGTGCGGTTGTGTGGGCGGCAACTCCGGCGGCGCGTCCGGTCTCGACGAATCTGTGTTCATGTTAAGCGGCTTCCGTCTCTAGCTGGATTTGATGTACGTGGCGGCCGACGCTCAGTGCGTGGTGGGGCAAGCTTGAACGGTCACGATTTGCCAGCGCCCTTGGCGTTCGGCGTAGACGTGGATGGTGCTGTACTGACCTTCGATGACGCGCCCATGGTAAATCCAGCGACACGTATCGCGGCACGTCAACACGGCGGTCTGACCGTAGACGCGCACGCTGACGTGATCGCGCGTCATCTCTTCGGCCTTCATGTCGCCAGCTTCTATGTCGGCGATAAACTGCGCGCGGTCGTCGCCTTCGAGCGGGTAGGTGAAGACGCAGTCCTCGGCCATGATGCGTTCGAGCGCCGACGTGTCGCCCTGCACGAAGGCCGTCACCCATTCGTCGTTCAAGTGGCGGATCGACTGTGCGATCTGAAAATCCGCCTGTCGCTCGTCCGTCTGTTCAGACATGAGCAGCGCCCCCGCCGGTAGAATAAAATAAACGCGCCTGTTTCTATGTCAAATCCGGTCTTTGGTCAACCCCTAGGCGACCAGCGGTTAAGCAATGTCCCGATCAAACTTTATGTCGTCGTTCGTCAACCTGCCTCCGTCAACTGTGCCAGCAGCCGAGCCAAATGAATCGTGTCGTGCCACGCGGCGGACTCTTCAAAGTCCCAAGCAGCCGAAAGCATGGCATGGCAGAAGGCCCAACGGGTGAGTCGGGCGCGCGACATCTGCAACTCATCTGCGAAGATCGCGAGCCGCCGGGCGAGTACGTTCAGCGTCGTCGTATCGTCGGCCCCGGCGGGCAATTGATTCAACATAAACGAGCCGACCTCGTAACCTGCGTCGCCACAGATGCCTTTGGGATCGATTGCGACCCAGCCGGCGCTGGCGGAAGAGAGGATGTTGGCGTGATGCAGGTCGCCATGCAGAATGACGTTCTTAGCGGCTGAGCTATTCAACTCGGCAAACGTGCGCTCGGCTTGTGCGAGCAACTCCGTCGGCAGAGGGCCGCTCCCGCCGCCGAATTGCTCACGGAGTTGCGCCCAAGAGCGAAACCAACGGGCCAGCGACGGAAAAGAATGTATCGCCGGGGGCGTGCGCCACAAACGCCGCATGACAGACGCAGCGGTGCGTGTTGCTTCCGGGTCGCGCTCTACTTCGTGCAGGAGCGCGCCGGGCGTGACACGTTCCAGTAGCAGCAGACCACGCGGCGCATCGTGATCTAACAGACGCACTGCGCCGCGTCCGGCGAATAATTCAAGCGCCGCCGCCTCGGTCAGCAGCTCATGGCAGGGCACACCGACTTTGAGTACGATCTCTGTTCCGGCCGCAGTCCGCCCCGGCAGCACCAGATTGTAAGACAGGTGCGCGAACGGCTCGGCCAACTCAAGCGCCCAACGCGCACGGCACTCGCGCAAGATAGCGGGCAACGCCGCGAGCCATTCTCGCCCCGCCGCGCCATGCGTCCGCTCAACTCTGTCTCGTAAGCTGCTTGGGATTCGCACGACTCAGGTGTGCTAACTCGCGGCTGGCGCGCGTGACTTGTTCAGGTGTGAGGTTTAGTTGTGAGATGCTGCTAACAATACTTTTTGCACTGTCGCCGGAAGCTGCACCGGGTGAAAACGGTTCGCGTCGAACGCATAATCTTCTCCGCTCTCATCCACGACACGCAGTAAGCCTTCAGCTTCCGCCGCCCCGTCAGGAATAAACCGGTATAGTTTCCCCACCTCCAACGAAGCTTTATACCCTTCATTATTGAGGCAGACTACAAAATGCGCCGTCCGACTTGCTGCTTTCTTCATAACTAATCTAAAAAGGGCAACTTCAACTTGAATTCTCTCTTCCCCAACCCGTGCGCTTCATACCAATGCACTTCAGCCAAGCGTATCCTACCATTAAGCAAACGCACTTTGGCAACACCTTTCAACTTGCGCCATCTGCCTTTGCCATACTGCTTACTTAAGTGTGCGCGATCACGTACTCCCTTGCCGACGGCAATCGTTTCAATCTCAGTAATTTCGCTGACAAACTCGAAGTCCATTGCGGGTCGACATGTTAATTGTCGATCTACTGCTTATGCTGCGGGGCGCAGTATATCACTTCATTAGATCGTGTTAGACGGTACGGTGTGCTGTTGCCGGTCTCAGGTGTTGACTGTGTCATCGCTGGGTGTGGTGCGTTGGAGGTCTGCGACGACGAAGCGGATCATGCGATAGGTGATGTGGCGGGGCAGCGCGTCGCGCAGGGGCTTGAGGCGTTCTGTGCCAAGTTCATCGATGGCGCGTTCGATGAGCGCGCGATCTTGGGCGGAGACGTGACGCGTGATGTCGAATGGGCGGCCCGCGACGATGCAGTCGGCCAGATGCTTTTCGACGGTCATGATGTTTAGTCCGCGCTCCTGACTAATCTCTTCGATGGTCATGCCGGCCTCGTAGAAGGCGTAGGTCTCGTCCATCGTGCTGACACGCGGCCCGGTTGCGGGCTTCGGCGTGCGGGCATCTGTCGTGCGCTCAGTGCGGCGGGCGACGGGCGTCGGCGTGTAGGGCACAGGCAAAGCGAGTTGAATTTGAGTGCGCTCGCGCATCAGGTCGTCGCCGAGGGCGGTAAGCGTGACCATCGGGTACGCGCCGCCCGTGACGCGCAGGCAGCCGGCGGCGACCAGCGCGTCGATGTAGAGCATGATCTCTTCCTGTGTAAGCGTGGCGAGCAGCCCGTAGGTAGAGAGTCCGTTCAAGCCCGCTTGCAAGACCTTTGCCTGCCGCGAGCCGCGCAGGGTCGCCGCCAGAATACCTTTGCCGTAGCGCCCTTCCATGCGCGCCGCGCACGCGAGAATCTTGCGCACCGTCAAACGCTCTTCTTCAGACAACTCGCGCGCTTGCGTGATCTCGACCGTGCTGCCGACCGCCGCTTGCGCCTCGCGTTCCGCCTGCGCGCGCGCTTGGTGAAAACGGCTCTGCTCGTCGAGCGCGCGTTCGAGGTCGAGTGCGACCGGTGTGTGCTCGCGCACAAATCGATCAAGCGACGTGGGCGGGTCGAGCGGCGCGTGCGTGTTTGCTGAAGCCGAACGAAATTCAAGCGGCGCATCGTCAACGTCATCGGCAGAGATGGGCGTCGTCCTTTGTTCCGTTTTGGGTGTGAGGCAGTTGCCGCACGTACCGCAGCGCTTGGCGTGTTGATGGTCACCGAAGTAGTCGAGGATGAAGGCGCGATAACAGTCGGCCGTGTAACAGAAGCTGATCATCTCGCGCAGCTTGCGCTGTTCGAGTGCAGCGCGGCGGGCGAGGTCTTGCGGGCGGATGTTGAGGCGCTCAGCGGGGCGCTCGTCGCGCATAAGCACGCCGCGCGTGCGCCGCGCCGGTTGGTAGGCGATCACGCCCGCTTCCGTCAGGGAAGAGAGCGAGCGGCGCACGGCCGCCACGTCAAGACCGACGCCCTCGGCCGCTTCGTTGACATCAAGCTCTGTGGGCGCGCGCTGGTTGAGGTCGAAACCGCCAAGGAGACCAATGAGCACTTGCTTGTCGCGTGCGCTGCGGCGCGTGTTGACGGCCTCGCGCGCCTGCGCGGGACTCATTAACAGGCGCACGCTCGCACGGTTCTCACCGGCCGCGCCGCGCTCGATGTGCCCGGCCTTCTCCAAGATAATGAGCGCAGACTGCACAGCCATCTCGTTGCGCAAGCCAGCGCGCGCCGCGATCTCGCGCGTCGCAAGCTCAATGCGCTGCTGTTTGGTCCCGACCAACGCCTCGTAGACTTTCGCGATCACTTCGGGTGGCGGGTAAGAGCCTTCGATGAAATAGTCCTGCGTGCGCTTGTCCGCGTAGTTGAACAGGAGCACACAGGTCGCGGGTAGGCCATCGCGGCCCGCCCGCCCGATCTCTTGATAGTAAGCCTCGATTGAGCCGGGCAGGTGATAGTGCGCGACGAAGCGTATGTCGGCCTTGTCGATGCCCATGCCAAAGGCGTTGGTCGCGACGATCATCTGTTTCGCGCCGGTCATGAACTCTTCCTGCGCGCGCACGCGCTCGGCGTCCTCCATCCCCGCGTGATAAGCGACGACGCTCAACTTTGCTTCGCGCAAAGCGCGCGCGACCTGTTCGACCGACTTGCGCGTGGACGAATAGATGATCCCCGATCCACCCGACGTGGCGGCGAGGTGGCGCACGTGCGCGATCTTCTCGCGCTCCTTCTGCGTGTGGACGACGTTGATGGAGAGATTGGGCCGGTCGAAGCCGCTGACGAAGGCGCGCGGCTCGCGCAAGCCCAGTTGCTCGATGATGTCGGCGCGCACATATGGCGTCGCGGTCGCGGTCAGGGCGATGACCTGCGGCCGGCCGATCTCGGCAATCGCGCCTTTGAGGCGCAGGAAGTCCGGGCGGAAATCGTGCCCCCACGTCGAGACGCAGTGCGCCTCGTCCACGGCGAAGAGCGAGATGTTTACGCTCTTCAGCGCCTCGACGAAGAAGTTGCTGCGGAAGCGTTCCGGCGCGACGTAGATCAGTTTGTATCGACCCTGCCGGACGCCCGCGATGCGCGCCTTCTGTTCCTCAAAATCAATCGAGCTGTTGATGAAGGTCGCGGGCAGGTCGCGCGCGCGTAAGGCGTCCACTTGGTCTTTCATCAACGCGATGAGCGGCGAGATGACGACCGTCGCCCCGGCCTGCAACATCGCGGGCAGTTGATAGCACAAGGATTTCCCGCCGCCCGTCGGCATCACGACGACCGTGTCGTGCCCGGCGAGGATGGCTTCAATCACCTCGCGCTGCCCCGCGCGAAAGTCCGCGAAGCCGAAGTGCTCGCTGAGCGCGGCATGGGCTGTCTCTATGTTTGCCGTCATGAAGTGAAGTTCCGGGAGTGGCGCAATCAGGGACACGCTGATTTTACCGCAGTTGAACCGTGAATCGTAAACGGGGAAGCGTGAATCGACTCGGCTCTATTTACGATTTAAGATTTACGCTTTACGATTCTCGGCAATGAGCAAGCAAGAGTGGCAGGCACGGACGAAGCACGAGTTGATGATCGAGGCATGGGAGCGGCTCGATTGCGAGACTGTGGGCGCGCGTGAGTTGGCGGAGATCGCGGCGGTCGTCGAGGCGCGCTTCGGCGCGGGCGCGTTGGAGAGTCCGGCGCAGGTGGCGCGCATGTTGGCGGACGAGGGCGCGGAGTTGCGCCATGCGGAAGTGCTCGAAGCGGATGCGCGCTGGCGCGCGCGCGACCCTTACGAGGCCATGTTTCGCAACGTCCTCAAATTCGCCGACTTCACGCAAGCCGCGCAATCGCTGCGGCAACTCGAAAACCTGCGCCGCGAGTTCACACGCAAGAAAGATCAAGAGGGCATCCGGCGTGTGCGCGAGTTGGCGTTGAAGGGAAAAAAACGCGCGCAGATGATCGCGCGCAACCCGAAGGTCGCCGAGCGCAAACGGGCCGAGAAGGCGGAGATCGCCGAGTGGTTTACGGTCTGGCTGCAAACGCCGGAACTGTTTCAAGACTGGCTGGCTTTGCGCCAGCGCGCGCCCGAATTTCAACAACGCTTCCCTGTGGCCGACCCAACCGGCGCGGCGAAAAATGCTTGACCGCGCCATTAACGGGGCATAGAATCGCGGCCTCGTAAACAGGGCCGCTGCGGCCCACATCGTGCGCGCCGCGTTGCGCACACTTTCAATCGGCTCATGCTTCGCCTCATTGTCTCGCGTGCTTTGACAACTCGACACCTCACGCCCCTTGGCGCAAGGCCCCTGAAACCCTTAGCCGCAGAGCTTCACAAACGGGGAAGGAGTTTATTTATGCGTGCCAGCATCATCACCTGTACACTCGCCGGTCTCTTGTGCGGTCTCTCCGCAGCCTACGCGCAAGCGCCAACCGCCAGCGCCCCCAACAAACCCTCCACCACGATCAAACAGACCGTCCAGCGCGACGGCAACTACTACACGGTCTACGTGGACTACGACTACCGGGAGGCTTGGGCCGGGAACACGCACCTGAACATCAACGTTGCGGTCGAGACCATCGGGATGCAGACCCTGAAGCTGATTCGCTGCGAGAAGTGCGAACCGGAAAACTCGATCTTCGCCAGCGTCGCCGACCCCGTGTTGGTGGATGGCGGGCAGCCGAGTCAGAGCAATACGTGGCGACTCGTCTATCGCCTCGTCGCCGCGCTCAAACCGGACGCTGACCCGCAGGAGTATGACATCACTCTGCGGTTCGAGCCGCCGGTCGCGGTGTCTCTGGCGCAGCCGACGACCACGCCCGACATCTTCGTCCACTTCCCGCTCTACGTCGGCGTGCGCGAGAAGGGACGGCTGGCGGTGAAGGAGCCGGACAAACTGAAGCCTGAGCCGGCGACCAGCGGGCGCACGCACCAGTTCGTGCTCACCCTGCACAATTACTTCCACGATTACGATGCGAACGTACAGCAGTTGACTGTGGACTCCGACCCGGCGGGCTTGGTCGCGCGCGTCGTGCGCGTGCAGAGTTCGACAGGCACGACGGGGACGATCAAGCCCGACGATCCGAGCACCATCATCTTCAACACGCCACTAAACATCGCGCCCGCGCAGGAAGTGCGCCTGACGCTGGATTTGGAGATGGCCGGTATGTCGTCGGGCAACTTCATCTCCGGCTTCGACGACGATGCGCAGGTTACCTTTGCCTTCATCTACGACGACGGCAAGCAACGCACGATCTCTGATTACAACTACAATCGACCGGTGCGTTTGCGCCCGAGCAACCTCGTGCTCCTGTTGTCGATTGCGCTGGGCGTGGCGGCCGGCGTCTTTATCATGTCGGTCTGGAAGGTGGTGCGGTTCGAGGGCGATGCCAAGCGGCGCTGGCTGGCCGTTTTGAGCACGGTCATCATCGGTTTGATCGTCTCGATCCTCGCGCTGCAAGGCGAGTTGAACATCAGCGCCTTCAACCTGCGCGCGTCCTACGACAAGCCCGTGATGCTCTTTATCCTGAGCCTGTTCGCGACGGTCAGCGGCACGCCGCTGCTGAAGAAATTCTTTGGGCTGGATAAGGCCGGCGCGGACGACGAGACCACGCCCTCGACGCCCTCGACGCAGACGCCCACACCCACCGGCAGTCATTAAAGAAAGGAGCAACGAAACGCTATGTCTCCATTCAATCACTATCGGCTACCTCGTCATCGGGCGCGGCTGTGCGCCGTCATCGGCGTCGGCGGTCTGTTGGCGCTATCGATTGTGGCGCAGCCGCAAAAACGGGCCGTCGCCGCGCAGCCGCAGCAACAAAGGCAGATCGATGTCGCGCCGCAGTGTAAAGGGGCCGGGCCGTGCCTGTCGCTCGCGCTGTTCTACTTGAACAACGACGACATCAGCGACAAGGCGGCGCGCCAATTCAAAACCGTCATCACGCAGTATCCGAAGAACGACGAAGCGGAGACGGCGCAGTATTATCTGGCCAGTTACTACCAACGCAAGTTCTATATCCTGCGCGAGCGCACCCGGAAGGAAGACGCGTCGCTCTTGCAACAGGCGCAGCGCGAGTACTTCAACTACATCGACCGCTACTCAAACAGCGGTTCGGGTAAGTGGCTGACGGATGCACATTTCAATCTCGCGCTCGTCTTCAGCCAATTGCGCGACCAGAAGGGGGCTGCCAACATACTCGACCGGATGATCAACGCCGCAGCGCGCGACGGGCAGACCTATCTCTACGAGGTCGTCTGGTCGGGCAATCCGGCCGACGTGGTGGACAGTTATCTGGATGCGCGCGCGCTGGCCGACTACACGCGCTCGCTCGTCAATAGCGGCCGACCGTGCGAACAGATCGTGCCTGCCGTCAGGAAATGGTGTCAGAGCCAGAAGAGTCGTAAGGGTTATTGACGCCGGTCAAGGCTGATTGCTGCCGGTCGGCGCGCTGTGGCTGAATTGTCAACGCCGCCAGACCGCCACACGTGCACGCTCGGCCCCCGCGCACGCCTTGGGCCGTGTGCTGGCAGTAATTCAAGTGAATCCATCTTTTGGCTCACGCAAACGCCCGGTTGTGCGTGTGGCGTGCTGTTTGCACCAGCACGGCGGTGCACGGGTTTGGCAAGCGCCAGACGCGGCACATAGATCACAATCAAACATTTGAGGGAGACTAGAGAGATGAAAAAGACCGTGACCACGGCCGCGCTCGCACTGGTGCTCGCGCTCGGCGCGACGGCGATGGGGAAGACCAAGCACAGCGCGGAACACAAAGCCGCCGTGAAGAAGTGCCGGGACGATTATGCGGCGGCCGTTAAGGACGCCAAGGGCAAGAAGGGCAAAGAGCATAGGGACGCTATAGCCGCCGCCAAGAAGGCGGAAAAGGACTGTATCGCCGCCGCCCCGAAGTAAACGGCTTACGTTAGTCGCCGACAGAAAATAGACCCGATGACTCGCTGCTTGCGGTCATCGGGTCTTTCATTGCGCCGAGAGCATGGGCATCCTGCTCGCGCTCCCGGCTGCTGCTATCTTCAATACTTGCTCTCGAACGCACGAAACTCTTCTTCCAGCGTTCGTTGGAGACGCGCCCGCTCGCTGCCCGCGAGGAATTGTTGACAGCCCGCTGAGATCGACTTCACGCCCGGCGTGTCTTGCGCACACTCTGCGACGGGCACAAACTTACGCGCATCGCGCCACAGACTTGCGCCCGGCAAAAAGGCGTATTGCAGGCTGTTGCGCGCCAACGTCTTGAGTTGTAGATAATCCAGTCCCTGATCTTCGACCGCACGCAAGTATTCGCGCGAAATCTCCGAGCGCGAGACGCCCTCGTCGTCGGTCGCCAGCGCGACGGGCACATCATGTTGCATGTAGGTCGCGAGCGGATGCTCCGCTTTGCTCACACCGAGGATCACGTCATTGCTCGTCAAGCAGATTTCGACGAGGATGTTGCGCTCAGCCAACTCCCGCAACAACTCCTCCGCATCTGTCTCGTGCATGATGTCCACGCCGTGCCCGATCCGCTCGGCGTGCGCAATGTTGACCGACTCGCGTATGTGAAAGCTCAAGCCATCGGGCGGCACAAGACCCGGCGCAAGCTCGCCCGCGTGGAGCGTGAGGTGTGCGCGCGGGAAGCGTGGCCGCAGGAAGTTGAGCATCTGCATGTGCAGCGTGAAATTCTGCATGGCGGGCAGCGCGTCTTCCGGCGCGACGAGGTTGACCGCGACGACCTTCGAGTTCGGATCGTTGGCGAGCATGAAGCCCGTCAACATCTGCGCGAAGACGGGGCCCGGCGCGAGCACACGCGTCACCTGCGCGACGTAGCGAATCGTCACCGCGCAGCCCGCGTCGGCCTGCGCTGTCCCGCACTTGAGCAGCCGACTCTTTTCCACTTCCGCGTCCTGCAAAGCCTTCGCGCCCGCCGCCACTGCGTCGGCGATGCCGCCGGTCTGCAACTTGCTCAACGTGTTTTCAAAGTTGCCGTCGAAGCCCACCTTCTGCCCGATCCCGCTCGACATCACGCCGTCCGGCGTCAACATCAACTCTAAGTAGCTCACGTGCCCGCGCGCCGCACGCGCTGCCGCTTCCGCTACCATCGCGCCGGTCTGCCCGGCGGTGGCCGCGCCGAACTTGCCGAACGTGTCGAAGAAATGATCATGTCCGCTCTGGCCTGAGTACTGCCAGAAACGCATCGACCACGCGTCAATCAACTGTCGATACAAAACAGAATTTGTGAGCGCCGTGTTGGCCGCGACCTGCCCCGCGTCTTTGCTGCACGGCGGCTGCGCGAGCACGAGCGTCGTCTGATTCACACACAGAGCTTTGTCCGCCGCCCATTGCACATAAGACTCCGCATAGATCGCGCCCGACAAATGATTGTGTAGATCGCCGCCCTTCGGCATCCGGAGCAGGAACGCGAACAACTGCGGCGGCGACTGGCGCAGCGTCGCGAAATGGCGCGCCGTCCGCTGTTCCGGCGTCCCGCCGACAGCTCTGCCGCCGGGCGACTGCGCCTGCGTCGTGAGACCACACAACAGCAACAGCGCCAGCGTCAGGCTGGCGCTAATGCTTCTTCGTACATGAATAGTATGCATCTTTGTTGGTTGCAGTTCTGCTAACTGATTGAGGTGCTACTTACTCTTACTGTCGAGCGCCGCTCGCAGCCAGTTGCGGGCCAACTCATGCTGCGGCGCGTATGCGGCCCAGACGCTCGCGGCCCAAGCCCGCACACGCTCTGTATGCTCCGGCGCAGCAACGTTGAAGTCCAGATCGGCTATCGTCAGCGCGCCCCGCTGACTCAGCACGGCCGGTTTCTCAAGCGGCACACTGCCGTTCAGCCAGCGCTGGATCGCCGCATACAACTCGGCCACGCCGCCATGCTCTACGCCACAGCAGAGTCGTGTGAGATGCGCGGCGTAGGATTTGGCGGAGTGCCCATAGCGTTCCGGATGCTGCATGCTATAAGCATCAACCGCCAAAGCATGCGCCGCCCCGTAGCGATAGTCGCTATAACTCAGCACACCAAGCTCATCGAACAACGCCTGACAACCCGCGTGCCCGCCCCGCACAACTGCGCCACAGTCCGGACACTGATCTGCACTCATGGCTGATTATCTGAGCCGCAATAGCATAGCGCTTACATGCCGCCGGGAGCGCGGGCCTCTCGGCCCGCCTTGAGCGCACTAGCGCGAACCACTGACTCGCCGCACGGCTCGTTGGCGGGCAGGATGCCCGCGCTCCCGGCGCTGCGCAGTCTGACTCCCTCGCCTCTCGCTATAACTCGCGTGCGCGCAACACGCCTAATCAAGTCGGGCGCACGTTACTATAGTCGTCTCTTTGATTGCAATTGCGTGGTCAGTCGCCGGCATTGAGGGCGTGCATGGCAGCGCACGCTTGCATGCTGACTGCCGCTTCGTCCTCTTCGATGTTGGCGAAGAGTCGGAGCACGACAGGCCAGTCCGGGCGCTGGTAGAACCGGCGGATCGCGTCGTAGTCGAAGCTTAGTTCGTCAACGAGCGGATAGATCAGACCGCGCGCGACGAACGCGTGGAGATCGTGTGAGCCATAATCTAAACCCGGCACGTAAGCGGCGGGGCGGCCGACTATCACTGCATCGACGAGCACGCTTGAGTTGCCGGCCAAGACGATATCCGCCGCTGCCACATCGCGGAACACTGAGCCGCCGGCACTCCGCTCGACGCGCTCACAGTTGAGCGCTGCGAGCCACGCGTCGAGGCCGCGCCACAGATTCTTCGGATGCGGACGCACGAGGATGCGCGCCACACGCGCGTCGCCGAGCAACAGCGCGACAATGGTGCGCAGCCGTTCTTCCTGCACGTCCTTGCAAAGAAATATGCCGACAGTCAGACGTGCGGGCAGTTGATCGGCGCGCATCGGCGCATACTGTTGTCGTCGTCCATGCACCAGCACACGCGTCAGCCGGCAGCCCTCCGCCAGATACGTCTGCCGCGCGGCCTCGCAATGCACCAGCGCCAGATCATAACTGAGCCGCGCGACCGGCCGGACGGGCATGCCGTGTGTGACGAGCACGACGGGCACGCCACATCTGCGCGCCGCCAGATTGAACGCGATGCCATGTGGGTTGCTGTGATTCGACGTGACCGCGAGCCGATAGCGCCCGCGCCGGAAGATGCCGAGATAGCGCGTGTAATAGCCGATCAGTTCGACGACGCGCAGCACTTTGAAGAACTCGTAGCGCCGATGCAACCGGTGTGCGAGCCTGAGTGTGCGTCGCCAGTTGGAACTAAGACTCCGAACCAGCGCGGCGAGGGCCGCAACGTCGGGTCTTCGACGGAATTTTAATTCGCTCCAATTTAACTCCGGCGACATTGATAGCAGCGGCTCAATGGCCCGGCGCTCGTTGCTGAGGCGTGCGACCCAAACCGCGCCGTCTCGTCGCTCTGGTGCGCGCAGTTCCAGAAATCTCGTCAACCCGCCGAGCAGCGCTAGCACGGCCGGGATCGGTGTGTGCCGCGCGCGCTCGACGAACGCCGCGCCCACACGCAGGCTGCGGTGTTGCGTCATCACATAGCGGGCGATGCCGGCCACCACCTCAGCCTCGTCGCAACGGAGGATGCTCTTGATGCCGCGATTGAGCAGACATGCATCGGCAACGCGCCCGCCGGTTTCTGCCAGCGCGCGCGCGTCGGCCGCAAAGTCCGTCGGCTCGTCGCCGCTCTGCGGTGGCCGCTCCGGTGCGCGCATCATCTGCCGGCTCGCAGTGCGTTGATGAGATTAGCAATAGTGGCTTCGTGTACGCGCGTGCGGGCCGCGTGCCCGCTGTTCGCATTGTGTGGTGCGAGTAAACAGTTTTCCATCTGGCGTAACGGACTGTCCGCCGGAAGCGGTTCAACCTCAAACACGTCGAGCGCGGCCCCGGCCAGCCTGCGCGCGCTGAGCGCAGCGACGAGCGCCGGTTCATCAACCACGGGGCCGCGCGCCGTGTTGATGAGATATGCCGTAGGGCGCATGAGCGCCAACTGATCGCATCCGATCAGATGGAAGGAAGTCGGATTAAGATCGCAGTGCAGCGTGACAAAATCGGCCGCCGCGAGCAACTCTCCGAGCGGCAACATGCGCAGGTCTGTTTCGGCAACAAACGTAGCAGGCACAGGCACAGGATCGTTGCCAAGCGCTGTCATCCCGCACGCCCGCGCACGCCGCACCACGGCTTTACCGATATGCCCAACCCCGATCACGCCGAGCGTGCATTCGCTGAGCGCACGCCCATCCGATTTCGTCCACAAGCCTTGGCGCATATCCTTGTCCATCCAAGGCAGCCGGCGCGCAAAGCAGAGGATGTAGCCGAGCACCGTATCAGCGACCGGGTCTGTGAAAGCGTCGGGCGTGTTGCAGACTTTGATGCCGAGTTGCGCGGCCGTGCGCGTGTCGATGGAATCTATGCCCGTGCCCCATTTCGCGATCACCTTGAGCCGCGTCGCCGCGCGCAGCACACGCTCTGTGAATTGATCATCACCGCAGATCACGCCATCGATCAGCCCAACGATAGGTAGCAACTCCGCCTCGCACAGACGCTCGCACACCTCTGTCGTGATGATCTCAATGCCTGCCGCTTCCAGCCGCGCACGGAACTCTTCAAGCACGGGCAGCAGATATGGCGCACTGACCAGAACTCGCCACGTCATACACGCCCCCGCGCGCCCGGCGCGCCGTAGCGACGGCCGAGCGGATCATCTTTCATCAATCCTTCGACGAGCCGCAGGTCTGCGGGCGTGTCCACCGCATGCGTGTCCACGTCTGTCTCCACCAGCCGCACGCGCCCGCCGTGCTCGATGAGCCGCAGCATGTCGATAGACTCCGCCCATTCGAGCGGCGTCGGCGCGAGCCGCGCAAACTCGCGCAACGCTTCACGCCGAAACGGGATCACGCATACCTGCTTAAAGACTCGCAGGTGCTCGCTATCGTCGAACTCAATGGCGGGAATGGGCGCGCGCGAGAAGTAGAGCGCATCGCCGTAGACATTCTTCACGACCTTTATTGTATTTGGATCGATGTACTCCGCGCGCGTACCAATCCACCGCACCAGATTCACACACGTCACGGCCCGATCATTGAGCATGGGCGCAACGGCCGCGTCGATCATCTCCGGCGTGAGCATCGGTTCGTCCCCCTGAATCATCACGATGATCTCAGCCTCGACGTGCTCAGCCGCCTCCGCCACGCGGTCGCTCGCCCGTTCATGGTCAGCCGCTGTCATAATCACTGTGCCGCCGAACTCTTCAACGACAACCCGAACCTCTTCATCGCACGTCGCAACGTAGACTGCATCAAGTCCTTCGCACAGCGCCGCGCGGCGATAGACGTGCTCGATCATCGGGCGGCCGAGCAGTGGCGCAAGCGGCTTACCCGGAAACCGCGACGAACCCATCCGCGCCGGGATCACGGCGACCATCCGGCCCATAACCTTCCTCTTCATGCGCTTAACGAGTTGACTGACTTGTTAGGCACGGCTTTAAGGGACAACATTATCGCCTTGATTTATTGGCTGGCTGTCTAATACGCAACCACTGTACATTTCCTGAAATTGGCAGGAGGTCAAGCTCCTTTCGCAGTTCGTCGCGCAGATCATTAATCACTTCGTCCAAACTGCCCTCTTCATTAGCTGCATAATCCTCAAACATCTTCTTTAATTTCTCAACTTGAGTGATGCTGCCAAAAAGTTGGATGTCAGCAAGTGCTGATTCTAGCCTCTGAGCATATTCTGGCTCTGACGGTAGATGGCGCATAGCAGCATCCCCAAGCCGACGGTACGCTTCAATGAGATATTGCAAGCGAATATCTCGAAGTTTATTGGCTCTGTCACGATTTCTCGTTAAGACATGGGCAATAAACCAGCCTAAGATTGCGACAATCACAGTAATTATGAGCGGTAATAGAAGTTGCCAGTTCATCGTTAGTACCTGCGAGCGCCTACCTGCGTGTTAGACGGAACGAATACAGATAATACGCGGATTTGATGTGTTATCAATATTCCGGCCGGATAATAAGGCTTCGGGCGCAAGACGATTGCGGGCGGACATAAGCAGAAGGCGCTATCGCAGGATAGCGCCTTCTGCTCTTAACGCCGGAACGGTCGGCGCATTTGCTGCTGTTACTGCGGCTTAATCTTCCTCTTCCGCTCTGATGCGACCTTCGGCGCGGGCTTGTTCGACGATCTTTTGGGCGATCTGGCCGGGGACGGGGTCGTAGTGGGAGAACTCCATGTGGTAGGAGCCGCGTGCGCCGGTGATGGAGTTGAGCTTGGATTGATAGTCGAGCATCTCGGCCATGGGGGCTTGGGCTTTGATGACCTGATTCTTGCCGCGCATCTCCATGCCTTGCACGCGTCCGCGCCGCGAGTTCAAGTCGCCCATGATGTCGCCGCTACATTCGACGGGCGCGACCACTTCGATGTGCATGATCGGTTCGAGGATCGTCGGCTTGATCTTGTCCACCGCGTTGCGGAACGCTTTGCGCCCGGCGGCGCGGAACGAGTGTTCGTCGGAATCAACCGCGTGGAACGAGCCGTCCACGAGTGTGACTTTGAAATCGACGAGCGGGTAGCCGGCAATCGCGCCGTGCGCCGCGGCTTCGATGATGCCCTTCTCGATCGCGGGGCGGAACTGCTGCGGTACAGAGCCGCCGAAAATCTTATCCTCGAACGTGAAGCCGCCGCCACGCGGCAGTGGCTCGAAGACGACCTTGCAGTCGCCGAACTGCCCGCGCCCGCCGGTCTGTTTCTTGTGGCGGCCCTGCACCTCTGCGCGCGCCGTGATCGTCTCCTTGTACGGCACTTTCGGCGGATGCAAAGAGACCTCTACGTGAAAGCGGTTGCGCAGTTTCTCGACCACCGTCTCGACGTGGAGTTGACCTGAGCCGGAGAGGATGAACTCTTTGGTCTGCGCGTCGCGCGTGAAATGCAGGCTGGGGTCTTCTTCCAGAATCTTGTGCAGGGCTGTGCTGATCTTTTCCTCATCCTGCCGCGACTTCGGCTCGATAGCGAAGGAGATGGCAGCTTCCGGATACTCCACCGGATCGTAGACGATGGGCGCGGCCCTGTCGGCCAACGTGTCGCCGGTCTGCGTCTCGCGCAGCTTGACGCAGGCGATGATGTCGCCCGCGTTCGCTTCGTCGATCTTGTCGAGTTGCTTGCCTTGCACCGAGTGAAGCGCGCCGAGTCGCTCGCTCGCGCCGCGCGTGGTGTTCTGCACATTCGCGTCGTGCTTAACATGACCGCTGACGACTTTCATCACCGTAATGCGCCCGGCAAACGGATCGGCGACGGTGCGGAAGACGTAAGCGGAGAACGGCTCGCTCGGGCTGTACTTGCGCGTCAAGGGTTCGCCACTGTCGGCTTCAAGGGCAGTGCGCCCGTGCTCGGCCTCGTGTGTGTCGGGCGCGGGCGCGTAGTCGATGATGCCGTCGAGGAGCGATTGCAGCCCGACGAGCGACAGACTTGAGACCGCGAAGACCGGGCACAGACGGCTCGCCGCAATCGCTTTCGAGATGTTCGGCACGATGTCCTCTTCGGGCAGCGTCCCTTCAGCGAAATACTTCTCCAACAGCGCATCGTCCGATTCCGCGATGACTTCGATCAGACGCTCGCGCTCTTTGTCCACCACATCGCGCCCAGCGGCCGGGATATCGATCTCTTTGGCCTTGCCCTCATCATCGAACTCGTAAGCCTTCATGTGGACGATGTCCACGACGCCTTTGAAGTTATGTTCCTGCCCGATGGGCAGCGTGAAGGGGACGATAGCGCGGCTGAAGGTATGGCGCGCGGAATCGAGCGCCGCGCCGAAATCGGCGTGCTCCTTGTCTATCTGGTTGATGACCATGATGCGCGGCGTCAGAAATTCATTCGCGTAGGCCCAGGTCTTTTCGGTCTGCACTTCGACGCCCTTGACGGCGTGGACAACGACGAGCGCACAGTCGGCGACGCGCAGAGCGGGGCGCGCGTGCGCAATGAAGGCGGCGTAGCCGGGCGTGTCGATTAAATTGATCTTGTGGTCTTTGTATTCAAGGTGCGCGAGCGCGGAGTTCAAAGTGATCTTGCGCGCAATCGCGTCTTCTTCATAATCGGTCGTGGTCGTGCCTTCGTCCACTTTGCCCCAACGCGTGGTTGCGCCGGTCAGGTGCAGGAGGGAACTGATCAGTTGCGTCTTGCCTGAGTCGCCGTGACCGATGATGGCGAGATTGCGTATCTGTTTGGTCGGATAGACTTTCATACGATTAGGAAAAGCATCCTTTCGCCGGGTGAATTTTGCGACGCAGAAACAAACGATCCGCGTGTCTTCGTCGGGCACTGAAATGATGTGCGAGATCGCGCTCTGGTAGTGCAGCAAATTTAGCCGACGCGCGGGCGCGATGGCAAGCGGCCACGGATTAGGATTCTGTGCATTTGCGGGAAAATGTGCTAAATAAGGAACTGTAGTCGAGCCTCATTATTACGAGTATCCTCCATGCAGCCAAAAATTATTCATGAGTACCACGTTTTCCTAGCCTCACCCGGAGACATGGAAGCTGAACGGCGAGAAGTCCGTAAATTTTTCGAAGCCTATAATCGACAGTACGCGGCCAGATGGAGTCTGCGCTTTACCGTTATCGATTGGGAAAACTATGCGACTGTTGGCGTAGGCCGCCCGCAGGAACTTATAACCCAACAAACACTAGAGAAATTCAAAGATTCCCTTGCTTTAGTCGTGGGACTTATGGGGCAACGCTTCGGTTCACCCACAGGCACACATGAGTCAGGAACGGAGGAGGAGTTTGAGTGGGCTTTTGGCATGAATACCGAAACAGGTTTCCCTGAGATCAAATGGTTCTTCCGGGACATTAATAAGTTTCAGGCTTCAAGTAGCGAGCCTGAGAAAATCCAACGGGAACTCGAACAATGGATCAAAGTACGTTCCTTCCGTGAACGTCTGGAAAAATCCGAGGCGCCAGTCTTTTACAGCACATTCCCTGATACTACTGAATTCATTGAGGTCTTTCGGGAGGATTTACTACGTTGGCTAAATGATGATAGTCGTCCTTGGCACACAGCTATCAAGACTGAAGTGCCTACATCTTCTGAAGTGACAGATTTGCCGACCGCTTACTTTGAAACTCTTTTTGATGACTTTAGGTCTTTAGATATTGCTGGGATAGACAACGACCGCGCCGTCGATATTCCGTTAAGTGAAGTTTATGTTCGCCTCCGAGTCATCAAAGACGAAGATACTCTTACCGAGAGTGATTCAGCGGATGGCGAGCCTATCGATATACATACTGCGCTGCGGCAATATCAGCGCCTTGTAATTGTCGGCGATCCGGGTAGTGGTAAATCAACCTTCCTGAAGTTCATCGCGTTGATGATTGCGCGGGCCGAACTCGAAAACGATCCCGGTTTGGCAACTGTTAAGCTTAATTTACAGTCGCCCCTCCCTGTGCCTTTTTTCGTCTCATTATGGGATTTATCCGATTTCCTCAAGACCGCTGGGCAAGCCGGAGAAGGTTCCGTCATTGACTTTATTATCACTCAACTGGCAGACGAAGGTATTACTCTTGCGCGCGATACATTAACGCGCCTCCTTGACGCTGGCTCTTGCTGCTTATTGTTTGATGGGTTGGATGAAGTGCCCACAGAGCAGGGGCGGGCGCTTATCAGCCGGTTGGTCGAGAAATTTGTAGTCCGATATGAGAATAATCGGTTTGTAGTGACCTCGCGGGTGCGTGGCTACACGGGGGATACGATCCTAAAAGGCGGTTTCGTGCGTTGCGACATTCAAGCTTTCGATGAGTCGGATCGGGAAGAGTTTCTTAAAAACTGGTTTGCCGCCCTACTAAAAGTAAGCAGAGAACAAGTGCTGGCTGAAGGCAGCACAAGTCGCCAAGCCTATGACACATTGCGTGCGGCAATCGAGAGCAAGGATCGCATACGCAATCTGGCAGTTAATCCGCTATTGATGACGGTGATTGCCATTGTTCATTGGAATCGAAAGCGGCTACCTGATCAGCGAGTTGATCTGTATGACGAGTGCGTTGACGTGCTGCTAGGCCAGCGGAAAGCAGCCGAGCGCATCCGACGTTATAAACCCGTAGAGGCTTTGAATGAAGCAGCCGAAGAAGAAGAACAGTACGATCGCGCATGGACGCGTAAGCGTTTCGCGGAGATTGCCTTACGCATTCTCGAAAGCGGGACGGATGAGATAACCCGTGAGGTCGTCCTTAGCCTATTGAAACAACGGTTCAGTGACCGCCCTGGTACAACTGGGGAACGGGCCGCAGTTAATGCAGAAATGTTTCTTGATCGGCAAGAGCTGCGAAGTGGATTGCTGGTAAGTCGCCGCTCGCATAGCTGTCGCTTCGTTCATTTAACTTTCCAAGAATATTTAGCCGCTTGGCATTTGGCGAATCTAAGTCTTGAAACTATAAAGACCACTGTTGCCTCACGTTTGCGAAACCCCCAGTGGTTCGAGTCTCTACAATTACTAGGCGGTGAGTTGGCTAAGAACTCTGACGAAAAATTAGATCAGTACGTTAGTTATTTATTGGACAACTTGGGAGTGACTATTGCTGAGCAGGCTCCCGTAATCGCGCTTTGTGCCAATATCCTTCAGGATGTTAAAGGTGTTGCTGACATTAAAGTTGCCACCCGGCAAAAGTACCTAACCGCCTTGAGAAACACGCTGCACGCCTTTAAGTTCGGTTCTGGTGTACCCGCGAACACACAGTTGGAAGTGCTAAATGCTTTGATACCACTTGGCGCAAGTGTAAAAGAGCATCTGGTAGAGGCGACAAAGTCTTCACATTATCCTGTTAGGTCTAAAGCCGTAAGTATGCTGGTCCCACACTTACCCGATGATGATTTGTTTAATATGGATCATATTATATTGGATAGGAGTCAGGAGACAATCACCGTATATCTCTCTGCCCTGTTTGAAAGAGATAGTAAAAGGGCTATGGGTTTACTTATTAAGAATAAGAATAAAATAGTTACTAGCTATAAAGCAGAACGAGCAATATGGAAGGTTTATTACTATCATCAGGATGATATCAACTCAGATCTTATCTGGGCCATGGCAAAAAAGTTAGTTAATGACCATAGATATACTTGGGAGTTAATGGCAGTTTTAAATTACTTCGCCTCTCGCCCACTACTTGGTAAAGAGTTAGAGGCTATAATTAGGTATTGGGCTGAACACGCTGTTAGTGAACTAAATAGACGTGCGGCATTTGAACAACTTGTAAGAAAACACTTACGCCGGGGAGACATAAAATACACTATTCTAACCCGTGACCTCGATGACCTACCTCCATTTCGTGATCCCCAAAATCCTATAGATGAAAAATGGGTTAAACAATGCAGTCGCATACTTCATCTATCAGAGAATAGGATTTGGATAGCGTTCAAGGAGATGTCATCTCTCCTTCCAATAAAATTGAAACCGTGAATTTCAATGTGATGCTCAATAATTCAACAGGCGTGGCATTATTTAAAAGACAGGACGTGAGAATAAGACTTGCACCCCTGTCTATCTAATAACCCGCTTCGGAAAACCTACTTTGGAGCTACGGCTGCCCGAACCTGAGCCGGTACTCGACCGAGTTCTCGAACCCGTTGACCATCGTGCGTGCCTAGTCTGGATACGCGTTGAGATAGCTCAACCAGGGTTGTAGCCGGCTGTATCCAGCGTGTGGCGCAGGTAGCCGAAGTATTGCATGGCGACGAATGCGGGGTTGCGCTGTTTATTGCCAACCTCCACGGTCTCGACGATCTAGCGCAGTGCGTCGGTGCGCAAAATACACCCATTGTTAACCTTAACAAAGGGCGGCGCAAAAGAGGCCGCGGAGGAAAACGAAAGGGCTGGAGTTGGTACGCTCCAGCCCTTGTCAATTGCGCTCGGCCCGCAGCCGCCTGTGCTCAAACGACTGCCAGCCAAGTTGTCACCGTCTGCGCGAGACCGGCGAGCAAGACGTAGAAGCCACCGGGCGCAGCGCCCCGCGTGGCAGGCGGGGCCGGCGCTGGTGCAGCGAAACTCACCTTCCGGCCTTTACTGTCAGGCTGCTGTATTCTTGTGCCAGACTTGTGCATCTGGCCGCTGCCATCGTTGGTTGTGCCATCCGCGCGCGGCTTGGACGAGAGCGAGCGCATGTACATCTCCAGCGCCGCCAGATCGTCGGCGGACAGATGCGAGGTCTTGCCGTGCGTGTCCTTGATCACGCGGATGTGGTTGGCGGCGAGTGCCGGGTTGATCTGCCCGTCCACGATGAGCGGCGCGACGTTCGCCGTGCCGAGCCGGTCGATCTGCGGCTTGCCGTTCTCTAAGACGGTCGGACTGTCGAGGCTCACGTAGAGCGGCCCCATACCATCGCCCGCGAGACCGCCGTGCGAGTCGCCGAACGTGATCGGCACTTCGGTCGGCAGATTGTTTGCGCCGCGTGTCTGATCCGTCCGCACCGTGCGGAAGTTGAAGCCGCGCTCGCCGGGTTTGAGCAGAGGCGAGTCGGGCGCGAGCATGATCTCGCGAAACGTGTGCGCGTCGCCGTGGTGCAGCCACTTGGGCACGCTGTCCCACCACGCGCGCAGGTGTTTGGTGTTGCGGCTCGACAGGTTCTGCGGCGTGCCCACGTCCTGCGGCGGCGCGAACGGGACGAAGAAGTAATCGTTGGTCGGCCGGAAGAACGGGCCGTTGCCGTCAACAGTCGTCTCCGGCGTCACGCCCGGCTCGTGTATGTTGAAGTCTTGGAACGTGGCGTCGATGACGCCGTTCGTCAACTTGTTCCCATTGTGGTGACACTCGTTGCAGCCCGCGCCGCCCTGTGTGACAGACGTGGAGAATATCTCACGCCCGCGCGCGACCTGTGCGGCCGTTGCGTCGTCGGGGAACTGGTTGAGTGGGTTCGGCAGTTGCCGCGTCTCGTTCTGCGACCAGAGAATTTGCAGGTACGCGAGATCGTAGTAGCCGACCTTGCGCGCCTTGCCGTTCAAGTCGGGGCGGCCGATGGCGTTCGAGTTCTCCTCGGTCTTTTGCAGCACGTAGTCTTCACGCGCGTGGAAGCGATCAACTGGATTCGCTTGCGGGAAGAGCGGCGTTGGTGTGCGCTCGCCTAAGAGCACTTCGCCGTTGCAGGCGGAGGCGTAGGCCATGAAGTCGTTGTTGAGGCCCTCGTACCACTCGGGCCAGTTGTCCGAGATGTCCTTGTTCTGCGGGCAGGTCTTGACGCCGCCGACGGCGTTCGCCGCGACGTTCCACTGGCAGCCGTCCTGCCGTGCGTCCCAGTGACAGAAGCCGCACGACTTGTGCCCGTCGTCCGAGTAGGCGGACGAGAAGAACCAACGCAGACCCGCCTCTTCGTCGGTGGAGAACAAGTTCTGACCATGACCGCTCGTCGTCGGATCGGGCGTCGTCGGCGTGACACCGACGGCGAGAAAGCCTTGCCGTAACAAGCGGCCGTTCGGATCGACGCTGAGGAACGAGACATCTTCGGTCTGAAAGTTGGTGACGAAGATGCGCGTGCCGTCGGGCGATGCGTCGATGCCCTGCGGCGTGATGCCGCCGGTGAACTCGATGCCGGTCTCTGTGAGCAGTTGCGACGGGTCGGCCGCGTTCTGGTTGATGCGAAACGCTTCGACCTTCTCCGAGTGCGCGTGCGTGACGAAGAGCATGTTACCGCGTATGACCATCTGTTCAGGGCCGCTGCCCTTGATGATCTTTTGCGCGTCCGCATGGTCGTGCAGGTCTACAAACTGACCGGGGATGACGAGTTGCGAGATGTCGCGCCCCTCGTCCACGTAGCGATAGACAAAGCGGTTCGTCGTCGTGTCGAAGATGTTCAACTCGCTGCCGATGTCGTCGAAGGTCGTCGCCTTCGTCGCGTCCGTCATGACGGGCATGTAGCCGAGCTGCTGGCCGTTGTTCTTGATGGCGACGCCCTGCTCGTTCTTCGTCGGCAAGCCGTGCCCCGTGTCGCGCTCGTTGAGCTTCGTGTTCGTCTCTTGGCCCGACACGATGCCCCAGCGCCCGGCGATCTTCACGTCGGTCGTGAGACCACCAACCTGCAAATTTTTGACGAGTGTGTTGGCATCCGCATCGACGTTGATCGCGGCGATGGTGTGCCCGAGCGTGTTGGAGACGTAGAGCGTTCGGCCGTCGGCGCTGAGGTCTAGGTCGCGCGGGTTGGCGCGTTCAAGCTCGGTCGTGCCGGTCGGGATTTCCGCGATCTGCGTGAAGAAGGGGCCGGGATCGACGCGGAAGGCGCGCACTTGATCTTTGAAGCGGTCGGTGATGTAGAGGCGCGTGCCCGTGCGGTTGAAGACGAGCTTCTCGCCGTAGAAGCCGGTCTCGAACTCGCCCATGATCTGATCGGTCGCGGTGTTGATGACGCTCGCGAAGTTGCCGTACTGGTTGAGCACGACGAGGTATTGATTCTGATTAATCTGCGGGTTGAGCGGCGCGACCTTCAGACCGATGGGGCGCAGTCCGCGCGTCTGCCCTGCGGGGCGCAGATCGATCCAATGGAGCACCGTCTGGGTCTGCGTATCAACGACCGCCACGCGCCAATCGGGATAACCTTCGCGACCGGGCAGCGTGACGTAGAGCTTGCGCCCGTCGGGGCCGAGCGTCAGAGCGCGCGGCTGGCTGCGGAACGGCTGCTTGCGGTTCGGCCATTTCTCGTTGCCGCTCGTGACGATGGGGTTGTTCGGGTCGATGCGCGTCGAAGGGTCGGGGCGGCCATCGATGTAGCTCGCGCCGAACATGATCTTCGTGAAGCGCTGTTGGCCCGCGCGCACGCCGGCCGACTCTGCGCCGACAATGTTTTTGACGGGGTCGTCGGTGAGACCCGTGATGATGCGCCCGCGCGAGTCGGTCTTGACGGCGGTGGTGAAGATGCGCAGGTCGAGCGGCGCTTCTTCGGTCGGCGCTAAGATTTTGCGCTCGAACGGGGCCGAGAGCGTGGCATTCGCCTGCGCAGCTTGCGCCACCCGCGCGCCGGAGCGGAAGACGTAAGCGCTAAGCCCGGCGCAGACGGCCGCCGCGAGGACGAGGAGTTTGATCTTATGCTGCATGCTACTTCTCCCTAACTGTGAATGTGTCGTGTGGCGGCGCGGTGGTGTCGGGCGGGCCGCGTACATCGCATCAACCGAAAACAACAGAAACCAGACCTCTACAGGGCAAGCCTCATACCAACGCGCGCTTGCCCACTGGCAACACGAACGCGCTTGATTGCGCCCATTTTCGGCGCACGAACGTCATCACCTTTGTGGCCGCAGGCGCGAACAAGATGATCAGTTAAGCGCGCAGATGCGAGCTATCTCTTATATGCAGAAAATTTAGCGGGCTGTGCGAACGAGTTACGCGGTGCGTAGGCTTTGCCTAACGGAAGGCTTTTGCCCAACGATTCGTGAGGTTGCCCAACGATTAGGCAACCTCAGCCCAAAACTTCGGCTTCAGATTCAACTCATACATAGATTGAATCAGACAACAGATGTTGTGGCAAAGCACCTTGCATAAGGCTTCATTGATCTGCGCCCGCTCCGTCTTGCTCCGCAAGCTATCTCCGAACTTCGCCTTAATCATCATAAAGGTGGTTTCCACGTTAGAGCGTTTATGATAGCTCTGCATAAACCGCTCTTGATTCAGACTGTAGTAGTGATACATCTGTTTCCACAGCGGGCTATGCCGCTTTTTGGCGCGCTTGTCGTGGGCAACGCTATTCGCCTTAAAGGGAATGTACGGCGTCGCGTTATTGTCGCGCACCACTTGCAAGTTAGGGGCTGAGAGATAAGCCTTATCCGCTGACACTTCGTTCATGTAGAAGTTCTTGGCCGTTGCTTCAACTAAGGGCGCAAACTGCGGGCTGTCGCCCGCGTAGCGGTCAGTGACTTCTACCGATGTGACCACGTTTGTTTTCACGCCGCACATCAAATGCACTTTAAGCCACTCGCGCTTTTCCATCAGTTGCGGGTCGTGATACTTAGCTTGTACCCATTGCACAAAGCGACAGGTGGAAAGCCCGCTACTATCAACCGCAAAATCTTCCTCAATCGCTTGCAACGGTAACGCGCTTTCTTCAATCAATAGCTTCAGATAATCAGTCAACATCTTAGAGCCGAAGTAATTGAAGATGCTGTTATAGGAAGGCAGTTGCGACAGGTAGCCTTTCGCTTGTGCTTCCCGTAAGTCAGTCATAAAGCGGCGGCCCGAAACCGTGCTATAGACCTTGAAGGCCATAGCGAAGATCATATCTTCAAGCGGCAGGAATCTTTCACCCGGCCCGGTCTGCGCAGGCGAGCCGACACCTTGACAGAGTTGATGCAAGAGATATTGAAACTGCCGCTTCTCTTGCGTCTGCGCCAAGTTGTAAGCAGTCCACACTTGCCGATAAGTCTTGCGCGTGACCTTGACGGTTTCTTTCACCGTCGTCTTGCCGTTGGCCGTTGTAGTCGTCTTAGTGCGCTCGATTATCTCAACCGCAAAGATGTGCTTACACTTGGCGCGGCGTAAGTCGAAATCAGGGCAGGAGCAAGTCTGCGCGGCCGGGTCAACTTTGTATTTACCACGGCCGGACTGTGAAGGCACAAGCCAGAGGTGGCCGTCACGTTTGATGTTGGCGCGTTCAATAATCTGGCGGGCTTTATGCTCTCGGATGTTCATTGTGTGCTTGCCTTTCAAGGGGCGATTAGCTCACAATGAAGTTGCTTAGACCGGATGCGAGCAATCGCGTTTGGTTTATCAAAGGGCTTCGTCAGTTGACGCTGGCGAAGCCTTTTCTCTTGCTTCAAACAACACAGGCATTATACGTGAGCGGTCACGTAAAAGTCAAGACAAAAACGCTTGACACTACCTGACCGCTCACGTATATTTACATCATGCCAAGCGAACCGAAACAAACCAAACGCAAGCAAAGAAAGAATCCGGCGGCCGTGGCCTTAGGTCGTAAAGGTGGGCTGCGAGGCGGCCCGGCCCGCGCCGCATCTATGACCGCAGAGGAACGTAGTGCGAGCGCACGCAACGCCGTCTTAGCAAGGTGGGCAAAAGCTAAAAAGAAAGAGAAAGCGCGGGGCTAAATGCAAGAAAAAGTGTAGGGGGTTACTGTGCGCTAATTGTAGGCGTATGGTAGGATGCCGCTGAACAAGTTTGTTGGCGGTTATTTCTACGGGTTGCACCTTTCTCCGCCACATAGACCTTTCTGCGCTATCGGGCAGAAAGAGTAATGCCGCGCTGCTCCCGCGAACAGCGCGGCGGTAAAAGAAAGGTGAACAACGAACGATGCGTATCAAAAAATACGCAAGCCATTGGAAAGTTAGACTAACCCTGAAATTCTGGGGCGTCCGCTTTTCAATGGAGTTTGATATGCCGCGCGACGGCATATTGTAACCACGAATCAATAGCAGGGGCGCAACCCTGATACTGATTCTTTGACGTGGGCGTGGGGCTGTCGCCCCACGCCCTTAAACTTTTGGGCGGAAACTAAGCTAGGTAAGATGCTGACCTCCATCAGCTTTAGCTTAAAGTGATCGGTCGCTGCCTTTCCCGCTGTGTTTCCCGCACAGCTTGTAGCCTTGAAGGCTACATTACACCGTGCAATATACTACACACCTGTAGCTCATTCAACAGCCTGTATAGTCATTCTTGATAAAAAATAGCCCGCCCTTCAAAGAGCCGCGCCGGGCCGATCTGCCCAACGATTCAAATTCCTGCCCAACGATTCAGAGGTTATCAGGAATCGCTGGGCAAAGCACGGGTAGAAGGCTTTGATCCGTAACCTCTAAACCTTTAAGCAGTTTTGGATCAGAGGGGGTAGGTTTTGGGGCAGAATGTTTAGAGGCTCAATTTCCGAATCTTTTTCATCGGTAAGTAAAGATGATATTGATCATCCAAGAGTTGGGTAAATCCGAACCCAAGATAAAACTCTTTTGCTTGCTGATGCAAGGCATCAACTGCCACAACGTTAACCCCAACTAGATCGGCTAACCGTTGGGCTAGTCTCAAGGCGTCCAAAAGCAGTTCTTTCCCTAATCCCCGCCTCTGCGCGCTTATATCTACCGCTAACCTTGCCAAGAGAACAGAAGGAATCTGTGGGTATTTGGGAGTGCTACTTGGTATCGCGTTTGGATCAACGCTACCGGAGGTAATGGTGTAATAACCTAAAACACGGGGGGTGTCTTCGACCGCGACAAAGGTGCGGCCATAATCCCTTCCCTGATGCCGCAAGGCCGCCAAGAGGAAGTCATTTAATGATGGCTCACCGCAGTCAAAGTTGGTAAGGTCGTGAGTGGCCGCAAGGGGTTCGATGGGCAACGGACTAGCCCGCCTTACCTGTGTTTTCTCTTGTATTCTTCTGCCGCTTGTTTCAGCGCGTTATTAGGCTCTTCATCCGAATCTAAGAGTGCTAGAAAAACCTCTGAATCCCTGCGGGTAAGACGGATATGCCTGTTGATTGTTTGTTCATATCCTCTAGTTGATGCGTTTTTATCAACGGTTACAGTGGCCGGTGTGGCGGCAGAGGAATAGCGGACGACGACTTCCTTCTTCGTCGCGGCCTCATCCATTCGCTGTAATACGGCTACCATAATTATGCTGGGGCTAGAGTAGTTAAGCACTTTCGCCGAGGTGCTAAACTACTGAAATGGAACGACCGAACCCGTTTTATCGCCGTTCCCGAATTTCCGCCAAGAAATTCCGGCAACTCTTGCGCTTGTTCGCGCTCGATTTGACGGCCACCGATGTCGCACATTTAACCGGTCTGACGCGCAAGAGCGTCACCACGATCTTTCTCAAAATCAGAGCGCGCATCGCCGAAGCATGCGAGCGTGATTCACCGCTCTCCTCCGGC
>JBJMGT010000028.1:0-9726 GCA_045807745.1 Pyrinomonadaceae bacterium
CGCCGGAGGAGAGCGGTGAATCACGCTCGCATGCTTCGGCGATGCGCGCTCTGATTTTGAGAAAGATCGTGGTGACGCTCTTGCGCGTCAGACCGGTTAAATGTGCGACATCGGTGGCCGTCAAATCGAGCGCGAACAAGCGCAAGAGTTGCCGGAATTTCTTGGCGGAAATTCGGGAACGGCGATAAAACGGGTTCGGTCGTTCCATTTCAGTAGTTTAGCACCTCGGCGAAAGTGCTTAACTACTCTAGCCCCGTGTCTTTAATTTTTGAAGCGACACCGCTTCATTTTTTAAAGCGAGAGTATCGTCCTCCGCTTCAATAATTGAAGCGGGCGCGGCGGCCTCAAACGACGTGTTGAGCCGGTAGTTGGTCGTCTCCCATTGGCCGCCCGACGACGCGACGACGTAGCCCCGCCCGGTCAACTCCTTGAGGGCCGCGCGCACGGTCGCCGAGGATTTGATCTGCGTCCCCGTTATGATCTGCGTGTCGGAAAGCGCATCGCTCTGGCGCTGAAAGCCGCGCGTGCGGCGGATGATGAAGCACAGCACTTTCCAGTGGCAGGGCTTGAGCGCCGGCATGATCTCGTCGAGCACGTAGTTGTGGAACTGCGTGAAGTTACCTTGTGCGGCGAAGGGTTTAATCTTCATGCCGCTTGCCTCTGCTCAAGCTCGGCGCGCAGGCGGTCGTTGTCTACCGCAATTTGTGCATTGATCTTCTCAAGGCTGGCGATGCGCGCGCGAGATGAAGGACACAGCACGCACTGACAGATATGCGTCGCCGGTTTAACTACGCGCAGAGACATGCGTGCGGGGCGTGGTCGTGCTACTATGCGGGAGTCCAAAACGTTTCAAAGCCTCCAATCAATCTGCCAAAGACCCGGCCTGCTCGCCGGGTCTCGGCGTTTATGAGTAAAGCGCCAGTCGGTGGCTCCTACCCCACCGACTGGCGCTTTACTGATTCTCACGGCGCGGCGCGAGAAGAACTTTGCTGCCGGTAGGAGGCGGCTAAGAGCATCGCGGATAACGCGATACTTCATTATCGCCATTTAACGCAGCCAGTTGGAGTACACTATTCGATACTGAATAGTGGCTCAGTCTTTGGCATACGGTAAGTCCTGCGGCGTGGTGACCTTAGGAAAGATGTTCTGTTTAAGATGGGAAACCGAAATGGCATACTTGCGGGAGACCACCTCCCAAGCAATCTCAGAGGCGGTGTGGCCATCCACAAACCTCTCAAAAATCTCAAGCGGAAGATCGTGATACTCAACCCGTGCAAGATATTGTTCCCGCCATTTGGATTTTAACGATTCATTGAATGAAACATTACGGCGAGGGGGACGGTGAGTTGCTTTCAGTTGATCAAATTCCCGTTGGATTGACTGAAACCGATTATGATACTGCTGCTGTTCGGTCAATGCTTCCTGCGCTTCCCAGCGCGCAAGCCGAGATTTTTTTCGTCCGGTAGTAAGTGTCTCGCCGTGTGCCTTCCGATCAATGAGCCATGTGCTGACCTCGCTTAGCACTTGACTTAAATCCGAGTCATCGGCGTAATTTGTATTGGGATTGTGAAGTCTCAATTCACGAACAGCACGCCTATAGCCTCTGTGTATAACCGTATATTCAGCCCTATTGAGAATTGTGTGGGTAAAAAGCGCTAAATCGTTATTTAACTCAAGCAACATCTCTCAGACAAACTCGACGGCAAGAGGAAGAGTAATGTTGAGAGCAGAAGGTCCAGCCATATTAAGCAGCGACTTGAGCCGATGTTTAATTCCATCAAAAGGCTCAAATTGGCCTCTGAGGATACCCCCGCGTTCAGCACGGACACTGAAGAAAAACCGCAACCGCCTGTCGTGCTCATCGACCTTTAGGGGAAAATCTAAGGGAAGAGATTTAGCGGCCGTAGCAATTATATCTGTAACGAGGCGGTCAAGCCGTTCCTCATCCATTCTAACCTCCCTGTCGGTCAATTCCCTGCAATGGATTCCGGCGCGCGGCACGCAGGGTCGCACTTTGTCCGCCACGAGGATCAGTCGGGCGTAGCGCGCCGGAAGGTGAAAAGTTAATGCTGCAAAAAACTCTCTACTGTCTCACCGAGCCTGTGCGCGCTCGCGCACACCCCGCTTGGTTTGCGGGCTGGCTCATCTCTGCTCTAGTCCCATGACCGTTCGTGACGATTGTGGTCTTCTGTGCCACCGAGGCGGGGCCAGCACAAACGTCACCGCGATCACGAGCGCCACCAGCACATAGGTTGAGTTTGTCACCGCGCCGGGCAGCCAGCCCAACAGAACAAAGTGCATTAAGCGGTCAACAAACGGGGTGGCGGTCACAGGCTGGCCCGCCCATGAGCGCAGGTTTAATTCCAGCATCGTTAAGGGGCAGGTCGTCTGAAGGATAAGTTCCAGCACCACGATCAGAATGGCGACCAGATGCGTGAGCCGAAACCACAGGTTACGCACCCAAGGCCATCTGCGTTGCCAGCCTACTAGAATGAGACCAAGCCCCACGATAATGTAAGCTACGTAGGCAATATGAATAACTACAACAAAGTCAGCCAGCCGGGCATACCACATAAAAGTAATCCTTGTTGCGCGTAGTCAGTAGCAGCTTCGCACCTACTCGTCTCAAAGGCACGTTGCTGTTTGGCGCTGGCGCGCGCCCATGTTGCTCTGAATAGCACCACTGCTATTGCTCTCCTGCGTTCTGCCCCGCCAGATAAGCAATCAGTTGCCGATGCACCTGCTCGTCTATGCCGACGATCCGCCCGCCGAGCAGCCAACCTCTATGCTGGTGACGCGCGTCGAGCATACGGCAGTGCATGATCTGCGCCCGCACCGGCACGGTCGCCACCGGCAGGTGCAACATCAGGCGCACTGTCGGCTGCTGCTGGCAATATCGCTCATCGACCGTGACATGGGAGACGGCGAACGCAACTCCGTCAGGACTCAGGTCGCGCACTTCCGCCATGAACTCCAATTCCGTAGTTGTTGGCTCCGACGCTTCCGCATCCAGTAAGCTAAGGCCAGTTGAAAGCGTGGCCAGCGTGCGCGTGGCTACGCGCCGTTGCTGCCGGCGGTCTGGTACATTGCGCGGCTCTTTGCGCCGGTCTGTGTGTCGGGTGCTCATTGCTATCATGTCCCCTTGTTCTAATCTTGTGGTCAATCGGTTTGCAATGCCTTGGCCACCGTCGCCTCCAACTCGGCAAAGTTGAGCGGCTTCTGGAGGTAGGCGAACACGTCGAGCAGACTCCAGCCGTCGCCCGCAGCTAATGGTGCGCCCGAGATGACGAGCAACTTAACGTCGGGCTGCATGAGCTTGGCGCGCTCTGCGAATTCTTGCCCGCCTATGCCCGGCAGGTTCACGTCCGTGATAATGAGCGCGCACCGCTCTCGCGTGAGCAATTGCAAGCCCTCCTCGGCTGTCTCGACCGCATGGCACTGATAGCGCTCGCTCAAGACTTCAACAAACAAAGATCGGATGGCCGCTTCGTCTTCGACGATGAGGATCGACATGTGAGGTTCTCCTGCCTGTGCCCGCGCGGTGAAGAACTGCACGGTTGCTGCTACGACTTGTGCGCATGTTCGCGCGCGAACCGGTCAAAAGCTTCCTCGATATAGCTTGGGGTCAGCAGCCCCCACCCACCCGCCGGCTCTTTGCCCGCGCGCCCCCGCTCAGCCTGGCGCCGCTCAGTGCCCACCAGCGCGCGCAGATAAGCCATGTACCGCGCCCGCTCACTTTCCGCCAGCTTGACGACACGCGCACCGAGGAGGAAGCCGTACCCTTCCGCGCTTTTCGGTAGTTGCTCGAATCTGACCGGGGCAGCGAGCAGACACAACGGGCCGTCCGGCAGTTCAAGCCGCACGCCGAGGTAGCCATCTAGGTTGGTCAGGTAGCGGTCACCGACTCGAACCGCAGGCAAGAGCAGGGTCAGCCCCGTGCCACTCAGATCGCGTGTCCAGCCCGTGAGCGCGCGCGTCAGCTCGGTGCCCATATCCTGTCCGGCATCGAGGGGCACGACGGCCACCGGCAATCGTGCGGCGACGCGCGCCCCACGTCTCATCGCGTGGCGGCGGTCGCCGACGTATCTGCGCAGGCGTGCTCTTAGTGATTGCAGTGGCATGTTCACACCTCTTCAGCTTGCCTCTGCCCGAAGCATCTCTTCAATCGCCCAAGGCCCGACGCGCTATGCGCGAACCACCAACGAGCCGGCGCAAGGGGCAGTGGACTCTAAGGGCGGTCGCCGTCTATGCCTACCCACCTTGAGCGCTGCCGCCCACGCGCCGAGGTTATCGGCAGCGAGTGCCGGCGGGTGTTGCGCATCACGCGCGGCCAGCATCCGACGCTTGAAAGCTATTCAACCTTGCTCGCCGTGACCAACAGCCGCACAGCCCGGTCAAGCGGGCCGCAAGTTGATTATTCTGGCACGCTCAGTATCTTGACCAAATCAGAATCAGCGCCGTAGTCCACGTTCGCGATCCGCCAGCCCGCCGCCATGTTTCGTAGCCGAAAGGTGATCTTCACCATCTGCCCGAAGTTGCGGAAGCTGACGATAACCGTAGCTTGATCCTGCGTGATCTTTGGTTGCCCCACCTGAAAATTTGTGATCTTCGTGTCCTGTGCGTTGTAGAGCGGATCGAAATCCAGCGGCCCGACCTCATCCGGCGACGACTCGGTCAAAGCCTTACGGAGCAACCCGGCTAACGTGTCGTCAAAGTATTTCGCCCAATACCGCTTACCCGTCGGTTGGAAGACGGGCCCTCTCCCGTTGTTATGCACGCGGTAGAGATCGCGGACGAGGGCGTCGGGTGTGTTAGCCGGCGGGGCTTTCTGCGCAAGGGCGCTGGGGAGCACTGCGCACATAAGGACGAAGACGAGCAGGCTGAGAACCGATTTAGCTTTCATTGTTGTGCACATCTACTTATGAGCCTCCGAAATAGTTACGATAGCCCGCCGCGCTATGCGCGAACCGACAGCGAGCCATGCAAATGGGGCAGGCGGTCGGGTAAGAGCGGGCACTGCGACAGCCACTCTCACCGAGCAGGACAGCAGGCACGTTGCAAGACTATGTGCGTTGCGTTGCCTTTGCGGTCGAGCGTGTGCGACGGCCGGCGTCCGACGCTTGCGCGCTATGCACCCTTGCGCGGTCAGCGGATAGTCACTTCGAGCGTGTAGGTGTCCGCGCCCTTCGGCACGCTCAAACTGATGGCGTAGCTGCCGTTATCAGCCAGATCGCCCTCCCAATCGGTTTGCAACCCGTCGCCCGTGAGCGGCTCGGCATCGTAGCCGGGCGGGATCACGCTGAACCGCACATCTTTCTTCGGCGAAGTCAGATGTACGATCATGTGCTGCGCGTGCCGCGCGCGGAGTTCGTAGCAGATGGCTTTGGCTGAAGTGATCCGGCCTTGCAGGACGGCGGTCGTGCGCCCGCGCGGGAACTGCACGCGCTTGCTGAGACACTGGGCCACGGCCGCGCTGCTCAGTAGCAGGGCGAGAAAGGTAGCGCTAGCAACTCGCTTCATATATTGGCTCCTGTTGTCATGTGTTCGTTTGTTCAGCGCACGCCGCGCCGGTGAGCCATTCAACCCTGCCCGCCGCGTCCGGCCTGTACGATGTCGATGAGAGCGCTTAACCGTTCGTCCGTATGCTGCTGGGCGTCGGCGATGACCGCCACGACTTCATTCATGTGCGCCTGTTGCAGCGCGATCTGCGTCACCTGCCCGGCCAACTGCGCGACCGTCGCATCCGTGCGCGCCTGCGCCTCGCGCAACAGTTCCATGTTGACGGCAAACTGCGCCTGTTGTTCGAGGATGAAATCCATTTGCCGTTGCCGGTCTTCGTCCGTCATTGCTCGCCACCTTTCGCCGGTATATCTAGCGGCTCAACTACGATCTCAACTGCGTCTTCGGTCTCATGCTCGAACCGGATGCGGTGCGTGCGCTTGTTCACGGTGAGCCGGCGCGTGCGCCGTGCATCGTCCTTAGCCCATTGGTCAGTGATGCGCTTTAACTCGTCAAGCAATTCTCGGCTGCTCTTGCGCTCGCTCATCTCACGCCGCCTTGCTGCCACGCTTTTTAGCCACTGGGCGCACCTTCACGGGCGGCCCCAAAAATCTGACTTTTGCCTTGGGTTGAGGTTTGCTCGCCGGAGTGGGCTTGGAGTGCTTCATCGCTTTACGCTGCCTTTCTACTGTACTGTCTAGTAACCCAACAGACTCTTCCGCCCGTAAGGGCGCTGGAAGAACCGCGCCACAAGTTTCAGATTCGTCATCAACCCGCCGCGTTCAGAGTCCACCGGGAGCATCTGCCCGGCTTCGGCTTTCCGCATCACGTTCGCTAGATACGTCTCGACCTCATCGGCCACGCGGTACGGTTCGCTGTGCACCTCTGAGCCGGTGAAGCGAAAGACCGTGAAGCCCAAGGCCGTCAACCGCTGATCCCGCGACTTGTCCCGTCGGGCTTGCTCCTTCGTCCGTTCGTGAAAGTCGTGCCCGTCGAGTTCGACGACGAGCCGCGCGAACACTTCGGAGCGCGCGAGCTTGACGGGATCAGCAGCATTATCGTTCGTCTCATAAATGTCGCGCGTCAACTCGAACAGAAAATCCGTGCGGTACTGGCCGTCATCCACCGAGTGCTGCGCGTTCACCGTCACGGCGAAGTCGGGGAATTCTTCCAAGTCCCAATGCGTGCATTTAAGCGCTGGGCACTTGTGCGTGGCGTCGAAGCCGGTCGTGCATTGGGCGAAGCGGTGCGGGTTGTAGTCGAGCACGTAAAAGAGGAAGCGCTGCTCTATCGGCGACTCGCACAACTCGAAGAAGTTGCGCAGCCGTTTATATTTGAAATCGAGATCAACTAACTCCTGCGCCTCGTGCCGCCCCAACTCTTGGAAGACACTGGTCTCGATCTCCATCTGGCATCCATCACTTTCCCCTTCTAACCCAACCCTATCGCTTGCCCTTCTTACTCGCCTTCTTCCCTGATTCCGTAGCCTTTCTGAACACGCTGTTAAGTTGCCGAGTCGTCTCAGTCGTAGGTTTCGGAGGCCGGCCACCCTTGTCGGGCACATAAGCCAAAACGTCCGCTCGGTAAACAAGTCGCTTGCCGAATTGCTCAACGGAGCGAAGGCGACCGCGCCGCACCAGATTGTTAATAGAACTCAGCGACACGCCACGCAGCGCGGCGGCTTCACTCTGGGTAATCAAGCCTGCCATAGAGAAACTTATCCCTACCGTGATAAACCTGTTAACTTGTTACACAGGATATGTATAATACCTGTGTACTTGGTCAACGAGATTACCTTAGATCAAGGCAGAACGCAAACCTTATTTAGAGAGGAAACGACCATGATCAAACTCGAATCCGTCGATCAACTCGCCCCCGCCACCGAACGCGCCAGAGACGGCAACCTCTTCGTCCAACCCACGGCCATGTTCCGCTAGTACCGCGTCACCAACAGAGATAACGGGCACACCTACATCGTCGATTTCTTCCTCCGCAACGGCAAGCGGTTTGGTCATTGCACCTGCAAGGCGGGGCAGAACAACGTGGCGTGCAAGCACCTCTCAGCCGCCGCAGCCTTGCATGTCTGCCGCGCGGCTGAGCGAGTCACAGCGCACTAACGAAACAAGGCTTAGCCGGGTGTATCGAGCACCCGGCTAAGCCCCGTCCCGGCTTTAAATCTCAAGACCCCAACCACCACGCAGGAGCATTGAGTTATGCCACAGAATACCACCACCACAGATCGCATCAAGCGCTTGCTAACTGCACTCTCACGCGACGTGCAGGAGACCGAAGGCCGAGAACTCGACTACGAGACGAGCGAAGCCATGTTGCGCACCATCAACGCGGCACGCGCTGAACTCGACGCACTGGCGCTCGACCTCGTAGCCGAGGAAGCGCCCGCGCTGGCCGCTTAACCACGAACGAGCAACGGGCGCGGCCCATCCCGTCAAAAGATACGCCGCGCCCGCCCGTCATCAACCGATCACCAAAGAAGGAAATCAATCAATGACTACAAAGAAGAGTACACGCACAAAGCAGGGCGGGAAAGTGTCTCGCCGCCGCGCGCCGCAGCCAGCCGCAGCGCCAACACCAACGACAACCACAGACGAGGAACGGATCGCCGAACTGACCGGGCGCATCCTGCGCGGTCTCGACGGCGAGCGGTTCAAAGCCTTCGTCGAGGTGATCACCGACTTGGGCGCAGGGCGCGCAAGTATAGGCGAGGTGCTGGACGTGTGCGAGGTAGCCGCGCGCGTGATCGACGGCCGGCGCGTGGCGCGGGCACTGCCCGCAATCGACTACGAGCCGCTGGTGCTGGCGCGTGAGGCGGAGATCGCCGCCAGTACCTCCGTGGCCGACTGCGCACCCGAATACCGCACCGAGGAACACAAGGCCGTACTCGTCGCCCAACGCCTCAGTGGCTGGCGCGAGCGCATCACGGCATGGCGCGCGCTCGGCGAGTTCTACGCCGCCGCGTTGGAGAGCGACGAGACCACAGTTGACGCACACAACGAACTCAACGACGAACTGGACGGACTCGCCAGCGACGCCGGGCTGCACATCACGCATCCGGACGTGTTGCGCCTGCTCTACCCGCTGCTGCGCCTGCGCGTTCACGACATCGAGCGGGCGCGGCGGGAGGTAAAAACGGACGTGCCGGAGTAAGCCGCGCACAGGCAACGGCGCGGCCGGTGTATCAGACCGGCCGCGCCCCGAACTCATAACGCTCGCAAATGAAGGGATACGCCATGAGTCAACGAAAGAGTACAGGCACGAAGAAGCGCGGCGCACCGAAGCGACCCGCGCCCACACAGGCCACACAAACAACAGATGAGGAACTAGAGCGGATTGATAAAGTCGCCGCCACCATCACCTACACCGAGGCGGGCGCACTCGCGGAGCGCCTGACGCGGATCGACATGGACGCCGACGCCTACGCCACGATCCTACTCCTGATCGCAGCGGCCACATATGAGGAGACCTCGACTGAGAAGACCTACTACGCCGTCGGCCGGGTCTTGCTGCCGGAGATCGTAGCGGCGCAGGAAGCGAGCGAGGGCGCGCAGATCACCGTGCTGCGCGGGTTGCGACAGGCAGGAGCCGCACAGTGACAAGGCGGCGGGTCTCACCCCCGCCCCCGGTCGTCAACCTCGCCGAACTGGCCGTTCGGTGCGCCCGACCGTTGAGCCGGGTGGTCGAAAGCGGCGCCGAAGATCCCGGCATTAGGTGCGGTCTCTCGATTCGCTGCCGCTGCTCAGACCGCTCGAACTTCGGCGAGCCGCTTGACTGCATACTCGTCGTCCCAGCAGACGGCGGCTTCCCATGCGGCCGCCGCTTGCGCGGCGATGTCGTGCGCGCTGTCGTCGAGACCGGCGGCGTTGTGGGGCAGCACCAAGTCGAGGTCGGGGACGTCGACGTGCGCCTCGTCCCAGTCGATCAGCGCGACCCGATTCACGGTCATGCGGACGTTGCCAGGGTTGTTGGGGTCGCCGTGAACGACGCATGTCTGACGTCCAACGAGCCGCGCCCACGCTGCTCGGCATCGAGCGACGCCCTCCGGTGGCATCGCGCCGAGGTCGATCTTCGTCCCGGTCTCGGCGTGCAGGAGGTCGGTCGACGAGCGCCACCCCGGGCGCTGCGGCCAGCCCTGCGTCAACCGATGAAGCTGGCGGAGCGTGTCCGCCACGCGACGCCAGTCGGCCTCCGTCTCGGGCGGTCCGCCCTCCA
>JBJMGT010000029.1:0-74063 GCA_045807745.1 Pyrinomonadaceae bacterium
CGCCAGCGGCGGCACGTAGGCGTCCATGTCAATTACGTAGAAGAGCGGCGTGGTGAACGAGCGCCACAGGTCGGCAGGACTAAACGAGCCTTGCGTGAACAGTTCATAGCTCAGCGTGCGGCGGACGCTGCGGCGCACGACGCGCGCCGTCTCCAGAATTTGAAAGGCGGCGACGCCCGCCGCCAACAGCCCTGCGCCGCACGCCACAAACAGCGGCCGCCATTGCTGTAGGTTTGCGAGTCTGGATCGCAAACTCTGCGCGCCGCGTGATCGCTCGGTCGTCAGCACAACAAAGACGGCGTAGGCGACGGCCAGTAGTCCGACGTAGACGAAGCCCTGCCCGAAGCCGTTCAGGACAGACATCGTGTAAGCGCCGGTCGCCAGCAGTAAAGCGGGCAGGAAGCGACGCGTGCGCGCGCGTTCGATGGCGAGCAGAAACAGTGGCAGCCACGCCACCGTGTTCGTCATCATGCCGCTGTTGCCCAAGGGGCTGGCCATCATGCCGCCATAGCCGAATGAAAGTCCCGCGAGCAGCGCCGCAAGCGGACTGCGCCCAAGTTGCCGCACATATAGGTAAGTGAACACCGGCACGAGCAGGAAAGGCGCGAGCACGTAAACCTGCTCGGCGACGTGACCGGGCAGAAACAGATGTCCCCACGTGAGCGGGTAGCCCAAGCCCAACTGCGTCATCGACAGTAGCGGATAGCCGGACAAGGTGTAGGGCGACCAGAGCGGCCAGATGCCCCGCCGGAGCATGCGCCACGCCACCACATGCATCGGGTAGGAATAGAAGAGCGGGTCGCCCGCGAGCAGATATTTGCCGCCAAACAGCGCTTGCGGAAAGAAAGCGATAAAGAACAGACCGAGCGCGGCGAGCGCCGCCATGTCCTGCCAGCGTGCCTGCCACCAAGTTAAAGTTAACAGTCTCCGCACCAAGTCCGTCATTGTTGAGTAGAGGGCAGCACGAGTCTCCTAGACAACGCCCGCGCGCTCCCGCTCATCTCTCTCCCAAGCTTTGCGGCCGGACGTTTTTTACCGGGCCGGCTGCGATTTTTTCAACTACCGGCCGCGCGCGTGCGTCTAACAGATCGGCTGAAAGCCGAATTGTTGACAAACGATCTGCGGGCACGATAGAGTACAGAATGTTGGGCTGATTAGCCCACGCACAGAGCCAGTCACAGTTAGTTATTAATTGCCCGGCTCTCCCAAACGGGTCCAAGACGCTACAAGCTTAACAGTCCCACCGCTTTTAAGAGTATCGGGAGCAACCGTCATGCGAAAGATTGCCGTTACCTTTACCCTGCTGCTGCTATTGATCCTGAGCGCCGTTGCGCAAGGGCAGACCGCGCCGACGCTGCGCATCGTGACCGACGACCCGACCCTGCCGTCCGAACTCTTCTACGGCAATACGAAGGTCAAGCCGCTACGCTTGCGCCCCGGCACGAACACGCGCATCACGATTGACGACAGCGACTTCTTTGTCCAGCAGCACTATATCGACTTTCTCAGCCGCTTCCCCGAAGCCAGCGGCTTTCAGGCGTGGATGAACTTTCTCGCCAACTGCCCGGCCGGCGACGCCAATTGCCTGCACGAGAATCGCATCACCACCTCGCAGTCGTTCTTCGGTTCGCAGGAGTTTCAGCTCAAAGGCGGCTACGTCTTCCGCTTCTATAAAGCCAGCCTGGCGCGGATGCCGCAGTACGACGAGATGGTCGGCGGCATGCGCAGCGTGACGGGGACGACCGCCGCCGATACGGAAGCCAAACGCACGGCGTTCGCCACCAACTGGGTCTTGCGCGGCGACTTCCTAACCGCCTTCCCACGCAGCCTAACGGCCGCGCAGTTTGTCGATAACATCAAAACAACCGCCGGTCTGGCGACGCTCGCCAACCGCGATCAGATCGTCACAGACCTGACCAACGCGGGGAACACGGACGCCGGGCGCGCCGTGGCGCTGCGGGCGATTGTCGAAAGTCAGGAAGAATTTAGCAAGGAGTATAACCCGGCGTTCGTCTACATGCAGTATGTCGGCTATCTGCGCCGCGCGCCCGAAGCGGGCGGCTTCCAAGCATGGCTCAACTTCCTGAACGCCAACCCGACCAACTTCCACGAGATGGTGCGCGGCTTCATGGACTCCACTGAATACCGCAACAGATTCTAAGCGCCTTTGCACTGGCAAAGCTCAAAGGCCGGTGGCCCCGTCAGGGTCGCCGGCCTTTTTCGATCTCAAACAGGGTCAGAACCGCCTGCCGCAAGCGGGCGGGTCTTAGTGCCGTAAGCAAACCCGCTCGGCTACCGCAGGCGGTTCTGACCTGATGTTAATACCGCGCGGTAAATCGCCAAAGTCTTTTGCGCCGTCCGCTCCCATGTAAACTCGGCCGCGCGGCGGCGGCCGGCCGCCGAGTAGTGGGCGCGCGCCGCGTTGTCCGTGAGTAGTTCGACGAGCGCGGCGGTTAAGGCTTGCACGTCGGTTGGCGCGATGAGCCGGGCGGCGTCGGCGGCCGTCTCCATGATGACGGGGATGCGGCTGGTGATGACGGGCGCGCCGCAGGCCATCGCTTCGAGCGGCGGCAGCCCAAAGCCCTCGTAGAGCGACGGGTAGACCGAGACGCGGCACGAGGAATAGAGCGCGGCGAGGTCTTCATCCGCGATGTAGCCTGTAAAGAGGATGCGCTCTTTGAGTGCCGACTGTTCGACATAGGCGAACAGTTCGTCCGTCAGCCAGCCCTTCTGCCCGGCGATGACGAGTTGCGGGCACAAGTCGGTCGTGCGCAGCAACTCGTCGCAGGCGCGCACGAGCGTTAGCAGATTCTTGCGCGGCTCGACCGTGCCGACGAACAGGATGAACTCGTCCGCCACGCCGAGCCGCTGCCGCGCCGCGCGGGTCGCATCTTCAGCGACGGGCTGGAACGCGCGGCGCGGCGCAAGTGGTACGGCCGTGATCTTCTCGGGCGCGACGTGCAGGTGCTCGCTGATCTCGCGTTTGACGCTTTCGGAGTCAGTGATGATGTGTGCGGCGATGCGCGTCATGGTCGGCAGGCGACGACGGGCGCGGCGCACGAGGTCTTCGCGGTGCGTTTCAGCATGCAGCAAGAGCGACAGATCATGGATGGTGACGACGGTGGGGCAGCGTTGCCAGAGCGGTACGTTGTAGTTCGTGCCGTGAAAGAGCGTCAGCCCGTGCTGCCGGATGTAGAGCGGCAACCCAATCGTCCACCAGCGCCGGCGCAAGGCGTTGACCGGCGCATGCACGGTGCGCAGGTTCGGCGGGAGCGACTCGGCCCCGTCGTCAGCGCCTAGTGGCAGCGGCACGGGCGCGATCAACTCGAACTCATCCGCCGGCGCGAGTCGCGCCAATCCTTGCGCTAACTCGAACGTGTAGTGCCCGATGCCGGTCTTCGGCGTCGCCAATGGAATACCGTCAAGACCTATGCGCATAGCTCGAACAGCAGTTCACCGAATCCCGCAGGGGCAAAACAAAATGCCGAGCACCAAAGCCGCGTGTTGGCCTTTGGTGCCCGGCATGTTTCATTTGCAGCGCCGTCGTTAATTGATATGGAAGAGCGGCGCGGTGTCGGCGGGCCGGCTCTGCGTGCCGCTGATGATCACTATAACGGCTACGTCGCCCGCGCCCGCCAGCGTCGCGGGCAGGCGGAAGTCCAGTTGCTGGACGCCGGGCATGTCGGTCTGCATCAGGGCGAGGACATCCGCGCCCGTGATGTCCGTGTTCGTGTTGTCGCTGACCTTAGTCAGCCGGACGGTGACAGAACTCGCCGCCACGCCGCGCACGCCGGTCAACAGCAGCCGCAGCTTGGTCGCCTCGGTCACACTCATGCCCATCGCGTTTGTGTAGGTCGTCGTCACATTGAACGGCTCAGGCGTGCCTGTCGCCAAGAGCGGGTTGGTCACGTTTGTCACGGCGGCCCGGCCGCCGGGGCCGTTCGACGAAGTGAAGATGTCGGGCGCGACTGCGACGATCTGCAAGAGACTGCGGACGGTGCGGACGCCGCCCGCCTCGCGTATGTTGATGACGACCGGCACGGTGTTCGTGCCCGACGTAGGCCCGAGACCGCGCGGCACTTCGAACTGAATCTCGTTCGGGCTGACGAAATAGAGACCGGCCGCCGCGTTCGCAATCGACAGCGAGACGCCGTTCAACTCAAACGGCAGCGGTGGTCGCCGGTGCGACTCGGACGCGGCGTCGCAGTTCGGCCCGGCCGGTGTGCAGCCGACCGTCTGCGGTGCGGGCGCGAAGGTGACGCTGCCGGAAGCGGCGGTTGTGTCCACGACGGCGATCATGCCCGGCGCGAGACCCGGCAGCGGCGTCGAAGAGGGCGTCGGGCTAGGCGTCGGCGTCGGCGTGGGCGTCGGAGAAACGCTCGGCGTGGGTGTCGCCACCTCGCGCCGGCTTGCGCCCGTGAAGTATGCAAGCGCACTTGTCGCCGCGCCCGTGTCGCCCGTGCTCGGAGCGGGCGGCACGACGAGATAGAAAGTCTGTAGCGCCGCCGCGCCATTGCCGCCGCCTAGTTCTGCCGCGAGACTAAAAGCGATGCGTTCGCTGGTGTTGCTGACCGCGAACTGGAGCGCCGCCTGAGCCGGAAGGTTGGTCAGGCGCGTGACAACGAGCGGCGTGGAGGCCGCGGCGGGCACGTTCACGTTGAAGAGTTGTACGAGGCGCAGCGGGTTGAGGCCCGTCGCGTCGTTCGCGTCCACACGTGTCCCGTCAGCCTTCAGATTCAGGGTCGAGGCGAAGACGAGTTGCGCGTTGTTGCCTGTGAAGGTCGGTAGGCGCGACACGTCGCCCTCCGTATCGGAGGGGCGCGCGACGGCGGCCACGAATGTGTTCGCCGACATGTTGTAGACGAAGACGACCGTGCCCGTCTTGCTCGTCGTGGTGTTCGCGTTGGGGTCTTCGGCAAACGATTCAAAGGCGATCAGGTTGCCGTTGCGACTGACGCGGCGCCCAAAGTTCAGCAGATTGATCGTCTGGGAGAGCGTAGAAGCCTTAGTGCGCGTTACTTCGCGGAGCGCGGTCAGCGTCGAGCCGTTGTAGGTGGCGGCGAAAATCTCGCTGTTGCCGTCGCTGTTGTCGTTGGCGGCATTGTTGCCGTTGATGTCCGGCAGTGTCTTCGCGTTCGAGTAGAACGCGATGGTCGAGTCCGTACTTTCACCCACCACATCGTCGCTCGTGCCGCCAGAGATCGAGGGCGTGTCGTTGAAGATGAACGTGCCGCTTGTGACCGTAATCTGCGTGAAGCCGCCGCCCTGTCGCCACGCGAAGATTTCCGGATTGGCGTCGGCGTTACAACGCGTCGGGTTCGTCGCTGGACTACACGGTGTTAGATCGCGCGTCGAGACGAAGGCGATGCGCGAGCCGGTATCGTTGATCGTGGCGAAGCGATTGTCGTCGGCGACGAAGGGGCCGTTGTTGGCGTTGCCGGCGCGCGGCAGGGCGCTCGCGGGCGTGTTGGTGACGCGCGTGAAACCGTTGGCGTTACGCAGTTCGACGTAGCCGGGATCGACGCCGCTCGTCAAGCTGGCGTCGGCCACGTCGGGGATGCGATAGAGAAAAATTTCCTGATTGCCGTCGGCCTGTAGCGCCGCCTTGTTGTCGGCGGTCGTGCCGTCGAAGCCGCCGGGCGTCGACGCGTTCGAGCTAAAGACGATCCACTTACCGTCGCGGCTGATCTGCGGCCGGTTGTTGCTGACCTCGACCGCTATGTTCGTCGTGTCAAACGGCGACTTCGTCGTATCGACCAGCGCGCTCTTGGTGTTGGTAATCTGGAAGATGCGGCGTTGGGCGGCGTCCCACAGGAAGATTTCGCGGTTGCCGTCGGCGTTATTGGGCGACGCGACGGTCTGCCCCGGCGCGATGGTCGCCAGATCGCCCTTCGATTCAAACACGACGAAGCGCCCGTTGCCGCTGATGTCACCGATGTATGAGTTCACGTCGGCCGACCCGACCGGCGTCGCACTGGCCGATGGCGACGGCGCGGGCGTGGCCGCGGTAATGGCGACGATGAACGGGTCGGGCGTCGGGGTGGCGGTCGGGGTCGGCGTCGGCGTCTGCGCAGACGCCCACACGGACATCAGGCAGAGCAGCGCAAGGCACAGACCGGACAGGCGGAAAAGATATTTCACCGGGACAATCTCCAAATGAGACCTGTTGGGAATTTAAGCAATAATCACGTGAAAGTGCTGTCAGATGAACGCGGCCCACGACCCCGTCAATCGAACCCGTGGCCCGTAAGCGACCGGGAACGGGCATTCTAAGCGTAACGCCCGCGCCAGAGCAAGTTGACCGCAACCTCTTCTCAGATGAGCGCTTGCCGCCCACGCGTTGGCTGGGAGAGGAAAACGATGAACGCGGAACGATGAACGATGAATGAAAGACTTATTGTCTTCAATTCATCGTTCATCGTTCCGCGTTCATCGTTTCCTACTGTGCCAGCCCGAACCTGAGCCGGTACTCCTGCGAGTTCATGAAGCCGTTGACCATTGTGCGGAAGTCGGTCGGGTTCGCGTTCAGGAAATTGAGCCACGCCTGATAGCCGCCCGGCTCCGGTGCGCGCCGGAGATAACCGTAGTACTGCATCGCCACGTAAGCTTGATTGAACTCCAGATTGAACACCTGATCCGAATCAGCGATGGCGCGTAAGACCTGCGCGCGCGTCAGACTGTTGATGCTCAACCGGTTCGCTAGTTCGGCGCTCGTCAGCGTGACTTTCTGCGGGCCGTCTGGATCGGCCGGATCGGACGTTCTGATCTGCGTCAGGTGGTAGCGTCCCATGAGCGCGTTGACGAAGTCCGAATTTGTCTCCTGCCCGTAGGCGTCCATGAACTCCTGTCGCCGGGTGAAGGCGACGGCGTAGGCCGCTTTCTTCTGAAAGACCTCTGCACCCGTTGTGCCCGTCACACTGCGCATGTCCGCGACGATCTCGGTGTACTGCGGCAAGCGATTGAAGGCCACTTTGTAGAAGCGGAAGACGTAGAGACCTTTGAGTTGAAACTCCTGCGAGCCGAAGAACGAGTTCGACACGGCGATCCGGTCGCACGCCGCCGAGGGACTTGCGGGGTCTGTGTTGTTCACGTCCGGGCAGTTGTTCATCAAGTTCATGTACGCGTTAAAGCCGCCGCTGTCAGGCTCGCGCGAGAGGAAATCGAGATACTGCTGGCGGATGAAGAAGGCGTTGGCGAAGATCGGATTGGTCGTCGTTGCCGAGTCGTTGTCCGTGATCGTGACCGTCGTGAGCGCGGGCGCATTGAGCGCGAGACCGGTGCTCGGACTCAACAGCGCCACTTGGAAAGTCTCGGCGGACTCGAAGTGCCCGTCGTCGATGAGCGGAATGCTAAAGGTCTGCGTGGCTTGGCCGGGCGCGAACGTGATTGTATCAATGGCGGTCGCGTAGTCGCACCGCGCATAGGCCGCGCCGCTGTTGTTCACCTGATCGCTACAGGGAACGGCGGCCGGATCGTCAACCGTCTGATAGCCGACGCTCGCTGCTTGCGCCAGCTCGCCCGTGCGCGTCACGGTCAGCGTCACGCGCCCCGCGCCTTCGTCGGCGCTGAAGTTGCTCGCGCTGAACTGCACGGAGGGCGTCGCGGCGTGCAAGTTGAAGGTGACGGTCGGCGCGTTGGTCAGACTGATCGGCGGCCCTTGCGTGCGGTCGAGCGTGTGCGAGGCGACGATGTAAGCGTCGGGCGCGCCGCCGGAGATGCCGACCACGGGGTTCAGGTTCGTGTTCACACCAGCCGTGCCGCTGCCGTAGCGCACCTGACTTGTGCCGTCGGTGCGCAGCTCGATCTCGAACTCGTAAGGATCGCCTGACTCAGGATCGCTGTCGAAGTAGGTCTTGCCCCGCCAACGAAAGACGAGCCGAGTAGGATCGGGTCGCGTGACGAATACGTCGCCGCCCGCACTGTCCGTGCGCAGGTCGTCCCACAAGCCCGCGATGGCCGTCAGCCCGTCCAAAGACGAGACGAGACTCAGCGCGTCGTTGTCTGCGGGGATGCTGCCGAAATAGAGGATGCCGTTTGTCGAGATTGTGACCGACGAGTAGGACTGCCCGTAGAACGGGAAGATAAAGCCGGCCGGGAAATTGTACGTGCGAATGGCATCGTCGGCGCGGAAGTTGAGCGCACCACTGGTGTCGGTCGTGAGCGGCGCGGCCGCGCTTTCGACCGGCACGTAAGGATCGCTCGTCGCCGGGTCGAGCGTGACGTTGAGATTAGCAAGCTGGCTCTCGCGCCCGACGTTATCGATGGCTTTGACGCTTAAGACGCCGACGATGTGTCGGTAAGGCAGCGTGACCGTCGCCGTCTCGGTCGCGCCCGCCGATTGGGGCACTTGCGTGCCTAAGAAGATGCGCTTGTTCGTGGTCGGATCGTTAAAGCTCAACTCGTAGAGCGCGGCTTGGCCCGTGTTGCCGTCGTCGCCCGGCGCAGTCCATGCGAGCGAGAGCGTGCGCCCCGTCTGCGCAGTGACGTGGAGGTTCGTGGGTGCGGCCGGCGCGGTCGTGTCGCCTTCGGTCGCGGCGAGCACAGCCTTGTAGACGTTGAGCCGGCGATGACTGTAAGTCTTGAGATTGGCGGCGGGCGTCACGTCGCCGCTAAAGAGCAGCGCGCCGCGCAGACGCGCGACGGAGATGCTCGGATTGGCGGCGCACACAAGCGCGGCCGCGCCGACGACGTGCGGCGTCGCCATCGAAGTGCCGTCGTAGTAGTCGTATGTGTTGTCGGGTGTCGTGCTCAGGATCATTTCGCCGGGCGCAGCCAGATGGACTGTGCGTTGGCCGTAGTCGGAGAAGCCGGAGATCTGTTCGGTGCGATTAGAGGCCGCGACCGAGATTAGATTCGGCACGTCGTAGTTCGCCGGATAGAACGGGAACGTGTCGTTGTTGTTTGAGGCATTACCGGCCGCGACGACGAAGAGAATTTTCGGATTGAGTGAACGAATGCCATCCAACTCTGAGAAGGCGAAGTCGCCGCCGCCGTATGAATTGTTGAGCACGCGTATGTTCGCGCCCTTCGTGCCGCCCGAAGAATCCCACAGGTCGCGCATCTGCTTGGCGTAGGCGTAGGCGTTGATGATGGCCGAGGTGGTCGTGCTGGGGCCGAAGATTTTGAGCGACATCAGACTGACCTGCCAGTTGATGCCAACCGCGCCGCGATTGTTGTTGCCAACCGCCCCAATCGTGCCGGCGACGTGTGTACCGTGATCATCGGTCTGATCGTTGGGATAGACGCCGGGCGTGTTGTCGCCGCCGAAGACATCGTTGTTGCCGCAGGTCGAGCCGGCGGCCTCGGTCAAACAGGGGCTGAAGTTCCACCCGTTCACGTCGTCGATGAAACCGTTGCCGTCGTTGTCTAGACCATCGACCGGGTCGGCCGGGTTGTGCCAGATGTTGGCGGCGAGATCGGGATGGTTGATGTCAATGCCGGTATCGATGATGCCGACGACGACATCGCGGCTGCCGGTCGTGATGTCCCACGCCTGCGGGGCGCTGATGTCCGCGCCAGCCGTGCCGGCGAAACGCACACACGGAGCCGTGGGGCTACCGTTCGGACAAGTGGGAAAGACGGAGTTGGTCGGAAAGTCGATCCTGATCTGCTGCCCCGTGTTCCTGAGGCCCCACATGTTGGTGAATTCCGAATCGTTCGGCGTGCTGTCGAGATGCCGCACGTAGTTCGGCTCAGCGTAGAGCACATCGGCGCGCGCCTTCAAGGCTGCCACGGCCCGCAAGGTCTCTTCGGGCGTGACGTTGACGAGGCGCAAGCCCTTGACGAGGTCTGAGCCGGCAAACTTCTCGACGCTCGCAGCGACCTCGCCCCCGTCCGCCAGCTTCAACGGCGCGACTGCCCGCTCGGCCACGGCGGCGGCCGCGTCCGTGCGAAAGCGCACGATGACGCTACCGGGCACAAACTCGGACTTCCTATGAGTCGCCCAAGTGGCGGGGCGCTCGCTCGCCTGTTCGGCGTCCGTCTGTAGTTGCCCGTGCGTGCTAAACGGGAGACTGGCGGCGACGCCCACAACCAACAGACCCAAGCAGAGCGTGAACCGGCGCGCGCGCCGAATCGAAGGGGATACAGACCTCATGTGCAACTCCTACCCACCGAAGGGCGCTTGGCTAAACGAATGACCGGAGATAAAAGGAATTAATGAGGGGGTTATAACGCGAATCCGACTCAACACCAAATCGATCAAATCTCAGATGCTCCGGCCCCCGCGTCAGATGTACGCGCACACGCGATTTGCCAGATGTTTAAGATTTAGGTCAGTACCGTCCGCTACCGCAGGCGGTACTGTCGTGCAGACGTGGACGCAGAACTTCAACGCGAACCAGTTCAACACCGGCACGACGGATGCGAACACTAAGAGCGTGCTGCTCGAATACGGTGACGCGCAGAACCCCGGCAAGCCGACGCGTATGACAGACAAGAACGGGAAGCTCACGACCTATACCTATGACAGTTTCGGCAACGTGCTGACGATGACGACGCCGCGCAACGTCACGACGACCTACAGCTATAGTTACACGGACTTCCAGCTTGGCCGGCTGACAAGCGTGCAGGAAGGCACGAAGCCAGCGACGACCTTTACTTACTTCGAGCCGAGCGGCTTGCTGCATACCGTGACCATGCCTGCGCTGGGCGGCGGCAGCGGCACGGTCACGACTGCCCTGACCTATGACGGGCTGGGCAATGTCCTGACCGCGACGACGCCGGGCAACAACGCCGCGAGTTCGATGACGACGACCTATAAGAGCCTGTTTGAAAACTCCAAAATGACTGTTATTCGTTTGGTTTTGCTGCGTGGTTGAGGGCTAAGTTTCACGGCTTATGCGCCTCAAACCTTCGGGTTTGGAGTCTAACCGGCGACGGCTGAACCCTTCAGAACGAGTTTTCAAACAGGCTCTAACTACACGACCGATGGTGCGTACACGCAAAGCGCGAAGATGGGGCAGCCGCTCACTGTGACGGATAATCTCGGACACGTGACACACATGCGCTACGATGCGCAGGGACGGGTCACGTCCGCGACCGACGCGCTGAGCAACGAGACGGACGCAAGCTACAACCTCGTCGGGCAGTTGGACACCGTCACGCTGCCGGCGACGGGTCAGACGGGCACGGGGCATGGGCGCACGGTCAACGCGTACCTGTACGTGGGCGGCCAGCCACGACGAGCACCATCTACGACGAGAGCGACGTACAAGTGCGGCAGATCACGCGTGCTTACGGGCCAGAGGGCGAACCGTCGTCCGTGTCAGGCAGCACTGAGCCAGTGACGTACACATACGACGCGCTCTATCGGCTGAAGACCTTGAAAGATGGCAAGAACAACATGACGACGTATGGCTATGACAGCATAGGCCATGTGTCGAACGTGCAGATGCCGGGCGGCGAGAGCGTGCAGTTCCCTTCCTACGACGCGGCGGGTCATCTGTTGCAACGCATCGACGGCAACAACGTCACGACCAACTATCTCTACAACGACGCCGAGAATCAGTTGACCGATATTCAGTATCCGGCGACGCCGGGGCTGAACGTCCACTTCGGTTATGACGGTTACGGGCGGCGCAACGCGATGACTGACGCGACGGGCAGCCAGAGTTACACATATGGCAACCGGGATGAGATGTTGAGCCACACGACGACCTACGGCGGCGGCATGGATGCGCAGACTATCAGCTACGTCTATTACCCGGACGGCAGCCGGCAGACGATGACGACGCCTGCGGGCAACTTCGCTTACGCCTACGACGGGGCGGGGCGCATGACGAGCCTCGTCAACCCGTACAGCGAGACGACGAGTTGGACGTACTTCAATAACAATTGGCTGCACACCCAGCGGCTTAACAACAACGTGCTGACCAGCTACGCCTACAACGCGGCGGGCCAACTGGCGGGGTTGTCGAGCATGCGCTTTTCGGCGCTGCGCTCTGACTTCAGCCAACTCATTTATGACGGGGCGGGCAACCGCACGGGGCTGACGGCATCCCTACCAGCCGCGCCGAGTCTGGAGCGCGCGACCACGTATCAGTACGACCAGAAGGATCAACTGACGCAGGAGGAGACGGCGCAGGAGAACGGCGGCTTCACCGACGGCTTTGCTTATGACGCGGCGGGCAACCCGACGACCTTCAGGGGCGCGACGAAGATTTACAACGCCAACAACCAACAGACAGGCACGGGCTTCACGCACGACAACAACGGCAACCCGACCACATACAACGGCACAACATTAACCTTCGATCCAGAGAACCGACTGACGGCTTACGGCACGACGCTGACCGCTGGCTACACGGGCGACGGGTTGCGCGCGTGGAAGCGGCCCGCCAACCGGAGCACGACCTACTTCCTCTACGATGGCACGCTACCCATCATCGAACTGGACAAGGAGGGCGGCGTCTTGGCCGTAAACACGTTCGGGGCGGCGGGGCTGGTCTCGCGCTGGACGGGCGCGAGCACCTTCTACACCTTCGACCCGCAGGGCAGCGTGGCGCAGCGTCTGGACGCGAGCGGGGCGGTCGTCTCCTCGCACCAGTTCGCGGCGCACGGCGCGGAGGTGACGACACCGAGTGCTGACCCGTTCGGCTACGGCGCGCAGTGGGGTTATTACTCGGATCGAGAGACGGGGCTACAACTGCTCACCAATCGGTACTACGATCCGAGTGCGGGTAGATTCTTGACCCGTGACCCGATTGGCTACCGTGGGGGTGTTAATTTATATGCGTATGTTGGGAATAGCCCTACAAATGGCATCGATCCCTCAGGATTACTTATAGTGCATATATGGCATGCATCTGATGGATGGGGGCATACTTCAATTACCTTAGATGATGGTACTCATATCAGTTGGTGGCCGTCGCCAGATGGACGCGTCTCTAAATTCGGGCATGGGTCTTTGAGGGACATCTATACTGCTCCGGCTAACCGAAATCAGACATTGGAGAGAGATGTAGAGCTAGAGGAGCGATGGCCAGATGAGAATATTCGGATTGATGGCTTAGATGAGGAAAAAATTAAGAAGTGGTGGGAGGACTTCAAGGAAAAGAACAAATGGAGTTCTCTTACACAAAATTGTTCGACCACTGTGGCCGATGCACTTATGGCTGGCGGAGCTCCTACAGGGCATTTTCCGGTGTGGAGACCTAAGGAAATCGCGGATTACGCTAAGTACATTCAGAAGCATCTACATGATCCGCCGTTGCGACGACTCACCTTTAGTGATAAATGAGTTCCCTCTTTGCACATCTAAGTGACCAGCGCTTAGCAGGAGGTCTCTTGCGCCTTATGAAAGACAAGTATTGTATTATAAGCTTGATCTGCTTATCTATAGCTGTGATTACACTCTCCTGTAATAAGCAGGTTGCTAAAAGTAACAGCTCACAGTCCGCCGGCAACTATAGTAATAACATGACAGGGGCGCAGAGCATGGAAACCCCTACGCCACATAAGTATTATTATGAGATGGACAAGGATCAGTTAGAGGTTTTCTCTGCCAACGTAGCTAAAATTAATATGGGAGATACGCGGCAACACGTTATAGCAGTTCTTGGCATCCCCACACATGAGCAGAAACTCGCCGGGAAAGAATCCAACGCCCCTATTACAGGCAGGAAACTAGAATACTATGTCAAAATTTGGGAAAAAGATTTTGTCAACGAAAAATATGATAAAAGCGTGGGGTTTCTATTCAATACAGAAGATCAGTTAGTGCGCATAACATCAAATGTTGAGGGTATTCAGAGCCGAAGATGAGTTGCGACTATGCGCCCGCATTAAGCATAAAAAATATCCAGCGACTCTGTCTCCGACATATCAAAAAAAACGATTAGCTTCCAAGCCGCAAACAAGACCTGCTACTCTAATAATCAAAACACAGGCACGGGCTTCACACACGACAACAACGGCAACCCGACGACGTATGGCGGCGTGAGCTTGTCGTTCGATCCGGAGAACCGACTGACGAGCTATGGCAATGTGCTCACAGCAGGCTACACGGGCGATGGGCTGAGAGCGTGGAAGCAGACGGCGAGTGGCGGGCGCGTCTATTTCCTCTACGACGGCAACAGCAACGTGGCGGACGACATTGGTGCGACTCTATTGTTCGGTTCAAGTGACCTTTGACAGTCAGACAACATAGCCTTTAGTATGTTTTATGGGCGTGATTGATCTCACGTTCCTGGCAACTGCCCGCCTGCCTCTCTGAAGTTAATCCACATTTCGTCTGCACTGCCTCACCGGACGAATCTTAAGGTTGAAAATATGAGCACCCCCCGCCTGATTGTCCTTGTTACAGTCTTAACATTCTTTTGCCTGTCCCCTTGCGCCAACGCGGCGGGCATCCAAGGCGTAGTAGTGGCTGTTGTGGACAGTGAAATTATTTCCCTCTCGACCGGCCGCCCAAGCCCTATCCGTGTCCGCCTGCGCGGGGTCAGTGGGCCGCGAAATGACGCGCCCATGAACGAAGTAGCGCTGCATCATCTTGCAGACCTGCTAATGGATAAGCGGGTCACGGTCGAGCCGACCGGGATTGATCAAGCCGGGAACATTATCGGCATGGTGTTCGACCGCGAACGCGACATCGGCATGCAGATGATTCGCGATGGCGCGGCGCGCTATGACAGAAGTTTGGACGCGGGCGCGGACGCTTCTTTGGGTCGCCTCTACGCGGAATGCGAGACGGCGGCGCGCGGTGAGAAGCGCGGCATTTGGCAAGACAATGTGATCCCAATCTCAAATCTGACAGACGCCCCCGCAACTGCAAAAGCGGACACAACGGACGGGCCTGTTCTGCATCAGCCCAAACAAGCCGCCGGCCGGCCGGCACGGGCACTATCGGCGCAAGCCAAATCTGATCTGCTCACCACTACCGCCCGCGCGCTCGTTGATCGGGAACAATATGAGACCGCGCTCCCGCTGGCCCGCGAAGCGGTTGAGTTGATGCCCTCTTCCGCAGTGGCGCAGAAGAATCTGGCGCTCATCCTCACCTCGCTGGGCCAGCATGAGGAGGCCCTCAGCCACGTCCGCGAGGCGCTCCGGCTCGACCCCAACATGGATAAGGCCCATTACGTGCTGGCCCTGATATTCTCGCGGCAGCACCGCTTTGCAGAATCTGTCCGCGAGAACCGGGCCGCGATTCGCCTCAACCCCAACTACGCTAAAGCCTATTACAATTTGGGCGTGTCCTTAAACGACATGGGGCGCTTCGACGAGGCTTTGGCGGCCTACCGCAACGCGGAAAGACTCGCGCCGGAGCAACCGGTGATTAAATATAATCTGGGGTGGACGTTGTATCGCTTGGGTCGGGTCAACGAGGCGCGCGTTAAGTGGCAGGAAGTGATCAAGATGGGCGATCCCATCTTGGCGCAGGTGGCGCTGAGCGCCTTAAGCAGGCTCCCTTGAGAGGCTCGCTGCCATCAGGCATGAAGTAGTCGTTGTCAGCCAACAAAGACGCTCGCGCTCCCGGCGGCAAGTTATGTTTACCGGAAGTTCTGCCCGATCTGCTCTGTGCCGAGTGTGCCGATGCCGTTGAGGCGGAAGCTGAAGACGACGCGGTTCTCGCGGCGGAAGCCGACGTTGTAGCTGAAGTCCTGCGCTGTGATGGCGCAGCACTCCCACGTGTAGCCGAGCGTCCAGACGGAGCTGATGAGCGAGTTGTTTTTGCCGGGCCGGTTCTGGAAGTCGAAGAAGAAGGCCGCGCCGCCGAACAAGCCCCGCGCCCGGTTGCCGACGAAGATGGACGGACTCCACTGCGCGCCCTTCAACGTGCCCGGCTCTTTGCCGCGCGCGTCGGCGAACCGTTGCAGGCTGGGCGAGAGGTTTAGGGCGCGCGTGTAGTAGAAAGTTTGGAACGCCTGTATGAGCGTCCGGTTGATGCCGTAACTGACCTCAAGGTTACGCACGCCCGCCTGCTGCACGTCGAAGTCCGTGCGTACGTCAAACGACATCCGGGGGCCCGGTCGATAACGCGCTTCCAGGTTGAGCGGCGAGAAGTGGCGCGGCACGCCCGCGTAGGAGAAGCCGGAGAAGGTGTTGACCGGATAAAACTGGTTGCGCCGACCGGGCACGAGCGCGCCGCCAAAATATGGATCGAAGAAATACTTGCCGCGTAAGGTCAGCGAGAAGACTTCGTAAGGCTGGCTCGTGAGCGGTGCAGATTTTGCACTCTGCGTCGATGCGGTCACACGCCCGCGCACGCGCTCGGTCGAGCGACGGATGAAGAAGCGGTTCGTCAGCCCGTACTCGATCTCGCTCGTGTTGGCGATGGCGTCCGTGTAGTCGAAGCGTATGATCTGCTCGAAGTTCGAGATGCCGCCGATCTTGCGATAGATGAGGTACGGCTCGATGACGTGGCGGAAGAGGACTTTGCCATCCCGATAGAAGTTGCGCGCCAGCGCGGGCGGGCGCAGGTCGAACTCAAACTCGCCGTAGCTGCGCGTGCGGTCGCGCCCAAGGACGAGGCGCGTCAACGGATCGATTGAATTCGAGTAGAACGTCGAGCGCACGCCGCCCATCACGGTCGCAGACCAGCCGCCACCCAACGGCAGCGGCACGGTGAAACGCGGATGAAAGTCCAAGCGCTGCACGACCGACGGCGTGATGATCGGGTTCGCGTTGCCGGCCGCTTGAAAGGCGGCCAGATCGTCCACCGTCTCCTTGCGGCTCATGCCGGAGACGCCGCCCTCGAACGAGAAATAAACTTTCAACTTCTCGAAGTACGGCAGTAGGGCCGGGCGCTTGTCTAGTTCGATGGACGGGACTTGGCGGATGCGCTCGCGCACGCTTGCCAGCGACGTGACCTGATTGCGCAGCAGGAAGTTGAAACTGTAATCGCCACCCTGCTTGTTGACGAAAACCTGTGAGCGCTCTTCGGGCGAGATGGCGCGCTGGATCGAGTCGGAGAAGATTTGCCGGAACGCGAGGTTCGACGTGATGTTCACATCGGCCGCCGCGAGAAAACCGTTCGGGAAATAGTGCACGCCGTCGATGTAGAAACTCGACCCGCCTTGGTCGGGATGCAGCGCGTCCGCCTTATGCCCGAAGATGCGATCCTTGACGGCGTAGAAACCCAGATTGAAATAGGAGCGCGAGTTGGCGCGCGTGCGCAGGTCTGCGCCAAACCCTAGCCCGCGCGAGGTGAAGATGTCGTTGCGAAAGGTCACGTCGGCCGAGCGCCCCAGCGTCAGAAAGTAGGCGTTCGAGACGCGAAAACCTTTTTGCCCTGAGCCGCTGAAAGTTGGTGTTAAGAAACCCGACGCGCGGTCGCGCTTCTTGAGCGAGACCGAGACAAAGGGCAGGTAGAGGATGGGCACGTTCTTGATGCGGAACGTGGGGCCCTTCGCGCGGAAGCGGTCGTTCAGAGTGATCTCGGCGCGCTTCGCCTTGAAGCTCCACTTCGGCGTGTCCTCATCGCAGGCGGTGATCGTGCCGTTGATGACGACGATCTTGTTGGCCGCCGTCTTCTCCACCTGAGCGGCCGTGAAGTACATGACCGTGCCGTCTTCGGTGCGACTGGTGAAGCCCGTTGAGTTGACGAAGTAACCGAGCTTCGTCCGGTAGTTCCACTCGGCGCGCGTGCCCGTGATGCGTTGCTGATCGCCCTGATCAAAGACGACGTTGCCTTCGGCGATGACGCGGTTCGACGCCTCGTAGACCGTCACCTTATCCGCCTGCAACCGATAGACGCCCACATGCGCGTCCACATTGCCCTCATAGACGACAACCTGATTCGGCGACTTACCCGTGAACGAACTGCGGTCGGCATCAACATCCAACTGCTCTGTGGAGCCGCCTGTGCCCGGCCCTTGCGTGACGGTCTGGCGCGGGCGGATGGGCTGCTCCTGTTGTAAGGGGTTGACGTTCGGCGTGTCTGAAATGGGATTCGTCACCTGCCGCTCGACCGGATTGGTCGTCTGCGCCTGCGCGCGCAATGGCGCGAGCGCACACCACAACGTGCAACACGCGACGCAGAGCGGCGCGCGCCACACAAGCAGCTTGATTATGCTTGACGAGATGCGGACGGGCAGAACCGCGAGACCTCCCAGATGCCTGAACGATTGAGCGCGGCGATGCTAACACGAAAGATCGTTCGTTGTCAGTCGGCAGTTGTCAGTTGTCATTCTCGCGCGCCGTACTCAACTTAACTGAAGACTGAACACGCACGCGCCGAGTGCAACTAACAACGGACAACTGACAACTGACAAACCCTTGCTGTATCGTCTCTCTCGCATGCCGGGACAGACGGGCGAAACTTTGCGGCTGATGATCGTCGCGGGCGAAGCGTCGGGCGACGCACACGCGGCGGCGCTCGTGCGCGCTCTGCGTGCGCGCGCACCCAACGCGCGGTTAGAGTTCTTCGGGGCGACGGGGCGCGAGTTGCGCGCGGCAGACGTTGAGACGGTTGTCGAGATCGATCAGCTTGCGATTGTCGGCCTACTGGAGATCGGGCGGGCGCTGCCGCGCTTCTGGCGCGCGTTCAAACAACTCAAAGCGGCCGCGCTCACACGTCAACCGGCTGCCGTCATCCTCGTTGACTGGCCCGATTTTAATTTTCGCCTCGCGCGCGCGCTGCACCGGCGCGGTTTGAAAGTTATCTACTACATCAGCCCGCAGCTCTGGGCGTGGCGCGCGCATCGTGTGCGGCAGGTCGCGCGCGACGTTGATCTATTGCTCGCCATCTTGCCGTTCGAGCCGGAGTGGTACGCGCGGCGCGGCGTCCGGCATGTCGAGTTTGTCGGTCATCCATTGGCGGGCGCGGTCACACCGCGCTTCGACCGCACCGAGTTCTGCCGTCGCCACCGCCTCGACGCGACGCGGCCCATCATTGCGCTCTTGCCCGGCAGCCGGCACAAAGAACTGACGCGCATTCTGCCGCCGATGTTAGACGCGGCCGTAATCATCGCGCGCGCGCGCCCCGACGTGCAGTTCGTCGTCGCGCTCGCACCCACACGCGCGCCGGCCGAAGCCGCGCCGCTCATCAAGGCGGCCACGGATGCGCACGACGCGACCTTCGCTGATTCGCTGCGCGTCGTCGAACACGAGACGCGCGAGGTGCTGGCGGCGGCCGACGCGGCGGCGGTCGCGAGCGGCACGGCCACTTTGGAGACGGCGCTCGTGGGCACGCCGCTTGTCGTCGGCTACAAAGAGTCGGCGCTCAACTGGCACACGCTGGGTCGGCTCATCAGCACAGAGCATTTCGGTTTGATCAACTTAATCGCCGGTGAACGCCTCGCGCCCGAATTGATGCAGAATGACTTGACCGGCGCGCGACTGGCGGCAGAATTGTTGTGCCTGCTTGATCAAGAGACGAATCAAACGATGTGTGCGCGCCTGCGGGCGGCAACGGCGCGGCTTGGCGCGGGCGGCGCATCCCTGCGTGCGGCCGACGCGGTGCTGCGTGCGCTCCGCGACTGGGGCGTGAAATCTTTCAGTTAAGGAAGTGCTGCGACAGTGAATGTCATTGAAACGGAGCGCTTGCAACTCCGTAAACTAACAGCCGACGACGCGGCGTTCATGCTTGAACTGTTGAACGAGCCGTCCTTCCTGCGCTTCATCGGTGATCGCGGCGTTAGAACCATCGAGGATGCGCGCCGCTATATTTTGCAGGGGCCGGTGGCAAGCTATGAACAACACGGCTACGGTCTGTGGCTGGTCGAGTTGAAGGCCGCGCACGTGCCGATTGGCCTCTGCGGGCTGGTCAAGCGCGAGACTTTACCTGATGCCGATATTGGCTACGCCTTTCTGCCGCGCTACTGGTCGCAAGGGTATGCCTATGAATCGGCCGCCGCTGTGATGAACTACGCCACGAACGTGTTGGGTTTAAAACGGCTGCTGGCGATTACGGATCAAGACAACGTGGCTTCGATCAAAGTGCTGGCAAAGATCGGGCTGAAATTTGATCGCTTGATCCGTCTGACTGACGAAGCGCCGGAGATTAAGTTGTTTGCCACTGATTCATAACGCGTGCGCTGCAATTGCTTATCCGATTGTGCGCGCCCTGAATCAAAGATACTATTTGTCGTTATGCAGGCATGGATCATCAACTGGTTACAAACCGCCTCGTGGCCGGCACTGTCGCTGGCGTTCCTCGTCGAAAATCTAATCATCCTCGCGCTCGTCGTCCTGCTCGGCAGTCTGATCATCATCCGCTTCAACGCGCGCCGGGTCGCGCTTGCACCTGAGCCGCTCTCGCGGATGGAAGTGCTCATCGCTCTGACCAACGTCCTGCTGAATACGTTGACCACTCTAGTCGGCTTATGGCTCTGGCGACACGGCGTCATTCATTTCCGCGCCGACGCAGGGCTGTGGGCGCTGGCGGATGTGTTGGTGTTGCTGCTGAGCATGGATCTGCTCATGTACCTGCTGCACCGTGTGGCGCACACACGCGTGCTCTATGCACTGCTCCATAAGTTTCACCATCAATATGATCGCCCGCGCCCGCTGACGTTGTTCGCGCTCAGCCCGGTCGAGAATCTGGCGTTTGGCGGGCTATGGCTGATGTTTATTTCCGTCTACCATGCTTCGTGGCTAGGCATGTCGTTGTACCTGATGTTGAACGTCTGCTTTGGCGCGGTGGGTCATCTGGGCGTCGAGCCGCTGCCGTTGGGTTGGGTCCGGCGACCTGTGCTGCGGCAGTTTGCCGGCGGCTCATTTCACGCGCAGCATCATCAGGACATGCGCCACAATTTCGGCTTCTACACACTATGCTGGGATCGACTGTTCGGGACGCTGCGGCCCGACTATGAACGCAACTATGGGCACGTGCCAAGTTGGTTAGAGCAGTGAGGAACAGCGTGCCCGGCGCGAGTCCGAACGAGCATACGGGGGCAGATCGTGTTCATCCGTGTACACGCAAAGAGGTGTTTGTATGAGCTTCCGTCTGAGCATGCTTATATGTTGTCTCTGCCTGATCGGGCCGGTCGCTTCCGCCGTGCCCTGCACACGCGTAAAGGCGCAGCCGGACGCGTGGGTGAGCGCGCAGGTCGATGCGCTCGTCCGCACTGCTCATGGTGCGTACGACAGCGACGCTGGCGCGCCCGCTTATGAGCACGTGCTCGACCGGCTCAACAACACGCTCCGGCAGTGTCAGCTTGCGCAGGACGCGGACTTTGCCAACCGCTATCGCGCCTTCATCGAATACGTGGATGCTGTGTCCATTGATCGCCAACCCGATCATGAGCTGGGCTTTCTCGTCCCCGACCGGCAGTACTTCGATGAAACGCGTCAGTACGTGCAGATTCCTGAGTTCCTGCTTGAGCAAACTTTCCTCCGCGCCGTTAGCCGCTACGAGACGCTCGCGCAGGCTAAGGCCTATCTCCGTCGGCTCAACGCCACGCGCGCGCCCGACGAGCAACTCATCTTCTTCAGCTATAAGTCGCGTCACTTGGGGACGCCAGACAACGACAATAGTTTTGTGCGGCTCTTGATCGTCGTGCCGGGGCACGCGGCACAAGGCGTGCCGGAGAAGTGGGTGCAGTTCGGCGTCACCGATCCGCGCAAGCGCACGCGCGTGCGCAACGTCTCGGTCGTGTCGGTCACGGCCGGCCCCGACGAGACCTCGAACGTCTACTTTAAAGATTATTACCGGACGTATCGCCGCGACAGTTTGATCAGCCTCAAGGGGCGCTGGGAACTCGGCTATGGCGACGACAACTGCGTGCAATGCCACAAGAGCGGCATCCTCCCAATCTTCCCCGGCGCGGGTAGCGTAAGTTCAGATGAGCAATGGGCGGTACAGGCGGTCAACCAACGCTTTCTAACTTACGGCCCGCCGCACTTTGATAAGTATCTCGATGAGAGCAAGTTCGGCCCCGGTCTCAGCGCCGCGAGCCGGGCTGACCGCATGCAACGCTTCGGGGCGAGCTTCGACGAGACAAAGGTCGCGCACGCGATGACCTGTGCCGCCTGTCATCAAAGCGCACGTCTCGGCGCGTTCAGTTGGCCGATGGATCGCGTCGTCATCAGTTCCTACATCAAAGGCGGGCAGATGCCCTTCGGCTACAAACTCCAAGCCGCCGAGCGGAGCGAGTTGTATAACAAGCTGATTCAGGAATATTTCGCCACCGATGCCGCGCAGCCGGGCATACTGAAGTCCTGGTTGTTGGGTAAGCTCAAGTAGGACGCGCCCGTGAACTGTGTGCATTCCAATCGTCAAGACACCCCGCGCAATGCCGTTGCCAGCGACCGCACGCCGTGCCAAATCTGTCTCGGCGTGTAGCCGGTGTAGCCGAGCCGTAACGCGCCGCGCGGTTGCGGCTCAAGACAGTAGGCTGAGAGCGGTATGACCTCAACACCCCGCGCGGCGGCGGCCCGCGTGGCCGCGCAGTCGTCGTAACCCGCGGGCAGCCAGCCCATCAGGTGCATACCCGCGTCGCTCGGTTCGATGTCAAGCAGTCCGCCCAACTCGCGCCCCGCCGCTTTCAAGAGCGCCTGTTGCCGCGCCGCGTAAAGCGCCCGCATCCGGCGCACGTGGCGCGCGAAATGACCTTCGGTGATGAAGCTCGTGAGCGCCGCCTGCTCCAACACCGGCGACTGATGCCCGGCCAGCATACGCGCGCGTATGAAAGCCTCGAACAGACGCGGCGGGGCGACGACATACCCGATGCGGATTGCAGGAAACAGCACCTTGCTCAAAGTGCCGACGTAGATGACGCGCTGTTCGGTGTCCAGCCCTTGCAGCGCCGCCAGCGGTCTGCCCACATAACGAAACTCGCTGTCGTAGTCGTCCTCCACGATCCACGCGCCGGCCCTGCTCGCAAACTGCAAGAGCGCGAGGCGGCGTCTTAGCGTCAAAGTCATGCCGAGCGGATACTGGTGCGAGGGTGTGATGTAGATCAGACGCGGGTTGGCGCAGCGCGCCGCGCCCGCCGCGACGTTCAGCCCTTCGCCGTCAACCGGCACAGGGACGAGGCGCGCGCCCGCCGCAGACAGTGCCGCGCGCGCGCCTAAGAAGCCGGGGTCTTCTAGCCAAACGGCATCGCCGGGGTTGATGAGCAACTTCGCCACGAGGTCGAGCGCGTGCTGCGAGCCTGAGAGCACAAGCAACTGTTCCGGCTGGCAGCGCACGCCGCGCATCGTGTTCAGGTAAGCGGCGATAGCCCGGCGCAGCGGCATAAACCCTGCCGGATCGCCGTAAGGCAGCAACTCTCTACCGTGGTCGCGCCAACAACGCGCGAGCAGCCGCCCCCAAAGTTGATACGGGAAAGCGTCGAGCGCCGGAGTGCTCGTGCGAAACGGGCGCGGGCGGCCCGGATAATCTGCTGGCGCGATTGACGTAGCGGCGACGGTCGCGCCCCAACTTGAGAGCGTCGGCGCATGGTCACGCGCGCTGCGCAGGACGGGCTTGTGCCGTTCGGCGCGCAACAGTTCGTCGGGCAACTGGCGTGAGACGTAAGTGCCGTCGCCGACGCGCGCTTCGAGATAGCTTTCGGCATAGAGTTGGTCGAAAGCGTTCACGACGGTGTTGCGCGCGACGCCGAGTTCGGCGGCGAACTCGCGCGTCGAAGGCAGGCGTGTGCCCGGTGGCAAATGGCCCGACAGAATCGCCGCGCGCAGTTGATCATAAAGCTGCCGGTAGAGCGCCACAGCGGACGCCCTGTCCAACATGACCGTCGCGTTCGGCAGCGCTGTCGCTATTTTCGCCATGACCGAGCCTCCCCGCCGGATAATAAATTGGTTCTAACCAACGACACAATAATGGCGCTTGTGCCTATACCAATTCTTAACCTACTTTGCGCCTTGATCAAACGCAACAAGCTGTGCGCTGACAGGAGAGCAAAGCAGATATGAACAGCCGTACTCGCCGACGGAACTCATCAGGCTTAATGGGCGGCTGCGTGGCTCTCATCTTGGCCGTCTCTGCGCTTGCCGTAGCGCAAGGCACACAAGCGCCCGGCGCGCCGAATACGAAAACACGCCTCCCGACGGGCGCGTGGCTCGACACCGCCGGCCGCTCATTGGCTGTCGGCAATATGCCGCTGGCTATGCGGCTCGCGCCGGACGGACGCCACGTCGTCGTCTCGCTGAGCGGCTGGCGCGAGCAGGGTGTCGAAGTCATAGAGCTTGCCACGGGCCGAGTCGTGCAGAACATCGCGCAGCCCGCGGCTTTTCTCGGTCTCGCCTTCGCGCCTGATGGCCGGACGCTCTACGTCTCCGGCGGCAACGAGGACGCGGTCTTCCGCTACGACTGGCGCGCCGGCCGTCTGACGCTCGTTGACAAAATTGTTCTCGCCGAGAAAGACCCAAAGAAAGACGGCACGCGTTTCCCCGCCGGCCTCGCCGTCTCGCGCGACGGGCGCTGGCTCTACGTCGCCGAAAATATTGCCGACACGCTCGCCGTCGTTGACGTTGCGCGTCAGCGCGTCGTGCAAAGGCTCAAGACCGATCACTACCCTTACGATGTCGTCAGCGCCGCCGACAGGATTTATGTCTCCGCGTGGGGCGGCGACACCGTGTCCGTGTTCGCCGCGCAGGCCGATGGCACACTCGCGAACGCGGGCCAAGTTGTCGTCGGGCGACATCCTTCCGCGCTCGCGCTCAATGCCAGCGGCTCAAGACTCTTCGTCGCCTCCGCGAGCACGGATCGCGTCTTCGTCGTTGATACGAAGACGCGGCGCGTCGTCGCGCAACTCGCCGCGCCGCCGCCTTCAGGCCCGCGCGAAGGCAGCACGCCCGACGCGCTCGCGTTAGCGCCCGACGGCGCGCGCCTCTTCGTCGCCGAAGCCGACAATAACGCCGTCGCCGTCTTCGACCTCGGCCGCACGACCGCCGGTACGGACACGCGGCGCGCGGTCGATGCGCTCGCAGGTCGCATCCCTTGCGGCTGGTATCCGACTGCGGTCGTCGCTTCAGCGGACGCGCTCTTTGTGTTGAACGGGAAGGGGCGTGGGCCGCACGCCAACTGGGAGATGCGACAGCCCGACGTTAAGCTCGAAGGCTGGTCGAACAATTACACGCTCGGCCAACTCAACGGTACGATCAATGTAGTTGCAGCGCGCTTGAGCGGCGCGGAGCTGCGCGCGTTCACGCGCCGCGTGCGTGCGGCCAACAACTGGACGCAGACACGCCCGACGCCGAAGTATCCACCGTTCAAACACGTCATCTACGTCATCAAAGAGAACCGCACTTACGATCAGATGTTCGGCGACGTGCAGGCCGGCGATGGCGATCCGGCGCTGCTTTTCTTTGCGCGCGAGTCCAACCCGAATCACCGGGCGTTGGCCGCGCGCTTCGGTCTCTTTGATCGCTTCTTCGTCAACGCTGAGGTGAGCCAGCAGGGCCACCCTTGGTCGACCTCAGCCTACGTCACAGACTACACGGAGAAGACTACACCGACGCTCTACTCGTATCGCCGTGCCGCGCCGGACGATGAAGGCGAAGTTGACGAACCCGTGAGCGGCTTCCTCTGGGACGCGGCTATCAAACAAGGTCTCACGCTGCGCAACTATGGCGAATACTGCGTGCCCGTCGAAGCCGGCAAAGATAAGCCTGCCGCGCCGCCGCGTTATCAGGCTATGAAAGCTGCTTTAGCGCCGTACACGAACCCGGACTATCCATCGTTTGACATGAACATACGAGACCAGCAGCGTGTCGCGGTCTGGCTCAAAGAGTTGCGCGAGTTCGTCAACAAGGGCGACCTACCCGCGCTTGAGATCATGCACCTGCCCGGCGACCACACTTCGGGCGGGCGCGCGGGCAAGCGCACGCCGCGCGCGCACATGGCCGACAACGACCTCGCGCTCGGGCGCATGATCGAAGCGTTATCGCAGACGAAATTCTGGCGCGACACGGTCTGCTTCATACTGGAAGACGACGCGCAGGACGGCCCCGATCACATTGATTCGCATCGCTCTGTGCTGTTAGTCGTCTCCGCCTATAACCGGGGCGGCACGTTTCATCGCTTCGTGAACACGACCGATGTGGTGGCAACGATAGAAGAGATACTCGGCCTCGCGCCGCTCTCGCAGTTCGACCGCTTCGGGCGACCACTGCGTGAGATATTCTCCGCCGCGCCGGACTTGCGCCCTTACGTCGCGCAGACACCCGCGCAGCCGCTCGACGAGTTAAACCCGGCGCAGGGCGGCGTCGCGCGGGATTCCGAGCGACTCGACTTGAGCAAAGAAGATGTGGCGGACATGGAACTGTTCAACCACATCCTCTGGCGCGCGCTCAAGGGCGAGGGTGTGCCTTATCCGCAGGCGAAGAGGCTCACGCCGCTCGATTACATGCGCGCGCGTTGACCGCGCCGCTCACTTTAAGGACTGGATGAAGAGATGGGTTTCAGCATCAGGCCGGCCACGCCCGCCGACTCTCACGCGCTGGCGCGTCTGCGCTATGCGTTCCGCTCCTCGTGTGGCGAGCCGTGTGAACGTGCGGACGAGTTCATCAAGCGCTGTGCCAGTTGGATGGCGGCGCGGCTCGACGGCAAGGGGCTGTGGCGTTGCTGGGTGGTTGAGGACGAAGCGCAAATCGTGGGCCAAGTCTGGTTGCAACTCATCGAGAAAATCCCGAACCCGTCGGCTGAGCCGGAACGTCACGCATACTTAACAAACCTCTACGTCAACGAGACGGCACGCGGGCGCGGACTCGGCGCAAGGTTGCTGTCCACTGCGCTGGACTTCTGTGCGGCGCAAGAGGTGCACGCGGTCATCCTCTGGCCCACGGAAAAGAGTCGCTTGCTTTATCAGCGTTATGGATTCTCGCGCCCCGCCGAGTTGTTTGAACTACGGGTCGCGGCTGCGCCGGGCAGTTGCTTTTAAGTCGCCGGTAGGTTCATAGACATGATCGAATTCGTAAATCACTAGCCGGCCCAGCCGTGCGCGCGCGCGGGTGGTGTTGCATCAGCGCGGGTGGCAGCGTCGAGGGCGCTGACGAGTTCTTCCGGCTGTTGCGAGCCGACGAGCAGGCGGCCGCCGTTCATGAATTCAAGCTGCACGCCGCGGTCGCCGCTCACGTTGTAGGCTTTGCCCGCGCCTGTCATGCTGTAGCGTATGCCCCAGCCGCCGTAGTCGGCTAGGGGATGGTAGGTGACGGCCCGGTAGCTGGCGATCTCGGTGAACGGGATCAGCCTGCGCCGCCACAGCCACTGAAAGTGGACGACGAGACCGCTTGCGCGCACCTCAGTCACAAGCCGCATCTGGTAAACCCACACGGCGCTGGCGGCGAGCACGGCTTCGATTGCGATGAGCGCGCCGGTCGAGAGCGGATGATTGCCCCAAGGCCGCCCCGTCAATACCTGCCACAGAATGCCTATGCCAATCAGCAGCATCGGCAACAGCACGCACGCCCACACCCAGGGCTGGCGAAATGTTTGTTCTTCCCGAAAGAAAACTTGCGCGTCATGGCGCATGGCGTTTGGCCCTCGCAAGTGAGCTTACGATGATTCAGTCCGCTTTCGTTTCCAAGAGCGCGGCGAGTTCCGCGACGCGCCGCCGCAGTTCGTCCAACTCTTTGCGCATCTGCGGCAGTCGCCCGAAGTGCGCGTTCAAACGCTTGTACTCGTCGAGCGGGCGCACGGGCACGCCCCAGACGACCGTGCCCGCGCGCACGATCTTGCCCGGCAGCACGCCCGCCTTCGAGCCGATGATCGCGCCGGCTTCGACGCGCGCGTGGTCGCCAAAGCCGACCTGCCCGCCGATGATCGCGTCGTCCTCAATGATGGTACTGCCTGAGATGCCGGTCTGCGCCGCGATCACGACGCGCGCGCCGATCTGCACGTTGTGCCCGACCTGCACGAGATTATCCAACTTCGTCCCGCGCCCGATCCGCGTCACGCCGAGCGCCGCGCGATCCACACACGTGTGCGCGCCCAACTCGACATCGTCCTCGATCACAACCGTCCCGATCTGCGGAAACTTGTGATAGCCGGCTTCGGCGCGCACGTAGCCGAACCCGTCCGCGCCGACCACCACGCCCGCGTGCAGGATGACGCGCGCACCTAAAGTCACGCCGTCGTACAACACCACGTTCGGATGCAGCACACACCCGCGCCCGACGCGCACGTCGTCGCCGATATGGACGCCTGCGCGCAATTGTGTGTCCGCACCGACTTGTGTGCGCTCGCCGATGACGCAGCCTGCGCCGACAGACACGCTCTCGTGTACCTGCGCGCTCGCCGCCACGACGGCCGTCTCATGCACACCCGGCGCAACACGCTTCGCCGGATGCAGCACCTCCGCGATCAAAGCGAACGCGAGCTTGGGCCGCGCCACTTCGATCAGCACCGGCCCGCCGCCTGCATCGTCAGTGCCGACCGCGCCTGTCGGCACAAGCAGACAGGCAGCGTTACTATGCAACGCCTGCGGCAACAGCTTTGGGTCTTCAACGAACGCGACTGTGCCTGCGCCCGCCTCGGTCAGATCAGTGACACGCTCGATGAGCACATCGTCAGTGCCGCGCACGCGCCCGCCGACCAACGCGGCCAATTCGGCGACACTCTTCCCTGCACTTTGTCCGCTCATATATTTGTTCACGCTTAGAAGTCGCTCGCTGCTGTCGTCTTATCTTCGCGCCCGTGCCGCTCGGCTGAGATGAAGCCGCGGCTTGAGTGGCGGATGAAATTGACGAGATGACGCACGTGTTCATCATCTATTTGATCGAGTTCGGCGAGCGCGTCGGCGCGTGGCAGCCCCATGCGAAAGAGTAGTTGATACGCGCGCTTGAGTTGCCGGCGCGATTCCGGCGTGAAACCGGCGCGGCGCAGACCCACGCTATTGAGACCGCGCACGCGCGCCGGATTGCCGTCGGTCGTAAAGAACGGCAGTACGTCCTGCACGATCTTCGACTTGCCGCCGACCATCGCATAACGCCCGATCCGCACGAACTGATGACAACCGACGTTGTTCGACAGAAAGGCGTGATCCTCAACCACGATGTGACCCGCGAGCGCCACCTCGTTTGCCAAAATATCATCGTCGCCCACCATGCAGTTGTGCGCGATGTGGACGCCGATCATCAGAAAGTTACGACTCCCGACGCGCGTCACTTCGCCCTCGCCGCTCGCGCGATGCAGCGTCACATACTCGCGGATCAGATTGTCGTCGCCGACGATCAACTGCGACGGCTCGCCCTTGAACTTCACGTCCTGCGGCTCACCGCCCAAAGTTGCATGCTCGAAGACGCGATTGCGCGCGCCCAAAGTTGTGTAGCGTTTGACGACCGCGTGCACGCCGATCTCGCAGTCCGCGCCGATGACAACATCATCTTCGATGACGGCGTAAGGGCCGACGCGCACGCCCGGTGCGAGTTCCGCGCGCGGGCTGACGACGGCGGTTGTGTGGATGCTGTTTGATTCGCTGACGCTCTGCATGCCGCGCGGATGGTACAACCCTGCGCCGCACGACCGCAACGCACAGAGCAAAGGGGCCAACCAACAGCGCCGAGCTAGGTTTGGGCGGCACAGATAGGCAACTTCAAGCCGCCCGCAGGTGTCAGAAGCTCAACGCACGTGCGGTTTTGTGTCATGGGTCAAGCGAGATGAGATGTCTGTCAACACCATATTCAGACTGTCGGACGTGGGTGCAACAAGGACGTTATGCCTTGTCTTTGCAGACAGATGCCGTTATCATGTCGCGTCGTCGGGATTCGCTCGGCGGGCGTGTGCCCAGACGACGTAAGACGGATTTTTAGTTCAATAGCTCAGGGCCGTTTTCAGTTCAGCCCGGAGGAGACTGTCTAGTGTTTAGCGATCAATTTCGCCGGAATGAGTCGGTCAAAGGCAAGTTCAGCGGCGTGAAGAGTTCAAAGCTGCTCGCGAATCTGGCCGACGTGTCTTGGAAAGTGTTTCAGGCCGTTAATACGGCGCTGCCGGAAGGCGAGGCCGTCAGGCCCAAATGGGCCCCGGGGCCGCTCTTGAAATCCTACGAGCGCACCAGCCCGCCGCTCGGCTTCCCGCGCGAGACCGACTCTCTGTGCCCGCGTTGCGTCAAGGAAGTGCGCGAAGCGGTCATCAGCGGCGAGACGACTTTAGAGACGTTGATGCATCAGCATCCGGGCGAGATCAAAGCGCAGATTGTCGAAGAGGGCGGGCAAATCCTGATGCGCAAGGATTGTCCGAAGCACGGCCGGTTTGAAGATGTGATGGCGACTGACCCGGCTTTCTTGAGTCGTATCGAATCGCTCTTTTTCGGGCGCGACTTTCGCGCGGCCGAAGATGCGAGCATCCATCGGCACGGCACGTCGAACATCAAGTTCGGGCGCGGCGCGGTGTTGACGGTCGATCTCACCAATCGCTGCAACATGATGTGCAACCCGTGCTTCATGGACGCGAATCAAGTCGGCTATGTTCACGAGCCGACGTTTGAAGACACGAAAGCGATTCTTGATCGCGCCGTCTCGTTTAAACCGAAGCGCCAGATCATCATTCTCTTCTCCGGCGGCGAGCCGACGCTGTCACCTTATTTTCTCGACGCGGTCGCTTACGCCAAACAGGTCGGCTTCTATCGCATCCTCGCGGCGACGAACGGCATCCGCTACGCCGAAGACATAGAGTTCTGCAAGGCGGCGAAGGCGGCCGGACAACACGGCGTCTATTTGCAGTTCGACGGCGTCAGCGAAGAGAAGAACAAGCATCGCGGCGTCGGCAACCTGTTCGACGTAAAGCTGCGCGCGATTGAAAATCTCGCGTCGGTCGGCATCAAGGTCACGCTCGTCACGACCATCGTCAACACGATCAACAACGACGCCATCGGTCAGATCGTCGAGTTCGCCGCCAAGAACATCGACAAGGTGCAGACCATCGCGTTCCAGCCCGTCTCGTTTACAGGGCGCGACGAAGACGTGCCGGATGAGGTGCGCATCAAACAGCGCTACACGTTGGCCGGCATGGCCAGCGATCTCGAACAGCAGCTTGACGGCAACTTGAAAGCCTTGCGCGATTGGTATCCGCTCTCGTCCTATTCGGCGTTCACCAGTGTGATGGACATGCTGCAAGGCGCGGACGCGCCGTGGGGCTGGTCGAGTTGCAACTGTCATCCAAACTGCGGCGTGTTCACGTTGATGGTCGTCAACCGCCACACGGGCGCTTGGACGCCGCTCTTCAAGTTCTTCGACTACGAGCGCTTCATGAAAGACGTGTCGCTCATCACCGACACGGCGCGCGGGCAGAAGATGACGATGGCGCAGCTTGGCATGGCCATCATGCGCAACTTCGATCCGGCGCAAGCGCCCGAAGGTTTTCCGATCTCGCAGATCATCAACCTGTTCAAGCCTTCATCCGCGGACTCCAACTCGGATCGCAACGACCGCATGAAGACGCGAACACCGTCTGACGATCCGGCCGATCAGTGGCGCGTGCTCTGCGTCGAGGGCATGTGGTTTCAGGATTTGTTCAACTACGACTTCCGCCGCACGGAGATGTGCGTCATCCCCTACGGCACACAGGAAGGTGAGATATCTTTCTGCGCCTACAACACCGGCGTCGGCTGGCGACAGATCATCGAGAACATGCACAAGACCGCGAGCCTCGGCGAATGGTACGAGGAACACGGCCGCCACGCCGTCTACGCCAAAGGCAAGCCCGTCCCCGGCATCCAGAAGGCGCGCTCGCTCAGCCTGCCCATCGTGCAACAGATTCTCGCCGAAGACGCGGACGCGACAGATCGATCCCCGACGCCCTACCTCATCGAAGAGGAAGAAGTAAGCGTCTCTTAATGACAACCGGCGCGGCCGCGCAACATACGCGACCGCGCCAAACACATTCCGCCTCGCCTCATCAGCCAGCCTAAGCCAATCTGCTCCAGTTGAGGGGCTTTTCTACTTATTTGCTTCCTTCAATCTTCCAGACCAACGAAGGTAAAAAAGAAGGTATGGATTCGGGATGTCTAATACTTGTTTTTGTTCGTCCCAATCTATAACTCGCTCTGTTGGGAATTTTTCCTCCGCCAATTTAGACATATGCAAACAACTACCAGACACACTAGAGCCAACCGGAGCATCACCGATACAAATATTTCTGGTGCGCTGTAAAATCTCATCGTAAGTTAAAGATAATCTTGGTGGGTCAGAGGCGATTGCCGTCAGTACACAGCGGTATACATCACCTTCAATACCATTGTTAAATTTATAAGTGTTCCGTTCCGTTCCGCGCTTTTTAGGGCCACTATCTAGAACGTCAACTAACGAACGGAAGTCAGTTGCAGCAGCTACCCGCTCAAAAACTAGATCACATTGACTTCTTGTTGGCTCAAACCATTTATATTCTGTAAGTTCTTCCCGTACTCCTAATTCAAAACAACTATGAAGACAAATCAGTTGCATTAATTGAGGGGAGCCAGCAGCTTCTAGGGAGAATCTATTAATTTCTGAGTTAGGCAATCCCATGTTCAACTTTTGATATCCTTCTAATGCAATTCTATTGAGGTCGGCTGTTTTCCAATAAGTTAAATCAAGTGTTCTAACGCGACCTCGTAACTCAGGGTTCGCACGTAAAACATCATCTGCTCTATGTAACACGGCTGCTGTACAAATCTTTAACTCTTGACGGACACCTTCTTTCAATCCCTTAGCCACTTCAGTCTGTACATCTCTGGGCATATAATGGAAATCATCTAATAGGATTACATAGTCGCTATTTCCAATATCCTTGACTACTTGTGTTAATCCTCTTCTTTGTCTTTTTTCCGTTTCGCTCTGTTTGAGCGCTGCTAATACCGGCCCTGCTGTAACTTCCGCTTTGCCCGTTGAAGTTCGAGTTTCCTGATAAGGTGAATCCATCCAATCCAGAACACGCTCCCATACGTCCTCTAGTTTATTAATCCCCGTCCCTTGAATTGTTATAAGGTTATCGCGGCCAACAACTTTTTCTACCAGAACAGTTTTACCTGACTTAGAAGGCCCGGCTAGGGACACGATTTGCCCAGGAGTATCTAGGCTATCACGTAAGTCTCTTTCTAAATGTTCGCCTGTCCTTTCAACATATGTGTACTCTGGGAATGAACCAGGAGTGAATACCTGTGCTAATTTGATTGTCATGAGGACACCTCGAACAGAAGATACGTGAACTAAGAGAGTATAACAAAAACACCCGGCTTTCAGTCTGTCACAGAATATTAAATAGAGCTTCTATCCATGAATGCCTTCCCACGAAGTCGAAGCCGCCTACGATGACGGTTACGACCCCGCTCAGCGTTGACTGGTTGGAGAAGATCAACAGGCCCGGAAACGAATGTATCCGCGCACGTGGATTTCAAAGTGGAAACGGAAACAGAAATTGTAGTTTTGATAGGTATGTTAGCCCTCCCATTGCGTGCGCCGGTTGACAATCCGCCGCGTGCTTCGTAAATTTTACTGCCGCTTGGTGGGAGGTCGTCCAATGGTAGGACTCCAGACTCTGGATCTGGCTATCGGGGTTCGAGTCCCTGCCTCCCAGATTACAAACACTGACGGGCAGCTCTAAGTTAAGGCTGCCCGTTTTTGTGTGCCGATAGTGTGCCGACTTCCGAGACAGCCCTCAAGGGAAGTGCTGTGCGTTGGTTGATTAGCGGATGGCAGAGCGCTCTCGTTGCCGGAGGTACTAATGCGCACCCGTTCTAGCCTTGTGTCATTCCCCTTACTGTCCCTTGCGTTGGCCGCCACCGTCTTTGCGCAGCGGCCCGAGTTGGTCATACAGACGGGTCATGCCGATCACATCGGTGTCGTCGCTTTCGCCCCCGATGGCCACCTGCTCGCAAGTGGCAGCAGCGACAACACGATTCGGTTATGGGATACGACGACCGCCACGGAGTTGCGCGCGCTCAAAGGGCACACACGCCCAGTGTTTTCGCTCGCGTTCTCGCGCGACGGGCGCGCGCTCGCAAGCGGTAGCGCTGATCAGACGATCAGATTGTGGGACACGACGACGGGGCGCGAGTTGCGTGTGTTGAGCGCAGATGCGGGCGCATCCGCTATAGCCGGCGGCGTCGCCGCTTTGGCCTTCGACGCGGACGGCAGCACGCTCATCAGCGTCAGTATTGATATAACGCAGGGCAATGCTGGACTGATCTACGCGCTCTCCTTTAAGCACTGGGATTACGCGACCGGCCGACTCTTGCGCTCGCTCAACGCTCCCTGCGGGCAGGTTGTGGCCATCGCGCTCAGCCCCGACGGGCGGACGCTCGCGAGCGGCGGCTTCGACCCGCTCACCCTCTGGGATGTGGGCAGCGGGCGCAAGCTGCGCACGCTCGTGGGCGGCGATAAAGTCGTCGAGGCCCTGACCTTCAGCCCCGACGGGCGCACGCTGGCGGGCGCGGGCCGATTGTGGGATGTCGCAACGGGGCGCGAACTGCGCGCGCTGAACGGCTACGAGGGTGGCGCGTTCAGTCCTGACGGGCGGACGCTGGCGCTCATCGATGGGCGCACAAAGATCAACTTGCTGATGGTGGCCACCGGCGAGGTCGCGCGGACGTTCGACGGGCCACAGCTTGGCATAGACTGCCTTGCTTTTAGCCCCGACGGCCAAACGCTCGCGAGCGGCGAAGGCGACTTCGTGATCCGTCTGCGCGACACAAGCGCGGGCCGCGATGTGGGCGCGTTGCGCGGCCACTCTGGCGCAGTCCGTGCCCTTGCCTTCAGCAATGACGGCCGCACGCTCGTCACGGGCCACGAGACGACACTGTTCGGACGCGACACGATCCGGCTTTGGGACACGACCTCGGGCCGGCCGCCGCGCGTCCTCACAGGGCCGCGGCATGCCCCTAAAGGTATCGCGCTGAGCGGCGACGGGCGGACACTGTTCGCCAACGGCGGCAGCGTCTATGTGTGGGACACGACGACCGGACAGGAGTTGCGGGCGGTCAAGGTCGGGGCGGATGCCATCGCCTTGAGTGCTGACGGCCAGACGCTCGCCTGTGGTGGTCGTGATCAGACGATCAAAATCTTCGCCGCCGCAACCGGCCTTGAGCGCCGCACGCTGACCGGCACACTCGCGACTACCTACTCGCTCGCGATCACGCCCGACGGGCGCACAGTGGCGCGCGGCGGCCCCAAACCCTTCATCGAACTGTGGGATGCGGCGCGCGGGCAACAGTCGAACACGCTCACCGGACACGCCGCCAACGTCAACGCGCTCGCCTTCAGTCCTGACGGGCGCGTGCTGGCGAGTGGCAGTCGCGACAAGACCGTGATGTTGTGGGACGTGGCCACCGGGCAAGTGTCGCGCATGCTCGCGGGGCACAGGGGGGCCGTCTATGCGGTCGCGTTCAGCGCGGACGGGCGCTTGCTCGCAAGTGGCAGCGAGGACAACACCGTCAAGCTGTGGGACGTTAGCACGGGGCGCGAGCTATTGACACTCAAGGGGCATACAGACGCTGTGCTGGCTGTCGCCTTCCGCAGCGACGGACGCGTGCTGGCGAGCGGCAGCGCGGACACGACCGTGAAGCTGTGGTCGTTACCTAACGGGCAAGAACTGGCCAGTCTGCTTGAGCTTGATCATCAAGACTGGCTCGTCGTCACGCCCGATGGTCTCTTCGACGGCTCGCCCGCCGCATGGAATCAGATTCTCTGGCGCTTCTCGCCCGCGCTCCGCGACATCTATCCGGTCGAGTATTTCTTCAACGAGTTCTACTATCCAGACCTACTGTCCGACATCTTCGCCGGCCGCCACCCGGCCGCCAGCCGCGACATCGCGCAGAAGGATCGCCGGCCGCCACACCTGAAGCTCTCCTTAGCCGACCATGCAACTTCCGCGACGCCCACGCCTGCGCGCGGCGTTAAGTTGACAATAGCCGTGTCGGACGCCCCGGCGGGCGCGCGGGACGTGCGCCTGTTTCGCAACGGCGCGCTCGTGAAAGTGTGGCGCGGCGACGTGCTACGGGGGCAGCCCGTGAGCGCGCTGACGACGGAGGTGTCAGTCGTCGCGGGCGAGAATCAGTTCACCGCTTATGCTTTCAATCACGACAACATCAAAAGCTCCGGTGCCATGCTTGCTGTCTATGGCGCAGAGAGTCTGCGCCGCAAGGGCACAGCCTACGTTATAGCCATCGGGGTGAACGAGTATGCGCCGAATCCTTTCTTCCGCAATCTAAAGTTCGCTGTGGCAGACGCTGAAGAGTTCGCGGCGGAGGTCAAGCATCAGCAGGAGCAGTTGGCGCAGTATGAGAAAGTCGAAGTGCTCAAGCTGACAGACGCGGCGACGACGAAGGCAAACGTACTTGGCACTTTAGCTGAGTTGGCAAAGAAGGCGCAGCCCGAGGATGTGGTCGTCGTCTTTTTCGCGGGGCATGGCTTGGCCGAAGGCGGACAGTTCTATCTCATCCCGCACGACATCGGCATGGAGACGAAACAGACCGATCAACGGGCGGTGCTAGACGCATTGCTGGCCGCGCAAGGAATCTCGGCGACCGAGTTGGAGGACGCTTTCGAGGGCGTGGACGCCGGGCAATTGACGATGATTATTGACGCCTGTAACTCAGGCCAAGCATTAGGCGGCGAGAAAGAAGGGCGCGGGCCAATGAACTCTAAGGGCTTAGCGCAACTGGCCTATGACAAGGGCATGTACATTCTGACAGCGGCGCAGAGTTTTCAATTCGCTAATGAACTGCCCCGTTTGAAGCATGGCTATCTGACGTTTGCGCTGGTTGATGAAGGACTGAAGCAGGCGGCAGCGCCACGCGCGCAGGACGGCACGCTCTCAGTGCGTGAGTGGTTTGATTATGCGACCATGCGTGTGCCGATCATCTACCGCGAGGAGAAGGCGAGGCTGTCGGATGATAGGTTAGCGAAACTTAGGGGGCTGAACTTAGGCGCTGCCGCAGGTACAGTTGATGAGGTGCAACAGCCGCGCGTCTTCTACCGGCGTGAACTGGAGGCACAACCGTTTGTGATTGCTAGATCGAATGCAGCACATCCATGAAGCTCAGGCCGTGACACATGCTAATGGCTATCTATTTTGAAAGTCCCATCAGGCAAATTCAAGCAAAGGCATTGTTTAAGACTCTGGCTCTGGCTATCGGGGTTCGAGTCCCTGCCTCCCAGTGATTTAGATACAAACACTTACGGGCAGCCATAATTATAGTCGGTTTCTTCGCCGGTCATTTCGTCAGCGCGCAACGACCGACGGGACAAACAATCCTACAAACTTTTGGTGCAGCACGGTCAGTTGTTGCTGTCTTGCAAGAAGATCGTGTCGTAACAAGCGCGCAGCTTGAAGCCGGCGCGGCGGTAGAGGCGTTGCGCAGCAACGTTCTTTTCGTTGACGAGGAGCGTGAGCGCGCGCGTCTGTTGCAGCAGCGTCCGACCCAGTTGCGCCATGCAGCGCAACGCGTAGCCTTGACCACGCTCCTCCGGATGCACCCAGACGCCTTCCAAATAAGTGACCTCAGCCGTCTCCGAGATGATGTCGGCCTTGAAGATTAGCCGGCCGGCTTCAACCCAAACCCAGACGCGACCCTGCTCGATGCGGCGCGCGCACCGGCGGCGAAACCCTTCCGGGTCTCGCTCCAGCGGGTTCACGCCGCTTTCGGCTTCGGCCAGTTCGGCTTGGATCGGCATGACTAGTTCGATGTCAGCCTGTGTGGCCAAGCGCAACCCTGATACAGCCTCGCGCACGGCGACGGGCCAGCACTGCTCGAGCAATAATTCACGGCAGACGAGGCGCACGGGCTGCCCATAGGTCGAATAGTCTTGCCAGAACTGTTCAACTTTCCTTTGTTCGGCCATCAGCATATGTGAGTGCCGGCAGTTTTGGGCCGCGCGGGCGAAGGCGGTGAGCGCTGACTCCGTGCGCGTTTCGAACAGAGTCGCGTGCCCGATCAGGGCGACACCTTCCAGTTCGCCTGCGGTGTTGCGAGCAGCGTAGAACGTGCCCCGGTTGAGCGGGCTTTCCAGCCCATTGTCGCGGATGAGGCTGGCGAGATAGACGGTGTGTAGGGGGCGCTCCGCGAGGAAGTCCATCACTTCTGCTTCGTCGGCCGCGGTGAGCGGCTGCACGGCCAAAGAGCTTAGTGCCTGTTGGCCCATGTATGGTGCTGGTGGCTGGCTGTGTCTTATCGAGGTGGCGAGCATGATATTTCTCCTAGGACGGCAATAGGTAAGCGGGTTCACTTGCACGTCGGTTCCGGGTGCAATGGTTAATAGCCCAGATAGTCAACGCCAGTGTCGACCTCCACGGGCATGGACGGAGTATCGTCGCCGCCCTCCAGCGCAGACTGTGCCTGCGTGTAGGCATCGCCGAGCAACACGCCGTCGCCGAGTAGTACCCCATCACCCAGTAACACGCCGTCCCCTAGGAGGACGCCGTCGCCTAGTAACACGCCGTCGCCGAGCAACACGCCCGCGGCACAGAAAATCGTACCCTCGTTGATCGAGATGCCGCTGGTAGTGATGATGTTATCGCCGAGCAGCACGCCGGTCGATAGTATAGTCGCGTCGCCTAAGAGCACGCCGTCGCCGAGCAGCACGCCATCGCCCAGCAAGACCCCTTGGTTATAGATTTTTTGGTAGCTGCTGATAAGTGCCGTGCCGGTCGCGTAGGTCTGGTTCAGCACCACGCCCTGAGACCAGTTGAACATGTAGCCGTCGATGGTGGTGCGCACGGTGGGCAGCGTCGTGCTGGTCAGTAGCGGGGCACCGACGGGTGTGCTGTTCGTCAAGTCTGTGCGGAAGAGCTTCGCCAATCTGACCGCGCCTTCGATGTTCACTTCGCCCGCGCCTTGCTCGAATGTGTTGAAGCCAGCGAGCGGCTGCGCGGTGTATGCCAAGATCGCTTTGACCATGTTCGGCGTCAGCTTTGGGTTGAGTTGGAGCAAGAGGGCGGCGGAGCCGGCCACAATTGGCGCGGCCATCGAGGTGCCGTTGAGGTACATCATCTTGCGGTTATCAACCGGACTGACTCCAGCGTCCAGCTCGGGGTGCAGCGTGACCAACAGGTTGTCTTCCGCCTCGGCGTAAACCAACTTGTTGCCCGGCGCGACGATGTCCGGCTTGATGATGTTGTCGTAGTGGCGGACGCCGTTAGCGTCCGTCCAAAAGCTGCGCGTCGGCCCGCGCGAACTGTAGGTCGTCACAGTGTCATCGTTGCGCGCGTCGGTGCCGAAGGTGTTCGCCGCCCCGACCGTGATGGCCGAAGGCTCGTTGGCGGGCGAGTGGATAAGTCCGTAAATCTTCTGCCCGGCGCTGTTCTTGCCGTTGTTGCCGGCGGCGGCACAAACAACCACGCCAGCATCTACGAGGCGGCGCACGGCCTTGCACAGCGGGTCGTTCATATATGAGTCAACGGCGGGCATGCCGATGCTCATGTTGATGACTTTGACGTTGTACGTCGTCCGGTTCGCCAGCACCCAGTCGAGCGCGGCGAGCGCGTAACTGGCCCGCCCCGCGCCGTTGTGGTCGAGCACGCGCAGGTTGATGAGGTTAGCGTTCGGCGCGATCCCTATGAACTTGCCGTTCGAGATGCGCCCGTTGCCGGCCGCCGTCGAGGCGACGTGCGTGCCGTGCCCGTAAGGGTCGTCCGTGCGATTCTCGCCGGTGAAGTCGCGGCTGTAGACGACGCGTAGGCTATCGTTCGTCCCCAAGAATGACTTGTGCGTCGTGTCAATGCCAGAGTCGATGATGGCAATGCCGATACCGCTGCCATCGAGCGTAATATTGTGGGTCGTCGGCAGGCCGAGCGAGGAAGTGGTGGTGATCGTCTGGTTCCGCACCATGTCCGCGCCCGTCGTGGCCGTGATATGTCCGCTGGCGTTCGCCTGCCGGTCGAGCGAGACATATTCGACCTCGTCGAACTCGGCCAACTGTGCGGCCACGCTCGCCGGCAACTCCACTATCTGCATGTTGAGGTTGCGAAGAAGCGCGCGCACATGTACGCCGTTGCTGTTCAGCAATGCGTTCAGCGGCCCGCTCGGCTTGCTATTCAGTTGCAGAATGACGCGCACAAGGCCAGCGTTGCCTGCCTGCCCCTGTAGATCAGGAGACAGCTTCTGGCCTCTATCGGGGCGGGATTGACCGTTGCCATTACCGGCCGCTGCATTGGCCTTATCGCCAATTATAATGCCGCAGCAGAGAGTAAATGTAAGGGACATCGCAAGCAATCTTGAAGCGATTGTAGAATGTCGGGGGCGGTTCACTTTATTTAACCTCACTAATATGAGTTTGCGGCCTACTTTGCATCGCAGGCGAGACCGGCGACGCACGCTGGGCACTAAACGTAAAAGCAAAAGCCATGCCTGCGAGAAGGAGATGCCAGAATCCTTCGTATACACTTAGAGTTATGTGGTGGACTGGACTATCTCATACTTAATCGATAGTGACCGATTCATTCAAGACGAAGGCTGAGTAAGTCAGATTGCGGGATAGTAGTGGACTTGGCATCCGAGCATTCTTACATGCTTCATTCAGCATTGGCGGGCTAAGAAAGGTAGGATGAGAATGGCTAGACGGGATAGCGCAAGCGGCGTGCGACTGCGGCCTTGAGCATGAGTGCGCTTTACCCGCTCATTTGATAATAAATACCAGCCAAAATACTGATCAGGAAGTCGTGGCAAGATAACTGCCAGAATGACCAATCATCTTATTAATTGACTGCTCCGCCTAATCAAATAGCCCATAGATTAAGGTAATACCTAGTGGCACTGAGCTTGCTAGTAAGATCACCAGCTCTGCGCCAGAATATCTGGTGCTCCACCCTTGCGCTGAAGCTATAGCAGAGGCGCTATCAATGAAAAAGCTTTTTGCCATGCGTTCCGATTCGTCACATGAATTATCACCCTAGCAATAGCAGGCTCAATTCATTGGGCAGCAGCATTGATAAGGTAGGTAACCCAAAGCGCCCGCCCGCAAAGGGCAATATGTCACCTGCGCTTTGCGGAAAACAACTATCGCGCCCGATGGGACATAGCTTAGTTGTGAGCATTGACTGGCAGACGCAACATCCTATGCGTGGGCCGAAAACATAAAACCATGACGTACAGACAGCGTTTCACTAATCCTTACATGTGGCTGATCGTCGCCACAGGTGGAATAGTCTGCCTTTACTCCATTTATATTTTTCCCAACGTCTCGCTGGCGCGGATCGATCTTGGCTTTCTGCTATTAGCGGTTCTCACCGTTACGGTCGGCTCCCGAGCCGCCGTGGTTATCCCACACATCAACGGACAAATTACAGTTTCTGACACCTTTATCTTCCTAACAATGCTGCTGTACGGTGGCGAGGCGGCAATCTTGCTTGCCGCCTTGGATGGTCTTTTCTCCGCTATACATTTCAGCCGGAAGTTGAAGACGTATCTCTTCAACGCGGCGGTAATGGCATGTTCAACTTTTCTCACCGTATGGACGCTGCGGTTCTGCTTCGGTTCAATTGTCGAGTTGTCGAGCCACAGCATTTCCGCGCCCTTCATCACGGCTATTTGCGTCATGGCGCTTGTGCAATATGTTCTCAATTCCAGCTTGGTCGCCATCGCACAGGCTTGTAAAATTGACCAGCCGTTCTTGCAGACGTGGCGCAAATATTATCTATGGACTTCCCTGACCTATTTCGCTGGGGCGTCCGCCGCTGGCATCATTGCGCGGCTTGTTAGTGCGGTCGGATTCTACGCCGTTTTAGTGACAGCGCCGATCATCGCCATCGTCTATCTTACTTACTCCACATACCTGAAGAATATTGAAGCGTCGACCAGACAGGCCGAGTTGGCCGAACAGCATATCGAAGAACTCTCTCGCTACATCACGGAACAGGAACGCATTCGCGAGCAGTTCGCGCAGATCGAGAAATTGTCCGCGCTCGGCGAGCTGGCTTCCGGCGTCGCGCACGACTTCAACAATACGCTGGCCGGCATACTTGGGCGCGCCCAATTGATGCTGATGAAGACGAAGGACCCAGAGATCACGCGCGGCCTCCAGATCATCGCGAAGGCCGCACAAGACGGCGCGCATACGGTTAAACGGATTCAGAATTTTGCGCGCCAGCGGCGCGATCGCGACTTCGAGTTGCTAGCGATAGACCAGTTGTTGCTCGACGTGACTGAAATGACGCGCCCACGCTGGAAAGATCGCGCCGAGGCGGCGAACGTACACATCACCTTCAACTCGCACATAGAGACCAGCGCGCTGGCGATGGGCGATGATTCTGAGTTGCGCGAAGTCCTCATCAACATCATCTTTAACGCCGTGGACGCGTTGCCGGAAGGTGGGGTGATTACTCTGGCAGCGGTGGAAAAGAATGACGCAGTGGAAATCTCCGTCAGTGACACCGGGATAGGCATGAGTCCCGAAGTGCGCTCGCGCATCTTCGATCCTTTCTATACCACGAAAGGCAAGGCCGGCCTCGGCCTCGGCCTCGCCGTCAGCTACGGCATCATTCTACGCCACGGCGGCACGATTAACGTCGAGTCAGAGGTCGGACGCGGCACGACCTTCCGGATCACGCTGCAGAGAGCCAAAGGCGCAGCTAAGCCAGACGATGTCGCGAAGCGCACTCCGAACGAAGCGGAAAACATTTCCGTGCCGACTATGCTGGATGCGCTGCCGCCGCTGACACCGCGCGCGCAGGCCCCGAAGACAAGAATCTTGGTGGTCGACGATGAAGCTCCGCTGCGTGACATCTTACGAGAGATTCTGGAGCACGAAGGCTACGAAGTGGTGCTGGCGGATGGAGGATGTCAGGCGCTTGAGTTGTTTGAGGTAGGAAAGTTCAACGCCGTCTTCACCGACATCGGCATGCCGGGAATGAACGGATGGGAACTCGCGCGCTCCGTGCGCGAGCGCGACGGTCGTATCCCACTGGCTGTGATCACCGGCTGGGGCGATGCCGTCAGCGCGGAGGAACAGGCCTCCGCAGGGGTCGGCTGGGTCGTCACCAAGCCCTTTACCACTGAGCAAATCAGAGTACTCGCGCAGGAAGTCTCCCGGCACTCGAATGATTCTATTGAAAGTGCTGCGCTCTCGCACTCGTCAGCCAGCGATTTTAGCCCTGGCGTGCTAGTGCCGGAGGGACTAGCATGCACTGCCCAACATATCAGCTAAGAGCCTGTTTGAAAACTCGTTCTGAAGGGTTCAGCCGTCGCCGGTTAGACTCCAAATCCGAAGGTTTGAGGCGCATAAGCCGTGAAACTTAGCCCTCAACCACGCAGCAAAACCAAACGAATAACAGTCATTTTGGAGTTTTCAAACAGGCTCTAAGCTTACGAAAACAGGCAACCTAGGTCCTCACGTCCCGGAACCATCCTCTTTAGACCAATACTTATAGAGGGGCACTTCCGCTATGTCAGGTATCGGCACCCGAGGGGCAGCGTCGGCCCCGATCAGCTCGCGCGCCGATTCAGCCCCGACTAACGCAAATGCCGTATCGTCCTCCGCCCCTTCGTCGCCAGTGATAATACTTAACAGCTTGCCGCTATTATCGGCCACCGAAAGCCTCACCGTCCTAGGCTGACAGGGTTCAGTAAAGCCCCACGCGCGCACGCCCACTTCGACCCAAGTAGCTAGCCGCACCAATAGGGCCAAGGCTTGCTCGGGGTCGCGCCAATAGGGACTTGCCTCCCGTTCACTGATGGCCGCGTCGATCAGCAAGCCTTCATGCAAGTAGAGACGACCAGAACAATACCGTATGGCCTGGTCGAACGTTCCCGCCGCATCTTGGAACCGCCCGGTGCGGCGGGCTTCCTCAATGGTCGCGTCGTTCCAGCGGAGTTGAATGTAGCCGCTCATCCGGCTTCGTTGCACCATCTCGACTAGTTCACAGAGCGAAAAGACTTTGTCGAGTTGGATCGCAGAAAAGACTTCCCCCGGTTGCTCTTCATTCGCGCTCTGAGCGATAGGGCCGGCGGCTTGGGCCGACTGGTCCATCTCTGCGGGCTGGTACTGCCCCAGGGCGCGGGCGACGCTTCGTTTGACTTCAGCCAGATCAAACGGCTTCACCAGATAATCGAAAGCGCCCATCTTGACCAGCCCCTTCGCGTACTCTTGATCGCGTATGCCTGAGATCATAATGACGGTCGTCTCCGGCCATCGCTGTCGGACGTGCCCGAGCAGTTCCAGCCCGCTCATGCCGGGCATAGAGATATCTGTGAGAACTACGTCAAAGCGCACTGAATCCAGCAGGGCTAAGGCTCGTTCAGCATTCTCTGCCGCATGACAGGAGTGCTCCTCATAAAATAGCTCCAACAGCAACTCGCGCACTATGCTGTCGTCTTCAACAACCAGTACAGAACTCATGGTTAAGTCTTCCTTGGGCGTTGCGCCTGTTAGTTTGATTGTGAGCTACCGGGCATGCGCAGGACTCAACATGCCATCCCACGTTCGCGATCTCTCGGTTTGAGGGATCGCCCGGCCTAAGAGAGAAACAAACTTCGTGCCGCACTCGATTGTTAGCATCCGCTGTCAACTAAACCTCGCAATCACAGGTCTTGATGAGATAGGGCGGCGGGTCGGTGCCCACAATTCAGAGCAGCGGGCGAATAGGTGAGTGACAAGATGGCGGACAATTTGTCCGCCACCGATGGGTTATCAGCCTAAGGCGAGTTCGTTTGCCTGGATGTTCATTTCGTACTCGCGGAGTTTACGGTAGAGCGTACGGGTAGAGATGCCAAGAATGGCCGCGGCGCGTTCGCGGTTGCTCCCTGCCTGTTCAAACGCGCGCAGAATGTGCTGCCGCTCCACCTCATGGAGGGTCGGTAGCGTCTCGTCCGTTTTCGCGCCGTCGCTTCCCGGCATTAGTTGCCGCTGTGGGAGCACCGGCACGAACAGTGTTGCATCTATCAGGTCAATGGCTGAGAGGGCCGCGGCCCGTTCCAAGCAGTTGCGCAACTCGCGCACGTTGCCGGGCCAAGCATAGGTTTCCAACCGCTGCCGAGCGGCCGCAGATAGATCGAGGGCCGGCCGTTTGAAGCGTTTGCGGTAAATCGCAAGAAAATGGTTGAGCAATACAGGGATGTCTTCCGGCCGTTCGCGCACGGGGGGAATGTGCAGCGAGACGACGTTGAGCCGGTAGAAGAGATCAGCGCGAAAGCCTCCCTCCCGCACGGCCTGTTGAAGATTACGGTTGGTGGCAGCAATGACGCGCACGTCCACACTTTGATCGCGCGTTGAGCCAACCCGTCGAAAGCTACCGCGCTCGAGGAACTGGAGCAGCTTGACCTGTGCGGGTAGCGGCATCTCGCCGACCTCGTCAAGGAAGAGTGTTGAATTGTCGGCGGCCTCAATTAAGCCACGTTTCAGAGCGTTCGCGCCCGTGAAAGCGCCTTTCTCATGCCCGAAGAACTCCGACTCAAACAACGCTTCGGGCAGCGCGCCGCAGTTGACTGCGATGAAAGGCGCGGCGGAACGTGTGCTTTTGGCATGGATGAGGCGGGCGAGGACGTCTTTGCCGGTGCCGCTCTCGCCGGTAATAAGGACGGTGGAATCGTGCCGCGCCGCCAGTTCAGCTTGCACGGTGAGCACTTGCAGACTGGTACTGCGATAGATAAATTCGGTCGCGCGCTCCTCTGACCGCCGATCTATCACGGTGCTCAAGCCGGCGTTGCGACGTACCAGCCGCCTTTTCTCATCCGCCTTGCGGATAACCGCATCCATCTTATCGACCGGCGCAGGCTTGGTGAGGTAATCGTAGGCTCCGCAGCGCATCGCCTCAATGCCGGTCGAGAGGGAATCGTCGGCGGTTAGCATGATAACTTCCGGTGCATCCTCCATCTTCTTGATCTGACGTAGCGCGTCGAGGCCGGAAAGACCGGGCATATTTATGTCAAGCAGTACGACATCAAAGTCTCTTTGGCTCAGGGCGTCTAGCGCATCCCGCCCGTTCCCGGCAACTGATGTTTCAAACCCTAACATCGCGAGTTGTTCCGGGACGAGTTCTTGGAATAACGGCTCGTCATCTGCAACCAGCACCTGAATCTTACGGCTCATCTTGCTAAATTACTCCTTGCCATTCTTAAGGGCGCGGGCCGGTAACGGGGAGGCGGGCTGAGAAGCCTTATCATTGACGGATTCTGTATACTTAGGCCGGCTGAGTTCAGGTGTTTGCTGTGCACGCTAAAGCTCGCACGTCGCAGTCATGCCAATCTTGCGGAAACCTTATTGCGACAAGAGCGGTCCAAGACCGGCGGGATAGGCTGGCGGAACTTGAGGGCCGCCTCGGCTAGCCAACCTCTTTAGTAATCCTACTAAAAAAGTCTATTATTTGGCTAGTCAAAAGTTCACGCTTAGGCTTATATATTCTTTAGTTGCGGAATTGACAGGATAGGTATAGTCATGAAAGCTTTTATCGGCAAATGTGTACAGGTGCCGCAAACTTCCATGCCACACTTTTACTTCTTCCTGATCGGATATGTAAGTTTAAGAGGCGGCAAATGCAGAGCGCGGGGAAGATACAGACATGCAAAATATGATTCGCACGCTTGTCGGCCGCCTACGCGGCGCTGTCAGCGATCGGCGTCGGGCCCCGCGGTTTGAAACGCGCCTCTTTTTTAGCATTTTGCTGCTAGAAGAGAAGACAGACAACATCATTACTGAACCTCCGCAAACCCTCGTCGGCCACACGCGTAATATAAGCGAAAGCGGCTTAGCACTCATCGTGCCATCGGTCCGCATCGGTCTGGGCTATCTTAATGAGGTAAATTCCACCTTACGGATAATGCTTGACCTCCCGGCCAGACGGATAGAGATTCACGTTGTCCCTGCACGCAGCTATCAACTAGATGAGGATGATAAGGAACAGGGGCATTTCATTGGCGCGAAAATCACTCACATTAGTGAAGATGATTTCCTTGCTTACCGAGAGTATTTGCGCACCCTTCGGTAGCCGCACCCGGCTCGGTCGTATGTGAGGCTGAGGTGAGGTCGACAAGAGAAGAACTTGTCAGCATGAAAGACTGTAACGAGTACACGATATGCCCGTCCGTGAAGGTTATCCATCGGGATGGCGCGCTGTGCTGCGGTCTGATGCCGATAAGCATAGGCGGACTAGGACGTTCCGGACAGCCCGCCGCGGTCGTCTTCCTCGGCACGGTCGGGGAAGACGAGCAGCCGCTCGCCGCATTTGGCACGACGCGGGGACCTAAGCAGGAAGGGCTTGGTCGTGTTCGTGCCTTCCTTCCCCTTTCTGGGCGAACTGACCGCTGCCGAGCGCGCCTTAAAGATAGTGCTCGCTCTGCCCGTGGGATATGTGGTCGTGGAGGCCGTGCTGGTGCAATACGAGGAGTTGCCGGCCGATCGCCCGCGGGTGGGCTATCTAATTGCGGCGCAGGTCATAGACATGATCCCAGTTCTGGGAGTTCGTTGAAAGGGCTTCCAGGGAGGGCGGCGACCGAATATATCGCCTAACTAACCCCGCCGCCTGCCGCGACCATTCAAGCAAGCCGAAGCCACACAAAATTGATGAAAGGCAAGCTGAGGGCGTCCTTCCCCGGGCCTTTCATCGAGAACTTACGTGTAGCAATGTTGTCTGCGCGGCGGCTCAATGCCGGTGTTAGATCCGCACGAGGTTTTCGCAGCAGTTGGAACTTCTATGAAGCCAATCTCAAGGACGGCCTTTTATTGTTGTGGCGTGCGGATGCAGGATGCTGAACGCAGTCGCCCTGTCTGTGGTGACAGCTACGCCAAAGCTTTCATGGATGAGGACGGCTTACGCATCCTCGCAGCTTTTAAGGACGAGACGAAACCCAACGCCTCTAACGTCGCCCGCCACCGCATCATTGATGATCTCCTGCGGCAAGAACTTCTGGCCGACCCCAAGCTGTGCGTTGTGCTGATCGGGGCGGGCTTTGATAGCCGCGCCTTTCGGCTCACAGGGGGCACGTGGGTGGAACTCGACGAGCCGCAGGTGCTTGCGTATAAAAACGAGCGGCTGCCGGTCGCAAATTGCGCGAACGAGCTGCACCGTATCCCCGTAGACTTCGCGACTGACTCGCTGGCAGAAAAGCTCTCCCCCTTCTCAAGCCGTAGTCCGGTAGTGGTCGTCATAGAAGGCGTCTTCATGTATCTGGAGGCGGAGGCGATCGGGCAATTGCTTCAGACGTTACGCCGCGCCTTCCCACGACATAAGCTGATTTGTGACCTCATGAACAGGGAGTTCTTTGAAAACTACGGTCGAACGTTGCACGAAAAGATTACCGGCATGGGGGCGTCTTTTAAGTTTACCGTCGACAATCCGGAAGAGGTATTTCTAGCGAACGGCTATCGCCGCACAGACAGGCTCTCTATTGTCGAAAGGGCGGTGGTCTTCGAGGCAACAGAGATACCGAAGCATGTCTTAGAGACGTTATTACCCACCTTGCCCAGTGGTTACGCAATTTATGTGTTTGAGGCGTGTTAGAGTTTGTGGGCCGAAATGTGAAGCTAACAAGCGGTTGAACCGGATGCGCCATCAGCGCTCCTCTTATCCTCGGTAATCCGTGCGCGCCGGCTAAGCGCGAGCGTTATGGGCTGGCCAGTTGCTGAGAAATCACTGTTGAACTTAGCCGCATCAATATCGTAGTAGCCTTTCGGAGGTGAAAGAAGATGTATTGTTCAGCTTGCGGCGCATCTGTTGCGCAGGGCTTGAGCTACTGTAATTATTGTGGCGCAAAGTTGGCTGGGGAGAAAGGCGGAGACGGCAGCAAATCAGCAGAAGTGAAACCTGAAATCCTCGTATCTTCGATGGTAGTCGTCTTCGTCTTCGGTCTTGTAGCGATTACGGTGCTAATGGGTGTGATGAAAACCGTGCTCGACTTAAATGTAGGGCAGATTCTCGCTTTCACGCTGCTGAGCTTTCTGATCATGCTTTCACTCGAAGGCGTGTTTATCCGGCTGTTATTGCGGCGCAAGCGTAGCACTGAAGAAGCCGGCGCTACTGTGCTATTGCAGGGGCAAGCAACAAGAGAGCTTGGCGTGGCCCAGGCGCGCGTGCTGCCGGAACCTGTGCCGAGCGTGACCGAGCACACGACCCGCACGTTGGAGCCGGTCTACAACGAGCGCACAGCAAAATGAAGCAGCGCCCTTAAACCACGCCGCGCCTAACAGCTTATTCAATCGGACTCGCAGTTAGCTTGCCCTTTATCGATTGAGGTCATTGCGCGTCGGTTCATGCGGGCGTTAGCTGCCTGTTGAGTGGCGGCTCGCTGCCGACCGACCATAATAACTTCTCCAAACCTCGCTCAATCTCGGAGGCTACAGCAGTGCCAGTCAGAAGCAGAAGACGATGGCTGCGGCTGATGCTAAAGACCGCTGGGGTGGTGCTTCTGCTCGCCATAGTGCTCGGTCTGACTTACGAACAAGTGGGGCGCAGGCGTGACCGCGCGCGGCTGCCACAGATCGGCCAATCGGTCGATATTGGCGGCCGGAGTCTCAACCTCTATTGCTCCGGCGCAGGGAGTCCAACGGTTATTCTGGATGCCGGCGCGGGCGAACCCGGTTATGCCTGGGCGCACATTCAGCCCGAGCTGGCTAAGTTCACGCGCGCGTGTTGGTATGATCGGGCCGGCGAAGGCTGGAGCGATCCGGGCCCCTTCCCACGCACCAGTGCGGCCAACGCGCGCGACCTGCACGAACTGCTGCAACGCGCGGGTGTGCCCCAGCCTTACGTGCTGGTGGGCCACTCCTATGGCGGCCTGAACGCACGGGTCTACGACGGTCTGTATCCGAACGAGGTGGCGGGCATGATCCTCGTCGATGCCGCCCACGAAGACGAACCCAAACGAGCACCGCAGTTCATGCTGGGGCACACGCTGCCGCGGTACTTGTGGCGGCCGCTTCATCTCGTTTCTCAGGTGGCACTCCGGGTCGGACTCGTGCGGCTGCTCACCTCTACCACACCGCTGCCGGCAGACCCTGCACAGCGCACGCGCGCACAGATTATTGCGGCGTTGCGCCAGCAGCCCAAAGCGGTCGCCACGCTCGCGGATTATGTGACAGCACCTGAGAGCTATGCTGAAGCACACGCTGCCGACGGTCTCGGAGACAGGCCGCTCATCGTATTAACCCGCGGGAAAAGCCCGTCGCCTTCCGGCGATCCGGAGATGGATCGGCAGTCGGCCGCATATGAACAGGTCTGGATGCACGAGCTACAGCCACAACTGGCCCGGCTCTCCACACGCGGCCGGCAGGTAATAGTCGGAGAGAGCGGCCATCAAATTCCAGAAGAGACACCAAGCGTGATAGTCGAAGCCGTTCGCGAGGTCGTACTCTTAGCCCGCGCGAACCGCTCAAGCTCCTGACCTACCAGCAAAGTAGTGGGTTAAAGTCGAAGCTGTTACAAAGCGGAAATGCGCGGCGGCGTGCCCGCTAACAAGGGCTGCTCCGGCGCGGGCGTAAAATCTTCGCCGGGGTTGATGAACTGGTCGCGCTCGAACTTGTACTGCTTGTCGTAGAGTTGCTTGTAGCGGCCGTTGGCGGCGAGCAGTTCGTCGTGCGTGCCGCGTTCGACGATCTCGCCACCTTCCAACACCAGAATCTGATCAGCGCTGCGAATCGTCGAGAGCCTGTGCGCGATGACGAAGGTCGTGCGCCCGCGCCGCAAGGAACGCAAGCCATCCTGTATGAGCGCTTCGCTTTCGCTGTCGAGGCTGGAGGTGGCTTCGTCTAGGATCAGCAGTTTCGGATCGGCCAGAATGGCGCGCGCGATGGCGATGCGCTGGCGCTGCCCGCCGGACAGTTTCACGCCGCGCTCGCCAACTACCGTGTCGTACTTTTGCTCGAAGCCTTCGATAAACTCTTCGCAGTGCGCGATGCGGCTGACCGCTTGAATCTCTGCGCGCGTGGCGTGCGGATTGGAAAAGGCGATGTTCTCGGCAATCGTGCCGTCGAACAGAAAGTTGTCCTGCATGACGACGCCGAGGTACGAGCGGAAGTCGCGCAGTCGCAGCGTCTGCAATTCCTTGCCGTCGATCTTGATCGTACCGGCGTGCGGCCGGTTAAAGTTCATCACGAGACTGATGAGCGTGCTCTTGCCCGAACCGCTTGAGCCGACGAGCGCGGTCGTCGAGCCGGCCGGCGCTTTGAGCGAGACATCCTTTAGCACCGGCACGCCTTCGTTGTACTCGAACCACACGTGCTCGAACTCGATCTCGCCCTGCACGTCCGGCAGCGGCGCGCGCTGCGCGTCCTCTTCGTCTTCGGTCGTCATCTCCATCACTTCGCGTATGCGATCCAACCCGGCGAAGGCTTCTGTGATCTGTGTGCCGATGGAGGCGAACTGAATCAGGGGCGAGGCCATCAGACCCGTAAAGAAGACGTACATGAAGAGGTCGCCAAGCGTCATCGCGCCCGCTACGACCGAACGCCCGCCGACCAGAATCAGCACCACGCCGACCGCGCCGACGACGACGGACGAGAAGGCGGTCGTGGCCGACACGCCGGTCATCGCTTTGGCGATGTTGCGAAACAGCTTGTGCGCGCCGCGCGCGAAGGTTAGCTCCTCGCGCTTCTCCGCCGTGTAGGCTTTGACGATGCGTATGCCGCCCAAGGACTCGGCCAGCCGACCCGTGAGGGCGGCGGTGATCTCGCCGCGCTCGCGGAACAAGGGTCGGAGGCGTGTGAAGGCGAACGCCAGCGCGCCGCCGAAGAGGGCGAGCACGAGAATCGTGATCGAAGTCAGACGCCAGTTGAGCCAGAACAGCACGCAGAGCGCGACGACGGCGGTGATGAGACTGCCGACCAACTGCACCAGCCCCGTGCCGACGAGGTTGCGTATGCCCTCGGCATCGTTCATGATCCGCGAGATGAGTTTGCCGGTCTGCGTCGAATCGAAATAGCTGACCGGCAAACGCGCAATCTGCGCCTGCACTCGCTTGCGCATCTCCGTGATCGCGCGCTGCGCCGCGACGCCCAAGACCTGCGACAGTGCGAACGAGGTGACGGCTTGCACTAACGTCGCTGCACCCGCCGCCAACGCGATCTTCCAGAGCAAGTCCGTGCGGCCTTTGCCGATCACTTGATCGATCAGGTACTTGGTCGAAGCCGGCAGCACCAGCCCCATCGCCTGATTGATAATCATCAAGACCGCGCCCAACGCGAGCCGGTGTCGATGCGCCCAGATCAACTCGCGGGCCTCGCCCCATGCGGCCGACCAGCGTATCTTCTTCTTCTTTTTTTGTTCAGCCATTATTTCTCGCGCGCCTGATCGAGGCTCAGGCGCAGCCCATCTGTTTAAGTTTTTTCCGCGCACTCGGCATGCACATGTTGATCATCAAGGCGCTGCTCAAGAACGACATTGTTGCATAAATGGTCACGGATGCCGATCACCGCCCCTCATACTTTCGTCTGCCAACGAAGTGGCAGGAGGTTTCTTTGCTTTCAAAGCACGCGCCAAGTCCCAACTAGCAACTCGGGTTATTTACCTTGTAGTTGCCGCCCCCGTTGGAGCATGAAGGCTCTTTCCGCAACCAGTGCTCAGCCATAACCTCTGGCACAACATCTGCAATAAGCATCCCGACCGGATTGGGCCGCGCCCGTCCTGCGCCGAATTGATGTAACCGTTGGCCCAGACATGGGCACGATGCCCCAGCCGGAACAGCCTTTGTGGGCACAATGCCCCCGCTTGTGTTCTGCTCTTCAGATGTGGAATTCCCAAAGCTACTACACCCGACTACCAGCTTATTAACGGTCTGCCGTGCCCCCGATGAGAGGCAGAGCATCGCCAACTCACTTCTTATGTTAACGGACAAAAAAATTCTGTGTCGCCTGACGCATAGGCTAAGAGCCGCCGTGTTGCTATGTGTTTCGCTGCTCGCGTTATCAGTGACGGCCTGTCACTACGCGGGGACGGGCGAGAACGCTGCCACTCTGACGCGGGTGGAAGATGTCGTAAAGTTCGCGCCTGAGCAGATCGAACGCGGTTACCCGATTCATCTGCAAGGCGTCGTCACCTACTACGACCCCGAGTGGCATATTCTCTTCTTTCAGGATTCTACCGGCGGCATCTACATCGCCCCGCAGGGGCAAGACTTCAAGGTGCGGGCCGGGCAAGTGGTGGAGATAGAGGGGAGCGCAGGGCCGCCGAATCTGGGCGTGGTCAAGCCCCGGTTGCAAGCCATCGGGCAAGCACCGCTGCCGACCGCCCGCCGGGTGTCATTGCAACAGGCGGCGGCGGGCGGTGATTTGCTCTCGCAGTGGATCGCGGTCGAAGGCGTGGTGCGCTCGGTGGAAACTCAGGACGGGCGACTCCTTTTAACTCTAACGTCTGGCGTCGGCACACTAAAAGCTTACGTCTTTGACTTCCAGCAGGCTGATACCGCCGCGCTTGTTGATACGAAGGTGGAGGCGCACGGCGTGTGCGCCGCGGTTCTGGATAAGGATGGAAAGATAGTCGGCGGCCAGTTGATGCTCCCCAGCCTGCGCGAGCTTGAGGTTAAAGAGCGGGCTGCGGCTGATCCGTTCGCGCTCCCGGCGCGGCTGATCGGCAGCCTGCTGCAAGCGACACCGGCGGCTCTCCCCACGCATCGCGTGCGGGTGCAAGGCGTCGTGACCCAACAGCAATTAGGCGCGCGGCTGTCTGTAAAAGACAAGACCGGCGAGATTCAAGCTCTGACGCAGCAGCGGACGCTGCTCAGCCCCGGTACGGCGGTCGAGGTGGTGGGCTTTCCCGCCGTGAATGAATCCGGCACGGCGCTGCAAGCGGCGACCTTTCGCCTCGCCGATACCGGCGCGCCATCCGGAACTGCCACCGCTAACTCGCCGCGCAAAACGTCTGGGCCGGAAAGGGCCGCGCTCACGAGCGTCAAGCAAGTTCGCCAACTGACACCCGACGAGGCGAAGCACGGATACCCGATCAGCCTGCGCGCTACCGTGACCTACTGCGATCCGGCTTGGGGCCTCCTGTTCGTGCAGGATTCGACGGGCGGCATCTTCGTAAATATCCATGACCAGAATTTGCGGCTTGAGCCGGGACAGGTGTTGGACGTTGAAGGCCTCAGCGAGGCCGGGGATTTCGCCCCGGTAATCTTCAATCCGCACGTACAGATCGTCGGGCACGGGCCCCTACCGACCCCACGCCAAAGCTCCAACGACCTGCTCGTTTCCGGCAAGGAGGACAGTCAGTGGGTCGAAGGCCGCGGCATCGTCCGTTCGCTCTCCGCCGACGCCAGTCATCTGTTCCTAGACATTGAGGCGAACGGCAACCGGCTCAAGGCGCAGGTGCCTAATGTTAACAACCCTGCCCTGCCCGCGCAGCTTATTGACGCCGAGGTGCGGTTCCGCGCCGTGTGCGGCACCATCTTCAACCAGAAAAGGCAGTTGACCGGGATTCAACTGTTCCTCCCAAGCTTGGACAACATTTCGGTCGAGACGCCGGCATCCGCCGACCCATTCTCCGTCCCGACGCGCCCCGTCAACACGCTCTTGCAGTTTACCCCGCAGGAAGGCTCAGCCCACCGCATCAAGGTGCAGGGCATCGTCACGCTCCAACGCGCCGACGGCTCTTTTTACATCCAAGACGACACGGGCGGCCTCTACGTTCAGGCAGGGGAGCAGGCGGCGCTGCAACCGAGCGAGCGCGTCGAAGCATTGGGCTTTCCGGCCGCCGGCGCGTACACCCCCGTGCTACAGGATGCGGTCTATAGAAAGCTCGGCCCCGGCCCACTGCCTGCGCCCATCAGCATTACAGCCGAGCGGGCGCTGAGCGGCGATTACGACGGCCAATTGGTAGAGGTCGAGGCGCGCTTACTCGAACACCTTAACAGCTCGGCGGAGCAGGTGCTGGTTTTGCAGTCAGGCCCAACTCTCTTCAACGCACACTTGGCGGGCGCGGCAGCCAGCGCGGGCTTGGCCTCGATGCGCGCCGGGAGCATCGTGCGGCTGACGGGCATCTGCTCAGTCCAGACGGACGAGTCGAGCTTTACGCGGGCCCCCAAATCATTTCGGATTCTGCTGCGCTCGGCTTCAGACATCGGCGTGCGGCAAACTCCGCCGTGGTGGACGCTGAAGTACACACTCGCGGCGTTGGGCTTCATGGCCGCGGTCATCCTGGCGGCGCTGGGGTGGGGGTTGCTGCTTAGGCGGCGCGTGCGCCAGCAGACCGAGTTTATCAGTTGCCAACTTGAGACGGAGGCGGCGCTCAAGGAGGCGGCACAGGAGGCGAGCCGGGCCAAGTCGGAGTTTCTCGCCAACATGTCGCACGAGATTCGCACCCCGATGAACGGCATCATCGGCATGACCGAACTCGCGCTCGACACCGACATCACGCCGGAGCAGCGCGAATACCTCGGCATGGTCAAGTCCTCGGCCGGGTCACTCCTCACGCTGATCAACGACATCCTCGACTTCTCGAAGGTCGAGGCCGGCAAACTCGACCTCGACCAAGTCCCCTTCGATCTGCGCTACGCGCTCGCCGACACGGTCAAGACGCTGGCCGTGCGCGCCGATCAGAAGAAGCTGGAATTGGCCTGCCACGTGCTCCCCGACGTCCCCGACCGACTCGTCGGAGATTCGGGCCGCCTGCGCCAGATCATCGTCAACCTCCTCGGCAACGCCATTAAGTTCACCACCGCCGGAGAGGTCGTCGCCCGCGTCTCCGTGGAGACGCGGACGGCCGACACCGCGCGCCTGCACTTCGCTGTCAGCGACACAGGGATCGGCATCCCCGAAGAGAAGCAGCGGGTGATCTTCGAGGCCTTCTCTCAGGCCGACGGCACGACGACGCGCCGTTACGGCGGCACGGGGCTGGGGCTTTCCATCTCTGCTAGACTTGTAGAGCTGATGGGCGGCTCGATCTGGGTCGAGAGTCGGGTCGGACAGGGCAGCACTTTCCACTTCACCGCAAACTTCGGCCTTAGTGCAGCCGTAGCTGCGGAGACCAACCCGGCTGAGTACGTCAGCTTGGAGAACCTGCCCGTTCTGGTCGTCGATGATAACGCAACTAATCGCTTGATTCTGGCGGAGCTACTCTCTAGTTGGCAGATGCGGCCGACGCTCGTCGACTCCGGCGCGGCGGCCATCGAGGCGTTGGTCGCAGCGCAAGCCGCCGACCGGGCTTACGCCCTCGTGCTGCTCGACTGCCACATGCCGGAGATGGACGGCTTCACTCTGGCCGAACAGATCAAGCAACGCCCGGAACTGAGTAATCCCTCGATCATGATGTTGACCTCCGGCGGCCAGAGCAGGGACATCGCACGCTGCCGCGAGTTGGGGATCGCGGCTTATCTAATCAAGCCGATCAAGCAGTCGGAACTGCTCGATCGGATTCTGACGGTGCTCGACGGAAAACCGCTCGGCCACGCGCCGGCGGTGGCTGCCGCGCCGGGGCCTGAGCTTGGTAACGCGGCGCAGCCGAGCGACAGGAGTCTGCGCATTCTTCTGGCTGAAGATAACGAAGTGAATCAGAGGCTCGCCGTGCGGATGTTGGAGAAGCAGGGCCACGCCATTGTTGTTGCGGGCAACGGCCTTGAGGCCCTCGCCGCGCTTGAGCGGGCGGCGTTCGATTTGGTGCTGATGGACGTGCAGATGCCGGAGATGGGTGGGTTCGAGGCGACGGCGGCGCTCCGGCTTAAAGAGCAGGAGACGGGCCAACACCTGCCCGTCGTCGCGATGACCGCCCACGCGCTGAAAGGCGACCGGGAGCGCTGCCTCAAAGCCGGCATGGATGGCTACGTGTCCAAGCCGATTCAAGCGCAGAAACTTAAAGAGGAGATCGAGCGCACAGTTCCGGCCTTAGCCGAGATGCGGAGGCGGCCCGCTTCTGCCCCGCCGGTCGAAAGTGAAAAGCCGCCCGCTGGCGCGGATGTCAGGCCGCCGGCCGGAATTGCTGTCGAGTCTATCTTCGACGCCGCCGCAGCACTGGCGCGGGTCGGCGGCGACGAAGAGTTATTGCGCGAGATCGCCGAGCTGTTCCTCAGCGACTGTCCAAGATTAATGTCGCACATCAGGGAGGCCGTCGTGCGCGGCGATGCGGAGGCGCTGGATTTTGCCGCCCACTCTCTTAAAGGGGCGGCCGGCAACTTCTACGCGCAGGCCGCCGTCGAGGCTGCGCAGAGGCTGGAAACGCTGGGCGGGCAGGGCGACTTGAGGGCCGCCGATGAAACTCTGGCCGCGACGGAAGTGGAGATCGAACGCCTCGCACAAGCGCTCAGACTCTATTGTGAAGGACGGGTTGTATGCGTATCTTGATAGCCGAAGACGAGCCGGTCTCTCGTCGTGTGCTCGCAGCGACACTCAATAAGTGGGGCCACGAAGTGGTCGCCACCGCCGACGGTGCGGAGGCTTGGGCCATGCTCCAGCGTGCGGACGCGCCGCTCTTAGCCATCCTCGATGTGATGATGCCGGGCGTGGGCGGCATCGAAGTCTGTCGCAGGGTGCGGGCGATGCCCCGCGCCATCTCGCCGTACTTGATCCTACTGACCGCCAAGAGCGGCAAAGAGAACGTGGTGGTTGGGCTGGAGGCCGGGGCGAACGATTACGTCGCCAAGCCGTTCGACCCTGACGAACTGCGCGCGCGCGTCAACGTGGGCATGCAGATGCTGGAGTTGCAGCGGAGTTTGGCCGAGCGCGTACGGGAGTTGGAGGAGGCCTTCTCGCAGGTCAAGCAGCTTCAAGGGCTGCTGCCCATCTGCTCTTACTGCAAGTCGATCAGAGACGACAGCAACTACTGGCAGCGGGTCGAGAGCTACATAGGCAAGCACAGCGACGTGCAGTTCAGTCACAGCATCTGTCCCAACTGTTACGAGCAGGTGGTGCAGCCGCAGATCGAGGAGCTGCGGCGCAAGCTCGAAGGCCCGCCGGCGGACGTGAGTGGATGCCCGCCGCAGCAAGATTGATATGGCTGGTGCATCCATTCTTAACCGCACTACTCAGGGCATAACATTTTGCTCAGCTTAAAGTTGGCTAAAAGAGTGAGCTTATGTCTTTGTGCCCACATCCAGTCCCTCCGATTCCCGCATAGACTGCTCGGCGCGGCATAACCAGTCTGACACCCCTGCCATGGGAAAATTCGCAACCACAGGCCACGAAACCGGCGGGCGCGGCATCGCGCGCGCCAGCACCAAGCAGCAGCAGGCTGAAAAGGCGCTGCGCGAAAGTGAAGAGCGCTACCGCCTACTGTTTGAAGCCAACCCGAACCCGATGTGGGTTTACGATCTGGAGACGCTCCGCTTTCTGGCCGCTAACGAGGCCGCCGTATGCCGTTACGGGTACGCGCGCGCGGAGTTCATGGCGATGACCATTAAGGACATTCGCCCGCAAGAAGACGTTCAGGCTTTGCTGGCGAATGTGTCCGGCATCGGCGACGGGATAGACGAGGCGGGCGTTTGGCGACATCGGAAAAAGGACGGCCGGATTATTGACGTCGAGATCACTTCCCACGAATTGATCTTCGCCGGCCGGCGGGCGGAACTCGTCTTAGCTAACGACGTGACCGAGCGGCGGCGCATCGGCGAGATGCAGGCCCGGCGGGCGGCCCAATTGGCGCTGCGCGCCGACGTGGGTGCGGCGCTGGCCGAGACCGACGTGCCGCTGCGGCGCACCTTAGAGCGTTGCACGGAGGCGATGGTCAACCATCTAGGCGCGGCCTTTGCACGCATCTGGACGTTCAATAAGGCAGAAAACATACTGGAGTTGCAAGCCAGCGCAGGGTTGTACACGCACATTGACGGGCCGCATGCCCGCGTGCCCGTCGGGGCCTTCAAGATCGGCCTCATCGCAGAGGAACGCCAGCCGCACATCACCAACGAAGTCGGGACTGACCCGCGCGTCAGTAATAAGGATTGGGCCGCACGTGCAGGGATGGTCGCCTTCGCCGGTTACCCGCTGCTCGTCGAGGACAGGCTGGTGGGTGTCATGGCGATGTTCGCCCGCCACACACTGCCGGACGATACCATCGACGCGCTCGCCTCCGTGGCCGACATCATCTCGCAAGGCATTGAGCGCAAACGCGCCAAGGAGGAGGTGCAGGAAGCCAACCGCCGCGCGCTCATCGAATACGAGCGCCTGATTGAACGGCTGGCCGCCCTCGCCCAATCACTGGGCACGGCGCGCGATTTAATGACGATCTATCAAGCGATCCGCGGTTTCGCGTTCGCCTCCACCGCCTGTACTAGCATCTTTATCTCGCTCTATGATGCCGAGAGTAATACGCGCAAGGCCGTGTACGCCTGGAGCGATGGCGCGGAGGAGAATCTTTCTTCTCTGCCCCTGATACTGATGAGTAACACGCCCCACAGCCGCGCAATCTCGACCGGCCAGATCATCATCACTGATGACTTCCAAGCCGCGCCAGAGGAACAGCCGGTCGGCAACATCGGACTCGACAGAGACCCAGCCTTACCTCAATCGTCACTGGTCGCGCCGATGACCGTGATGGGACGCACCGTGGGTGCCATCGAAGTGCAAAGTACGAGGCTGGGGGCTTTCAATAATGAGCATGCGACGGCCTTGCGCATGGCGGCCAACTTGGCCGCGAATGCCATAGAGAACGTGCATCTCTTCGCGCGCGAGCGCCAGCACGAGGAGCAATTACGCCAGGCCCAGAAGATGGAGGCCGTCGGGCAACTGGCCGGGGGCGTGGCCCACGATTTCAACAACCTGTTGACGGCCATTACCGGCTACAGCGATCTCTCGCTGCGCAAATTAAAAGCTGGTGATCCGGTGCGCCACAACATCGAGGAGGTCAAAAAGGCCGGCGAGCGCGCCGCCGGGCTGACGCGCCAACTCCTCGCCTTCAGCCGCAAGCAGGTCTTACAGCCGAAAGTTATCAACTTGAATAACGTCATCAACAATACGGCCAAAATGCTGCGGCGTTTGATCGGTGAAGACATCGAGTTGATCGCGATCAATAAGCAAGAGTTGGGCTACGCGCTGGCCGACCCCGGCCAGATCGAACAGGTGTTAATGAATCTGGCCGTCAATGCGCGCGACGCGATGCCGCACGGCGGCCGGCTCGTCATCGAGGCCGAAAACGTGGTCATGGACGAGCAAGTCGCGCACAAGTATGCGTCGGTGCAAAGCGGCCCGCATGTGCGCTTGACGGTGACGGACACCGGCTGCGGGATGGGCGAACAGACGCGGCAGAGGGTCTTCGAGCCTTTCTTCACCACCAAAGAGATGGGCCACGGAACGGGGCTGGGGCTGTCGACGGTCTACGGGATAATCAAGCAGTCGAACGGTTATATCTCCGTCGCTAGCGAACTGGGCGCAGGCACGACCTTTCAGATCTATCTGCCGCGCGTAGCTGCGCCGGTTGAGGAGCAAGGCGCGGTTGATAAAGCGGCCGCGCCGGGCGGGACGGAAAGCATTCTACTGGTCGAAGACGAGCAGATGGTGCGCCAGTTCACGCGCAACGTGCTGGAGATGCTCGGGTATACGGTACTTGAGGCGGCCAATGGGGACGAAGCAGTTAGCCTCAGCAAAGCGCACAAGTGCAAGCTTGACCTGCTGCTAACTGACGTGGTGATGCCCGGCATGAGCGCTCGGCAATTGGCCGCGCAGGTAAAAGTGTCGCACCCAGAGATGGCAGTGCTGTACATGTCCGGCTACACGGATGATGCGATTGTGCATCATGGCGTGCTGGAACAGGGGACAGAGTTTCTGGAGAAGCCTTTTACCCCTGACGGATTGGCCTGCAAGGTGCGAGCTGTGTTAGATACGCGCTCAGGTCATTAAGAACTATGCTATTAGCGCCTTGTGTGCCAACATAAACCTCGCAGCGGATGAGAGGGATAAGCGTCTACTTTAATCCTACCAAAGTTGCGACTGCTCACTGCTCGGGCCATGCAATCTCTCGTGCGCCGATAAAGTGCGCTAACCGGCCGACCGCTTGTTCTAAGCTCTTACGCCGCGCCAGCGTGACACGGATGCCCGGCTCCCAATAAATTTGACGAATGCTCAGTTGCCCGTCGCGCCGCTGGAACTTCGGGTCGAGCCGGCCCGTCAGTCGATCACCTTCCATGATGGGTAAGACGTAATAACCGAAGCGCCTTTGCGGCTCAGGCACGAAGGCCTCAAAGCGGTAATCGAAATTGAACAGCCGGCGGGCGCGCGCCCGGTCGCGCAATACCGGATCGAACGGACTGAGCAGGCGCGTGCGCGCAGGCGGCGCAGGTAGTCCGTTTAATCTGCGCACCCAGTCTAACAGGGCGAAGCCGGGCCGCGGTGGCGCGCCGTCCGCTGACGCCAAGAGGACAGGCGAGATGCGCCCGGCCCGCGCCGCCTCGTCGCACCAGGCCTTTGCTTGCGCGATGCTGATGGCATCCCAGAACTCCGCGATCTCTTTTGGCGTGGCCATGACCAACCGCTCTAACGCTGTACTGCAAGCCCAGTCGACATGCGCTTGTTCGGTCGGCTGCGGCTGTACGTGGTGCGCAGGTAAGACGCGCTCGGTCAAGTCATACACTTTATGAAACTGCTCCCGGCGCGTCACCAGCAACTCGCCCGTGTGCCACAGAAACTCCAACGCAGCCTTCTGCGGCTTCCAGCCCCACCATGCTGAAGATGCGCCCGGCTGTTTGTGCTCGAAGTCGAGTGAACGCAGCGGCCCTTCACGCATGATGCGCGCGCGCACATGATTTATGATCTTGGCCGAGCCTGCGCCCATACGCTCCTGCCACCAAGGCTGTTGCCGTATGCGCGCGCGCGCGCGTGCGAAGCGCGGCCGCCAATGTGCAAACCACTTGGTCGGGATCGCCGCAGCGTCATGCGTCCAATGTTCAAAGAGACTGCGCTCTTGCTCTAGCAGACGTGCGAGTTGCGCCGGTTGATAGTTGTCGAGTCGGCTGGCGAGCGTGAGATGCTGCGCCCGTTCGACGACGTTGATCGAGTCGATCTGGATAAAGCCCATCTGCTCGACGAGCTTTTGCAGCGTTGCGGCGGTGGCGCGGCGGCGCGGGTCTGCGAGCAGCCCCTGCGCATTCATCAGGAGTAGGCGCGCCGCTTCGACCGGCACAACAGGTAGCTTCATATTCATCTCTATACGCTTTACCAGCAGAGCTACGATGCACTTTAATAGCATCTTGCGCCATGAGCCAATGCGGGCTAACGTTAGAGCAGCAAACGCGCATGCGTAAAGGAGAACTGGGTGGTAACTAGCGTGCCGACCGCCAACACGCGCATTGCGATCATCGGCAGCGGCTTCGGCGGCTTGGGCGCGGCCATCCGGCTCAAGCAACAAGGCATCGAGGACTTCATTGTCTTCGAGCGCGCGACGGATGTCGGCGGGACTTGGCGCGACAACAGCTATCCCGGCTGCGCCTGCGACGTGCAGTCGCACCTCTATTCCTTCTCGTTTGTCCCGAACCCGAACTGGACGCGCAGCTACTCGCCGCAGCCGGAGATTTGGGCCTACCTAAAACGCTGCGCGCAAGATTTCGGCGTGCTGCCCCACATACGCTTTCGGCACGAACTGCGCGAAGCAGCTTGGGATGAGACCGCGCAACGCTGGCAACTCGCGACTTCACAAGGCGACTACACGGCGGCGGTGCTCGTGCTGGCCGCGGGCGCACTCAGCGAGCCGGCGCTACCCGACTTGCCCGGTCTCGCCACCTTTAAAGGTCGGACGTTTCACTCCGCGCGTTGGGATCATGATTATGATCTGACGGGGCGGCGCGTGGCGGTCGTCGGCACGGGCGCGTCCGCCATCCAGTTCGTGCCGGCGATACAACCGCAGGTGGCAAAGCTGCACCTTTTCCAACGCACGCCGCCGTGGATCATGCCGCGCCGCGAGCGGGCCTTAAGAGAGCGCGAGCAACGCATGTTTCGCCGCTTTCCACCGGCGCAGCAGTTTGTGCGCGCGTGCATCTATCTGTGGCGCGAGCTATTTGTCTTCGGCTTTCGTCATCTCTGGCTGGCGCGTTATATCGAACGCCTTGCGCGCCATCATCTCAAACGCTCCGTGCCTGATCCCAGCTTGCGCGCACAACTCACGCCGCGCTACGCCATCGGCTGCAAGCGCATACTCGTCTCCAATGATTATCTGCCGGCGCTCACGCGCGCCAACGTCGAGTTGGTGACGGACGGCATCGCAGAGGTGCGCGCGCACTCAATCGTCGGTCGCGACGGCGTGGAGCGCACGGTGGACGCGATCATCTTCGGCACAGGTTTTCGGGTGACTGATCCGCCGCTCGCGCAACATGTACGCGGGCGCAACGACAAGACGCTCGACGCGGCTTGGGCGGGGAGTCCGCAGGCGCACTTGGGCACGACCGTGACCGGCTTCCCCAACCTTTTTATCTTGATGGGCCCCAACACGGGTCTCGGCCACAACTCTGTGCTCTACATGTTGGAAGCGCAGATCGATCATCTGCTGGCGGCCTTGCGCTACATCGGGCGGCACGATGTCGCCGTGCTTGAGCCGCGCCCCGAAGCGCAGGCGGCGTTCGTGGCCGCAGTGCAACAGAGGCTCGCGGGCACGGTCTGGACAACGGGCGGCTGCGTGAGTTGGTATCTCGACCGCACGGGGCGTAACTCCACGCTCTGGCCCGACTTCACGTGGCGCTTCCGCCGTCGCGTCGCACGCTTGAATCCAGATGAGTACGTGATGACAGGCTCGCGCGGCGGCGAGCACTGAACCAGCTTGCGCGGGATGGACGCGGCTCGACGGGCTGAAGCAATCAGCGTTACCACATCCTGCTGTCGGAAGGAAGCACACTATGCCATATCCTCTGGCCGGTCAGGTCGCACTCATTACAGGCCCGGCGCGGGGCATCGGCGCAGAGACGGCGCGCCAACTCGCGGCGCGCGGTGTGCGTCTGGCGTTGGTTGGGTTGGAAGCGCAACGCTTGGCCGCGTTGACGGCGGAACTTGGCGACCCGCACATCTGGTACGAATGCGACGTGACGGATCAACGGGCCCTTGAGCGCGCCGTCGCGGCCACGGTGCAAGCGTTTGGCCGCATCGACATCGTCATCGCCAACGCCGGCATCGCCAGCAACGGCACGGTGGCTATCGCCCCGATAGACGCGCTTGTGCGCACCATCGAAGTCAATCTGATCGGCGTCGTGCGCACCGTCAGCGCCACTCTGCCCCACGTCACAGACAGCAAGGGTTACTATCTGCTCGTCTCTTCGGCGGCGGCGCTCGCTCCGTTGCCGGGCATCTCCACCTACGCGGCCGCGAAGAGCGGCGTCGAACAGTTCGGCAACGTGCTGCGGTTAGAAGTTGCACACAAAGGCGTCCGAGTAGGCGTTGCGCACCCGTCGTGGATCGACACAGACCTTGTGCGCGACCAACAGCACGACCTCGAAAGCTTCAACGAGTTGCTGCGGACGCTCAGCGGCCCCTTCGGCTCCGTCACTTCGGTCGCGGCTTGCGCGGATGCATTCGTGCGGGCGATTGAACGACGCAAGCGTCGGGTCTACGTGCCGCGCACGCTCGCGCCGTTCGCCGCCGTCCGCCAACTCTTCGCGAGTGCCCTATCGGACTACGTCATGCGCCGGCACACGCGTCGGCTCATCCCCAAAGCGGAGCGCGAGATACTGGCCCTCGGCCGGTCGTTCGGCATACACAGTGTGGAGTTGACTGACAAAACGGCGACCAAAAACGCGCCGCGTGTCTGAGCTGTTTGGCCGGAACGATGAGTCTATGCTACTTCACTTATGAAGTTGAATGCGTCGGCAAGTTTTCATCTCTGGTGAGATAAAGGAAGGTTAAAAATAATGAGCAGACCTGTCAGCATGCACGAGGCGCGCACCGCGCTCAATCATGACATGGAACTTAGGCAGTGGGCCGAAGCATGGTTAAAGAATAAAGAGCGGGCGTTGCAACCGGTGCTGCCCGAAGATGAGTTTGACCTGCATTGGCTCAACGTCCGGCCTGAGCGGATGCACGAAGGCGCAATTGCAGCGGTGACGGCCTACAGGCAACGCAACGAAGAGCATTAGTTACCCAGCGACCCGGCCTCAGGGAAATGCGAGGGTGACGAGTGTAATCACAACAGCAGTGATGAGCGCGCGGCGGTTAATCTGATGGGCCTTGGCGCGCAACTGCGCGACTAAACTTTCGTCCGCAAGGCGCTCCTCACCCGCGTCCATGTTGCACGTGCCGCGCGCGGCCAGTGCGATGCAGGTTTGCGCGCGCGCCTGCAACAGTCCTAAGCCTGCTAACCAGAGCGGAAAGAAGACCACCAGCCGCCACCAACGCGGCGCACCATAGACAACCAGCACGAAGGCGACCGCGACGCCCACGGTCAGCGACACGACGCCGAGCAGACGGCGCTTGCGCTGTTCACGCGGGCCGATGTTGATGGCGGCTGACATGAGTCTTGTTTCAGTGTGCGTCGGCGCGTAGCGTCGCTAGCGGTTGACCGGCGCTGACGCGGTCGCCGACGCGTGCGCTGATGGCGGCGACCGTCCCGGCGGACGAGGCGCGCGCCACGACTAGCTGCTCTGCGGGTATCGGCGTGGAAGCGGAGTTCAATGTTTGCTGGCGCGACGCGACGAGACCGGTCTGCGCACTCTGCGCGCTCTCCTGCGCGTGACGGAAACGCTGCTGCGCCTGATCGTACTGCGCGCGCGCACCGTCCAACTCGCCCTGTGTCGCCTGGCCCCCAGCGACGAGCGGCGTCAACCGCTGCACCTCGACCTCCGTGCGCACGACTTCCGCGCGCGCCGCTTCGATCTCGGACTGCGCCGTCGTCACATTGCGCGCCGCACGCGCCTGCGGGTCTTCGGTCGGCTGCGCGGCGGGCGGGCGTTGCGCTTGGCCATTATCAACGGCGATCTCGACAATCGCCTCGCCCTCGTTCACGGCCGCGCCTTCGCGCACAAGCACACGGCGCACCGTGCCCGTCGCTGGCGCGTTCACGATGATCACGCCACTCGCCGTGCTTTCTTCGCGCGACTGGCAACCTATCATTAAAACGAGCAGGCAGGTGAACAACGACAGCAGCACGACGAGCCGTTGGCGTGCCGCCGGTGTGCTGCTTGGCTTAGTTGTCATGGCCGGTTGCTTCCGTGCTTGCGCCGGTCGGCGCGGTCAGTAAGTCGCCGGCGTTGGAGCGCAACTCCAACTCTCGCGTCCGTGTGTCCGTGCGCACGGCGACGTTGTTGGCCGTGAGTGTGTTGCCGGTGGCGTGTTGGAAGAGCGCGATGGCCTTGTTGAGATCAGTCTGCGCCTGCAATTCGCGCCCGCGCGCGGCGAGCAGTTCGGTCTGGCGTTGCAGGACGAGAAAGACTGTGGTCGTGCCCGCGCGAAACTGCCGTTGCTCGCTCTCGTATTGTTGCTCCGCCGAAGAGCGCGAGGCGGCGGCGGCGGCAACGCGCGCCTCGGCGGAACGTAGAGACTGTGTGGCGTTGCGCACGTCGGCTTCGATCAACTGCTCTTGTTGCGCGCGCTGATTGTCGATGCGCCGCCCTTCGGCGAGCGAACGCCCCAGATTCGCTTCGGCCGTGCGGTTGCGCAACGGGAGCGAGATGTTCACGCCGACGTGGTAGGTCGGGAATCTGGACTCGACCAGATTCGTGAGCGACTGCGGCAAGCCACCGATGAGCACCGAGGGCACGCCGGTTGTAGTCGTCGTCTGCGCGAGCGGCGCGAGACCCTCAATCGCGGAGAGCGCGTTGACGCGATCAAGCAGCGCAGGGTTGATAGCGTTGCGCACGGTCGTCGCGGCAGTGGTCGGCGAGCCGGCGAGACCGGCCGCCGCGTATGTGCCGACGAGATCGATCTGCGGCTTGGTCAGCTCGCGGAAGTAGCGCGTGTCGATCTGATTGATCTCGGCGTTGGTCTGCAATTGCGCCAACTCGGGCCGGTTCTGCAAGGCTGCGCTCAACGCTTGTTCAAGAGGCACGCGTGGCGCTTCGAGGTTGACCGGCGTGACGGGTGTCAAAGGTTTCGTCCAGAGCGCGGCTGTGCGGTCGGGCAGGATCAAAGTCTTCAACGTGTTCTCGGCGCGCGTCACGTCTTCCTGCGCCGTGTAGACGTTCTGCTCGAAGGTCGTCACCTGCGTGTTGGCGGCGACGATGTCGATGGGCGCGAGCACCCCCTTAGCGACGAGTCGTTGATTGCTCTCGACCTGCGTGCGCGCTTGCTTCACCGCGTCGATCTGCACTTGCAGATTGCGGAGCGCAAAGACCAAGTCCCAGTAGGCTTGCTCGACCTGCGAGATCACGTCGATGGCGCGCTGGCGAAACTGCGCGTCGGTCAATGTTAGATTCTTTTTTGCGATCTCGATCTGGCGACGGTTGTTGTCGAAGCGCAGGCCGCGCAGGAGCGGTTGCGTGTAAGTGAACGAGAACGAGGTTGGGAACTGCGGGTTGAGCGTGGCGTTCTGGTTGTTGGTCGTCGAGCGCGAGCCGGAGAAGTTGAACTGATACGAGCCGCCGAGGTATGGCGAGAAGCCTTCGAGGCCGGCCGTGCCCGTCTCGAAGTTTTGCGTGACAGAACCGCTTGCGCCCGCGCCGCCGATGGTCGAAGCGGTCGGCGTCGTGCGCCGCTCGAAGAAGTTGTCGGTCGAGAAGACTGGATCGTAGACGCCGCGCGCGGCGCGCAAGCCGTACTCGGCAATCTCCACGTCGATGCGCGAGCCGTCGATGTCGTTGTTGTTGCGCAAGGCAAGCGCGATGGCGTCCTTGAGCGTCAAGGGCGTCTGATTGCTGATGTCCACGCCGACGCGCTCGGCTGAAGGGAGCGGGCGCGCGGGCGCTTCAAAGTTCGGCGCGACGGGCGGCGGCTCGGTCGGCAACTCCGCCGGCGGGACGCCCGGCACTGTGCCCACGTTCTGCCCCGGCGCTGGCGGCACGCCGCCTTGTGTCTGCGTCTGACCTTGCGGCGCGCCGGTGCTGGTCGGTTGCTGCGGCTGCGCCGGTTGCGTCGTGTCGGCGGCAGGCGGCTGTGGTTGCGTGGCCGGCGATTGCGGCTGTGTCGCGGGCGACTGCGGCAAGGTCGCAGGCGTCTGCGGCTGTGTCTGGCCGGGCACGGGCGTCTGCGTCGGCTGCGCCGGTGTCTGCGTTTGCGTCTGCGGCTGAGCCGGCGTCTGCTCGGTCGGTGTGGTCGTCTGTGTTTGTGGCTGCGCAGGCGGCTGCGTCTGACCTTGCGCAAACGCGACGCCGGGCACAGCGAGCAGTAGCGCCGCGAGAAAGGCGGCGACTGTTGATCTGACTAAATTCATTAACCACACATCGCACTGCGCCGACGCGCGCGCGCGCTCAATCGCCTGAAGTTTGATCCGCATAGCTGTCATCTCGTTTGCGTCGGGAGAGAGTTTCGCCGGCCGGTCGTGGCTTGCGTCGCGCGGCGGCGTAAGCCTCAGACGCGCGCCGGCGCACGCCGCCAGTGAAATTATTGAAGCCTGTACCGACCACAGCCCACACGCGCGAATCCTTCGCGTCTTCAAAGAGCGAGTAGAAGACCGGTACGGCGAGCAAGGTTAACAACAGACAAAGCGACTGCCCGCCGACGACGAGCACGCCGATTGATCTGTTCGTCGCCGCACCCGCGCCGCTGCCGACGATGAGCGGGATCATGCCGGCGACGAGCGCGATGGTCGTCATCAGAATGGGGCGTAGGCGGTCGCGGTTCGCTTGAATGATCGCGTTGTAGCGCTCCATACCGTGTGTGCGTAGCTCGTTCGTGTGATCGATCTGCAAGATCGCGTTCTTCTTGACGATGCCGAACAGGAGCAGGATGCCGAGCGCCGAGAAGATGTTGAGCCGTTGCCCGGCGATCAAGGTCGAGAGCAGCGCGAACGGGATCGAGAGCGGCAGCGTCAAGAGGATCGTGACAGGGTGGATGAACGATTCAAACTGCGCCGCGAGGATCAGATACATGAAGATGAACGAGAGCAGGAACGCGAGCATGAACGATTGGTTTGCGCGCGCCAACTCTTTCGATTGGCCCGTCACGCCCGTGCGATAGCCCGGCTCCATCTTCAACTCCCCGACGTAGCGCTGCATGGCCGCGACCGCGTCCGACTCGGATGCGCCCGGCGCGACGCCCGCCGAAACCGTCACCTGTCTCTGCCGGTTCAGACGATCAATCGACGCGGGGCTGTTGCCCTCTTCGAGTGACACGAGTTTGTCGAGGCTGACCGCGCCGGCGGTCGAAGACGCGACCGTGAAATCCTTCAGACTATCGCGCGAGCGGCGATACTCTTCTTCCGCTTGCACGACTACATCGTACTGCTGCGAGTTTTCGCTGAAGGTCGAGACGCGCTGTCCGGCGGCGAGCGTATTCAACGCCTGCGCCACGTCGCCCGCCTTAACGCCCAAGTCGGCGGCGCGCGCGCGGTCAATGCGAACGCGGACTTCGGGACTGCCGAGTTGCAGCGAACGATCCGGCTCGCGGAAATTCTTATCCTGCTTCAGCCGATCTACGAGCCGCTGCGAATATTCGTCGAGCTTTTGAATGTCGGGGCCGCTGATGAAGTAGCCGACGGATGAACCGCCGCGCCCAAGTCCAATGCTCGCGCCAATGGACGACGTGCCCGAGACACCGATGACGTAGTCTTTCGGAAACTTACGCTGCTGGATGATCTGGCGCGCGCGTTGAATCAGATCGGTCTGCGAAAATTTACGCTCCACGACCGGCTTGAGGCTCACGCTGACCGTGCCGCCGTTCGGCCCGCCGCCGCGCCCGAAGCCGGCGAGCGCGAGCGTATTCCGCACGCCCGGCAGTTGCTCGCGCACATCGCGCGCGATGCGATCAAGTATGGATTGCGTCGCGGGCAGGCTCATGCCCTGCGGGCCGCGGAAACTGATCTGGAAGGCCGACTCGTCCTCGTCCGGCAGGAAGTTGTAACCGACCCACTTGTAGAGCGGCCAGATCGTCGCGACGACGACCGCGCACAGCAGCACGACCACCCAGCGGTGCGCCATCGACAGCTTGAGCAGCCACGTGTAGGTGCGATCAATCGGCCGGTAGAAGCGCCCTTCTTTTGACGAGTGGGTCTGCGGCGCGCCGTGCGCTTCGTCCGCCCGCCGGTCAGCATCCGGCTCTCGGCTGGGCGGGATGACGTGATGCTCGTTCGCGTCGCCACCTGCGCCGGCTGCGTCCACGCTCGCTTCGGGCATGCCTTCGGGCGTGAGCAATTTCTTCGGCGGCTTGATCCAGCGCGCCGCCAGCATCGGCGTCAGCGTGAACGAGACGATGAGTGAGACGGCGATGGCGGCGGCCGATGTTAAGCCGAACGAGGACATGAAGCGCCCGACGATGCCCGTCATGAAGCCGACCGGGATGAAGACGGCGAGCAAAGATAGCGTTGTGGCCATAACGGCCAGCCCAATCTCTTTCGTGCCTTCAATCGCCGCTTGAAACGGGTGCATGCCCTTCTCTTCGACGAAGCGATAGATGTTCTCCAAGACCACAATCGCGTCATCGATGACGATGCCGACCATCAGCGTCAACGCCAGCATCGTCATCTGGTTAAGCGAGTAACCGAGCGCGGCGATGAGCGCGAACGCGGCGATGATCGAAGTCGGGATGGCGAGCGCCGCGATCAAGGTCGAGCGGAAGTTCCACAGGAAGATGAAGACGATCACGGCGGCGAGCAGACCGCCGACGATCAAATGTTCTTCGATGGCGTGCAGCGAATTTTCGATAAACTCGGACTGATCGCGCGTGACGGCGATCTTCAAGTCTTTCGGCAGCACCGGCGTAATCTCCGCCATGCGCTGCTTGACCGCGTTGATGACGGCGATGGTGTTTGCGCCCGACTGCTTGCGCACGGCGAGCGACACAGACGGCACGCCATCGAGCGATGCGGCCGACGTGGGGTCTGCGCCGCTATCTTCGACGCGCCCCACGTCGCCGATCTTGACCGGATACTTGTTCTTCGTCGTAACGACGATGTCGTTGAACTCCCCGACCTTCTCGACGCGCGAGAGCGTGCGCAGGCTGACCGTCTTCGCGCCCTCGTTCAAACTGCCGCCGGGCAGTTCAAGGTTCTGCGACCGGATCGCGTTGACCACGTCAGTCACCGACAGGTTGTAAGCGCGCATCCGGTCGGGATCGAGATAGACCTTGATCTGCCGCGTGCGCCCGCCATAGATGAAGACATCGCCGACGCCGTCCGCCGATTCGACGCGCTCCTGTATCTGGTGCTCGACTAGATCGGTCAGTTCAATGCTGGAGCGCGGCGCGCTGATGGCGTACTGGATGACGGGCTGCGAGTCGGGATCGGCCTTCGTGACGACGGGCGGATCGGCCGTGTCCGGCAAACGACCGACAATGGTGCTGACCTTGTCGCGCACCTCTTGCGTGGCCACCTCTGGATCGATTTCGAGGTTGAAGGTGAGCGTTACGTTGGAGCGCCCCTGCGAAGAGGTCGAGCGCATCTCGTCGATGCCGGGCACGCTATTGACCGCGCCCTCAACCACGTCCGTGACCTCGGTCTCCATCTCTTCGGGCGCAGCGCCCTGATTGCTGGTCGAGACCGTGACCGTCGGCAGATCGATCTTCGGAAAGCGATCCACGCCGAGCGTGAAGAACGAGAAGCCGCCAATCACCGTCAACAACAACACGATGACAGTGGCGAAGACGGGCCGCCGCACGCATATCTCAGCTAACTTTTGCATGATTAAAAATGATCCATTTGTTCATTGACTCATTGAATCAATGAGTCAATGAATCAATTTGTTCATCGGCGCACGCGCGCGCCTTCGTAAAGCTGTTGCAGGTTGCTGGTCGCCAACACGTCGTCCGCGTTGACGCCCGACAGAATCTGCACCGAGTCGCCCTCCTCTTGGCCGATCTGCACGACCTGTAGCTTCGCCGTGTCGTCCTTGATCACGAAGACGCGATAGGACTGCGTGTTCTGATCGGAGAAGATGGCGGCGCGCGGCACGAAGATGGCATGACTGCCGCCCTGCCGCACGATGCGCGCGGTGGCGAACATGCCTGAGCGAAGCGCATTGTCGCCGTTCTCGACCGCCGCTTCGACCGTCGCCGCACGCGAGACGGGATCGATGGCCGGATTAACGGCCGTCACTTGCCCCGCGAACTTGCGTTTCGGAAACGCGTCCACTTCGAGCGACACGCCCATGCCCTGCGTGACGAAGGGCACTTCGGCTTCGGGCACTTGTAGTTGCAGCTTGAGCGGGTTGGTGCGCAGGAGCGTGACGATGACCGACGCGGGCGTGACGTATTCGCCGACGGCCACGGGGCGGTTGCTGACGTAACCGGCGTAAGGGGCGCGTATGGCCGTGTCGGTCACAGCCTGCTGTGCGATGGCGGCCTGCGAGCGCGCCGCTTCGACCGCAGCCTGCGCGCTCTGGATGGCCTGATTGCTCTGGCGCGCGGTATTGATCGCCGCTTCGAGTTGCTGGCGCGCGGCGTCGGCGCGGGCGCGGGCCGTGTCGCGCGTCGTGCGATACTGATCGTAGACGCTCATCGCCACGTCGCCCGTCTCGACCAGTTCACGATAGCGTTTCTCGTTCGCTTCGGCGAGCCGCAAATCCGCTTGCGCTTGGACGAGGTTGGCATTCGCGGCGCGCACTTCCGGAATCGTGCTGGCGTCGAAGTTGCCGCCCGGTCTGAGGCCCAAACGCGCTTCAGCCTGCCGGACGCCGGCGATGGCCTGTTGCACGCTCGCCTGCGCCTGTAGCAGACGCAACTGTGCATCGCGCGGGTTCAACCGCGCGACAAGGTCGCCTTGATGCACGAACGAACCGACATTGACCGGCGTGGCCATGATCTGCCCGGAGGTCTGCGACGCAACGTCCGAAGTCTCGTCTGCGACGAGACTGCCGGTGGCTTGAAAGTAAGAGGGAACTTCGCGCGTGGTCGCGGTCGTCGTGGTGACGACGATGGGTGCTGCGGTCTCGCCACCACCTCCACCGCCGCCGCGCCCACCACCGGCCTTGCCCGTCTTAGTGTCCGACGCCTTCGCGTCCACCTTTGAATTGGAACGCCCGCAGCCCGCGCCTAAGAGCGCGACGACGAAGAGGCAGCCGGCCAGCCCGGCCGCATAACGTCTGCGGGAATGAAGTAAAAAAAACATGAATTGCCCTTATCCTAAATTCTCAATTACCTTTAGGAGACGTTCTGCGCCGACAACCGGTTACAGATATTCGCCCGCCGGTCGGGCACGCTGGCAGGGGTTCGGGCCGACTGTCAGCTAAATACAATCTCGCCTATTATCAGGGGGCTGTTTGCGTTGTGCGCCTAGTATAACGCCTGTCGTGTTAAAGCATAAGGAAAGGAGCGGCGTGCATGCTTGAGTGGATGGCGGAGCGGACTCTGCGGCTGCGCGAGTTCTTCGACCTAGACGCGGACGCGAAACTGATCTCGACGGACGCGACGCAGTTTGAGCTACGCCCGGAGAGCGCCGAAGGGCTGGGGCATTTCAACATCGAGTGGCACGTCATCCCGGCGGCGGACGCCGTCGCGCTCGACGATGCTTACTTCGCGCGGCTCTACCCGACCGCGCCGCGCGACTTCACACGCGCGCGCGAGCACGGGCCGAGTTATCGCGCCCGCCTGAGCGCCGGACATGAACAGCATCAGGGTCGTGTCGTCGGCGTGGAGACGACCGCGAAGCCGCGTTACCTACCCGGCAACCGACAGTTCTACGGCAGCCTCTACGGGCACGACCCGTCGGCCGATCCGTTCGCGCCCTACATGGGGCGCGCCGGGATGATGAACGGCACGCGCTACGCGCACAACTATCTCTCGCTGCGCGAATTCGTCCGCGTGGTTAATGAAGACTGGCGCGCGCGCAAGTTGTTGCCGGATAGTTATCGAGCCACTGTCTGTCCACCCGCCGTCTGCAATCTCGTCGGCACGATCTTTCACCCCGAATGGAGCGAGACGGAGACGCTCGAACTCGGCTTCTACCGCGACGCGGCCGGCAACGCGACCTGCTACGCCGTCGGCTCAAACGCGCCGGGCGATTTCTCTTACATCAGCGAGGTCGAGGGCGACAGCGAATGGTCGCTCTTAGGCTTCCGCGTCGCGCTCGTGCCGGAGTGAGCGGCAGGATTAGTTATAACTATGCGCAGATGAATGAGACCGCTCCTTGCTGGGAGCGCGGGCATCCTGCCCGCCAACGAGCCGGCAGGCGCGTCCAACAGTTCGCGCTCACGCGCTCATGGCGGGCAGGATGCCCGCGCTCCCAGCAGCACGCAGCTATTAATTGACTTTGTTAGTGCTCCTGACCATTGACCGCGGCCAACGTGCGCTCATCTAGGACATAGACATCGGCGGCGGGCGTCGTGCCGACGGTGATGCGGAAAGCGGGCGTGGTTGTTTGACGCAGCGCGGAGAGGAGCGCGTCGTTACTGAAGTAGCGGCGGCCGCGCGCGGCAATGATGAAGTCGCCGGGGCGC
>JBJMGT010000030.1:0-209001 GCA_045807745.1 Pyrinomonadaceae bacterium
GACGAAAGTCGGAGTTAGTGATCCGGCGGTTCTGTATGGAAGGGCCGTCGCTCAACGGATAAAAGGTACGCCGGGGATAACAGGCTGATCCTGCCCAAGCGTCCACAGCGACGGCAGGGTTTGGCACCTCGATGTCGGCTCATCGCATCCTGGGGGTGCAGAAGCTCCCAAGGGTCTGGCTGTTCGCCAGTTAAAGCGGTACGTGAGCTGGGTTTAGAACGTCGCGAGACAGTTCGGTCCCTATCTGGTGTGGGCGTAGCAGGATTGATGGAATCTGACCTTAGTACGAGAGGACCGGGTTGGATCCACCTCTAGTGTACGAGTTATCGTGCCAACGGTATAGCTCGGTAGCTATGTGGAGCATGGATAAACGCTGAATGCATCTAAGCGTGAAGCCAGACCAGAGATTAATCCTGCCAGTGAGACTCGTGGTAGACCACCACGTTGATAGGCTGGGAATGTAAGCGCAGTAATGCGTTCAGTTGACCAGTACTAATCAGTCCCAAGGCTTGACCATAAAATTTACTCGCCAGCAAAATCGGCGAGCGAGTTTTTACGGTCGCGCTTCGCACAGTTAGTTTTTAGCGCGGGCAACAACACTATTCGATTCTCAAAGCTCTTTTAACCGCAAGCATGCATTAACAAATGCGCTGCTTCGTTGACAAGTTTTCCGGTGGTTTTGTCGAGAGGGTCACACCCGTTCCCATCCCGAACACGGAAGTTAAGCCTCTTAGAGCCGATGGTACTGCGTGGGAAGCTGCGTGGGAGAGTAGGAAGCCGCCGGGATTAAATCGAAAAGCCCGCTCAAGGTCAACACCTTGAGCGGGCTTTTGAATTTTCCGCCCGTCTGCGACAATCGGTTTGTTCGGATAACTTGCTGCCACCGATGGCTAACTGCCAAAGCTCGTATGTATCCTCTGTGCTGGAAAACTTTACTGCTGACTCTGTTATTAACGATGAGCGGTTGCTCCGACAACACGGCCAAGTCCGGCGCGGCCTCCGGCCCGCCGCCCGTTTACACTTACGAAATCAAGCACGTCTATCCGCATGACCCGGCTGCCTTCACGCAAGGCTTGATTTTCCGCGACGGCGTCCTCTGGGAGAGCACAGGTCTCAACAGCGAATCCAGTCTGCGCAAGGTCGAATTGGAGACGGGGCGCGTCACTAAAAAAGTGGACGTGCCCGCACAGTATTTCGCTGAAGGCATGACCGTGTTTCACGGCCGCGTCTATCAACTGACGTGGCAATCACAAAAAGGATTCATCTACGATCCGGATACTTTCGAACAGGTCGGCGAGTTCGCCTACACAGGTGAGGGCTGGGGGCTGACGCACGACAGCGATAATTTGATCATGAGCGACGGCACAAACCGGATTCGCTTTCTCGATCCTATAACGTTCGAGACAAAGCGGACGATCAGCGTCGCCCTCAACAATCGCCCGGTTAACGAACTCAACGAACTCGAATACGTCAAAGGCGAAATCTACGCCAACGTCTGGCAGACGGATCGCGTCGTCCGCATCGATCCGCAGACGGGCAAGGTGCTCGGTCTCATCGATCTGACGGGGCTGCTCCCCGCCGCCGACCGCACCGCCTCGACCGACGTGCTCAATGGCATCGCCTATGATGAAACGGGCGACCGTCTATTCGTCACCGGCAAGCTATGGCCGAAGCTGTTTGAGATTCGGCTGATCAAGAGATAAGACGCGCCGTTTCAACCTCGTTTTGCGTGCCAGCGAGCGTGCCGGCGCGCGCATGAAGGCATCAAAAGAGCCGTGAGCTTCGACACATATTTTCGCGCGTCGTCTTATGCCATGCTCGCCTGCGGCGCACTCGCGCTCGTGGTCGCGGGCGGCATGAGTTGGCCGCTCGCAGTCGGGTTCGCTGTGCTGCTGGGCATCACTTGGAAGCTTGAAAATACGAAGTGGCAACTCCCTGATCGCGCAGGCCTCATCATTGTCCTGCTCTCGCTGCCGCTCTTTTATCTCGACTGGCGCTTTCAGACCGGCGGCGCATGGGGCGCGGAACGAGCAAGCACTGGGCTTGGTGCGCTCACACACTTCATCCTATTTCTTTCGGCGATCAAACTCTGGCAGAAAAAGGCCGACCGCGACTGGCTCTTTCTCTATCTGATCTCCTTCTTTGAAATCCTGCTCGCCGCCGGTCTCAGCGTCAGCCCGCACTTCATCGCTTCGCTCGGCCTCTTTATGTTCTGCGCGCTCTCGACCGTCATCGCATTCGAGATCAGGCGCGCGCGGTGGGGTGTCTCCGTGCAGGAGACGCGCTTTGTGCGGGCCGCGGGTGCGGGGCTGTTCGCGCGCGGACAGCGGCCACGCGGACAGCAGCGCACCGCAGGCGAGGCGCGCCGTCTGGCCTTTGTGGCGCTCAGTCTGCTCGCGCTTATCTTCACACTGGCGCTGCCGATCTTCTTCATCACGCCGCGTTCAGGTGCGAGTGCGCTCTCGCGCTCCGATGCCGGCTTGACCAGCATGGTCGGCTTCTCCGACGAAGTTAGTATCGGCGAGATCGGTCGCCTGCAACGTAGCAATCAGGTCGTCATGCACGTGCGCGTGGATGCGGCGCAGAACGCGCAGCCCCATGCGCTGCGTTGGCGCGGCGTGGCGTTGGATAATTTCGACGGGCACGCGTGGCGCAGAACGGTGGGTAAGAACGAATATCTGGCGGGTGGCGCGGAGCGTGGCCTCTTTCAGTTCGACACGACCGAGGCGCTCGAACGGCTGACGACGCAGACGTTCTTTATCGAACCGATGGACACGCCCGTCCTCTTCATCGCGCCGCGCGCCATCGCCGTGCAGGGCGCGCTCCCTTACGTCAGTCGGGACATCGAAGGCGGTCTCGCCACACGCGCGCATCCGCAGGAGCGGCTCACCTATCGCGCCTATTCGGACACGAACGATCCACCAATTGCGTTGTTGCGTTTAGATAACGGCGAAGTCCCACGCGCCGCACGGCGTTATCTACAACTGCCCGACAACCTCGACCCGCGCATCTTTCGACTCGCACGCGAGTGGGTGTTAGCCGCGCGCGCCGGCACTAACTACGATGCGGCCCGCGTCATCGAGTGGCATCTCCAACACGACTTTACCTACTCGCTCGACCGCACGGCCGGCGGCGTTGATCCGTTGGCGGACTTCCTGTTCCGCGTGCGCGCCGGCCACTGCGAATACTATTCAACCGCGATGGCGGTGATGCTGCGCACGCTCGGCGTCTCGGCGCGCGTTGTCAACGGTTTCCAGCAGGGCGAGTATAACGATGCCGCTGATGCCTACACCGTGCGGCAGTCGGACGCGCACTCTTGGGTCGAGGTCTATTTCCCGCAGAACGACGCTTGGGTGAGTTTTGATCCGACACCCGAAGCGGGTCGCACCGGTAGTGCATCTGCGTCGGGCTGGTTCGGCCCCTTCCGCAAGTACGCCGAAGCGTTGGAGCTGTTTTGGATTCAATACGTCGTCGCTTATGATAAACAGGAGCAGCGCTCACTCGCATCGTCAGTCCGCAGCAGCCTCGGCACATATCGACGGACGGCAAGTCAGGTTGCCGACGAGTGGCGCACGCGCCTGCTCGCTTGGTGGCGACGGATGCCCGCGCTCGGCAAAGCGAATGGCCGACCGTACCGCGTGACTGGGTCTTTGCTATTGCTGATTGTGACAGTTGCCGGCTTGGCACTCTTCGCCGTTCAACACTTGCGCCGTTTGCGCTGGCGACGTACACAGTTGAGCGCAGCAGAATCGAGTAACAGTCGCTCGGTAGTTGAGTTTTATGAGCGCATGAATCAGGCGCTCGCTGCGCGCGGGTTGCGCCGCGCCACAGATCAGACGCCGCTCGAATTCGCGGCGGCCACGGGTTTATCCGAGGCTCTGCTCGTCACGCGTGCTTACAACCGCGTCCGTTTCGGCGCGCACGACCTGTCACTGGACGAAGCAACGCGCGTTTCGACTTGGTTGCAGCATATTGAACAGGAGAGCAAGTCATGAAGCCAAAAAGAAGAATCGGGATTGCTGCGGCCACGTTACTCGTCTTCTATGCTGGCTTTATTATTTATGTTGCTGTTCCTTCTGTCCTGAATGTAGGTAGAATCTACGCTCTGATCTCTGTTGCGCTGTTGGGTGTGACGTACTTTCTCGCCCGAAAATTGTTCCCGCAGACATCATATGAGGAAGAGATAAACAACGGGCCGAGGGTAACGGCTGGTAGGGTTTGTTTATTAATCTTAATCGTACTCTCGTGGGTCGGCGCATTTGCTTGGCTCTCTAGTTCACCACGCTTGCAGGGTTGGCAAGTATTTAGCATCAGCACAGTGCTATTCGTGCCGCTCGTTTATGTCTTTCACATGTTGGAAAGAAAATGGTCGGAAAACGATAGCGGGCGCTAGTTAATCTGTAGATTGTTTGCTTATGAAGAAAATTGGCTTTATCAGTTTAGGTTGTCCGAAGAATCTGGTTGACAGCGAAGTGATGATGGGTCAGCTCAAGCGGGCGGGCTATGAGATCACGAGCGACGAGGGCGAAGCGGAGACGCTGGTGGTCAACACCTGCGGCTTCATCGACGCGGCGAAGCAAGAGTCGATCAATGCGATCATCGAGGCGGCGCGGCAGAAGACGGCAGGGAAGTGCCAGCGCCTCGTCGTCGCGGGCTGTCTGGTCGAACGCTATCGTGATGAACTGCGCGCAGAACTGCCTGAAGTTGACGCCTTCATCGGCACGAATCAGATCAATGATATCACGCAGGTCTGCGACGAGAAGGTCAACACGCGCTCGTTGCCCGTCATCTCGCTTGGTAATCAGAGCGCGACTTATTTGTACGACGAATCGACGCCGCGCGTGCTCGCGACGCCCGGCTACAGCGCGTACATCAAGATCGCTGAAGGCTGCGACCGCCCGTGCGCGTTCTGTTTTATCCCGCAGATGCGCGGGCACTTTCGCAGTCGCCGCTTCGGCTCGGTTGTCAACGAAGCGCAGGCGCTCGTCGCCGGAGGGATCAAAGAGTTGATCCTCGTCGCGCAGGACTCTTCCCGCTACGGCGAAGACTTGGGCCAGACGGACGGCCTCGCCCACCTGCTGCGCGAGTTGGCGCAATTAGATGGGGTCGAGTGGGTGCGCGTGATGTACACCTATCCGACGCACATCAGCGATCTGTTTTTGGATGTACTGGCCAGCGAACAGAAGGCCGTTAAGTATCTGGACATGCCTTTGCAGCATGCGGCGCAGAATGTCTTGAAGCTGATGAAGCGCGGGGGCACGCGCGCGAGCCTTGAGCGGCTGATTCAGCGTGTCCGAGGGCGCGTGCCCGGCATAGCTGTGCGTACCACGTTCATCGTGGGCTTTCCCGGTGAGACCGAAGAGGACTTCGCCGAGTTGCTGGCGTTCGTGCGCGATGTCGAATTTGATCGCGTCGGCGTCTTCACCTATTCGGATGAAGAGGGCACACCAGCCTACACGCTCTCTGACAAAGTTGACCCGCGCATAGCCAAGCGGCGGCGCGCTCGGTTGATGAAAGAGCAGGCGCGCATCTCGCGCAAGCGCAACCGCGCCCGCGTCGGCGATACGGTGCGCGTGCTCTTTGAAGGCTCAGCTAAGGAGAGCGACCTGCTCTGGCAAGGGCGGCTTGAAACACAGGCCCCCGACATCGACGGCTGCGTCCTTATTAACGATGCGCCCGAAAACTTTAACCCTGTGCCCGGCGACTTCGTTAATGTTCTAATTACCGAAGCGCACGAATACGATCTGGTCGGACACATCTTAGAAAAGCAGTGACGAGTGACAAGTGACGAGTGACAAGCAGCACAGCTTGTCACTCGTCACTTGTCACTCGTCACTCGTCACTGTCTTTCTATGAAAGAGTCGAGCGACGATCCGCAACATGTGCTGGTGACCGACGCCGCCGCGCTGCCGCGTGCGCGCGTGCGGGGCTTGGGCGATTATCTGGCGCTTGCATTGGCGACATGCGGAGTCGGTTTGATCCCGCTTGCGCCGGGCACTTGGGGATCGTTTGTCGGCGTCTTGCTGTATCTGGGCTTGCGTACCACGATTCTGCGCCTGCACACCCAAGCGCACGCGGACGGTTGGACATTGCCGCCGTCGGGCGTAGTGCTCAATGCGTTCATGCTGCCGTTGATCGTTGGCCTCGCGCTCGCGGGCATCTGGGCGGCGACGCGTTGCGAAGTTTTACTGAAACGCAAAGACCCCGGCGCGGTAGTAATTGACGAGGTCGTAGGCCAGTTAATCGTGTTTGCCTGCGTGCCCTTTGGTGGTCGTTGGGCGCTGCTCGTCGGCTTTGTCGCGTTCCGCCTATTCGACATCTGGAAGCCATACCCCGTGCGCCGACTCGAAGCGCTTGAATCCGGTCTCGGCATCATGGCGGATGATGTGCTCGCGGGCTTCTACGCCGCCGCGCTCCTGGCCGTTGTGACCGCGATCTATTATGTTCTGAAATGAGGAGCAAGATTATGGAAGCGAAAGATCAGCAGCCTGCGGGCACAACAGCCGCCGCGGATGCGGCCCGCAAAGACGAAGCGACCAGCAGTGAGACGCTTAGCGATCTTGAAGACACGCAACAGGTCGGCAGTGCAACGGATAACTCATCTGGCAGCGCAAGCGATACCCATTCCGTGCCCGCGCCTGACGGCACACCCGACCCCGACCGCAATCCCAGCGCGGACGGCGACCCCATGTAAGCGAAGGGATGAAGGATGAAGAGGAAACGCGGAATGATGAACTGTTTTTAATTCATCGTTCCGCGTTCATCATTCATCATTCCCGTTATCCTTCATCCTTACTCTTTGTTCCCCCGATCCAGCCGCGTCGATAGAAGAGATAGAGCATGAGGATGATGATGGCAATCATGCCGAGCCACAGTCCGGCATAGACTGTGTGCGAATGTATGCCGGTGATCTCCGGCAGGTTCATGCCGAAGAAGCCGGTGATGAAAGTGAGCGGCAGCATGATCGCAGAGAAGATCGTCAAGACCTTCATGATCTCGTTGAGCCGGTTGGAGACGACCGAGAGATAGGCGTCGAGCGCGCCGCCGATTAGGTCGCGATAGTTCTCCGCCAGATCGGTCACGCGCACGAGGTGGTCGTAGATGTCGCGGTAGAAGGGCAGGACGGGGCCGCCGATCAATTGAAACTGCCCGTGGCTCATGCGGTAGAGCACATCGAGTTGTTTGGCCGAGATGCGCCGCAGACGCAGGACGCTGCGCTTCAGTCCAAGTACCTCTTCCAGAATCTTATCGTTGGGGCGATGTGTTTTGAAGATGTCGTCTTCCAGTTGACTGATCCGCTCGTCAAAGTCGTCCATTACGGGCTGGTAGTCGTCCACGATCTGATCGATGATCTGATGGAGCAGATAAGCCGAGCCGCGTTGGCAGGCGATGGGGCTGGAGCGCACGCGTTGCTTGACCGCGTCCACCGAGCGTAGCGGCTCGTGATGATAAGTGACCACGTAGTTGCGGCTTAGAAACCCGTCAAGCTCGATGGTGTTGAAGCGTTCGGGGCTGGCGTCCGTGCGGACTGCATGCAGGATGTAATAGAGATAGTCGGGAAACTCTTCGACCTTTGGATGATGTCGATTCGCGCGACAGTCTTCAACCGTCAGGGGATGGAACTTGAAGATGTTCAGTAGCACCTTATCGTCGTCGAGCGTCGGCGCTTCCATATCCACCCAGAGCACGAGCGTCTCGTCACGCAGCAATTCGGGCAACTGCTCAACCTTAAAACCTTCTTCGACCTGCGTCGCATCCGGCCGATAAACGAAAATGTCCATGCGCCTTCCTTGCCGCCGTTAAGCTAAAACAATTTAATTTCTGTTTACGGAGTCGCGCGCAGTTTACCACCGCCTACGTGCTCGTTAGAACCGCCGGATTCGGGTCGCATGCGCGCGCAAATGAAAACCGTTATAATCCTCGCACTCATGAATCAAGCAAACATACTGGTCGCCGATGATGTCAGCGAGAGTGGACTCGCGCCGCTCAGCGCAGCCGGCTTCGACATAACAAAGCAGACGGGGCTGAGCGCCGCAGAGTTGCGCGCCCTCATGCCTGAATATGACGGCCTCATTGTGCGTAGCGAGACGAAGGTGACGGCCGAGTTGATGGACGCGGGTGGGCGTCTGCGCGCGATTGGCCGCGCGGGCGTCGGCGTGGACAACATCGACGTGGGGGCGGCAACCGCGCGCGGCATCATCGTGATGAACGCACCCGATGGCAACACTCTGACGACCGCCGAACACACGATGGCGCTCTTGCTTGCGCTCGCGCGGCGCGTGCCGCAGGCGCACGCGAGTCTGCGTGCGGGCAAGTGGGAGCGCAAAAAGTTTATTGGCGTGGAGTTGCGCGGCAAGACGCTCGGTGTAGTGGGCTTGGGGCGCATCGGGCGCGTGGTCGCGCAACGCGCGCTCGGCTTCGGCATGAAGGTCGTCGCCTTCGATCCCTTTATCGCGCCGGAGCAGGCGGGCGACTTCGAGTTGGAGTTGCTGCCGCTCGCGGAGGTCTGCGCGCGCGCGGATTTCCTCACCGTCCACACGCCCTTGACCGCCGAGACGCGCGGCATCATCGGTGCACCAGAGTTGGCCTCGATGAAACCGGACGCGCGCATCATCAACTGCGCGCGCGGCGGGCTAGTTGACGAACAGGCGCTCCACGCTGCGCTCAAGGAAGGGCGGATCGCGGGCGCGGCGCTCGATGTGTTCGAGCAAGAGCCACCACCCAATGATCATCCACTGCTGCAACTCGACGAAGTCATCACAACGCCGCACCTCGGCGCTTCAACGAAGGAGGCGCAAGAGGGCGTGGCGCTCACGGTCGCAGAACAGATGCGCGACTATTTTCTAACCGGCGCACTGCGCGGCGCGGTCAATGCGCCCGCGCTCGGCGCGCAGGAGTTACACGTCCTGCAACCCTATCTCACGCTCGCGGGGCGGCTCGGTCGCTTCCAAGCGCAGTTGATCGACGAGCCTGTGCGCGAGGTGCTGATCGAGTTTGCAGGCGAGATCGCGGAATTGGACGCCGCGCCCGTCACGCGCGCCTTCATCGCCGGTCTCTTGCGCGACATGAGCGCGCGCGTCAACGTCGTCAACGCCTTTTTGATCGCGGAAGAACGCGGTCTCGCCGTCAAGACTTCCTATGTGCGGAGCGGCACAAGCGAGCCTTTGCCCGCGATCCGCACGCGCGTTATGACTACGAGCGATGAACACTCGGTCGCGGGCGCGCTCTTCGGCACGGCGCGCGAAGGGCGCATCACGGAGATCAACGGCTTCCGCATCGAAGTGATCCCAGCCGGGCACATGCTCGTCACGCGCAACGTGGACGTGCCCGGCGTCATCGGGCGCATCGGCACGATCTTAGGCGTGCGCGGCGTCAACATCAGCCACTTCCACTTGGGTCGGCGCGAACGCGGCGGCGAAGCCATGGCCGTCATCGCCACCGATGCGCACCTCGACGACGATACGTTCAACGAGTTGCGCGACGCGGGCCAGATCATCTCGGCTCGCCGCATCGCTTTGGATACATAGTCAGCAGGTTGTACGTCTACCGTTCCTGTAACTGCGTCGTTGCGCGACGAACTGTTTGTAATGATCGAAGCGTTTGAGAATAAGTCCGACGTAGTTGACCGGTTCGATGCCGCGACAGAAACCGAACTTGACCACCGGGTCATTCGCGTACTGTTGGCTCGACAGTTGCAGCAGCCAGTAGGACACGTCGTCCCACGCGAGCGGATTCCCGCCGTACTTATCCGTTAGGCGCTGGGCGTCGTCCACGTGCCCCGCGCCTGCGTTGTAAGAGGCTAAGATAAATTTCAAACGCTCGTCGTCGTCCGGTATGCGTTCCAGCCAATAATGATTGAGCCAGCCTAGAAATTTAACTGCCCCCTGTACGTTGTCATCTGGGTCGAGCGAATTGTGGACGCCGTACTGCCGCGCCGTCGCCGGCATGAGTTGTAGTAAGCCGGTCGCGCCCGCCCACGAACGAGCGTCCGGTTTGAAGTGCGATTCCTGATACATCTGCGCCGCCAGCAAACGCCAGTCCCAATCAACTTCGGCCGCGTGCCGCTTGAGCAGGTCGTCATACTCGCAGAGCTTGCCGGTCGCCGAGGTGAGATATTCGCTCCCGGCGCGCTCGACGTGTGTGCGTAGATCGATGAAATATTTTTTGTAGAGCCGGTCGAACAACGAGCCGTTCTGCTTCTGCTCGATCCAATCGTTCAACTGCCGCAGCAACTCCGGCGAATTCTGCCGCGCGGCCCAGACGACGCTGTGTGCGCGCCCGACGATCGGCCGCACCTTGAGGTTCTTGAACTCCGCCTCTTTCAACTCGGCCAGATTGCTCTGCATGACCGTGAACTGTACCTCGCCGCGCGCCACCTTTTGCGCCAGCGCCTCGTCTTGAATCTCTCCGCCCAACTCGACCACTTGTATGTCGCCCGAAATTTCGTCGGCCAACTCAATGAGCGTGCGTTGATAAGGTGATTGCTCCGGCACGGTGACGGTCTTCCCGGCCAACTGCGCGGGGCGCGTGACGAGCCGCGCCTGTATGTCTATCTCCGGCAGTTCATCGGCCGGGCCGGGTTGCAGGGCTTTTTCGGCCGCGTGCCCGGCCGCCGCGGGCGCTTGCTCCTGTTGCACCAGCGCCGGCTCAGTGCGATAGAGCGCGCGCGTGAACGCAACCTTGCTCTCGTCCTCCGGCGGCGGCACAAGCCGCCCGGCGGCAATGTCGCCCTCGCCGCTATTGAGCAGCGCATAGAGACTTTTCGGGTCGGTGACGACAACCATCTTGAGCGCGACGCCTTGAGCTTGGGCGAACGCTTGCAGCAGTTCGTACTCGTAACCGAACGGCTCGCCGCGATAGATGAAATAGGTGGTGGAGTTGTAAGGCGCGAGGACGGTGAGCGTCCCCGCCTGTTTGATCTCGTTCAGGTCGCGTTTGATCGGAGCAATGACGGGCAGGTTCGATCTGCGATCAATCGGATCGACCGCCTCAAGCGTCGGTTGTGCTTTGTGCCGATGACAGTCGATCAGGAATATACAAGTGAGCGCCAACAGGATAAGCGGAAGTACCTTCGTTTGTACGCGCATAGATGTCGGGCTGCGGTCACAGGGGGAAGGTCAATATTGTTGCCGGTGCGGCCGGCGGGGCGGGGGCGGTATGTCAGGGTGCAAGGGTTTTATGCCAAACGCGCGCACATGTCAAACATTAATTGTAACGGACACAGGCGCGTGTGCCGTACTCACTCGACCGTGAACTTGACGCGTTGCGTGACGCTGGTCTTCGCCGTGCGGTCGATGGCGGCGGCTTGCAGGATATAGCGGCCGGCGGGCAGGTCGCCCAAATCTAACTCGGCGGCATAGGGCAGGACGCTGAAGTCCGGCAGTCCGTCGGTCTGCACTTTGCGCAGGGGCGTGGTAATAACAGGCTGATCGTCGCGGAAGATTTGCAGTTGCAGCGCCACGTCGGGCGCACCAGTTTGATCCGTGTGGGCCGCGTTGTAAATGTAGAGCACGAAGCGTAGCACGGAGGCTCGCGAGAAGCGCCGCTCAGGATTGACGAGGGCTTGCGTCGGCGTAGCCTGTGCGTTCGCGCTCTCGGTTGCGCGCGGGCGTTCGCCGAGGAAGATGCTGCTCAGGGCCAACTTGCTGGCGGCGAGGGCAGGGATCGTGATCCACTGTGTGGCGCTGCCCGTGCGGCCGCTCTCGATCTCATGCGAGGCGATGCGCACTTGATAGAGACCGGGCGCAATGCGCGACTGATGCGTCATGATGACGCGCTCCGGCGCGGCACTGGCTGGCTGTGCTGCACTCGCCAGCGCCAGCTTGGGCGTGACTGTAACGTGGCGCTCGAAAGTGTTGACCGCGTGTCCCTGTTCGTCATAGATGCCGCCGAGTACGTCTATGTGTCTGCTTTGAGCGGGCGGCGGCGGGTCGGCCATGATTTGCAGTGAGCTGACGAGGAGTAGTCCGTATTGTGTGGTGTTGAAGTAATTGAGCGTGAGCGCGGTCGGGAGCGCCGTTCGCGGCGCGAACGATGTGAGGGCAGCCACAAGTGCTGGATTAATCGCGTTGGCGACCGGCCCGCTGGCTGCTTGTGGGCCGGCTGACGCTGTGCCGTTGTCGGCTTCCGGGCGCTTGTTGTTGTGCTTGGTCTCGTCGCGTTTGCGCGCCGCTGTCGTATCCGCCGGCAGCGTAGTGAAGAAGCCACGTTGCACCAGCACCGTCAACTCTGGGTGCTGCTTCACATTGACCTCGATGCACCGGTATCGGCCGCTGCGCACCTCGTCCTGCTCAGGCCGCCAAGCCAGTAGATAATAGACGGATGTCTCCGCAAGGGCCTGCGTGATCGCATGCGTCAGCGCGTTGTTATTCAAGAGCGCGCGGCCGCCCGTCTCGCCCGCGATGACGCGCAATGGTTCTTGCATCGCCGACGTTTCATTCCCGCCGCTCCCAAGTCGCCCCGTCGGATCAACCATTGTACTACTCGCATCGCCCATGCCGGTCAGCGCGGCCGACAGCCCACGCGCGTCGAGCGTATAGACGACCACACCGGCGCGCACCGCTGCGTCCGTCACACGCCGGATGCGGTCGTGCGTATCGCTCTGGTTGAGATCGATGACGAAGCCATCGGAGATAAAGTAGACGAGCTTGCGGCCGGGCAACTGCGCGGTGGTGCGCATCAGGATTTGCAAGCTGGCGAGCGTCTGCGTGGAGACGGCCGTGTTCTGTTGCAGCAGTTGCGCCGCGCGGCCGCGGATTTGATTCTCAGCGAGGCTGCGGGCGGCGGCCGTTGTGCCGTTAACCATCCCGGCCGGTGGCAGCTCGCGCAGGACCGCGTCAACAAAGGCGTTAACGACCGTGATGTCGTTCCCTTGTATGCGCAACGCGTCCGTCGCACTCATCTGCGGCGAGGAATTATCGCGCACAGTCAACTCACGATAAGTGAGCCGCTTGACGGCGGCGTGCAGCACGTCCTTGTCGTCCGTCAGTTGTTGCAAAAAACCGATCTGGCCGCTCGCAGTGGAGATGGCGACCTGATCGTTCTGCCCAAGTTGCTCATCAATAAATTGAGTTAGTAACTCGCGCGTACGCACGAGGCTGGCGGGCGCGAGGTGCAGATCATCTATGAAGAAAAAGATGAAGCGCCCGCGGTCGAGTGGCTTGACGGCGGCGTTGGTGTCGGTACTTGAGCGGCCACGCCCGCCGCGCGCCGCCGCGAGTTGCGCCTCTTCGCTGACGCTGCCGGCGCGGACGCGCTCGAAGAAAGAGACGGACTGCGGCCTGCCGTCCACGCGCAGGTCAAAATCTTCGGGGTGCAGATTGTCTACGAAGTGGCCTTGCTTGTCGAAGACAACGACATCGGTCTGCACCAACTCTGTGCTAACGCGTATGATCTCGTCGGCGGGTAAGGGCGTGGGTTCGGGCGGCCCTTGTGCGCGCGCGCCGACGGCCCACAGGCCGAGCAAGAGCACGGCGAGGCACGCGGGGCGGGGCGGAACACAAGCGCACATGTGAGCTACCTGCCAGAAGTGTCCGGGGAGACGCAAGCATCTTAGCACGCCCATCGCGGCCACGCTGAACTTTAACCGGGCCGCCCCGTATAATGACGCACGAAAGACGCGAGGTTTAGTTGGAGTTGGAGGGGCGACTTGAACCTGCCGGATGCGACGTTGGTGCTCGACGGCGTCTCGAAAAGTTTTGACGAGTTTGTGGCCGTCGAAGGTCTCAGCTTACAGGCGCGGCGCGGGCGCATCTTCGGTCTGCTCGGGCCGAACGGCGCGGGCAAGACAACGACCATACGTATGATCGTCGGCATCACCGCACCCGACGCCGGGCGGGTCGAGGTGTTAGGGCAAGCGATCCGCCCGGAGTTGCGCGACCACATCGGCTACTTGCCGGAAGAGCGCGGGCTGTACAAGAAGATGAAGGTCGGCGAGCAGTTGCGCTTCTTCGCCGAATTGAAGGGCATGGACGGGCGCAAGGCCGAGGGCGAGATCGACCGTTGGCTTGAACGTCTGGGACTCACGGACTGGAAGTTGAAGAAGACCGACGAGCTATCGAAGGGCATGCAACAGAAGGTGCAGTTCATCGCCGCCGTGCTGCACGATCCTGAACTACTGATCTTGGACGAACCGTTTTCCGGTCTCGACCCGGTCAGCGTCGAAACGCTCAAAGCGGCCGTGCTCGATCTGCAAGCGGCGGGCAAGACCATCATCCTCTCGACGCACATCATGGCGCAGGCTGAACAACTCTGCGCCGACATCTGCCTGATCAACCACGCGCGCAAAGTACTCGGCGGCAGCCTGCGCGAAATTAAAAGCAGCTACGGCCGCAACACCATCGCGCTGCGTACTGTGGGCGCGGAGCGTGTGCTTGGCGACCCGACGTTGGTGGCCAGCGTGAAGCAACTGAGCGACGAGACAGAGGTGCTGCTGGCCGACGGCGCGGACGCACAGGAGTTGTTGCGCCGTCTGGTCGAGGCGGGCGCGCAGGTTACGAAGTTCGAGTTGATCGAGCCAAGCCTCAACGACATCTTTATCGAAAAGGTGAGCGCGAACTAATGACCAGACTGTTGGCGATCATCCGGCGCGAGTATGTGCAACGCGTCCGCACACGCTTCTTCCTGCTCGCAACCGTGCTTGGCCCGCTCGTCATGCTCGGCTTCACAGTCGTGCCCGCCCTCATCTTCCAGATCAACGCGGGCGGCGCGACGCGTGTGGCCATCGTGGACGAGACCGGACGCATGTACGAGCGCGTGCGCGGCGCGTTGCTGCGTGGAGCGGATGACGAAGAGGCTGGAGCAGATACGAGCGCTAAGGCTGCGAACGCGAACGACTCAATTGCCGAGCACGCCCCGGACTCGCGCGGGAAGGTGGGGCAACCGCCAATCGAGTTCGATTACATCGTCGAACAGGTTGCGTTGTCAGGTCGGACGCCCGAAGCAGTAAAGAATGAATTGAATGAGCGCGTGCGGCGGAACGAGCTGGATGCATACGTCGTCTTGCCGCGCGACGTACTCGAAACCGGCCGGGCCGAATACTACGCGCGCAACCTCAGCGACGAATTCACCGTCGGGCAGATCAAGCGCCGGTTGGGCCAAGCGATCAGCGAACAGCGCCTGCTTGATCGCGGCGTAAATCTGGCCTTCGTGCACGACTCGGCGCGTGCCATCAGTCTGACCACGCACAAGGCGGGCGCAGCCGGCGCGAGCACGGAAGGGCGCGGCAGCTTTGGTCTCGCCTTCGGCATCGGCTTCTTCATCTACATCACGACGCTGCTCTACGGGCAGGTCATACTCGGCGCGGTCGTCGAAGAGAAGGCGACGCGGCTGACCGAGTTGCTGTTTTCATCCGTGCGCCCGAACACTCTGATGCTCGGTAAGCTGCTCGGCGTGTCGCTCGTCGCCTTGACCCAGTTTACGATCTGGGCAGTCGCGTTCCTTGCGCTGACGCTGTACGGCGCGGGCGCGCTCGCAGCGGGCAACGTACACCTGCCGGCTGTCGCGCCGTCGCTTGTCGTCTACGCCATCCTGTTCTTCTTGATGGGCTATTTTCTCTACGCGACGATCTACCTGCTGGTCGGCGCGATGGTCACGACGACGCAAGAAGGCGGACAACTGTCGATGCCGATTGTGTTCATGCTGGCCGCTAGTCTGTGGCTCGCTGTGCCGGTGATTCGCAGCCCGAACTCCACGTTCGCCAAAGTAGTGTCGATGATTCCGTTCTCCGCGCCGATCACGATGATGGCGCGCATCGTCGCCGAGCCGCCGCCCGCATGGCAGATCGCGCTCGCGCTCTTGATTGGCTTTGGCACGGTCGCGCTACTCATCTGGCTGGCCGCTCGCGTCTATCGTATCGGCATGCTGATGTACGGCAAGCGCGCCAGCATTCCTGAGATGCTGCGTTGGGCGCGCATGAAATAGATGGGCACGGAGATTGAAAAGAAGTATCGCGTGACCGAAGCGCAGGCGCGCGCCCTGCGCACGCGGTTGGAGGCAGTGGCTGTCGCAGTGTGCGGCCCTGAGTTTGAAGTGAACACGCTGTACGCGGGGCATGGACTTGATCCACAGGTGTGCGTCTTGCGCCTGCGGCGTGTGGGCGGGCGCGCAGTGTTGACCTACAAGGAGCGACGGATTTCCACGGCCGCAATCAAGCATCATCGCGAGGACGAGACCGAAGTGGCGGACGCGGACGCGCTGGCGACGATCCTTGAGGCGCTCGGCTACAGCCCCGCGCTGGTTTACGAGAAGCGGCGCGCGACGTGGCGACTGGCTGGCGCGGAAGTGATGCTCGACGAGTTGCCGTTCGGCTGGTTTGTGGAGATCGAAGGCTCGGAGGATGCGATCATGAACGCTGAAGGGCAACTCGATCTCGGCGGCGCAGAAGTTGAGCACGCAACTTATCCGGAACTGACTACGCGGTTCGTTATTGCGCACGGTACGCTTGTCGAAGCGCGGTTCGCCAGCGACGCTTTATAAGCGGGTGCGACTAGCGGCGCGGCGCGCATAGCTGATCAGCACGCCCAGCAGCAGTAACGTACAAGCTGATATGATCGCTCCCGCGCGCGCGCCCGGAGCCGTGTAGCGCAGTTCAACTCTGTGCCGCCCCGCCGGTAATGCGATACCACGTAATAGATAATCCGTCGGCAGAATCGGTGTCGGCTGATCATCAACCATGGCCACCCAGCCGGGATAGTTAATCTCACTCAACACCAACACAGTCGGCGTCACGGACTCGGCTTCGAGCGCCAGCCGGTTCGGTTCGTAATCGACAATGTGCGCTGTGCCGCCGGGCGCGAGTGCGCCGCCGGGGAGCGCTGGCAGTGCATCGGGCGCGACTTCGACGAGCGCGGTGCGACGCGGGTCGAAGAGTTGTGCGCTCTCTCCGCGAATGCGTCTGAGCGCTTCTGCGCTGTCCACGATTTCAGCCTCCGCGACGAGCCAAGCGCGGGGCAACGCGCGCGTGTTGCGCATGATCAGCATTTCATTCTGGGCATAAACCGGTTGCCACGCGGCAGCCGGAGCGCTCATTAAGGTCAACTCTGTCTGGTCGTCGGGGCTAACCAGCCGGGCGTTGTAGACGCTGAAGTGCGCCGCCTGCGTGACGTTCGTGATCTCAATCTTGACCGCACGCAACGGCGCGCCGAAGTTGAAGCGCGCGTGCAAACGTTTGGCTAAGACCTCTGCTCCACCGGCCTGTGTCTGATCGGATTCAGTCCCGCCCCATTGTGCGAGTTTGGCCTGCACGTCGGAATGTTCATACCCACACTCGGTTGTGTCGGGCGTGCCGACTTGCAACGCGCGCTCGATGATGTGCCCGTCCGCTGTGAAGATGCGCAGGCGCGCGACCGTTGCGCCGTCGGGTGCGCCGGTCGCGGCCGGGAGCGAAGTGACGAGCTTAAGCGCGCCCGCAACACTTGACGCGCCATTGATGGTCAACGCCGCTTGCGGCGGCAACTCGCCGAGCATGCCAGCCGCGTCCAGTTCGCCGCACCTGCGCGGCGGAGCAAGGGCAGGCTGGAGATCGGAATAGGTAACGACGTAAGTTGTGTTGAGCAGGTCGAGCACATGCGAGCGCTCGGTGAAGAGCGCGGTGTTCAACTCGAATCTGTCGGGCGTGCGTAGTGTGTCCATGCCGACGCCACCGAGCGCGCGACTGTAGCGTTCGAGGATCAAAGGCTCGTAGCCCGCCACGTTTTGCAGATCGTAGAGCGCCGATAAGTTTGCGCCGTCCAAGCGTGGCGGCACGTTGAACTGTTCGCTGAAGAGTTCGACCCGCGTAAAGACGCGATTCTCTTCAGGTGGGAACTGGCGCAGGTAGCGCGTCGCGTCCGACATAGACGTGAAGCCGTTCGCGCCGAAGTTTGTTCGGCCCCACCAACGCGTAACGAGCGCAGACGGCTCGACGTAACAGAGCGTCAGCACAATCGCGCACAGCAACACGAGCCGCCAACGTGCAGACGCGATCAGACTCGCGCGCCAGAGCGCGGCGAGCGTGAGCAGTGCGAACGCGCCCTTCCAGATGCGATAGATGGTTGTGGGATGCGGCCAGCCCGGCGTGCCCGCCTGTAAGGTCTGCGTCTTCAGCCACCAGAGCGTGCCGACGACGATGCCGGCGGCGAGGAGCGCGAGCGCGGCGTAGAGCGTGACGGCGCGTGAGCGCGCCCGCGTCGCGCGTTGTTTGCGGAGCACGGGCGCAAGCGCGTCCCAACCGTAAGCGGCGAGGACGCCGAGCGCAAACGTCCACTCGAACGTGTGGCGCGAGGGCACGCGGAAGCGATTGAGTAGTGGCGTATGATAGACGAGTTGATAGACAGGTGTGTGCTGTCCCAGCATGAGCATGCAGGCCACGAGCGCCGTCACAAGCCAAAAGAAGACGCGCGCATCACGCACGCGTCTGTTCCACACGTGCACGCCGACGGCCAAGAGTGCGAGGGCGAATGCGAGCGGTGGCACAGCAGCGTGCATGTCGATGACATAGAAGAGCGGCGTGGTGAAAGACTTCCACAGCAGCGCGGGTGTCATCGCGCCTTGCGTGAAATTCTCGAAGCTCAACACGCTGCGCACGCTGTTGTGCACGACGCGCTCCGTCTCCAGAATCTGAAATGCGGCCACGCCCAACGCCAGCAATGCCGCGCCGCCGGCCACGAGTACCGGCCGCCACTGGCGCATAGTCGCGAGCCGCGCACGCAAGCTGCCCGGTCTTGCGTCGCTCGTCGCCAACACGAGGAATAGGGCATAAGAGCCGGCCAGCAAACCCACGTAGAGAAAGCCCTGCCCGACGCCGGTCAGGACGGACATCGTGTAAGCGCACGTGCCTAGTAGCAGGGCATGGATAAACGGCCCGCATCGTGCGCGCTCGATGGCGAGCAGGAAGAGCGGCAGCCACAGACAGGCGTTCGGCAACAAGCCGTTACTGGCGAGCGGGCTGGCCATCATGCCGCCGTAACCAAAGGTGAGCGCGCCAAGGAGCGCAGCGAGCGGCGAGCGGCCGAGTTCGCGTAAGTAAGCATAGGTGAACGCGGGTGCAAGCAGGAACGGCGCGAGTATGTAAATCTGTTCTGCGACGTGACCCGGCAGGAACAGGTAACCCCACGTGAGCGGATAACCAAGCCCAAGCTGCGCCATCGAGAGCAGGGGATAGCCCGACATGATGTAGGGCGTCCAGAGCGGCAGTTGGCCCGCGCGGATCATGCGCCACGCAACCGTGCGCAACGGGTAGGAATAATAGAGCGCGTCGCCGGCGATTAAATAGCTGCGACCGACGAGGGCCTGCGGGAAGAACGCGACGAAGAAGAGCAAGAGTCCGCCACACGCGCCAATGTCTGCCCGCTTCGCATGCCACCAGTCCGATGTGAAGAAGCTTCTGACCAACGTCGGATGTCCTGTTGCTATTGCTTGCGCCGCGATACAGCAGGCAAGCGCCGTTATGCAGACCTTACCGCCTGCGGCCAAGTGCAAGCACCGGCGACAAACTCTGATAGTTAGAACAGGGTAGTTAAAAACTGTTAGCGAGTTTGGCGCGGCATTGTAGTGCAGAGCGCAAGCCCGCCTCAAGTATCAATAAGAGACGCGCTGCATCCCGGTCGTACACGCACAGCGTCGTCCGCGCCTGTCTTAATGCGTTATTACCAAGTGAACTGTTTACACTTGCGGCTCGTTGCCCAAGTTCGCGCTTGGCACGTCGGTTGCGCATTGCATGTCTCGATCAGGCAGCAACATTTTGACAAGCTTGGAGGAGATAAACGTGCGTAAACATTTTGTCATCGGTCTGTGCGGGCTGGCGCTGGCGGTCTGCGCCGCCGGCTGCGCGACCGACAATAACACCAACACAGCGAACGCTAACGCCAACACGGCAACCACGACCAGCACGACCACCACCGCCACCAGCACGACGGCCCCCGACAATTCCGAGATCGCCGTCACCAACGCGAACGGCACACGCACGGAGACACGCACCTTCAAGAGCGGGCGCGTCCAACGCGTCGTCGTCACGACCACACCCGAAGGCAAGCGCACGGCGCGCGTCTATTCGAGTACGGGCGAAGCGCGCGACCTGCCCGAAAATAAAGTAGCCAGCGCCCTCGACGCGACGGGCAACGCATTGGCAGACGCGGCCGGCTTCGTAGCCGATAAGACAGTGGACGCGGCCAAGGCTGTGAAAGAAGGCGGCTCAACCGTGATCGAGAAGACGGCTGAAGGCGCGAAGACCGTCGGCGAAAAGACTGCGGAGGGCGCGAAGAAGGTAGGTGAGAAGACCGCAGCAGGCGCGAAGAAGACCGGCCGCGCTGTCAAAAAAGCGGTGACGCCTTAACCAGCACGAAGCAGACACAGCGCGTTAACGTTGGCCGTCATGGTTCGTCCATGACGGCCAATTTGTCTTGCGCGGCATTCAGACAGTTCAATCATAAGCGCACCGCCGGTCGGCCGCGCGGCCGCGCTTAGAGTGTTATAATGCCGGCTTGGCGCGACCAGCGTCGGGCATCTTGTGGTCTGAAGGAGTGTGATACCCGTGACTGACAACGCACGCTTTACCCTCATCTGCCCGTGTTGCGCAGCGACCCTCGTCATCGATGCGGAGACGGGCGCGCTCATCTCGCACGAAGAGAAGGCGAAGCCCGTGGCCTCGTTCGAGGAGATGGCCAAAGGGATGGAAAAGCAGAAACAGTTGCGCGAGCAAATCTTCGCGCAGGAATTAGGCTCGCAAAAGGATCGCGAGCGATTGCTTGAAGATAAGTTCCGCGAAGCGATGAAGCGCGCCGACAAGGATGCCGGCGCGCCCTATAAAAACCCGCTCGACCTGGACTGAGCAAGCGCCCCTAGCCGGCGCGAGCGACACGACGACCAAACTCTTCAACCTAACGCGGCCGAGAGCAGCGCGCCGCTGCTCCGATCATTCTTCAGGTACGTGCAGGCGGCGACCAGCCTGACGGTGCTTCAGGCCAGCTTGCGTCGGGGCTGAGCGGCTCGGCTTGTGCAACTCCTAAGCGGGCCGCATCTATGTCGGCCAAAATAAAATTCTCCGGCGGCACGGGCGCGCCCGCGAGCCGCCGTAACATGGCGAGTTGACCGGCGTGAGTCATCGCATCCGAGAGCGGGCCTTGCAGCATGCGCTCCTCGTTTATGTCATGCAGCAATGGCGTGCCGGCTTCGATGTGCTGAGCTAAATCCGCGAGCATGTCGTGAAACCGGGCGGTCTCCGCCTGCAAGGTCGGCAAGGGCGCGGGTCTGTACTGCCCGCCGATAAAGAAGGTGCGGGCGTAGCCCAGTACGCTGGTCATGTGGCGCACAAGTTCCGTGGGCGTGCGCACGCCCTCGGCCGCGCGGAAGTTGTCGAACTCGACCGGCGCATCTCTTAAAGCTTTCTGCGTGCGATAGGCCAGCGCTGCTAGAAAGTGGCGCAGCATCGCTCGTTTCTCATCCATAGACAATACACCTCGATATAGCACCGGGATTAAAGCGACGACACTGAAGCGAGCCGGCTATTTACGTACGCCACCTGTAGCCACGCGCGAGGTTTGCTCGCTTTTGGGCAAACCATTCTGACTGTTGCTCCGACATATTCTCAAAGCCCCACTTCCGAGCGTAAACAAGCAGCAGATAGACGAGCCGCCACTGGCAAAACATGGTTACGTCTGCCAGCGTCACGGCTAGCTTCATCTGTTCGGTATACCCTTCAAGCAGCCAAGCTAAAAGCTGCAACCCTTCCTTGCGCCAGCCATGCGGATAGATCGTAATGGCCAGATCATAAACGAACCAATGATAGCAACTATCATCGAAATCGAAGATGTTTAGCTGGTCAGCTTGATAGCGGTAGTTAGTCGCTCCGAAATCACCGTGGATCAGACCATACGTGTCCGCCGATATCGGCAGAGCTTGCAACCACTCTCTCAATTCATCATACGCGCGCCAAACAACCTTTTCCGACTTGGGCAAGAACTCGTCTGCGGCCAGCAATAGTTTATCCTCGTCCCAAGCAAACCTGCGCAAGCTGCCGGCAGGAACATAAGCTTTTGACAAGGCATGAATCTGCCCAAGCGTCCGGCCACGCAGTCTAAAATGTTCTTGCTTGAATTCGGCGGCTTCATATCTAAACCGCTTACCTTCCGCCGCCGCAAAGACGCAGCCAAACAGAAGGTTATCGGCAGATGGTATTACTTCAATCAAGCGCCCCGCCGCAGAAGGAACCGGCAGCATGACACTGACACCGCTCCGATGTAGATAGGCAATAAAATCGAGTTCCGCTTCAATCTGCTCCAGCGCTCTATCGCGACTCGAAGTGAGCCGAAGGTAACGTGTCTTACCGGCTTCGATAAAGCTGTAAATATCGTTGGTAGAGTTTCTGATGTGTCGGAGCGAGCCTGTTACGCCATGCCATAATTTGATGGCCGTATGCGCAAGCTCGACTTTATCCATAGGCTCTAACATGACACGTGCCGCCTAACGTTCGAATCGACCCGTTGCGAGCGAGCAGTTTCCAATCTACACCGCAAGGAAGAATCATGAAAGCAATGCTATCGAGCGGTTGAGTTGAATGAGTTGTTAGACTGCACTGTAGATTGAATAGAGGTCCCTGTGTTATTGTGGGTAACCGGACACGCCGCATGCCCAGGAACTTCACCCCCCCGTTTTTCAACATGAATAGTCTTGGTTTCTATCCCTCAAGCGAGCCTTCCCTCGATTTCTAATTAATGCGCTTGTTAATTATGTGAAATATATGGTTATCAGAGCAAGCAAGAAATCTTGCTTGACAACAGCCTATCAGTGAAGTATAAGCCGGCGCAGTTCTAACAGAAATTCGAGATAGGAGGAATTCCTATGTCCTTCATAGGTGGTGGCGGCGCGAATATCTTCATCGCAGCTGGCCAGACTCAAAATTGGATCTTTACTTGGAACGGTGCGGGGTGGAAAGGCAATACCTTCAATCAGCCCGAGCCGCTGAATACAGGTGCGTCATTGCGCTATTCGGCTGGATCCGTTTCCCGAAACAATAACGGTACCTTCAGTTTCTCTCACTCCATTAGGAATGACGGGCCAAACTCAACCTTCTACAACATTCAGACCTCGAACAATTGAAACACGGAGAGAAAAGGAGAAGTCGAACATGAAGTTAGCAGTCAGTTATGACAAAGACGGCACGATCCTTACGCTCTTTGATCCGGAAAAGATGCGCAGTAAGAAAGGATTCCTCACATACGTACCAGCCGAGGGCGAGCGACATCAAATTATCGACGTTCCGAAGGAATTTGAACGCAAGCCCTTTACTGAGCTTCCCAACTTACTGCGTGTAAACGCGAAGGGTTCCAAGGTGAAACTGGAAGCGAAGCGCTAACCGGATCGGAAATCATTGCACCCTTATGAAGGGGGCGGCGGGGCCAATGGTTTTATTTGCGTTTGAACTGTGCTTAATAACCTCGCCACTCTTCATCACAAAAACCACCTGCTCCATGGCGTTGATATTTAGCAGCGGATTGCCGTTGACGGCCGTGATGTCTGCGAACTTGCCGGGTTCAAGCGCGCCCAATTGGTCGGCCATGCCGAGTAGTTCCGCGCTATTGATGGTCGCGGCTTGTAAGGCTTCGAGCGGCTTCATGCCGCCGCGCACAAGCGCAGCAAACTCTTTGACGGCAAACTCCGGATCGTCATCATCGCCAAAAGCAATTTTGAGATGGTATTTGAGGGCCAGCGCAAAAGCCGGCTGCTGATATTTCAAAATGGCCCGCCCCTTTTCCAACATGATCGGGTCTTGATTGTTAGTCACTTCGACGCCGCGCTGGAAAGTGTTGAGTGTCGGCACCAGCCAAGTGCCTCTTTTCGCCATCAGCATTGCGCCCTCTTCATCAAGCATCGTCCCGTGTTCGATGGAGTCTACGCCCGCGCGCACGGCCGCCTTAATGCCTTCAGTCCCTTCGGCATGAGCCATCACGCGGCGGCGGGCGCGATGCGCAAGCTCAACTGCCATCCGCATCTGTTCCTCGCTCAGTTCCTGTACGTTGAAATCGCTTAGCGGGTCGCCGACGCCGCCGGTCGCCATGAGCTTGATCCAATCCGCCCCATATTTGAGGTCGCATCTGGTAACGATGCTGATCTCGTCGATGGTATCGGCGATATTAGGCCGGCGTGGTAGGGCCTGATCCGGCGCTAACGAATCGGCATCAGCATGACCGCCGGTGACGGACACACAACTCCCTGCTGCCACTACGCGCGGCCCTTGAATCAAGCCGTTCTTGACACTATCGCGCAAGGCAAATTGCCCATAAGCAGGATCGTACTCGCAAGCATCGCGGACAGTCGTAAAGCCCTGGTTCAGATATGTGCGCAGATTGTATGCGCCCCACAGTGCGCCCTGCGGAGCAGACATGCGTAAGATAGAGGCTGAGGATTGATCTTTCCAATTAAAAAGGAGGTGTACGTGAGCGTCAATCAGGCCGGGCAAGACGGTCTGATTTGATAAGTCAATCACAGGCACGCCGGCAGGAGCTGAATCGTTCAGGCTGACGATCCGATCCTGCTCAATCAGGATGAAGACGTTTGTTCTGATCTTGCCGGATCGAATATCGAGTAATCTGCCTGCTTTAATCGCCACGCGCGCCGGTGCTGGGTTAGCTTGCGATTGTTGGGCCGTTGCACGCGCACAGATAGCCAGTAAAAGGAGCACACACAATATCTGTGTCTGATTTCGTATTCTCATTTGAACCTCAAGGCTAGCGCCCAACGCTTGGGCTTGACCGCCGCGCCGTGAATAGCATCTAGGCTACGCCAGAGTAAGCAGCCTGAAAGCCATACTAGCGCGTCTGGTCGAATGAGTTGTTGGGCGGCGTGCGTCAGCGGAGAGCTTTTGCGGGCGGCCCGGCTACCTTTTTCGCGGCAGTGGCAGCAGCATTGGCACCTGCTTCCGGTACTCTTCATAGGCTGGGCCGTGAATGCTCGCCAGATCGCGCTCTTCGAGTTGAATAGCAATCAGCATATAAACAGTCGTGGCGATGGCGAAAACCAGATGCCCGACCGTCATGCGGGGCGTAGCCCAGAAGGCGATGATGAATCCCAGCAGGAGTGGGTGGCGCACGAATTTGTAGAAAAACGGTGTCCTGAATCCCGCATGGGTATACTCTTGGCCTCTTTGGTGCAGGTACACCTGGCGCAGGCCAAACAGATCGAAATGGTTGATCAGAAACGTGCTGATGAGCACAACTGCCCAGCCGCCAAAGAAGAGCGCCCAGAGGATGTAACGGCCTGCCGGATGCTCAACGTGCCACACCACATTCGTCATCGGGCGCCACTGCCAAAAGAGCAGGATGAGCGCGAGGCTCGCCAGCAGAACATAGGTGCTGCGCTCGATAGGCTGGGGCACAAATCGAGTCCACCAGCGTTTGAAGCCCGGTCGGGCCATGACGCTGTGTTGGGCGGCGAAGAGGCCGAGGAGCAGGGCGTTGATCAGTAACGCTTGAGTAAAAGAAGCAGGCGCACCCGAATCAATCGCTTTAGGTACTATTAGATTCCCGACGAAACCGATGGCGTAGAGAAACGTGACGAGGAAAATCAGATAGCTCACCCCCCCGTATACGAAAGCAAGTATTTGACCCATGATTTGTTTCTCCTTTCGTGGTTAGTGGTTTAGTCAGATTCATTCAACAACTGCCTAACGTTGGAATTGAGCCGCGCCGAGCGCACAGCGTCCAACCCAATCTTTAGGCAGATTGATGAGCGCGAAACTATCGAGGCGGCGCGCTCGACTGACTTATTAGATTGCGCCGATGATTTGCAACCAAGCTGTAGCATACGCCTCAACTTTTCACTCGATATGTAACTGATACACAACCATTTTTGAAGCTCTTGCACTCAATCAATTCTAACTCAATCTGATAGCTCAGCTCGTGAAAGAGCGGGATGCCCGAACCGAGCAGAATCGGATGGATGTTCACGCCGACTTCATCAATCAAGTTTGCCTCGAAAAGCGATTTTGCCAACAACCCGCCGCCCATGACAAAGATGTCCTTGCCTGCTTCCGTTTTCAACTTGCGCACAAACTCGGCTGCATCTGCCCGTATAATTTCCACGTTCTTATCTGAGCCTTCTTTCAATGTGCGTGACATAACATAATTCTTTACGCCCGGATAGGTCGGAAAAGGTATGCCGCTTTTCAGCACAGGCTCATAAGTTTTGCGCCCTATCACCACAGTATCAAGATTCTTCCAAAAATCTGTCATCGCGGCAGAGGCTTCCTCACCGCCCATAATCCAATCAACCGCGCCATCTTTGCGGGCGATGTAATTATCGAGACTGCTGGCAACGCGAAATGTTACTGTGCGCATTTCAACTTTCCTGATTTACGCCATGCCAAACCGAGCGCAATCTAACGCCGGGGATAACCGTCGGGCGAAAAGGTTGTCGAGCGCCGCCGCCCGCGCCTTGATGACGAGGTAGATTACAGGCATGCCGACGGTGAAGAACAGCGCGACCAAGATTACGAAGGGATGGTGGGGCACCGGCTTCCTCCCGCAAGCTCTCTCCGACTATCCGCCCCGAAGTCTTCCCCATGTACCTTACGGACTCCTGAGCGTACAACTATCGCTCTTATCGCCGCCGCATCTTTCTATCTCTTAACACCCATAAAAGAATCCACACAAAAACTGCCAGGATTATTACTGAAATTATTCTGGCCCAAGCCCCGTGGATAATCCCGCTGTGTCCTCTACCCGGAAGGTATAAGTGCCCGGTCAAAAGTCCGATGACGGCGGATATAAAGTATGTGAGGGTGCCGAGAAGAAATGTGACGATTAAGCAGCCGCCGAAGAGATCTGCGGGCCACGCGTTTTTGGGCGCCGACTGTTTCCCTTGGGCCACCGCTTCTTGCTGAGTTGCGGAGATAGGTCTCTGATGGACACCCTGCCTGATGCCGTGCTCAACCAGCGCGAAGAACGTTTCAATGTTCTTTCTGTTCTTGCCAAAATCAAACACCTGCGGCAAGCGGACGGTAAGGCACTTGCTTTCCGCTTCAATCACTCCACCTGGAAGAATCTTGACCTTGAAGTCTTCTCCCCATGTCCAGCCGCTAAATAGCAGCGATGCGAGAAATTCCCCGTCAGCTAGAACATTATACGACCAGCCTAAATCCGCCAGTGCAGACTTCACGACTGCCGCCAGCTCGTCTTGTGGGAGTTGGTATGTTCGGCTTGAAGTTATGCGCGCCGGAAATCCAAATGCCATGGCTGTAACTATAAAAGACGCCCGAACGCCGACTTGTCAGTTCCGCTTAAGGCTCTCTTTCCTGATGCTGCGAACCAGCTTGTACTCAATGAAAATTATTAAGATCGGCACCAACGGAACGGCGCTCAGAGAGGTGGCTAAGCCCGCGCGTTTATATGTTGGATCATATTCCGTTCGTAGTGTGTTGCCCGTCGCGCCACGTATGGCCACGATTTAGCCTGCCCACTCTTCCGCCGTCACCCTATCTCCCGGTTTCAGCAAACTGTAGAGGCTAGGATCCGTTCCCCACCATACGGGAATGTCACCGTTACGGTTAGAGCTTAGCATAGACAGAGACACGTAATGAGTCGTTTTATTGCGACTGGAAGTGTCATACGTACCCTTGACGACTGACTCTATCTCGCGCCGACATCCGCTCTGCTCAGGGCTGGTACACGGAGGGGCAAGCTTGTACTGCGCTTCACTCCGCACGCTCTCGCGCCAGCGATAGCCTAACATTGGATACAAGACCAGACCGGCAAGAATCATCATGCCGAAGACCACAGCGTATACCTTCAGGTTAGCTTTAATCAGGTATTTGCGCATTGGAACTCCGCCTGATTTTATTCAATAGCTTTTCAATCGTGTTGGAGCATGACAAGCACGACTCTAAGACAAAGACACAATATACCTGCAAAATTGTTTTCATTGGTTTATTCATATCATCCCATAGAAGCAGAGGCATAACGGTTGAGTTGACGCGGCGGCGCGATTCAAAGCACCCTCCGCTGCACCAAGCTAGTTGAGAAACACGCCCCCGCCGCTCGCGTCCAACGATTTGTTATGCCGCGTCGATTGGTGTCACATGTCACGCAAGCGATTGGCCAACCCTCGAAACTGGCCTGTCCCTTCCGCCAGTTGATCCATAAAGCCCTCATATGAATGACTGCCTCGTTCGCCGCTAGTGGTAAGTTGTTTCCACGCATCGCAAACCCTATCTAGTTCGGTGGCTAAGCGGTTAATCTCGTCAGATGCAAGTGTCCCATGCCCGATATCTCTTATCGGTTCGACGTACTGCCTCAACTCCGCACACAAATTGATGGTTTGCCTTCTATCGTCGCTCGTTTCGCTGACACGCTGCAGGACATTACTGATCTGGTCGCATAGCGATGCAAATTTCTTTCGTTTCTCGTCGTTAAGCTGTCGCTTCCATGTAATAATCCCGGCAAGACCTTTCACCGCCGCTATCACGTCACCAAGCATGTGAACCTCCTCTAGGGTTAGTCAGCGTAAACGCTAGGCCGTGCCACCGCCAGCGGCATAACTACTGATTATATAGCGGGCGCAGTATAACACTCATATAAGCGTGTTATATTGCGCCCGCTATATAATCACACTATCAGAGCGGAGAGCCTCACATGCCCAAACTGCTCGATGAAGTACGGAATCTGGCGCGCCTCAAGCACTTGAGCTTGAGCACAGAGCGTGCTTATGTCTATTACATCAAACAATTCATTCTCTTTCATCAGAAACGTCACCCGCGAGAAATGAGTAGTATCGAGGTGCAGGCTTATCTGACCTATTTGGCTGTGCAGAAACAAGTCGCAGCGTCCACGCAAAATTCGGCCTTCAATGCACTCCTGTTCTCTTTCATGAAGTTCTGCACCGAGAAATGCCAGACTTGGCCGGCATTCCCCGTGCCCGGCGGCCAACTCGTCTGCCGGTCGTATTCACACGTGCGGAAGCGCAGCGCGTGTTGGCGCAGTTGCGCGGGCTGCCCTTGTTGATTGTCTCGTTGTTGTATGGCGGCGGCCTGCGCTCGTAATGGAGGCGATGCGGCTGCGTGTGAAGGACCTAGACTTCGAGCTTGGGCAGATCATCGTGCGCGATGGTAAGGGCGCAAAGGATCGGCTAACGGTTTTACCGCAGATGATAGTGCCGGACTTAAAGCAGCACTTAAGACAGGTGCGCCTGCTGCACGCTGCCGATTGCGCCGCCGGTCACAGTGATGTCTGGTTGCCATATACGCTGGCACGCAAGTACCCGCCGGCCGGCCGCGCCTGGAGCTGGCCGTACGTGTTCCCGGCGACGAAACTCTCACGCGCGCCCGGCGATAAGACCCTACGTCGGCATCATCTGGCCGCGACGGCCGTGCAACGTGCGGTTAAGCAAGCTGTCCAAGCCGCAGACATAGCCAAGTCGGGCGGCTGTCACACATTTCGACACAGCTTTGCGACCCATCTGCTTGAAGCCGGATACGACATTAGAACGGTGCAGGAACTCCTAGGCCACAGGAACGTCAGGACAATGATGATTTACACGCACGTGCTCAATCGTGGTGGGCGGGGCGTACGCAGCCCCCTCGACTTGGCACAGCCAAGCTGAGTCTGTCTAGGCCGCAGTTGCTTTCTCTTCAGACCGCCAACGCAGGACAGGCTTGCGCGCGGCGGCGGCTTCGTCGAGGCGGCCGATGCGTGTGGTATGCGGCGCATTAAGCACGAGGTCGGGTGTGTCCTGCGCCTCGCGGGCGATGGCGCGCATCGCGTCGATGAACTGTTGTAGCTCTTGTCGCCCGACCGACTCGGTCGGCTCGATTAACATCGCACCCGGCACGATCAAAGGGAAGTAGATCGTCATCGGATGGAAGCCGTAATCGATCAAACGCTTGGCGATGTCGAGCGTGTGGACGCCTTTGCGCGCTTGGCGTTTGTCGGTGAAGACGACCTCGTGCATCGGCGGCGCGTCGAACGGCTTGTCATAATCGGTCGTCAAACCGTGCGCGATGTAGCGTGCATTCAAGACTGCCGCTTCGGTCGCTTCACGCAAGCCGTCGGGGCCGTGCGTGAGTATGTAAGCGAGCGCGCGCAGGTGCATGCCGAAGTTGCCATGAAAGGCTTTGACGCGCCCAACTGATTGTGGATAGTTGAAATCGAGTCGGAACTGCTCGCCCGCTTTGACGACGCGCGGTACGGGCAAAAACGTCGCAAGCGCTTCAGTGCAACAACAGGGGCCTGAGCCGGGGCCGCCGCCGCCATGCGGGGTCGAAAAAGTTTTGTGCAGGTTCAGATGGATCACGTCCACGCCCATGTCGCCGGGGCGCGCCCAGCCGACGAGCGCGTTCATGTTTGCGCCGTCCATGTACACCAGCCCGCCCGCGTCGTGCACGATCTGACAAATCTCGCGGATGCTGCGCTCGAACAAGCCCACCGTGTTCGGGTTCGTTAACATCAAGCCCGCCACGTCGCCCGCCGCACAGAGTTCACGCAAGGCGGCTAGATCGGTCTGACCTTCGGGCGTCGAGCGCACGGTCTTGACGGTGAAGCCGGAGAGATGCGCCGACGCTGGATTAGTGCCGTGCGCCGAGTCAGGGATGAGCATAACGTTGCGGCGCGGCCGGTCGTCTGCGCCCACGCCGTCGCGCGCATCGAGGAAGGCGCGGATGATCATGACGCCGGTCATCTCGCCGTGCGCGCCGGCCGCTGGTTGCAAAGAGATGCCGGCGAGACCCGTAATCTCTGATAGATGCTGCTGCAACTCGTAGATGACTTCGAGCGCGCCCTGCGCATCCGCTTCCGGCGCGAGCGGGTGCAGGTTCGCGAAGCCGGGAATGCGCGCGACCTTTTCATTCAAACGCGCGTTGTACTTCATCGTGCACGAGCCGAGCGGATACATGCCAAGGTCTATGTGATAGTTCCACGTCGAGATGCGCGTGAAGTGGCGCACCACATCTACTTCGGAGACTTCGGGCACGCCCGCGAGGTCGTCATCGCGTCGCAAATGGGCCGGCATCAACTCGTCGAGCGGTGTCTCCTCAACGTCGAGCGCGGGCAGGCGATAACCTTGCCGGCCGGGCTGCGAACGCTCAAAGATCAGCGCCTCATTCTGTGTGATATGTGTGCTGGCTTTATTCATAAGTCTGGAGTCTGGAGTCTGGAGTCTGGGGTCTGAAGCCAAAAGCAAAAGCTTGTTTTTTGACTCCAGACTCTAGACTCCAGACTGTTTTAATCCTGCGACGAGCGCGTCGATCTCTGCGCGCGTGTTGGTTTCCGTGACGCAGACGAGCAAGTCGTTGGGCCGGTCGGGGCGATAACTTGAGAGCGCCAGTCCGCCGGTGATGTTGTGTTCGGCTGCGAGGCGGCGCAGCAACTCGGCCGCAGACGCGGGCGCGCGCACGACGAACTCGTTAAAGCGCGGCGCGGAGTAGGGCAGCGAGAAACCCGCAAGCGCGCTGATTTGGCGCGCAGCGTAAGCCGCCTTCTGCGCGCATTGCAGCGCCACTTCCTGTAAGCCTCTGCGCCCAAGCGTCTCCATGTAGATCGTCGCGGCGAGCGCGATCAGACCTTCGTTGGTGCAGATGTTCGAGGTCGCTTTCTCGCGCCGGATATGCTGTTCGCGCGTGGCGAGCGTCAGCACAAAGCCGCGCCGTCCTTCTTTGTCATAGGCGACACCGACGAGGCGACCGGGCAGTTGCCGCGCGTAACGTTCGCGCGTCGCAAACAACCCGACGTAAGGGCCGCCAAAGCTCAAGGGCACGCCGAACGATTGCCCTTCCGCGACCACGATGTCCGCGCCACACGCGCCGGGCGCGCGCAAGAGACCCAGCGACATACTCTCCGTCACGGCGACGACGAGCAGCGCGCCGACCTTATGTGCGCGCTCGGCCAACGCTTGCAGGTCTTCGACGCAGCCGAAAAAGTTGGGCGACTGGATGACGACCGCCGCCGTCCGTTCGTCGAGTTGGGTCGCACCGTCAAGACTCGTCAAGCCCGTCTGTTCATCAATCGTCGCCTGTTGCAGCTCGATGCCGGCGTGGGCGACGTAAGTCTCTGTGACGTGCAGGTATTCGGGATGGAGCGCGGGCGAGACGATGATCTTGTTGCGGCGCGTCACGCGCTCGGCCATCAAGACCGCTTCGGCGACAGAGGTCGAGCCGTCGTACATCGACGCATTGGCGACCTCCATGCCGGTCAATTGGCAAATCAATGTCTGAAACTCGAAGATCGCTTGCAGCGTGCCTTGCGAGACTTCGGGTTGATAGGGTGTGTAGGCGGTGAAGAACTCGGCGCGTTGAATGAGCGCGTCGATGATCGTCGGCGCGTAGTGCGCGTAAGCGCCCGCGCCTAAGAAACTCGGCCGGTAGGCGGCCTTGTTCTTGGCGGCGAGCTGGTCGAAATACGCGAGTAGTTCAGGCTCGGAGAGTGCGGCCGGTGTGTTGAGCGGCGCGCGCAAGAGGATGTCGGCCGGGATCGACGAGAAGAGTTCTTCGGGCGCTTGCAAGCCGACGGTGCGCAGCATCTCTGTGCGCTCGGCGGGCGAGTTCGGAATGTAACGCAACTTTGCTTACTCCGTTTCGGCTTTCGTGTAGTCTTCGTACTCGGCGGCCGTCATCAACTTGTCCACCGCACCGAGGTCGCTGATGCGCAAGCGAATCATCCACGCCGCGCCGTAAGGATCGGTGTTGACCTGCTCCGCCTCGTCTTGCAAAGTCTCATTCACCTCAGTCACTTCGCCCGCGACGGGACAGTACAACTCCGACACAGCCTTGACCGATTCGACGTTGCCGAACGATTGATGTGCCTCGAACGTGTCGCCGACGCGGGGCAGCTCGACAAAGACCACATCGCCCAAAGAATCCTGCGCGTGATCCGTGATGCCGATGGTGCCAATGTCGCCTTCGACTCTGACCCACTCGTGATCCTTACTGTAATGCAAATCTTCCGGAATGTTCGCCATGATGCTCCTCGAAACTATCTCTTCTCGCGTTTATAAAACGGCGTCGGCACGATGCGCGCGGCGACGGGGCGACCGCGCACGTCGATCTCTAGCTCCTGTCCTTCATTGGCATGTTCGACGGGGACGTAAGCGAGGCCGATGTTCTGCTTCAAATAGGGTGCGGGGCTGCCCGACGTGACGCGGCCGATCTTCCCGCCATTAAGCAGCACGTCTTGATTATCGCGGGCGATGCCGCGCTCCGTGACTTCAAAGCCGACGAGCTTGCGCTTGACGCCTTCTGCCTTTTGCTGCGCGAGTATTTCACGCCCGATGAAGTCGCCTTTGTTGAGTTTACAAATCCAACCGAGATTGGCTTCCAAGAGCGTGGTCGTCTCGTCGATCTCATGCCCGTAGAGCGCCATCGCGGCTTCGAGCCGGAGCGTGTTGCGCGCGGCGAGACCGCAGGGCAGGATGCCGTCGGCTTGGCCGAACCGGCCTACGGCTAAAAACTTCTGCCAGAGTTGTTCCGCTTTGTCGGGCGCGGCGTAGATCTCGAAGCCGTCCTCGCCCGTGTAGCCCGTGCGCGAGATGAGCGCGGGCACACCGTCAACCTTGCCTTCGCGAAAATGATAGTACTTGATCTCCGCGAGCGGCGTCTCCGTCAACTGTTGCAACAGCCCAAGCGCATCTGGGCCTTGCACGGCGATCTGGCAGAAGTCTGCGCTGCGATTTTGCAACTCGACGCGCTCGTCGCCGCGATGCCGGTTGAGCCAGTCCCAGTCCTTATCGGTCGTCCCGGCGTTGACGACGAGCAACAGGTGATCTTCAGCAAAGCGATAGACGAGCAGATCATCGACGACCGTGCCAGCGGGCGTGGTCAGTGCGGAGTAATGCGCTTGCCCATCGACGAGCTTGCTCACGTCGTTCGAGCAGAGGCGATTGACGAAGGCGATTGATTCAGGGCCGCGCACTTCGATCTCGCCCATGTGCGACACGTCGAAGAGACCGGCGTGGCGGCGCGTGCGCAAATGTTCTTCGACCGTGCCCGCAGGATATTGCACGGGCATGTCCCAGCCGCCGAAATCGACCATGCGCCCGCCCATGCGGCGGTGCACAGAGTTGAGCGATGTCTGCTTAAGCTGAGGCGCAGTCAAGCGCGTCTCCTCGGCCTCGAACGACGGCTGCGGCGGCCGAAAAAATATGATGTGAACTTAGGCGAGAAACCTAACACGCTGCGCGCGCGAGCGTCAAGCAACGCCCGCGGCCGGCATGGACGCATCGCAGGACGATAGCAGTGAGACGATTATGTCTTTGCTTTCGGGAGCGGAAACCAGACGTACTTTGCGCCCGTCCAGTAGAGACAGCCGTGTGCGCCGCTCAACTCTTGATCGACAATGTCGCCGCGCAGATGTGGGGCGAGCGTCTTATAAGTGCTGAGCGCTTCCTGCCGCGACTCCATGTGGAGGCCGCGCCCGACGGCGTTCTTGAGTAGATATGTCTGTTGCGCGTCGGGGTTGCGCCAGCCCGCCTCCTTGTAGCCGTGAATGATGGTCAGGAGCAGATCATTGGGCTGCACCTTGACGGGTTCGGCCGGTGTGGGCAACTTCTGTATGGCCTTGTTCGGATCGGGCACGGCGACAAAATGAGGGTCTTCCAGAATCCAGTTGGCGACCTCGCTGTTGATGTCCGCGAGCTTGTCGGCAATAGGCCGGACGACGATAGCGATGTCTTCCGAGCCGTCGCCATTGAAGTCGCCGACGATGGCGTTCTGCGGCTGCGCCTGAGCAAGTTGCACCGCGCCTTGAAAGATGTGCGCGAGCTTGGCTTCCGCCTCGGCCGGTTGGATAGCTGCGGGTGTCGCCGACGCGGTCGGCGCGGGCGACGCGGTCGGCGCGGGTTGTGGGGTGGCTGCACTCTGCGTCGTTGTGGTCTGGGTAGTTGTGGTCTGCGTTGTGCCGGTCTGTGTCGGCCCGGACACGTTGTCCGTTTGCTGGCGCGAGCCGGTACAGGCGCTGAAGCAGAGCGCGCCGAAGCAGAGCAGGGCAGGGCGAAAAAATTTTGCGCTGAGTGCGCAAAGGTATGTTTGCGGGTCTTGCATCCTTTTATGCTCCGTCAAGATTGATGTGGACGCAAAGCAGCCAAGCGCCCCGGTGTGAGATGAAAGGCCGGTCGAGCTTCCCTTGCTCAACCGGCCTCGCATTTGTGACTCCGTAGGTGACGCAAGCTAGTTGGTTGTTACAACGAGTTGAGAAACGCGGCGATCTGATTCCGCTGCGTGACGCTCAACGCGCGGTAGTTGTTGATGACGCCCGTCGCTTCGCCCGCGTGGCGCAGCACTGCCTCGCCGCGGGTCGTGTTCTCGCCGTCGTGCATCAAGCGGTCGCGCGTGCGGCTGCCCCAGAGCGGCGGGGTGCGTAGTTTGTTGGCGGTACTTTGCCCGCCGTTCTGCACGATGCCATCGCCCGTGCCCACATTATGCAACAAGAAATCACTGTAGGGGTGGAAGGTCTTGTTGCCGAGCGCGGCGGAGACGGTCAGTGCGCCGCCGTTGATGACCGTGCCAGCGGGCGCAGTCGTCCACGATGCAACGTGGCAGATGGCGCAGCCGACCTGATTGAAGAGCGACTGACCCGTAGCGACATCCGAGGTGTTCACGGTCTCAGAGTTGCGCGGCGGCACCTTCGTCGCGCGCATGAAGTCGGCGAAGGCGACGATGTCCTCGTCCGGGTCTTCGCCGCAGTTTTGACCGGCGTTGGGCGTGCCGGCCACGCAGGGTTGGGTGTCAGCCACGGGGTCGAAGCCCGACCCGAAGCCGACGAACCGGCCGTTCGAGGTATTCTCCACGAGATTGAAGCGGTTGGTGATGCCAATCTCGTTGAGGTAGGCGTCGGACGAGAACGAGAGCAGGCTCGCCATCTGATTCTTCCAGCCGAAGCGCCCGACGCGCAACGCGTTGTTCGCCTCGAACACCGGCACTTGAATAACTTGGCCGGCGATCTGCCCGCCGCTCTGCCCCGGCTGGGCGTTGGCGACGGCGACGATGTTGTTGCTGTCAATCGCCTCGATGAAGCCGTCGCCGACCGTGTTCAGCGATGTGCGGAAGGTGCGAACTGTCTCCGCGTTCGAAGGCACACGCTCCTGGATGTTGGCGTTGGTGGCGCGGTCGTTGATGAGGGAGCCGCCCGCCGCGTCCACGAAGTTGCCTGCGCCGTCGGTATGACCGGCGCGCAGTTCAGTGACCTGAGCGATGGCGCCGGTGACAGGGTTCTGGTGGCACTCGGCGCAGGACTGCATGTTGTAAACGGGCCCGAGACCTTTGGCAATATCGTCCCGCTCTTCGAAGACAGCCAAGTTGGCGTCGAAGTCGGCTTGATTGGTGTGTCCGTTGGTTAGATTGTCGAAGCCCGCGGGCGCTTCGGTCGCGGCCTGCGAGGCATTGCGCGTAAAGACTGCGGGCAATACGAACGCGGCTGCAAAGCAGCAGAGGACGAGTAGTTTAAGTAGCTTCATCCTTTTCTCCTCCAAGTAACTTGGGCCTGATGGGTTCGGCGGCCCAAGGGGAAACACTGAGTTACTGGTCGGCTCAAGGAAGTCGAGTCGGCTTGGGTTGCGAGTTTGCGAGTCACACGTCACCTGAGGATTCCGGGGCGTCGAAGAAATCATTGCCTAAGCCCGTCGGGAGAGCGGGCAGATGAATTCGCACCAGTACAGCAAGACGCTTAGGTTGTTACAGCAATCGTCTGACGTGAGTAACGGACGCCGCTTGGTTCTTGCCATCCGACCCTGAAGCTTGGGGCGATCTCCGAGGCCGGCCCTTCTCTGGCGAAAAACTTACTGTTGTGGCAAAGCTAATAGCTTAAAGCAAGACCCACCATGGCTCGTGAGTTAAGACCAGACACGTGATTGACGATTCTCATGAGGTACTGAAGCAAGAATCTGAGGCGAGAGTCGTCAGTTAAAGTAAAGAGCACGGGCAGCCTAATTTTATTTGCCCCAAAAGTCAATCAAAATTTGCGCGTGGGCCGACGAAGCACGAATCAATCTGCCATTCGACAGGCGCTGGCAATTAACTTGACTGTCTGCGCGCGCGGCCGATAGAGTGAAAAAGGTGTTTGCCCCACGCGCTGATAGGCCAGCCGGCGCGCAGCTTAAGGAAATTGCCAGTGAGCATAACGAAGTTCCCCGCCACACTTGCGCGCGCATACGCGCGTGCAATCGCCCTGTCTCTATGCTGCTTGTTCGGTGCGCTGTGGTTGACGACAGTGCCGGGCGCGGCCGCACCCCGTCAGCGCGCAGACGCACGCCGGAGCACGCATGTCCGCCACGAACGCCGACTGAAACAGCGGCGCGCAAAGCGTCTGATGGAAGTCGCGCGCGCGCGGTTCGACCAGCCAAGCGCGGGCGCTGAAGAGTTAGTCGGCGAGTTGGGTGCGGATGTGGAGCGGCGACAGGAGTGGTTCATGTTCCAGCGCTCGTTCCCGTTCGCCACGCCGCCGGCTGAAGGACGGCGCAGGGCTTGGGAGACGCGCCCACGCGGCGGTAAAGGTGACGGCGGCGACCCGCAGCTTATGGCGGGCACGCCCGCGTGGCAGCCAATCGGGCCTGCGCCGACGACGTCGGCCTTTCCCGGCAACTGGGGCTTGACGAGCGGGCGCATCAACTCAATCGCTGTCTCGCCAGCCGACCCGCAGCTTGTCCTCGTCGGCGCGGCCACCGGCGGCATCTGGCGCTCGACCGATGGCGGCACAAACTTCGCGCCCGTCAGCGACACGCAGATTGATCTGGCGGTCGGCTCAATCGCCTTCAGCCGAAACAATCCGTCAGTCGTCTATGCGGGCATGGGCGATCTCTACAACGGCTATCTGGGCACGGGCGTTTTGAAGTCTACAGACAGTGGGCTGACGTGGACGCGCGTCTCTAACAGCAGCTTGCCCGCGCCCGGCACGACCTCAAAGATCGAGGTCGATCCGACGAATCCCAACCGCGTCTATCTTGTCCAGTATGTGCAGTACGACGGCAACGCGCAGAATCTGCAATTCGCCAGCGGCGTCTTTATCTCGACGGACGGCGGCATAAACTGGACGCGTACTTTTGCCGGGTTGGTGCGCGACCTCGCCATCAAGCCGAACGAGCCGAACACGCTCTACATCGGCGTGCGCCGGGTGGACGCGCCGAGCACCGGGCAGCTCGGTCTCTTCAAATCGATTGACGGCGGCAACAATTGGGCGCAGGTCTACACCTCCACCTTTGGCGCGTACAGCAACAGTGTCCGCATAGACCTGCGCATCGGCGTGACGCCGGCCGCGCCCGATATGGTTTACATCTTCACGGGCGAGACGCTTAGCCCATCGGCGGCCGAACTGCGCCTTGAAGTCAGCAACGACGCCGGGCAGACTTGGGCGCTGCGCAACACGACCGGCGTAGACTCCGGCCAGTTCGGTTATAACGCATACCTTGCCGTCGATCCGTCGAACCCGAACACGCTCTACGTCGGGACGCGCGACGTGTATAAATCAATCAATAGCGGCCAGTCGTGGACGAGCCTGACAAATAATTTCGTCTACAACGCAAGCAGCAACACGTTCGGCTATAACCCCTTCGTCTCGCGCTCGCACCCGGATCAACACGCGTTCGCCTTTGCCTCGAACGACCCGAACACGATCTACATCGGCAACGACGGCGGCATCTCGAAGTCCGTGGACGGCGGCGCGTCGTTTCAATCCTTGAACGCGACGCTCGCGCTCACACAGTTCATCGGCCTCGTCATGCACCCGACCGACGCGACGCGCTCTTACGGCGGTGCGCAGGACAACGGCACACAGTTTCGCACCGCAGGCACAAACGGCTGGCAGGAGTTCGCCGAAGGCGACGGCGGGCATCCCGTCATCAACGCGCCCGATCCCAGCATCGTCTTTAGCACTTACGTCTACGGCGCAATTCGTTGGTGGCGTTTCAATGCCAACGGCACACGCACGGAGATCAGCAGTCGCCGCACGAGCAACGCTACATTCGGCGAGTCGACCTCAAGCCCGCGCATCTCTTTCTACGCGCCGTTCACCAACAACGGCGTGGACGCGACGGTCTATTTCGGCACGTGGCGTTTGTTCGTCAGCACGAATTATGCCGACAGCACTGTGACGCCCACTTGGACTGCACCCGGCGGTTTCACCGATCTCACCAATGGCGGGACGGACGTGCTCGAAGCCATCGCCGTCGAGCACAAGGCGGGCGCGCAGGTCATCTATACAGGCTCGGCGCAGGGACGCGCGATGGTCACGACCAACGGCGGGCAGACGTGGACGAACATCACGGCGGGTCTACCAGTCCGCACCATCACCGGCATCGCCATCGATCCTTTGAACTCGGCCGTCGCCTACCTGACCGTGAGCGGCTACGGCTCAGGGCACGTCTTCAAAACCGTCAATCAAGGCTTAGTCTGGACGGACGTGAGCGGCAACCTACCCAACATCCCGACAAGCGCGATCCTGATCGATCCGCTTGTGCCGACGATCCTGTACGTCGCGACCGATATCGGCGTCTTCCGCTCGCTCACCGCTGGCGTGACGTGGACGAGTTTCAATCTGGGTCTCCCGCCGACCATCGTCACAAGTTTTGCCACCAACGCGAGCGGGCAGATACAGATCGGCACATACGGGCGCGGCGCATACGAGTTGACGACGAACGGGCCTGCTGCGCCCATCGTGCAGTTCAGTCAAGTTGGCTACACGGTCGGCGAAGGTGCGGGACACGCTCTGCTCGGCGTCACGCGCACGGGCGACACTTCGGGCACAGCAACTATCAACTATCAAACGGCCGACGAGCAGGCGGTCGCCGGCATACGCTGCGACGATACGGTGAACTCGTTGAATATCGCGTCGCCGCGCTGCGACTACGCGACGACCAGCGACACGTTGACCTTTGCGCCGGGCGAGACGAGCAAGACGATCAGCGTCCCGCTCATCGACGACGCATACGGCGAGCCAAGTGAAGTCTTTCTCGTCAGACTGAGCAATCCGAGCGCGGGTACGACTATAGGTGATCCTGCGACAGCGACGGTCGTCATCACGGATAACGACACGCCGGGGCAGCCCAACCCCGTCTTCTCGTCGCCGTTCTTTGTCCGCCAACAGTATCTTGATTTCCTCTCGCGCGAGCCGGACACGCCCGGTTACAACGCGTGGCTCTCAGTCTTGAACGGCTGCGCGGACGTGAACAACGTCGATCCGAATGTATCATCGGCGCAGTGCGACCGCATCCTCGTCTCTTCATCATTCTTCGGCTCGCAGGAGTTTCAACTCAAGGGCTTCTTCGTCTTCCGCTTCTATCGTGTGGCTTTCAACCGGCTTCCTGTCTACACGGAGATCGTCGCGGACATGCGCGCTGTGACGGGCAGCACGGCGCAGGAGGTCTTCACGAAGAAGGGCGCATACACGACGGCCTTTGTGGCGCGGCCGGAGTTTGTGAGCGCCTACGGTGCGTTATCGAATACGGATTACGTGAACACGCTGCTGGGTCGTTATCAACTCAACGCGATCAGCACGCCCGACCCGGCGCAGCCGGACGGCGCGACGCTCGCGACGTTCACCAGCACCGATCTCATCAATCGCCTCAACGCAGGCCAACTGACAAGAGCACAAGTCCTACGCGCGATTGCCGACAGCACACAAGTTGGGCAACAGGAGTTCAACCGCGCGTTTGTCGCCATGCAATACTACGGTTATCTCCGGCGCACGCCTGAGATCGGCGGCTACAACGCTTGGCTCAACTACCTGACAGCGCACCCCAACGACTTCCGCACGATGGTCAACGGGTTTATGAACTCGCAGGAGTACCGGCTCAGATTTGGCCCGGCGCAGTAGGCTTGAACCGAGCAGATAAAGAATCAGGGGCTGGCGACGTTAATGCGTCGCCAGCCCCTTTGAGCTTTCCATCGGTGCAACCGATTTTAGAAACTGCTGTGATCCTGCACGTTCACTTTCGAGAGCGAGAGCACGACGCGCATCGTCTGTGGGCGTTGGTCGAGCGCGGCGGGCACGAAGGCGGGCGTCTGCCGGAGCGCGGCCTCGACCTCGTAGAGCATCTGCCGGTTGCGCGGCGTCTGCACCACCTCGGCGAGCGATGCGTTACCATTGCTGAACACGTCGGCGACGATAGCCATGTCGTCGTCATCAGCCGACCCAGCGGAAGGCGTGCGCACCAGTTTCGCCAACGCGCCGTTCGGATTCAGACTCGGCATCAGTCCCTGCATATCGGTCGGCTGCCCCGGCACGTGGACGACCACTATCAACGCATTGTCCGATGCCTCGCGATTCGCCTGCGCCAGATCGCGCAGCAGACCCATGTGCGGGCGCAAGGCGCTTGTTACGGCCATGAACAGCAAGATGGAAGTCAGCGCACCGACCGTGTAGGGCATCACACGCGGGCGCACCCAGTTGGCGACGATCTCCCACAGCGACAACTGCGGTTGTTGTCTGCGCGCGGCGCGCTCAATCATGAGCGCATCGCTGATCGCGGCCGTCAGATTAGCCGGCGGCTGCGGGCGTTCGAGTTGACCGAGACCGCACACAATCGCGCGCGTCTCCGCCAGTTGCAAGCGACATACAGGACACTGTTCGAGGTGCACGCCGACGAGGGTGCGCACGCCGCCCGGCAGTCGCCCGTCTAAGTACGCCGAAAAGCTTTTCTGTGTCTCTGCACAATTCATAACTTCAGAGGTCAGAGGTTAGAGGTCAGAGGTTAGTAAGAACAGTTTTGAACTGATCTCTGACCTCTGACCTCTGACCTCTGCTTTCTGCGAATGGCTGGCCTGCCCCGGCTGCCCCTTCCGTAAGGAAGCGGCGAGTTACGGCACTGTCCGCTGTGTCTGTTGCCCGGCGGCCCGACTGCTGGCGCGTCGCGGCACCTCGACGGGTGTTGCTGGCCGCGTTCTCAACGCCGCCACGCGCCTTAAAGACTGACGGGCGATAGACAAAAAAGGCTGACCGCACCGCGCTCGTCACTTCCCGACCCACTGGCACCTGGATGGTTGTGGCCAAGCCGGGACAGGGCAACCATTCGCGTCAAAGAACTGTTAGCTATCTAAACCCTTCCAGCCGGCGGCGCAGTTCGTTACGCCCGCGCGAGAGTCTGGATTTGACTGTGCCGACGCTGATCTCAAGCGTCGCCGCGACCTCTTCGTAGCTTAAGCCCTCCACGTCGCGCAGGATAACGACTTCGCGATAGACGCGCGAGAGTGTGCGCAGGGTTTGGGTCAACATCTGTTCGCGCTCGCGTGCAAGCGTCGCCTGCTCAGGGTTGACGCTCCGCTCGTCCGCGAGTTGCGCGACGAGCGGTTGTTCGTGCGCGTCGTCCGTCGCGTCAAGCGAGAAGGTCACGTTGCGGCGGCGTCTGCGCCACCAGCGCCAACGGTTGCGCGCCTGATTGACGGCGATGCGGTAGAGCCAAGTGCGCAAGTCCGCGTCGCCGCGAAAATGCTGAACGGCGCGAAAGGCTTGCAGGAAAGTCTCCTGCGTCAGATCGCGCGCCTCTTCCGCATCTTCCGTCAGGCGATAGAGCAGCGCGTAGATGTCGGGCGAACGCTCGCGCACGAGAAAGTCGAAGGCGGCCGCATCGCCAGCTCGCAGTCTGTCAAGGAACGTGGCTTCGGTGTGGGCGGCGCGGGCCGACGCCTCGCCGTGAGCCGTAGCTCGCGAGGCTGACTCCAATTCGGCCTGCCCACGGAGGGCGATTGGCTCTCCGAAGCTCACAAACGTCCTCCGTTACCCTTGAGCGCCCATGAATTAAGTCGGCGCTCGCCGCGCAGTCGCATGTTTAGACAACAGACCGGCGCGGCTTGTTCCGAAAAAAATTGCGGCCCGGCGGCCCCATCATCGACGCCTGCGTAATCTTCAGTTTTCCTTGAAATTATTAACAAAATGCCGACCCGCCTGTTGTCGCGTTGATTGCCCACGAGCGTAACACGCAGCCGCAGCGCGGACAAAGAATTAAATCGCCGGCATGTTCCGTTCGGCTCCTGCATGGTCGCTTGCGCGCCGCCTTTGACCCTTGCTTGACAACCCCGCAGAGCGGTCGTTAGAGTGAACCGTTTCACCTGATCGCTCCATTTTAGAACGCGCACGCCTGTGCGATGTTGCAAGAGAGAAGAACGTGGCTCGATACAATAAAAAACGCGCTCGCGAACTACGACACGACGCTTTCCGCGATAAGACGATCAGCACCTTTGACCGGCTCGGCGACCGGCTTGAAGGCCAAGGTCGCACGATCCTTTATGCCATCATTGGCCTTGTCCTGCTCGCCATCCTCGCCGGTGTCTTCAGTTGGTGGCGCAGCAAGCACGCTGACGAAGCGCGCCGCGCACTGGGACGCGCCATCGAGATCGCCGAAGCGCCCGTCTCGCCCACGCCGCCACCAAATGCTACGGGGCCGACTTTCACTAGCGACAAAGAACGCGCGCAACGCGCCGTCGAAGAGTTTCAAAAAGTCGAAGCGAAGTACGGCGACCCCTACAAGTCGCTCGCGCACTACTTTCGCGCCGCCAACCTGTTGACCACCGACCGCACCAACGGCATCAAAGAACTTGAAGGGCTAACGCACAACGGCAACGATGAAGTTGCCGCCCGCGCCAGGTTCGCGCTCGCCCAAGCGCACGAGGACGAAGGCCAGCTCGACCAAGCGGCTGCGCTCTACGCCGAGTTGGCGAAGGCCAACACCGACACCGTCCCGGCCGACACGGCCAATCTGCGTCTCGCCGCTGTCTACGAGAAGCAGGGCAAGAAGCAGGAAGCGGCCGACATACTCTTCCGCATCGTCGACACCGCCCGCAAGGCGCGCGACAAGGATGGCAAGCCCGTACCTACGCCAGCGGCCGCCCGTGATGCCGCTGACCGCCTCGAACGCCTCGACCCCGCGCGCTTTGCCCAACTCCCGCCAGAGCCGCCGCGCGACTTACCGTTTTAAGAGAAGATGCTAGATGTTAGATGTCAGATGTTAGTGTAGCGGAGGCTGACATCTAGCATCTGATATCTGACGTCTGCTTTTTCATGGATAATCTGACGCACACGCTGGTCGGCTTGACGGGCGCGAAGGCGGGATTGGAGCGGCTGTCGCCGTATGCGACGACCGTTTGCATTGTCGCGGCCAACGCGCCGGATGTGGATGTGGTGTCGCGGCTCGGCGGGCCTTGGTTTGCGTTGCAGCATCATCGGGGCATCACTCATTCGATTGTCGGCACACTCACACTTGCGCTGCTCATTCCACTCATCTGCTGGGCTATTGAAAAGATCATCACGCGCATCCGGCACACGCAGCCGCGCATACGCCTGCGCGGGCTGATGCTGGCCTCCCTGCTCGCGTGTGCGACGCATCCGCTGCTCGACTGGCTGAACAGCTATGGCTTGCGCCCGTTCTTACCTTGGAGCGGCCGTTGGTATTACGGCGACGTTCTGTTCATTCTCGACCCGTGGCTGTGGCTAATACTCGGCGGCGCGGCGTTTTTACTGACGGCGCGGACGCGCTGGCGCACAGGTCTGTGGTGTGTGCTCGCGCTACTCGTCGCGGCGGCCGTCGTTTTCCTGCCGCAGCGCACAGGCTTGCCGTTGACAGCTCGTTGGCTGTGGCTGATCGGAATTGCATTGTTCGTCGGGGCGAAGTACACGCAACTGCCACAGCGTTTTGGTGCGCGAGTAGCGCAGGCGGCGCTGGCGCTGGTCGTGCTGTACTGTGCCGCGCTCGCGGGCGTACATGAGCGCGCCCAAGCGCAGGCAAGAGGGGACGCAACTTTAATCGCAAGTCAGCGCCAAGAGACTCTGCGCCGCATGGCCACTATGCCCACGCTGAGTGATCCGCTCCACTGGCTGACCGTGGCCGAGACGGATCAAGCGACCTATCGTTTCCCCACAAATGTGCGGGCCACTGCGCCGCCGAATGAAGTAGAAATCGAGCGCATTGCGAAACCGCAAGCCGAAGCCGCGTCGCAAGTAGCACTGGCCGAACAGGACGCGCGCGCCCGTGTGTTATTAGGTTTCGCGCGCTTTCCCGTCGTCCAAGTGCAACCTGCGGACTCAGGCGGCACGCTCGTCCGGTTTGCCGACCTACGCTTTGGCGTCCCTAGCCCGACGCGCACCACCGGCCTCAGCTTCACGCTCGAAGTACTTGTGTCCAGACACACGCCCTGAGGTTACAAGGGCCTTAAAGATTGGCTGTTGCTGGCGCGATGCGCGTCTAACCGTTGACAATCTGCGCTCGCAGCGATATAACACGCGCCGTTCGGATCGCAACCTGCTGACATTGATTTCAATCCCCCTGCGGTCGCGGGTGCTTGCCCGCCGCGTCCGCAAAGATTAAGACTTGCCCCGCGTACTTGGGAGTTGATGCTTCAGCCAAGACCGGTCGTTCCTCACGACTCGTTCCTTGGACACAATCTTTCATCGCTGTAATTTGGCCTCGTCGATATTTACTCACACTTGTTCAGGGAGCGCCCCCTCATGTCCGCGTTTACCATTCATCTCTTCGGCAAATTCAGCGCCGAGTGTCGGCAGCGGCCGCTCGCCGAAATCGAAGCTGGCAAAGCACAGGAACTGTTCAGCTACCTGCTCGTCCATCGCGACCGCCCGCACGCGCGCGAGGCGCTCGCTGGTCTGCTCTGGGGCGAGGCGGCGACCGATAAATCTAAGAAGTACCTGCGCCAAGCCCTGTGGCACTTGCAAGGCGCGCTCGACGCGCAGGGCGCGGCCACGCCCTTCCTCGCCGCCGAGCACGACTGGGTGCAGTTGAGTTCGAGCGCTGATGTCTGGCTCGACGTGGCGGCCTTTGAACAGGCGTGCACGGGCGCACAAGGCTTGCGCGGGCGCGAGTTGGATGACGTGACGCTCAGCCAATTGCGCACAGCCGTCGCGCTCTATCGCGGCGATCTGCTTGAAGGTTGGTATCAGGATTGGTGTCTGTATGAGCGCGAGCGTTTGCAGAACATGTATCTCACGCTGCTCGACAAACTGCTCGGCTACTGCGCGACGCATCAGGACTACGAGGCCGGGCAGGCTTATGGCGCGCTGCTTCTGCGCCACGATCGCGCACACGAACGCACACATCGCCAGTTGATGCGTCTGCATTACGGGGCCGGCGACCGCACCGCTGCGCTGCGCCAGTACGAGCGCTGCCGCACGGCCCTCAGCGAAGAGTTGGACGTTAAGCCTGACCGCCGCACCGTCGCGCTCTACGAGCAGATGCGCGCCGACCAATTCGACGAACAGCCAGACGCCGTCGCCAGCCAACTGCTCCCGCCCGCGCCCGAACCTACGGCCGCCGCGCTGCCCGACGTACTCACACGCCTGCGCCAACTGCAAACCGTCTTAGCCGACGCGCAACAGCGCATCCACGAAGACATACGCGCCGTCGAGCTTGCGCTCAAACAAAAGACGCAACGCATCCTGCACCGCTAGTCCCGGTCAATTGATGGTTTAGTCTGTTGCACATTCGCTTGATCGCTAATATGCAACTCGGCGAAATCGATGTAAGGGAAGGTCGCAGTTTGAAGCTATTGACATAGTCTCGGTCTTGATAATAATCTCTTTCTGGTTTTCACTAAGATACCTGAATGCGGGTTGCCTTACCCCGTAATTCCGATCTCGTCTTCGCTAAACTGAAGCTTTCGCTCCTCAACTTCGAGCGAAAATTAAAAAGGTTTTCAAGTGTATCTGCTACACCCGCAAGCGCAATTTTCCTCACAAAGAAGGTAAAGAATAAATGTTCAAAAAAAGAATTTTCATCGGCAGCGCAAATGAGACAAAGGACACCTTGGCAGCCCCAATCGCGAGATGTCTAAGCAAAAAGGGCTTTCGGGTCGAAAGATGGTGGGAGGTTTTTGAGGGTGGTGATCTGCTTCTTCCGAAGCTGATGCAGGTGGCTAGGCAGGTTGATGGCGCGGTCTTCATATGTAAAGGGACAGACAGGGTGTGGATGCGCGACACGGAGCACTACGCGCCGCGAGATAATGTCATCTTCGAGCTTGGGCTGTTCATACAGCAACTCGGCAACCCTAAACGATGCATAGTCGTAACAGATAAAGATACTCACTTACACTCAGACTTTAACGGAGTGATCTGTCTTATACTGACCGAAGAAGACATAACTGCTACAGGAGAAGAGATCGCCGAACACTTTAACAAGCTGTTCTCTGAGATAGCGGCCGAAGAAGAGGTGGGCGAGCCGCAGGTTTACATCACTGAGACAGACCCAGACCTTGTGCGGATTACATCTTCCTGTCGCATCCCTCCTGAGTGGCGTGTCCGAGCATTATTCTTCGGCACCGAAGGGGCGCAGAATTGGCTCTCACTTGAGAAGCGAGGTGATCACATTGAGGAAAAAGAAAAAAACAAAATGCATAAACAACTATTGACGGTTGTGAAAAATATCAAACCACTCGACAATGACAATGCACCTATACACACATTCGTATCGCTGGGGCCTGGGGCGGCGGATGCCGACCAAGAGCTGATCATGCACCTCAGCCCACGGCGGCGTGCGATCAAATACATTCCTGTAGACATAAGCGAAGGGCTAGTCAATCACGCCGCGCACACCCTACATGCTTGGGCGCGTGTTCCCTTTGGCCTCTTGTGTGATTTTGAAGTGCGCACGGCTTTTATCGAGCGTCGGCTGAAGGGCCGAGTTCAACACCCCGTCTTGTACTCACTCCTCGGTAATTCACTTGGGAATCTTGATAATCGCGAAATGGGATTCATGAGTAGCATCCAAGAGGTGTTAAAGAAGGGAGACTATTTGTTGCTCGAAGTGGCAACGAAAACTTCCGAATGGGAATTGGAGAAGGATATGAGATTCAACCTAAATGAGCATTCCACAGCGACGCGCCGTTTCTATGCACAGGGCATAGCGCGCCACACCGGCGAAGGGTTACAAGGCCTAGTGAATGCATATACGCAAGTAATAGAGGTCAAAGAGGGAGATAGTGATGTCGGCGCGGAAGCTACTTCGGTTGATTACGTGCATAAGAGAACGGGTACAATCATTGTGAGCCTGCGCCGATATAATTGGGATGAACTCCTCACTTGGTTGAGCATGTTCAACTTTACAATCGTAGCTGAGTCCCAATGCTTCCCTTTCGAGCAACCTACCATAGGCATCGGTGTGGTGTTACTGAAAAAGATGTGATATTAGCTAAACGAGCCGCGAAATAGACTTTGCTGAGTCCCGACTCTGGCTTTGAATAGAACGTTAAATCATACTCTCTGATCCCCGGAAAGAGCATCAACACGTAAGATCAGTGGCCATTGTTGCGCCTAACTCTGCGGTGAGCCTCAAATAGCCAGTTTCTCTTCAGACCGTAGCCCGCACAAAAAATCCCAACCAGACGCCCCGGCAGACGCGCAAGAGACGCGGCCGGGACGCCCGCCTGTTATTGTCCGCGCCGCGTTAGATCACTTGCCCCGGCCTATTGCGAGCACGGTGCGCGCGCTTGCCCGAGCACGCCGCAGCTTGAGTCTCAATGATGCAGGCTCTCCGAGTGGAGCGAACATGGACTTGCCCGAGTCCGAGGTGCATTCGTTCATCGTTAAGCTGTGGTTTGAACAGAGTGCCGAGCAGGCGGCGCGTGTTGCGTGGCACGGGCACGTGACGCACGTGCCCGGCGGCGAGCGCCGTTACCTGAAAGAGTTGACCGACATCGTCGCGTTCATCGAGCCGTACCTGCGCACGGCGGGCGCACAGCCGGTCAGACACACACGCTTCAGACGCTGGCTGCGGCTCCGACGTTGAACTGTCGGGCCAGAATCAAGCGGGCAGAGCACACACAGCATGGCGACCTATCAGGCGATTGCCGTGACCGGGCAGGCCCTACTCGGCTTACTCGCCGACGCTTGTCCGAAGGCGGATTTTCCGGGCGCGCGCTTCGACCTTTATCAGGCCAAAGATTATGGCGCGCCAATGGAGGAGGGCGTTTCGCTCTATCTCTATCGCATCGCGGTCAACGGCTCGCGGCGCGCGCTGCCGCCGCGCACGGACGCAACGGGCCGCCGCTTTAAGCCGCCGCTCCCGCTCGACCTGCACTATCTGCTCACCGCTTGGTCGAAGACGGCCGCCCGGCAACTACGTCTGCTCGCTTGGGCCATACGGATGCTCGAAGACGTGCCGGTGCTCCACGCGAGTCTCTTGAATTCATACGCGCCTGAAGGCGAGGTCTTTCGGCCGAATGAATCGGTTGAATTGATGTTCGATCAATTGACGCTGGCGGATATGAACAACCTGCTCTCGGCCTCGAAGTTCGCGCCGCAACTCTCGGTCGGTTATTTGATTCGCATGGTGGCGGTTGAATCAACGGTCGAGCTGCATGAGTACGAGCCGGTGCAGACGCGCGCCTTTGACATGGGGCAGAACCAGAAATGATGCGCGAGCCTTTTCGCCGCTTGGAGTTGGTGACGCTCGTCGCGCCGCTGGGTCTGCGTTTTCGCGATGTCGTGACGGATACCTTTGTGAACGATGGTCTGAGTGTGACGGTCTATCCGCCAGCTAACCCTCTGCGCCGCACCCTTGCGTTCGCCAATCGCACGGGCGTCTACGTGCTGCATCATGCGCCGGGCTTGGGTGAGTTCGAGCACGGCGCGGGCGACGACGCCTTCTGGGCCGGTGTGCCGCAGGGGCAACCGTTCGTCGTAGAAGTGGAAGACACGGAGCGCCGCTTTCTGCCGTTCAAGCTCACGCTCAACCTACCGCAAAAGGGCATCTACAATTGGGTCTCGCCTTTGCCGTCCGCCGCGCAGCCACTCTCGCCGCCCGTCTCTGTCGCGCCTGTCCCGCTCTATTCCGCGCCGACGCGCAGCACGCCAGCGGGCGTCGCCGTGCTCCGCGCCGAGTTGTGGGACGCACAAAGGCAGACGCCAGCCGCTTGGGCCGTCATCGAAGCACGCATCGAAGACCAACTGCTCGCGCGCGGCATCGCGGACGAGCGCGGCCGGCTGGCGTTGATCTTTCCGTATCCGCCGCCGCAAAAATTTCCCGTCAGTTCGCCCGTCGGGTCGCCGGCCGATGCTTCGCCGCCCGCGCCGCGCGGCCCGTCCATTTACGAACAAGAGTGGCGCATCACGCTGAGCGCGGGCTACGCGCCAATTGCTTCGCCGCCCGCGCCGCTGGATGTTACGACGGCGAACGCGCTGCCTGATCTGAACGCGACGCTCGCACAGTTGAACCAGCCGCCCGCAAATCTGTGGCTCGATTTCACGCAGCACGTGCGCCTGTTGGCCGTCACGCTGCGTTATGGGCGCGAACTTGTCTTGCAATCTGAGGATTCGATTAACCATTCACCGCCAGCGCCGCCGCCGCGCGCGCTGTTTATCACTCCGGCCGCATAAGCCGTGAAGGAGGAAGTCTCATGCCTGAATACCTTGCTCCGGGAGTCTATGTCGAGGAGACCTCGTTTCGCGCCAAGTCCATCGAAGGCGTGAGCACGACCACGACCGGCTTTGTCGGCTCAGCGCGTTACGGGCCTATCGACCTCGAAGCCGACATCATCACCGGGCTGGTCGAATTCGAGCGCGTCTACGGCGACCGCCAGCCGCTCGCGCTCGTGCCCGAAGCCGATCCGCTCAACAAACTGCGCCAGCCGAATTTTCTCTGGCACGCCGTCCGCGCCTTCTTCGAAGAGGGCGGCAAACGTCTCTACGTCTCGCGCGTCTTTCGCCAACTCGGCGCGGAGCCGAAGCCCTACAAACGGCCCGACGAGAAGCTCAACGACGACAAGCCGACCGTCGTCCAAGGGATGAACAGCGACGGGCACGGGCGCGCGTGGCTCACGGTCGATCCGGCCGCGGGCGCACGCGACGATTCAATTTTGATCCGCGCACGTTTCCCCGGCGCATACGGCAACCTGCGCGTGATCATCACCGCTGTGCTGGGGCAAAACATGCTCGCGGGCGATAAGGGCACGCTGAGCGCGGGCGCGTTACGCGATTGGGACACGGTCTGGATCGGCGATCTCGTCGGCCCCTTCTCGCCACCATTCGCCAGCCCTGTGGGCAGCCCGCCCTCCGCGAGCGGTCTCTATCTGGCGCGTTTCAACCGCGACGAGCAGACCTTCGTCTTCAACGCTGACGGCGGCACGCCGACCAACTCAGACCTGCGTCTGAACGTGCCGAAAAATTCCAACCTCCCGTCGCTCGATCCGAAAGACGGGCACGAGGTGCGGCTCGTCACGTTCACGGTCACCGTCCGCTCGGCCACCGACCCGACGGCTTCGCAAGTCTGGAGCAATCTGGCGCTTGACCCGCATCACCGCGACGCATTTGGCGCACCCGATTCGATCACCGAATACTTCAAACAGAATCCGAACAGTCTGACGCAGGCGCGCACGCTGCCCATCGTCATCCTCGGCGGCTCGAACGTCAAAAACGGTCTCAACTTGCTCGACGCAGTGCTCGACTACGGCACGCGCAACGGCAACACAACCTTGCGCCAGAGTCTCAGCGACTTTGCCGCGCGCGACGCGAAGACGGTAGCGAAATCGACCGACACCGCGCGCTCCATCGAGATACAACTGACCGGCGGCAACGACGGCGCACCGCCGAGCGCGGGCGATTACGAGGGCACTGTGGATGAACAGACCAACGACAAGTCTGGTCTCATGGCGTTCGAGGATTTGGAGGACATCTCGATTGTGGCCGCGCCGGGCGCGACCTACAACTTCGCGAACAATCAGACGGCCGCCAGCGCCACCATCAACGCGCTCATCTCGCACGCCGAACGCATGCGCTATCGCATCGCTGTGCTCGACAGCGGCGACAATCAAGCGGTCGCCGAAGTCCGCGCCATGCGCGCCAAGATGGATTCCAAGTACGCCGCGCTCTACTACCCTTGGGTGCGCGTGCTCGACCCTGTCACCAACACGGAACTAAACCTGCCGCCCTCCGGCTTCGTCGCCGGCATCTACGCGCGCAACGACGTGAACCGCGCCGTCTACAAAGCGCCCGCCAACGAGGTCGTCAACCTTGCCATCGGCTTCGAGAAGTTATTGAACAAGGCACAGCAGGAGGTCTTGAATCCGGAAGGCATCAACTGCTTCCGCTTCTTCGAGGGGCGCGGCTTCCGCCTGTGGGGCGCACGCACCATTAGCTCCGACCCCGAATGGAAGTACGTGAACCTGCGCCGCTACTTCGCCTATCTCGAACGCTCCATCGACAAGGGCACGCAGTGGGCTGTGTTTGAGCCGAACGGCGAGCAACTCTGGGGCAACGTACGCCGCACGCTCGAAGATTTCCTCTTGAACGAGTGGACGATGGGCGCGCTCCTCGGCGACAAACCGGAGAAAGCCTACTTCGTCCGCTGCGACCGCTCGACCATGACGCAGAACGATCTCGACAACGGTCGCCTCGTCTGTCTTATCGGCGTCGCGCCCTTGCGCCCCGCCGAATTCGTCATCTTCCGCATCGGTCAGTGGACTGCGGATCGAAAGGTCTAACAGAAGTGCTGAGTACTGAGTGCTGAGTGCTGAGTAAAGGCACGGCACACACTCAGCACTCAGCACTCAGTACTCAGCACTTCATTTAGGAGGATAGCCATGGCAGTTCTTCGTGACCGCCCTTACGTGCAGTTTAACTTCCTGGTCGATCTGGGCACGGGCAACACTGATGGCCCGGAAGCGGGCTTCCAGGAGATGAGCAACATCGGCATGGAGGTGACCGTCTCCGAATACCGCACGGGCAACTCGAAAGAGAACAGCGTGCGCAAGATGACGGGGCTGAACAAGGCGACGGACGTGACGTTGAAACGCGGCGTCATCGGCTCGCTCAACCTCTATCAGTGGCTCAACGACATACGCAACGGCAACCAGAGCGCCGAGCGCACGATCACGATCCAGTTGCAGAACGAGGATCACACGACGGTCGTGCAGACTTGGAAGCTCCTGCGCGCCAAGATCATCAAGCACATCAGCGGCCCCTTTAACGCTAAGGGGACGGATGTGGCGATGGAAGAGTTGACCATCGCTTACGAGCGGCTTGAGATGGAGTAGACAAAAGTCGTGCTCGCCCGTCGCGCCGCGCGGAGGCTGCCCGGCTTCCGCTTTGAGACCCAGTCGCCGCCGCTCTCCGAGTGGCTGCCCCGGATGGACGTGTGCTATTTCGTCGGCTTCACGGCGTCGGGGCCCATCGACACGCCGGTCGCGGTTGAGTCGGTCGCGCACTTCAACGCGATCTTCGGCGCGGACATCGGCATAGCACGCGACGCCGTGCTCGGCGAACAAGCGCAAGGCCACCTCGCGCCGACGGTGCGCGCCTTCTTCGCAAACGGCGGGCGGCGCTGTTGGATCATGCGCGTGGCTCGTTTGTCCTCGCCGACGAATCCGCTGAATCGTGCGCGCTCGAACTACTTCCCCGTGCCGGGTCTCGCCATGGCCACGCTCGACGCGCAAGGGCAGATAGGACACATCAACCCGGCCTTTGCGCGCGCGCGCTCCGAGGGCAGTTGGTCGGACGCTTTGGAGACGAGTGCCGCGCTGCTTAGTCGCTCGGTCGAAGTGGTCTCGACGGCGCTCGATCAGTCGCTCGACAAACTCACGGTCGATCTCGCCGTCGATACACCCGACGACATCGTGGTGGGCGATCTGTTGCGGCTCACGTTCCAAGAGGGCTATGTGTTGCTGCTCTACGTCGGTGCGGTCGAAGTCTTAAGCGCGAGCACGGCGGGCCAGCGCGCCCGTGTGCGCGTCACGGGCGCGCAAGGTACGTGGCTGTACACGCGCGCGCCGAGAAGTCGGCCGCGGCGGCGGCGCGTCGTCCGAGCACAACTCTTCAGCTTCGATCCGCCGCCCACGGCCGAGTCAGGCGCGGATGAAGAGCAGACGGTTGTTGATCGTTTCCGCATACGTTACGAGGCGATCTTGCAGCCGGTCTTCAAAGACGCGCCGCAGACGGGCAGCAATCCGCCCGCGCCGCCCGCCCCGACTGGCGCGCTCACGCGCACGGGGCAAGAGGTTACGCTCGACATCAACGTGGCCCCGGAAGATGCACCTGCGCCCGGCGCGCTCGTCGCGGTCGATCTGCCGACCAGTCAATTGTGGGTGACGGTACAGCAATCGAGTGTCACCAGTCATGGCCCGACGGCTGCGGGCACGGGCGTGCGCGTCGTCGGCGAGGCCGTCTGGTGGACTGGACGCGCGCCAGCGACGCTGCCGCAGACGATTATCGGCGCGGAGCGGCTGTCGTTTGAGCTATGGGTGCGCCGCGCGGACGATTATGCGTTCAGCGTGAGCGACCTCGCGTTTCATCCAGCGCATGCGCGCTACTGGGCGCAACTGCCGACCGACCGCGCCGTCTATCAACAGGATGAAACGGCGCAGGTGAAAGAGCCGACGGTCGAGTTGTGGCGGCCCGTCGCGGGCGATCTGCGCTTCCCGCTCGCGGGCAGCCCGGCGGCTGGCGACGCGATCTTTTTTCCACTCGCGCTGCCGGCCTTGCCCACCCAGTTTATGCGCGCGGTGCGGCTCGCGGGGAGCACGCTTGAGCGCGATGGGCTGGCCGAGTTTGACGCTGATCTTTTCCTCGACAGTGATCTGAGCGACGCGACGACGGAAGACTTGCTCGCGCGGGCCGAGTTCCTGCGTTATCTAAGCACAAGCCCGCGCAAGCTCAGAGGCATTTATGCCGCGCTCGAAATCGAAGAGGTGACGCTCATCGCCGTGCCGGACGCGGTGCAGCGCGGCTGGACGAAGACCGAGCCGAAGAAAGCGGCGCTGCCCGCAGACTCCGAGCCGCTGGCGCGCCCCGCTTGGTGGCGTTTCGATTGCGTCAAGCGCGACCAACCGCCGCCGGTTAAAGAACCACCGGCCGAAAATTTCCTCAACTGCGATCTGCGCGTTGTCCCGCCGCCGACACTGAGCGTGAGCACAGAGCTGACGCAAGCGGGGACGTTCACGCTCACATGGGTCTCGGCCGAAGCAGATGCGGAGTTCATCCTCGAAGAGGCCAACGCGCTCGACACAAACGGACGCATCACCGGCGCGTCTGTCATCTATGGTGGCCCCTTGCGACGCTTCACGCTCTACGGCCGGCGCGATGGAGATTACTACTATCGCGTGCGTGTCATTGCGCACGACGGGAACGAGAGCGACTGGTCGAACGGCGTGGCGGTGCGCGTCGCGGCGGCGGGCGCGTGGCAGTTGTCTCCGGAGGAGAAATACGACAACGGCGCGCTCCTCGCCGTGCAACGCGCGCTCCTGCGCATGACGGCGGCGCGCGGCGATCTGCTCGCGGTGCTCTCGATGCCCGCGCACTATCGCGAAGACAAAGCGTTGGAGCACGCCGCGTTGTTGAAGAGGTTCAAAGGCGACGGCAGCGGAGATGCAGCGGCCGCCTCACTCACAGCCGGTAACGTCCCGCTCTTCAGCGCGGCGGAGACGCGTGCGCTCAGCTACGGCGCGCTCTATCATCCGTGGCTCGTCGGCAGCGACGCGCAAGCACCGGGCGCGTTCCGACGTGTGCCGCCCGATGGTGCAGCTTGCGGCGTATTAGCCCAACGCGCGCTGACGCGTGGCGCTTGGATCGCGCCCGCGAACGAAATAATAAACGGCGTCATCGCGCTCACGCCCCGCGTGCGCCGCGAACGCTGGCTCGACTTGCAGAACGCACAACTGAATCTGATCCGCCAAGACCCGCGCGGCTTCCTCGCACTCAATGCCGACACGTTGAGCGATGACGAGAGCGTGCGCCTGATCAACGTGCGCCGGCTCTTGATCCTGTTGCGCCGCTTGGCTTTGCGGCACGGCGCGACCTACGTCTTTGAGCCGAACGGCGACGCGTTGCGCCGCTCCGTCCAACGCGGCTTTGAAGGCTTGCTCGATCTCCTGTTCCTGCGCGGCGCGTTTGCGGGCGCAACCGCCGCGACCTCTTTTCAGGTCAACACGAGCGACACAATAAACACACGCCAGAGCGTCGAAGCGGGGCGCTTTATCGTCGAGTTGAAAGTCGCGCCCGCCGAGCCTCTGACCTTTGTGACGCTGCGGCTCGTGCAGACGGGCGAGCGCGGCGTCGTGACTGAAGTGCGCTGAACACCAATGCCGAGTAAAGCCGCCAACGAGACGGTCGTCTATCCCTTCAGGGCGTTCAATTTCGCCGTTGAGATCAGAGTTGACGGCGTGGCGATGCAGATTTGCGACGCGGCGTTTAGCGAGTGCGACGGTTTAGAGATGACGATGGACGTGAAGACCATACGCGAGGGCGGCAACAACGGTAAGCAAATCCGGCTGACGGGGCCGCTCAACTTCGGCACGGTCACGCTGAAGCGTGGGATGACTGCGACCTTCGACCTGTGGCAATGGTTCAACCTGATGTTGACCAAGCCGGACACGCGCGCCGATGCGGAAGTGATCATCTTCGCCGCTGACGGTAAGACCGAGCGCGCGCGTTTCATTCTTTCGCGCTGCATGCCCGTCAAACTCAAAGCGCCACCCTTGAATGCGAAAGACGGCATGGTCGCGATTGAAGAGTTTCAGTTGGCTTACGAATCGCTCACATTGAAAGAGCAGAACAAGACGGCGAATTCCTGACGCGGAAAGAGAGCTATGCCAGAGTCGGTCAAACTCGAAAAAGCGGAGTTGCGGCAACTCGACGCGGAACTCAAAAACGAGATCAATCCGGACAAGACCTGCAAGGTGCAGTTCAACCCGGACACGCTGAAGGTTGCCTACGCCAATCAGATTCAGACGCCGCAGGGCGCGGGCGATCAAAAGGGCACGCCCGCGCGTCAGTTTGTCGGGGCGGGCACGACCAAGCTGACTCTGCAACTCTGGTTCGACGTGACGCAGCCTGCCTCCGACGGCAAGCCGCAAGAGACGGACGTGCGCAAGCTGACGCAGAAGGTCGCCTACTTCATCACGCCGACGCAGGAGGGCAAAAACTTCGTCCCGCCCGCCGTGCGCTTCGTCTGGGGGTCGTTTCAGTTCGACGGTTTGATGGAGTCGTTGGACGAGTCGTTGGAATTCTTTTCGAGCGACGGGCGACCTCTGCGCGCGAGCATGACGTTGAACCTGTCGCAGCAGAAGATCACCGAGTTCAAGTTTCGCGACATCCCCAGCGCCGGCCCGCAACAGACGCCGGGCACGCGTCCGCTCGCCCAAGCTGCTTCCGGCGACACGTTGCAGAACATGGCCGACGGGCAGGGCAAAGGCGGCGACTGGCAAGGCATCGCCGCCGCCAACGGCATCGAGAACCCGCGCATGCTGCAACCCGGTCAGTTGCTCGATCTCGATGCAAGCCTATCAGTCGGCGGCTCAATCGGTGTGGGTGCAAGTGTGAGCGTAGGTGCGAGCATCGGCGCGAGCGCGGACGTGAGTGCATCGGTCGGCTTCGGCGCGAGCGCGTCCGTGCAGACGGGCGGCATGGTGCAGACGGGTGTGTCCGTGCAGGCCGATGCGTCGGTGACATTCTGAGTGTGGTTGCAGCGCAAGTTGTGAGTGGAGGTTTAAGCGATGGCAGTTGTGATCGATGAGATGCAGGTTGAGCCGGCCGCGCCGAAGGCTGAAGGCAAGACGCGCGGTGGTGGTGGCGACGGCGATGGCGGCGGCGACGCGGAAAAGCCACCCGCGCCGGAAGAGATCGCGCGGGCGCTGAGCCAACAGCATGAACGCTACGAGCGTGTGCGCGCTTACTAAAAGTTTATGGCAGATGATACCAGCGGTCTAAAGGAATCGCGCCCCGTCATCTATGTGGGCGGCGAGGAGAAGCCCGACCTCGGCGGCGGGCTGCTCAGCCTGTCGATCTACGAACAGACGACCGGCCTCTATCGCTGCGAGGCGAAGTTCAGCAACTGGGGCTTGAAGGACGGCACGACCGACTTCCTCTATTTCGACCGGCAGACGCTCGACTTCGGCAAGCAGTTTCAGATCAAACTCGGCAAGGACGTGCTCTTCGATGGGCGCATCATGGGGCTTGAAGCGGACTATCCGGAAGCCGGGCCGTCCACGCTCAACGTGCTTGCGGAAGATCGCTTTCAAGACCTGCGCATGACGCGCCGCACGCGCACCTTCAGCGACGTGAGCGACTCAGACGTGATGAATCAGATCGCAAACGATCACGGTCTCAGCCCAAGTGTCAGCGTGAGTGGGCCGACTTACAAGGTGCTGGCGCAGGTCAATCAAAGCGACCTCGCGTTCCTGCGCGAGCGCGCCCGCGCCATTGATGCAGAAGTTTGGATGGACGCGAAGACGCTCAACGTCAAAGCACGTACCGCGCGGGGCGGCGATGCGTTGGAGCTAAATCATGGCAAGGAACTGCGCATGTTTCGCGTGCTCGCAGACCTCGCCATGCAGCGCACGAGCGTGGCCGTCAACGGTTGGGACGTATCGAGCAAACAGGCACTGCAATACGAGGCGACGGATTCGATCATCAGTGGCGAATTGAACGGCGACCAGAGCGGCGTAAGCATTCTGCAAGATAAATTTGGCGCGCGCAAAGAGGCGCTGGCGCACACCGTTCCGCTCAACAGTCAGGAGGCGCAGAACGAGGCCGAGACGTTTTTCAAATTGAGCGCGCGCCGCTTCGTCGTCGGGCGCGGTGTCGCGGAGACGAAAGCCGAGTTGCGCGTCGGGCGCTACGTCAAACTAAAACAACTCGGCCCCGTCTTCAAAGGTCGTTACTACCTGACCGAAGTCAAACACCTCTTCGATCTCGCGAAGGGCATGCGAACAGAGTTCACGGCAGAACGGTTGGGCGTTAGCCAAGCATGAAAAATGGTGCGCCAGCCGCAATGACGGATTTGAGAGGCGTTGTTATGGCCATAGATGCAGGGCAGGTGCTAGTCGGTCTTGTTACGGCTGCCGTGACCTTCGTCGGCACATATCTTACGACCTATGTCGTCTGGCGAAAAAATTTGTTGGTCGAATATGACAAGGATTTACGCGCTAAGCGGATCGAAGTTTACAGGGAATTATGGAAGCAACTGCAACCGCTCGCAAAGTATGCCCGGCCGGTTCGTGTGACGCCGGCAGTCCTCGTGGCGCTCTCGGTCGGGCTTCGTCGCTGGTACTTCGTAAACGGTGGTCTCTTTCTGTCCGGTAGCAGTCGCGATGCATATTTCGCATTGCAGGATGGGCTGAGGGAAAAGTTCAAGAAGTACACAAACAAAGAATTGGTCGTAGTGGAAGACTGGGTTGAAGAATACGAACTCAGCCCGTTGTCGAGTCAGCCGGCAGTTGTGGTTGTTGCTTCGCCACCGGAGTTGATTGAGCGGTGGCAGCAAGAGCTTAAGGAAGAAGATCATATCGCGCTTAGGCATTTAGGCAGTGATCTGCGCACGCAAATGGCCAACGATGTAAAGACACGGAAACCCTCGCAAGTCCGCGACTGACGCGGCCAGATAGGTGACAGTGTGTTAGAGCACAGTCCAATCGAAATGATTCTTGATGTCCGCGTGCCGAGCGGTTTGGGCGGGCGTTGGTATGGCGTGTTTCCGGCGCTCGTCTCGGACATAAAAGACCCGGACGGGCAGGGGCGCGTGAAGGTGACGCTGCCGTGGTCGCCGGATACGGGCAGCGGGCGTTACGAGGCTTGGGCGCGGCTCGCCACGATGATGGGCGGGAACAATCGCGGCAGTTGGTTTGTGCCGGACGTGAGTGATGAAGTGCTCGTCGTGTTTGAAGCGGGCGACCCGCGTCGCCCTTATGTGATCGGCGGGTTGTGGAACGGCAGCGATGCGCCGCCTGATTCGATGGACGGTGGTGGGCAGAACAATCGCAAGGTCTTGCGTTCGCGCAATGGCGTGAAGATCACGCTCGACGATTCGACCGGGCAGGAGAAGATGATCCTTGAGACGCCGGGCGGGCAGAAGTTGACGTTGAAGGACGGCCCCGGCACGGTCGAGATCGTGGACAGCAACGGCAACTCGATCAAGTTGGAGCCGACGGGGATCACGATTAACGCGTCGGCCAAGGTGACGATCAACGCGGGCGCGCAGGTTGAAGTGACGGCGGGCATGGTCAACGTCAGCGCCGGCATCTCGAAGTTCAGCGGCGTCGTGCAGTGCGACACGCTGATCAGCAACAGCGTCATCAGCGCGTCGTACACGCCGGGCGCGGGCAACATTTGGTAAAGATGGCAATGCAGGAACAGTTGCAATGGACGACACCAGCGCCGCTGTGGGGCGCAGCCGCCGAGGGCGCGACCTTCACGGCGCGGCGCGGCGCGCTTATGCGCCCGGCCCTCTTGCGTTTTGCTAGCGACAACTTCATGGACGATTTTCTCGCGCTGATGCAGAACGATCCGGCGCGGCTCGGCGAGTTGGTCGCCAAACCTGAGACGTGGCGCGGCCCGACACCGCCCGGCGCGCCCGTCGTGTCAGTCCCCAAATTTTTGCAAGCTCTGACGCGCAAACGGCTCGCGGCGCAGAGGCAACAGGCAGCGGGCACAGCGCTCAGCGGCCCGCCTGGGCAGACGTTGCCGGCGCAGCAGAGTTTCGCGCCGCTCAAGATTTATCAACCGGCACATCAGCGTTACTACCTGCTTGCCGCATGTCTCGTGTGCGCGCGCGCGGGGTTGCCGGATCGCGCGGTCAATCCGGGCCGGCAGGAGCGCGTCGGCTTCGTCGTGCGCCGCCTGTTGCCCAAGGACTACAAGACCGCCGCGCATGACGCGCGCGGTCTGCCCATACCGCTGCCCGCGCCCGACGAGACGTGGGACGAGTACGCGCTCGTCACGACCGCCGACGGACATGGTTGGCGCAACGTCAAAGCGGTCACGGGGCAGAGCGCGGTCTCACTGCTTGAGGGTGAAGAACTGTTGCCGCTCTTCCCGGTCAACTATACACAGGACGACGGGCACAAGCGGCGTGTCCATGCCGGACTCGTCCCCGTCGGCAAGCGCGAGGCTTACATGGGCGCAGGGCTGTTGCCGCCGCCGAAGAAGACAGGCGCGGGGGCGAGTGGCGCGACAGGTGGTGCGGAGAGTGTTGATGAGCCGCCGGTTGACCCGCGCATGATGCCGCTGTGGTTGCAGGTGACGGAGCCTTGGAAGCGTGTCATCGAGCGCGCCGATGCGCAGCGCACGACGCAGAGCACGACGGAGCCGAATCTGACGGAAGACCCAATGCCGGCAGGTGATCTGGCCAAGTGGTTGAAGCAGACGCGCGAACAGTTTCAGACCAGCTCTTGGTACATTCTGCTCGACTTCGCGCAGTATCTGAAAGAACAATTGCCGGATTTATGGCAGGCGATCAGCAGCGCGAATCCGGCCAGCGCGGCCAACAGTTTGCCGCCCGCGCGTAAGGCTGTCTTCAACGCGCTGAACACGACCTTGCTGCCGCCCGCGCTCAGCAGCGAACTCTCCCAGCCTTCGCGTTATCAGGGCAAGGTGCAATCTTCACTCGTGGCCGCGCTCAAAGCGGTCACGACGCCGAGCTTGGCCGGGCAACTCGAACAGGTCGCTGGCTCGTATGATCGCGAGAACCCCGATCCGCTGTGGCCTACATTCCTCTTTCCCTTTGGCGATCAGACGCTCGCAGCGACGGCCAATCCGCTGCCCAACATCACGCTTAACCCAATCGCGGGCGAGAAGCCAATTGATACGGCCATTCGCAAAATTGATGCGCTCGCCAAGTTGATCGAGCAGGCTTTGCCGAAACAGGAGCAGATGCTGCCTGCGTCCGCACTGCCGCTCGTCGCGCAGAAGCCGCTCGACATGCGTGAAGGTTGGTTCGTGTTGCGCTGCGTCTATGACCGGCCCGAATGCGGCCCCCTAGATCCGCCGCTCGTGAGCGCGCCGACCGCGCCGTTTCAAATGGCCGGCTTCTTCGACCCGGACGCGCCCGCGCGCCCCATCCGCATCGCGCTGCCGATTGATATTTCGCCCGCGGGCTTGCGCAAGTTCGACAAGAACGCGGCCTTCATGATGTCCGACATGCTCTGCGGGCAGGTGCAGCGGATGAAGGGCATCACGCTCGGTGACCTAGTGCTGTCGGTGCTGCCCTGGCCGCTACACAAAGACATCAGCGTGCCGGACGGCGGGCCTTGCACGGGCGACGGTTTGCAGGTCGGCATGATCTGTTCGCTCTCCATTCCGATCATCACGATCTGCGCGCTGCTCTTGCTGTTCGTCATCGTCTTTCTCTTGAACATCATCTTTAGTTGGCTGCCTTACTTCTTCATCTGTTTCCCGCTGCCGGGCTTGAGCGCCGGTAAGAAGGTGAATCTATGAGCGACATGGGGCGCATACTGGGGCGGGGCATCAGCTTTCCGCCGCGCGTCGGGCCGGACGGGCGCGTCGCGTGGTCGGAGGGCGACGTGAACGTGCGCGAGGCGATCCGGATCATTCTGTTGACCGAGCAGCGCGAGCGGCTGCGCCTGCCCGCGTTCGGCGGCAGTCTCGCGCGGTTTCTGTTCGAGCCGAACACGGTCACAACCCGGCAGTTGTTGCGCGACCGCATCACGAAGGAGTTGGCGCAGTGGGAGCCGCGCATCACGGTCGAAGGGGTGACGGTCGAGCCGGACGAGAGCGACCCGCAGGCGGCCGTCGCCACGATCAGTTATCGGTTGGTCGCGACACGTGCACGCGAGAGTGTGAGCTTGAATGTGACGTTGACGGGTTGAAGGGTGTGAATGAGGGTTGAGTGTATGGCGACAATAACTCACCGCCGCAGACGCAAAGGACGCAGAGATGGCGCAGAGAGTTGATTGTCTATCTCTGCGCCCCCTCTGCGCTCTCTGCGTCTCTGCGGTGAATCACAACGCGCCCAAAATTCAACCTGAGCTTTGATCAGACGGATGCACACGGAGTTGTTCGATGCCTCTAACCTTACCTAATCTGGACTCACGGCGGTATCAGGAGTTGCGCGCCGAAGCGCTGGCGCGCATCCCCGTCCATAATCCTGAGTGGACGAACTTCAACCAGAGCGATCCGGGCGTGACGCTGGTCGAGCTGTTCGCCTTCATGACGGAGAACCTGCTCTACCGTTGCAACCAGATTCCGGAGCGCAACCGGCTCAAGTTCCTCTCGCTGTTGGGTCTGCAACTACGACCGGCTTCGTCCGCGCGCGGGCTGGTCGCCTTCACCAACGAGCGCGGGCCGTTAGAGACGATCACGCTGAACGACGGTTTGGAAGTGCGTGCCGGGCAAGTGCCGTTTCGCACCGAGCGCGGCTTAGACGTGTTGCCCATCGACGCGCAGGTCTATTTCAAACGCAAGATCGAGAATGCCGATCAGCCGCTCAAGGATTACTACAAACTGCTCTACGCCTCTTATCAAGGCACAGCCCCGGACGAGACCGACTTTCAACTCTACGAGACCGTCCCGCTCGACGCGCGTCTGACGAATGGCGTCGCCATCGGGCAGGAGACCGCCGACGATTCGCTCTGGGTCGCGCTGCTCCTGCGCTCGACAGACAACCCGGCAGAGGATTTGGAGACGGCGCGCGCTGGCATAGGCGGCAAGACCATCAGCCTCGGCATCGTGCCCACGCTCGAAGCCGCCACGCGCCAACTCGCGCCCGGCGGTCTGGCCAATCCTGAAGGTCAGACGTTGCTGCAATATCAAATCCCGAATATTCCCGCGAGCGGCTTGCTGCCGCTGGACAAGAATCAACGCGTCCCGCAATACACGACGCTACCGGCGGTCGCGCCGAGCGACGTACTGGCCGCACCCGGCGTCGTTGAGATCACTCTGCCGCAGAAGGAACAGTTGATCCTGTGGAGCAATCTCGATCCGCTCGAACCCGGCGTCGGCGATTTCCCGCCCGCGCTCGAAGACACGAAACTCAACGACCGTCTGATCACTTGGCTGCGCATACGTGCGACGGGGGCGGTGCGCGCGCGCCTGTTGTGGGTCGGCATCAACTCGACCTTAGTCACGCAACGCGCGCGCGTCGCAAACGAGTTGTTGCCGAACGGCACGGGCGCGCCCGATCAGACAGTGCGCGTGTCGCGCACGCCGGTGCTGCCCGACTCGGTGCGGCTGACGGTGACGACGAATAATGAGACGCGCGTGTGGCGCGAGATCGATGATCTGATGAGCGCCGGGCCGGAAGTGCCGACGATGGACGCGCGCCTGCCGCCGGGCAGTCTGAGTGTCGTGAATCCGCTGGTCGAGGTCTATACCATCAATGCGGAGGCGGGCGAGATTCGCTTTGGCGACGGTACGCACGGCAAACGTCCGCCCACGGGCGCGGCGATTCGCGCCAGTTACGATTACGGCATGGGCATCGCGGGCAACGTCGGCGCTGGCTCGATTAAAACGAGTCCCGCTTTGCCGGCCGGTCTCAAAGTGACAAACCCCGTGCGCACGTGGGGCGGGGCGGAAGCCGAGACGGTCGCGGAGGGCGAAAAGCAGATCGCGCGCTATCTGCAACATCGGGATCGATTAGTTAACGCAGCCGACTTTGCCACCATCACGTTGCGCACGCCGGGTGTGGACATAGGGCGCGTTGATGTCATCCCGGCCTACACGCCCACGCTCACACAGAACGAACCGGGCGACGCGGCGGGCGCGGTCACGTTGATGGTCATCCCGCGCAATGATCCGAAGCGACCGGACGCGCCGCTGCCCGACCGTCTATTCTTAGACGCGCTTTGTCGTTATCTTGAGCCGCGCCGTTTGATCACCACCGAAGTTTTCTTACGCGGCCCCGTCTATAAAGATGTCTGGATCAGTGTCGGCATCAACGTGCTCGCTGGTGTCTCACCCGCGCCGGTGCGCGAGGCGGTCAAACAGGCGCTGTTGCAATTCCTCGCGCCGCTGCCGGCCTCTGCGTCCGTCCTACTCGACAATCAAGCGGCGCTACTGACCACGCCGCAGTACGCGGACACACAACGCGGTTGGCCGCTGCGCAAGCCCGTGACGGATCGCGAGTTGCTCGCGGTCGCCAGTCGTGTGCCCGGCGTGCTGTTGGTCAACGACGTGAAGATCGCGGAGGGCACGAAGGCGGCGAGCGCGCAGATACCGATGACGGGGCTTGAGTTGCCGCGCGTGGCCGGCATCTCCGTCTCGATTGGCGATCCGGTCGATCTCGATCAACTACGCGGGCAGGGTGCGGTCGCACAGCCGCAGCCGGGCGGTAAGACGCCGCCGCGCGTTGTGCCAGTGCCAGTGATTCCAGAGGAGTGTTAAGCGCCAGTGGACGCCAACGGCACACACTATCATCTGCTGCTGGGTTATGACGATTGGGCGCGCTGCTCCAATGGTCAGACCGAGTTGCGCGCGGCGTGGGAGCGCACACAATCGCCCCCAGACGATTCACCGCCGCAGGATGATAGTGATAGCACGCTCGCGTGGGATGCGCCGCGTAACGAACTCACGCTGCAACCGAAGCTCTTCAATTTCATCGCCGCGAAGGGCGATGTGCCGCCCGCACTTGAGAAGCGCCGGGGCGGTGGGCGCGACCGCTACGGCAACTGGTACTGGATCGACGAGACGCGCCAACTCATACACGTCCAATCGGTCGGCAGCAATACAACGTCCGACTTCTGGCCGTTGCCGCAGAGCGCGATCTGCGTGCATGAACAAGAGCCGGGCGCGTTTCAGCCGAAGGCTGCGCAGCCGCCATGCATGCCAAGCGCGTTCAGCGGTCTCGCTGTGACGGATGATCACTACTTAGTTGTCGGCACAACATCACCTGCCGGTCTATTGATTTTCGATCTGCACGGCGCGGGCGGGACGCCACAACAGTTGCTCTGGCCCGCAGATGTAGAGTTCACGCCCTTCGACATGTGTCCGCGCCCGGCGGGCGGTGTGTGGATACTCGACCGCGAACATAAATGCTATTGGGCGATTGATCGACACTTCAACGTGCTTAGTCTGAGCGGCGATGCGACGACGCTTGATGAAACGGAAGATTTTCAGCCCGTCGAACCAACACCAGCGCCGCCGCGCCCGGCCCAGCCGCGCGAGCCGCGCTTGCGCATCTCGCTCGACATGGCGGCGCACATCGACGTGCTCGATCCCGTCTCGATTGAAGCGTTGCCTGATGGCAGCGTGCTGATTCTCGGCAATCGACCGGGCTTTGCCTTCTCGCGCATACATCGCTTTCTCGGCCCGCAGGAACTCGGTCGCGCCGTCTCGACCATCGCGATCATTCGTCTGATCGAGCGCGCGCAATGGCGCGACTTCCGGCTGGTCGGTTACGACATCGCCTTTGTGCCGCAGCACGCGAGCGCGCAAGGGACTGTGCCGGATCGTTTGTATGTTGCTGAAGCGGCGGGCAATCAAACGTTTGCCTTCGACCTGACGTGGCAGCCCGCGCAAGCCGGTGCGGACGTAAGCAGCGAACGGATCAGACTCGATCCGGTGGCGGCTTTTCTGCCGATGCGTCTGTTTGGCGGCAAGGGGCTGAACGCGGCGGGCAACAGTGTCTATTACGATTTCGCCGACGGTTGGTTGCCGCTCACGGAACAACGTCGCCCACGCTACGCGAATGAAGCGACGCTCATCACGGAGAGCTTCGACGGGCAAGAGCCGGACTGCGTGTGGCATCGCCTGTTGCTCGATGCGTGCCTGCCGCCGGAGACGCAGGTGATGGTCTGGAGTCGCGCGGCTAATGATCGCAAAGAGCTTAAGGGCGCAACGTGGCTGCCTGAGCCGCGTCTGTACTTGCGCGGTGATGGGCCGGAATTGCCTTACACGCGGCGCAATGGGCAGACGAGCGGGCAAGGGCCACAGCCAACGCCGGATGGTCGCGGTACTTGGGAGTTTTTGTTCCAACGCGCAAGTGGGCGCTACCTGCAACTGCAATTGCGTTTGCGCGGCAACGAGCGCAACACGCCGCGCCTGCGTGCGCTGCGTGCTTACTATCCGCGCTTCTCTTATCTGAATCATTATCTGCCCGCCGTCTACCGTGAGGATGATCAATCCGCCTCGTTCCTTGATCGCTTCCTAGCCAATCTAGAAGGTCTCTACACGACGCTCGAAGATAAGATCGCGGCCGTGCAGATGTTGTTCGACGTGCGCAGCGCGCCCGCCGACGTGCTGGCGTGGCTCGCGAGTTGGTTCGGCATCGCGTTCGATCCTAGTTGGGACGAAGCGCGGCAGCGCATGTTCATCAAGCACGCGATGTTCTTCTTCCAATATCGCGGCACGCTGCTTGGATTAGAGATGGCGCTCAGTCTCGCGCTCGACAAATGTGTGGACGATTCGGTCTTCACCGAACAACCCGACGCGCGGCGACTGCGGCTGCGCGGCGTGCGCATCATCGAAAAATTCCGCTCGCGCCCGGCGGCGCGCCCGTTAGCTGAGACGGTCGTGACAAGTGGCCCGCGCCTGCTCACATCAATAGAAGCGCGCACACCGCTGGCACGGGCGACGACGGGCGCGAATCAGCAACTAGCGGCCACGTTGAAACAGTTCTCACTGCCGGCCCGAGGCGGCGCGTTCATGCCGCTCGGACAGACAAAGCTGAAACAGAGTGCGGCGTGGCGACAGTTGGCACAGACGCAGCTCGGTTTTGTGCCGACGGCGAGCGAAACCGACCTGCCAGCGTGGCAGAACTTTCTGGCCCGGCGTTATCAACGCATCAGCGCGCTCAATCAAGCTTATCAAACGCCCTACACGTCATTCGACGACGTGCCGCTGCCTTCGGAGTTGCCGCAAGGTGGCCCGCTCTTACAAGACTGGTACGACTTCGAGACCGTCGTGCTGGCGATGCAGCGCACAGCGCATCGCTTCACCGTCTTGCTGCCGATGACCGGCACAGATTCATTCAACACGGACGAGCAGCAACGCCGTGTCGAGCTAACAACACGCATCATCAATCTGGAGAAACCGGCGCACACGATCTTCGACGTGAAGCTCTACTGGGCCATGTTCCGCGTCGGCGAAGCGCGGCTCGGTACAGACTCGCTGCTCGATCTGGGCAGTCGTGCGCCGCTCCTAATGCCGCCGATGGTGTTGGGGCAGGAGCATCTGGTCGAAAGTTATCTCGCGCCAGCTTACCCGCAGAACGTCGGCGACCGCTTCGTCATCGGGCGTGGGCCGCAGTCACAGTCAGGCTGTAAGTGCAACTGATCTTCACCAGCGCAGGAGAGAGTTAAATCATGGACAGCTTCACAACACGACAGGCCACTCCCGCCAACGCCGCTTGCGATCCGACCAAACGGGTCAACTACAGCTTCGGCATGGTCTTGAGCGTAGACGACTTCGTGCAGGAGCAGAGCTATCACATTGGGCGCGCCGAGTGGATGGCGCGCGACCTCTTCGGCTATGGCACGGTGTCGGGCTTAGCGGTCTCGGTCGGCAAGAACGGCCAGAACGAGATGGAAGTGAACGTCACTGCGGGCGCGGCCGTGAGTCCGCGCGGGCAGATGATTCGCGTCGCACCCGCGCAGTGCGCCAACCTGTCGAAGTGGCTCGCCGTCGAAGAGAATCGGCGGGGCGTGCGCGACCGTGTGGGCGAACCGCCGACGGGGCCCGTCTCGCTCTACGTTGTGCTCTGCTATCGCGATTGCCCGACCGACAAAGTGCCGATCCCCGGCGAGCCGTGTCGGAGCGAAGACGACGCCGTCGCGGCGTCGCGGCTGACGGACGATTTCAAGCTGGAGCTGCGGTTCGCACCGCCGAGCCAGTTGGAAGAGGACGCGTTGCGCGATTTCGTCCAGTGGTTGGAGATGAATCTTGAGATCACGGACGAGCCGGGCGCGTTCACAGACCTCGCGACCTTGCGCACGAATCTGCTGCAAGCGGCCGCGCCCGTCACGTCGCCGCCCACATCGCCGCCCGATTTCATGCTCGACTCGCCGCCCGCACCTATGCGCGTCCACACGAGCGACGCGTGCGCGTTTCTGCGCGAAGCATTCCGGCTCTGGGTAACGGAGTTGCGCCCCCGTTGGCGGCCCGTGAGTTTCGGCGCGGGCTGTTGTGGCGACCAAGTGGACGAGCAAGGGCATGAGGAAGAGGAGTGTGTGCTGCTGGCCGAGTTGGTCGTGCCGTTGACCGCTGAAAGTTTGATCGACGATGCGCAAGAGGTAGCGGTACACGAAGAGCGTCGCCCATTCGTGCTGCATCTGCGCATGCTTCAGGAATGGCTCTTGTGCGGCAAGTTCGGCCAGATCGTGGCCGGCGTCTCGTCGCCACCAGACTTACCACCGCCGCCCCCGCCGCCACCGCAGCAACTTGCGCTCGACGATCTGATCGACGTTGATGCACCCGGCCCGCAAGAGAATCAGGTGCTCATGTTTCAAGGCGAAGGCGGTTGGCGCGCTGCCAACTTGCCCGCAGGCGGTACGACTGGCCCGGCCGGCGGCGACCTGAACGGCACATATCCCGATCCGAATGTCGTCAGGTTGCAAAAACGCACCTTGAGCAGCGACCAGCCGAACGATGGCGACGTGCTGACGTGGCAGCAAGACGGTGAAATGTGGCTGCCGAGAAGATTGCCGGCCGCGCCGCCCGCCCGGCAAACGATCACACGTCTGCTACCCTTCGCGACGATCTCACCGCCGGGGCCTAACAGCCCCAACATCTTTCGCTGCTGGCTCAACCTCGACGCGCCGCTCAACCGGGTGACAGTCCGGCGGCTGACGACGGCGTCAATGCAGATCCAAGTTGAGACGACCACAGCGCCGGATTTCCTGACCCCATTACGCTTCAGCATTGCGCCCGTCGCGGGTGCGCGCAATCTGTTCGACGTGCAAGTCGCCCAGAACCCGCTGCTGCGGTTCAATTTCGACCTGTCCACGATCATCGTACAGGTCGAGGGGCGCGACATGACGGTGCTGGACTACATGCAAGCGACGGAAACTAGCTTCGCGGGCTTCGACGGGCGTGCGACCGCGACCGTGTTTGTGCCCGGCGCAGCCAGAGTGGGGTGAGTTAAATGGAGCGCATCGATCTACTAGAGCCGTTCTTGCAGGGCGGCATCGCCAACACCAACTTCTTCAACGGGCGGCTATTATCCGCCGAAGACCTGCGCACCGAACAGGCGGCCGGCCGTCAGCAACGCGCGCAGCTTGGGCGAGCCATCGGCGCGGGCGTAGTGCAAGGCTTGCGTGTCGAGCGCGCGACGGCGAGCGGGGCGACGACGGCCGCGCTGCTGCGCGTGTCGGCCGGGCTGGCGCTCAATCGCAGCGGGCAAGCGTTGGCGCTGCCGGTTGAGACGGAGGTGGCGTTGGTGCGTGCGCCCGATGTGGTGAGCGCGGACGCAGGTCTGTTTGCGCCGTGCGTGCCGCCGAATCAGACGGCGGTCGTCGTCGGCACGGGCGTCTATGTGCTCGTCGTCGCGCCCGCGTCCGGGTATACGGGGAAAGCGCTGATGAGTGGACTGGGCGATGCAGGCATGACGAGTCCCGGTTGCGGCAGTCGTGTCGCGGTCGAAGGCGTGCAGTTCAAGCTCGTGCCGCTCGACGTGAACAAACTCGAATGGCTGTCGAACGCGGAACGCGCGCAGATCGCACTCTTGATGGTCAACAACACACCGGCCAATCGGGCGAAGCTGCGCAACCTGCTCGCGTACCTGTGTTTCGGCACCAAGCAGTTGCAACAGGTCGGGCATGATCCGTTCAACCCGGCCAACAACGATGCGAAGACACGAAACTACGGGGCGCTTGATAGCTTACTCGCACAGGGTAGCTTGACCGCCTGCGAAGTGCCTCTGGCGCTGCTCTACTGGACGAGCGGTGGGATTCAATTCGTTGACATGTGGGCGGTGCGCCGGAGCACGGCTGCGCCGACGAGCGCGGGGCGTTGGGCCGCCTACATCAGCGCGCGGCGGCAGCGCGAAGCCGAAGCAATGTTCTTGCAGTTTCAGACGCAGTTGCAAGAGCTATACGAAACGGCCGGCAACCTCGACCAGTTCAGCGCTGAACAACACTTCGGCTACTTGCCGCCGGTCGGTCTGCTACCGCTGACGGGCCCCGGCGGCACGCCCGGCTTCGCCTTCAAGAAATTTTTTACGAATCAATCGTACCGCCCGCCCGCATACATCGAGGGTGCAGCGGTCGAGCCGCTCGTGCGCACCGCGCTCAACTACGGGCCGATCAGTCTGACGAACAGAGACCCGTTCTGGCTCTATCAAGTGCTGGACGGCTCGACCCCGCGTCCTTATTTAATTTTTGTGACGGCCTACGTGCCCTATCAGGCCGACGCGCGGTTCGATTTCGTGCGCTGGAATTTCAGCCAGTTCTACCGTTGACGATAGGAGGAGAGAGATGGCTATCAGTGATATTCCCGAATACGTAGAAGTTACGCCGGGCGATCTGATCCGCGCCGAAAACTGGAACGGCATGCAGCAACAGATGCGCGACAGCCTGCGCCGGCATCAGCACACGCGTTCGCCGGGTGCGCCGGTGGACGACGCGGCCGCCAACGACGTGGCGGATCAAATTGGCACAGACGAGATCGCCGACGGCGCAGTGACCGGGGCCAAGCTGGCCGACGTAACAGTTACGGCCATCAAGTTGGCCGATGGCGTGTTGACGACACAAAAGCTGGCCGATGGGGCCGTTACCACCGCGAAGCTGAACAACAACGCCGTCACCACCACAAAGCTCGCCTTCTCAACCGTGGCGACCAACAGCAACGTGATTCCGGCCGGCGGGTTTGTTGAAGCGCTGGTGTTGGCCGCAGCCCCCAGCACCAAGACCACCATCTACTTCCCGCTCTTGACCATCATCAGCTCGACGGGTAGCGGCGTGTCGAATGTGGACGCGGTCATAGTTTATCGTCAGCTAGTCGGCGCGACGACCGTCGACGTGTTTATTCGTTTGACGAATCGCGGCGGCGCGACCGCCAATGTGATCTGGCAAGTGTTGACCTTTGCCAGCTAGACAGGAGGTGACGGCAGATGCTGCAAAGAGAGGTTATCAGGCAGGCGCTGGAGCGCCGCCGCGCCACGCACGGCAATACACCGCAGTTTCAAAAGGCGCAGGAGTTTTTCGAGATGGCGCTGACGCAGCCGGATGATTGCTGGGATGATCTGGTGCGCGAGTTCCGGCGCAATTATGCCGACGCAATGGATGAGATCGTGGCGGTGCTGACGGCCACGGATGATCCACTCATTATCTTTCATCTGCTGCGCGTAGCCGATCTCAGCGCGCCGACGGAGGCGGAAGCCGTCCGCAAGATCGTGCGCGACCTCGACCCGGACAAGCATGAAGTGAGCATGCTGGGCCTGACCGGCGAGCCGAGTTTACGTGCGGCCATCAAGAAGAAAGAGGGCTTGCCGGCGTCCGTGCGCGCGGCGCTCAACCCCGATGCGGCCGCTGCGGCAGAGCCAAAGGAACAGCCGAAGCGGGCCAGCAAGAAGAGCACGAGTAAGAAGAGTGCGAGTGAAAAATCAGCCGGCTAATCGGAGCGGGGCCTGCTTGTGGCTGCCTGGCAGGCGGCAAGGGTAGTGGGCTGTCAGCGCTAGACAGCTTGACTGTGAGAGATAGCACATGCGGGTCGAGCCGGGCGAAATACAGATCAGGCAGTTGCGCGCCCACACGGACGCGCGCGACGCGCTGGCCCTGCGCCTGCAACTGACGAGCGTGCTGGCCCATTTGAATCTTCACCCGACGGGGCTGCCGCCCACGGCCATCGTCTGCATCCGGCGGCTGCGCGATCCGCTGCCGGGTGCATTAGGTTTGACCTCACACACCACACACTCCACACAGCGCTGGGCACAAGCTTGCGCCGACTCAATCGAGCGTTGCTACAGCCGCGCCGCCCGGCCCATCAAAGGATTCGTGCCCGCCGCTAGCGAGAGTGTCATCTTCAACGATCAAGCGGAATTGTTGGCCTGTCTCGCCGCCGACTGGTGCCAGGGGCGCGCGCAAAGTTGCTGGTGGTGGCAAGCGCTCTTCAAGCAGCGCGAGTTCACACAGGTTCTGTTCGACGCTTGGCAGCGCACGCCGGAATATGTGCCCGGCGCGCTGGCGCACTTAGCCGCCCAAGAGCAGTCCGCGCGCTTCGTGCGCGCCTTGCCGGTTGAGATCGCGCTCGCGCTCGCGCTCGGTGTTGCCCAACGCTTCGGGCTGCGCGCATTGAGTGCCGTGCTCGACCGGGTCTGGCAAAAAACGACGACCGGCTTTAGCGCCCACGCATCCGGGCCGAACATAATCAGCGAGCACTTGGCTACGCCGGCCCGTACAACAGCCCCTTGGCGGCAGATCGTGCCGGAGACGCAAGGCGCGCAATTAACGCCGGAGCAACAAACCTTGCTCGGCGTCGGTCTGATGTTGCAACGTGCGCCCGCCCTTGTTCGCACCAACGCATTCGCTATAGCTGTGCGCCGCTGGTTGGTCACGGCCGCAGTGTCGGTTCAAGCGCAACCCATTAGACCGCGCGGTGCACAACACACGGAGTACGCGCCGGCCCAGCGGGCGCATACACAACCAATAACCGAGCCGCCCGACCGCTCTACACATGAGGTGACCAGTCCAGCGGCGACGGATACGTTCGCTCAAGCAAGTCCGCCTGAACGCGGCCGGGAGTTTGGTGCTGCACACTCTGCCATTGTCGATGCTGATGTAGCTTCAACTCCCTCAGCGCCCGGTGAATTAGAGCGAAAGCTGGCCGCGCCGATTCATCCGTCTGCGCAGACTGAGCAGGAACACCGGATGGCGGCCACCGAGTTGCCGTTAACTGATGAAGCGGACGGCGAGGCAGCAGCGAGTCATGTCAGCATGAGCGCTAATACGCAAGTAGACGCGGCAGCAAGCGAGTCTTTGGCGCTCCAATTTGCGCCGGCAGACGAACTGCTTGATGCAGCAGTAGATGGAGCATTCGAGTTATCGGAATTATCGGAGGCGCAGACGGGCGCGCTGGCGGAGACGTGGGTCGCGCCAGCCGAGCAACTGCTCGAAGCAGAGGTCATGACGCACTTCGGCGGTCTCTTCTTTTTGATCAACCTCGGTCTGTTCCTTGAGTTATACGGCGATTTCACCGCGCCACTTGCGCCGGGTCTGCCGCTTCCGATCTGGGATTTCATCGCGCTGCTCGGCGAACGTCTGTTGGGCCGGCAACTGCATGACGATCCCCTCTGGTCGTTGCTTGCCGGCCTCGCCGGGCGTGACGCGCACACTGCGCCGGGCGCGGACTTTGAGCCACCCGACGAGTGGCGTATGGACGCCGCATGGCTTGCGCCTCTGCCGCGCGGTGCTACGTGGCGCTGGGCCGTTGTGCGCGAGCGCTTACAGGTCATACACGCTGCGAGTTTCCTCGTCATCGATGTGCCGCGCGATGAGCGTCCGCTCGCCGAACAACTCGCGGCCGAGATGCAAGCATACGCGCTGCATTCCGAAGTCGCTTTGGCCGCCGCACCGGAGGGTTTACATCTACGCGGGCGCACGCCGTGTGCGCGTTGGTTTGAACGTCTGACGGCTTATGTGCACGTGCGCCTGCGCCATGCGCTCGGTCAGCGCAACACGCGCGCGACTGTGCGACAACTCTGCGTGTTACCGGCGCGCGTGACGTTGACGAGCACGCATCTGGACGTGTCCATGTCGCTCGGCGAGCTACCGGTCGCAATTCGGTTGGCGGGTTTGGATCGCGACCCCGGTTGGGTGCCCGCGGCCGGGCGCTTCGTCGCGTTTCATTTCGATTAACCGACTGCGAGAGGGGGAAGAGGAATGACGCCCGTGCCATTCGACGAGTTGCCGCGCACACCGGCCGCGCACTTCAAGTTCTACTGCCTGGCGGCCGCGGCGCACATCTGCACACAGGTCGCGGAGACATACGGCACGCGCGCGGATGCGTTGGAGCAGTTCCCGTTCCTCGCCGGCTACGAAGAAGAGTGGGCGACATACAGACCGGACGAACTCACCGATGAAGAACTTGATCGTTGGTGGCAGGACGCACTCGTAACTTGGGCACAGACTGCGACGGTGCACCTGCCGCTCAGTGCGTTGCGGGCCGCATACGACCTCAACCACGACGCGCTGATGCTGCTGATGGCGTGTGGATTGATCGAAGAGGACGCGCGCTTCGGGTTGTTATTTGAAGCGGTGCAGAGTGCGGGGCAACGGCGCCCGACGATGGGGCTGCTGAGCGCTTGGTGGCGTGCGTCCGCAGACTGCACGGAGGTGCGCGCCCAGTTACGCCGCTTACATGCGCTCGGGTTGGTGCGTTGGCAAGGTGCGGATGTACCGCGCGCCGAATGGGCTTGCGAAGTGCCGTCCGCGTTGTGGGATGTACTGCGTGGCGAGGCGCAGGATGAACTGGGCGCGGGCTTGCGTTATCGAGCACCGGAAGAATTGGCGCAGCTTGCCGCGCTCGTCCTATCGGACGAACTCAGAGCGCAGCTTGAACATCTACCCGCGCTGCTCAGTGAAGGCGCAACCGAAGGCTTCATCATACGCGGGCCGCGCCGCAACGGCCGGCGCACGCTCGCGGGCGCAATCGCGCGTGAGTTGGGGCGCGGCCTGCTTGAACTCTCGGACTGCCCTGCGCCGACGGACGAACGCTGGCTCGTGACGGGCGCGTTGGCCGTCGCGCTCAATGCGCTGCCTTGCTTCGTGCTCGACGTTGCGCCCGGCGAATCGTTTGAGTTGCCAGCGCTCGCGGGCCAAGTGGGGCCGCTCGCGGTTGTGCTCGGCAAACAGGGCGGGGTCTGCGGCGAACCGCTCGCGCGCGCACTCACGTTCACACTTGAGTTGCCCGACCCGGCCGCGCGGCGCTCGCTCTGGGCGCAGAGTCTGAGCGCGCCAGAGGCCTGCGATGAAGCGGGGCTGACAGAGATCAGTGCGCGCTTTCGGCTGACCACAGGCAACATACAGCGTGCGGCCCAACTGGCGCGCGCCTACGCGGGTCTCGCCGGGCGCGCGCGGGTCACGGTCGCGGACGTGCAACAGGCGAGTCGGGCGCTGCACCGGCAGGCGCTCGACACTTTGGCCGTGCGCGTCGAGACGTTGGGTGATTGGAGTCATCTGTCCGTGAGCGATGAGACGCAAGCCGAGTTGCGCAACCTAGAGAGCCGTTGTCGCAATCGTGAGCGTCTGCCCGGACAGGTGGGCCGCATGTTGGGCGGGCAGTTGAACCGAGGCGTGCGTGCTCTGTTCAGCGGGGCGAGCGGCACGGGCAAGACGCTCGCTGCCCGTCTGCTTGCGGCCGCTCTGCAACTCGATCTCTACCGGCTCGATCTCTCAACAGTCGTCAACAAATATATCGGCGAGACAGAGAAGAATCTCAATCGCGTCTTCGCGCTCGCCGAAGAACTCGATGTCGTCCTGCTGCTCGACGAGGGCGACGCGCTCTTGACGCAACGCACCGATGTCTCTAATGCCAACGACCGTTATGCGAATCTCGAAACCAACTACCTGTTGCAACGGCTGGAAAATTTCGAAGGCATCCTGCTCGTCACCACCAACGCGGGCGACCGCATCGATAACGCCTTCCAGCGCCGCATGGATGTGGTCGTCAACTTCACGCCGCCCGATGCGCCCGCGCGGCTGTGCATCTGGCACATGCACTTGCCCGTGCGCCATTTGATTGATGGCTACCTGCTCGACGAAGTGGCGCAACGCTGCGAGTTGGCGGGCGGACAAATACGCAACGCCGTGTTGCATGCCACGGCGCTCGCGCTCGCCGACGGCGGCACGGTGACTTCAGCCCACTTGGAAACGGCCGTGCGGCGCGAGTATCAAAAGGCGGGCGCGATCTGCCCTCTGCCCGCACAACGCCAGCAAGCAGTAGGCGCGCACAACCGTTGGTGAGAAAGGAAAGGGATGAGGGATGAGGGATGAGGGATGAATAGAACTGCTCAACGTTGAAAGCTTTCTTTCATCCCTCATCCCTCATCCTTCATCCCTCGTCACATGCCTATCGCGCTCCGTTCACTTTCGCGTAAGCCCAAGCCCCGGCAGCCGCCGGAGGCCGACCCGCGCTTTGTGAAAGTGATGGGCGAGCTGAAGCAGAAAACTGCGAAGGTCAAACAACACCCCGCGCCCGCGAAGAAAGCGGCCGAAGCGCAGGCTGCGGCGAAGGGCCCCGCCAACGAAAAGCGCGCCGGCGCGCAAGCCAATCAGGTCGATAAGATCAAAGACGCGAAGACGAAGAAGCCTGAGCCAACGAGCTTCCTCGCTTTGCTGCGCGCAGAGATTCAGAAAGCGCTGCCGAAGACGCTCGGCGACACAGAGAAGTTTATGAAGGGCGGCGATGCGGGCGCGATGAAAGGCTCGCTCAAAGGCAACGTCGCGCAGCAGAAGCAGGACGCGACGGGCGACACCGCGACCGCCACCAAGCAAGCGCCAAACGAGGGCGGCGTGCAGGCCAAGCCCGTCACACCGATTCCGGGTGAACCGCAACCGCCCGCGCCGGATGTGAACGCCGCCGAAGGAATGCCGCAGGCGAAGCCCGACGCGGACGTGTCGCTGCAAGACTCGAAGCAGGACACGGAAGCGGCGATGAAGGACGCAGAGGTGACGCCCGATCAATTGAAGAAGGCGAACGATCCGCGTTTCAGCGCCGTGCTGTCGGCCAAGGATCAAGTCGCCAAACAGGCGGACACCGCGCCGAATAAGTTCCGGGCGGGTGAAAAGGCGGCCTTGAACACGTCGGTCGCGCAGGCCAAGGCTGCGGCCAAGACAGGTGCGGCTGGGATGCTCGGCGCGAAAGCGAAATCGAAGGCGGGCGTTTCATCAAAACAGGAAGATGCGAAGAAGAAGGACGAACAGGAGCGCCAGCAAGTCACGGATCGCATCGAGGGCATCTTCAACAAGACGAAGCAGCAGGTCGAGGCAAAACTCAACGGTTTGGAGACCGAGGTCAACACGATCTTCGACAGCGGCACGGACGCGGCCCTCAACGCGATGAAGGCTTACGTCGAAGACCGCATCTTCAAGTACAAACTCGAACGCTACCTGTCAATCCCCGTGGTGGGCCCCGCTCGTTGGATTAAGGATCAGTTCATGGGGCTGCCCGACGAGGTCAACGCCTTCTATGTCGAAGGCAAAAACCTCTTCACGAGCGCGATGGACAAGGTCGTCGTGCGCGTGGCCAATCTGGTCGAGACGCGGCTGCGCGAGGCGAAGGCGCTCGTCGCCGCCGGACAGGCCGAGATCAAGGCTTATGTGGCGACGCTCTCGCCGAAGCTGCGCTCGGTCGGCGAGGCGGCGCAGAAGAAGGTGGCGGATCAGTTCGCGGAGCTTGAGCGCGGGATCGAGGATAAGAAGAATCAACTCGCGCAGGCGCTGGCGCAAAAGTACAAGGAGGCGATGGACAAGGCCGATGCGGCGCTCAAGGAGATACAGGATTCGAACAAGGGGCTGGTGCAACAGTTCGCCGAAAAACTCGGCGAAATAATCAAGATATTGATGGAGTTCAAGGACAAGCTGATGGCGCTTCTGAAGAAGGGCGCGGACACCATCAAGCTCATCCTCGCCGACCCCATCGGCTTCCTCGGCAATCTAATCGCGGCGATCAAACAGGGCATTAGCCAGTTCGTCGGCAACATCTGGACGCACTTAAAAGCCGGCTTCATGAAGTGGCTCTTTGGCGCGCTGACCGAAGCGGGCATAGAGATTCCGGCGGGGCTGCCCAGCCTGCCCTCGATCTTGAAGTTGGTGCTGAGCGTTTTGGGCCTGACCTACGAGCGGATGCGCGCCAAGGCCGTCAAGCTGCTAGGCCCGACCGCCGTCACAATTATCGAGAAGGCCGTCGAGTATGTGCGCGCGCTCATCTCCGGCGGCCCCGCCGCGCTCTGGGAAAAGATCAAGGAGGACTTGTCGAACCTGAAGGCGATGGTGATCGACGCGATTCAGGACTGGATCATCACCACCATCATCAAGCAAGCGACCATCAAACTGCTCTCGATGTTCAACCCGGCGGGCGCAATCGTGCAGGCCGTCTTGGCCATCTACAACACGGTCATGTTCCTGATCGAGCGCGCCAGCCAGATCATGGCCTTCGTCGAGGCGGTCATCAACTCAGTCTCCGCCATCGCGCAAGGGGCCATCGGCGGCGCGGCCGCGTGGATCGAACGCTCACTCGCCAACGCCATCCCGCTCGTCATCGGCTTCCTCGCGAACTTGATCGGTCTCGGCGGCATCAGCAAGAAGATCAAAGAGACCATCAACAAGATACAGGGCGCAGTTGATAAAGCGATTGACAAGGCCATCGGCAAGATCATTGCGCTGGTTAAGAAACTGTTCGCCAAACTAACCGGCAAGAAGAAGGACAAGGACGGTAAGCCCGATGAGCGCACCGATGCGCAGAAGCAGCAAGATTTGACCAAGGCTGTCGCAGAGGCGAATCAAGCGCTGAACGATCCCGATCTGCCGCCGGATAAGGCCAAGAAGAAACTGCCCGCGATTAAGACCAAGTACAAGCTGTCCGAATTAACGGTGGTCAAAGACAGCGGCACTGAAACGCAGGAGACGGATCACGTGAAGGCCATCATCAACCCGGCGCTTGATGGCGCGCCGGTGCTCCTACTCATCGGCATGCCGAAAGTTGACCTCAACTTCAACCGCCGCCAGCAGTACAATGCGGGCGAATACTGGAGCCAGCTCAAAGGCCAAGAGGCAGGATTGAATAAGCTGAGCGTGGCTGACTGGTCGTCTAATCGCTCGGCATATCTGGCCCGCAAGGCTGCATCGCCGACGAAATCGGGCCGCCATCCGTTGAGCGCCAAAGAGCAGCGCGCCTTCCGGCAGCTTGAGAAGACGCGCTTGCTCGGTATCGAGTTGGCTAAACCGGGGATGACGCAAGCGCAGGCCGAGGCGAACGTGGCCGCGTTCATGAAAGGCAAGGCGGCGCTGCACGATCCGGATCAGGTCGCGGGCGGCGATTACAAAGGCATCACCAAGCTGGGTGATACCAATATCAACTCTTCCATTGGCGCGCAGTGGCCGCGGGAGGTGCCAAAGCTCGATGCGGCTGTGGCAGCGTTGAAGAGTAAGAAGTTTCTGAAGATGAACGTGTCTATACAGATGACGACTGTGCCCTAAATCTGTGGCGCGCTATTCAAGAAGAAGTGGCGGCGGAGGCGGTAACGCTCATGAGTCAATTTACAGAGTTCAAAAAAAAGTTCGGCGCGGGTCGAAAATGCCGGCCGGCAACGGCGGAAAGCTTACGGGAATATCAGGACAGATTACCCGCCGCATTGCTGGAAGAGTGGCAGGAGACCGGCTGGTGCAGTTACGACGATGGGTTGCTCTGGCTGGTCAATCCGGCCGAGTTGGCCGACGTGCTCGCGGATTGGCTCGACCCGGCGGCCGGTCATCTGGTTATTGGTCGTACCAGCTTTGGCGACTTGCTCTTGTGGAACCAACAGGGGCTTCATTACCTGCATGTCGTGTTCGAGGGGATCGCTTTCCAGACGGATCGGATCGACATCTACTTTAATTCCTTGATTACGCGTGACGAATACCTCGATGAAGTACTCGACCGCCCGCTGCACCGCCGCGCCGTGAAAAAATTGGGTGAGCTTGAATACGATGAATGCTATGGCTTTGAGCCTGCCGTTGCCCTTGGCGGCCCCGGTACGCTCGACACTCTGCGCGTCGTCAAGCTGCGCGAGTATCTGGGGTTGTTGGCCCAATTCAGTACGGGCTTGAAGAATGTTTAGCCCTTGCTCCATGCGATGAGCGAAGCTGTATATCCTCTTATCTCCTGCATTATGCCGACGGCGAACCGGCGCGCGTTTGTCGCGTTGGCGGTTGAGTATTTTCTGCGGCAGGATTATGCGCACTGCGAGCTGTTGATCGTTGACGATGGCGACGAAGCGGTTAGTGATCTATTGCCACGCGACGAGCGCATCCGTTATGTACGTTTGCGTGAACGGTTGACGGTTGGGGCGAAGCGGAATCTGGCGTGCGAGCAAGCGCGTGGCGAGATCATCGCACACTGGGATGATGACGATTGGCACGCGCCGCATAGATTGAGTTATCAGGTTGAGGCCCTTTTGCGCACAAACGCGCAGGTGTGCGGCATCAATCGTCTGCTGTTTTATGACGTGCGGGACGGGCGTGGTTGGCAGTATGCGTATCCCGCCAGTCAAAGGCTGTGGTTGTCCGGCAGCACGCTCTGTTACCGGCGCGAGTTCTGGGCGGCGCATCGCTTCGCGGGCGTAAACGTGGGCGAAGATGCGCGCTTCGTCTGGGCGGGCCAAGCGGAACAGATGACGGTGCTGCCTGATTCAACCTTTCACGTCGGCATCATCCACGCGCACAACGTCAGTCCGAAGCAGACCGGGCACGCTTATTGGTCGTCGTACCCGGTCGAGCAACTCAGAGAACTGTTCGGCCGCGATTGGCCGCTCTACGCGCCGGAGCACGAGGGCAAGGTCAGCGCGGCGGGCAACGAGCAGGGCACGACAACTATCTTGCCAAACGCACAAGCAGACGTGCGCAAAGTGAGCGCGCGATCTATACCTAATACTTTGTCTGTATCGCCGGCGCGGCCGGTGCGCAACGTCTTTGCCTGTCTCGTCCACGAGAGTCAGGAGTGTGTGGTCGATCTCGTGCGCAATCTGCGTTATCACGATCCCGATTCCGTCATCCTGCTCTACAACGGCGGGCAGAATCAGGCGCTTCTGAATCACGGCTTCCCATTCGCGCGCTACGGCGCGACGTTGCATCCCGCGCCGCGCCCGATGCGCTGGGGCTGGCTGCACGACTTTGCGCTCGACTGCATGCGCCACGCGCTCGACAATTTTACGTTCGACACGCTCACCATCGTCGATTCGGATCAGATGGCCATGCGCCCCGGCTACTCGCAACACATCGTGGCCGCGCTGCGCCCAAACGTCGGTTTGCTCGGCAACTCGCCCAGCGTGCAAGGCGCGCACACGCGCGTGCCGCCAGCCGTACAGGCTTGGCGCGAGGTTGAGTTATGGCGGCCGTTCCTGCGGCGCTTCGCACGCGGCGAAGAGAAGTTCGTCCACTGGACGTTCTGGCCTTCGACGGTCTTCACGCACGACGCGGCGCGCTCGCTCGTCAAGCTCTTTGCGACCGATGAGCAGCTAAAGGAAATTTTGACTCAGAGTCGCATCTGGGCGACTGAAGAGATCATTCTGCCGACGCTCGTCGCACTGCTCGGCTACGAGGTGGCCGCGAATCCTTGCAGCTACGAGCTGGTGAAATATCGTCAGCCCTACACCGTCGCGCAACTCAACGCCGCGCGTGCCCGCGCAGATGTGTTCTGGGTGCATCCCGTGCCCCGTCGTTACGACGACGCGCTGCGCAGACACATACGCACGCAGTCGAATCACTACGAGCGCCTCGCCAGCCCCGGCGCAGAGCAAGCAGCACCCGCCAGTTCCGTCAACAGTTCCGCGCTATTGTTAACGTGGCCAATCATTCAGCAGATGCGCCAGATCGAGGGCTGGCTCGAAGACGAAGAGGCCGACCTGCTAATCGCCACAACGGCCCGTGCGCTAACGACCCTGCCCGCGCCGCACACAATCGTCGAGGTCGGCAGCTATTGCGGCCGCGCAACCGTCGTCATGGGCCGCGTGGCGCAGCAACTTGCGGCGGCGACACGAATCCACGCCATCGATCCACATGACGGGCGCGTCGGCGCGCTCGACGCTGGGCTGCAACAGCGCGGCCCGACCCTTGAACGCTTCCGGCGGAATATCGCCGCCGCCGGTCTCAAAGAGTTGGTCGAGGTGGTGCAAAGTACGACCGCCGAGATCGAATGGTCGCAAGCGTTAGCGCTACTGCTCGTTGACGGCTTGCATGATTACGCGAATGTCGCGCGCGATTTCTTCCGCTTCGACGAACATGTCGTTGCGGGCGGCTTCGTCGCCTTTCACGATTACGCGCCCTACTATCCGGGCGTGCAGACCTTCGTCAATGAGCTGCTGAGCACTAGGCAGTATCGCAAGGTACGACAGGCGGGCAGCCTGATCGTGTTGCGGAAATCAACCACCGCCGATGTCTGAAGAGCTTATGTCGCACAATCAAAGCCATGCGCCGCTATTGCGCGTCTGGCCCATTCTCGCGCGGATGCGACCCATCGAAGGCTGGCTCGAAGATGAAGAAGCCGATCTGCTGATCGCGGCTGCGGCCCACGCCCTGACCGCTTTACCCGCACCGCGCCGCATCGTCGAAGTCGGTAGCTATTGCGGGCGCTCGACGGTCGTGCTCGGCAGCGTCGCGCGCGTACATGATCCACAAGCCAGCATCTACGCCATCGATCCGCATGAGGGGCAGGTCGGCGCGTGCGACCAAGGCATCCAGCAAGGCTCGCCGACGCTCGCGCGCTTCAAAGCCAACATCGCCGCCGCAGGGCTGACCGACTTGATCGAGATCATTCAGCAACGCTCGACCGAAGTTGACTGGCACGACCCCATCAGCCTGCTGTTCATCGACGGCTTGCACGACTACGAGAATGTGGCGCGCGACTTCTTGCAATTCGAGCGTTGGCTTGTGTCTGCTGGACTGGTGGCGTTCCACGATTACGCGGCTTATTACCCAGGCGTGCAGGCGTTGGTGGATGAGACTTTGGGCACGGGTCGTTACCGTAAAGCTGAGCAGGCAGGTAGCATGATCGTGTTAGAGAAAGCACACGTCGGCTAACACACGCATCAGCGCCGTCACTTGCGTCCGGCCCGCTTGGGCTTGGGCCTGTTGTCCGGACTCTGGGCCAACTCGGCGAAACTAAGATTGAGGATCGGATAGGCGTGCCAGTCCTTGTAGTCGTAGTGCCACCATTCGGAGGTGTAGACGGCGAAGCCTTCAGCCTCCATTGCGGTGCGCAGGATGGTGCGGCGCTGGCGCGCTTCCGTTGGGCCGCCCTGATAAGAGACGTAGGCGCGCTCGGTCATCTCGTCATAGCCCGACGGCATCTCGACCTCGCGCCCGGTCTTGAGATCATAGAGCGAGAGATCGACGGCGCAGCCGCGATTGTGGCGTGAGCCTTGACTGGGATCGGCGACAAACTCTTTCTTATCAGCCGGCGTCACATCCCAGAAAATCTTTGTCACCGCCCACGGGCGATAGCCATCAAAGACGACCAGGCCGTAGCCCTGCTTGCGCACGCGCTTGCTCACGCGCACGAGCGCACGGGCGGCCGGCTTCTGCAAGAAGGCGCGCGCCTCTGTGTAGACGGGGCGGCCGACAAAGTTGTTGGCGGTCGCATAGCGTATGTCCAGCTTGATCGTCTTATCGAGCTTGACGAGTTCGACCAGTTCGGGTTGCCGAAAGTGGCCTTGCTCCTGCGGCGGCTGCGTTATTTCCTGCCCGGCCAGCGTACCGAGCAGACAGAGTGTGCAGGCGAGGGCGGTCAAGAGCCGCCAGCGTTGCGCTGTGTGTAGCTGTGGCATAAGCAATAAAAGGTGCGGGGGCGCAACATGAGTCATTGCACCCCCGGCGGTTAAGACCAGCGACCGGGTCAGCACATGCGTTTGTTGGCAGGCGCTGACCCGGTCACTTAGCGGTTAGGGCGGTTAGGGTAAAGCGTCGACGGTGACAAAGAAGCGGAAGTTGCCGCTCTGTTGGACGCCGAGCATGAATTGCACGTTCACGCTCGCACCGTTCGCGAGCGGCGTGCCGAGCGTGATCGCGCCGACGTTCATGCTTGAGTTGAGGCCGCCGCCTAAGCTTTGCGTGGGCGGCTGCTCCAATGTCGTCCCCTCAATCGTCGTCGGTGTGCCGTTGATCAGCACGCTGATCGTGCTGGACGAGAGCGCGCGCAAGTCGGCTTGGCCCGCACCTGCGCCCGGACTGCCGGCTGTGGTGATGTCCACGATGCGGAAGCGCAGGCGTGTAACCGCCACCCCAGAGTTGTTAGTGACCTTACGCCGGATGCTCAGATAGCCGAGCGCCGAGGTGGTCGGGTCTTGCGGACAAGCCGGCGCGGCCGGGTCAACACCACAAGTCAGGAAGCGCTTGCGGTTCTCGCCGCCTGTGCTCGGATTCGTCGGATCGACCGGCGACGCCATGTCAAAGACGCTGCGCTCGACCGGACTGGCCGTATTCTCAGGCCCCGGCGCGCCGAGGACGGACGGCACAGTCGGCCCTCCGCCTGTCGCCGGGAAAACTGCGCCGGTGACAGAGACCAACTGGAAGTCGGCCGCGTTGTTATCCGTGTCCTGCGGGAAGGTCGTCAACGGGTTGATCTTCCGTATGTAGGCGTACTGAATCGCGGGCTTCGTGCCGGTGCGCGTCAGCCCGACGCCCTCAATGTACGGCAGAGAGCCGGACTGGTTGACAAACCCAAGCGAGTCGATAAAGCCGCCGGTCGCGGGATCGAGCAAGCCTGTGCCCGAATTCTCCGCGATGAAGTTGGCGGTCGTGACCGTGATGTTGGCCGTAGCGTAGCTGGCCAAACTGTAGGCGTTACCGACGATCAGGTAATGACCGCGCCGTGGGATCACGGTGGGGTTAGGCAAGGTCAGCGTGGCGTCGCCGCCGCCAAAGAAGACCGCGACTTGATAACCGCCAATGCTAATCGGCGCGTCCGTGTTGTTGTACAACTCGATGTACTCGTCGCTCGTGTTGAGCGTCGTGCCGTTGCCGCCGGAGGCGCGGTATTCAGTGATCAGCACTTGCCCCACCTTAGCGTTGGGCGGCGTCGGCGTCGGTGCTGCGCCCACCGTCTCTAAGGCGACGAAGTTCGCGTTGGTGACGGCGCTGTTCAAGTCGTTGAAGGTGCGGCTCGGCGGCGCGAAGTTGTTGTTGCCGCCCGAAGGCGTCACCGTGTAGTTGCCATGTCGCGTCAACGGACTGAACGAGTAGAAGCCGCCGCCGGCCGTGGTGGTCGCCGCCGCCGACGAGCCGGAGAGCGTGATGGTGATGCCGTCAATTCCTTGCGCGCCATTGGGCGTAGTGACGCGCCCGCCGATGCCGGCCACAGGGATGGCGACGAAGTTGGCATTCGTGACGTTCGTCGTCAGATTGTTGAAGACCTGACTCGGCGGCGTGTACTCAAGTCCGGGCGTCGTCGGCGTGACGGTATAGTTGCCGCCGGAGACGAGACCCGCAAACGAGTAGTTGCCGTTGCTGTCAGTGATGGTGGACACGTTAGTCGTGCCGCTCAACGTGATCTGAATGCCGCCCAGACCATTCGCCGCACTGTCCGTCACACGGCCACTGAGCGCGACGGTGGTCACGCCGAAGGACGCGCATGGTTGCGCGGTGGTCGAGAGTTGGATCGTGTCGATGCTCGCACCCGCTGCGCCGGCCGCAATCGTATTGGCATCGCTGTGGACGCTCCAACGCAACTGCACAAACTGACCGTTGGCGGCCGCCGGCAGATTGACCGCCGTCGTGATGTAAGTGGGCGCGGACGTCGTGCCGCCGGATAAGCCTGTCCAGCCGATGTTGCTGTTGTAACCGCCGGAGACGAAGCTGCCGCCCGCGGCGATGATGTCTTGGAAGGGGCCCGAGCCGATCTTGATCTGCAAGCTCATGGAATCGAATCCGCTTTCGAGGTTGTACAGATTTCTAAAGCTCAACTGCCCGAGCGCGGTGTTGACCGGAATGGGCGGCGAGAGCAGATAGTTCGTGCCTTCATTCGCCTGATCGCCTGTCGAGGCCGCGTTGGGCAAGGTGTCCGGATTAGCGGCCGAGGTGACCCAGCCGAGACCCGCACCGACGTGCGACGTTGTCCACCCGCTGGGCAGAGCCGGCGCAGTCACGCCGTCGAAGTTCTCATAGGAACTGAGCGCAGCGCCGCGCCCGATGGGTAGGGCGTAGTCGTAAGTGATCGGGCCGAGGGTGGCGCTGTTGACGGTGATGGTGATCGGGATCGCGCTGCCGCAAGCGGTATCGGTCGGGATGGTGAAGGGGATCTGTTGTGTCGCGTTCGTGCTGGGGGCAATCGTGCCGTAGTTGGTCGAGCCGAAGCCGGGCGAGAGGGTGGCGGTTACATTCACCCCGCTGGTGGCGCAGAGCGTGTTCGAGAGTGGGACCGAGAGCGAGACAGTCTCGCCCGGATCAAACTGACCATTGCCGTTGCCGCTAGTCTCGGTCGCTGTGACCGTGCCGAGCGTCAGGTTCGGGCCGTCGAAGTTTTCGAGGACATGGCTCTTGCCATCCCCGCCCAATTGAAAGCCCGCGCGGAAGCCCATGCCGCGCGTCTTGAAGGCGTCCCAGATATCGAGTTCGTCTGCACCGGCGAAGCCCGCGCAGTCGGCGGCCAGAAGCGAATTGCGCCCGTCAAGCTGAGTCGGATTGACGGGGTCGAGTTTCATGCCGTCGGTCACGACTTGCAAGGTGCGTTGATTGCCAGCCGGGAAGCCGAGCCGCGCGATCAAGCGCTGCCGCACTTCCAATAGTGTCGAACACCACAGTTCACCAGCGTTATGCACTTCATTGGCCGTGCCGACGAAGGCGGGCGGGTTCGCGCCGTCGCTCAGGTTGATCTGCGTCGGATCGATGTCAGCGAAAGTCAGTGGGTTATGGGGCTTGCCGTTTGCGCCGACGTTCGCTCGAACGGCGTAAGGGAAACGACGGATGCCGTAATAGTAGTTCTTGGTGACGTAGCCGCCGTAGGCGTAGATGCCTGCGCCGGTGTCTGTGCCGTTAACGCTGGATAAGAGCGAGATGGCATAGAAGTCAGACCAGCCTTCGCCCATGCCGCCTGCCGAAGTAGAGCCGAGACCGGTCGCGTTAGCGTGCAGACGGTTCGAGACACCGTGCGTCAACTCGTGCTGGTTGACATCCTGATCAACGTCGCCGTCACGATTAACCGGCGAAGTGGTGAAGATGTACATCTGCATGCGCGGCAGCGAGCCATCGGCTGGGGTCGAGAAGTTGGCGTTGTTCGTGCCCGACGAGTCCTGCGCTTCGGCGCGGACGAAATCGTTGCCGAGACCGCCGCGCCCGAAGTTGTCGGTTTGGAAATTGCGCGCCGCTTCGGTGAAGCCGAGATCATAGAGGCGGTCGTGATAGCGGTTCGTCCAGAAGAAGATGTTTGTGACGATGCCCATGCGGTAGTTCGTATCCGTCGGCGCACTGGAGCCGGTCGGATCGGTCGCGCCGTCGGGGATGTACGGGAAGCTGAAGACGCGCCCCGTCGCAGTAGCGCGCCCGGTTGGGTCAATGCCGTTCGGGGTTACTATGTCCAAGCCGGCATCCACGTTGTTGCCGGTGGTGACGGCGTTGCCCGCACCATCGGGAATCCAGCCCGTGTTGTCGGCCGCATTTTCGCTCACCTCCGTCACATCCGTGCGCGCGATGCCCGGTGGCAGCGTCGCGCCGGGCGCGCTGAGCGTCGTCGGCGAACTGGGGGTCGGGCTGTCATCGTTGTAGATGTTGTAAGTAACCGGCTGTGCCTGATCCTGCGTGATGTTCTTGCGCCACAGGAGCGTGCCCGTCTGCGCGTCCACGAGCACGTAGTAGGCGTTGACCGGTTGCCACAAGGTCATCGAATAGGCCAAGACGAGATGACCGGGCGCGAGCGGGAAATAGACCAACTCGATCTTCGTGTCTTCGTCGAACGGCCCGCGCGACACAACCTGTGCGCGGCCATTAATGGCCCTGTCCAACACGCTCAGATTGCTCGCGTCGAGTTGGACGTTGATCCCGGCCGCGCCTGCGGCTACGCCTTCCGTTGCGCTCAGCGCCGGTGTGGTCGGGAGCGCGCCCGCGTTTACAACCGGCGCGAGCAAGCCCGTCGTGCGGACGAGGCGGCCGTCGGTCGCCATGACGCCGCGCACGTAGCCCTGAAACACAGGGATGTCATTGATCTCTTGCTGTAACTCGACGAACGAGAGGTTGCCCGCCGGGTTGGTGTAATCAGAAACTTTGGTGAGTTGCGCTGCTTGCGTCGAGGTCAAGCCGTAAAGTTGCGTATTCTCGTTGAGGAACGCGCGGAGTGTTGCTTCGTGCGCCTCAGCGTTGGCCAAAGGGCTGGCGGCCGAGAGCGCGCCCGCGCCATTGACGCTGACCAACTCGGGCACGTGCAGCATCTCGTTGTATTCAACTTTCAAACCCGACACGCGCCCGGCCAAGCCAGCCTCTCCGGCCCGCATCGTCTGCGCCAGTGCCGCCGCCGTTTCGAGCTGCGCCTGAGTTAGTGGCCGCGCTTTCGCGCGCTCCACCACCAGCGTCTTGCCATTCTGTTTTTGATTTGCGGCGGCCGCGTCAATAGCGTTTGCCGACCGATCTCGGATGTCGAAATTTTCCAGCGCGGGGAGTGGCGCTTTAGCTGTTTTACCGTTACCGGTGCCGCCTTTGCGGATACTCTGACTAGAGACCGCCGGACTAAAGTTGACAGTCAAGACGCACACAGCAACCAGCAGGACGCCAAGCAACGTCCAGCGAAGGGGATTACGCATGTTCAAGTCCTTTCATCGCGTGTAAGCGAGGGGTTACAGGTAAAGCCTGCGGCGGCTTCACAAATGTTCGGGTTGTAACGTTGCGAAAAGGATGGGCGCGCCGGAATTAGTCCAGCCCTATCTACAACAAGACGAGCGAGGGGACACTAACGCAGGCTTTGGAGGTTGTCAAATGTCGGCGGCAGCCAGAAAAATAATTGTGGGCTGCTTCCATATACCGACAGACAATAGGTGCAGACAGTTGCACAACTCAGTCAGCATAAATTGCTTCGAGGCATGAATAACGCGAGTCATACTGCCGCTCGGTTGTCACTACTACCTGAAGCCGCTACTCTTAAGGTACGCGCCCTTGTTAGCCCCGCAACGGTTCGTTTATTCAGCGCTCATGGATCGCTTCGTTCGAGTTCGGGCTGATAAGAAAGGTAATCAAGTGAGGAAGTTTCTACCCTCGATATTAATCGCCGCAGTTCTAATTGCCGTGCGCACGCCGCATGCTGCCGGCAGCCAACATGCATCTGCCCCTTGCGCTGCGGCCGCGTTGCGCGTCGAGCACAAGTTGAAGACGGGCCGCCTCCCAGTCTCCGTCGCGGCCGATGATCTCAATCGCGACGGGCGGCGCGATCTGGTCGTGGCCAACAGCGGCTCGGACAACATCTCGGTTTATTGGGGTGACGGTAAGAGTGATTTCACTGCCGCGCCAAGCATCGGTGTGGGCCAGAGTCCGCGCGCCGTCGCCATCGGCGACTTCAACGCCGACAAACTCTTGGATATCGCCGTCGCAAACTACGGCTCGAACAACGTCTCGCTCCTGCTCGGCGATGGGCAAGGGCACTTCACAACGACAGCCGCCGCGCCGGTCGGCGCTGGCCCCGTCGCGCTCGCGGCGGGCGATTTCAATGGCGATGGTAAGCTCGATCTTGTCACAGCAAACTCAAAGGCCGACACTGTGTCGGTGCTGCTGGGCAGTGGTAGCGGCGACTTCGCCGCCGCTACCACGTTGCGCGTCGGCGGCGAGCCGTTCGCGGTTGTGGCCGATGATGTTAACGCCGACGGCAAGCCTGATCTGGTGGTGGCCAATGCCAGGTCGGGCGATCTGTATGTGCTGACAGGCGTGGGCGCGGGGCGTTTTGCGGCGGCGGTGCGCTATGCCGCCGGTAAGCGACCGCTCGCCTTGGTTGCAGGTGATTTTAATGCCGACCGCCGCCGCGACTTCGCCGTGCTTAACTACGGGACGAACAATCTGACGCTCATCCTCGGTGGTGCGAAAGGCGTGCTCGGCGCGGCCCGGAGTTTTAGCGCGCCCATCGCGCCCCTCTATGGCGCGCAGGGAGATTTTAACAAGGACGGCCGGGCTGACTTTGCTCTCGTGGACGGCTTGAGTGGCGTTGTGAGCATCATGCTCTCGAACGCAGTCGGTGAACTGACGCCGGCGCAGATCACTCTGCCGGGCGCGGAGACTCAACTCTCGTCCGTCGCTGTCGCGGACTTCAATGCCGACGGCAACGAAGACTTAGCGGCGTCGAGCGGCGAATCAATTTTTAGTTTGCTGGGAGATGGCAAGGGCAACTTCGCCGCGCCCGACACGTTCCAGATCGGCGGCGCGGCCGGCATCGTAGTTGGCGACTTCAACGGCGACGGTAAAGCTGACTTGGCCGCGCCCGTCGCCAAGAGTGTGTCGCTCATGCTCGGTGACGGGAAAGGGAAGTTCGGGCAGCCGGTCAGTTTCCCCGCGGGTGAGGAAGGCGTCGCGCTCACGGCGGGGGATTTCAACGGCGATGGCAAGATGGATTTGGCGACCATCAGTCCCAAAGATGTGAACATCGCAGTGCTGCTCAATGACGGGCACAGCGGCTTCGGTAAACCCATCAAGCTCGCTGCGGAGAGAACAGCGCGCGCCATCATCGCCGCCGACTTCAACCGCGACGGTCATATCGATCTGGCGACGGCCAATGACACAAACAACAGCATCGCTGTCTATCTCGGCGACGGCACGGGCGCATTCGGCGTGCACAAGAATTATCTGGTTGGCGAGCGCCCCTTCTGGTTGGTCGCCGCCGATTTCAATGGTGACGGCAAACTCGATGTGGCAACCGCCAATCAGCATTCGAGCGACGTGTCCGTGATCATGGGCGATGGGCTAGGCGGCTTCACTGCGCCGGTCAATTACACGGTTGGCGTCAACCCGACCACGCTCGCCCTCGGCGACTTTAATGGCGACGGCCAGTTCGACCTGTTGACGACCGACTACGGCTCACACGGTCTGACGCGGCTGCTCGGCGACGGGCAGGGCGGCTTCAGCGGCGCGCGCAATTTCGCCGCGCCCGCGCGCCCTTACGGTCTGGCTGTCGGCGATCTGAACGGCGACGCCGTGGCCGATCTGGTCGTCACTGGCACAAGCACCGGCGAGTTGATGGTGCTCTTAGGCGACCGGCGCGACGACTTCAAAGCCCTGCCGCGCTTAACGGCGGGAAAGAATCTGCGTGGCGGCGCGGTTGGCGACTTCAACGGTGACAATCTCGCCGATGTCGCAGTGGCGGATTCAGAGTCGGACGAAGTGGTGATCCTGTTGAACGCCTGCCGGTGAGCATGGCCGTTCAGGTGGGCGGCGTTCAACATGCGGCGCTGTGCCTGACAAGCGCGCCGACCGCGCGGTTGAAAAATGGCACGGTCTCTTGCAGGTCGGACAAGTTAGAGTTAATATCTGGCACAGTTCAAGGGGGTGCAAGCTGTACTGCTCTCGCTCGGAATTCATGCTTGGCACAACCAAGTCAGCATCGCCCACAATCAACGGCGATAAATTGCTCGTCAACTTTTGGCTCTAAGTATAGTAGCCCTGCGCATAATCATTCTTTCAGTCTGTATAGATGTGGGGCGGGAGTTTCTACTCCCGAACCTCATTCGTCTGCGCTTTCAACTTTCATCTCAGCAGCCTTGCGCCGTTAGCAGCTAACCGCGCGAGCGCCACTGAGTAACCATCGGTTTTCGCTACGCATCTTTCTCGGAGATTGGGCGCGGCGATTTGACCCCCTCATGGAGAAACAAATGAGAGACGTAAGAACTGTTTCAAACTCCCTCGCCTCATTACTGCCCCAGTCCAAGACTCGGCGGCAGACGATGCGGGGGCAGATGCGGACAGCGGCCAAGGCCTTTCGGCTAATGTTGAGCTTGACGCTCATCTTTTCCAGTTTCGCGCTCAGCCCTGCCAGTTTTGCGCAGGCCCCCAAGGGCCGAGCCACAAAGATAAAAACAATTGCTAATGTGCCCGGTCAGTCCGGTAAGACCTACAATCCGACAAACCGGTCAATTGAGGTTGCAGCGCCAGTGAACGTGCGCCAACTCGCGGCGCGCGAGGCGCTCGCACCGTCGCCCTTGGATGCGCCGGCAGAGATCAAAGCCATCAACGCGCCGAAGGGCGACAAGCCGGAGCACGGCGGCGTGCGGATTGTGCTCCCTGAGAATAAGCCTGCTGCGCCGGCTGTGACCGCGCCCACGCCGTCTCTAACCGGCGTCTCGCCGGGCCCCGTCAAGACCTTCAAGGGCGAGTTCCTGAGCAGCACGACCATCCCGCCCGACACGATGGGCGCGATCGGCACGACCCACGTCGTCACCGTGAGCAACGACCGCATGCGTATCCAGACCCGCGACGGCGTGGAGTTGTCGCGCGTGACGATCAACAGCTTCTGGTCTACGGCCACGGTCAAAGGTGTAGCCGTAGCCTCCGCCTTTGACACGAAGGTTTACTTCGATCGCTTCAACAGCCGCTTCATCCTCGTCTCGTCGCTTAACGGCCCCGGCATCAACTCCGGCGCAGGTGTGGCTGTGACGCAGACCGCCGACCCGACCGGCACGTGGAATCGCTTCACGGTCGCCTCCGACCCGGCATCCACGGCCAGCGCCGGCCACGCGATTGACTATCCTTCGGTCGGGTTCAATAAGAACTGGATCGTCGTGGACGAGAACACCTTCAATTATAGTGGCACTGCTTTCACCTCATACTTCGGCCAGCAAATCTTCATCTTCGACAAGGCCGCCGCTTACGCCAACACGCTCAGCAGCGTCTCGCTGTTCGAGGGGCCGGCCTCGGGCTGCGTCTCGCCCTTCGAGGGTCAACTCGGCTGCGGCTTCACGATGGCCCCGACCATCAACGAAGAGAACACAACCGACGCGATGTACATGGCCGAGGACTGGGACAACGTCAGCGGTCAGCTCCGCTTGACCAAGATCACGGGCACGCCTTCGACCCCGGTGCTCACCGTCGGCACGCAGTTCCCGCAGTCAGTTCTGTCTTGGCGCTTCGACGCCCGGCGCATCGGCACGACCGGCGGCTATACACCGCAGCGGCAATTGCAGGCTTATCTGCCTTCGGGCACGCGCATGATGGCTAACGACTCGCGCATCCAGAACGCCGTGCTCCGCAACGGCGCGCTCTGGACGACGCACACCGTCATGCTCGCGTCCACGCCAACCCCGGCGGGCACATCCATCGGCGGGGCGGGCAATCCCATTATTGACCAACACTGTGCAGTCCAGTGGTGGCAGATCGATCCGTCCATCGAGACGGGCCTTTCGGTGCCGCCGACCCAATTCGGGCGCATTGAGGACTCCACTGCCGACAACTGCCATGACGGTAACGGCGGCACGCGCACGACCGGCGCTTGCACTTCGACCGCGACGCAAGTCGGCACGTTCTTCGCCTTCCCGAACATCAGCGTCAACATGACCAACGACGCGATTATCGGCTTCACGATCTTCACGCCCTTCACCTATCCGAACAGCGCCTACGCCATCCGGCGCTCCGCCGATACAGTTAACATGATGCGCGATCCGGTCGTCTTCCATCCGGGGCAAGCCAACTACAACATCGGCGCAGGCACAGGCGGCACGACCGCCCGCCAGAACCGTTGGGGCGACTACAGCAGCGCGCAGACCGATCCTCTCAACGACACAAACTTCTGGGTCGTGCAGGAGTACGCCGGCGCGGATCGCGACTTCGGCATCGGCATCGCCGGCAACTGGGAGACTTGGTGGGCACAGGTCAATCCGGCCGCGACCGCCCCTTCGACCAGCGGCAACCTGATCATCAGCGAGTTCCGCCTGCGCGGGCCGCAAGGCATCAACGATGAGTTCGTCGAACTCTACAATCCGGGCGCTTCGCCCGTGTACGTCAGCACGACGGACAACTCGGATGGCTGGGCGCTCGTTTACAGCGCCGATGGGACGACGGCCACCGGCATCACCGTCATCCCGAACGGCACGGTCATCCCGGCGAAAGGCCATCTCCTTGTCGCGCGCAACCAAGACCCCGCCAACGGCCCGACCCTCGTGTACAGTCTGAACAGCTATGCCGCTAATCCGGTGCGTGGCGCAGACAGCGATGCTGGCTATGCAATTGACAACGCCGACAACGGCGGCTTCGCCATCTTCAAGTCGGCGGTTGCGGCGGGCTGGACGGCAGGAAACCGTATGGACTCCGTCGGCTACAACTCAATTGCCGCCGGTCTCTTCAAAGAGGGCAACGGCATCCCGGCCATCACTGCTTCCACGCCGACCGGCCAGATGACCTTCTACCGCGACTTGGCGACCGGCGAGCCGAAGGACACGGGCGCGAATGAGACCGACTTCGTCTTCGCCGACCCGGTCGTCGAGACGCTCGGCACGACACCGCGCCTCGGCGCTGCGGGGCCTGAGAACCTCGACGGTCCTATCCAGCGCAATGCGAGCGTCAAGTCCTCGTATATCGATCCGGGGTGCACAGGCAGCGGCGCGGGGACGACCGCTTGCGCGCGTGTGCGCGACTTTACGCCGGTCACCAACGGCCCACAGGGCACACTTGCGCTACGGCGTAAGTTCACCAACTCGACGGGCGCGCCGGTCACGAAACTGCGCTTCCGCGTCGTGGACGTGACGACGCTGAACAGTCCCGGCGCAGGCCCGACGCAAGCCGATCTGCGCGCGATCAATTCAACGGACATTCCCGCCGCGACGTTGAGCGGTGGCGGCACGGTTCTCATCCGCGGTCTGACGCTCGAAGAACCGCCGACGCAAGCGAACGGTGGCGGCGCTAACGCCACCCTCAACGCTGGCGTAATCACGCTCGCCGCGCCGCTCGCCGCGGGCGCGTCCATCAACGTCAACTTCCTGCTCGGCGTGCAACAGGCCGGCTCTTTCCGCTTCTTCATCAACGTCGAAGCGCTGCCGTAACCGCAAGGTAAAAGATAACAAGGCAGAGGGCGAAAGTTAGAACACGTTGGCGGCTTTATCTGCACAATAGAGTCAGAGCCGCAAGACTTCGTTCTAACTCTCGCCCTCTGCCTTTGCACTTTTTACTTGCTGAATATTTTACTTGACAGCCTTCTAAACTGCGCCATAATCTCCTTCACGTTCTCCACCGAATCATCTTAAACCCCATCCCCTAATTTCAGATCGGGGCACTTAGCGCATACCCCTTGCGGGCTATGTTGTGTGGTTGCTCGCACGCCTCTGCGCTTGGTTCGCCGCCGCGTCTCTCGGTCATCTAGGGCGTGCCGGGCCGCGCTCGCGTCGTTCCCCACAGTCCGTCCCCTTTGTTCAGCCACATAACGTCACTTCGAAACCGCGAAATCTCCACTCTTACCCTCGCACGGCTGAGAGATTTCCAGTGCCGCCAACGTCCGCTACAAAGAGGTACACGTAGATGAAGCACCTAAAGATTTTCACCGTGGTTCTGTTCGCGGCCTTCGCCGCCCTGCTCAACATCAACTCTGCCGTCCACAGTCAGACTGCGGGCGGCGGCAACACCGCCGCGCAGGCCGCGGCGTCAGCGAGAGCTACTGACGAGGCAAATAAAGTATCCGGCAACAACGTCGTCGCCGCCACCGCCGAGATTGACAACGAGGGCGCAGACCCCAACTCGACGGCGAATTTCACCTACGACCCGAACGGCCGGCCGCCGGCTGCTGCCTGTCCGACGCCGGCCTGCGGGCCGCATCCTTGGGACGACTGCAACCCGATGGCCTGCGACCCAGAGGACTTGCCGCCCGACGCGCCCGCGGCCTTCGACAATATGACCAACGGCTTCGTCGGGCAGGGCATCTTCGAAGAAGACAAGGACGCCTTCAGCAAGGTTGACGAGATCGAGCGGGACGGTCTCGGCCCGGTCTATAACGCCCAATCCTGCCGCGAATGCCACCAGAATCCCGTCACGGGCGCGATCACTCAGATTACCGAACTGCGCGCCGGGCACAAAGACGCGATGGGCAACTTTATTGACGCGCCCGGCGGTTCGCTCATCAACGACCGCGCTACCAACTCGAAAATACAGGAACGTGTGCCACCGCTCTTTACGGCGGGCATCGTCCCCAAAGACAGCCACACCCCGCAAGACCCGATTGTAAACGAAGAGCCGGAACGGACTTTCCGCACCGCGCTCAACACGCTGGGCGACGGCTTCGTCGAGGCCATCGCTAACGGCACGCTCCTCGCCATCGCCAACAATCAGCCCGTAGTCAGCAATAACCAAGTGCACGGGCAGGCGATCCGCGTGCCCGTGCTAGAGACGGCTCCGGGCGATAACAGTCCGCCCGAAACCTTCCCCGGACAGTTCCGCATCGGTCGCTTCGGCTGGAAGGATCAGCACGCCAGTCTCTTCTCCTTCTCAGGCGATGCCTACCTCAACGAGATGGGGATCACAAACTTCCTCGTGCGCGACGAGAACACTTCGCTCGGGCGCTTCGTGGGCTTCGGCTCTGGGTTCGACCCGATCCGCGACGACCGGGCCTGCTTGGACGGCTCGGGCGACACCTGCGCCGAAGACATCGAGCGCGACATTAACGACTTCGCCGAGTTCATGAGGGCGACCAAGGCCCCGCCGCAGGACACGGACATTCAGCAAGACCCGCGGTTCTCCGCGGACGTCGAGGCGGGGAAGCAACTCTTCTTCCACATGCCCGCCCCGAACGCCCCGACCTTCAGTTGTAGCATCTGCCACGTGCCGGCAATCCTCACCGCCATGCCGGGAACGTCGATCAACGGCGGAGAGTTAGAGGTGTCACCATTCCTCGGCAGGAGGGTCATTCACCCGTTCAGCGACTTCCTGCTGCACGACGTGGGCACCAACGACCCAATCGTCCAGAACGGCGGGCAGGCCACCAGTGGCAAAGTGCGCACCCCGGCGCTGTGGGGCGTTCGCACCCGCACGCGGCTGATGCACGACGGCGATTCGCGCACTTTTCAGGATGCGATCCTGCGCCACCAAGGTGAAGCCGCGCTGGTGACCGCCGCCTTCCGTGCGTTGTCGGAGCCGCAGAAGCGGCAGTTAATCACGTTCCTCGAATCTCTGTAGCTGTCGGGACGACTCCGACGCGAGCGCGGCGAAGCTACAACGTAGATGGAGTTGATGTGCTGGCCACTGTGGCCACAATGCCGCGAGCGGTAGCGTGCGAGTCTGCTGATGCAGCCACAGACCCGCATGCTACCGCTCGCAGAACAGGGGCGGACGCTCAACTGTTGCCTTTAATACAAAGAGGGGCCTGAAGGCAGGTAGCATTCCAGCCGGCCGAAGGGCGCGGTCACAAGCAGGTGCGCGTGTGCGCCTGTGAGCAAAAGCCCGCGCGTGAGGGTGAAGCGGATCGCGTCGTGATTGATGCCGGGCACGCGCAGGGTGATTGCGCCCGCGCTTGCGGCCGCCGTGCGGCAGGCGTGTGCGAGCACACCCTCGGCATGTTCCAGCGCGAGCCATGCGACGGGGCCGACCATCTCGCCGTTCATATAGAAATAACCTACGGTCTGCCCCGCGCGTATAACCTGTCGCGCCACGACACGCGGCAGCGCGAGCAGGAAGCGATGATCGACTTCGCGCCGCGTCGCGCGCCGCAAACGTCAACTTCGGGGTTGATCACTTGCGCTGGAGAGCGTATAAGATTCCGGCATCAACTCCTGTTTAGCAGTTTAAGTTTAGAGCATAAAGGCGACCAACGTTGCGGTCTTAAACAGTGTCGCAAGTTCTTCGGGCCGTTCCCCGCTCTCGTCCGTTATACATCACACGCTCTCGGAGGTCTTATGCTTCGCCCACGCCTCGGTCTGTGTCTGCTCGCGCTCGTCTGCGCGGCATCCTACGCACGCGCCCAAAGCTTCACGCTCGAACAAGTCATGCGCTCGCCGTTCCCTTCAGAGCCGACGGTCTCTCGGCAGGGCGACCGCGTGGCATGGGTCTTCGATGCCGAAGGGCGGCGCAACATCTGGCTCGCCGAAGCACCCGCCTTTCGTGCGCGTCAACTGACGCGCTACACGGCAGACGACGGCCAAGAGATCACGGCGCTCAAGTTTTCGCCGGGCGGCACACAGATCGCTTACGTGCGTGGCGGCGATAAGAATCAAGCTGGCGAAGTGCCAAACCCGACAAGCGATCCGGCGGGCGCGAAACAGGAAGTGTGGCTCGTCGAGACGCGCACAGGCAACACCGTCAGACTCGGTGAAGGCTCAGAGCCGATGTTCTCGCCGGCCGGCGATACGGTGATCTTCAGTCGCGATGATCATGCATGGGTCGTGCCCGTGCAGGGCGGCAAAGAGCGTAAGCTGTTCGAGATGCGCGGCGCGGTCGGTGCGCCCGTCTGGTCGCCCGACGGCGCGTCGCTCGCTTTCGTCTCGGCGCGTGGCGACCACTCCTTTATCTCGATCTATGAACCGCGCGCAGGGCGTCTGCGCGTACTGCAACCGAGCGTGGATCGCGACGTTGCGCCGCGCTGGTCGCCCGACTCGCGCCGCCTCGCCTTCCTACGCCTCTACAACATCGCCGACACTTACTCGAACGACCGCGAGCGCGTCACGCCTTGGGGCATCTGGGTCGTCGATGCGCAGACAGGCGACGGCAAACAGGTCTGGCAGTCGGGGCAGAGCGAGTTGGACTCGTTCTCAAGTTTTGGCGATGACGAGTTCTTTCGCTGGGTCGCGGGTGAGCGCATCGTCTTTCGTTCCGAGCGCGACGGCTGGTCGCACGTCTATTCGATCTCCGCGCGCGGCGGCGACGCCATCTTACTTACGCCCGGCAACTACGAAGTCGAGAACATCACCTACACGCCGGACAACAAGGACATCATCTTCGCGGCGAACAAGGACGACATTGATCGGCGTCATCTATGGCGCGTCGCAGTGGACGGCGGCGCGGTGCAGGCCGTAACGAAGGGCGAGGGCATCGAGATGGAGCCGCGCGTCGTCGGCACCAAACTCGTCTGCTTCCATTCGACGGCGCGCGATCCGTTCCTGCCTTACGTCGCCAATCTCGATGGCTCGGCCATGCGCCCGCTCGCGCCGCAAGCTTTGCCCGCAGAGTTTCCCGCGTCCCAACTCGTCGTGCCCGAACAGGTCATCTTCAAAGCGGCCGACGGCACGGAGATTCACGGGCAGTTGTTCAAGCCGCATAACGCGCAGGGCAAACTGCCGGCGGTCGTCTTCATGCACGGCGGCCCCGTGCGGCAGATGCTTCTGGGCTGGCATTATCTTTACTACTATCACAACTCTTACGCCTTCAATCAATATCTCGCCAGTCGCGGCTACGCGGTGCTCTCGGTCAACTATCGCAGCGGTATCGGCTACGGGCGCGCGTTCCGCGAAGCGCAACACCGCGGCGCGCGCGGCGCAAGCGAGTATCAAGACATCGTCGCGGCCGGGAAATTCCTGCGCGCACGCGACGACATGGACGGCAAGCGCATCGGGCTTTGGGGCGGCTCTTACGGCGGCTATCTGACGGCGTTGGGGCTGGCGCGCGATTCCGATCTGTTCGCGGCTGGTGTTGATCTGCACGGCGTACACGATTGGAGTCAGATCGTTGCAGGCTTGCGTGTGCCGCTCGACTCGGCCGAGCGGGCGAAACTGGCGCGCGAGTCGTCGCCCATCTCTGCGGTCAACAAATGGAAGTCGCCCGTGCTGCTCATTCACGGCGATGATGATCGCAACGTCGCCTTCAGTCAGACGGTGCTGCTCGTGCGTCGCCTGCGCGAGCAAGGCGTCGAGTTTGAGCAACTGATCTTCCCGGACGAGATACACGACTTCCTCCGCCATCAAGACTGGCTGCGCGCTTATCATGCAGCGTCAGACTTCTTTGATCGAAAGCTGAAATGAAAAGTCAGAACCGCCTGCGGTAGCGGGCGGGTCTATATTGCGTTAGCTCGACCCGCCCGCTACCGCAGGCGGTTCTGACTTCTTTGGAGCCTGCCATGTTGAAACGAGCTTTGTTCGCTATTGCTCTGTGTGTCGTCGCTTGCGTGCTGGTGCGCGCGTATGAAGGGAAACGGCTGACGATTGAGGACGCGTTGGCGTTTGTGGACGTGGGCGCGCCGCAGTGGTCGCCGGACGGGAAGTGGATTGCGTTCACCGTCACCGAATGGAATCGCAAAGAGGATCGGCGCGACAGTCACATCTATCTGGTGGCGGCGGAGGGCGGGCCGCCCATCAAGCTGACGAACGGCGAGCGCGGCGAGTCGCAACCACAGTGGTCGCCCGATGGCACGCGTATCGCCTTCCTCGCCAACCGCGACGTGCCAGCGGCGGGCGCGCCCGTCGCCGGCGGGCGCAATCAGGTCTGGCTCATCAACGCGCACGGCGGCGAGGCGGAGAAGTTGACGGACGAGGAGGCGGGCGTCTCGCAGTTTCGCTGGTCACCAGACGGCAAGCAGATCGCTTATGTCGTGCGCGACACGCCGCAGGACAAAGCGGAGCGCGACAAACGCAAGAAGGATAAGTTCGACGCCATCGTCGTCGATAGCGATTTCATCTACTCGCATCTGTGGGCCATCGGCGTCGCCGACAAGAAGAAGCGACGCGTGACCGAAGGCAAGTTCACCGCGTCCGATCCGCAGTGGTCGCCGGACGGTGCGAAGCTCGCTTTCGTCGCCGCCAAACTCGGCGCGCAGGAGTCGAGCTTCACGGACATCGCGGAGGATCGCAACACGGACATCTACGTCGCGCCGGCCGCCGGCGGACAGCCGCGCCAACTGACCACGAATCTCGGCCCCGACGAAGCGCCGCGCTGGGCGCGCGACGGCCGGCAACTCGCTTACCTGGCCAGCGCCGATCCGATGTCGTGGGCGGAGAAGACTGATTTGATGATCGTTGATGTCGCAGGCGGCCCGCCACGCAATTTGACGGGCGGTTACCCGGACTCGATCAACGGTACGCCCAAGTGGTCGCCCGACGGTCGGATGATCTACGCGCCCGGCATGAACGGCGTCTATGGGCAACTGCTGCGCGTCGCGGTCGCGGGCGGCGAGCCGCAGCCTGTGTTCGAGAGTCGCGGCGCGTACAACTATGTCGAGCTTGCGCCCGATGGCCAATCGCTTGTCTTCGCCTTTAACGATGCGAAAGCGCCCAACAATCTCTGGGTCGCGCCCGCTTCGGGGCAGAACGCGAAGCAGTTGACATTCTTCAATCAGCAGGTCAAAGAGTACACGCTTGCGGACACTGAAGTGCTCAAGTGGCCAGCGCCGGACGGGCTTGAGATCGAGGGCTTACTGGTCAAGCCCGTCGGCTATGTGTCCGGTCGCCGCTATCCGACGATCTTGTTGATTCACGGCGGGCCATACGGGCAGTTCTCGTTTGGCTACAACCGCAGCGCGCAGCTTTACGCCGCGCATGGTTACGCCGTTTTGATGCCGAACCCGCGCGGCTCAACCGGCTACGGGCACAAGTTCGAGACGGCGAACCTGCGCGATTGGGGCGGCAAGGATTATCAAGACTTGATGGCCGGCGTGGATGAAGTGATCAAACGCGGCGTGGCCGACGCGGATCGACTGGCCGTGTTGGGCGGCTCATACGGCGGCTTCATGACCTTCTGGACGATCACGCAGACCAACCGCTTCAAGTGCGCCATCGGCCACGCCGGCATCAGCGATTGGTATGGTTTCTTCGGCCAGACGGACGTGCCCGACCTGATGACCTACGGGCTTGGGGGCTTGCCGTGGACGGCGCGCGAGAGTTACGCGAAGTGGTCGCCGATGACTTACGTGGATCGCGTCAAGACGCCGATCATGATCACGCACGGCGAACAGGATCGCCGCGTGCCGATTCAGCAGGGCGAATTGTATTATCGCGCGCTCCGGCGGCGCGGCGTCGAAGTGGTCTTCGTGCGCTATCCGCGCGAGCCGCACAGCATCTCCGAGCCGAATCACCAGATCGATTTAGCGAACCGGCAACTCGCGTGGCTCGACAAGCATTTGCAAAAATAGCTGAGCGCGGTTTTGTTGCGGCTATGCAGTTGCTTTGGCGGCTGGCAGGCTGGTTGTGGCAATGGTTTTAGCCAGCAGCTTTTGGAGGATCTCTTGCAGTTCGCCGAGGTCAAACGGCTTGGTCAGGTAATCCGAGTAACCCGCCCCCAGTTCGTCCACATGTAAATAGAATTTGATAGCGCGCAGCCCATCGTTTGAACTGGTCAGGACCGGCACGTGTTGCAGTCCCGGCGACATGCGGATCAGTTTGATGGCCTCCAACACGTCGAGGCGGGTGAGACTTAAGTCGAGCAAGATCACATCCGGCAGCTCGCGCTGAGCCAGCATGACGGCCTCCAGCGCATCAACCGCTTCGACGATGCGATAGCCCGCCAACTCAAGGAAGCTGTGCAGCACGTAGCGCACGGCTTCGTCGCCTTCAGCCAACAGCACTTTGTGTAGGCTTATATTTTGTTCAGGCATCTGGGCCTTACTATTTGAGCTAAAGCGGGGCCCCACGACGCGTGAATCAGCTATTGGTAATAGGTCCGGGCCAAGTGCCAAGGGGCACACGGGCACTTGGCCGCAGGACAGACTTATTACTCGATACGTGCGCCGCGTGCAGCGGCTCAGCGAGCAGCGCACGCAACTCAATTAGCGTTTGTCGCGGCCGCACTCCAATCCTACTGAAGCGAGTCCTTCAGGACTTTGCGGCGACGACGCAGCCGACCGACTACGCCGACAAGACCAGTGCCGAGCAATAGCATGGTGGTCGGCTCAGGCGTAGCGGCACCCGTCTGCGAAGCGCTGGTGATCTGCCCTGTTAATGCAATCGTCGCGCCGCCAACCACTGTTACATCGTTGACCGAAAAGAGGAACGACCCGGTCTGTGTTGCTCCATTCCCGAAAGAGAATGTGTACAAGCGCGGCGTATTGTCGAAATTAATGAGCACCCCGCCATTGCCGTCGGACGTTGCACTGCCGGACAACAAGGCGAAGAACGTCCCACCGCCCCCGGTCGTATTCGGCGGGAGGGTGAAGGTCACACGCAGGTTGAACGACTGCCCGGTATAGTTCACCAGTGAGCTACCGAGCGTGAACGAGCCGAGGTTATTGATGTTCTGCGTGCCCGGCGGTTGACCCGTGTTGCCGATACCGAGAAAACCGCCTGACGTTGTGCCGCTGAACGTCGAGTTGTTATAGACGAGCGAAAAGAGCGACGCCGTCTGCTGATCCGCGGTCGTCGGCGGGCTACATTCACCGAAGCAGCCGTTAGTGTAGCCGGCGACCGACACTTCGCCGGCGCGCGCCGCCTGCTGCCCGGCCGCAAAGATAACCAAGAGTGCGAGACTCAGCACAAGTGGTTTGAGTAGCTTGCAAGTGCATGCGAACATTGTTGCCTGACTCCTTCTAGTTCTAATTCCTCGTTCAGCGCACTCAAAGTTGCACGCGCATTCGGGCCGGCGCAATGGGATGACGGGGACAATCGTCATCCCGTTGCGGGGCCGGTCTAAACCTTTGCTGTGCGGCGACGGCGACGGATGCCGCCGGCCAAGCCAGCGAGACCTGTGCCAAGCAGCAGCATGGTGGCCGGCTCAGGCGTAGCCGATGCTTGTGCGCCGGTGATCTGCCCGGTTATCTCGGCGACCTGACTGGGATTGATGGCCAGATCGTTGACGGCGAAGAAGAACGAGCCGTTTGTCGTCGTGCCGTTCGTGTTTGCAAACGAGAAGGTGAACAACTGCGGCGTGTTGTTGAAGTCGATAAAGACACCGCCGTTGCCCGTGCTGGTCACAGTGCCCGTCAGCGTAGCGCTGAAGAGCGATGAGCCGCCGCCGTTGATGCCGGTCGGGACGGTGAATGTTACCCGCAGTGTGAACGTGTTGCCGGTGTAAGTGGCTAACGAGTTCGCCAGCGAGAACGCGCCCAAGTTATCGACGTTTTGGGTGGGCGGCGCGATCGGATTGCCGCCGAAGCCGAGGAAGCCGCCGGCGGTCGTGCCGGAGAACGTTGAGTTGACGTATTGCAAGCCGAACAGCGAAGCGGTCTGCGCCGCGCTGCTATTCGGTACGGGCGGCGGGTTGCAGTTGAAGCAACCGTTGGTGTAACCGGCGACAGCCACTTCATCGGCGCGCGCGGTCTTCTGGCCGACGGCGAAGAGGGCGATGAGCGCAATGCCCAGCGCGAGTGGTTTGAGTAGTTTGAAGGTGAATGTCAACATAAAGCTCTAACTCCTTTTACTGGGCACCACAGGTTGCGGGTAAGCTCAGACCGGGGACACGGAAGGACGAGGGCAATCGTCCTTCCGTAACGGGGCCGGTCTAAACCTTTATCAATGTGTCGTCATGACCACAGTAGTCATGACGGTCTAGCACAAATCAGTGCTACGCTGGCCGCAAGGGGCCGGCGTAATACTCTGCCGTTGCAACGGGAGCCGCGTATGGCTCGCGCTTAAACGGCTCATAAGCTCTGGGCTTGGCTGGCGCAGGGCGGAAGAACAAGTGCAACAGGGTGTAGCAAGTTTCCCGCGAGCCGACGCCGACCTCGCGCCCATGCTCGTCTTGCAGCACGTACAAAATGCCGGTCTCATCCAGCGGGAACACCATTGGTTTAGAAGTCATGACCGCCTCCGGGGGGAAGGCCAGCGCGCCGGCCTGAAGTTATGCTGCGAGTCGTGAACAGTTCAGGCGGCTCGCAGCCGCTTGGTTTGGGGCGCAGTCGGCTGCGCGGGCAACTGCGCTGCCAGACACAGGATGGCCAACGGCACGGGCGGCGCGGCTAATTTCGCTGCTCCGGTTGTCGTCGGCGGGTGGGCGTAGAGCATCTGCCACTCGGCGCGACAGAAATCGCATTGTCCGAGGTGCGTGTGGACTGCATCCGCAGTTGCGCTTGAGAGCTGGTCGTTGCTGTAGGCCAACAGCGTCGCAGCGGTTGGGCAGAAGGCATGTTTACTGAATGGGGGCATCGGCTTCTCCTCACTATGCGCTTGCAGCAGTTGACGCGACCGGGCAGGCGGAAGACTTGGGTCGCGTAGCGGCTCGGTTAAGTCAGAACTATTTGCGCGCTACTTTATACATAGCTCCGCCCGGCGCGCGCGCGTGGCGTTTGACCCTTTCTTGCTGTGACGCTCATACAGCTTGCGGGCGCATTAAGGCGTAGCAGTTGACCTATGCGTTGGCGTGTGCAGGCGGGACATTCGACCGGGACAGGCGCGGGGCAAGCACGCCCTTTGCGCTGGCAGGAGAGTGGATGGATGGATAGGCGTTAGCCGGCCCCGCTCCTGCAATTGCGAAAGTGGCGAGTTGGCTGACGAAAGTAGGGCGAGGTTGATGTTAGGGATCGATCTTGTGTTCGAGGGCGAAGCCGAAGAGTTCCAGCCGGTTCTTCAAGCTGAGCTTGCTGTAGATTGACGAGAGATGATTGCGGAGGGTTTTGTCGCCCATGTTCAGGTGCGCGGCCAACTCCCGGTTGGTTGCGCCGCGATATTTGATAATCGCCCCGATGACGACGCGCTCCTTCGTGGTCAGCGTGTCGATCATTTGCGCCAGCACCTCGTCGGCCTCTGATGTGCCGCCGCGCGCCATGGTCTCGAAGACACGCCCGGTCGCCGTTCGATCAAGCCACAACTCGCCGTCATGCACCTTCTCGATGGCTTTTAAGATCGTTTCGGCCGACTCAGCCTTGTAGACGAGGCCGCGCGCGCCTTTCAGGATGGCCGCATCATGCAGCTTGGGGTCGCGCATGCCGGTCAGCACCAGCACACGCGTCTTGCACTCGTGCAGCAGCTCCGGTAGGAAGTCGAGGCTGTTCTCATCGCCTAGAGCGAGGTCGAGCAGGATCAAGTCGGGCCGCTGCTGGCGGGCCAGCGCAAAGGTCTCGGCGCGATCCGTCGCCTGCCCGACCACTTCCATGCGCGGGCGCGCGCCGTCAATCAACTGCGCCAGCCCCCACAGAATACTCTTGTGGTCGTCAACCAGCAGCACGCGGATCGGTTTTGCGTTTGGTGCGGACATAGAGATGTGTTGCTGTTCTATCATAGGGGGATTGAAATCTGTACTGTCGTGTACCCGTCCGCACGATGGGTGACAGCGATTTGGCCGCCGAGGGCCGTGGTGCGCTCCGAGATTGAGCGCGGAATAAAATGCGGCCGCACGGTTGGACTGGACGCGCAGTCGTTCTCGATCTGCAACCACACGTTGCCGTCCTGACAACGCAGACTGATGGCGGCGTGGCGGGCCGTGGTGTGTCGCCGGATGTTGCTCAGTCCTTCCCGGATCATCTGAAACAACTCAGCGGCCAGACGGTCGTGCAAGACCAGCGGCTCGTCCGCCAACACGGCCACTTCGATCCCATGCAACTCCGTGAACTTGGCCGCCTGCGAGCGGACGGCCGACAACAGAATGGGCGCGTCCATTTCGGGCCGCTGCTGCAATTCGGCCGCGTACAGACGCACATCGCTCATGGCGTCGCCCGTCAGCGCGATCAGTTGATCTAAGTCGGTGCTGTGCACACCGCCCGCGCCCAACTTGCGGGCTAGAGCCTCCAGCCCCAATTTGATCCCGACAAACGTCTGGAGGGTGCTATCGTGCAGGTCGTGCGAAATTTTCTGCCGCTCTTGGCCGGCGCTTTCCGACGCGAGCCGATCCAGCAACCGCACATTTTCGATGACCGGCAGCACTTGATTGACCAGCCGGTGCAGAAAATTCAGATCAGCCTCTGAGAAAGTATGCTGCCGGGCGGTGAGAAAGACGCGACTGTAAACACCGTCGAGACTGTGCAGCGATACGGTGATGAACGACTCCGTGTCGAGCAGATCGGCCAGCACAGCGCACGTCTGCCGCGCGTCCGGCACCGGCGCGCCAGTAATTTGATTGAACGCAGCACAGGCGACCGCGCCGCGGGGCCAGAATCCGGGCGGGCCGTTGCGCACGGCGGCGCAATCGGCGGGCAGCGCCAAGAGCGCCTGAGCCATTTCTGCCGTGATGAGTTGCACTCGCGCGCTGGCACTAGGGTCGTCTTCGTCGGCGCGGTGCAAAGTGTAGGTGTCTGAGGCTGCGTGATAGCTCAACAGTACACAACTGTCGGCGGCAAAAAAAGTGCGCGTGCGGGCCAGCATCGCCGCGATAGTCTGATGCGTCCCAAAGCGCGGGTTCGCAGGGGCGATCACGTCTTTGACGAACGCGAGCCGGCGCTTGATCGTCACTTCAAACTCGCCCCAGCAGGCGATCATGTAGCCGAGCATGAGCAGATAGACGGGGCGCAGCAAGAGCCAGGTCAAATCAGTGGGCGCGATTGCGCCGGCCGCCGCCGCCCCCATTATCGTGAACAGCACGACCGCCACGCCGACGACGCGCATGCCGGTGCTGAAACCCCAACGAAAAGCGGCGACGAGGATGGCGAAGAAGAGCAGACCGTAACAAGCTCCACCCAGATTGCTGCTCAGCCAACTCAAGCTGAGGAACCAACCGAGATCGAGCCAGTGCGACCAGTTGCGCGCGGTGTCGGCAAATCGATCATAGGAGAGGATGGTCGTATAGAGGGCCAAGCTGTAACCGAGGTAGCCCGTCAGCGTCAGGTAAAAGCCCAGTCCCTGCCCGTAGGTTTCGTGCGGGCTGATAAGGCTGACGCACAGGATAGTTGCGGCCAGACAGAGACGCACGAAATTGATCATGCGCGAATCGTCGAACTCCGGGGCAACGGCAGCGACGGGTTTAGAGGCGAAGTAGTAATCAGTGGCGATGGGAAACATAAGGGGCCTCTACCGGATGGCTCCGGCAGTTGGGGGCTGGCCAAGGCGATTCAAAATTGATTATAGCCACGAAAGGCTATATCTAAGCAGGCGCAACTCCAACACGCTAGTGCGAGCGTCCCTGTTGTGCTGGACTGTTTAGGTTGGGCATTTTGCGCGTTTGGCAGACAGTTGTCAACAAAAATTAAGCGCAAGGGGCGTGCGGCCGCAACCTCACGACGGGCGCACTCCGGGCGAGGCACAATAAACCTTTTCGGCCAGCCCGCAACCGGTGCGCTGTTGTCAGAGAGGTTTAATATCCGATATAAGCTAACGAGCCAATCAATCACGCTGGCGGCGAGTACGCACTTTGGCAACTCTTCGAGTTGCTGCGCCGTAAAAGAAATTCAACGTCCGTCAGCCACGCAATTCTAAAGTCGAAGGAGCCTTCACATGATAAAGGTGCGGAGTCTAGCCCGGCGCGCGGTCGCCGTGTCGTTCAGCCTGTTGCTCGGATTTGTCCTCTGTCTGACGGGCCAAGCGGCCCGCGCACAGCAGAGATCGACTGCGGCGCAGCCGGCGGCGACGAAAGACGCAGGCCCGTTGAAGCTGTTGCAATACCGCTTGATCGGGCCGTTTCGCGGTGGTCGTGTGACGGCCGTCACGGGTGTCGCCAGTCAGCCGCAGGTCTACTACTTCGGCGGTACGGGTGGCGGCGTGTGGAAGACGACCGATGGCGGCGTCAACTGGGAGCCGATTACGGACAGCTCGGTCTTCGGCACCGGCTCGGTCGGCGCAATCGGTCTGTCGGATGCCGATCCGAACGTCATCTATGTCGGCATGGGCGAGTCGCCGATTCGCGGCAACGTATCGCACGGCGACGGCGTGTACAAGTCGATGGACGCGGGCAAGACTTGGAAGCGCGTCGGGCTGGAAGACACGCGCCAGATCGCGCGCATACGTGTACATCCGCGCAACCCTGACATCGTCTACGTTGCGGCGCAGGGGCACGTCTGGGCCCCGAACGAACAGCGCGGCATCTTTCGCTCGAAGGACGGCGGGAAGAGTTGGGAGAAAGTATTTGCGCGCGGCGACAAAGCGGGCGCGTGCGATCTCACCCTCGATCCCACGAACCCGAACATTCTCTACGCCGGTTTCTGGGAGGTCTATCGCAAGCCGTGGACGCTGGAGAGCGGCGGACAGGGCAGCGGCATCTTCAAATCGACCGACGGCGGCGACACGTGGACGGAGATGACGCGCGCGCCCGGTCTGCCGCGCGGCATGATCGGCATCGTCGGCATCACGGTCTCGCCCGCGAATCCGGATCGCTTGTGGGCGATCATCGAAGCGGAAGACGGCGGCGTCTTTCGTTCCGATAACGGCGGACGCACGTGGACAAAGACGAACGAGCAGCGCAACCTGCGGCAGCGCGCTTGGTACTACACGCGCATCTACGCCGACCCGCAGAACGCCGACACGGTCTATGTGCTCAACACCGGCTTCTACAAATCGAACGACGGCGGGCGCACCTTCTCGAACATCTCTGTGCCGCACGGCGACAATCACGATCTATGGCTCGCGCCGAACGATGCGAACCGCATGATCGAGTCGAACGACGGCGGCGCGAACGTCTCCACGAACGGCGGGCGCACGTGGACGGAGGAGGATCAGCCGACCGCGCAGTTCTATCGCGTCACAACGGACAACGATTTCCCGTATCACATCTATGGCGCGCAGCAGGACAACTCGACCGTGCGCATTGCCTCGCGCACGAGCGACTTCGGTATCTCTGAGCGCGATTGGTACGATGTGGGCGGCGGCGAGTCGGGTTGGATCGCGCCCTTGCCGCGCGATTCCGAGATCGTCTTCGCCGGCTCATACGGCGGTTTGATCACGCGCTACGATCACCACACGGGGCAGTTGCGCGACGTGTCGCCCTTCCCGAACAACCCAATGGGGGCGGGGCCGGACGTGTTGAAGTATCGCTTCCAATGGAACTTCCCGATCCTCTTCTCACCGCATGATCAATCGCCTGCGGGCACGCTCTACACGGGCGCGAACGTGCTCTTCAAGTCCACCGACGAAGGGCAGAGTTGGACAGTCATCTCGCCTGATCTCACGCGCAATGACAAGTCGAAACAGATCGCTTCGGGCGGGCCGATCACGAAGGACAACACGAGCGTCGAGTATTACGATACGATCTTCACCGTGATTGAATCGCCCGTGCAGGCGGGTACGATCTGGGTCGGCTCGGACGACGGCCTCGTCCACGTCACGCGCGACGGCGGCAAGAATTGGGCGGACGTGACGCCGCCGAAGGGGCTGATGCCGGAGTGGATTCAGATCAACTCCATCGATGCGTCGGCGCACGACGCGGGCACGGCTTACGTCGCCGCGACGATGTACAAGTGGGACGACTACAAGCCCTATCTCTACAAGACGAGCGATTACGGTAAGTCGTGGACGAAGATCACGACGGGGATTCCGGACGGCGCGTTCACGCGCGTCATCCGCGAAGACCCAAACAAACGCGGCCTGCTCTACGCCGGCACAGAGACCGGCATGTACCTCTCTTTCGACGACGGCGCACATTGGCAGTCGTTCCAACTCAACCTGCCGGTCGTGCCCGTGGCCGATCTCACCATCCACAAACGCGAGCAGGATTTGGTTGTCGCGACGCAAGGGCGCGCGTTCTATATCCTTGATGACCTGCCGGTGCTCCATCAGTTGGCCGCTGCGGGCGGCCTGAGCGGCGTCAACGAGACGCGGCTGTTCAAGCCAGAAGACCCATATCGCACGGAGGGTGGCGGCTTCCCGTTGCCACTGAGCGCAACCGTCGGCAGCAACCCGGCCGGCGGCGTCGTGGTCTATTACTCGTTGAAGGCGAAACCGACGACCGATGTCGTGCTTGAGTTCACGGACGCGAACGGCAAGTCGATTCAAAAGTACACGGCGCGCGCGCCGAAGCCGCAACCGACACCCGCGCCGGGCAGCGCGCCTGTGCAGACGCCGCCCGAACAACCGCAAGCGCCTTCGGGCGAAGAGTCGGAATTCTTCGCGGGCGGTGGCGGCGGCGGGCCGCGCGTCTCCACGAACACAGGTCTCAACCGCCTCATCTGGGACATGCACTACGCGGACGCCGTGCGCTTTCCCGGCATGATTCTCTGGGCCGGCAACACACGCGGCCCGCGCATCGTGCCCGGCACGTATCAGGTCAAGCTCACGGCCGACGGGCAGACCTTGACGCAGACCTTCGAGGTCAAGCGCGACCCACGCGTCCAAGCGACGGCGGAAGACTTCAACAAGCAACTCGATCTATCGCTCAAGATTCGCGACAAGTTCACGGAGACGAGTAACGCGATCCTCCAGATACGCGACGTGAAGCGACAGGTTGACGATCTGTTGAAACGCGTCAAGGATCAGCCCAACTTCAAGCCCATCAACGACGCGGCGACGCGCTTGAGCCAAAGTCTGACGAGCATCGAAGAGACTCTGTACCAGACGAAGAATCAATCAAGTCAAGACCCGCTCAACTACCCGATCCGGCTCAACAACAAACTGGCCGCGCTCGGCGGTGTCGTGGCGAGCGCCGATGCCGCGCCGACCGCGCAGTCTTACGAGGTCTACAACGATCTGGTCGGGCAGATCGACGCGCAGTTGGCCAAGCTGCAACAGATCATGAAGACCGATCTGCCCGCATTCAACCGGCTCGTGCGCGAGCAGGAGATACCGGCCGTGATCGTCAAACCACCGACGCCGGGCGCTAATCAGTAAGTAATGGAGCGCGGCTTGAATTTGGCGGAGATGTTTTCAACGCAGAGGGCACAGAGGCACAAAGGATACAGGGAAAGTTTGATCTCGTAATTGAGAATTGAGTCCTTACTCTGTGTTCTCTGTGCCTCTGTGCCCTCTGTGTTAAATTGATCGCGCGTCACACAGTCGTCGAATTTGATTCATGCCCGACACGCAACTTTTCGATATTCATCCACACGTTACCGCCGCACTTGCGCAGAACCGGCCTGTCGTCGCACTCGAATCCACCATCATCGCGCACGGCCTGCCACGCCCTTTGAACCTTGAAGTCGCGCGTCAATGTGAGACGGTAGTGCGCGAAGCCGCAACGCCCGCGACCATTGCCGTGCTCAAAGGGCGCATTTGCGTCGGGCTGGACGATGTGCGACTCAAACACATCGCCACGAGCGGAGACGTGCACAAGCTCAGCCTGCGTGATCTGCCCATCGCGGTCGCGCGCGGCTGGGACGGCGCGACGACAGTGGCCGCGACCTGCTGGATCGCGGAACGCGCGGGGCTACAAGTCTTCGCCACCGGCGGCATCGGCGGTGTGCATCGCGGCTCGCTGCCCGACGTGTCGGCTGATCTGCCAGCGCTCGCGCGTGCGCGCATGGTGGTCGTCTGCGCGGGCGCGAAAGTCGTGCTCGATCTGCCAGCGACGCGCGAGTGGCTGGAGACGCACGGCGTTACGGTCGTCGGCTACGGCTGCGACGAGATGCCCGCCTTCTACACGCGCACGTCGGGCCTGCCCGTCGATGTGCGTGTCGATACGCCAGCAGAGGTGGTCGGGCTAGTCGTAGCGCGTCGTCAACTCGACCTGCCGGGTGCGTTGCTCGTGACCGTGCCCGTGCCGGTCGAGAGTGAAGTGCCCGCCGCACAGATGGAGGCGTTGTTAGCGGAAGCGCTCGATGAAGCCACTAGGCAAGAGATCGGCGGGCGCGAGTTGACACCCTTCCTGCTTGCGCGCCTGAGCGAGCGGAGCGACGGCGTAACCGTCAAGGCAAATTTAGACTTGATCAGACAGAACATCCGCGTCGCGGCTGGGATCGCACAGGCACTTAGCGCTCTGCCGCCTCCGGTTCTACATGTATGAGCACAGAGACCGAAAAGAAGCGGATGGGGCAGATCATCGCGCGGCTTAAACGCGCTTACCCCGATGCGCAGTGTTCGTTAAACTATTCGAACCCGTTGGAACTGTTAATCGCCACGATCCTGTCGGCGCAATGCACGGACGAGCGGGTCAATCTGGTGACCGCCGAATTGTTTCGGAAATACCGAGGCTGTGAGGACTACGTGCGCGCACCGGTCGCCGAGTTGGAGCAGGACATACGCTCGACTGGCTTTTATCGCAACAAGGCGAAGGCAATTCAGGGCGCGTGCCGGATGATCATTGAGCGTTACGACGGACATGTGCCGCAGACGATGGACGAGTTACTTGAGTTGCCCGGCGTCGCGCGCAAGACCGCGAACGTCGTGCTCGGCAACGCCTACAGCATTGCCGCGGGCGTCGTCGTCGATACACACGTCGCGCGCGTCACGCAAAGATTACGACTGACCACACACGAGCAACCCGAAAAGATCGAGCAAGACCTCGTCCGGCTCGTCCCGCGCAAAGACTGGATCAATTTCCCGCACCTGCTCATCGCCCACGGCCGCGCCACCTGCAAAGCCCGCACCCCGCTCTGCGCCGAATGCGTGATCGAACCGCATTGCCCATCATCATTACTCAAATGATGGCGGCGGCATCATGCATAGTGCATTAACGACCTGCTTTCATTCCTGCGCGTCGAAGAGTTCGGTCTGCACGGGATCAAGCCCGAGCACTTGGCGGACGGGTGCGAAGCTGCGGCGATGGATGGGTGTTGCGCCGAGTGCCTGTAGCGCGCGATAGTGCGCGGGCGTGGGGTAGCCCTTGTGCGCGGCGAGACCGTAGCCGGGATACTGTCGATCAAGTTCACACATGTGTGCATCGCGCGTCGTCTTGGCGAGGATGGAGGCGGCGGCGATTGATGCGGAGAGCATGTCGCCGTGAACGATGCCGCGCTGCGGGGCGGGGCAGTCGGGTATCTTGCGCGCATCGACCAACACGAAATCTGGAATGAGTGGCAGACTTGCGACCGCGCGCCGCATCGCCAGCAAACCGGCGTGATAAATGTTCAATTGATCGATCTCTTCGACCTCAGCGAAGCCGACCGCCCAGGCGTGTGCATCGCGTTTGATCTGCTCGGCCAACTCAGCGCGTTTCAAGCTGTCGAGAATTTTTTTCGAGTCATTCAACCCGCGCAGTTTGTAGCAAGCCGGCAGGATGACGGCCGCCGCGACGACGGGGCCGGCGAGCGGGGCCATGCCCGCCTCGTCCACGCCCGCGATGAGTTGATAACCTGCGGCCCATAACTCTTCTTCGTGTTGCAAGAGCTTGCGCAGGCGTTGCCCTTCGGCGCGATTCTTCCGCTGACGCGTGCGCAAGGAGCGCGCGAGCATCTGTGCGCCACGGCGCGGGTCGCTTTCAAGGGCCGCAAGCAGTCCACGCGGCAGTGGCGCGCATTCGTCAAGGTAGCGCCGCTTCAATGCGGGTAGTGGCTCAGCCAATAGTTGTTCGAGCGAGGGTTTGTCCGCGTTCATCGCAAGCGCAGCATACAGCAAACCAACACGGTACGCAGCCGGGCCTCAGTGCGACTGCTTGTAGAGTCGTTTCAAACGTTCGAGCGTGTCGGCTTCGCGGATACTCTTATCGATGCGTTCGCGTTTGAAGCGCGGGATGCGCAGGACGTAGCCAGCGGCGTAGCGTGCGGTCTTCTGTATATCCTGAAAATCAACTTCGATAACCATCTCCGGCTCGATCTCGACGTTGTGCCCGCGCGAGGTGATGATGCGGGGTGTGAGCTTCGCCGTCAAAGCGCGCAGCGTCTCCTCGGAAAAGCCCGTGCCGACTTTGCCGACGGTCTTGAAGCCGTCCTTGTCGCGGATCGAGACGACGAGACTCGACAGCAGTCCGCGCCGCCGGCCCGAACCCCAGATGCCGCCCGTCACCACCACGTCCAGCGTCTCGAAAGCGGGCTTGAGTTTCAGCCAATGCTCGGTGCGCTGGCCCGGCGTGTAGGGCGCGTCCGGGTCTTTCGCCATGACGCCTTCGTGCCCGGCGCGCACGGCTCGTTGGAAAAATTTGTCCTGTGCCGCGCGCCGGTCGGACTCAATCGCTTCGGTCATCTGCACGCGCTCGGTCGGGCGAAAGAGTGTCGCCAATAACTCGCGCCGCTCGCGTTGCGGGCGCTGCATCAAGTCCACGCCGTCATGATAGACCAACTCGAACAGGTAGAACTTGAGCGGAATCGCGCGCATCTTCGCCTCAATGTCGTGCACACGCCCCAGCCGCATCAGGACGGCTTGGAACGGTTGTTTCGTCTTCAGTGTTGGATCAAACGCGACCGCCTCGCCCTCTATGATCGCATCGCCGCCGCGCCACGCCGCTTGCAAAGCCGCGACCAAGTCGGGCATCGCGCGCGTGTCTTCATTCAACCGGCGCGAGTAGAACTTGATCTCGTGTGGCCGGTCGCGCCGCAGATGAATCTGCAAACGCGCGCCGTCGTACTTGACCTCGTAAATAACTTTCTGCCCGGCAAACTCCGCCAGAATCTCGCCTGGATCGTCCACCTTATGCGCGTTCATGAACTGATAGGGGCGGAAGAGCGCAAGCCCCGTACGCGCGAGTTGCCGTGCGCCCTGCCGTGCACGCTGGGCGGTCAGCCCGATGTCGTTCGTCATCGCGTAGGCGTGCTCGACCGCATCCTGCTCCACGTCAAACGTCTGCGCGATGGCGCGGCTGATCGTGCCTAACCCAGCGCTGATGCGCATTTGATTGAGCACCATGCGCGTGAAGTATTTCGCGCCGTTGGCTGTCGTGTGTTTGAAGATGTGCTCAACCAACCGCAGTCGATCTTCGTTGCGCTTGATTGTGCGCTCGATGCGCTGCCAGAGATCGGCGACGGTCAACGTGTCGCGCCCTTTGGCGTAGCGTGCGACGACCGCGCTCATATCGCCCGTCTCTTTCACTTCGTCGTCGATCTCTTCGGGCGAGCGCCGGGCGACGGCCGCGAGCGCCGTGCGGAGCATGCCGGGGCCGATGCCGAGTTGGTCGGAGTATTGCGGCGCGACGATTTCGCCGAGCGTGAAGTGCGCGGCCGCGTAGAGCGTCGGGCGGTCGGCGCGTTGGAACATTTGCGCGAGCAGCTTGACGCGCTCAGGCTCGCGCGGCGCAGCGGCGACGCGGTCGTAGGTCTTGGCCAGGGCTGAGAATTTCATCTGATACGCCTTTGTTTAAAAGTTTGAGTATGCAAATTGCAAGCCTAATCAAATATTGATGGCCAAATCGAAAAAAGCAAAACGGCTGGACGAACTGGCGGCGCAGATATGCGTCTGCACGCGTTGTCCGCTGCATGAGTCGCGGACGCTGGCCGTGCCCGGCGACGGGAAATACACGGCGAAGGTCATGATCGTCGCTGAAGCGCCGGGCAAGGAGGAGGACGAGTCGGGGCATCCGTTCGTCGGCTCGGCGGGGCGCTATCTCGACAAGGTGCTCGCGGGCACGGGGCTTGAAAGGAAAGACTTTTTCATCACGAACACGGTCAAATGTCGCCCGCCAAAGAACCGTACGCCAAAGCGTTTGGAGGTTGATACCTGCACGTCGAACTATCTGTTCGAGCAGATCGCTTTAATCAATCCGAAGCTCGTAATGTTGCTCGGTCTCGTGGCGGCGAAGAAACTGCTCGGCGTCAAAAGCGTGAACGAGGCGCGTGGGCGCGTCATCGAGCACGAAGGGCGCAAGTATCTGGTTGGTTATCACCCGGCGGTCAGGTTCTACCGCGAAGACTTGGGCGCGAAGGTGAAAGAGGATTTCGCTCTGCTCAAGCGCGAGGCGAAGAAGCTGTGAACGTGCGCGCAGGGAGGCAGCTTGGGCTTTGAGCGGGCATGACGGGTACGCTGCCGCACTGAACAGTTGTCGAACGGGCTTGTACGTTAAAGCTACAACGCCGCCGACGCGAGTGTGCCCGCAAGAGCAGCCCACAGACAAGGCACGCGCGGCCCGGAAGCCGGGCCGCACATTGGCCCCGTGCTTGCTTTCAAGTGTCGTGCAGATCGAACTACTTCTCCGTGTGCGGGTCGTCAACGAACAACCGCCCGCGCCCGCATCGTGAGCACAATGGGGCTTGAGACTTACCAGCAGAAACGCGACTTCACGCGCACGCCTGAACCGAAGGGCAAGCTCGCGCGTGTAAACCGCAGACGCTTCGTCGTGCAGGAACATCACGCGTCGAAATTGCATTTCGACTTCCGGTTGGAGATGGACGGCGTCTTGAAGTCCTGGTCAGTGCCGAAGGGGCCATCGCTTGATCCGGCCGCCAAACGATTTGCCGCGCCGACGGAAGATCACCCTGTCGAGTATCTGAAGTTCGAGGGGCACATCCCTGCCGGCAACTACGGCGCGGGTGAACACATGATCTGGGACGAGGGCACGTATGAACTCGTCGCCGGCCGCGACCCCATGCAACAACTTGCAGCCGGCAAGCTCGTCTTCAAACTAAAGGGTAAAAAACTGCGCGGCGTATTCAACCTCGTGCGCATGAGCGGGCGCGAAGGGCAGTGGCTGCTGATCAAGAGCCGCGACGAATACGCCGAGCCGGGCTGGCAACTGAAACTGCGTATGGATTCGGACGACAAGGCGCGCGCGTGGCAAAGCGGACTGACCAAAGGGCGTGCGCAAAAGGGTGCCGCGCAAACGCCCGCAGCCCGCAAGCGCAGCGTCAAACGAATTAACCCGATGGGCGACGAGGCGAAGTCAGTCCCGGCCAGCCGCGCGTTTAAGACGAAAAAGTTGAGCGGCGATCTGCATGTTAAAGTCGGCCGGCACGTCGTCGCGTTGACGAATCTCGACAAGGTCTATTGGCCCGACGACGGTTACACGAAAGGCGATCTGATCAAGTACTACTATGAGATTGCCAAATACATTCTGCCCTATCTGAAAGATCGTCCGCTCATCATGAAGCGTTACCCGAACGGCATCAAAGGGCCTTACTTTCATCAGCATGATGTGCAGGAAGCGCCGAACTTCGTCCGTACCGCCACGCTCGACGTGGAAGAGGGGCACACGGTTGACTATATCATCGGCGGCGATCTGGCGACGCTGCTCTACATGGCCAATCTCGGCGCGATTGAGCGCCACCCGTGGCACTCGCGCGTGCAAAGTCTGGCGCGGCCCGATTGGTTCGTCTTCGATCTCGATCCCGGCCAAGGCGTAGAGTTTAAGACGATCTGCACGTTGGCCGTTCATGTGCGTGAGCTATTGACCGAGATCGGGTTGGCCTCATACGCCAAAACATCCGGCTCGCGCGGCATACACATCTACGTGCCGGTCAAACCCGTCTATACTTACGCGCAGATCGCGGAGTTTGCCGAACAAGTAGCGACGCTGGTGGCGCACGCACAGCCGGAGATCGCGACCGTCGAGCGGGCGTTGAAGAAGCGTAAACGCGGGCAGATTTATGTGGATCACATGCAGAATGCGCGCGGCAAGTCGGTCGTCGCGCCGTACTCTGTGCGGCCGCGCGCAGGGGCGTGCGTCTCCGCGCCGCTTACTTGGCGCGAGGTCGAGCAGCGAAGGATCACGCCGCAGAGTTTCACGATCAAGAATATGCTGCGACGCGTCCGCGCGCAGGGCGACCTGTTTAAGCCTGTGTTGACGCGCGGACAAAAACTAGAGCGCGCCATGAAAGCAGTGGCGCGACTCACTTAACCGGAAAGATGCCACGCACCAGTCAACGCAAACCGCGCTTCGTCGTACAGGAACACCACGCGAGCCATCTGCATTGGGACTTCCGTTTGGAGATCGCCGGCGTGCTGAAGAGTTGGGCCGTGCCGAAAGGGCCTTCGCTCGATCCGGCGTTGAAGCGGCTCGCGGTCGAAGTGCCCGACCACGCGCTCTCATATTTGACATACGAGGGTGCGCTGCCCGAAGGTACATACGGCGCGGGGCAGGTCTATCGCTGGGACATAGGTACGTACACTTTGGGCGAGCCGAACGCGCTCGCCGCGTGGCACGACGGGGCGCTTCGCTTCCACCTGCACGGCACACGGCTCAAAGGCGAATGGCGGCTCTTCAAGATGAAAGGGCGCGAGACGCGCGGGCGCGCGCAGTGGCTGTTACAAAAAGTTGCGGATGAAGCGGCCGTCGCCGGGCATACCGCCGAAGTCGTCGGCCCGTTAAAGGAAAAGACGACGCGGAAACGAGCGGCGCGGAAAAGAACTGCTGGGTGAAAGTCACACATGACTGCTGACTTGAAAGAGATGACCGACGAAGAGATTCGCGCCCGGATCATACGGCTCGGCTTCGACGGCGACCGGCGACGCTTTGACGAGTTCTGTGCGAAACTGCGTGCGGAATTGCCGAAAGGCACGGGCGTCGCGCTACGCGGGAGCGCGCTGACGAACGAGCGTTGGGAGGACGGCCGCCCGTTTGATGCCGAGGGCGAAGGCACAAGCGATCTGGACGTGACGCTCATCGGCAGCGACGTGATGGAGTGCTGGCGCGAGGACGAGTTCTATATTCCGGGGCTGCACACAAAACCGCTCGGCGACGAGTGCCCGGAGATCGCGCCGGCTTTGAATACGCTGCGGGAAGAGTTGCAGCAGTTGGTGGGCCGGCCCGTCCATTTTCAAGCCACCGCCAACATGATCCTCTTTGCCCGCGATGTCCTGTTCAATCAGCCGTACTTCATACTGATCCCGGCCGACGAAGACGCCGCGTTGTGAAACTGCTCAGCTACAACATACGCTTCGGCGGGCGCGGGCGCGAAGTGCGGCTGGCCGAAGTGATCAAAGTGGTCGCACCCGATCTGGTCGTCTTTCAAGAAGCCAGCGACACGCGCGTTGTGGCAGAGTTGGCCCGCATAACCGACATGCCATTTTGGGCCGCGCGGCCAGATTATTCCATCGGTTACATCAGTCGCACAGAGATCGCGCACCACGAGTGGCATAGACCAGCCGGCGCAAAACATTCCTTTCTGGAGATTGTGCTGGCCGAAGATAATGCGCGCGTGTTCGGACTGCACTTAAAGGCTCGCTTCTCAAAGTGGAGCGAAAGCCGCCGCGCCTACGAGATACGCGCGCTGCTCGACGGCATCGCGCAACATCAACACGGCTTCCACGTCCTAGTCGGCGACTTCAATACCCTCGCGCCCGGCGAATTGCTCGACGTGCGGCGCATGCCCCATTGGATACGCGCGCTCGTCTGGCTGAGCGGGCGCGACATACAGCGCGAGACCATCCAGATCATGCTCGACGCGCGTTACGTGGACGGCTATCGCCATCTGTATCCGCACGACAAGGGCTACACCTTTCCTGTCTGGGACCCGCACCTGCGCCTAGACTATATTTTTCTCCCCGCGCAGTTCGCCGGGCATCTAAAGTCTTGCCGGGTCATCAATGATCTGGCTGAAGTGAGCAGAGCGTCCGATCATTACCCGCTGCTTGCAGAACTGGAACTTGGCTAGAGTTGGATAAATTGATGATTGAACCGTCAAATTGGCAAAATCCCGTATGCGAGTTGCCCCGAGACTTGTGCTGTTAGCAGGTTGGCTAACAACCGCCGAGCTATTTAGTGCATCTTATGTTATAGTAACACTGTAATCCTTCTCTCGCGTATCAACGGTGATGCGCCCCGCGTCTCTCGATAGGCGTCGGCGTTCTGGATGGTTCGAGAGCAGGCTGATATCAACTTTAGAAGCCGCTCCATCAAGAGCATCCGAACCCGAGTCTTCGCTGCTACCGTTTCGCCGAAGCACACTTCGATTCGAAGCTTCTCTTAACACTCCCACAGGGGAAAGGTACATCTCATGTCTATGAAACTTTACGTCGGCAATCTCTCGTTTGACACATCGAGCGAGGAGTTGCAGCAATTGTTCGCGCAGGCGGGCACGGTCGAATCAGCTTCCGTCGTGGAAGACCGCGAGACGGGTCGCTCACGCGGCTTCGGCTTCGTCGAAATGTCTACCAAAGAGGAAGGCAACGCGGCGATCCAGCAGTTCAACGGCCATCAGGTTGGCGGGCGCGCGCTGAACGTCAACGAAGCCAAACCCCGCGAAGATCGCGGCGGCAGTCGTGGCGGTTTCGGCGGCGGCCGTAATAGCGGCGGCGGCGGCGGGCGCGGCGGCTACGGTGGTGGCGGTAACTCGCGCTACTAATTTGCTGTTCGCAACTACCGGCGACTAACTCACAGAAAGCCTCCGGCACATTTATGTCGCCGGAGGCTTTTAGTTTTGGTCAAGCAGCGGCTCGACCAATGCGCATGTGATCCACAAAAGCTCTAACATACTTGTTAGTAAATCATCCGATGCAAGAAGGAAAGAGGTCTTAATGGAGAAACAGCTATATGCGGTTGGCGAGCGGGCGGAGAAACTATGCGCGGTGTGTAACGAGGAGCGCGGTCATGTGGTGGTGTCCGTCACTAAGCGCGGCCAGATTTCGCGTGTGAGTTGTCCGAAATGTGGGACGCTCAGCACCTTCAAACAAAGTGCGCGCACCGCCCGCCGCCTGTCTGTGCAACCCTGCGCCCCCTACGACCAGACGCACACGTATCGCACCGGGCAAGCCCTCACGCATGCGACTTATGGGCAAGGCGAAGTCACCGCCTTGATCGAGCCGCAGAAGATTGACGTGCTGTTCTCGGATCGCTTACGCCGGCTCGTGCACGCGCGCGCGCAGTCGTAAGCATCTGGCGGGCCGGTTTGAGCAAGTGGCCAGAGTCGATCTCATCATCACTGGCCGGTTAATTAGCCACGGTCATCTGTTCGCTTGAAGTTGGCAGACTATCGGCCATAAAAGAGGCAAGGGCAGTCAATCAACTGCCCTTGCCTCTTTGCGATCATTACTCCACCCGGCAAGACTCAAACTTGCGAAATGGCATTCAATTCTTGTAGTTGAATTGAGCTGGGTCTTTAAGCCTTAGGCATTTCGCGCACGTCTTCAGCTTGTAAGTGTAATACACCCGGAAAGACTCGAACTTTCGGCCTTCTGATTCGAAGTCAGACGCTCTATCCAACTGAGCTACGGGTGCGAGTACGCATAAATGTTAGCACAGTCTCTGCGTTTAGTGCGTACCGTTCGCGTTTTGATTGCCAGTGCTCGTGCCGCTTGCGCCTGCTTGCAGGTCTTGGCGGATGAAGCGGACGAGGTTGTCGATCTGCTCCGCCGAGAGTCGCTTGCCGAAGGCGGGCATGCCGTCGCCGCCGGTGGAGATTTTCTTGGCCAACTCCGCGTCCGGATGTTTGACGGCATGCCCTGTGCGGAGCGTGGGCGCTTTCGATTTCTTGCCGTCGAGCTCGAACTCACCGCCCTCACCGTTGTCGCCATGACAACGTGCGCAGGTTTGCGCGAATAGCTTGCGGGAATCGGCTAGTTGATCAGCCGGTGTAGCGGCCGGCGCGCGTGCGTTCGCGTTGGTTGTGGCTGGCGCGTTGGTCGGCGCAGGCTGATTCGTGCTGGGGGCGTTGGCGCAGGCGACGCCGAGCAGTGCGCCGGCGCAGATAAGGATTACGAGCTTAAACAGTTTCATCCTGAGCAAATCTCCCTCGACGTGCAAGTGTTTATGGTTGCTTCAACCGCAGTATAACTTAGACGTGCGGGCCGGCAAAAATAATCCCTAGTTCATTTCAGCCCTTCGATCCACTCGGCGATCTGCCGCTTCTCGTCCTCGGTCAACTTGTCGGCGAAGGATGTCATCGGCTTTTCCAGTCCATAGGCCGCCGGGTCGTTGAGGATCGCGATGAGGTCTGCCACCGTGCGATGCGGCTGTTCGGCCACGCCGATGAGCTTCGGATTCGGGCGCACGCCTTCGCCGTGCGCGCCATGACATTTCACACAATTCTGCGTGTAAGCGACGGGTGGCGGGGGGACGTTAGCGCCCGTTTGTGCGGCCGCGCCGTTCGTATTGGCGGCGGGCGTGGCCGCACTGTCTGAATCGGTTGCGCGCGGGCGTTGCGGAATGAAGGGGGCGCGCCGAAAAGATTCTTCGGCGGCGGTCTGGCGGTTGAGTTGATCGCGCACACGCGCGTCCCGCGTATCGGCGAGCCATGCGAGCGCGGTTAAGCCAAGCACCAACACGCAGGTCGCACCGAAGACGAGCGGGCCGGCATAGCGACGAAGCGGAGCAGAAGTTTTCCCTGCTGCACTGAAGCGGGGCACGAGCGCAAGGAGTGCGAGCAGCAGGCCGGGCAGGATTAAACCGACGAACGCTGCGCCCGCGCCCGAAGTGTGTTTCAGCAACTCGAAGAGCCAGAGGAATTGTGCGCCGGGGCGGGGCAGATATTCAGCCGGCACTGCGTCCGCGCGCGGCCCGAACGGCGCGGGGTACTTCGCGGCATAGAGCGCGAGGCTCACGAAGGCGAGACCGGCGACCAACGCATGGCGCGCGAGTTGTACGCGCAGCCAAGGACTAAGCAGCGGAGCTTGCTCGTCATGTACTGTGTCGTGCCCTGTGTCGCGGTCACGAAAGATGAAGAGGCGTGCGACCACTGTGGTCAAGATCAAAAAGGGCAGCGCCAGTACGTGCAAGGCGAAGAGGCGCGAGATGCTGAGCGTGGAGATGAGCGGGCCGCCGAGCAGCCAGCGGCGCGCCGCATCGCCGATCACGGGCAAGCCCCGCACGAGACCTTCGGCGACGTGTGTGCTGTAGTAGGCGCGGGCATCCCACGGCAGCGTGTAGCCCGTGCCGCCGGCCGCGAGCGCGAGACCGAGCAGCGCGACGCTCGCCAGCCAGCCGACGGGTCTGCGTCTATGACTCCCGCGCCAGAGTTTCTGAAGCAGATGAAGAATGAGCGCGCACGGCAGCAGCACCGAGCCGTACACGTGCAGCGCGCGCAGCCAAGAGCCGCCGCCGACGGCCTTTTCGATAAAGGCGACAGTCGTGTGCGCGCTCTCGGCCGCAGGCACGTAGTAGCAGGCGAGCAAGACGCCGGTGCAGAGTTGCAGCGCGAGCAACAGGACAACCAGCCCCGCGGTCGTGCGCAGCCACGCGCGCCAGCCCGTTTCGGGTTCGTCCGCGAGCGCACGCACGACATCGGCGAGCGTCGTCCAACGCGCAAGCCGAGAGGCGCGTGTGCTTGGCCGTATCTGTTCCGTCTCCTTCATCCGCGCACCAACGGAGCAGGAGTGTCCGGTGTCTCCGCCTGCCAACGAATTTTGAGCACGCCGCCATCGACCTGTGCCGGCAGTTGATCCAGATTACGCGCCGCCGGCCCTGTCGTGCGCGCACCTGCAACATCGAAGCGACTGTCGTGACACGGGCACAGGAAGCTTTTATCCTCCGCGCGCCAGACGACCGTGCAGCCTTCGTGTGGACAGACGGCCGAGAGCACACGACGCTCTTGCGGCAAGACCAAGACCGGATGCTCTTCGACCACCTGCGTCCAACCCGCCTCATGTTGCACGCGCACGTTGCGCGCAATCGGCTCAGTCCCGGTCAGCTCAGCGACCGGCGCAACCGGCAGCCATTGACCGTCCGCCGCTGCGCTCATTGTCTGCGGCCGCAGGAAGCGGACGGCCGCACTGGCGAGCGTCGCAAAGATGCCAAAGCCGATCCCGAATGGCACAAGCAATAGAAATTTTCGCCGGCCGCGATCAGCGTCAGCGCGGGCCGGCTGTGCGTTGTCAGGTTTCATCTGATTGGTGTCTGCCATAATGTTTTGAGCGGCTGTGCGCGGTGCGCAGGCGGCGCAAACCGGCTGATCATTGGTGCGCGCGTGCGCGTTTGCAATCTGCCGCGCTTCGCCGCACAATAAGCGGCGCTTGGCCGCGCGCATTGTAGCCCATCTTGCTGGCGCGTGGGCGACTCAAAATTCCCGATTCGACAACTATCTCGAACTGTAAGGATGACCTGCCATGAGTACTGAGAAAGCCAATAACGTCAACAACCGTGGTTCTCTGCGTTTGGCTGATCGCGGCGCGGAAGCCGAGCAGCCGCGTCCGTCTCTGCCGCGCCAGTTTGTCAACTTCACCTTCTATCACGTGCGCCCCGAATGGCGCTTCCTCGACGACGCGACGCGCGCCGCCGGCCGACAGGAGTTCGCCGATGTGGTCGAATCATACCGGCGCGATCTGTTGATGCCAACTTATTCGATCACGGGCCTGCGCGCCAACGCCGACATGATGATCTGGCGCATCGGCTACTCGCTCGATCCGATTCAAGAGATGACGGCGCGCCTGAACCGCACCGGCTTAGGCCGCTATCTCGAAGTGACGCAATCGTTCCTCTCGATGACCAAGCGCTCAATGTACATCGACAAAGACAATCCCGAACACGTCGAAGATCGTCTGCACATCATACCGGGCCAGGCCAAGTACCTGTTCGTCTATCCGTTCGTCAAGACGCGTGAGTGGTACGGGCTGCCGGTCGAGCAGCGACAGGAGTTGATGGACGACCACATACGCATCGGTTCGCAGTATCGCTCGGTCAAGCTGCACACGACCTACTCGTTCGGTCTCGATGATCAAGAGTTTGTCGTCGCCTTCGAGACGGATGAGCCGGCCGATTTTCTCGATCTCGTCCAACATCTGCGCGAGACGAAGGCGTCGAGCTACACTCTGCGCGACACGCCGATGTACACCTGCCGTCAGCGCTCATTAGCCGAGTGTCTCGACGCGCTGGGCTAAACCGCGGCTTGTGCTCGGGCTAATTTGCTTCGGCGTATCGTGCTCATGTCGCAGGCCATCGCACGCAAATATCTGATCAGCGGCCAAGTGCAAGGCGTCGGCTATCGCTTCTTCGCGCAGCGCGTGGCGGCGCGCCATCAGGTCACGGGCTACGTGCGCAATCTGACTGACGGGCGCGTCGAAGTCGTCGCCGAAGGGCCGCTGGAAAACGTCGAAGGCTTCAAACACGACCTCGCCGCCGGCCCCGATTATGCGACGGTCGAGCAACTCGAAGAACTCAATCTCGAACCGTCCGGCGCATACAAAGCGTTCTTGATCGAAAGATGAAAAAGACTGTTTTGAGTTTTCAGTTTTCAGCCGTTCGGTTGTTGGCTGAAAGCTGAAAACTTAAAACGGATAACCGACTCCCCATGGATCAACTCAAACAATTCATCCGTGAAGTGCCGGACTTCCCGCAGCCCGGCATCAACTTTTACGACATCACGACGCTCTTGAAGCACCCCGAAGGTTTGCACCTGACGGTAGATGCGCTCGCCAAGACCTTTGAAGGCGAGCAGGTTGACGCCGTGATCGGCGTCGAGGCGCGCGGCTTCATCTTCGCGCCCGCGCTCGCCTATCACCTCGGCGCGGGCTTCGTACCCGTCCGCAAGCCGCGCAAACTACCGGCCGAAGTGGCACGCATGTCTTACGACCTCGAATACGGTCAAGACACACTCGAAATCCACCGCGACGCCATCAGCGCCGGCCACCGCGTCATCATCGCCGACGACCTGCTCGCCACCGGCGGCACAGCCCGCGCCGTCGTCGATCTCGTCGAATCCTTAGGCGGCACAGTCGTCGGTCTCGTCTTCGTCATCGAACTCGAATTCCTCCCCGGCCGCGCCAAGCTCGCCGGCTATGACGTGCGTTCGCTGCTCAAGTATCAATCTTAACCGGCCGCTGTCGGAGGCCCGGTCGCCGCATGATCTATGTCTAACGCCAGCGAGCAGCCGACCATCACCGTGCGCGAGTTTGTGGCGCATGCGCCGACGCAACTCTCGCTGCGGGTGCTGGCCGGCGCTGATGGACTGGCTGAACGTAGAATCACACTCCCGCGCATTCAAAAACTTGGCCTCGCGCTCGCTGGTTTCACGCACTACATCCATCCCGGTCGTGTGCAGATTGTCGGGCAGAGTGAAATCTGGTATCTCAATCAGCTTTCATTAGAGCGCCGCGCTTCAGCGATTGAGTTGCTGGCGCTCGAACAGATCAGTTGCGTGCTGGTGACGAAAGATTTGTTGCCGCCGCCGGAATTTCTCGCCGCCGCCGAGCGGGCCGGGTTGCCGTTGCTGCAAACGCCGCTCGTCAGTTCCATTGCAATCAATGTCGTCACAGACTATCTCGAAGAGGCGCTTGCGCCGCGCGAGTTGCGGCACGGCGTCTTGCTGGATGCTTATGGTCTCGGCGTGTTGCTCGAAGGCGAGTCGGGGATTGGCAAGTCCGAATGCGCGCTCGATCTGATCGGGCGCGGGCATCGTCTGATCGCGGACGACACGGTCGAAGTCCGGCGCGTCGGCCCCGAACAGTTGATCGGGGCTGCGCCTGAGTTGCTGCGCGAGCACATGGAGATCAGGGGCTTGGGGATCATCAACATACGCGATCTCTTCGGCGTAGCGGCGCTGTCGGGGCCGAAACAGATCGGGTTGTCGATTCGTTTGGAACGTTGGCAGCAGGCGCAGGCGGTCGATAGGCTCGGCATCGACGCGCGCACCATCGAGATACTCGGCGTGCGTGTGCCGCACGTGTTGTTGCCCGTCAGTCCGGGGCGCAATCTGGCGACGCTCGTCGAGACGGCCTTGCGCGTGCATCTCTTGCGCATGCGCGGTTACAATGCGGCCGAGCGTCTGGTCGCAAGGCATAACGCGTTGCTGCAAGTGGCCGACGAGGCCGATGAGTTAGCGACGGAGACGCGCGGGCGCGAGACGTTTGATGAGCAGGAGACGAAAGAAGGCTGAAGCGAAACCGGCGAGCGTGCCCGACATCGTGGTCATCACGGGGTTGAGCGGGTCGGGCATGTCGGCGGCGACGAACGCCTTTGAAGACCTCGGCTATTTCTGCGTGGACAATCTGCCGTTGACGCTGCTGCCCACCTTCGCCCGTCTAGTGCGCCCCGAAGAGGATGACAACGAAGCGCCTTACATCCGCCGCGCCGCGCTCGTCATCAACATCCGCGAGGGCCATTTCCTCAGCGAGTTTGAAGGACAACTACGCCGCCTGCGCCGCGATAGCGCCCTCAACGTCTTCGTCCTCTTCTTTGAAGCTTCAGATGATGCGCTCCAACGTCGCTTTAGCGAGACGCGCCGCCCGCACCCGTTCGATACGGGCGACGGTCTCGCCGCCTCCATTAGCGCCGAGCGCGCCGCGATGGCCGAGATACACGACGCGGCCGATCTCATCATCGATACGTCCGAGCACACAGTCCACAGTCTGCGCCGCTATCTGGTTGAGCGCTTCAGCCCCGACACGCGCGGCACGCCGATGCGTGTACAGGTCGTCAGCTTCGGGCACAAGTACGGCGCACCGCGCGAGCTTGATCTCCTGTTCGACGTGCGCCACCTGCCGAACCCGCATTTCGTGCCTGAGTTGCGCCACCTGTCCGGTCACGACCGCCGCGCCGTCGCCTACATCAAAGCGAGCGCCGAGACCGCCGAGACCTTGCGCCGCTTCGGCGAGTTGCTCGATTATCTGCTGCCGCTCTATCAGCGCGAGGGCAAGTCTTATGTGACAGTGGGCGTCGGCTGCACGGGCGGTCGGCATCGCTCTGTGATGGTCGCGAATGCGCTGGCGCGGCAACTGCGGCGGGACGGCTTCGACGCCATAGCTGTCCACCGCGACGTGCGTAAAGCCAAGCCGCAACGCGCCAAGCGCCGGGCCGCGCCAGCATGACCGACCAAGAGACGAAATTCAATTCGATCAGCTTGAGGAGATGATATGAGCGAGCTTGATGAGTGCGTCCGCTGTGCCCACGATTTCAGTTTCGCCTCGTTAACGGTCGAAGAGTTGACGACCACCGATCATGAGTTCAACGTCTGCGCGGACTGCACGGCGAAGCTGAACCCGCAGACTGAGGCGACGCGTTATTGTCCGGTGGACGGCGAAGCGATGCGCAAGCTGGTGATCTACGATGTCGTGCTGATCGATAAGTGCTACCATTGCGGCGGCGTGTGGCTCGACAATAACGAGTTGCGCGTCATCGAGAAGGTAGTCTCGACCAACGCCGCGCTCGGCGGCTTTATGCTCGGCCGCGTGGTCGAATGATGAAGCCGGACGCGAGTTTGGGGCGACATTTTTTGGAGCGACTGAATGAGTGAGGCAGGCGAAAAGATTGGCGCGACGGGGCGCGTGGCGGGCGTGATCGTGACGCACGGTCAGTTGGCCACAGAGCTATTGGCGGCGGCCGAGATGATCGTCGGCCCAGTGGCGCACATCGCGGCCGTCTCCATCGGTTGGCACGACGACGTGGACGCGGCGCGGGAAGAGATCGAGCGCGCCATCGAGCGCGTCGCAGCCGGGCGCGGCGTGCTGATCATGACGGATATGTTCGGCGGTACGTCGACCAATATCGCCGCCATGTTCCTCAAGGAGGGCGAGATCGAAGTGGTCACCGGCGTGAACCTGCCGATGATTATCAAGCTGGCGAGCGAGACGGGCGAAGAAGGACTGATGGACATCGCGCGGCGTGTGCGGGAACAGGGGCGCGAGGGCATCTATCTCGCGGGCGAACTGCTGGCGCCGCCAAGGAAGGGCTAGCGGTGCTGGAGCAGCGCGTGTTGGTGACGAACCGTCTGGGCTTGCACGCACGCGCCGCCGCGCGCCTCGTGCGCACGGCTTCGGCGTTCAAGAGCAGCGTCCGACTCGCACGCGCGGACGGCAGCGTGACCGCCGATGCGAAGTCGATCTTGAGCGTGTTGTTGTTGGCCGCCGCGCGGGGCACAGAGTTGTTGGTCACGGTCGAGGGCAAAGATGAGGCGGCAGCGCTCGCGGCCGTGTGTGAGTTGTTTGCGCAAAAATTCGGGGAAGAACAAGGTTGAGCCGACGAGTTAAAGATAACAACGGGGCCGAGCAGTTCTGGCGCGGCGTGGCCGTCTCGGAAGGGCTGGCGGTGGGGCGCGTGCTGCGCCTGCGCGACGGTGCGCCGCAGAGCATCTACCGCGCGACGCTGGATCGCAAAGACGTTGGGCGCGAGGTCGAACGCTTCCAAGCGGCGGTTGAGCTATCGCGCAAACAGTTGCTTGAGATCAAAGAACGAGCGGAGCGTGCGCTCGGCGCAGAGCATGCTTACATCTTCGACGCGCACTTGTTGATGCTCGAAGACCGCAAGCTGCTCGACGAGGTCGAAGCCTATATCCGGCGCGAGCGCGCGAACGCCGAATGGGCCGTGCGCGTCGCCGCCGACCGCCTGCTCGCAGTCTATGAAGAGATTAAAGACGATTATTTGCGCGAGCGCAGTTCAGATATTGAAGACGTGACGCGGCGTCTGCTTGTGGCCTTGAGCGGCCCGCACGCCAAGCACAAGTTGATGACGGATGCGATCATCGTCGCGGAAGAGTTGCTGCCGTCGGCGGCGGCCGAGTTGGACTTTGCACACGTGCGCGCGGTCGCGACGGACGGGGGCGGTTGGACTTCGCACACGGCGATCATCGCGCGCGGCATGGGGCTGCCGGCCGTGGTCGGCTTGCGTGAACTCTACCGACACGCGCGCACCGGCGATGAGATCATCGTCGATGCGCTGCGCGGGGAAGTGATCCTGCATCCGGCCGAGCGTACCGTCGCGCGTTGTCGTGAAGAGATGGCTTCCTTGCGCCCCGCCCGACGGCGCACGCTCGAACTCGCACAGGCGCGCGAGCCGCTGCGCACGTTGGATGGGGCGGAGATCGCGTTGCGCGCAAACATCGAATTGCCGGCCGAGTTTGAAGGTGTGCGCCGCTTCGGCGCGCAAGGAATTGGATTGTATCGCACGGAGTTTCTGCTCTCGCAGCGCGGGCGCATGCCGACCGAAGATGAGCAGTGTACGGCTTACGCGGAAGTCGCCGCACTCGCGGGCGCGGACGGCGCGAAGGTGCGCCTCTTTGATCTGGGCGGCGAGAAGTTGAACGCGGACGACAGCAGTGCGGAGCGCAATCCCGCGTTGGGTTTGCGCGCGATCCGTTTCTTCCTGCGCCGCGAGGACGTGTTGCGCACACAGGCGCGGGCGATCCTGCGCGCGGCCGCACACGGGCGGCTTGAACTGGTCTTGCCGATGGTCTCAGATGTGGCGGAGGTGCGCCGCACGCGCCGCATCATCGAGACGGAGTTGGCGCGGCTGCGCAGCGAGGGGCAAGCGTGCGGCGAAGTAAAAATCGGGGCGATGATCGAAGTGCCTTCGGCCGTGTTGACGGCCGACCGATTGGCGCATGCCGTCGATTTCTTTAGCCTCGGCACAAACGATCTCGTCCAATACCTGCTCGCGGTTGATCGTAGCAACGACGCGGTGGCTGATTGGTTTCGCACGCTCCACCCGGCCGTCTTGCAGAGCATCAAGCGTGCGCTTGAAGCGGCGGCCGGGGCGGGCATTCCCGCCAACGTCTGCGGCGAGATGGCGGCCACACCGGCCTACGCAGTCGTACTCTTGGGCTTGGGCGCGCGCGATCTGAGCATGACAACTTCGTCGATTCCGCGTGTGCGGCGCACGCTCGCGGGCGTGAGCGTCGGACGTGCGCGCGAGATCGCGGATGAGTGTTTGGATTGCGAGACGGCGGACGAAGTGGAAGAGCTTGTGCGTATGCGGCTCAGCGCGGAGTGGCCGCAACTGTTCCCGCCGAGTAGCTTGCCAGCGCCGAAACGCGGGGCGTAATATCACCTGCGCAGGTCGATGGCGACCAATGCGCTGCGTTAGAGTCTCCCCGACCAACTATCAATAATACTTGCGCCTGATAACCCAACTTTCGTCCGCATAGGCTAAGGCGGGCGAGAAATACTGGAAAAGTCTTTGCGAAAAGAGGCGGTTTCGTCGTTTAATTAGAGTGGTGACAGGGCGTGAACCGACGCTTGGGGGAGCGCGCACAACCTGTCGAGTGTTTTACTCGCTCAGTCGAAGCGGAGTTGGCAGGTGACGGCCTTTGCCCGGTTGTCCTTGTCCGAGCTGACCGGGCGGAAGGAAATTGAGTGCATGTCCAGTAAGCTTTTAGTCGTCATTATCTGCCTCTTTTGTCTGCCCCTCGCAACGGCGCAGGCGCAATCGACTATGGGGCGCGTCGGGCCGGACGAAGACATACCGCCGCCGAGCGCAAGCACCTCCGCCGGCGACAACAAAACCGCTAAGACCGACCCGAAGAAAGACGCGGCGGCTAAAAAGACGCCGGCCGCCGAGACGAAAAAGAGCGAGCCAAAGGCGGATGAATACAAAAGCGAATCAACGCCAACCCCGACGCCTGCGCCCTCGCCCCTGACGACGGCCGCCAACGCGGCCACCGAAAAAACTGAAGCCAACACGACGACCGACGCGCCGGCCAAAACGAGCAGCAATACGACGCGTGAATCACCGCCGGTCGGTCTCATCCCGCCGCCGCCGAAATACATCGCCCCAACACCGCTCGGCGCAACCGAGAACGCAAATGCGTCGGCCGTCGTTGCGCCCGCGCCGGTCGCACCGCCGACTAGTCTTTATCGCGTCGGCGTCGGCGATGTGCTCGACATACGCTTGGTCAACAGCACGGCGCGCAATTCGACTCTCTATACGATCCTGACCGGCGGCATGCTCGACTACCCGCTCGCGGGCGACGCGCTCAGCGTCTCCGGGTTGACGACGGATGAGATTGCCACGCGGCTCGCGGCTGAATTAAAACGGCGCGGCGTCTTCGACCGCGCGCAGTTTAATGTGGCCGTGCGCGATTACCTGAGCCACACGGTGATGATAAGCGGGCTGGTCGATCAGCCGGGGCACAAGATTCTGCGGCGCGAGGCCGTGCCGCTCTACGTCGTGCTGGCCGACGCGCTCCCGCGCGCCGATGCCGGGCGCGCCGTGATCATCTCGCGCGCGGCGGGCACGAGCAGGACAGTTGATCTCGGCGACCCGGCCGCGTTGAATGAACTCGTGGCCGCAGGCGATGTGATCAACGTGCAGGCGCGCCCGCCTGAGTTCTTCTATATCGGCGGCTTGATCGCCACGCCGGGGCAGAAAGATTTCCACGCCGGCATGACGTTGACGCAGGCCCTGCTTGCTTCCGGCGGCGTCACTAGCGCTGCGGGCAACAAGGTGCGCGTGACCGTCTCGCGGCAGGGCGCGGACGGGCGGCTGATCGCAACCGATTATATGTTGAAAGAGATCGAGGCGGGGCAAGTGCCCGATCCGCGTTTGCAGCCCGGCGACCGCATTGAGGTTGCGCGCAGCAAACGTTAATCGCGCACGCTCTAATTCGTGCTGCGTCTGTCGTCTTGTCCGTTGCCGTGTAAGGTTGTATTATCCGGCGCGTACCCTTACGGTCGCCGGTCAACCGGGCCGGCCACAAAGCTCTCAAGCAAGTAATTCAATCAAGCTCGGCAAGCCTACATAGTCCCTTTTGCCGGAGGAGTTCGTTCGATGAAGTCATATAAGTTTGGTGCCGTGGTGCTGGCGGCGGCGCTACTCTGTGCGCCTTGCCTGCCCATCAGTGCGGCGGCCGCGACCCGCTCGGCGCGCACGAGCAAACAAGATCAGGACACGCCCCCCGATGTCGAACAGGCGATGTTCAATCGCGGGCAGAAGCTCTACAACGATGGCCGCTATGAGCAGGCGGTGGCGCTGCTGAACGATTTTCTCAAGACCTATCCGAACAGCATTATCACAGACCTGACGCTGCTCTGGCTCGGCCGCTCCTACATCGCACTGGGGCGCATCAAAGACGCCGAAGATGTGGCCACACGGCTGCGCGGCATCAGGGATACGCCATTCATCGACATCTATGACGATGAGCTAACGTCGGCGCGCAAGGAAGTGGCCATGCGCGGGCCTGTGGCGACGAAGCCACCAGTCCAAACGGTGGCGGCCAGACCATCCCCGACGCCGCGCGAAGTGGCCGGCAACACAGGTCAGTCTATTGCTATGGCCACGCCGAGTCCGACGCCAGCGCGCACGCCTGTGCGCACGCCGACGCCGCGTCTGGTCATTACGCGCCCGACGCCGACGCCCACTCCCGTCGCGCAAGCTAAACCGGCCCCAACGCCGCCCACGCTGACGATCAATAATCCGCCGCCGACTAATACCAACGAGGCGCGAGTCAACACCGGCACTGGTCGCCGACCGGGTCGGCGTGCAAACAGTGTGCGCAACACGCCGGTGCAAGTGGCCAGCAACAACCCGAAGCCTGTCGTAATGCCGACGCCGCTGCCGGTCAGACCGACGCCGACACCGACGCCGCGCCGGCTGCCGCCGCCGGTACAGGTCGCCACAGTCAGGCCGACACCGACGCCTACGCCCGTACAAGTCGCGCGCGTCGAGCCGAATGAATCGACCGTGACGGCCGCGCCGCCGACGATGAGCGGTGGCGGCAGCGAGACCGGCATCGTGCTGACGGTCAAACAAGTGCCGAATCTGGCGCTCGCGCTCCGGCGGGTCACGCTCGCCGCATCGCCCGGACAGAGCGTGCAGTTGCCCGTGTCCGTCACGAACATGGGCAACAAGGAAGATCAGTTCCGCTTGGAAACCGATCTGCCGGCCGAGTATCAACCGACCTTCAGCATGTCGCAGGGCGGGCAAGACACAGGGCTACCGATCCTGATCACGCCGCAACTTGCGCGCGGGCAGACGCTCGACGTGTTCATGAATCTGCGCGTGCCCGAAACCGCCGCTGATGCACAACAGCGCCCGTTCATCGTGCGCGCAGCGTCGAAGTCCGATTATCAAATCTTCCGCGTCGCCAACGGCGCGCTCTCCATTGTGGCGGCGGCGCTGGCCGGTTCGTCCACGATCTCGCGCGACAGCGTACAGCCGGGCGAGACCTTCACGCAGACCATCACCGTGCGCAATCAGGGGAGCGCCCCGGCACGCACGGCACGGGCCGATTTTGTCTTCAACCCGGATTTCGAGCTTGTGTCGGCGAACCCCGCGCCGCTCGTCTACGACCGCGACTCGCGCACGGCCGTGTGGAGTCTCGGCGATGTGGACGCGCGCGAAGGGCGCGACATCAGCGTGACGTTGCGGGCCGTGCCAGATGCGTTGGCGGCGAATCACCCCATCGGGCGCGGCACGATGCGCACCGCGAGTCTGCCGATAGCGGCGAACTTCGATGGCCCCGCTATCGAAGTCGGGCGCGTGCCCAAAGCGCGCATCCAAGCCGTCTCGACGGGTCTCACCGCGACGCCGGGCGACACGATCTTTATCCCGTTCGTCGCGCTCAACCCCGGCAACTATGCCGAGAGTTATGAACTGCGCGTGACCGCGCCGGGTGCGCCGACGGGGACGCTCTTCGCGGATGTGAACGGCGACGGGCAACATCAAGATAACGAGCCGGCGGTCTCGCAGACCACTGCGCTCGACGCACGCACGGGACAGTATCCGCTGCTGCTGCGCGTGGACATCCCGCGCTCGACGCCCGACCGCATGCAGTTCGCTTACAACATCGTCTCGCGCTCGCTCTCGGCCACACGCGTCGCGAGCGAAGCGAACACCGTGTTGACCGTCGCCGCGCCGCGCGTACACGTGCGCACGGAGCAGGTGACTGACGCGGCGAATCCCGGCGACTTGCTCTTCTATCGCTTGGTGCTGGTGAACGATGGCGGGGGCTTGGCGAAGAATCTGGTGGTTACGGAAGTGCTGCCCGAAGCTTTGCAGTTCGTCGGCAGCGAGCCGTCGCTCGATACGCACGACGCGGCCGGGAACACCCGCCGCATCGTCTGGCACGTGGCGGAATTAGCGCCGGGCGATACGGCCGTCTTGCGAATCACCGTGCGGCTGGGCGCGAACCTGCAAGCGGACGCCGACGTACGCACCACGCGCTCGCTCGCCTATCAGGACACGAACGGCAACAGCTACACGCAAGGTCAATGAGCGAGGCCGGGGCGCGGCCACAAGCAATGACGACAGACGCGGCGAGTCCGACAGGCTCGCCGCGTCTCGGCATCTCTACCGAAAGCAATGCGGGCGCACTTGCGCATCTGCCCACGCCGTTGAGCGCGCGTGCGCGCGTGCGGCTCACACACCTACTGATCGGCAAATCGATCATCGAGACGCTATTTCTCGCCGTCCTCGCCGTCGTCTTCATACACCAAATTCTGCATCCGTCATTTCGTGGCTCGGTGGACGCCGCGAGTGAAAGTTATGTGTCCGGCTGGGTGGTGGACGACGCCGCGCCGGGCACGCGCGTTGAAGTGCAACTCTTCGTCGATGGTCATTTCACCGGTTGGGGATTGGCCGATCAGGCGCGCCCGGACATACAGACCGCAGGGCGCGCGCCGGACGAGTGGCACGGTTTCTCCGTGCGCCTGCCAATGCTCCCACAGGGCACACACGAAGCAAGGGTCTACGCCGTGCACAAAGTCTTTGGTGGGCAGTTGTTCACACTCCAACAGGTAGACAAGGCGCTGAGTTTTAGCGTCGCGCCAAGCGACACAAACGCGACCGTGTCACAAGATTGGTGGAAGGCGGTGGGGCAGCATTGAGCGTGAACGAGACGGAGCAACTCACGGGCGTAAGCGAGCACAGGGCCGTGCTGTTGCGGCCGGAAGAACGTGCGTTGGTTAGTTGGGAGATCGTCTCGGTCATCACCTCGGCGCTCATCGCGGAGTGGGCGGTGCTTGCGTTAGACGCGTGGCATAAGCTCGCGCTCGTCGTGCCGGTCGGGTTGCTGTTCGCCTTGATGTTCGCTTCGCAGCGCGCGCGGCACGAGACGCTCCGCGATCTAGGTCTCACGGGGGCGCACTTTATCCGGGCGCTGCGCCTATTGCTGCCGTTGACCGTAGGCGCGGCGTTGATGCTCGCGCTTGTCTGCTGGTTCTGGTTCGGTGCGAGTCCGCGTATGGGTCGGGAGCGCGCGGGCTGGGTGGTGTTGGGTTTTTCCGTCTGGGGCTTCGGCTGGGGTTTCTTGCAGCAGTACGCGTTGCAAGCTTTCATCAACCGGCGCTTGCAAATGCTCTGGGGCGCGGGCTGGCGGACGACGCTCACTGTCGCCGCGCTCTTCGCGTTGTTGCACCTGCCCAACCCCTGGCTGACGGCTGCCACCTTCTGCGGTGGGCTTATGTGGGCGTGGGTCTATCAGCGCGCACCGAATCTCTGGGCGCTCGCGCTCTCGCACGCGGTGCTGACGTGGGTGCTCATCTCGACCTTGCCCGCTGACGCGCTTGAAGGACTGCGCGTCGGCTATAAATATTTCGGCTGAAGCTTGCGTCCTTAAATTGGCACGGAACGATCATGCGCGTAACCTTGATACACAATCCGACGGCGGGCCAAGGCCAGTTGACCGGCGACGAGTTGCGGACCTTGTTGCGCGCGGCCGGTCATAAAGTTCGTTATCAATCGACGAAGAAGAAACAGTACCCGCGTGCGCTCGAAGCGCCGGCCGATCTCATCGTCGTCGCAGGTGGCGACGGGGCGATCCGCAAGATCGCGCTCGAACTCGTCGGGCGCGATGCGCCGCTCGCCGTCCTGCCGTTGGGCACGGCCAACAACATCGCCAAGTCGCTCGGCATCAGCGGCACATTAGCAGAGATCGTTGCGAGTTGGGCACGTGCGCGCCGGTGCAAGTTGGATGTCGGACAGGTGCGCGCGCCGTGGGGCAAGACGAGTTTTATCGAAGGGATGGGCTGCGGCTTATTCACTGATGTGATGGCTGCACTTAACGCCCGCGAAGAGTCTGAGCCGGCCCTCTTCGCGCAGACGGATAATCCGTTGGGCGTGGCCGTGCGTGCGCTCCACGACGCGCTCGCCGACTATCGCGCCTTCGAGTTGCGCGCGACGCTTGATGGCGCAGACATTTCCGGTCGTTATCTTATGCTCGAAGCGCTGAACATAAGACACGTCGGCCCTAATCTCTTCCTCGCGCCCGACGCCGACCCGAGCGACGGCTATCTTGATTTCGTCCTGTGCACAGAAGACAAGCGCCGCGAGGTGGCAGACTATCTGGCCTACCGGTTGGAAGGGAAACAAGCTGCGCCTTTTCTCCCTGTCCGCAAAGGCAAATCTCTTAAGCTCACTTGGCCCGGCTGCCCGTTTCGGCTCGACGACAAACTCTGGCCGGCGAAACAGCACAGAAGCAAGAAGGATAAACCGCAAAGAGCCGCACCCGTCGAGATCGAGATCAGACTGCGGCGCAAGTCATTGTCATTCCTGCTGCCCGCTGGAACTGATGCGCGACTCGACTGCGCGGATGAATCAACATTGACTTAGCAGAACGCTCAACCTTGCTGCGTGGCCCGCCCGACGAGACTCGCCACCAACACCACCAACTCAGCAGGCTCAACTGGCTTAGGCACGTGGAGTTGATAGCCGGCCAGCAGTGCCTGCGCGCGGTCCTCGGTCCGCGCGTAGGCCGTCAGTGCGAGGGCCGGGGTGTTGCCCCCGCGCGCCGCCGGGAGCGCACGCACTTGGCGGATCAACTCATAGCCGTCTTCACCCGGCAGCCCGATGTCGCTGATGAGCACGTCCGGTCGCCGGCTCTCAAGCGCCGCCATAGCCCGGCTGACGGAGGTGGCGACTGTGACCTCGGCCCCATACCGTTTCAGCACCATCGTGAGCATCTCAAGCGTGTCCGCCTCGTCATCGACTAAGAGCATACGTAGACCATGAAGCGGGTGACTGTTCTCGCCCGGCGCACTACCCTTGGCGAGCAGAGACTCTTGCGCTGAGTCGCCTGCGTCCCGCTGCGTGATCGTCAACGGGAGTTTTACGGTGAAGGTCGCCCCCTGTCCCATACCGGGGCTGTCCGCATGGACTGTCCCGCCGTGCAGCTCCACCAGATGGCGCACAATCGATAAGCCGAGTCCGAGTCCACCGTGCGTCCGCGTGACCGAGCTATCAGCCTGCCGAAAGCGGGCGAACACATGGGGCAGAAACTCCGGACTGATCCCCATGCCCGTGTCGCTCAGCTTGAGTTCAACCTGAGACTGTGTGCGCTCCAGCCTGACTTCGATGCTGCCTCCCTGCGGCGTAAACTTGATGGCGTTGGCGAGCAGATTCAAGACGACTTGCCGGATGCGATCAGGATCGCCCGTAATCTGATCCCCGCCCGTGGCGAACACGGTCTGAAGCCGTATGTGCTTAGCATCGGCCGCCGGCCGCATGGCAGTCACAGCCGCCTCGACGACCGGCGCAAGCTCGAACGTGATGGCGTCCAGCCGGAGATTACCGGTGATGATGCGTGAGATGTCCAGCAGATCATCTACGAGTCGTTGCTGCGCTTTGGCGTTGCGCTCGATAGACTCAAGCGCCTGCGCGAACATGGCCTCATCATACGGGCTGGTGCGCAGCATGTTAGCCCAACCGAGGATCGGGGTCAGGGGCGTGCGCAGCTCGTGCGAGGCGACCGCCAGGAACTCGTCCTTAAAGCGATTGGCGGCCTCCGCCTCCTCGCGCGCCGCCTGCGCGCGGATGAGTTGGATGCGTTCCTCCTCCGCGCGTTTGCGCTCGGTGATGTCACGCGAGATGCCGACGATACCCGTCACCTGTCCCGCCTCATCAAAGATGGGCACTTTCGTGGTTGAGAGCCACGTGCTTGCGCCGTCCGGGTATGTCTCTTTCTCTTCCTTGTCGATGATGGGTTCGCCCGTGCGGATGATGCGCTGCTCGTCCTCGTAGGCCGCGCGCGCATGTGCCTTGATGAAGAAATCGAAGTCGGTCTTGCCGATCACGTCCTCCGGGGCGTTGCCCCCGCGATAGGGTGCGTGCTGGTTCACGCGTGTGAAGCGACTCTCGGTGTCTTTGAAGTAGATGGCGTCGGGGATGTTGTCCATCAACGCCTGCATCAAGCTGCTCTCACGCTTGAGGGCTTCCTGCGCCTGCTTGCGTTCAGTGATGTCGTGCATGATCACGACAGCCCCTAACCTGTCGCCGTCCGGGCCGGACAGCGGCCGCGCGCTGGCCAACAGTGTGCGCGCCGTGCCTCCTTTGGGGGCGACGACCATCTCTACGTCGCGGACGTGCTCGCCTTGCAGCGCACGGAAGAGCGGAATGTCCTCTTTGCGCATTAACGTCCGTGCGTCAGGCAGGTACAGGTCGTAGTGCGCGGCCCACTGCTCGGCGGGAATCGGGGCTTCCGGCAAGCCGTGAAATTCCCGCGCCGCGCGGTTAAAGAGCGTAAGCACCCCGGCGGCATCACAAGCGATGATCGCGTCCTCGACGGTCTCCATGACGGCGGCTAAAAAACCACGTTCGTCTTGGAGCGGTCTGAGCGGCTGCTCGTCAGTCATTTGATTCATGTTCACTTATGCGACACCACGCCGCGCCGCGCCCGCTGCTGTAGTTAATCGCTTGATGCGCGCAATGCTAGCGCGCCCTGCAAAAATAAAGCAAGGTAAGCCTAAGGCATAGCTTACTTTTATCTTGACTGATGAACAGTGCCTGCAAGCAACTCGCAACGGGGCGATTAAGGTAACTGCTGTGAGTGACAGAAAGGCCGCCCCGTATTACTTGGGCGGCCTTTCTGCTTGTCTACATAGGTCTCGCACCTATTGGCAGGTTGCGAGCCGGAAGGACGCGATGCGTGTGCTCCAGTTGAACGTACCGGTGGTCTTCAGGTACTCGGTCGTGTACCAGAAAGTGCAGTCGTCAACCGGATCAACAGTCAGGGCGCTGTAATCGCCCCAACGGCTGAGCGTGGCAGACTGCGAGCCTGTGCCGGCGATGATGCTGGACTCGGCCCGCAACGTATTCGCAGCATCACCCGGCGCACGGCTCGTGAACCGGATCGACGGTTGTAGGCCAGTGCCTGAGACGCTGTAGCCGAGACCGATGTTACCGACCTTATCCATCGCGATAGAACCCATCCAACGACTGTTCGAGTCGATGGCGTAGGTGCTTTGTTGGAAGACGCTCGGCGTCCCGCCCGTGATGCGCAACTCGTACCACCTGACACCGGACAGAGCGCCTGTGCCCGGATTCACCGAGTGGTTGACGACCATCGCCTCGTGCCCGTCGGCGAAATGCCGATAGGCAAGCCGATACATCAAGCGGTCGGCCAGCGAGTCGAGTTTCTGCGTCGTGCCGGACTGTGGGATGCACGTCCCACCGCTGCACGCTTCGCTGAAGGCCGCGACCGCAAGCGTGGTCGGTCCCGTCAAGGTCGAGTTGGACGAGTTCGTGAAGTCCACGTGCAGTTTCCAGACGTTCAAGGAGTTCGAGCCGAAGTTGACGAAGTATTCGGGCGCGCCGGCAGGCGGCGCGATATTACCGTCGAGGTCTGCGGGCAGCACGCCGCCAAAGCTGGAGCTGAGTTGGAAGCACTGCTCGGCAGCGGCCGCGCCGGTGAGCATGTTGGCCCGGTCGTAAGCGCACAAGCGCGCGCCTACGAAGGTGTTGCCTGAGAACATGTTGTACGTCGCGTAGTAGCCGTCGGCCCACACGCCGAACTTCGGATAGTCGTTAAAGTTCGGTTCACGGTAAGCGTAGAGGTTGTACGCACCCGTCGCGTCCGAGGTCTTAGAGACGGCAATGCACTCGTAGAATCCTTTGGTCGTGCCATTGGTGACGGAGAACTGCGTCAGCACCCAGCGATTATTCGCCTTGTCGTACTGAACGATTGGATCGCCATCATTGTTGACGGCGCACGGGTGCGTCGCCCCTAAGCCTTGGAACAACTGATTGCCATTGGTCGGGCCGGCGATGCGCGCGCCAGTCGTCTTGTCGTAAACCGCAAACGCCTCGTTGACCCACTGCACGTATTGCGTCGCGCCGATTGCGCCGTTCGTGTCGGGCGGGGCCGCGTTCGGGGTATAGCCGCCGCCATTACCAAGCCCGTCAAAGTTGAGCAGCGCCGAAGGCGTAGGTGTCGGCGTGGGCGTCGGTGTCGGTGTTGGCGTCGCCGTTGGTGTGGGCGTTGGGGTTGGGGTCGGGATTGGGGTCGGAGTCGGTGTTGGTGTCGTGGCGTTCAGCGTAAAATCATCCACCACGAAAGAGGTTTGCAGGGACGAATCTTCTGTGGCTGTTAAATAAACCTTGACGGTCTGGCCCTGAAAAGATGAAACGTCAAAAGAGACTTGCCGGTAGCCGGCGGCGGCGTTGACGTTCGAGTAAGTGGCGAGCGTGGTGAGCACCGCGTTGCTGGTGTTGCGTATCTGCACCTGAAGTCTGTCGAAGACGGTCGAGCCGGTCTCCCTCGTGTCGATGTGCAGCCAGAACGAGAGTGTCGCCGTTGCGCCCGCAGGGATCGTGACCTGTTGCGCAAGCGTGTCGGTGTGCGTAGTGCCGTAACCGTCCAGCCATGCTTTCCAAGTGCCCGTATGCGCTGGTTGGCCCGTCGAGCTATCGATCACGCCGGCGGTCGGCACCCAAGGAGCCGGATTGGCCGAGCCGTTCTCGAAGCCGGGGTTGCCAAGCAACTGAGTCGTCGCGGCCGGCAGCGGACTGTCCGGCGCGGAGGCCGGCATCATGAGCGGCGCATCGTTATTTTCCGAGACTGAGGTCTGTACCACCGGATCGATTAAAAACCCTAGTTTGGTGCGTCCATCGGGGTTGAAGACGTTATGGTAATCCTTATCGGGTGAGAGGTGTTTGCCCTTGTCCTTACCCTTTAACATCTCCCGGACTTTGCCAGACACGGCGTGTTCGCCGAGTTGCACGTCCGGGCCTGTTTGAACTAACTCCGGGCCGCTTTGGGCATGTGTGATTATGGGTGAAGACTTTTTACCGCGGACAAGCACAGGTAGGAACACTGCGACGCAGAGGCCGACAGTGATAAACCAGGCGAAGACTTTCTTCATGTATCCTCCGAGATGTCAGGCTGCTGGTGAAGAAGGCATACCGGTGGGGGTGGTAACCTCCGTGTTGGGGCAGATGGGCGGCACGCTGAAACCGAATAGAGCACAAGTATGAATAATGAAGCAGGCGCAGTCGTACGCAAATCAGAGCTTGCGCATTAATTATGCTGAAACGCGTTCGTTTAAGAAAGACGGTAGCTCGGCAGAAAGTTGTCTGGAGGAGACAAACAACGACACCGGCTAGATTAGGAGTCGGCAATATAGCACTAGGCTCTTAGATAAAGCAAAACTCTACACGAGCATAAGTGCTCCTTGATCGCAGGGTCGCACAAATAGCCGTTGTCCTATGTTGCTTATGCCGGTTAGACCCGTTCAACAATGCTTTGCTATAATGAGCACGTCGTTTGAGAGCACAGGTCGGGCGGTCGCCGCTGGCGCTATTGAGGCGCGAGGGGAGGAAAGTCCGAACACTACAGGGCAGCGAGCCAGCTAACGGCTGGGCGGCGGGCAGAGGCGAGGCGATGGGTTTTTACTCGTCAACTCGTGTTTGTCGGCTGACGACAAGTGCAACAGAGAACAGACCAGCCGGGAATAAGAGATCTGCGGATGTTAATTCATCAATTCTATTCTTGGTGATGGGTGAAACGGTGCGGCGGGCGTTTGTCGCAGACGAAAAGCGTCCCAAAGGTAAGAGCGCACCGGCGTGTGTGGTAACACGCACGGCCAGGCAAACTCCTCGCAGTGCAAGACCAAATAGGGAGAGGTCAAACAGGGCTGCCCGCCCGAAGTCGCGTGTCCGCAAGGCGCGCGGCTACCGTCTCCGGGTAGGTCGCTCGATCCGTCTGGCGACAGACGGGCTAGATGAATGATCGCCGCTCTGCTTAACAGGTAGAGCACAGAATTCGGCTTACAGACCTGCGCGCTCAAACGATCAGATTCACCGAGACACTGATGCACGCGCCGCGCCCGGCCGCAGCCGGCATCCAATCTTTCAGGAGACACTACGGGGATGGCCAACCGCAAGGGAGTCTTTATCGGGGCCTACGTGCCCAACGATCTCAAAGAGACGCTGCGCCGCAACGCGGCCGCGCAGCACCGCACGCTCTCGCAAGAGATCACACGCATCCTGACCGAAGCTGTGCATGGGAAGACGCTCCCGCCCGGCGCAATTGATCGGCGCGTCAACACTTCGCCCCCGCGCCGCCGCAACAGCGATCCGCCCGAACGCCGCCGCCGCGACGATCTGCCCATCACCAAGACCGGGCACAACGGCGAGGGCGATTAAACTGGTAGGAAGTAATACGCCTAGCTCAATCCGCAGTGCTGTCGGCGCGATTTGTAAACGCGCGCTCCGCTATCCGTCGTGATTAAAAGTAAGCTGCTCTATATTGTCTTGGGCCTTGTCGTCGGCTTTGCCGCGGGCTTCCTCTTCGCCAATCAGGCGAATCGTAAGGAGTTGGATCAACTGCGTGCAGCGGCCGCGCACCCCGCCGACGCGAGCACGCAAGCAGATCGTAATGACCACTCAAACGCGCCGGTTGAGAAGACTTCGTTGACGGACGAAGAGCTGCACAACGTGATAGCCAAAGCCGATGCCAGCCCGACCAACATCGATCTGCAACGCAAAGTCGGGCAAGGGCTTTATCTCTACGCGACGCAGTTCAACAAACCCGACCTGTTGCCCGAAGCGATGCGCATCTTGCAGCGCGCCGAAGCGGCCGCGCCGCAGGACTACGACACGCTCGTCATGCTCGGCAACACCGCCTTCGACATGGCGCGCGCAACCGATCGGGCGCAGTTCAAAGTGGCCCGCAGCTACTACGCTAAGGCGCTCGCGCAAAAGCCCGCTGACATCAACGTGCGCACAGACATGGGGCTGACTTATTACTTCGACACGCCCTCCGATCCGAAACGCGCGATTCAAGAGTATCGCCGCTCGCTCGCGCAAGACCCGCACCACGAGATGACGCTGCAAAACTTGGCCGCCGCCCTCATCGCGACGGGCGAAGTGGCGGAAGCCGAGCAACGGCTCGACGAGTTGCAGCGCGTCAACGCCGCGAACCCTGCACTCTCCGACCTGCGCGCGCAACTCGCACAGCGCCGCAACGCCGCCGGAGGCGCGAAGTGAAACTCCTGCTCATCGTCTTCCTGCTCACTGTTGTGGGCATGCTCATCTATCTGCGTCTGCGCCCCTACTTGGCCTTCGCGCGCCGCGTCTTCGGTGTCGTCCGCACTGCACGCCGCTTGAACGTAAACGATCTCTCCTCGCCCGCCGCAACAAAACGCGCGCCCGTACACACGAACGAAGCGCTTGTGCGTTGCGCCGCCTGCGGTACGTGGCTGCCCACCTCGCGCGCCCTCAGCTTCCGCGCAACGAATGACGCTTATTGTTCGTCTGCTTGTATGGAGCGTGCCGTCGGCGGGCGCGATGACAGGCGCACAACCGCCAGTCGGCAGTAATATCCGCCGCGCATTAAACCTACCCGTTTATTCATCTGTTGCTAACGACTTGTTGGCTTAACCGTGTCTGACAGTTGCGCCCCGCGTCGTCTTTGCGCCCCAGAGAAAGAGGAGCGTCGAGACGAGCAGCGCGCCCGGTGTGATCAAGAGGGCCATAGAGAGTTGTTGGCTGGGATCGATACCGATCAGGCCGGCAAAGGCGGCGAGCGGGCGCAAGCCCCCGGCTTTGAGCGTGTCTGAGACGATGCCTACGGCCGAGCGTGAGATGGCATCGCCGAAGATATGTATGATGACGATGTTGAGCGCCACGGCCATCGCGCGCACGTGCGTCGGGACGCTTTGTAGTAGCACGGCATGAAACGGTGCGTTGTTGACGAAGAGCAGCGCGACGGCGATGAAGACGGCCGGCAGATAGATGTAAGGGTTCGCCGAGATGAGCGCGACGATGAGCGGCGGGATGCCGAGGAACGTGCCCACCGCGCAGAGCACGAAATAGATACTGCTACGCCCCCGCGCCAGCCGATCCGCGATCCAGCCGCCGCCGAATGTGCCCAACGCGCCGGCCACCAACGTAATCACGCCGAGCGCAATTGGCGCGGTTGATTCAGACAGATGCTTATCGCGTTCAAGAAAGAGCGCGACCCAAGTAGCGAACGCGCCCAGCACGAAGGTGAGCGCGGTGTAACCGGCGGTGGCGAGTAGCCAGTCATGTGTGCGCAGGATGCGCACAGTTGTGCGCCACCCGGACTCGCGCGTCTCAGGCCAAGCTGTCGAACTGCCCGATTGCTCGTCGAGCGCAGTGGTCGGCTCCGGCTCATCCGTCGCGCCCCGGCGCGGTTCGTTGAGCCGCCAGACGAGCACGGCCGTGATCAGACCCGGCACAGAGACGAGCATAAAGGCGATGCGCCAGCCGAAGAAGTGCGCGAGCACACCGCCGATCACGAAGCCGAGTGAGAAGCCGAGCGGGATGGCGGCCTGAAAGATGCCGAGCGCGGTGGCGCGCCGTCGCCGCGTGAAGTAGTCGACGATCAAACTCGGCGTGATCGTGGAGTAGGCCGACTCGCCGATGCCGACGCTAGCGCGCACCAGACAGAGCGTGAGCGCGACGCCCGACATGACGATGGGCCAACCCAGCAGCGGCACGTGGAAATTAACGCTCGGCAGAAATGCGAACTTGTCGGTCACGCCCGTCAACGCTGTCGCGATGCTCCAGATGACGGCCGCCACGGCCATGATTTTGGCGCGCGCGTAACGGTCGCCGAGCCGGCCGAAGATGGGCGCGAAGACGGTGAACGAGAGCAAAAGGGCCGACTCCATGTAGCCGATCTCCGCGTCGGTCAGACGCAGATTCGGGTCTTTGATCATGTAGGAGGCGACGGAGGGCAGCACCTGCCGGTCAATGTAATTGAGTAGATTGACCAGCGTCAGGATGAGCAGCGCGTAATAAGAGTAACGCGGAATATCAGATGGACTATTAGTTGCCGCCTTGGGCGGCTCGGCAATGTGGGCCATGGGCTGCTCGTTCATCGGGTTTGGCCTCGATGGAAGTCAGGATGTGTAAGATCGTGGGTGTGATGTCGGCGAGGTCGCGGACGCGCGCGCCGACGTGCGCGGCCGATGCGCCCCAGGCGAGCGTGGGGACAGGGTTGAGCGTGTGATTGCGTGCGCTCAAGTCTTCGACGTTACCGTGATCGCTCGTCAAGATGACGGTCGTGCGAGCTAGATCGATCCGCGTGAGCACCGTGCGGACAAAGCGCGCCAGATTGGTGAGCACCGTGAGTGCGGCGTCCATATCCTGCGCGTGCCCGACGCGGTCGGTGATGAAATACTCGTAGAGTGTGAAGCGGTGTTTGTGCGCCACGTCCACGAGCACGGCCGCCGCCTCTTCCGGTGTGCGCGGCGCAACGTCAAAGCCCGCATCGATCAGCATGCCGTTGGTGAAGTCTTGATAGACTGCGTGTCCTGCGTTTAAGTCATCGAGTTGGCAGAAGCGCAGGTTAGCGGCTTCGACGGCGACCGTCGTGGCAGACACCCAACGCGGGCGTGTGTTGAAGAAGCGCGGCGTGTAAGCGTTGGCAAAGACGTTGGGGCCTACTCCCACGCGTTCGAGTTGCAGGAAGACGGAATGCTCGCGGATGATCGCGCGCATGGCTTCGTTGGGGAAGCCCTGCTTGTGATAGCCGAGCGCAGCCGGTGCATTGACGCCCGTCAAGATCGTCGTCTGGCCCGACGCGCTCTGTGGCCGGCCTTCGACGCCGAGCCGCGCGTCCGTGCGGACGAGCACGCCGTCATGCAGCAACTCCGGCTCTTCCGTCTCGAAGATGGCGAGCGGCGCGGCCTGTGCGCCGAGGTGCGCAAGCGGATTCTGCGCGCCGCGCGGGCCGATGCCTAGCCCATCGACAAAAATGAGCAGCACAGACATGCGGGGGATGATAACATGCACGCCGCAAATGCGTCGCCAAGAGGTTCGCGCGCAGGTAGCTGTCGCGCCCGGTCTGCGTACTAAGCTGACGATTTTCAACCTAACAATCTAATCCCGCCGGAGGCTGGCATGAATCGCATAAAGGTTTTGCTCTCGCACTCGATCCTCTTCTGTTTGTGCTTAACGTCATGGGTCACGCCGTCGACCGCGCAAGATCGATCTGAGCAACCCGCAGCCGCGCCGGCCGCCTTGCCCTATTTCACCGAGCCAGCGCTTGCGCCTGATCGGACTGAGATCGCGTTCGTCTCCGGCGGCGACATCTGGACTGTGCCAGCGGCGGGTGGCGCAGCGCACTTGCTCGTCTCGCACCCGGCGACCGAAGCGCGCCCGCTCTATTCGCCCGACGGCCGGCAACTCGCCTTCATCTCCGCGCGCACGGGCAACGGCGACATCTACATCCTGACGCTCGACACGGGCGACCTGCGGCGCATCACCTACGACGACGTGTTCGATCAACTCGACGCTTGGTCGCGCGACGGGCGCTGGCTCTACTTCTCTTCGACCAGCCGCGACATCGCAGGCATGAATGATCTCTTTCGCGTCAGCACGGACGGCGGCACACCGATGCAGGTCAGCGCTGACCGCTACACGAACGAGTATTTCTCCGCGCCTGCGCCCGACGGGGCGACCATCGCCTTCACGGCGCGCGGCGTCGCCAGTGGGCAGTGGTGGCGCAAAGGGCATAGTCACTTAGACGAGGCCGAAGTCTGGTTGCTGCGCGGCGCGGACAGCGGGCCGGGCACTTACGAGCGTGTGACCGAGGCGGGCGGCGCGAAAGAGATGTGGCCGATGTGGAGCGCGGACGGGCGCAAGCTCTTTTACGTCTCGGATCGCACCGACGGCAAGCTGCAATCCGTCAATAGCAGCGCACAAAATATCTGGACGACGACCCTCGGCCAGTCCAGCTATCATCGCCTTACCAGCTTCACGGACGGGCGCGTACTCTGGCCCAACATCGCTTACGACGGGCGCGAGATCGTCTTCGAGCACAACTTCCGCATTTGGAAAATGGACACGGAGAGCGGCAAGACTGCTGAAGTGTCGATCACGCGGCGCGGCGCGCCGGCCGGGCCGGGCATCGAGCACGTGCGCATGAGCGATCAGATACAGGAGTTGGCGCTTGCGCCCGACGGCAAGAAGGTCGCGTTTGTCGTGCGCGGTGAGGTCTTCGCGGCTTCGGCCGCTGATGGCGGCGACGCGGCGCGCGTGACGAACAGCCCGGCGGACGAGTATCAGATCGCTTGGTCGCCAGATAGCCGTAAGTTGGCTTACGTCTCCGACCGCGACGGCACGCCGCACCTGTTCGCTTACGACTTCGGCACAAACACGGAGACGCAGTTGACGCGCGCAATGGCCGATGATTCGACGCCGCGTTTTTCGCCCGACGGCAAGCTGCTCGCTTTCCAGCGCGACGCGAAAGAGTTGCGCGTGCTCGATATGAGCACGAAGCAGGAGCGCGTCGTAGCGACCGCCGCGCTTGAACGACCGCCGATCATCTCCGACCGCCCGTTTGTGTGGTCGCCCGACAGCCGTTGGCTCGCTTACATGCCCGTCGGCGAGCGGCAATTTAAAAACATCTTGCTTGCGCCGGTCGATGGTAGCGCAAGCCGTCCGGTCAGTTTCATCGCCAACGTCTTTAGCAATACAGTCTCCTGGAGTCCCGATGGCACATACCTGCTGTTCGACACTGGACAGCGCACCGAGAGCACGCAACTCGCGCGCGTCGATCTGCTCCCGCGCACGCCCCGCTTCCGTGAAGATCAATTCCGCGATCTCTTCAAGGAAGAGACGCCGAAGACCGTCACGCCCGCGACACGCGAAGAGAATCGCCCGACCAGTCCGGAGTCGCCCGCACCGTCGCCGAACAGCACCCCGTCGCCCACGCCCTCGCCATCTCCCGCCGCCAGTTCTGAAGAGAAGAAGTCGGGCGCGAAGCCTGTGCAGATCGTGTTTGAAGAGATACGACGGCGCTTGAGTCTGCTGCCCGTCGGCGTGGATGTAAACTATCAGACGATCAGCCCCGATGGTAAGTGGGTCTTAATGATCGCGAGCGCGGCCAATCAGGAGAACCTCTACATCTATTCGCTCGATGAACTAGCGCGCGAGCCGGCGGTCGCCAAACAGTTGACCTCGACGGCGGGCGGTAAGTCTTGGGCGCAGTTTACGCCCGATAGCAAAGAGGTCTTCTATCTCGAAAACGGGCGCATCAACGCGGTGAACTTGGAGGGGCGCGTGCGTCCGCTCGCCGTCGCGGCCGAGATGGACGTTGATTTTGCGCGCGAGAAGATGGAAGTCTTCCATCAAGCGTGGACTTACCTGCGCGACAATTTTTATGACCCGAATTATCACGGCGCGAATTGGGCGACGGTGCGCGCCGAATATGAGCCGCGCGTCGCGGGCGCACGCACACCCGACGAAGTGCGCCGGTTGTTGCAACTGATGGTCGGCGAACTGAACGCCTCGCATCTTGGCGCAAGCGCCCCCCCCGGTGGGAATCAACCCACGACTGGCCGGCTGGGCCTACGCTTCGACCGCCGCGAGTACGAAACGACGGGTCGTCTGCGCATCACCGAAGTCATCCCGCTCAGCCCCGCCGCGCTCACGGGCAACATCAAGGTCGGCGACTATCTACTCGCCGTCGATGGTCGTGCGCTGGACGCGCACACGAATCTTGACGAGTTGCTGAGTTATAAGACGGGCCGCCGCGTCCTGTTAACGACGGCGAGCGCGCCCGATGGTGCGAACAAACGTGAGACGGCCGTGCGTCCGGTCAACGCAGGCACGGAGAAGGGGTTGCTTTATCGCCAGTGGGTCGAACAGAATCGTGCCTATGTCGCGCGCGTTAGTAACGGACGGCTCGGCTACGTGCACATGTTCGACATGGGCGCTGGCTCGTTGGCGCAGCTCTACGTCGATCTCGACGCGGAGAACAGCACGCGCGATGGCGTCATCATCGACGTGCGCAACAATAACGGCGGCTTCGTCAATGTCTATGCGATTGACGTGCTGGCGCGGCGCGGCTATCTGACCATGACGCCGCGCGGCTATGGCGCTGCGCCCGCGCGCACAGTGCTGGGGCAACGCTCGCTCGAACGCCCGACCATCCTCGTCACCAATCAGCACTCGCTCTCCGACGCCGAAGACTTTGCCGAGGGCTATCGCACGTTGCGGCTCGGCAAAGTGGTGGGCGAGCCGACCGCCGGTTGGATCATCTACACGTGGAATCAAGCGCTCATCGACGGCACGGTCTTTCGCCTGCCGCGCATGAAGATCACCGCCAACGACGGCACGGTCATGGAGCGCCATCCGCGCCCCGTCGATGTGGAAGTGACGCGCCCGATTGGCGAGACGCTCATAGGCCGCGACACGCAACTCGATACGGCCGTGCGTGAACTGCTCAAACAGTTGGACGCGCGCACAGGCGGCACGGTCGCGCAGTAACGATGAGTCGTGTTTAGGTTTCGTCCGATCCGTTGCCGGATAGATTGGTGTGCGGCTCGCGTCTCTCAGCGCGCGTGCCCTGTTCGCGGTAGAGGCGCAGCTTGTTGTGCAGCGTCTTGAGGCTGATCTGCAATAGCTCGGCGGCGCGCGTCTTGTTGTTGTCAGTCTTTTGCAGGGTGCGCATGATCATCTGGCGTTCGACCTCGAAGATGGGCGTGCCAACTGGCAGAGTGATCGTGTCCTCGCTGCGGGCGCGCGCGCGCTGGTCGAGCGGGTAGGGCGCGATGTGGTGGCGCTCGATGGTGTCGCCGGAACAGATGATGACGGCGCGCTCGACGACGTTGCGCAACTCGCGCACGTTGCCGGGCCAGTGATGCGACTTTAAGACTTCGAGTGCGGCGGGACTGAGGTGGCGCGCCGGCCGTTCATGGCGCTCGGCCAAGTGCGTGATGAGGTGCTGCGTGAGCAGCGGGAGATCGTCTTTGCGCAGGCGGAGCGGCGGCAACTCAATTGAGATAACGTTGAGCCGGTAGAGCAAATCTTCACGCAGGACGCCGGTGCGGACAGCTTCGTGCGGCTCGCGGTTGGTCGCGGCCAGCACGCGCACGTTGATCGGAATCTCCTGCGCCCCGCCGAGCCGCCGCACCGTGCGCTCTTCCAGCACACGCAACAGTTTGGCTTGCAGGAGCGCTGGCATCTCCGCGATCTCGTCGAGCAGCAGCGTGCCGCCGTTGGCCAACTCGAAGCAGCCCTGCCGGCGCATGGCCGCGCCGGTAAACGCGCCGCGCTCGTGCCCGAACAACTCCGACTCCATCAACGTCTCAGGAATCGCCGAGCAGTTGATCGCCAGAAACTCTTGCGCGTGGCGCGGGCTGAGTTCGTGAATCGTGCGCGCGACCAACTCTTTACCTGTGCCCGACTCGCCGGTGATTAGAACTGAGGCGGACGATGGCGCAACCTGTTCGATTAACTGATAGACGCGCCGCATCGGCTCGGAATTGCCGATCAACTGTCGGAACGTGCCGCGCTCGCGCAACTCCGTGCGCAGTTGCTCACGCGCGCGCCCCTCCGCCCCATAGGCCAAGGCGCGCCCCACCATCTCAAGCAGCCGCTCGTTGTCCACCGGCTTCTCGAAATAATGATACGCGCCCTCTTCACGCACGGCGCGCAAAGCCATCTCGACCGAACCCTCGCCGGTCAACAGGATGACGGGCACGGCGGGCTGGCGCTCGCGCACCTCGCGCAGCAACGCGAAGCCGTCGAGACCGGGCATCTTCACATCTGTGACGACGACATCGGGGCGGTATTCGGCCAGGTGCGCGAGCGCGCTCAGACCGTCCGGCTCGGCGCGCGCGTCATAGCCGCCCGCCAGCAAAATCTCGCGCAGCGTGTCGAGCAACAGTGGGTCGTCGTCAACTACAAGGATGCGGCCATTCGCCATAAAAATAAGTTTAGCACATGGGCTGCGGCGTCAAACGCGCGCCGCGAAATAGTCCGCGATGCTTTGGGCCAGCGCGGGCACGGTGAACTCGACCGGTTGAATGTCTGTCTTGAGGCCGTATTCGGCGGCCGTTTGCGCTGTGATGTCGCCGATGCAGGCAACGCGTATGCCTGCGAGCAGGACGCGTAGATCGTTCGTGTCAAAGAGTTGCGCGAAGTTGGTGACGGTGGAAGAACTGGTGAAGGTGACGCAATCGACCGCGCCACCGACGATCATTGCTTCCACTTTCGCGCGGTCGGTCTTCTGCGGCGTGACGGTGCGATAGGCGGGCACGGTATCGACGCGCGCGCCAGCGTCCGCGAGTGCAAGCGGCAGAAAGTCGCGCGCCACGGCCGCGCGCGGGATCAGGACATTAAGCCGGTCGAACTGCGCGCGCCCGCCGAGGTAAGTTTCGAGCGCTGCGAATACGCCTTCCGCCTTGAACTGTTCGGGCACGAGATCGACGTGCACGTGCGCGTTCGTCAAGCGTTCGGCCGTCGCCGTGCCGATAGCACAGACGCGCACCTCGTCCAGTTCGCCAATGTCGCGGCCCAGCGCGGCGAGCCGGCGCAGGAAGAAGTCAACGCCGTTGGCGCTCGTGAAGATAAGCCAGTCGTAGCCGTACAGGTTATCAAGCGCCTGATCGAGCAGCGCATACGACTCCGGCTCGACGATCTCAATGGTCGGGCAGGCGATGACGCGCGCGCCGTAACCTTCGAGCAACGCGGCAAACTCTGCGGCCTGCGCGCGCGCGCGGGTGATGACGACGGTGCGACCGGCGAGCGGTTGCTCTAGCTTTGTGAAATTGACGGACATTGAAATCTGCCGCCGTAGCGGCAATTGATTTTAGCCCGGCGTTTTAACGCCGGGAAGGGAAGCAATGAAGACAGCGCGTCGCGTCAGCGACGGATGAATCTTCCATTCAATCGTCGCTGACGCGACGCCGCTCATATTGGCATTGCTAACGCGGCGTTTCAACGCCGGGCTAAAGTCACCGCGCCGCTAACGCGGCGGATTCGTGTTCATGCTCAGACAACAGAACGTTAACTTACTAATCCAACCAGCAAACGATCCGCGCCCTGTTCCCGCAGCCGCACGGCCAGCGCCTCACCGGCGGCCGCCGCGTGTGCGGCATCGGCTTCAAGCGAGTCGCGGATGAGTTGCGCGCCGTCGAGACCGGCGACGAGACCGGCCAAGTGTAAGCGACCGTCTGCGACGGTGGCGTGCGCGGCGATGGGCACTTGGCAGCCGCCGCCGAGCGCGCGAAGCAGCGCGCGTTCAGCTTCGCAGGCGGCGCGCGTCGGCTGATGGTTGAGCAACGCGACGACCGCGTTCGTGTCAGCGTCATTGGCGCGCGTCTCGATGCCGAGCGCGCCTTGCCCGACGGCGGGCAGCATCACGTGGGGCGGCACACTCGCGCTGATGCGGGCGGCAAAGCCGAGGCGACGCAAACCCGCTGAGGCGAGAATCACGGCGTCGTACTGCCCCTCGTCGAGCTTGCGCAGACGCGTGTCCACGTTGCCGCGCAAATCTTTAATTTCAACGTCGGGGCGCAGGTGGCGCAACTGCGCTTGCCGGCGCAGACTCGATGTGCCGACAACCGCGCCCGCAGGCAAACTGTGCAAGGTCGCATCTGTAACGGGCGCGTCTGCGCGCAGCACGAGCGCATCGCGCGGGTCTTCGCGTTCGGTGATCGCAGTGATGGCGAGACCGTCGGGGAGTATCGTCGGCAAGTCCTTGAGCGAGTGCACGGCGATGTCGATGCGGTCGGCCAAGAGCGCCTCTTCGAGTTCTTTCGTGAACACGCCCTTGCCGCCGATGACCGAGAGCGGCACGTTGAGTTGCACGTCGCCGGAGGTCTTGATGATCTCGATGCGCACATCCGCGTCAGGCTTAAGTGTGCGCAAGGCGGCCTGCACCCACTCCGCCTGCCATAGCGCCAGCTTCGAGCCGCGCGAGCCGATAATGAATTGTCCCTTCATGTAGTGTTAGAGGTTAAAGGCCAGAAGTCAGAGGTCAGTAAAAAGTTCTTACTGATCTCTAACCTCCGACCTCTAACCTCTGTCCTCTTCTTTCTCTTCCAGTTCAAAAATGTCGCGCCACGCTTGCATGTTCTCGGCGACGCCTGTCTCATGTGAGCGGCGCATGCGGCTGATGACCGGATGCGCGATCTTGTTGACGATGGCCAACAACAGCGCCTCAATCGCGCCCTCTTGCTCAGGCGTGAGCGCGCCGAGTTTTGGGCGTTGGCGTTGATACTCGGCGCGGGCGATGGCTTGCAGTTTCTGGCGAAGCGCGCCGACCGTCGGCCCAATGTCCATGGCGCGCAGGGCCTGTTGGAATTGCATCACCTCGGATTCGACGATCAACTCGGCGCGCTCCGCCTCGCGCTCGCGCTCACGTATGTTCGAGGCGATGACTGCTTCGAGGTCGTCCACGTCGAAGACGAATAGATTGCTGATCGCGCCCACGTCCGGGTCGACGTTGCGCGGCACGCTGATGTCGATGAAGAAGGCCGGCTTGTTGCGCCGTGCATCGAGGGCTGCGCGCGCCATCTGCGGCGTGATGACGTAGCCGTCGGCGGCGGTCGAACAGATGACTATGTCGGCCTCCGCGAGATGCGTGGTCAATGCCTCAAAGTCCACGGCTTCGCCGCCGAATTGCGCGGCCAGTTGCGCGCCGGTCTCATGCGTGCGATTGGCGACGAGGATGCGCTGCGCGCCGGCCGAGACGAGATGCTGCGCGGCCAGTTCCGCCATCTCGCCCGCGCCGACGAGGAGCACGGTCGAGCCTTTGAGCGAGCCGAAAATCTTGCGCCCCAACTCGACCGCCGTGTAGCTGATCGAAACGGCCGAGTCGGCTATGCCCGTCTCCGCGCGCACGCGTTTGGCGACGTGCAGCGTGTGGTGCATCAAACGATGCATGACCCGCCCGGCCGTGCCCGCTGCAACTGCCAACGTATAAGCGCGCCGCACTTGACCCAAGACCTGCGGCTCGCCCACGACCATCGAGTCAAGCGAAGAGGCAACGCGGAAAACGTGGCGCACAGCTTCGTCGTCTGCGTGTGTGTAGAGATGCGAATGGAAAAAGTCGGGCGGCACATTGCGCACGTCGCTTAAGAAATTGCTGATGCGCAAGGCCCCTGCGGCGCTGTCGATGCTGCCCGTCTCCGCCAACACCTCGACGCGGTTGCACGTCGAAACGATCAGCCCCTCTTGAATCACCTCGCCGTCCACCAGCGCGCGCAGAGATTCGGTGCACGCGTCGTCTGAAAATGCCAGCCGCTCGCGCACCTCCACGGGCGCAGATTTATGGTTGAGACCGACGAGTACGATGGACATAGAACAGTATTGAGTTTTGAGTTTTGAGCTTTCAGTCGGCAGCCGGAAAGCTGAAAACTGAAAACCGAAAACTGAAAACTAACCAAAGACGTGATAGCCGCCGAGCCAGCGTGTGCCTAAGAAAGTGAAGATGACGAGGGCGAAGCCGGCGACGCCGACCCATGCGGCTTTGCGCCCGCGCCATTGCGCGCGATAGTGAATCATCGTGAGGTACAAGACCCAAGTGAGCAGAGCAAAGACCTCTTTGGGATCGTTGTGCCACATCCGACCGGAACGCGCCGAAGACCAGACGATGCCGGTCAGGATGCCGAGCGACAGGAACGTGAACCCGACGCCCGCGGCCGTCGCGCCGATGTCGTCCACGGTCGAGAGCGACGGCAGTCGATGAAAGAACGCGCTGAAGGTCTTCAGTCTCAATTCGCGCTCTTGCCATAGATACATCACACTTGCGGCGAAGACGACGAAGAAGGCTGCGTAGGCGCAGACGAGCAGCGTCGTGTGCACGGGGAAGAGCCAGCCGGCCGAACCCGCAAGGACGGAGTTGGCGGCGATGCCATTGTCGGCATGCACGAGTGTGGCAACGAGCACGAGCAGCGTGACAATGGGCAACGTCAGTGCGCCGAGCGCGCGCGGGCGATAGCGATAGAAGGCCAGCCCGTAGGCGATCACGAGCGTCCACGCGAGAAACGAGAACGTCTCGCGCAGGCCGAAGAGCGGATAGTGCCCGTCCCGCACCCAGTCGAGCGCGAGCGCGGCGGTGTGCAGCACAAAGCCCGCGCCGAGCGACCAGAGCGCCGTGCGCTCGGCCGAGCGGCGCTTGTTGACGAACGCGAGCAGCGCATGGATCGCTGCGACCGCGTAGGTTATCAGCGTGACGAGTAAAAGGGACTTCATCGGCGGTTAGTCTGATCGAGCAAAGGTGACACGCTTCATTGTAAAGGATGGTCAGAGGGGCAGCAAGCGGGTCGCTTCTAGTGGGCGCATGTTGAAAGCGAGCGGGTAGACGTGCGAAACTGCACCTAGTGGCCAGACAATTCAACAGGTGCGCGAGGTAAATCAGATGCCCACACGTGCAGATGCGTGGGAACTGTTGTGCGAATACACGAAAGGCGAGAGCCTGCGCAAGCACGCGCTTGCGGTTGAGACGGCGATGCGGGCGGCGGCGGCGCGTTACGGCGGCGCAGAGGCGGACGTGGACGAGTGGGGCCTCACGGGGATGCTGCACGACTTCGATTACGAGATGTTCCCGACCGCCGAAGAGCATCCGTACAAGGGCGCGACGATCATGTGCGGACGCGGCTATCCAGACCACATCATCCGCGCCATCATGGGGCATGCAACCTATACAGGTGTGCCGCGCGACACGCCAATGGCCAAGGCGCTGTTTGCGACCGACGAGTTGTGCGGCTTCCTCGTCGCGTGCGCGCTCGTGCGGCCGTCGAAGAGTTTGGACGATATGGAAGTCTCGTCGGTTAAGAAGAAGCTGAAAGACAAAGCGTTCGCGCGCACGGTTAACCGCGACGACATCTATCAGAGCGTCGAAGAGTTAGGCGTCAATCTTGACGAGCACATAAGCTTTGTGATCGATGCGCTGCGGCCTGTGCAGGAACAGATTGGATTGAATCGTCTGGCCGAAACAGATCAGCCATCCAAATTGTAGGAGGGCAACAGTCTAAATAGCAGCGGCAACGCAAGGTACATAAGCAGATGAGATATGAGCAAGCTGAGTATGATAGTCAATATGGCTTGCAGTTTACGCCGCCGCGCGGTGTGGCGATAAACGAATATGCCTGAGCCTAAGCTGGTCAACAATGGTAATAGTTCGAACAAAGCAATCTGAGAGGCAACCGAGTAAAGCTTAATAACATTGAAGTGCACTATCAAATCAAGAAAAAGATAGCTACCGCCTGCGCCAACTAGGGCAGCGACGAGCGAGGCGGCGATGAGCAGCTTCCAGCGCAATAGGCTTTCGCGTCCTTTATGGAATTGCTTTGGTTAGGCCGTTGACGAGGATGCACGAACTAACACGGCGGAGCAAGCGCCGCAAAGCATAGGAGAAAGCAGGGTCGGGTGACAAGGGACGAGTGACAAGTTGTAAGCTTTATTCCGCTCGTCACTTGCCACTTGTCACTCGTCACTAACATAAATGGTAGCCAGAAGCGCACTGTTATTCCTGTCGCGGCAGGAAGGGTTGAAGGATTTCGCGACGCGCTTTCGCCCGTTCAAGAAGCTGACGACGCGTTTTGTCGCGGGCGAGAACATCGAGGAAGCGGTCGCCGCCATCCGCGCGATCAACGCGACGGGCGCGACCGCCTCGTTCGATCACTTGAACGAAGGCGTGAAGGATGTGGCTTCGACCGAGGGCGAAGTGCGCGAATACAAACGCGTGCTGGCGCGCATCGACGAGACGGGGATTAAGTCGAACGTCTCGATCAAGCTCACGCAGTTCGGTCTCGACATCGAGCCGGAATTGACTTATCGCAATGCGCGGGCCGTGGTTGAAGAGGCAGCGCGGCGCGGTAACTTCGTGCGCGTGGACATGGAAGGCTCGAACGTGACGCAGGTGACGTTCGATATCTTCAAGCGACTGCGCGCCGAGTTTGAGCTAAATACCGTCGGCATCGTCGTGCAGGCGTATCTGCGGCGCACCGAAGCAGACGTGCATGACTTGTTGAAAATTCCCGCGCGCATACGCCTCTGCAAAGGCGCGTACAACGAGTCGCCTGAAGTCGCGTTCCCCGACAAAGCGGACACGGACGCGAACTACGTGCGGCTGATGCGTGTCCTGCTAGCGAGCGGCACTTATCACGGCATCGCCACGCACGATCCCAAGATGATCGACGCGACGGTTGAGTTCGTCCAGCGCGAAGGCATCCCGAAATCCGCGTTCGAGTTTCAGATGCTCTACGGCGTGCGCCGCGACCTGCAAGTGCAACTCGCGCGCGACGGCTATGGCATGCGCGTCTACGTGCCTTACGGCAAGACTTGGTATCCGTACTTTATGCGGCGGCTGGCGGAGCGCCCTGCTAACGTCTGGTTCGTCATGAAGAATTTGTTGAAGGGCTGAGGCCGGGAGGCCACCTGCGATGTTCTGCCCGCACTGCGGTGCCGACCAACAGAAATCGGAAGCCTACTGCACGCGTTGCGGCATGTGGTTGATCGATCCCGGTGCGGTCATGCGCCACGGGCGGCGCATTCCACATACAGCGAAATCGCCGGAACAAAAGTTGCGCGCCGTGATCGTCTTCAACGTCATCGATACGCTGCTCGCGCTCTTCACCTTCTTCGCTTTGCTATTGCGATTGCGGCCGGACACGCATTGGACGGTCATCGTGGCATTCGCCACCTGTCTGGTCATTGCCGTCCATCAGGCGGTCAGCTTCAAGTTCAATCTTGACTTGCGCAGTCGCATGAAACGCGGGCGCGAGGGCGCACAAGGCGACGCGGCCCAACTACACTCAGCACCAACTACAGAACGCGCGCTCGGCGCGGGCGCAGCGCCGACCTTCAACGCCCCGTTCAGCGTGGCGGAACAGACAACGGAACTGCTTGAGCGCGTGCCGCGCGAGCGCGGAGAGCGACGATGATCGAGGAATACATCTGGGTCATCTGGATCGTGCTGGCGGTCATATTGATCGTGGCCGAAATCTTTACCCCCGGCTTTGTCCTACTGTGGTTCGGGATCGGCGCGTTGGCTTCGGCTCTGGTCAGTTTGGCGGGCTTTGGCTATCCGTTGCAGTTTCTCGTTTTCTTCATCGTCTCGATGGCGCTGACCGTCGCCTCGCGCACCATCTTCACGAAATACTTTGTGCGCAAGGAACTCGAAGGCGGTTTTAAGACAGGGATGGATGCGCTGCCGGGCAAGCAAGGCACGGTCGTCACATCGAGTCGCGGCGCGTTGCAAGAGGGCGCGGTCAAAGTTTATGGCTCGACGTGGACCGCGTACCCGGCCGAGGGCGAGGCGGAACTCGAAGCGGGCGACCGCGTCGTCGTCGAGAGCGTGCGCGGCGCATCGATCTACGTCCGGCGCGTCTCGGCGGCCGCACCCGACTGGCGCGGCACGGCGCTGCCAGAGGGCAAGGAAGAATCTTGATCTTGGCAGCATGAAGTCAGTACCACCTGCGGTAGCGACATATTAGATTTCGGATTTCGGAATGCGGATTAAAGAAGTCGTCTTACAATCCGCAATCGCAAAGGGCACGAAGATCGATCTTCGTGCCCTTTGTGATTTGGTGGTGAACGACGTTTACGGTGGGCCGAAGCGTGCGCGGTATTCGATGGAATCGACAAAGCCGCGCACCATCGTGCGGAAGTCGTTCGGGTTGGCGTTCAAGTAGTTCAGCCATGCGTTAAAGCCCGCCGCCTCAGGATCGCGCCTGAGGTAGCCGAAATACTCCGCCAGCACGAACGTGCGGTTGTAGGCCGCCTGCACAAACTGTGCGGTGTCCACGATCTCACGTAAGACCTGTGCCCGCGTCTTCGTGCCCGCGTCCAGATCGGCGACCAGTTGGTTGCGGTTCGGGAAGCTGACGCCAGTGTTGGCGATCAGCCGATCCACATAAGCCGCGTTCGAGAGCGTGTCGAAGTTCGCGCGGAACTCGTCGCGCTGGACGAAATCGTCAGGGAAGCGCGCGCGATTGGCGAGCACTTCCGCGTTGGTCGCGCCGCCCAACGCCGACATATCACGGGCGAACTCGCGATAGGTCGGCAGCCGATTGAACGCCGCCAGATAGAAGCGCATGGCGAACGTGCCGCGCAACTGGAACTCCGGCGAGCCGAAGAAGGCCGACGAGACTTGCACGCGGTCGCAGCCCGGCGTGTTGAACAGGTCGGCGCAGTTGGAGAGCACGTTGAACCAGGCGTTGAAGCCCGCCGCCTCCGGCTCGCGATTCAGAAAGTCTAGATACTGCTGGCGGACGAAGAACGCTATGTCGTCAATCGGATTCGCTGGCGGGTTGGTCACGGTGATGCCGCGCACTCCCGACGAGCCGCCGATATTGCCGACGAGCGTGGCCGCGCCAGTCGTCAGGTTGATCGTGTAGAGCTGCGACGTGCCGCCGACCGTCAGCGCAGCGAAGGCGACGCCGCCCGGATTGGCGATGTCGAACCCGACCACGTCCGAAGTGTCCACGCCGAGCGCGCCGACGGTGAACAGTTGCCCGGAGTTGGGCGAGACGGGCGAGCCGTTTACTGATCCCTGCCGGACGAGCGTGTCGCGGACTGAGTCTATGCCGTAGAGCGTGACGGTCGTCGCCCCGGCGAAGTTGTTGGTGTAGGCCACGCCGACGACGTTCGGATTCTGCCCGACTGCCGGGTCGCCCGTGGCGTAGGCGAGCGCGGTGTCAACCGTAACTGCGCCGTTGTCAACGTTGACGCGCAGGTTCTGATCGGCATCCGAGACGACGCGCAGACGGTCGGGAATTGGGTTGAAGTCCACGCCGAAAGACGTCCCCGAAAGCCCCGTGGCGAGCGTCGAAACGAGCGTCGCCGCGCCGGTCACAGGATTGAGCCGATAGATGCGGCTGGCGCTAGTGAGGGCGTAGAGTTGGCGCGAGGCCGGGCGCGTGTCCACGCCCAAAGAGCCGGGGCGCGTGTCGAGGCCGAGTATGGTCTCGCCGGATTGGAGACCAGTGATGGCGACGTTCAGATCGAGCGTGCCCGGCGTGGCGCTGCTGAAGCGCACAAGGTTACCCGCCGCCGTCACGCCGAAGATGGTTGCGGCGAGCGATGGCACACCGCTGTCGTTGTCAACAATCGTCACGGTCGCACTGTTGGGCGTGCCGAGGACGGTGTTGAGCGGGCCGCTCAGCGTAACGGTAAACATCTCGTCCCCTTCGACCCGGAAATCATCGATGACGGGGATGTTGACGGTCTTGCTCGTCTCGCCGACGCCGAACGTAACCTGACGGAATATGGGAATGAAGTCTGTACGATCAGAAGCCGTCCCGCTGACGGTACTGATGGTCACGAAGGCCACGCCCGTGCCGCCCGTCCGTGTCACGGTGATGTCCACGCCGCGCTGCCCTTCGCCGACGGTGTAAGTCGCAGCGCTCAGTTGGACTGTGCCCAGCGTCGCGGCGGAAGGTATCGGCTGGATGGCCGGATCGATGTCGCTCGCCGGGTTGTTCGTCAGCCGCACAACGCTGCTGCCGTCCGCGTTAGCGCCGTAAATCTCAAGGTTCACGGTGTCGTTGCGGTTGCTGACGAAGGCGAGGCGCGCGCCGTCGGACGAGCGCGTCGGGTCGAGATCGAAAGCCGCGTTGTTGGTGACGCGGGTCTGGTTCGCGCCCGTCCCGCTCATTGTGTAAATCTCGTCGTTGCTGTCGCGGTCAGTCTGGAAGGTGATGAAACCGGGCGGCCACGTCGGCGCGAGATCGTTGAAAGCGTTGTTGGTCAGACGCGTCTGGCTCGTACCGTCCGCGTTCATCCGGTAAATCTCAAATTTGTCGCCGTCGCGATTGCTGGCAAAGGCGATCAGTGTTCCAGTGCCGGCGATGTACGCCGGGTTGATGTCGTCGCCCGTGTTGTTCGTCAGATTGGTCTGCCCCGAGCCGTCCGGGTTCATCGCGTAGATCTCGTCGTTGCCGTCGCGGTGACTAACGAAAGCGATCTTCGGCGTGGTGGTGGACGGCGACCAGGCCGGCTCGAAATCTTCGGCCGTGTTGTTCGTGAGGCGCGTCGTGCCGCTGCCATCGGCGTTGACGACGTAAATCTCTTTGTTGCCGTCGCGATTGCTGACGAAGGCGAGGCGTGTGCCGTCGGGCGACCACGCCGGGTGCGTGTCTTCGGCCGCATTGTTGGTGACGCGCACCAGCCCGCCGCCGTCCGGGTTCATCACATAGATTTCAAAGTTGCCGTCACGGTCGCTGGCAAAAGCGATCTTGCCCTGCGGTTCAGGCACAGGCGCAGCGGTCGTCTGGTCTCCGCCTTGCGACCCGGCCGTCTGTGTGCGCGTCGGGCCAGACCTTTTACTGTCAGGTAAATCTTGCTGCTGTGCGGTCGTCGGCGACTTCATCGGTTTGTTCTGCGACAGACCGGGCGGCAAAGGCACGCCCGCGAGCAGCGCCAATCCGAGCGCCAGCACTACAAAATGGGTTGCGCTTCTCCTCTTCCTACTCATGGCCTTCGCTCCTCTCAGTGTGTGGGTCAACGCACAACGACTGGCGCGCCGACTAGTTGCGCGTCAGGTCTTCCGCGCCAGCGCTGTTCGGGCGCGGCTGGTGCGGTGGAGCGAAGAAGGGGAAGGCGCTAAGGAAAGGCACTTCGTTGACGTTGGCGTTGTCGGACAGCCCGCCCGACGGTTGGTTGGCCACGAAGAAGAGGAGTGTGTCTACCACGTCGTCGCCGGGCCGCCGCCCGTTGGGGAAGCCCGCGTAGTTCGACGTAGAATAAATCTCCTCGCCGAAGCCGAGGCTCGTGTTCGGCGTGTTCAAATTTAACCGCAGCAGGTCGCCGTTCGTGACCACGACGCCCGCCAGAATGTTGATGTTCGTCGTATTCGTGCCGAGCGCCGTGAGCACGCCGACGATGGAGGCGGCGAAGCGCCCGTTGGCATCGTCCTGCGGCGTCGAGGCGTTGTACTCCTCTTTGCGGACGAACGGCATGATGACGGCGTTGATGCCGGGATTGCCGACGCGGTCGAGCGTCTGCCAGCGGCCGAAGCCGGCCGAAGAGTTGCCGGCCGCGACCACATCCGGCGAGCCGGGATAGAGCGCCGGGCTGCGGCGCTGGTGGACGGCTTGCACGCCGATTGAGTTGCCCGCTCCGGCGGCTGTCAATACCGAGCGCGGAATGCTAAAGGCGATGTTCATGACATTGTAGCCGGCGAAGGAGTCGCGCCCGCGCTGGAAGAGATTCGTCACCGGGGACGGGCAGAGTTCGCCCGTCGCCCCGCTACCCGTCGTCACACAGGCGACAAAGTTGTTAAAGGCTGGGATGTCAAAATTGAACGAGTCGTCGCGCATCCCGGCGAAGAACTTGACGCCGGTCGTGCCGAGGTCGGTGATGGTAGGGGCGGGCGGGCAGCCAGAGTTGCCTGCGAGACAGGTCGAGGGCGGCGTCGAGTTGGCCGTGAACGTCGAGCCGTCCATCAGCGTGATGGTCGCCACCTGCGGGGCGGTCGAGCCGGTGCGCTTGGCGAAGGTGATGTCAATGAAGCGATCTGGGCGCGGGTCGCCGTTCACGTCGATCTCGAAGCGGTGGCGGACGTTCGGGTCGAACTGGCCGAAGTTCCGATTCTCGCCCGGTGCGATAAAGCCGCGCACGGTCAGCGCGAGGATGACGCGCGCGTTGTCCGTCGGATCGAGAAAGGCGTAAGTGTCCGCTCCGTCAACGCTCTGATCCCCATTGACGTAAGGAGCGTCGCCGTGGTCGGCGGCATTAAGCGGCGGGGCCGGGGTCAGAAATGCTGTCAGCGCAATCGTCAGCGCGAGCGCCGCGAGCGCGGCACCTCTGGTACGTGATCGCAACATGGGTCTTCTCCTTAACATTATGTTCATGGGTTAAACATAAGTGCGCCACCGCTGTGCCAGCGAGCCGACGCCGGCGAGGTGTGTGAACGTTTACGATGGAAGCGGGAAAAAGACGACCCGCTTATGCAATGTTGCGCGGCCGATGCGACAACTTGATGTGCGTCACGATGACGCCCGCTAGGAATGAACAATTATCGGTATTGATTTGTCGGCGCAATCTTACTCTAGCCGATGGTTTTGTCAACAGATATTGTTACGGGCGTAAATGGGCCGGCGGATTGCAAATGCGGCAGATTTAGTTAATTCGGTGCGCGCGCGCCAGCACTTCATTGACAAAGCTAATCTACAGCCACTAGCATCGCCCTTCGCTGACCCGAAGATGTGACGCTCGTCTGACGAACTCAAGCCATCGTGCCGCAATATGCAAACAGTCGCGCGCAAAATTTTCTGTCTGCTCTTACTCTTGCTCATAGTCATCGGCGGCCAGTCCTGCGGCGGTTACTGGACGCGCCCGGCGGCGACTACCGCACCCGCCCCGCTGCCAGCCGCGCCCCTGCCCAGCGACGAAGAGTTGACGACCGGCACAATTCGCTTCCTCGAAGAGCGCGTCCGCCAAGACCCGCTCGACTTCATCGCTTATAACAAGCTCTGCGGCTATTACCTGCAACGCCAACGCGAACTAGGCGACGTGCAATACCTTGAGTTGGCGCTGCGCGCCGCGCGCGCCTCGCTCAAAGCCATTCCCGCCGAACAGAATCCCGGCGGTCTGGCCGCGCTCGCCCGCGCCGAGTTCACCACGCACGACTTCGCTACTACGCGCGATCACGCCCGCCAGTTAATCGCGCTTGAGCCGCGTAAAGGCTACCCCTACGAACTACTGGGCGATGCTCTGTTGGAGTTGGGCGATTATGATGGGGCGGAGAGCGCGTTTACTCAGTTAGAGCGTTTGCAAGGCCCGCAGAGCTTGAGCGTAAGTCTGCGGCGCGGGCACATCGCTCTGTTGCGCGGACAGGTTGATGAGGCGCGCACGCGTTACCAATTTGCGCTGACACTGGCGCTTGACCCAGTGCCGCCGGATCGTGAGACGGTCGCTTGGTGTCGCTGGCAACTGGGCGAGTTGGCCTTCGCACAAGGCGACTACGAGCAAGCGGAGCAGCGCTACAGGGAAGCGCTGACCACATTCCCCGACTACTATCGCGCGACTGCTGCGCTAGGGCGCGTGCGCGCCGCACGGGGCGATCTGCCGGATGCAATCAAGCAGTACGAGCAGGTGACAAAGCGGCTGCCCGATCCGAACTACGTGGCCGCGCTCGGCGATCTCTACAAGCTCGCAGGGCGTGAGCGCGAGGCGGCGGCGCAGTACGCGCTCGTCGAACAGATCGCGCGGCTGAGCGCGTTGAACGGCGCGCTCTACAATCGCCAACTCGCGCTCTTCTACGCCGATCACGACCTGAAGCCAGACGAGGCGTATCAGCTTGCGGCCCGCGAATATCAGGTGCGCCGTGACATCTACGGCGCAGACGCGTTGGCTTGGACGGCGCTTAAAGCTGGTAAGCTCGCGGCCGCACAAACTGCGATCAAGGAAGCTCTAAAGCTGGGCACGCGGGACGCAAAGCTGCTCTATCATGCGGGTCTCATTGCGCGCGCGGCGGGTGATCAAGCGGCCGCGCATGATTATCTCCAACGCGCGCGCGCCTTGAATCCGCAGTTTGATCCGCTGCAAGCAAAGTTTGCGCAACAAGCACGCGCAGAGTAAGCTCACGCGTCCGAGGTGATATGAAGAACCCCCGCCCGACAGCCCCGCGCCGCCGCCTCTTTGCGCTCGCGTTGCTCTGTCTCTGCCTCAATATGGCTGCGCCGGTCAACGCGCATCCGCTCGGCAACTTCACCGTCAATCAATTCACGCGCCTAGAAATTAGCGCGGCCCGCGTGCGTGTACGCTTCGTCGTTGACATGGCCGAGATACCGACGTTTCAGGAATCTCTGTATTTGGACGCGGACGGCGACGGCAAGACTACGCAAACGGAACTCGACGCCTACGTGGAGCGCGCCGCGCGCATATATGCCGACGGGTTGACGCTCACAATCGACGGCGCACGCGTGCCACTCATGCTCACCGCGCATAGCATCAGTCTGCCGCCGGGCGCGGCCAATCTGCCGACGCTCCGCATTGTCTGCGATTACGAAGGCGCGTTGCCGGACAGCGCGCCGAAGCCGCGTAGCTTGCACTTTGCGGACGCAAATTACAGCGAACGCGTCGGCTGGCGCGAGATCGTCGTCGCACCCGCCACCGGCATACAGGTCTTCAACAGCACAGCATTCGGGACAGGCATTAGCGATGAACTGCGGGCCTATCCAAACGATAAACTAAGCGCCCCGCTTGATGAACGTACCGCCGAACTAGCTTTCACCAACGGCACAGCGCCCGCCGGTTCACGGCCGTTGCTGACGCGCGACGGGCGCAAAATCGAGCCGCCGGCGCGCGACCGGCTCGCAGAATTGATCGCCGTGCCTGAATTGACCGTCGGCGTCGCGCTGCTTGGGTTGCTGCTCGCGGCAGTGCTCGGCGGCTTTCATGCGCTGTCGCCGGGACATGGCAAAACCATCGTCGCCGCTTATCTCATCGGTTCACGCGGCACGGCGAAGCACGCGGCCTTTCTCGGCCTGACTGTGACCCTTACACACACAGCCGGCGTCTTCGCGCTCGGCCTCATCACGCTCTTCGCCGCGCAGTACGTCGTGCCCGAACAGCTTTATCCGATTCTCAGTTTCATCTCTGGGGCTATCGTCGTCCTCATTGGTCTGAGCCTGTCTGCGCGCAGGCTCGGCGTAGCGTTGGGCTTCGCGCCACACGAACACGATCACGGCCACGAACACGGACAGACACATGCCGGGCACGAGCATGTGGACGCGGCGACGCTCGCACACTCGCATGGCGGCGGTACACACACGCATATGCCGCCGGGTATGGATGGGACGCGTGTTACGTGGCGCAATCTGTTGGCACTTGGCATCTCTGGCGGACTCCTGCCATGTCCCTCGGCGCTAGTTGTGTTGCTATCAGCAATCTCGCTGCACCGCGTTGGCTACGGTCTGTTGCTCGTCGTCGCATTCAGTTGCGGCTTGGCGAGCGTGTTGACGGGCATCGGGCTGCTGTTCGTCTATGCGCGGCGCTGGGTCGCGCGCCCGCTTGTATCGGCGGGCACACTTGTGCGCGTGCTGCCCGTGTTGAGCGCCTTCGTTATCACGTGCGCCGGGCTAGTCATCTGTTATGAAGCGGCCGGGCAGGCTGGTTATAGTCTTCATGGCTTGCTCGCAGTGATTGGCGGGCAGTACAAATCGTTGTTTGGCGGTGGCCAACCGGTGTTCGCCTCGAAGGGCGTGTTGGCCGTACTTGCGCTCGGCCTCGTCTTCGGTCTAAAGCACGCGACCGAAGTGGATCATGTGGTCGCCGTGACGACCATTGTGAGTGAGCACCGCAAGTTGTGGCGTGCGACATTGGTGGGCGCGCTGTGGGGCGCGGGACACACTGCGTCGCTCGTCATTGTCGGTGCGATTGTGCTCGTCCTGCGCGTGGCGATCCCTGATCGTGTGACCGGCTGGCTCGAATTTGGCGTCGCGCTAATGATCATTACACTTGGCGCACTCGCCTTTGTACGGGCCTTACGCGGACGGGGCGCAATGCATGTACACAAACACCGACACGATGGCCTAGCGCACGCGCACATACACTTCCACGAGGCGGACACTGCACACGAGAGCGTACCGCCGGCCGCGCACTCGCACGCTGTTAAGCGCATCGGCTTCAAGCCCCTTCTGGTGGGCGCAATGCACGGCTTGGCCGGCTCGGCTGCGCTGATGATCTTGGTGCTTGCACAGATCGCCTCGCCGCTCGTCGGCATACTCTACCTGCTCGTCTTCGGTCTCGGCTCGATTGTAGGGATGTTGTTGATGTCGGGCCTCGTGAGTCTGCCCTTCGTCCTCACCGCGCGCAAGCTCGACCGCTTTCACTACGGACTGCAAACCTGCGCCGGCGTGCTCAGCATCTGCTTCGGTCTCTGGTACGCCTACGAAACAGGCATTGCGAGCGGCTTGTTATTGACCCTGATCTGAGCGCGCGCAGACCGCAACGAAAAGAGCGCGTGCGCGGATCCGGCGGACTTAATTCTGTTGACCTTTCATTATGAATGCATATAATCTCTGCCCTCAGGCGGATTGACTCGACCTCACGGATACAGGCCAGGTAATCCATCCGATCAGGTCAGTGACCGTCATTTCGTTTAACCGCGCGATAGCTGACGATACAGCCCGCCAAATCTGTGGCCGGCAACTCCACTGCTCACGCAAGCAACAGGTAACGCATTTTCCTGAGGATTGAGAAATGACCAAGCCAACGGTTTTCATCGGATCATCCACCGAGGGGCTTAAGGTGGCGCGCGCCATCAGAGACCAGCTTGATAGCGATGCTACGGTTGTAATGTGGAATGAAGATGAGTCGTTCAGGCCGGGTCAGAGTACCCTTGAATCATTGATGACCGCCTCTGAGCGTTATGATTTCGCCATTCTGGTATTCACCGCCGACGATCAGGTGATCAGCAGAGGGGATCACGCCCTGGCCCCGCGCGATAACGTGCTCTTTGAGCTTGGGCTGTTCATGGGCCGTCTCGGTCGGGAACGAACCTTTATCGTCTATAACAGTAAAGATAACCTTAAAATCCCGTCAGACTTCAAAGGCATCAACTGTCCGGTCTATGAGAGTCGGTCAGACAACTTGATGGCCGATCTGGGCAAGGCTTGCAATCAGATTCGCAGAGAAATAGAGCGCCTCGAAACCTTCCAGCGGAACACTTACAATATCGAGAACGGTATTCTTTATCGCGTCTTGAACGCCTTCACCTCGCCGTCTTATCCCGACATTAAAATGCAAGTCCTCAACTTCGTCAGACACCCGGAGGCGGAGTCGATCACCTACATCGGGGACGTGATAGAGTTTTCCAGAGACCTCTTCAGCGACTATCTGCATCCCCATTTAACGCCGAGCCAGTTGCGCTCTTTACGGGTTTACTTCGCCTACTATCTCGGCGACGGCGTGCCGCTCGGAGACGGCGAAACCCCGATCTGCTGCAACGACTATAATTTTGAAGGCAAGTCTTTTCCCGGTCAGTTTGTCGTTGGCATTTCTAACCCTGACAAGTTTGTCGAGCGGGCTTGGCTGCAAGGGCGTGCCTTTAGCGGCTATGCGAACAACCGGGCGCTTTCCAATTGCGCTAAGGTGTTTCAATCCGGCAATGGGCACTACAAACCCGACCTGAACAACCCGCGCGAACAGTTTGACAACTATAAAGTTGAGGATGAGTTGTCCGTTTTCACCGTGCCGGTGGAATGGCGCACACGACAGGGTAACGCGCGCATCGGGGTCTTAGCCGTTAGTTCCAAACACCCAAATTCCATCTTTGATTACATACAGGAACGCACTAAAGCGCTGGCCATCTTATTGGGCGCTTTGTTCTCCTCGCACGCCGCGCATAACCAGAGCGAATTGGACGCTGAGACCATCAACATCATTATGGATAGGCGGCAGCTTGTGGGCTTCGATGCGGGTTGTGACGAGAGCTTCATCCGGCGGGTCATCGGCTTGCGCCAGAAGATCGCTGCCCAGTTTGAACACGACTTTATAGAGAATGGCACGCACCTCTGGGACGGCCGGCAACTCTCTACGAGAATCTACGGCTGATCAGGTTTGATAGACCCCAGCCGCCAGCCCACACGCAGAACGCTTCAGGGCGTCGGCGTAGTGTCGTCTTCGTTGCCGTGGAGTTGGCGCTCGCCGTAGGGGTGTTCGATGGCGATTGAAGCGGGATCGGTGGGCAGGTCGTCGCCGGTGAAGCGCGCGATGACGACTGTGATGTTGTCTTCGCCGCCGCGCCGATTAGCTTCGGCCACAAGTTCATCGCAGGCGTCTGCCAGTTCGTCCGTGCGGGCCACGACGATGTCGCGTATCTCTTCGGCGCGCAGTTTACCGGACAGCCCGTCGCTACAGAGCACGACCAGATCGCCGCGCCGCAAGGGCACACGCGACATGACGGGCGCAAGCTCGCTCTGCGCGCCGAGCGCCTGCAAGATGACGTTACGAAACATGTGCGTCTCGGCATCCTCTTCGCTGATCTGACCTACGTCCACAAGTTGCTGCACGAGCGACTGGTCTTTGGTCGCCAGCTTGATCTCGCCGTCGCGGATCACGTAGGCGCGGCTGTCGCCGACCTGCACGAAGTCGAGCGCGCCGTTGGTAATGGCCGTGGCCGTTAAGGTCGCACCCATGCCGCTGCAACGCGGGTCTTCGATGCTCTTGCGATGAATGGCATAGTTCGCATAACCGGCCGCGTTGCGCAGACACTCGATGAGCGGAACATCCGGGTTACAGCCAGCGCCCGCGCCGGTCTCTTCATCGCCGCCGATCAGCATTTCGCGCACCGTCTCGACCGCCATCCGGCTGGCCACGTCGCCCGCCAACGCCCCGCCCATCCCATCCGACACGATGAGCACCGCGCCCGGCTCGTTCAACTCAAAATCCTGTAACGGGGCGGGCGGTTTGGCGTCCGAGTCCGAGCCGGTCCAGCTACGTGTGGACGCGAGATCGAGCACGAGGAAGTTGTCCTCGTTGCCCTGGCGGATGCGCCCTACGTCGGTCTGTGCGTGCAGCTCAATCTTCATAAAGTAGAGACGTGTGACAAGTGCAGTGCAAGGGACGAGCATTCTAGCTTGTCATCCGTGACTTGTCACTCGTTACTTAAAGCTTTCCAAGCGCCTGATCGAGATCGGCGATGATGTCTTCGGTGTCTTCGAGGCCGACGGAGATGCGGACGAGGCCGTCGGTGATGCCGAGTTGATTGCGCTTCTCAACGGCGACAGCGGCGTGCGTCATCGTCGCCGGATGAGAGATTAAAGACTCGACCCCACCGAGACTTTCGGCGAGCGTCAAGATGCGGACTCCTTCAAGCACCTTGCGCGCGTTCTGCAAAGAGCCTACGTCAAAGGAAACCATACCGCCAAAGCCGCGCTGCTGGCGCTTCGCGAGTTCGTGCTGCTTGTGCGAGAGCGACCCCGGATAATAAAGCTTCTGCACCTTCGGATGCTCTTCTAAAAAGGCGGCGACCACGCGTCCCGATTTGTCGTGCTGCTCCATCCTAAGTGCCAATGTCTTTGTCCCGCGCAGCACTAGCCACGAATCGAACGGCCCAAGGATCGCGCCTACGCCGTTTTGCACGAACTGAAGCCACTCAGCGTCCCTTTCATCATTCAAAACAACGATACCGCCGATGCCGTCCGAGTGGCCGTTCAGGTATTTGGTCGTCGAATGAAGCACGATGTCCACGCCGAATTCGAGCGGGCGTTGCAGATAGGGCGACAAAAAAGTGTTGTCGCAGACGACGCGCGCGCCGTGTTTGTGCGCGATGTCGGCGACGGCCTGCAAGTCCGTCACCATCATGACGGGATTCGTCGGCGTCTCGACGTAGACCATGCGCGTGTTGTCTCTGAGCGCCGCCTCGACGTTCGTCGCATCCGATGTATCGACGAACGAAAACTCGATGCCGTAGTTCGCCAGGATGCGCGAGAAGAGACGATACGTGCCACCGTAGGTATTGTCCGACACGATGACATGATCGCCCGCCTTCACCAGCCGCATCGTCGCGTCAATCGCCGCCATGCCGGAGGCGAACGCGAACCCGTACTGCGCACCTTCGAGCGCGGCGACGTTGCGCTCGACGGCCGAGCGCGTCGGATTCTGCGTGCGCGCGTACTCGTAGCCGCCCGTTGGCTTGCCAAACGCTTCTTGCGCGTAGGTCGAAGTCTGATAGATCGGCACAGAGACCGCGCCCGTCTTTGCGTCCGGCTCGTTGCCCGCGTGGATTGCTGTTGTTGAGAAGCCCATAATTAAAATAGCGACAAGTAACGAGTGACAAGTGACGAGCAGAGACAAGTGTTAATCTTGTCACTCGTCACTCGTCACTAATCGAAGATTCCCTGACTCAAATATCTCTCCGCGCCGTCGGGGAAGAGTGTGACGACGCGGCGACCGGGGCCGAGTCGTTCGGCGATGCGAAGCGCGCCCGCAGCGGCCGTACCCGAAGAGCCGCCGCAGAGCACGCCTTCGGTCGCGGCGAGTTGGCGCACGGTGGCAAAGGCTTCAGTGTCGCAGACGGTCATGATCTCGTCGGCCAACTCGCGGTCGAAGTTGGGCGGGACGAATTGCCACTGCCCAATGCCTTCAACCTTGAAATCGCCGGGCGGGCCGCCGCCGAAGATTGAGCCTTGCGGTTCGACCAGCACGCAGTGCGCCTGCGGATTCATTCGCTTGACTGCGCGCGCCACGCCTGTGAACGTGCCGGCCGTACCTGCACCGATGACGAGGGCGTCGATGCGCCCGTCCATCTGTTCGACGATCTCGCGCGCCGTCGTCTCTTCATGAAACGAAGGGTTGGCCGGATTCGCAAACTGCTGTGGCACGAAGCTGTTGCCGAGTTGCGCGGCCAACTCTTGCGCTAACCGAAGCGCGCCCTCCATACCGGCCTCTTTCGGCACATAGCGAATCTCGCCGCCCAATGCTTCCATCAACTTCATCTTCTCGCCGGAGTAGCCTTCGGGCACGCACAGGATAACACGATAGCCGCGCGCGACGCCGATGAGCGCGAGGCCAATACCTGTGTTGCCGGCGGTCGGCTCGATGATGGTCGCGCCGGGTTTGAGTACGCCGCGCCGTTCGGCGTCGAGGATCATGCCGAGCGCCGCACGGTCTTTCACAGACCCGCCGGGGTTCATGTATTCGAGCTTGGCATAGATGTCCGCGAGCGGCGGGCGGGCGAAGCGTGAGAGATGCAGCAAGGGCGTGCGGCCGACCAGTTCAAGAATGCTTTCCGTAACACCGAGCGGCATCGAAGTCTCGTAGAAACTCTGGATTGAGCGGGCGAAGCGCAGACCGGAAAATATTTGCGTTACAGAAAACGTTTGCGTTACAAAAACGCATGGTAGTCGTGCGACGTAGGCAGTGTCAAACGAGAAGCCAGCGGCGAGCAGGCAGCAATTCGCACCGTTCCTACGTGAAATAGTGCAGCAACTAGCCGCCCGACAATCTAAGATAACTGTTGACGGGCTGATCGTTTAGATATATGCTCCGCGCGTCTTATCTCTCTATCATCCTCGCGGGCGCACCGTAGCTTCAACTGTCGCACGCTCTCAACACGGCAGTCTCATATAACGCACCAACAACCGAGTGAACTTGGGCTAAGAATGCTCTGTGGCGATATACGTTTAGCTGCGTATGTCGCGATTGAATTGTGCACGGAGAGAATTCAGTGCGGGCATTAACGAGCTTGCTGCCTTGGGGAAGGAACTGCCTAATGGCACATAACATGAGCGCGCGCGGCCAAGGAAGAGCGGGACGGGCCATGTATCGGCGCAGGTTTCGCCTGCGCGGGCGCTGGGTAGCGTTGGCACTGCTGATCTTAGTGACCCCAAGCTTGCTCAGTTGCTTCAGCTACGGGCTGGCGGTGGAAAGCGTTAATAAGTATACGCCACGCTACGGCATGGGCAGCGACCTGCCGAACTCAATCGCCAACGGCGATGGTTTCATTCAAGGCATGACGAAGCCGGGTAGTCCCTGGAAACTCGACCAGCGCTGGACTGATAACGATGTGTATGACACTGATTTTATCGATCCTGATCGCGGCGGGGCCGGGGGCGATGGGCTGTACTTCGATAAGCCGGGCCTCGCCATCTCCTACTTCTCGGGCCACGGCAATTGCTCCGGCTGCTCGCAGGGGACGCCCTGTACCAGCACCGCGCAATGTACCAATCCGGCACCCGGCAGTAATGAATCACTGCCCAGCTCGTGTCGCTTCGCGCCGGGAGTGAGCGGCACCTGCTGCTATAACTCCCCGCGATACTTATTCACAAACAGCGACCAAGATAAATACAACGGGAGTGTTATATACGGTAACGGCTTCATTAAGTGGGGCGAGAACTCGGCCGCAGGAGCTTGGGCCGGCGCGGGGACAAACGGCGGCACGCACATGGTTGTAATGGACCTCAGTTGCGGCGTGCTCTCGACGTTCTGGTGGAATCAATTGCAGCCGGCCATTGGCGGTCTCCATCTCTTGGCCACCATCATGCCGATCAACGGCGATACTGCTAACGTCTCCGACCGGGGCGCGACTTTCGCCCAGCGTTGGGCCGCCAATCCCGAGGGTGCGCCTGCGGTCGCTTGGCTTGATACGCTCAATTCGTTAGCGCAAAACGACGGCGGGCCGTGCGCTGGTACAGACTATCGGAACGGTGGCGGGCACGGCATCAACGGCTGCGGCTGCAACTTTGTGATCGCATTCGACACGGATGCCGCCGGGGCCAGCAGCAAGATCAACGAAAACTGGAGCAACCTGCGCGACGACGACCGCGCCGCCAAAGGGGCGAATTGGTATTCGGCGCGCTGGATGTGCAACTACACGCTGTCGCGGACAGACAAATTCGCGTTTGAACGGCCATGAAAAAGAGAAGCGTAATAACGATTGTGCTGCTGCTGCTAACGGGTTGCTCGCGCACTAATGTGCCGCCCGCGCCCCCCGCAGGCCAACTGCCGGCACCGGGCGGTCTGGCCGGATATCAGCATGGTCGCGAGCGGTCGCGGTTTTCGCCGGGCAGCAACATCAAACGGGTCGCTGAGTTCGGCTTCGTTAAAGAGGTCGGCAACACGGGGACGTTCGCCATTGATACTGTGAACGGCAGTGCGCTCGGCATCCCGAATGCGAGCACGTTGGCAGCAACGACTTCTTCCTACGGCGCGACCGGCGATGAACACAACCAGTTTGTGCGGACCTACTTCCTGGCGGCAGGGATTCCAGCCGAACAGGTCGTCGGCGTACATGCTGCGACGCTGCTCGAAGCGACGGGTCGAGTAGGCGAAGGCGGTACGGGGAAGGCACAGGTGACGGCCTACTACTCGATATTGGAGCGCGCCGTGGCCGATGTGCCGGTGGTGGACTCAATCGCATGGGCCCGAGTGGATGGGCAGGGCAATGTGATCGCTGAGGCGGTCTATTGGCCCGCGATACCGGCCGAGGTACTGGCGCAGGTGAAGCAGTTCAAGGAAATGCTGGCGGCTCCCGAACAGCGCAAAGCGTATGAGGCCCGGCTGCCATCTGGGGCCGCCAGCGGGCGGCTCGTGATCCGCCACGCGTCAGCGACTATCGACGGCCCATTCGAAGCGTTCGCCAGTTATGACGTGCGCGTAACGCCCGTGCGCCCGGCACCAGAGCAGGCGCAGGCGCAAGCTGGCGGGCCGAGAGCCGTACAGCCTCAGGCCACAGTGATTCACCACTTCGATGCTGCGGGCGTGGAGCGGCAACTGCCGCAGGAGCGGCGCAATCTGGGACATGACGTTCCGGGCGACAAGCGCGCGGCGGCAAAGTAGACGACCTTGTCAAATCTCTAGGTAGGCCCCGATTTCAGATCGCATACGCTATTAACCCCTGACCTTTGTTGACACCCTGCCTCGCGCAGGGTATCGTGCAGGCCCGTGAACCGCACGGACTCGCCACAGACCATTCAAGCCATCGCCGTCATCCCAGCCCGGTATAACTCGACGCGTCTCCCCGGTAAGCCTTTGCTCGACATCGCGGGGCGGCCGATGATCGTGCACGTCGTCGAACGCGCACTCGCGGCGCGGGGCGTGGCGCGGGCGATTGTGGCGACCGACGATGAGCGGATACTCGCGGCGGTGCGCGCCGCCGGGTTTGAAGCGGTCATGACGCGCGCCGACCACGCGAGCGGCAGCGACCGGCTGGCCGAGATAGCGGCGACGCTCGACGACGCAGATGTCATCGTCAACGTGCAAGGCGACGAGCCGCTGATTGCGCCGCGCACGATTGAGCGGGCCATCGAAGCCTTAATCGCAGACCCGGCCGCAGCCGTCGCGACTACCTGCGAACCCGTCGAGACCGTTGCCGACGTGCTCAGTCCCGACGTGGTCAAGGTCGTGACGGACGAGCGCGGCTATGCCCTCTATTTTTCGCGCGCGCCCATGCCGTATCCGCGTGCGGCGGCTGAGCGTTATGGCTCGCTCGCGGCGGCGCTCGAAGTCGAGCCGGCCCTGCTCGCGGGTTTTCGCAAGCACACAGGTTTGTACGTCTATCGCCGCAAGTTTCTTTTGCAGTACACGCAGTGGCCGCCGGCCGCGCTCGAACGCACGGAGGCGCTCGAACAACTGCGCATCCTCGTACACGGCGCACGCATCCGCGTCGTCGAAGTGGCCGAACCATCAATCGGCGTGGACACGCTCGCGGACTTGGAGCGCGTGCGCGCAATGTTTGGAAAAGATGTTAGATATCAGATGTCAGATGCTAGTGCAGAACTGACATCTGACATCTAGCATCTGACATCTACTTTTTATGAGCGACTGGATCGGACTCGCAATTATCTTGCTGCTCATCGTTGGCGGCATCATTGCATCGGCACGCTTGGGCGCGCCGCGTAAGCAGATCAGCGAGGAAGAGTTTCAGCGGCGGGTGCGCGAGGGGCAGCGCTCGCAGGCGGCGGTGTTCGCGCTGCAAAAACTCTTGCAGCCGAAGGCGGCGGAGGCGGTCGCTGTGCAGCAGGATTTACGGCACGGTTACTACAACAAGAAAAAGATTCCGGGCGAGGGCGATGATGATGAAGCGGAAGCGGCCGAGCCGGGTGCAACAGAGTCGAAATTAAACGAAGCTAACGACAAAGACGCCGAACAGACGGAGGAGCGAGATGCCTAAATATATTTTCGTGACGGGCGGTGTGGTTTCGAGTCTGGGCAAGGGGTTGGCGGCATCATCCATTGGCGCGCTGTTGGAAGCGCGCGGCTTGACGGTCACGCTGATGAAGCTCGATCCGTACATCAACGTCGATCCCGGCACGATGTCGCCCTTCCAACACGGCGAAGTCTTTGTCACGGACGACGGCGCGGAGACCGATCTCGACTTAGGCCACTACGAGCGCTTCACCAACGCGCGGCTGTCGCAGGCGAACAACTGGACGACCGGGCGCATCTATCTCTCCGTCATCGAGAAAGAGCGGCGCGGCGATTATCTCGGCAAGACGATTCAAGTCATCCCGCACATCACCGACGAGATCAAAAAGGCCGTGCGCGCCGTCGCGGAGAAAGATAACCCAGACATCGTCATCGTCGAGATTGGCGGCACGGTCGGCGACATCGAGAGCTTACCGTTCCTCGAAGCGATCCGGCAGATGGGCAACGAAGAGGGGCGACAGGGCGCGATCTTCATACACTTAACGCTCGTCCCGTTCATCGCCGCATCGGGCGAGTTGAAGACTAAGCCGACCCAGCACTCCGTCCGCGAGTTGCGCGAGATCGGTATCGCCGCAGACATATTGCTGTGCCGTTCAGACCGTCCGCTCTCGCGCGACCTGCGCTCGAAGATCGCGCTCTTCTGCAATGTGACAGAGCGCGCCGTCGTGACCGCGCAGGACGTGGACACGATCTACGAAGTCCCGCTCGCGTTCCACGAGCAGGGCTTGGATGATCTGATCGTCGAATCGCTCGGCCTGCAAGAGCGCGCGCCGCACGCAGACCTCGCGCGTTGGCGCGAGTTGGTTGCCACCATTCGCGAGCCGGCGCTCGGCGAAGTGACCATCGGCATCGTCGGCAAGTATGTTGAACTGGAAGATTCTTACAAGTCTCTGCGCGAGGCGCTGACGCATGGCGGCGTGGCGAATAATCTAAAAGTGAACGTGCGTTGGGTCGAGTCGGAAGAGTTGATGGATGATGATTACGAGGCGCGGCTGCGCGACTTCGATGCGATCCTCGTGCCCGGTGGTTTCGGCAAACGCGGCGTCAGCGGCATGATCCGCGCCATCTCTTACGCGCGCCGCTCGCGCACGCCCTACTTCGGCATCTGCCTCGGCATGCAGACCGCGACCATCGAGTACGCACGCTCGGTCTGCGGTCTGACCAACGCCGACTCGACCGAGTTCGACGCGGACACGCCCTACCCGGTCATCTTCAAGCTGCGCGATCTCGTCGGCGTTGAAGAGATGGGCGGCACGATGCGGCTCGGCGCATGGCCGTGCAAGCTCGCGCCCGACAGTCTGGCGCGCGAAGTCTACGCAGGCGCGGCCGAGATTGGCGAGCGCCACCGGCATCGCTACGAGTTCAACCCGGAATATCGTGAGACATTGGAGCGCGCCGGGCTGGTCTTCAGCGGCGAATCGCCCGACGGGCGCTTCGTCGAGATGATCGAGTTGCCGCGCGCAGTGCACCCGTGGTTTCTCGGTTGCCAGTTTCACCCTGAATACAAATCGAAGCCGCTCGCCGCCCAACCGCTCTTCACCTCCTTCGTCCGCGCAGCCTACGCCCATCGCATGCGCGACGAGAACGCGCCCACCGACCCAGTGCAAACTGAGAAGCCGCAACCGGAGCGCGTCGGCGTCGCGGGCGACGACTGAAGTATAAGTTGGCCGCAAATACCTCACTGTACATTTTGCACGCGAGGCGGGAAAATAGCAGTGCCGAGTGCTGAGTGCTGAGTGCTGAGTAAAAGACAACCGCTTTCGCTCAGCCCTCAGCACTCAGCACTCAGCACTTACTTATGCTTCAGTGCCCTACATGTGGCCGGCGTTATGCGGCGGAGGTCAGGCATTGCACGGCGGATGGGACGCTCTTGCAGGCCGACGCCACCATCGCGGGGTATGTTCCTATCGATCCGCTCGTGGGGCGCGTGCTGGACGACAAATACCGCCTCGACGAGCGGCTGGGCGAGGGCGGGATGGGCACGGTCTATCGAGCGACGCATCTCTTGATCGACCGGCCCGTCGCGGTGAAAGTGCTCAACCAGCGCTTCGTCGAAGATGAAGCGGCGCAGACGCGTTTTCGCCGGGAAGCGCGAGCCGCCGGACGCTTACAGCATCAGAACGTCGCGGCCGTCACAGATTTTGGCCAGACCGCAGACGGGCTGGTCTACATCGTGATGGAGTTGCTCGAAGGACAGAGCCTGCGCGACGTGCTCGCGCTCGAAGCGCCGCTCGACATCGCCCGCGCCGTCTCCTTGATGTTGCAAATCTCAGCGGCGGTCGCAGCAGCGCACGAGGCCGGGATCATTCATCGCGATCTCAAACCGGGCAATATCTATATCGCACAGCGGCGCAGCTCGCCGCCCGTCGTCAAGGTGCTCGACTTCGGCATTGCCAAGCTCGCCGCCGACGCGGTTGAAGATCACGAGACGCACGCGTTGACGCAGACCGGCGTGATGATCGGGACGCCGCGTTACATGTCGCCCGAACAATGTGACGGCGCGCGGCTCACACCCGCCGCCGATGTGTACAGTCTCGGCATCATTCTCTACGAGATGTTGACGGGCGCGACGCCATTCACGGGCACGTCGCCGCTCGCCGTCGCCGTGCAGCACTCGTCAAAGCAGCCGCAGCGGCCGCGCGAGTTGCGCCCGACGATTCCTGTGGCGCTCGAAGAGTTGGTGTTGCGCGCGCTCGCAAAAAATCCGGCCGAGCGACCGGCCGATGCGGGCGAGTTTCGCCGTGAGTTGTATATGACGGCACAGCAGCACGGGCTGGAGCACGCCGCAGGGGTTAGCGCGCCGACGGCCACCCTGTTGCGCGAAGCGGGCACGCAGACGCCTTCGGGCCGGCTCGTGCTCGACATCGAACGGTTGCGCGCAGGGAGGGCCGCCGCCTATCCACGCGACACGACCGTGCTCGCCGATACGTCCAGCAACGCGCGCATGCCGACGGCCGAGATTGCATCGGCGCGAACTGAAACGGACGGGCCGAATCGCGCACGCCCGTTCACACGCTTGCGTATCTTCATCAAGCAACGACAGGAGCGCCATCACATTCGGCGCGTGACGCCGCTACTTGTTGCCGTGGGCTTCGTCATGCTCATGTTGCTGATCGGCGCAGCGGCCTACATGCAGCCGGCCGTGACGAACGAGCCGGCCAGCATAGAGGGCACGGGCGGTACGCCGCAGCCCTCGCCACAGCCGACGCCAACGCCTGAGCCGACACCTTCGCCGACGCCGGAAGAAACAAAGAGCAGTAAGCGGTCAGAGAATAAGCCGGCCCGAAGTAGCAGACAGAAAAAAGAATCGCTCTTCGGCAAGGCCGTCAAAAAGTTGAAGAAGCTAAATCCTTTTAAGTAGTGGCAAGCGATTGCGCAAAAGCAGATGACCGATGAAACACAAACAAAATCGTTCCGCGTAGGCGATGCGACTTTCGGCGACGGTCGCCTGACCATCATCGCCGGCCCGTGCGTGATCGAATCGCCCGAACATGCATTGATGATGGCGCGCGAGTGCAGCCGCCGCGCACGCGCCGCCGGTCTCGATTACGTCTTTAAAGCTTCGTATGACAAAGCCAACCGTTCATCGCACGCGAGCTTTCGGGGCTTAGGCATGGAGCAGGGGCTGGCCGTGTTGCGGCACATCAAAGCAGAGTTGGGCGTGCCGGTCTTAACCGACATACACGATGTTGCACAGGTCGCACCGGCGGCTGAGGTCGTTGACGTGTTGCAGATTCCGGCCTTCCTGTGCCGGCAGACCGATCTGATCGAAGCGGCGGCGCGCACGGGGCGCGCGGTCAACGTTAAGAAGGGGCAGTTTCTCGCGCCCGCCGATGCGCGCAACATCGTCAACAAGGCGCGCGCCGCCGGTTGCGACAAGTTGTTGCTGACGGAGCGCGGCGTCTCATTCGGCTATAACAATCTGATCGTGGACATGCGCTCGTTCCCCATCATGCGCTCGTTCGGCGCGCCGGTTGTGTTCGACGTAACGCACAGTCTGCAAGTGCCGGGCGGGCTGGGGCATGCAACGGGCGGGCAGCCGGAGTACATCGAACCGCTCGCACGCGCCGGTGTGGCCTGCGGTGTGGACGCCGTCTTCATGGAAGTCCACGACAACCCGGCCGCGGCGCTCTCCGACGGCCCGAACGCACTGCCGCTCGCACGGCTCGAACCTCTGCTCCACATGCTGCGCGACGTGCACGCGCTTGTCCGACGTGACGCGCTGATGAAAGCGTAAACAATTACCCAAGCAACGTATGAAACAACTGCGCCCACTATATTTGCTTCTCGTTCTCTGCCTGTTCAATGTCGCGCCTAACACGCAAGCGCAAACCGAGGGCGTCGTCGCGTGGCAGATCACGCGCTTTGACATTACGGCGACGCTGCCCGCGCCCGGCGCGTCTGAGCGCACGTTGACGGCGCGCGCCAATCTCACGGCGCGCCAAGTCGGCAACGGCACGGGGCGCACATTGACCGTGCGGCTCAATCCGGCTGCCGGGATCAAAACTGTCTCCGTCGGCGATGCGACCGCGACCTTTACCAAGCGCGAAGATCAACGTACAAAGACGCAGACTGCGACGATCAACTTGCCCACTTCGTATCCGCCGAACTCAAGTGTGAATGTGACCGTCGAGTACAGCCTGCCGCTGACCGGACAAAATAACGGTCTGGCTGCCATCTCGTCCGAAGGCGCGCAGTTCCTCCCGCTCGCTTTCTGGTATCCGACGCCCAACACGCCTTACGCGGCGCGCGGTGCGGACTATGCGCCCGTACATCTGACCGTCAACGCGCCGGGCGGCATGACAGTCATCTCATCGGGGCAGGCGAGCAGCACAGGCTTCGAGCAGAAGCTCTACACGCAGCCATTTTTTCTGACCGGCAAATGGGACACGGTCGAAGGCGCTGGCGACGCACGCGGCATCAGCGCGCACCCTCCGGCCGGCAGTGGCCCCGACGAACGACGACAAGCGGAAGCGTTCATTGCGCTCGCCGCGGCCGCGCGCACTTACTTCACAAGCCTGTTGGGGCCTGCGCCCGATGTGCCGATCCGGCTCGTGGCCGTGCGCCGTGGCGCGGGCTTCGACATGAGTGGGACTGTGCTGCTTGACGGGGCTGCCTTTCGGCGCAACAAGGTTGATGCGACCAGTGCGCTTGCCATCGGCGAAGCGGTTGCGCGCTTGTGGCTCGGCGGCGTAGCGCCTGTACGCGACGCCGGTGCAGGCGTACTGCGCGAAGGGCTGGCGCGCTATTTCGCAACGCTCTTTCTCGACAAACAGTTTGGCCGCGAGGCGGCTGATGCCGAACGCCTGCGCGAGCGCATCGCTTATACGGCCATCGCCCGTCTCGATGCCCCGCTCGCGCAGACGACGCCGCTCGACTCAACCTATTTCACCTCCGTCTCCGATAAGGGCGCGATGGTCTGGCGACTCGCCGAGCGCGCGTTGGGCCGCGATGCCTTTGTCGCAGTTGTCCGGGCGCAGATGCAGACAGGCGAGTTGACGCTTGCGGCTCTGCGTGCGGCGCTCAATTCAAGCGGCGGGGCTGCGTTGAAGGCGCTGCTCGACGCGCAGCTTGATCAGCCGACCGAGTCGGACTTGCTGATCGGTCTGCCCCAACAGCGCGGCGCAGAATGGGTTTCGGCCTTGCGCAACTCCGGCACGCAGCCCGTGACCGTGACCGTCGCGGCCACGACCGACACGGGCCAGCAGATCACAACCGAAGCCTCGATCCCCGCGCAGGATTACGCGGACGCGCACTTCAAGACGACCGCAAAAATCGTGCGCGCCGAGATCGATCCCGACAAGCTCTATCCGCAATTCGACTACTCGAATGACGTTGCGCCGCGCGCGCCCGGTCTCGAAGATGCTTTGGCCGATGCGCGGCGCGCTGTGGCCGGCGGCGACTTCGCGCAGGCCGAAGCGTCGGCACGCACGATGCTCCAAGCCGCGCCGCTCATGCAGGAGGCGCGCATCGAGTTGGCCCGCGCGCTGCTCGGACAGAACAAACTCGCCGATGCCGAGCGCGAGTTTCGCGCGGCGCTCAACGATAAATTGCCTCTGCCCGCCACGCTCGCGTGGGGCGCTTACGGTCTCGGCGAACTTGCACAGCGCAAAGGTCAGACGGCCGAAGCGGCTAAGTTTTACGACGAAGGGGCGCGGGCGGAAGGCGGTTACGCTTCGACCTTGGCCGCGCGCACGGCCCGCCTCAAGCTGGAGAATCTGCCCGCGCCCGAAGAGGCCGTGAAACAGTTCTTCACGCAACTCGATCAGGCGATCCGCAGCGGCCGCAAAGCCGATCTGGATACGCTGGTCGTGCCGGGCGAGCTGATCAACTTCACCAAAGGCTTCATCATTCTGCAACCGGAACAGTGGCAGACGCGCGTGCTCCGGGCGGAAGCGCTCAGCAGTGATCGCGTCGCGGCCGACGTGACGATCACGGCCAAATCCGAAGGGCGCGATAAAACCATTACGGCTCTCTTCATCCTCGCGCGCACCGGCACGCAACTGCGGCTGGCAGAGATTCCTATCTTCGAGGAACACTAAGGGCAGTAACGAGTGACAAGTGACGAGTGACAAGAAAAAAGGTACCAACTCGTCATTCGTCACTTGTCACTCGTCATTGTTGTCACGCTATGCAGAACTTGGTCGAAGTCGAACGGCGCGCCGCGCGCGTCAAGCTGTTGCTGCTGGACTGCGATGGCGTGCTGACCGACGGGCGGATCACTTTGCTGGCGGAGGGCGACGAGCAGAAGAGCTTTCACACACGCGACGGGCACGGTCTCGTCCTCCTGCACCGCGCCGGGCTGCAATCCGGCATCATCTCCGGCCGCACTTCGACGGCCGTCGAACGCCGTGCGCGCGACCTCGGCATCGCACACGTCCGACAAGGCACGCACAACAAGATCGTCGAGTTCATGGAAGTCCTCACAGCGGCCGGTGTGACCGAGCAAGAGGTCGCGTTCGTCGGCGACGACGTGACCGACATTCCGCTCATGCGTCGCGCTGTGTTCGCCGTCGCCGTCGCCGACGCCACGGCCGAGACGCGCGCCGCCGCGCACTACGTCACCCAACTACCCGGTGGCTTCGGCGCGGTGCGCGAAGTCTGCGAGTTGATCCTCAAAGCGCAAGGGCGCTGGGCTGAACTGATGCAGCGTTACTTGGCGGAGCAATAAATTTTGCCTGCGCATGCCTTGACAGATCGAGGCGGCAACTTTTAAGGTGAGTTATTGGCGCTGCCCCGTTGGCGCGCTGTCGTGCTGATGATCGCATACGTTAACAGCTATCGTTATTACTACTACGGTTCGCGCCCCGCGTGGGATGGCGGACGGGCGGTAGGCTGTCGGCGTGCGACGACATAGACGAGCACGGACTAAGACAGATTCGAACGCACAACCGGTCGCCGTTCATCCCACGCGGGAGAACGGCGACCGGTTTTTTTTGTCCGCAATTTCCGACGGAGAATAAAAAGCTATGACGGCCCACACGCACACAGAGTCGCCGACCAATCAAATCCACATGCCGGCGCTGCCGTATGGTGAAGGCGCGGCGGACGAGCGGCAGCAGATCGTCCAACTTGACCCCGATCATCCGGGCTTCCGCGACGCGGCTTATCGCGCCCGCCGCAACGAGATCGCGCACATCGCATTGCATTACCGACCTGGCACGCCCGTCCCAGACGCGCCTTACACGGCCGCCGAGCATCAACTCTGGCGCGACATCCTGACGGCGCTCGCGCCGGCACACAGCCAACACGCCTGCGCGGAATATCTCGCTTGCGTGCGCCGGCTCGATTTGCCCCGCACGCGCATCCCGCAGATGCAAGAGATTAGCGCGCGGGTCGAAGCGATCAGCGGGTTTCGGCTTGAGCCGGTCGCGGGCCTAGTCGAGCCGCGCGTCTTTCTCGCATCGCTGGCGAGCGGCGTCTTCCTCTGCGCGCAGTACATACGCCATCATTCGACGCCGCAGTACACGCCGGAGCCGGACGTGGTGCACGAGTTGATCGGGCACGCCGTCTTACTCGCCAGCCCACGCATGGCGGAACTCAACCGGCTGGTCGGCGAGACGGTCAGGCGCACGAACACGACGGACGGCTTCGAGCGGCTTGCGCGCCTCTACTGGTTCACGGTCGAGTTCGGTGTGCTGCGTGAGGCAGGGAAGTTGAAAGCCTACGGCACAGGCTTGCTATCATCGGCTGGTGAACTTGAAGCAATGCACGACGCGGAACTGCGGCCGCTCGATCTGGACGCGGCTTCACAGCTTGATTTCGATCCGACCAAGTATCAGCCAATCCTGTTCTGCGCCGAATCTTTTGACGAGATGTATGGCAAGCTGCGCGATTATCTACTTCGTTGGCAATAAGAAAAGTCAGAACCGCCTGCCGCAAGCGGGCGGGTCGAGCTTACGCAACCAAGACCCGCCCGCTACCGCAGGCGGTTCTGACCTTTGTTACCACGCGACGGCATAGCGCCCACGTCGTGGGTCTGCGCCGGCCGCAGCGACACCGGTCTGCGGGTTGTAGACGATGACGGTCGGCGAAGAGAGCGTGCCCCAAGCGGTTTGCACCTTGAGCTTGTGCCCGCGCGCTTTTAGTTCTTTGACGATCTCTTCGGGGAAGCGCGCTTCGATGTTCAGCGAGCCGGGCACGAAACTATGATCGTCAAACGAGCTGACCAGATGGAGTGTGTCGAAGCGCGGCGCTTCCACCGCCTCCTGCGGGTTCATGCCGAACTCGACGATGTTGAGGAAGACCTGCACGAGCGCCTGATCCTGATTGTCGCCGCCCGGCGTGCTCAAGACCATGTACGGCACACCATCTTTCAGCACCAGCGTCGGCGAGAGCGTGATGCGCGGGCGCTTGCCCGGCGCGACGACGTTCGGGCTGTTCGGATCGGTCAACGCAGATTGCAGCCGCTGCCCCATCAACACGCCCGTGTCGCCCGCCACGACCGCCGGCAGCCATGCACCGCTCGGCGTCGCGCTGAACATGTTGCCGTCTTTGTCGATCACGTTCACGCACGTTGTATCGTTCGCGCGCTCGTTCTCCGGCACGCGCGACGCACGTTCGGTGCTCAAGCCGACTTGCGCAAGCAGCGGTTTCATGTGGACAGGATCGCCCGGTTGCTGTGTGGCCGAGGCGTGTTGCTCGTTGATGAGGGCGCGGCGCATGGCGGCATAGTCTTTCGCGAGCAATTCATGCGTCGGGATACTGACGAAATTAGGATCGCCGTAATAGCGGTCTCGATCCGCGAAGGCGAGCTTCAAAGCCTCTACGACCGTGTGCACGTAGGCGGCCGAATTGTGCCCCATGCGTTTGAGGTCGTAGCCTTCGAGCAGGTTGAGCGTTTCGACGAACGCCGGCCCCTGCGTCCAGAAACCCGGCTTGTAGATTTCATAACCGTGATAACTGCCGGCTACCGGCGCGCCGACGGGCGCGTGAAAGCGCGCCATGTCTTCCGCCGCCAGCAGCCCGCCGTGCGTCTGCATGTAGTCGCCGATGCGCCGGGCGAGCGCACCCTTGTAGAAGAGATCGCGCGCGGCTATCAGCCCTGCATGTCGCCCGCGCCGCTTCGCTTGTTGCTCCGCGTTGACGATGGCGCGCAGCGTCCGCGCGAGATCGCTCTGCACAAAAATATCACCGGGTTGCGGCACTTGGCCATTGGGCAAAAAGATGCGGCGTGCGTCCGGCCATTTTGAGAAGACGGCCGAGCGCGTCTTGATGTACTCGACGCGCAACTCGTCAATCGGAAAACCGTCCGCCAATTCAATCGCGGGCTGCATCACTTCGCCGAGCGACATCGTGCCGAAGCGGTCGAGCGCCGTGACACACGCGTCGAGCACAGCCGGCACGGTCGCGGCAAGCGGCCCCGTGGACGGAATCACGCCTGCGCCCGCGCCGGCCATCGTCGGCATCGCACCCGACTGTGTGCCGCCGCTTTGCGCGCGCGCGTTGTCGGGCGCAGTGCCCGCATCCGCTGCTCGCGTCTCCGCTGCATGACGCACAAAGAACTCGCGCGTCGCCTTCTGCGGCGCTTGGCCTAGCCCCTCGACGGCCGCTACCGGCTGCCCCTTCAACTTGATCAGGATTGGGACTTCGCCGCCAAACGAGAAGTGCGAAAACTCTATGACCGACGCGGCGAGGATCGTCGCTACGCCCGCATCGACCGCGTTGCCGCCGTGTTGCAAGACGCGCAAGCCCGCCGCCACTGAGAGTGGATGACCGCCCGCCACCACGCCGCGCCGCCCGCGCACGACGGGGCGGAATGTAACGTCGGCCGCCGCGACCGGTGGCGCAGGCGCGGGCAGCAGACTCGCAAGCAGCATGAGCGCGAGGCATAGTTTGCTAAAGCTGAATAGTTGAGCGCGCATGTTTACCTCCTGTGGCGGGCGGACATGACCGAGTTTGTCGTAATGTGTTGAGCCAAGATGCGGCCGGCATTGTAGCTCATTCAAGCGTCTCGAAAAACATTTCATCGACGTAACACCAGCCCCACTCTTCGCCCGGCTCGAACGACTTGATAACGGGATGCTTGGTCGCCAGAAAGTGTTTCGTCGCATGCTTGTTCTTAGAGCTGTCGCAGCAGCCGACGTGGCCGCAGGTCTCGCAGAGCCGCAGGTGTAACCAGCGGTCGCCGATCCGGAGACAGTCTTCGCAGCCGTCGGCGCTCGGCGTCACCGGCTGTATTTGATCTAGATGTGCGCAGCGTTCAGGCATTATCTACGTCCCTTCTTCTTGCTCGTTGCTTTGCCGCCTTTGCGTGCCGCCGCTTGCTTAAGCTTATCCACGCCCTTCGCTGAGGCGGCAAAATATCGGTGGCAGAGTTGCGCGAAGGTCTGGATGAGCGGCGAATGATAACCGCCGCGCAGGCGCGCCAGCCCCATCTCAGAGTTAATCCGCGCGCCCTCGATCCACCAGCGCACCAGCCGCCCAGCCTTCACCTCCTCCAACGCTGAACGCACAGGCACGATGCCTACACCTAAGCCCGCCTCGACCATCCGCTTAATAGACGCGAGCCGGCTCAATTCCATAATCACTTTGGGCTTGAGACCGGCCTCGGCGAAGAACTCGTCGATCAGGCGGCGCGTGTTACCGCCGCGCTCGCCCAAGATGAGCGGCTCGCCCGCTAAGGCGAAGCCGCTGATGACGCGCTGCTGTGCGTGCGGATGTTTGGGGTGTGCGATAGCGATCAACTCATCCTCAAGCAGTAGCTCCGTCTGCACGCCGCGCGCCTCTACGGGCAGAGAGACGAACGCCAGATCGAGTTCGCCCGCGAGAATCTGTTTGACCAAGACCTCGCTCGTGCCGGAGCCGACCGTCACCTCCGCCTGCGGGTGTCGCTTATGAAGTTCATTCAGTAGTTGCGGCAGCGGGTCGCTGCTGAACATGACGGAGGAGCTGCCCAGCCGCAGCCGGCCGCGCGTCGCGCCTGATAACTCCGCCATCTCTTCGAGCGCCGCGTCATGCTCGCGCAGGATGCGTTGCGCCCGTTCAAGCAGGATTTCGCCCGCGTGGGTCAGCACGCAGCGCCGCGGTGTCCGCACGAAGAGGGACGCGCCGACTTCCAATTCGAGTTGGCGAATCTGCATGCTGATCGCGGCCTGTGTGATGTGGACGCGCTCGGCCGCGGCCGTGAAAGTGTGCGTCTCGGCGATAGCTTGCAGCGCGCGCAGTTGCCGTATCTCCATCTATAACTCCGGTATCAGACGTGATTATCGAACGGATAAAATCTTTTAGTTTTAATTATATGTCAAGCCATGCGTAAAATCGCAACCGCGTACGGTTTCGGCGGGCACACCTCGTGACCACCCGCCCCGCGCACACAAGCGATGAAGGGCAAAAGCGCAGCCATCAAACTTCCGTCTCAGGCCCGCAGCGGCGCGCGCGAATGCGTCCTCGGCGTGGACGGTGGGGGCACGAAGACGCACGCGGTCGTCGCGGACGAGCATGGGCGCGTGCTGGGTGAAGGCTTATCGGGCCCGTCAAACCCGCTGCGTGTGGGAGTCGCGAACGCAGCGGCGGCTGTGCGCGAAGCGACAGATCTGGCGTGCGACGCGGCCGGGATAAGGCGCGCGGACATCGGCGCGGCCGAAGTCGGATTGGCCGGCGTGCGACGCGCAGACCTGCGCGAGCGCATGCGCGAATCGCTCATCGGTCTCGGCATCAGCTCGCTCGAAGTCGTCACGGACGCGGAGATCGCGCTCTATGGTGCGACCAACGGTGCACCCGGTCTCGTCTTGATCGCGGGCACTGGTTCGATCTGCTGTGGCCGAAGCGCGCGGGGCAAGCGCACATGCGCGGGCGGTTGGGGGCCGCTGGCGGGCGATGAAGGCGGCGGCGCTTGGCTGGCGCGGCGCGCGTTGCAGGCTGTGGCACAAGCGGCGGACGGGCGCGGCCCTGCTACATCGTTAAGCGAAGCTGCTTGCCTTTATTTCAACGTCACATCGCCCGACGATCTCTCGCTCGCCATCTATGCGCCGAGCATGACGAACGAACACATCGCGGGTTTTGGCCGGCCCGTCGTCGAGGCGGCGCAGCAGCGCGACGAAGTGGCGCGCGCGATCATCGCGGAGGCGGGGCGCGAGTTGGGCAAGGCGGCCGTCGCTGTCATCCGTCGTTTGCAGATGCAGCGCGAGCGTTTTCAGGTCGCCTATGTCGGCGGTGTCTTCAAAGCCGGCGAGCTGATCCTTAGTCCGTTGCGGCAAGTCATCAACGGCGTGGCCGGTCAAGCCTATCTCGCGCCGCCTCATCTCTCGCCCGCCATCGCCGCCGCGCACATGGCGCGCGCGCACCTCGCCCGCCTCGCCCTCGCGGGCTAATCGATCAAATTCACATGATGGACGAGCAACTGCCGATCACAGAGCAGGAGAACCCGCGCACGACGGAGATCGCGCGGCTGCCGACTGAAGAGATCGTGCGGTTGATGAATGACGAAGACGCGGGCGTGGCGGCGGCGGTCAGGTGCGTGCTGCCGGACGTGGCACGCGCGGTTGATGAGATTGTCGCGCGGTTGCGTCAGGGCGGGCGGCTGTTCTATGTGGGCACGGGCACGTCTGGGCGTTTGGGTATGTTGGATGCGGCGGAGTGTCCACCGACATTTGGCGTTGCGCCGGAACTTGTGCAGGGGATTATCGCGGGCGGCTACGAGGCGCTGTATCGTGCGACCGAAGCATCTGAGGACGACAAGGAGGCGGGCGCGCGCGATCTTGTAGCGCGCGGCGTGACGGCCAAGGATGCCGTCGTTGGCATCGCCGCTTCGGGGCGCACGCCTTACACCATCGGCGCGGTCGAGCATGCGCGCACGTTGGGCGCGTTCACGGCCTGCGTGACATGCGTGCCTGATGCGCCGATCACGCGCGTCGTCGATGTCGCCATCGTGCCGGTCGTCGGCCCCGAAGTCATCGCCGGTTCGACGCGGTTGAAGGCGGGCACGGCGCAGAAGTTGGTGCTCAACATGCTCTCGACCGCGACGATGATCCGGCGCGGCTATGTCACCGGCAATCGCATGACGAACATGCTGCCGCGCAACGAGAAGTTGAAGGCGCGCGCGCTCCGCATCCTGCGCACGGAGACCGGGCTTGACGCGGCCGCAGCCCAAGTGGCGCTTGACGCGGCCGGCGGCGACCTGCGGCTCGCGCTCGTGATGCACAAGTCGGGCCGCCCACGCGCCGAAGCCGAACGCGCCCTCGCCGCCGCGCAGAACGTCGTCGCGCAGGCAGTTGTACTGCTAACAAAGTAAAATGCTTTAATCCATTGGCGCACGCAGCCGAGCGATGGTCGCGCCGAAACCGCCGGCATCGAGCGGTGCGTCCGTCCAATCAACGATGAAGGGCGTGCGCGCGAGTATGGCGCGGACGGTCGCGCGTTGTACGCCGCGCCCCTTGCCGTGAATCAGACGCACGCGACGGAAGCCCAGCCGGTGCGCCTCGCGTAGATATTCTTCAACCACACGACCCACGTCGCGGGGCGCAATGGTGTGTAGGTCAAAGACATCGGTTATTTCAAGTTGGATCGGTTCAGGGAAGGGATTATAAAGATCAACCTCGACTCCGGCCGCGTCATCTTCATCATTGGCGCTGACGGCAGTCTCCGCTTTGTCCGGTCGCGCTGCTGCTGCCCGGCGCGCGCCATGGGGCGCGCACAAATTCCGCCATAGTTCGCGCCAACTCATTTCGGCAGAGCCTCCACCCGCACATAATAGAATGGTTTGAGTGAAGCGTCTGAAAGCTTAATTCACTAACAGGTTGAATTCCGTCTTGATGACGTCATAGCAGGCGCAGGAAAAGGCTTCCAGACCCGCCCGGTCAATAATATTGATGTGCCCGCGCCGATAGTTAATGAACCCTTCGGCTTGCAGAATAATGGCGGCTTCCGTCACTCCGGCGCGGCGCACGCCGAGCATCAATGCCAGAAATTCATGCGTGAAAGGTAACTCTTCACACAGGCAGCGATCTTGACTCATTAACAGCCAACGCGCCAATCGTTCTGCCACTGAATGCAGGCGATTACACGCGGCCACTTGCGAGGTCTGCAACAACAGTCCTTGTGTAAAGCGCAACAGATGATCATGCAATGCGCCCCCGCGTTTGAACTCCGCGCGTAGTATCTCCTGCTTGATGCGCATTGCACTGTCTGGAAATTGCACCAACGCTTCATGTGGAGAATTATCAACTCCTAAGATTAGAGAGATATTGACCAGCCCTTCAAAGCCGACAACCCCGACCTCGACGCTTTCGCCCGCAGCCGTATGCGAGATTAAAGAAATCATCGCATGCAGCGGGAAATAAGCGTATTCCATCCGCGCACCGGCTTCAGTCAGGACTCGCCCATGCTGCAACTCGACAAGCTCCATCTGTGGCAGCAGTCGTGCATAATCTTCGGAGGGTAAGCGAGCAAGCAAGCGGTTTTCGCTGTGCGGATTGGGTTGGGCAGACATTGATATCTCCAATAGGCAGCAGTCGCGTGTGTAACACAGCCGACGGCACGAGGAGAGGATTGCTAGGCTTATCCAGATGTCGCGAGATGGGTTAATAAAAGAACAGGACACGGTTAGGCGGATGGAGTATAGCACCCCCCCCTGCAATTTGCATGCTAAAGCACTACGCGTACCCACTACCTTGACACTCTGCGCAAGCGCACCGTACACTCGCGCTCTTCCAAGTCACAAACAATTTAGCGCGAAAGGCGGGTCGCAAGCCTGCCACGAACGCGCTGCGAGGGCTAAATCAGGTTGATAAAAAAACCGGCTTGAGTTGAAAGGATAAAGAAGATGGGGAAGCGAAACAAGATCACGGTCGTGGGCGCGGGCAACGTCGGCGCGACCGCCGCGCACTGGCTGGCGAGCAAAGAGCTTGGCGACGTGGTGCTCGTGGACGTGATCGAAGGCGTGCCGCAGGGGAAGTCGCTCGATCTGGCGCAGGCCGCGCCGATTGAAGGCTTCGACGCGCGCATGGTTGGCGCGACGAATGACTACGCGCCGACAAAAGATTCGGACGTAGTTATTATCACCGCCGGGCTGGCGCGCAAGCCCGGCATGAGCCGCGACGATCTGTTGAAGACGAATGCCGGGATCGTCTCGGACGTGGTGGACGAAATCGTGAAGAGTTCGCCCGATGCGATCTTGATCGTTGTCTCGAACCCACTCGACGCGATGACGCAAGTTGCGTTCAAGCGTTCAGGTTTCCCCAAGCATCGCGTCATCGGCATGGCGGGCGTGCTCGATTCGGCGCGCATGCGCTGCTTTCTGGCCGAGGCGCTGGACGTGTCGGTCGAGAACGTGACCGCGTTCGTGCTGGGCGGGCACGGCGACACGATGGTGCCGCTGCCGCGTTATTCGACGTGCGCCGGCATCCCCGTGACGGAGTTGTTGCCCAAGGATCAACTCGACGCGATTGTGAAGCGCACGGCCAACGGCGGCGCGGAGATTGTCGGTCTGCTCAAGACCGGCTCGGCTTATTATGCGCCATCGGCGGCGGCGGTCGAGATGGCCGAAGCGATTTTGAAGGATAAGAAAAAGATTCTCCCGTGCGCCGCGTATCTCGAAGGCGAGTACGGCGTCAACGGTCTCTACGTCGGCGTGCCCTGCAAACTCGGCGCGCGCGGGCTGGAGCAGATCATCGAGATCAATCTGACGAGCGATGAGCGCATCGCCTTGCAGAAGAGCGCGGCGTCGGTGCAGGAGTTGATTGACGTGCTCGGTATGTAGCTCGTCGGTGGTAAAAGGTCATGCGGGTTAGACGCGCGCTAAGGTGTCTAACCCGCATGACCTTTGAGCATAAAGAGCCTAAGCGGATTTACTCGCCAACAGTTCCGCAATTGTCTCTTGCAATTCATCACGCAGCACCGGCTTGACGAGAAAGCGGTCGCAACCTGCGGCCGCTGCTTCGTCGTCGGCCGTGTCGTGCCCAGTGAGCACGATGGTCGGCAGGTCACGCCAGCGCGGATCGCGGCGGAGCGCGGCGATCAACTCGCCGCCGCTCACTTCGGGCATGGCCCAATCGGTCAACAACAGATCGATGCGCGGCTCTTGCGCCAGTAACTCATGCGCCTCGGCCGCGCGCTCCGCCGTCAAGACCTCATAGCCCATCCGCTCGACCAACTTGCCGAGCAGCACGCGCAGATCGTGTGTGTCTTCGACGATGAGTACGCGCGCAGCGACTTGCGGCGTGTGCTCGGTCTGCGCCGGGAGCAGGATCGAGTAAGTCGCGCCGACGCCGCGCTGGCTGCGCACGGCGACGTTGCCACCGTGCCCGGCGGCAACCCGTTTGGCGATGGCTAGGCGGACGCCGCAGCCGCCTGCGTGCCGTCGCCCATCCGTCGGTTGCCAGAAGGTGTCAAAGACGAAAGGCAATTCTTCAGCGGGGATGCCGTCGGACGTGTCCGTGAAGTTGATGATGACGAAGCTGCGCCCTTCATCGCCCCTGCGCGTGCCCGTGATGGCTTGCGCTTCGATGATGACTGTGCCGCCATCGCGCGTCGCGCCGAGCGCGCACGCGAGCACGTGCTCCAGCGCACGTCGCACTTGGCGCGCGTCCACATCGAGCGCGGGTGTGCTGAGCTGAACTTGCAACTTGATCTCGACCCCGCGCAGGGCCGCCTCGCCGCGCACGGACTCGACCAACTCGCCAAGCAGCACATCAGTGTCTATGCGCTCCGGCGTGAGCGTGAGCGGGCGTTCCTGTTGTGCGACTTCGAGCAGATCGTCTACGAGCCGGCGCAGCCGCGCGCCTTGCCCGACGGCCGAGAGCAGTAACTCGCGGTCTTCCACGTCGAACGGCTCGCGCGCGCTCAGCTTGCTGTCGAACAGTTCGAGCAGCGCAAGGATGCTGGCGAGCGGCAGGCGTATGTCGCGCACGAGCGTGTTGACAAAACCACTCTTCAGGCGGGCCAACTCGCGGGTTGTATCAGCATCTGCCGACGCGTGCGCAAGCGGAGACGCCAACGTCTCAGTCTTCATCATGTCTTAGTTGTTACCCTTCGGTCAGGGAGAGTGCACGAACAGGAGAGAGCGGCCTTTGTAGCAGTGCGATGGTAGAGCGGCCGCACCGCCGCAAAGAGTTTATAAAGTTGGCGCTGCGAGCGCAAGTAAAAAACGCGAGGAGACGACAGACGGAGCCGCGCCGAAAACGATTTGCAGCATGCTCAAGTGGCCCGGCCGCAGCGCAAGGTAAGCGATCCGGTCTGGGGATTCAGTCCATAACCGTACATTCTCATTGACGCACAGCGCGGCGGGGGATTAAAAAGCGAGCGCACGTTTGTTTCAATTGGACTCTTCAAGGGAGCTAGTTTGTCTATCCGATCAATCCTGCGCACAGCCTGTTGTATGGCGCTCATCGCTTACGCCGCCAGCCCTCTGCGCGCGCAGGCTGTCGTGCCCAGCGTGCCGAAGTTTGCGCTGCGCAAGAGCGGGCTGGAACTGGAACGCGCGCCGCGCGTGGGCGCGTTCTACGACGTGACGGGGCGGCGCGCCGCCGCCTTCGGTTACGAGCATAAGGGCTTGGAAGCGTGGGTCTATCCGATGAAGCTGCTCGACGGGTTCGAGCTATCGTTTCGCTTGGCCGGCTACCCGCTCGACATCAGCGGTGCGGACACGCTTGCGCGCATCAACACGCGCCCCGAAGCCACGACCTTCACCTATACGCACGCCGCCTTTACTGTCCGTCAAACAATCTTCGCGCCCATTGACGAACCGGGGCTGATCATGCTGCTCGATGTTGAGAGCGTGTTGCCAATGACCATCGCGGTCTCGTTCCGCCCGCGCCTGCGTCTGTCTTGGCCCGCCGGGCTGATGACCGGCAATCTCCGTTGGGACGAGCAGACGCATGCGTATTTCATCACAGAAGAGACCAAGCGGTTCGTCGGCGTGGTTGGTTCGCCTGCGGCGCGCGACGTGTCCGTCATGCCTTATCAGGAAGAGCCGCGCGATCTGCCCGCGCGCTTCCTGCTCGATGCGAATCCGGCACCGGCACAACGACAGTTCATCCCTATCGTCATCGCGGGCAGCAGCGAAGGGCGCGACAAAGCGAAAGCTGTTTATGAACACTTGCTCGGCTCAATCCCCGTGCTCTACGAGCAGACGGTCGCGCACTACGAGCAACTGCAAACACGGACGGTGAGCATCAAGACGCCGGATGCGCATCTGAACGAAGCCTATGCGTGGGCGAAGGTCGGCGTGGACAAAGGCGTGGTGACGAATCCGACGCTGGGCACAGGGTTAGTCGCCGGTTACCGCACGTCGGGCGAGTCAGAGCGGCCCGGCTTCGCCTGGTTCTTCGGGCGCGACGCACTGTGGACGAGCTTTGCGCTCAACTCAGACGGCGACTTTGCGACGACGCGCACCGCGCTTGAGTTTCTCAAAAAGTTCCAACGCGCCGACGGTAAAATCCCGCACGAGATTTCCCAGTCCGCCGCGCTCATCCCGTGGTTTACCGACTACGAGTATCCGTGGGCGAGCGCCGACGCCACACCGCTCTACGTCATCGCGCACGCTGACTATTACAACGCGACCGGTGACCGCGAGTTCCTCAAACAGAATTGGGCCTCAATCGTCAAAGCATATAATTTTACGGCGGCGACCGATACAGACAACAACGGCCTCGTCGAGAATACAAAGTTCGGCCACGGTTGGGTCGAAGGCGGCGGCCTCTATCCGCCGCACGAAGAGATTTACATGCAGGGCTTGTGGCTCGCGGCCTCGCGCGAACTCGCCAACCTCGCAGACCTGTTAGGTGATAAAGAGATTGGGACGCGCGCGCGCACACAGTTGGAACGGACGAAAGCGGCCATGGAGCAGACCTATTGGTTGCCGGCGCGCGGCCTCTATGCGTTTGCCACCAAGCTCCCGGCGCAAGAGCCGGAAAAGGCCGACCCCGGCCCTAATCGCGAACGGCGGCAGGCGCGCATGAATGAATTGAAAGCGGCGCGCCTCTACGACGAGGATACTGTCCTGCCCGCCGTCCCGCTCTGGTTTAAGACGATGCCGGACGAGCGCGCGCACAGCGAGATCGAACATCTCGGCAGCGCGCAGATCGCCACCGACTGGGGCGCGCGCATTATCTCGAACGAAAGCCGGCTCTACGATCCGCTCTCGTACCACTACGGCTCGGTCTGGCCGCTCTTCACCGGTTGGGCGAGCATGGCAGCATACAATTACTACCGCCCGCACATCGGCTATCAGGCGTTGATGGCCAACGCGCAACTCTTCGACCAGAACGATCAAGGCTTCGTGACCGAGTTATTGTCGGGCGACTTCAACGCGCCGTTCGGTCGTTCGTCACATCATCAAATCTGGTCTGAAGCGATGATCATCACGCCGCTCGTGCGCGGGCTGCTTGGGCTTTCATGGCAAGACGGCGGGCGCGTGCTCCGCTTCACGCCGCAATTGCCGGCGCACTGGAACGAGGTTGAGATCAACAACATCGCGGCGGGCACGAGCGGGCGCGCTTACGATCTGCGGCTCACGCGCGGGCGCGGCTTGACGCGCATCACATTGCGTCCGCGCACACCGCCCGCCCCGCAGCCTGCGTCGGCGGCGACGCTCCCGCAACAGTTGATCGTCACACTGCCGTTGCCGCTCGACGCCCAATGGCGCGGGAGCGAGGGCGGGCACGCGCGGGCCAGCCTCCTGTTGAACTATGGCGTCGCGCGCCCCACGGCCGATACGCAGTTGGTTGAAGTTAGAACCAACATCGAGTCCGACGGCGCTGACCTAACCATACGCTACGACGAAGGCACGGATGTCTACGTCGAGCCGCAGCCGTTACGCGCGGGCGCAACTAACATGGGCTTGCGCCTGCTACGCGCGCACGCTGATGAGTCGGCGCTCCATCTTTCGCTTGAAGGTTTAGCTGGTCGCACCTACGTGCTCGGTGTGCGCACGAGGAAAAACTTGGGGGCGACGAGTGGTGTGCAAATACGACAAGCAACAACGGGCGACGCGCATCTGTCAGTCACGTTCGACGGCCCGCCCGGCGAATACGTGCGCAGAGAATTGACGATACCGTTGCGCCGCAACTCTGCGCGCCGAACCTAACGAGCGGCTTATTGCGTTTAAGGACGCACGGGTAGTTAAGCGGCATGAACGAAGACTTTGAGATTATCAGTGGCCTCGAAGAGATTGAAATAATCGCTGTCGGCCGCCGAATACGCGAACTGGCTCGCCTGCGTAAAGCGTTCGGGGCAGGGCGTTGGCGCAAGCTCAAAGGCGTTGCTACTGTCCGTTTGGAAGATGGTACAATCCACCGGGTCGAGTTGCACTGGTACGAAGCGCATGGTATCGGACGTAAGAAATTAAAGATTAAAGCATATCTCGACTGAGCACTATGACAAATCGGCCGACTAACTCATATGTGTTATGTATTGATGACGGTGGCTATCCCGAATCGCTTGAAGTCCGCAAAGTTTATGCCGTCCTGCCGGACGACCGCGCCGCCGCCAACAATTACATCCGCGTCGTTGACGAAACCGGCGAGGATTATCTCTATCCGGCCAAGTATTTCGTGCCCATCCAAGTCCCGCCGAAAGCCGCCAAAATACTCCAACCCGAATTGAAGCGGGCCTGACCTTCTAAGCTATAAACTCAATTCGTTTAGCGCCTGCCGAAGCCGCATGCAGGCGAGCATAGCGACCTATTCTAAAAACTCCCAAATGAAAGTCGTCGCCCTTTCAGACCGGGCGACGACTTGGTTATAAGCGACGAGACGGTTTAGCGTTTGAGCCAACCGAACAGGCCGTGAATGATCGTCTCGCGGTTCTCTTCGTAGATGGCTTTCGTCAGCGGAATGGACATCGGGCAGGCGCGGACGCAGTTCTGCGCGTTGCCGCAGTTGGTGATGCCGTCCTTGCCCATGATGCCTTCGAGGCGTTCGTCGCGCGTCATCTGCCCTGACGGGTGCATGTTCATCAGGCGCACCTGCGCGATGGCCTGCGGGCCGATGTAGTTGTCGTCGCCGTACTGCGGGCAGGCTTCGAGACAGCAGCCGCAGGTCATGCAGCGCGAATAGGCGTAACGCTCTGCCACTTCGTCGGGCGACATGCGGGGGCCGGGACCGAGATCGTGTGAGCCGTCTAACTCGATCCAGGCGTGGACGCGCTTCAAGTGGTCGAACATCTGCGAGCGATCCACGACCAGATCGCGCACGTTCGGAAACTTCGTCATCGGCTCAAGCGTGATCGGTTGGTCGAGTTGATCGACTAAGGCCGAGCACGATTGCCGTGCGCGCCCGTTAATTACCATCGTGCAGATGCCGCAGACCTGTTCGAGACAGTTCATCTCCCAGACGATGGGCGTGGTGCGCGTGCCGTCTTTCGTGACCGGGTTTTTGCGTATCTCCATCAGGCACGAGATGATGTTCAGGTTCGGGCGATAGGGGATGCGAAACTCTTCCCAGCGCACGGGCGCGTCCGGGTTCTCGCGCCGCTTGATGCGCAGTTCGACAAACTCCGACGGCGTGCGCCGCTTCTTATCGTTCGCGTGACCGTTCTTGTTCGCGCTCATAGCTTGTCCGACTTGCCCCCTGCGTCTTCAATCGACTTGTCCTGCTGCGCCCTGGTCGCTGCCTCGCCGTGATCCACGTCGCGCACCTGCTCTTTGTCCTGTCCCCACACGGCCGGCCCTGTGAGGTCACGCGGCTTCTGCTCAGAACCTTCGGCTGGCACTTGCGGCGCACCATCTTTCTGCGGCAGCCCCGACACTTGCGCGCCCGCTGCTGCGGCTTCCGTCTTCTTCTGCTCCGTACCCTTACTGTAATCGCGCTTGCGTGGCTCGATCAGCCCAACGTCAACCGCTTCCCAAGAGAAGACCGGCCCTTCGCCGGAGAACTCGGCGATAGTCGTCTTCATAAACTGCGCGTCGTCGCGGTTCGGATAATCCGGCTTATAGTGTGCGCCGCGCGACTCGTTGCGGTTGAGTGCGCCGAGCGTGATGACGCGCGCGAGTTGCAGCATGTTGTAGAGTTGGCGGGCATGTGGCAGGGCGTGCGTGGCCCACATGTTCGAGTCGTTGATCGAGATGTGATTATAACGATCAATTAACTCAAGCAGCTTCTGGTCGGTCGCTTGCAAGCGGTCGTTGTAGCGCACGACCGTCACGTTGTCCGTCATCCACTTGCCCATCTCTTCGTGGATGACATATTGATTCTCGCCGCCGGACTGCTTCAACAGCCGATCATTGATCTCCTGTTGCCGCTTCAATTCCTGATCGTACACACGCGAGCCGTCCGCGCCGTTGCGCTGCAAGTTCTTCGCATACTCAATCGCGGCGGGCGCGGCGATGAAGCCGCCATAGACGCAACTGACGAGCGAGTTTGCGCCCAAGCGGTTCGCCCCGTGGATCGAATAATCGCACTCGCCGGCCGCGAGCAGACCCGGAATGTTGGTGCGCTGATCGTAATCAACCCACAACCCGCCCATCGAATAGTGGACGCCGGGGAAGATGCGCATGGGCACGTGGCGCGGGTCGTCGCCGACGAACATCTCGTAGATTTCAAGGATCGCGCCGAGTTTGCGATCAAGCGTCTCGGCCGGGATGTGCGTCAGATCGAGATAGACCTGATTCTCGCCACCCACACCATAGCCGTCGAGACAGACTTGAAAGATTTCGCGCGTTGCGATGTCGCGCGGGACGAGGTTGCCGTAAGCCGGATACTTCTCTTCAAGAAAATACCAACGCTCGCTCTCAGGAATCGATGAAGGGCCGCGCTTATCGCCTTGTGTCTTCGGCACCCACACGCGCCCGCCCTCGCCGCGCGCCGACTCGGACATCAAGCGCAGTTTATCTTCGCCGGGGATCGAAGTCGGGTGAACTTGGATAAACTCGCCGTTCGCATAGCGCGCGCCCTGTTGGTAGCAGGCGGAGACGGCGCTGCCCGTGCAGACCATCGAGTTAGTTGATTTGCCGAAGATGAGACCGGGGCCGCCCGTCGCGATGAGCACAGCGTCGGCGGGAAAAGCTTTCAACTCAAGCGTCGCCCGCTCCATCGCGACGAGACCACGACACACGCCGTGATCGTCGAGGATGAGCGACATCATCTCCCAATGTTCATACTTCTTGACCTGCCCGCTGACCTCGTAGCGCCGCACCTGTTCATCTAGTGCATACAACAACTGTTGGCCGGTCGATGCGCCCGCGAACGCCGTGCGGTGATGGAGCGTGCCGCCGAAGCGCCTGAAGTCGAGCAAGCCTTCCTTCGTGCGCGAGAAGGGCACACCCATGCGGTCGAAGAGATAGATGATCGACGGGGCCATCTCGCACATCGCCTTGACGGGCGGTTGATTGGCGAGGAAGTCGCCGCCGTACACCGTGTCGTCAAAGTGCTTCCAAGGCGAATCGCCCTCGCCCTTCGTATTGACCGCGCCGTTGATCCCGCCCTGCGCGCAGACCGAGTGCGAGCGTTTGACGGGCACGACCGAGAAGAGGTCAACCGAGTGACCCGCTTCGGCCAATTTCATCGCCGCCGCCAAACCCGCCAAGCCCCCGCCGACGATTGCGAACTTCATCTCTTTACCCGGTGTCGCCATCTATGCAACTTCCTCTCACTTAACCTTCGTCACTGGTTGATCGGGATGCGCCGGATTTGGCACGAGTTTCTGAGTAGCACAGTCAACGAGCAAGTCCAGTTTCTCTAACACTGTCTGTCCGACCAACACCTCATCACCCAAGACCAGCGCCTCTTCCATCGTGTCCCGCCCGAAGATGTTGAAGAGCACCGCTTCGGTGACGCCGACAGTCTCTTTGCGTCCGTCAGCGAACTCCGCCACCCGCTGCCCGCGTATGGCTAGCCCCAATCGTTCCACCACCTGCGCCGGCAAAACACAGCGCACAGCACCAGTGTCAACCATCGCGTCAGCTTCGTACTGTCGAATCTGCGCAGCGTCGATTTGCCCACGCCGTGCGAGCGCTTCATCAATCGCATTGATGAGCAATGTTTTGATTCTGACTTCGCCCATATCAGTAAAGAATCCCGCCCAGCAAACCGCCCTTCCACACGAACGCCAACTCCGCGTTGATGCCGACCGCGAGCAGGAAGACGCCGAAGGCGATGCAGGCGTAGCCCATGAGGCGCTGGGCGCGCTCGCCGATGACGATGCCCCAGTCCACCGCGAACAGCCACAGCCCGTTGGCGAAGTGCCAGACGGTCGCCGTGATGCCGATCATGTAGACGATCAGGATCACGATGTTGCGAAACTCGCCCGCGACGATGTCGTAAGCGCGAAACGGATTGTCGGCCACCGAAATTTCATTCAAGCCCGGTATTAGCCCGAAGCGGAAGTTGAGCACGTGAAAGGTGATGAAGAAGAAGAGAATGATCCCTGTCAGGCGCTGGATCGTGTAGAACCAGTTGCGCGGATACGGGTAGTGCAAATTGTTCGGGCGCGCCTCCCACGTGATGACCAGACCGTACACCGCGTGGTAGATGAGCGGGATGAAGATGCCGCCGATCTCGACGAAGATGATGTACGGGATCGACTGCAACTCCTTCACGGCGTTGTTGAAATCCGCGGCGCCCGTGAGCGCCTTCGAGTTGGTGTAGAAATGTTCCAGCAGGAAGACGCCGAGCGGGATGATGCCCGACAGTTGGTGTAGTTTCCGCAACAGAAAGGTGCGACTGATACGAACAGCCATCTCAGGAAAGTCCCTCCTTCGCCAGCGACAGACGACCACGCGGCGGCCGCAATCAGGGCAGGTTCATGCGCTCGACGGCGCAGCAAACGTACAGCTTGAAGTGGAACGCCCTGATTATAAGGCGCACGGCCGGAAAAGCAATTGCCGCGCGCTTGGTCTTGTGCCAGCGTCATAAATCATGTCTGCGCAAATGTCCCACTTTGCATGTCAAGTTTAAGCGCCTGCGCCGCGCAGGTAAAATGAAAAAACTAGCGCGCTGCGCTGCGCGAAACTTATAATCGCGCCCGTGCAGATCGAAACACTCAAAATCTTCTGCGACCTCGTGGATATGAAAAGCTTCTCGCGCGCGGCCGAAGCGAACTACGTCACACAGTCGGCCGTCAGCCAGCAGGTGCGCGGGCTGGAGACGAAATTCAAACGCAGACTGTTGGAGCGCGGGCGCGGACACGGCGAAGAGATCGCGCTCACCAGCTATGGCGAAGCGTTCTACCAAGAGAGCCGCAACGTGCTGGCCGCTTACACGCGTTTGGAAGAGCGTATGCGTTCGGTCGCTGGCACAGTCGGCGGTACTGTCCACGTGGCGACGGTCTACAGCATCGGGCTGCACGAGCTACCGCCCATCATCCGGCGTTTCATGGAACTGTACCCGGAGGCGAAGATCGATCTCGAATACAGCCGCACGACCACCATCGTGCGCGATGTGCTCGCGGGCACGGTCGAATTGGGCGTGGTAGCTTATCCGAAGAAGAAGAGCGGCTTGAAGATCGTGCCCATGCGCGGCGACCGGCTCGTGTTGATCTGCCCACCACAGCATCCGCTCGCGAAACAAAAGCAGATCAGCGCGCCCGACCTTGACGGGCTGGACTTTGTGCTGTTCGAGCGCGACATCCCGACGCGCCGCGCGACCGACCGCATCCTGCGCGCGCACAACGTCGCGGTGCGCCGCGTGGCCGAGTTCGACAACATCGAGACGATCAAACGCGCGGTCGAGGTCGGCTTTGGCGTCGCCATCGTGCCGCGCCCGAGCGTCTTGGACGAACAAGCGTCTGGGCAACTCGCCGTCGTCTCCTTAGCCGAACCGGAATGGACGCGCACGGTCGGCGTCATCCACCGCCGCGACCGCACGCTCGGCACGGCCGCGCGCAAGTTCATACGACTGCTGACCGAGGCGGGCGATAAGTAAGAGGTCACGAACTGATCAACGAACTCACAAGTTATTCAGCCACACGACTGCTCGCGCTGATGCGCGCGCACGCGGTCTCGCCGGTCGAAGCCGTCGCCGCACAATTGCGGCGCGCGGCCGAGTTGAATCCGCAGTTGAACGCCATCGTGACGTTCGCGCCTGATGCGGTCGAGTGTGCGCGCGCGGCTGAACAGGTCATCATGCGCGGCGATGATGTGCCGCCGTTGTGTGGTCTGCCGATGACGATCAAGGACTCAATTGCCACGCGGGGCTTGCGGACGACGAGCGGGTCGCATCTGCGCGCTGATTATATGCCGGAGAGGGACGCGCCCGCAGTGGCGCGGCTGCGCGCGGCCGGTGCGATTATCATTGGCAAGACGAACGTTTGTGAGTTGGTGCTCGACTACACGTCGGAGAATCCGCTCTTTGGCCGCACGAACAATCCGCACGATCTGGCGCGCACACCAGGTGGTTCAAGCGGCGGCGCGGCGGCGGCCATCAGCGCAGGCCTGTCAACGGCAGATGTGGGGAGCGATCTGGCCGGTTCGATCCGCATCCCCGCGCACTTCTGTGGCATCGCAGGGATGCTGCCGACGGCCGGGCGCATACCGAACGCAGGCCATTTCCCACCGCCCGAAGGCCCTTTTGCTGCACATGAGACTTTCGGCCCGATGGCGCGCATGGTGGTCGATCTCGCTCTGCTCTTCGACGTGTTGGCGGATGAGCAATCGAACATTCAGACATTAACCGACGAGCAAGCGTTAGACGAAGCTGCGCGCCTGCTGCACGGCTGCCGCGTTGCGTGGTACACGGACGATGGCGTTGCGCCAGTGACGGCGGAGACGCGGCAAGCCGTGTGGGCCGCGCAACAAGCGTTAAGCGCTGCCGGCCTCGTGCCGTCGGAGATGCAGCCGCCGGGGATCGGGCGCGCGGCTGAGTTGTGGCTGGAGTTGTTTGCGCGGGCCGTGCAAAGACAGATGTGTGCGTTACACGCGGGGCGCGAAGAACTGGCTGGCCCTGTGGCGCGTGCGAGCATCGCGCGGGGCAAGGGCGCGCCCACGCAAACAATTGACGACTACTTCAGCGCGTGGTTTGAGCGCGACCAACTGCGGGCCACGTTGCTCGCATGGATGGAGACAACGCCGCTCTTGGTCGCGCCCGTCGGGGCTGTGCCCGCTTTTGCGCACATAGCGAAACGCGTCATCGTTAATGGGCAAGAGTTGAGCTTGTGGCGCGCGTTCAGTTATGCGCAAGCCTTCAACGTGCTGGGTCTGCCCGTTGTCACGCTGCCGGCGGGGCGCTCGCCCGAAGGTCTCCCCATCGGCGTGCAGATTGTTGGCCGCCCGCACGCCGAAAGCGAAGTGCTGGCGGCGGCCCGGATCGTCGAAGCGGCGCTTGGCGGTTGGCAGCCACCGCCCGCTTTACTTTCAACGCGCCCGGCGAATCCGTTATAGTTAGCGCCGTAGCAATTTCCGGCCCGCGACCCAAGCCACAGATTCGGAGGCACAAACTATGTTACCGCTCGTATTGTTCTTCTTCCTCGCTTTCTTCCTGCTCATCGTCGCGCTAAAAACGATCAAGATCGTGCCGCAGGCGACGGTCATGTTGATCGAGCGCTTCGGCCGGTTCGACCGGATCGCGGCGAGCGGGCTGAACATCATTGTCCCGTTCTTCGACAAGCCGCGCGGCGTCTACTGGACGAACGTGCGCCCCGGTATGAATTCGATTGACCTGCGCGAACAGTACTTAGACCTCCCGCCGCAGCCCGTCATCACGCGCGACAATGTGACGATCCATGTGGACTCGGTCGTCTACTGGCAGATCACCGATCCGGTCAAGGCCGTCTACGAGATGAATGATCTGGTCGGCGGCATCGTGCAGTTGACGATCACGGGCATGCGCGCCGTCATGGGCGACATGGACTTGGATCACACGCTCTCGCAACGCGATCAGATTAACGGGAAGCTGCGGCTCATCCTCGACGAAGCGACCGACAAGTGGGGCGTGAAGGTGACGCGCGTGGACGTGAAGAACATCAACCCGCCCGAAGATGTGCGCATCACGATGGAGAAGCAGATGACGGCTGAACGCAACCGGCGCGCGCTCGTCCTGCAAGCCGATGGTGACCGCCAAGCCGCCATCACCCGCGCGGAGGGCGAGAAGCAAGCGGCCGTCACACGCGCCGAGGGCGAAAAGGAAGCGGCGATCCTACAGGCTGACGGCGCGGCGCAAGCTCGTCTGCGCTCGGCGGCCGCCGAAGCCGAAGCGATTGCGCGCATCTCCCAAGCCATGCTCAATCACGGCAACCCGGCGCAGTATCTGATCACGAAGAGCTACATCGATAGTCTGAAAGAGATGGTGCGCGGTAACAACTCGAAGGTCATCTTCATGCCGGTCGAAACCTCGACCATGTTATCGAGCGTCGGCATGATCAAAGAGATGTTCACTGAAGCCGGCGAGCAGCGCCCGGCCCAGAGCGAGCAGCCGCCACGCCCCCGCCAACTACCGACCTGAGCTTGCCTCATGCTGGAATAGAGCGCCGCGCGGTAGTTGATCGGTTATCAGGGAGTTAGACCGCCACTAGCGGTAATTTGTCCCGCTAGGGTTGTTTAGACCGCTGTCGCCCTAAATGAGAATTACCGCTAGTGGCGGTCTAATAGTAGTTGTGCTGCTATCTTGAAATGTAAGGAGAAAGCATTATGCGTAATTTTATCAGATTAGTTGTGAGTTGCTTTGTACTTTGCTTTGCTAGTGCTTCTCTTGCCAAAGAATGGCGCGGCATCATTCCGTTACATTCTACACGCGCTGATGTGAAGAAGTTGCTTGGCAAGCCGCTTTTTGAGGAGGGTAAGCCAATTGATCTTTATGATGTTGACGAAGGACGCATGAACATTTTGTATGTCATCCAACTATGTCAGCAAGGACTTCCCTCGAATTGGGGTAATTGGAATGTCCCTGTCGATACCGTAGTTGAGATAGAAATCTACCTGAATAAACAAGTGCCGTTTGCTGCCTTGAAGATTCCAGACAAAGGAAAGCTGAAGTGGTACACGGATGATGCGGGCTTCACCTATTACCATGATAAAAAGGAAGGGATTGAGTATTCCGTAAACCGCGAAGGAATGGTCGAGTCAATTGCCTACGGGCCGACAGAAGCAGACGAGCATCTTGTCTGTAACAAGGAGGCTCCTAAAATCAAGTATTGAAAATTACTTTGCACGGCGCAGCACAACAAGTCATTCGAGCGGACTGCCCGATAGAAGGCTTCTCATCACTCTTCCTCGCGGCGCAGGTTGAATGCTGCTTGCGGGCAGCCGCTCAATTCCAGCGTTCGGCCCCAGTTCCACCGGAGTGGATTGGCAAAATCGCGGTTGAATTCCCTATCCACCCGAGCGAAAGGTGACTCCAATGCCAGCAGATCTTGCGACCGTCGTTTTCGTCCGCCGAATCGGCTATGCCCCAGGCCCGACGATGAACCCGAGGGACCCGTTGTATGGCCTCCGAAACATCGTCGGCTCGACAGGTCACGTCGCCATCGTTGAAGGTTTCTCTGCTCCGGGCGATGGCGGCGGCGGAGTGTTCTTCTGGAGTGACGACACCGTCACACAGGACGACGGCGGGACGGTGATCGTCCCGAACTCCGCGTGGACCATTCGAGTTGGATCGACGACGACCCCAACGACCGCGACGTACGCACCACCATCTTCGCGAAGAGGGTGCTGGAAGCGCCTCTACGACGGGCCGATCAACGTGCGGTGGTTTGGCACGCAAAGAGACGGCACAACATCGGATGACGGCGCCTTCTGGCTCGCGATCGAATCGCTGCCGAACGCCGGCGGGGCGCAGGGGCCGGCGATCTATGTTCCGCCGGGCAGGTACCATCTCCAGACGACGATCGTCATCGACAAAGCCGTGCGTCTTTTCGGCGCGAACGGATATTTGACGAATCCAAGTTCGATTCTTTCGTTCGCCAACGATGTAACTGGCATCCACGTCCACGGCTTCACGAACCCGTCTGATATCCCTGAGCCGACCCGAGATGCCGCCGGCGCTTTCGTCCAGGATTTGTATCTCCTAGGAAGCGCACCCCGCGGTATCGGCGCAACCCCGCGCAATCCTGGCAACTGTGGCGTCTTGATTCACGCGGCTGCCCACGTTGAGCGTTGTCTCATCCAAAACTTCAGCGGAGTCGGTGTCGCCATCTACGGAAGCCACAACGTCTCGCCTCGAACATACGCCCTCTGCCTCATCGCCAACTGTCTGATTCAACTTTGCGACCACGGTCTGACGGTGTGGGGCGATGACGCTGGCGCCGGGACGTTTAACTCCGTTCACTGCGTGGGTAACAGGGAATGGGGGTTTTGGGACGACGATTCGATAGGCAATACATTCTTGGCCTGCCAAGCCGAGGGCAACGCGACGAGCACGGATCCGAGAGCTGACGGAGGTTCATACAAGGCGCTCAATGCCACCGCGTTCAGCACGTTCATCGGTTGCTATGCCGAGGGCCGCGCGCTCGTCAATTCGCCGAATACGATCTACGGAGGGGCACTGGCGGGTGCCAATGCTGGAAACGCCATGTACTTCTTCAACCGGAAGATTGGAAGCGTTGGCGGCGACATTGATATCATCGACGAGATCGGCATCAACCACGATAACAATCACCCCAAGACACATTTCCTGCCGCTCACCGGTGACGGGCGCTCGGCGTTCGCCTTTCGTGCGGAAGGCGGTGATACGTGGCGGATGTTGTACCTGACCAAGGAGACCGGCTACGGGGGCTGTTGGGGATTGAGGAAGGACGGTTCAGTCAATCACCCGGCGTTCGTAGTCTTCGATGCCGAATTCTGGCGTTCGTTGACTGGCTTGATGGAGATGCCAAGGGGCTTTGTACTCGGCTTGTATGGCGGACAGTTTTCCCCGGGGATTTGGATTAACCTGGCATACTCGAACGATGGCGGCGTGACACCGATTGTAGGAGATAGACATTCCAGGGGCGACATCTTGTTCCAGCAGGATCCGGTGATCGGCGGCAATGTCGGCTGGGTGTGCGTCGCGCCCGATAGGCCAGATAGGCCAGGGACGCCCGGTACGCCAGGGACATGGAGAGCGTTCGGCGAAATCAAGGACTACGCCAACACCACTCCCACGCGTACCGGGACCGTGGGCCAGATCGTCTACAACTCAGCACCTGACGTCGGTCGGCCCATCGGATGGGTCTACACCGTCTCGGGCGCGTGGCGTCCGTTCGGCGCGATCACCACCTAGCGGGCAGGTACGCCATTCCGAGGCCCCGCGTGCGCGTCGGGACAGGGCGCGGGGTGATACTCGCGCGCCGCCCATTCCCGCTGTTTCCTCACGATTGACTCGGTCGCTAGGACGAGTCGCCGAGTTGGGTGAGCTACGCACTTACGCGCCCGCATGTTCTGCGTGCGTTTGCCCCCCCCGCAGCGGGGCCTGTCCAGACCGTGCTCCCCTGTAACGAAACTGGGGTCGGAGTCGAATAATCGTGCACCCTTCCCAAGCGCCGCGGGGGCATAGGAAGGCCAAGCGGGAGGTTGTCCCAAGTCCGCGCCGAACAAAGCACTGGAGCCGACGCGCAACAGCCTCCGCTCATTCTTCGCTCCGGCTCTTGCGCGCGGCTCAGCGCGGGCGTTAGCCGGACGGATTGGAAACCATGATGTGGCCAGTGGGATGGGAGGCACTCGAGCAGTGGGGTGTCGACGTCGCTCGCATCGAACCGCTCGCTGGCGGAGTCGCCAACGACGTGTGGAGCGTGCGCGTCTACGGGCACCTTGCGGTCGGTCGTCTCGGTGCCAGGAGCGACGCTGATCTCGCGTGGGAGACCAAACTCCTCCAACACCTCGACCATGAAGGTCTGACCGTACCGGTGCCGATCCCGAC
>JBJMGT010000031.1:0-151049 GCA_045807745.1 Pyrinomonadaceae bacterium
GGCGCGGTGCAATGTCAGCACCGCGCCGCTTCTCTTCCGTCTGCCGGTCGGCTACTTGTTCTCTGCTTGACCGCCCTGATCTCCGCCGCTGCCGGCTCGGCCGCCGGTCTCAATGCCGGCCTGATCTTCCAACGGCGGCAACACCGCGGCAACTACGCCGCTCAACAATCCGGCCGCTGCACCGGACAGCACCTTACGCACCACGCCGCCCTTCTTTGCGCCGCCTTTCTTGGCTGCGCCTTTCTTAGCGGCTTTCTTACTGCCCTTCTTGCTGCCGCCAGCGCCGCTGCGACCCACAGCTTTCTTTGCTGCGCCACCTTTCTTACTCGCGCCGGCCCGCAGACCGCCACTCTTCTTGGCCGCGCCTTTTTTGGCCCCACCCTTGCCGCCGCCCTTCTGCGCCGACTTCTTTGCGCCGCCCTTCTTACCGGCCGACGTCTTCTTGCTCGCCTTTTTCGCTGGCATATTGGCTGTTCTCCTTGTTGTTAAGCTACTTAATTGTAGTGTATTCCTAATAAACCAGATCGCATCGCGACGCAAGAAAAACTTTCAGCCGCCGAGGCTCGTGTGTGTCAATCAAACTCGCTTTGCTTTAGAATTGGCGGCGCGCCCGTTAGCTAATCAACCACCGCCGACGAGGACTCAACGAAATGCCGACCGCCCCCCGAAGTCGTCCCTTGCGCCACGCGTGCGCGTTGCGCCAATGTGCCTGTTTGTTGCTAGTCCTAATTGTGCCCGCGAGTCGCGCGCAGCAGCCGAAAACAAACGTCAAAAGCGGACAGCGCGTGTCCCGCCTCGTGATTCGCAATGCGACGATTGTGGACGGCAACGGCACGCCCGCCGCCGGCCCGAAAGACATCGTGCTCGAAGGCAACAAGATCGTCGATGTTGTACCGCTTGATCCGGTCGCGGTGCAGTCGGGGACGGCGAAGCGGCCGGCGGGCGAGGTTGAGATCGACGCGACCGGCAAGTATGTGCTGCCCGGTCTCATCAACGCGCATGCGCACGTGCAGAACGAACGCGGCGGCGTCGCGCAACCGCTCGAATATGAGTTGAAACTCTGGCTCGCCTGCGGCATCACGACCGTGCGCGATCTCGCCAGCGATACGAAGATCACTCTACGTCTGCGCGAGGACAGCAACGCCGGCACAACGCCAGCGCCGCGCGTCCTCATCTATCCGAATTTCAATCAGAACCCGGCGCCGCACAACGCCGAAGAGGCCCGCGCGCGCGTCCGCCAGATCAAACAGATGGGCGCGGACGGCATCAAGTTCTTCGACGTGGATCGCGACATCATGGCGGCCATGCAGGACGAGGCGCACAAGTTGGGTTTGCGCACCGCGCATCACGCCGCCATCGCCGAGACGAACGCTTGGGACGACGCGCGCTTCGGCACGACCTCAATCGAGCACTGGTACGGCATCCCCGATGCCGCGCTGCCCGACGGCGTGCAGAATTTTCCGCCGAATTACAACGTCAGCAATGAAGCGGATCGTTTTCGTTACGCCGGTCGCCTGTGGCGCGAGGCGAACTGGGACAAGCTGATGAAGGTGCTCGATGCATTGGTCGAAGCCCACGTCGCTTGGGACCCGACGCTCGACATCTATGAAGCGAGCCGCGACCTGCAACGCGCGCAGACGCAGCCCTGGTTCGCAGACTATCTGCACCCGACGCTTGAAGCTTACTTCCGTCCCGACCTCGCGCATCACGGCTCTTACTTCATCGGTTGGACTTCGACCGACGAGACGTTCTGGAAAGAGAACTACCGCATCTGGATGTCAGCCTTGCGCGAGTTCGACCGGCGCGGCGGTCTGATCGGCTGCGGCGAGGACGCGGGCTTCATCTATCAGATGTACGGCTTCGGTCTCTTACGCGAGATGGAACTGCATCAAGAGGCCGGCTTTCACCCGCTCAAAGTCATACAGCAATGCACCGGCAACAACGCGCAGATACTCGGCATGGAGGATCGGCTGGGCCGCATCCGCCCCGGCTATCTCGCCGATCTGATCATCGTCAACGGCAACCCGCTCGACAATCTCAAGGTGCTTTACCCGACCGGCGTGGACACAGTGCAGAACGGGCAGGCAGTACATAGCGGCGGCGTCGAATGGACGATCAAGGACGGCATTCCGTATCACGCGCCGACGCTGTTTGCCGAAGTCAAAGAGTTGGTGGCGCAGGCGCGTCGGGCCCACACCGCGCCGCCGACCGCGACGCGCCCGGCGCGTTAGACATGCGCGGGCGTGCGCTCTATATTGGTGGCATGATGAATGAACGAGACGACATTTTCGACGAGTTTGTCGGCGCGGATACGGACGAAGAGTCCGAACTGGAGCCGGAGTTTGAAGCGGACGACGACGACGCGGATGTGCTCGACGTGCGCACGGTCGTGCTGGCGAAGAACGAGATGCTGGCGCTCTTAGGGTTAAAGACCACGACGCACGGCTCTCTGATCGTGCGCGTCGATCCGCGTCAGCCCTTGCCCGTGGCCAAGGCTTATGAAGATGAGGCGGCCGCCGCACACTGGTTTCGCCGCAGCCTCGCAACCAGTCGCGACAACGGCTGGCATGTCGTCTACGATGGTGCGCCACTCGCCGGCTGAGCCGTCAGCCAGGGCCAGCCCCTTCAGCGCCAGACCTTTTGCCTGCAAACGTCAAGCAGCTTTTCGCCCAACGTAATCGCGGTATCCTGCTGGATATCGTGGTCTTTGGGCTGAACGTGATTATGATCAGGCTGCTGACGCGCTACTTTATCGAACTGCTCCGCCGCGCATCAGCCGACGATAAATTCGCCAAGCTGCAACTCGGTTGCTACTTCGCAGGCATGTTCGTGTTGCCTGCCAGCGGCGCGATCTTAAAACGTTGGCACGTGCACCAACGACGCGGCGGGCGCTTCAAGGATTGGGATAAAGCCGGCCGCACGTCCGGCTGCCTGTTTCATCCAGCCTTCTATCTGGCCGTATCGCTCTGCATTTCCGTAACGGCGAGCGTCATCTTCGCCGCACAGATTTTCGGCGACGACTATGACCAGAACCCCGCGCTCTTCCTCACCGTCCTCTTCGGCTCAATCGCGCTGAGCATCGTGCAGACCGTGTTGGTCTATCGCTACTTTTCGCCGCCGAGGAGAGCGCCCAAGAGCGAATTCTTCCGCGCACCGGCGAGCGACTTGCTGGGCGACGCGTGCCTCTATGTGAACATGATTCTATTTCAGATCATGTGGAATCTTTTGCTCTCTGCGCCGGCGACCCGAGTCGCGGGCTTAGAGGATTTCGCCGGCCGTTTGTTCGTGCTTGGCTTCCTCGCGCTGCTCATCTATTTCCCACCGCGCATCTTCTATCTGGCGGAAGACATCAATCGCCCGGCCGCCTGGGGCACGATCCTGCTCGCCAATGCGCCCACGCTGCTACGCGTGCTGTTCGGCCTCAACCTCAGTCTCATACGTTAACCGGCGGCAAACTATACACAGAAAAAGGGCCGGGCAGCATGTGCCGTCCGGCCCTTCAGCGCTTTACACTACAACTGACTGCTATGGCAATGCTTCGACGTTAACGAGAAAACGGAAACGCCCGTTCGCCTGCACGCCGAGCACAAACCGCACATCCGTCGTCGCGCCCGGCGCGAGCGGACCCGGCAGATTGATGACGGCGCTTGAGTTTAACCCACCGCCTAAGGTTTGCGCGGGCGGCGTCTCCACGACCGTGCCGCGCAGGGTCAGATTGCCGAGGCTCGTCGTCACGGCCAAGTTCACCGAGTCGAGGAAGCGTAAGTCGGCCTGTGCGCCGCCGGGGTTCGGCGTGTTCAAGGTCGTCACGTCTACGATGCGGACGCGCAGTTTCGTCACCGGCTGCCCCGTCGCGTTCTTGAAGCGGCGGCGAATCTCCAGCGTGCCTTGCGCGCCGTTGGTGACCGGCGTGAAATCGCGCACGCGGTTGGGCGGATTGGTCGAGAGTTGCTGCGGTTCGATGAGCGAGGCTTTGATCTGCGCGTTACGTTGGACAGGACTCTGCGTGTTCTCCGGCCCCGGCGCACCGAGGATGGCGGGGAAGGTGGAACCGGGCCCATCGGTCGTGATACTACCGACGTTCGAGACGAGGTCGAAGTCGGCGGCGTTGTTGTTCGTGTCCTGCGGCACGCCTGTCGCCAGCTTACGCACGAAAGCGTATTGCGGGTTGACGGATTGCGCGTTGGTGGAAAGGTCGCCGAAGAAGCGGTCGAGGCCCGTGCCCTCGACGAACAGGGAGTTGCTGTTGAAGCTGGTGCCGACGGCGTCGAGCCGGTTGGCGAACGTCCAGTTGTTCTGGTTCGCGCTAGTGAACAAGGCCACGCCGTTCATATACCCGTCGCCGAAGTCGACGGTATAGGTGTCGCCGTTGAACGTCACGTCGCCCACCGCTTGGTTCGCCCCGCCGTAGTCCTTCAGGCTGTAGCCGCGCTCGTTCGTCCACAGGAGGTGGCGGCGCGCGGGAATTGTCGTCCCATTGGGGAGCACGAAGTAGGTGACGACGACCTCTTGCGTAGGACAGAGGCCGCAATGCCGGGCCAGCCCGACCACCCAACCCGCCGAGCCGTCCGAGGTGGCCACGGTTATGGCCTGATCCGTGTTGTTATAAAACTCCATGTACTCGTCAAACACGCCGTTCGGCCCGTCCAAACGGAACTCGCTGATGAGCACGTCGCCCGGCTGCACCGGCGGCGTGAAGACCTCCACCGTATTCAAGAAGTTACCGAGGCTACCGTTAAAGCCGCCGATGGCGTAGAGCTTATTGTTCAACGCGGCGACGGCCAAGTCATTGCGACTCGTCGGCATCGCGGGCGCTGTGCTCCATGCGTTGCTCGTCGGGTCGTACACCTCCATCGTGTTCAGTAAAGAGTTGCCGTTGTTACCACCGACGGCATACAGCTTGTTGCCGAGGACAGCAGCGGCCAGTCCGCTGCGCGCCGTCGGCAGCGCGGGCGCGCCGCTCCACGAGTTACTAACCGGATCGTACACCTCGACCGTGTTGATAGCATCGACATCGTTGTAGCCACCGATGGCATATAGTTTACCGCCAATCACGGCGGCAGCCAGACGGCTGCGCGAAGTCGGCATCGGCGGCGCGCTGCCCCACACGCCGGTCATGGGATCATAAACTTGCACCGTATTGGTGACGTTGCCGCTGCCGCCGCCACTGCCGCCGATGACGTACAGCTTACCGTTTAGCACAGCGGCGGCAGGCGAGGAACGACCCAACGGTATCGATGGCGCTGGACTCCAGCTAATGGTCGTCGGGTCGTATATCTGCGTTACATCATCGAAAGATATGCCGTTGGTGCCGGCGACGACATAGAGTTTATTAGCGATTACGGCGGCGGCGAAAAAGGCGCGTTTGGTAGGCAACGGTGTGCCCGATGACCAAGCGTTGGTTGTCGGATCGAACACTTCCACCACATTTTGTGCACTGCCATTGTAGTAGCCGCCGATGGCATACAGACTGTTGTTAAGCACAGCAGCACCCAACCCGAAGCGGGGGGTAGGCATACTCGGCCCCTGTGCCCAGCCGTCAGACTGTGCAGCGGCAGGCGCGGCCTTCGGGGCGAGTTGTCCCTTCGTGCGCGCTTGCTTGGGCGCGGTCTGGGCGGAAGCGAGTTGGCCGGTCGGGAGTGAGAGCAGCAGCAGTAGTACCGCCGCGCGGGCGCGCGCAGGAGGGGTAAGGATATGCATTAAAGTACCTCTATGTAAACGGATGCGACACCGACGAGGACATAGGTCCGGTAGCAGCGTCTGTTGAAGCAGTCCGATAAATCCTCCGCAGGAATTGAAAACCCCTGTGGTAAATCCGCTGCTCGAAAACCTCATCAGGTGTTTATGAGATAGATGCTTGTCAGGCTTTACCAGCTTAGCTGATACCGCATGTAGGTAGGCGCTAAGGTAAAACAGCAATAACGCAGCGGAGAGAGGGTAGCATAGGGCCGGAAAAGGAGACAAGTGCGAGTGCCACGGCCGGCGCGGGCGTTGGAACTAGCCAACGCCCGCGCCCACTCGCGTCTCATGCCAGCGTGAGAGGGCAGTACACCCGCCCACCTATGTTACGGTAGTGCTTCGACGTTGATGAGGAAGCGGAAGCGTCCGTTCGCCTGCACGCCCAACACGAAGCGCACATCCACTGTCCCGCCCGGCGCAATACTCCCCGCCAACACCACCGCCCCACTCGTATTGAGTCCGCCGCCACCCGCTTGCTGCGGCGGTTGCTCCACCACCGTCCCACGCACCGTTAGATTCCCTAGACTCGTCGTCACCGGCACATCATTTGACGTTAATAGCCGCAGGTCGGCTTGCGCCCCGCCCGGATTCGGCGTGTTCAAGGTCGTGATGTCCACGATGCGGAAGCGCAAGCGTGTGACCGGCTGTCCGGTCGCGTTCTTGAAGCGGCGACGAATCTCCAATGTGCCTTGCGCGCCGTTGGTGACCGGCGTGAAATCGCGCACGCGGTTGGGGGGATTGGTCGAGAGTTGCTGCGGCTCGATCAAAGAGGCCTTGATCTGTGCGTTGCGTTGGATGGGACTCTGCGTGTTCTCCGGCCCCGGTGCGCCGAGGATAGCACTGATAGTTTCACCACTATCCTCTTCACCGAAAAGGTGGGCAGTGAACGACCCCTGCGGCGAGACGAGGACGAAGTCGTTGACGTTACTATTCGTGTCCTGCGGCACGCCCGTCTCCTGCCGGCGCAGCCAACTATACTGTACGTTGCCCGCGTTGTACTCGCCGGGGTAGGGGATACCCTCGCCTTCGCCGTACAGCGGGTCGTTGTTAGCGGCGGCACTGCCGACGGCGTCGAGCCGTGTGGCCACAGACCAATTGTTCTGGTTCGCCGTATTGAACAGCGCGAAGCCGTTCAGACTGAAGTCGCCGAAGGTAATGGAGTCGCCGGGGCCGTTGAACGTCAGGTCGCCGGCCGCCGCGCCCATCCCGCCGTAGTCCTTCAGGCTATAGCCACGATAGACATTGTTGCTGTCCGTGTAGGTGTTGGTGTAGAGGAAGTGCCCGCGCGCCGGGATGATTGTGCCGCTGGGGACGACGAAGTAGGTGATGATCGTCTCTTCCGGGTTGCAGACGCCACAGTTGCGGCTGCGCCCGACCGCCCAGCCGGCCGAGCCGTCACTGGTCGCGACAGTGAGCGGCGCGTTGGTGTTGTTGTACAACTCCATGAACTCGTCACTCACGCCGCCGGGCCCGTCCATACGGAACTCGCTGATGAGCACGTCACCGTTTGCGACCGGCGGCGTGACTGTGACGTTCGAGGTTGTCATGGCCGTGCGCCCGTGCGCGTCCGTGGCAGTGTGCGTGACCAGCGTCGTGCCGATGGGGAAGGTCGAGCCGGAAGCGGGCACGCTGGTGACCGTGACGCCGGGGCAATTGTCGGCAGCAGACGGCGCGTTGAAGTTGACGACAGCGTTCGTGCCGTTCGTCGAGGCTTGGAAGACGTTGGCCGGCGTCGAGGTGAAGACAGGGTTCTCGTTGTCGGTGACCGTCACGTTGAAAGTGGTCATGACGTTTGCGCCGCCACCACTCGGCGTGCCGGTGACGGTGACTTGCGTCGTGCCGACAGGGAAAGTCGAACCGGACTGCGGGCTGGCGGTGACGTTGCCGCCGCAACTCAAGGTCGGCAAGGAGAAGTTGACGAGCGCGCCGCACGCGCCCGCATCGTTGTTCACGTTGATGTCGGCGGGCTGTGCGCTGAAGCTGCACGCGGGCGTGCACTGATAGCTGGTGGACGTGAGCGTCAGCGACCAACCGCCGTTGAAGTTACCCACATCAGTCCCGGCGTCGTCCACGACGTAGAGACTCCAAGTGCCATTCGGGTCTTGCCCAGCGAAAGCGGAGGCGAGCGTCTCCGTGCCGACGGATGCGGGCGACAGATAAGGCGCAGCGGGCGCGGGCGCGGGGAAGGTGTCGGTCGTCGAGTCTATGTTTGTCGGCCGGTACGTGCCGGACGGCGGAACGGTCGTAGCCGAAGCCGGGAGCGTGGCGGTTGCATCATCGTCGAATGTATAGGACTGCCCCGTCCAGTCGGTCGTGCCGAGCACGTCTGAGACGAGGACAAACTTGCGCCCCGTCGGCGAGACGAGCAGCACGTCCACGTCGCCGGGGAACGTGTGGTTCATGTTCGCGAGCGTCACGGTCACCTTCGTGACCGAAGCGCTGAAACCGGCGACGCTGATGTTCGACGGATAGGGGTTGGCGGGCGCGCCTGTCGTCGCACCCGTGCCGGTGGCCGGGATGATGATGGCCGTCGCGTTCGAGACAGTCTGCTGTTGGTTGACGACCGCCTTGCCGATGCGCAGCGTGTAACTACCGGTTGTCTGCCCGATGCTGCTGTTGACGTTGATAGGCAAGGCGATCTGCGAGCCGCAAGTCGCGCCGGCCGGCACGGTGTAGCTAATGGTTTGCGTCTGCGTCGCGCCGTGGGTGATGGTGCCGTAGTTGGCGTTGCCGCCGCCTGTGATGTTGGCGGTCGCATTGGTGGCGTCCATGCCGCAGAAGGGGTTGGTGAGCGGGACGCTCAGAGAGATCGTCTCGCCCGGATCGGCCGCGCCGTTGTTGTTGCCCGCGGCGTCGGAGAAGGTGACTGCGCCGACCGTCAGGTTCGGCACGTTGAAGGATTCGACCACATCGGTCGCGGCGGTCGTGCCGCCGGTGGTAGTCGCACCGAAACCCGCGCCGCGCGTAGCGAAGCCGGCCCAGATGTCCTGCTCGTCCGCGCCGCCAAAGCCCGCGCAGTCGGCGGCGATGATCGAATCGCGCGCTTGCAGGATCGTGGGACTCGCGGGGTCGAGCTTCATCGCGTCGGTCACGAGCTGCAAGGCGCGTTGGTTGCCCGCCGCCCAGCCCATGCGTTGGATGATGCGCGCGCGCACCTCCAACAACATCATGCACCAGACCTCACCGATGTTGTGGACTTCATTGGCGGCGGCCGCCTGATTGAGCGCGGGGTTGCGGTTGTATGCGCCGTCGTTGACGTTCACGAGCGCGGTGTCGATGTCGGCGAACGTGATGGGGTTGTGCGGTTGACCGGGGCGCGTGGCCGCAGGCCCGCCGACGTTCGTCTTGACGGCGTAAGGGAAGCGGCGGATGCCGTAATAGTAGTTGTCTGTGAAGCCGGCGGCGAGCAGGTTTGTGACGTAGCCGCCGGAGGCATAGATGCCGTTCACGTCTTCGTCCGCGGTGGAGAGTAGCGCGCGCGCGTAGAAGTCCGACCAGCCTTCGCCCATGCCGCCCGACTGTGTGGTGGCGAGACCAGACGCATTTGCGTGCAGCCGATTAGACGTGCCGTGCGTCAACTCGTGCAGGAACACGTCGCCGTCCAGATCGCCGTCGCGGTCAGGGTTGGGGCCGGGGAAGATATACATCTGCATGCGCGGCAGAGAGCCGTCGGGCGGCGTCGAGAAGTTCGCGTTGTTAGTGCCCGAAGAGTCCTGCACTTCGGCGCGGACAAAATCGTTGCCCGTGCCGCCGCGCCCGAAGTTGTTCGTCTGAAAGTTGCGTGCGGCTTCGTTGAAGCCGAGTTGGTAGAGCCGGTCGTGATAGCGGTTCGACCAGAAGAAGAGGTTCGTGACCGCGCCCATGCGATAGCTCGTACCGCTCGGCGCATCGACTGTTGGATCATAGGTGAAGTTGAAGACGCGGCTCGGCGAGCCGGTGGCGCGCCCCGCCGCGTCGATACCGTTTGTGCCATCAACGTCGAGACCTGCATCTACGTTGTTGCCGGTCGTCACGTTGCCGCCGTCCGTGATCCAACCGAGATCGTCGAAGGCGGGCAGTTCGCTGACGAGCGTCAGATTAGTGCGCGCGATGAACGGTGGTTGGAAGTTTGCGCCGGGCAGCGCCGACGTGGGTGAGCGCGGCGACGGGCTGTCGTCCGTGTAGACGGAGTAGGTGACGGGCTGCGTCTGCTCGTTGGTGATACGTTTGCGCCAGAGCAGGCGGCCGTCGTTGGCATCGACGAGGATGTAGTAGGCGTCGTGCGGTTGCCAGAGCACCATCGAGTAAGCGAGCGTGGCAAGACCCGGCTCTAGGGGGAAATAGACCAACTCAGTTTTAATCTCTTCGGTAAACGGCCCTTGTGCGAGCTTAGTGACGCGCCCGCTCTTGGCGACCGAGTTGGTGCGCAGGCTCGCGGGCGCGACCTCGACGCCAATCGCTTTGGCGGCTGCGGCGGTCGCCTCCGGCGGCGTCAACTGCGCGACCGTCGGCAGGCGCGCATAATTAAGACCGGCGGCCAAGTTGCCGGTCGAGCGTACCAGCCGGCCGTCTTTCGCGAGCGCCGCGCGCAAGTAACCTTGGAAGACCGCGCGCCCGCCCACGCGCTGTTCATACTCGACCCAAGAGAGATTGCCATCCGGGTTCGCGTAATCGGCGATGAGGTTGAGTTGTGCGACCTGCGCGGGCGTGAGACCGTAGAGCGCGGCGTTCTGTGTGAGGAACGTGCGCACGAGCGGCTCATGGGCTTCCGTTGAAGGTTCGGTCAACGCGCACTGACAACCCGCCGCGACGCTCACGATCTCCGGCGCGGTGCCGAATGGATTATCTTCGACGTGCAGCGCGGGGACGCGCGCCGCCAACTGACTACGCCCCGCAGCCATCGTCTGCGCCGCAACGCGCCGCTTGCTTGTGCCCTGCGTCGCGCCCAACTGTGCGCGATAGGCCGCGAGCGCGTCGTCTTCCTCCGGCCCCTTCGCCGCGCGTATGTCGTAGTTCTCCAGCGTGGGCTGCGGCCAGTCGCGGCGCGCCGGTGTCTTACTGACCTTGGCCGCGCTGTGACCTGAGGTTGAGGGCGTAAAACGCCAGCCGGCCAGCATAAAAGCGACGACGGCGGCCGCGAGTAGGAGCCAACTTCTCAGGTTCTTCATGCGTGATCCTTTCAAGGGTCGCAGAGACAGCTATCGGCAATGTTATGAAAACTAAAAACGGGCCGTAGGGGCACACACTGAGCGCACGATCAGCCGGGCGGTGTGCGCACGTGCTCAACTCTCATCCCCTTGCTCGTGGAAATAAAGCAGACAAGCCGGCGCGGTCTCAGTGCTAACGACAGACTAAGCGGCGCGCAAGGTTGTCGGCCGGATGGACAGTTTGCGCTGGCGATGCGGCCCGGCTTGTTGCCAGAGACAACGGTTGGGCCTGTGGAAAGCGGAGAGTAGCGGCCGCGACCTATTCGTGTCAAACAACCGGCCGGCGAAAATGGCTGGCGGTGCGCGCGCGCACTCGTGTTATAGTCCCGCGCGCAAAAGGAGCAACGTGAAAAATGGCCTTTACTCTGTCTGATCTGTGGCGCTGGCAGGGGCGCGTCGGACGCACAAAATATCTGGCACTCGGCTTGACGCTCTTCGCCGTCAAACACACGCTTGATCGCTTCGTCGCTTCGGCCGTGTTCGGCCGCCCTTGGTCGCTCTTCAACTACTGGGTCTTCGCCGACACGCCGCAAGTGGATGAGACGCCAAAGGCGCTCGTGCGTTTCTACACGACGCTGCTCGCCATTGCCTTGCCATTTATCTGGGTGGGCGTGGTGTTGACGGTGCGGCGGCTGCGCGACGCGAGTCTGCCGCTCTGGCTCGTCGTGCTCTTCTTCGTCCCGTTCCTCAATCTCATCTTCTTTCTGCTGCTCGCCGTGTTGCCCGGTAGTGAACGCACGCCGCGCATGGGCGCACGCGCGACTTCATTCTTCGACCGCTTGATCCCGCGTGGCGCATTCGGCAGCGCCGTGCTGGGGATCATCATCACGGCCGCGCCGGTTGTGGCGTTGACTTGGCTGAGCGTCGAGCGACTGACCAACTACGGCTGGGGCTTGTTTGTCGGCCTACCGTTTGCGCTGGGCTTGAGTTCAGTATTGGTCTATGGCTACCACGCGCCGCGTCCCTTGGGTCGTTGTCTGTTGGTGTCGCTGTTGTCGGTCGCGCTGGTGAGTGCCGTGCTGATCGGCGTGGCGATTGAGGGCGTGATCTGCGTGGCGATGGCCGCGCCGCTCGGCGCAGCCGTCGCGGTGCTTGGCGGCTTGGTCGGGTATGCGATTCAACATCATCGCGCACAACCAGAGCGGCAGGGCTACGCCGTCCACGCCTGTGCGCTCCTGCTCGTAGCGCTCCCCGCCGTGATGCTGTTGGAGCACAGCGTGCACCTTGCGCCGCCGCTCCGCGCCGTTGAGACGAGCATCGAAGTTGATGTGCCGCCCGCCGAAGTCTGGTCGCACCTTGTTGCTTTCAATGAACTGCCGCCGCCCGAAGAGCGCATCTTCCACACAGGCATTGCCTACCCATTGCGCGCGGAGATCGACGGGCACGGCGTCGGTGCGGTGCGCAATTGCGTCTTCACGACCGGCGCGTTCGTCGAGCCGATTGAAGTCTGGGACGAGCCGCACCTCTTGCGCTTCACCGTCGCGGCGCAGCCGCCCGTGATGGACGAACTGTCGCCCTATCCGCATCTACACCCGCCGCACCTCGACGGCTACCTGCAATCGCGGCGCGGTCAGTTCCTGCTCACGCCCTTAGCCAACGGCCACACGCTCTTGACCGGCACGACGTGGTATCAGAACAGTTTCTGGCCCGGTCAGTATTGGAACGTCTGGTCTGACTACATCATCCACCGCATACACGGGCGCGTGCTTGCGCACATCAAGCACGAGGCGGAGAAATGATGAATGATGAATGAAAAACAAACTGCTTCTCATTCATCATTCCTATTTCATCATTTCCCTACATCTGGCATCCCGCTTGCAAAAATAAACGAAGGTAATGAGGCATTGGCGTGAGCAGCCCTGAAAACGGCACGCTCTGACGGACGTGTGTCCGTACAGCGCGTATCGTTGGGCTACAGTGCCGCACGCTTTATTGCGTTTTCGTTTCATTTGACAGCGAGACCCCTGTAAGGAGGATGCGAGACGATGCAACAGCAGAACGAAGTGAGCACGACGCAGGGCCGCAGGGCCGTGTACAGTGCCGGCAGCGTTGGCGCGCTGCTCGGTGGCATGGCCGCAGGCGCGGCATTGATGTACCTGTTCGATCCTGATCGTGGGCGCGGTCGGCGCGCGCGGCTGAGCGATCAGACGGCGAGCAAACTTAACCGATTCGGCGACGCGGCCTGCGCACAGACGCGCCACCTGCGCAACCGCGCGCAAGGTTTAATGCACGAGGCGGGCGCGCTGTTCCGCAGTCGTGAGCAGGACAAAGAAGGCGACGGGCGCGATGCAGATCAACACTTGCTCGGCGCGACGCCGCCCAACCCTGCCCCCGTGCAGGGCATGTGAGGGGCGCAAATTAAACTGAACAGAAGGAGGAGATGAACAATGGCGGACAAGAACAAAAACAATCCGGCGAAGACGATGGGCGCGGCGGCCGGCGCGACCTTCCCCGCGCACGGCTCCGAGCGCCAAGGCGACGTGAAGACCGAGCGCGGCGGCGAGCAGACTGATCAACTCAGCGGCCAGACGCAGAAGGGCGCGCACAATCAGGAGATGCGGGGCCGAAACCCGCAAGGCAACAAGCCCAATCAAAATCAGAGCGCGCGGCAGGAAGGGAATAAATTCTAGAGCGATTTGCGGTTGAATTTAGCGCGTGCTGAGTTCACCGCCGCAGACGCAAAGGACGCAGAGGGAGCGCAGAGAAGAAATCAACTCTCTGCGCTCCCTCTGCGCTCTCTGCGTCTGCGGCGGTGAGTTCGTCCGTTCGGTAAATTCAACCGCAAGACAAATTCAAGCACATCAACTCCCCGCCGACTGCGCCGCCGCCCCGTCGCGCGCGGCGAGCGGCACGTACTGGCGCGTGCGTTGGCCCAGATAGATTTGGCGCGGGCGCGCGATCTTCTGATCGGGGTCGTTGAGCATCTCAACCCACTGCGCGATCCACCCTGACGTGCGCGGGATGGCGAAGAGCACCGGGAACATATCGACGGGGAAGCGCATCGCGCGATAAATGATGCCTGAATAGAAATCCACGTTCGGATAGAGCCGGCGCTTGACGAAGTACTCGTCTTCGAGCGCGATACGCTCAAGCTCAAGCGCGACGTTTAAGAACGGGTCGCGCCCCGTCACTGCAAACACTTCGTCGGCCACCTGTTTAATGATGCGCGCGCGCGGGTCGTAGTTCTTATAGACGCGATGCCCGAAGCCCATCAAACGAAACTCGCCGTTCTTCACGCGCTTGACGTATTCCGGCACGCGCTCGACCGAACCGATCTCGTTGAGCATCCGCAAGACCGCTTCGTTCGCGCCGCCGTGCAACGGGCCGTAGAGCGCGGCGGCTGCGCCGGCAATGGCCGAGAACGGGTCGGTCTGCGCGCTGCCGATGGAGCGCATCGTGTTGGTCGAACAATTCTGCTCGTGGTCTGCGTGCAGGATGAAGAGGACGGTCAGCGCGCGCTCAAGCACCGGGTTGGGTTTGTATTTCAACTCGGTCGTCTTGAACATCATGTTCAGGAAGTTGCCTTCGTAACTCAGATCATTATCGGGATAGACGTACTGCATGCCGATGCGATGGCGATAGGCGAAGGCGGCGATGGTCGGGGCTTTGGCGATCAGCCGGTAAATCTGCTTCTGCCGGCATTCCATGTCGAACACATCTTTCGCGTCCGGGTAGAAGGTTGAGAGCGCCGCGACCATTGCCTCGAACATACCCATCGGGTGCGCGTTGTAATGAAACCCGTCCAAGACCTTCTTGATGTTCTCGTTGATGAACGTGTGATGCGTGATGTGGTGCGTCCACTGTTTCAACTGCGCCTCGTTCGGCAACTCGCCGTAGAGCAACAGGTACGCGACTTCCAGATACGTGCTCTGCTCCGCCAACTGCTCAATCGGATAGCCGCGATATTCGAGGACGCCCCGGTCGCCGTCGATGTAAGTGATCTGACTCTTGCAAGAGGCTGTGTTCATAAAGGCCGGATCATAAGTCATCAACCCGAAGTCGTCGTCCGTGACCTTGATCTGGCGCAAATCCATCGCACGGATCGTGTCATGCTCAATCGGCACTTCATACTGCTTGCCCGTCCGATTATCGGTGATGGTCAGCGTATCCTTGTTCGCGCTCATCGCAGTCCTCCCCTGCCAGCTACAGTTCGTCGGTGCTCGATTCGGCTTAATTATTTGTCCGCAAGCATACGGCCGCAGCCCCGTGCGATCAAAGCGGCGGGCGGGCGGTTTATGCTGAACTCAGGCGGGGCTGGTAGACAGCGCGGTCAGAGACCTACGAGTGCTTTAATTTAAGACGTAGGCACGCGAAAGGGCGACTGAGATTTTCAGTCGCCCTTAACACGTTTCATGCCAATCAGACGCACGCCGCGAAGTTCTGATTATGGGCGCGGCGCGTTGTCCGCCAACGTCAACGCCGTCAGTCCAGCGCGGCGCAGTTGGTCGTTGAGCGCGCCGAGGTCTTTGCTCTTGAGGTCGGCCCACACGGCCAGTGCTTTGGTGTGCTTCGTCTGCAACTCGTCGGCCGTTCTGACGGCTTGCGTGGTGGGCGCGAAGTCGCCCTCTTGCAGCATGTCGAGCAGCGTGTTCCAGTCGCCGTTTAAGCGCGTGAGCGAGGGCGCGTCAGTGCCCGTCCGGCCGGGGCCGCCGCCCGCCCCTTCGAGCGTGAGCAATTTGGAGTCGAACTGCGCGAGCGGCTCACTCATCGCGCCCGTCTCAACTTTGGCGCGCAAGTCTTTCACTTGCTCGCGCAATTTGCGCAAACTTGTGAGCGCTTCGAAAGCTTGATTCATCCCTTCATAAGCGCGCATGGAGAGGGCGAACTGTTGCCGGAGACTGGCGAGCGGCGTCTTGACGCGCGGATCAATCCGCACGGCGAGCGGCTGCGTGTAGCTGCGTCCGTTGACGGTGAGCTTGACGGTGTACTGACCGGGCTGCACCAGCGGCCCTTGCGGCGTGCGCGGCGTGTCGTGATAGATGGCCGAGATGGGGAAGTCGTAACGCTCGGCGAGCGGGCGCGGGTAGTGCAAGCCCCAGACGAAGCGCTGCATGCCGGCCCGTGCTGAGAGGATGCGCGGCGGACGAAACCAGTAAGCGGGCACGGCGTAATCCTGCGGGTCGAGCGGTTCCGGCTGATCCGTGCTCGCGAAGCGGCGCACAACTTTGCCAGCTGCATCTAAAATCTCCAACGTGACCGGCCCCGTCGCATCCCGTTTCAGATAGTAATCGATGATCGCGCCATCGGGCGGATTCTGTCCCGCCGGTTCGTCGGGCGGGAGCGGCGTGTCCGTGTTGACGTTGCGGCGGACGCGCGTGGCGAGTTGCGGACGGAAGAGGAACGCATCTGTGGTCGCCATTTGCGCGTCGAGTTGGCGGAGCGGCGTGATGTCATCGAGAATCCAGAACGAGCGGCCGTGCGTGCCGACGACGATGTCGTCGTCGTGGATGACGAGATCGCGGACGGAAGACGGGGCCATGTTTAGCCTGAGCGACTGCCAATCGTCGCCGTCGTTGAACGAGACATAGACGGCACGCTCCGAGCCAGCGAAGAGCAGACCTTTGCGCTGCGGGTCTTCGCGCACGACGTTAATAGGATCGTTCGGCAAGCCACGCACGATCTCAGTCCACGTCTTGCCGCCGTCGTGCGTGCGATAGATGTGCGGGCGCTGATCGTCCAAGCGGATGCGGTTGACGGCGGCGTAAGCTGTTGCCGTGTCGAAGTGGCCGGCATCCATGATGGAGACTTTGCTCCACGCGGTTACGTCGGGCGGCGTGACGTTCGTCCACGTCTTGCCACCGTCGCGCGTGACGTGAATCAGCCCATCGTCCGTGCCCGCCCAGATCATGTTGATGTCTTTGGGCGAAGGCGCAAGCGTATAGATGACGCCGCGCCGCGCCATCTTCGCCATCTCCGGCGTGCGATAGACGCCGATGCTGGCGGGCACTTCGGGTTGCTCGCGCGACAGATCAGGGCTGATGATCTCCCAACTCATGCCGCCGTTCGCGGTCTTAAAGACGACGTTGCCCGCGTAGTAGAGCACGTGTGGATCGGCGGGCGAGAAGATGACGGGCGCGGTGCGCAGGAAGCGATACTTGCCGCTGCGCACGGCTTCGGGCGCGACCTGTTGCACTTGCCCCGTCGTCTTGTCGAAGCGCGTGAGCTTGCCGCCGTAGATGAAGTTTGGATTAAGCGGATCGGGCGCGGCGTAGCCGTACTCTTCAAGCCCGACTGTGCGCCAGTCGCGGAACGTGATCGCGCCGTTGTCGCCGCGCGAAGCCGTGCCGACCGAGCCGCTCTCCTGTTGCCCGCCGTAGACCCAGTAAGGGTATTGATTGTCCGTGATGACGTGATAGAACTGCGCGGTCGGCTGGTTGTACCAACTGCTCCACGTCTCGCCGCCGTTGACGGTAATGATCGCGCCCTGATCAGAAGCGAGCAGGATCGTCTGCGGATCGTCCGGGTTGATCCAAGTGGTGTGATAGTCGTCGCCACCGGGCGCGCCGCGCCACGCAATCCAAGTCTTGCCGCCATCGGTCGAGCGATAGGTCGCGACGTTGGCCGAATAGGCTATGTCCTTGTTCTTCGGATCGACTTTAATATCCGCGAAGTCGCTGCCACGCGACCACGGTCGTCGATCCGTCGAGACGCGCTCCCACGAGTCGCCCGCGTCGTCCGAGCGATAAACGCCGCCGAGTTGCGGTGCGTCCACTAAAGCATAGATGCGTTTCGGGTCGCTTGGCGCAATCCCGAAGCCGATGCGCCCCAAGCCCTGCTCAAAAGTGGGCAAGCCCTTGGTCAACTGCTTCCATGTCGTGCCGCCGTCCGTCGATTTAAAGAGACCGCTGCCCGGCCCCTGCCAAGAGCCGTTCTCCCAAGGCCCTTGCCGCGCGGCCCACATATCCGCGTAGATTGTCTTCGCGTCATGCGGATCAAACGCCAATGCAATCGCACCCGTGTTCTCGTCCTTGTAGAGCACCTTCTCCCACGTCTGCCCGCCGTCGGTCGAGCGATAGACGCCGCGCTCCTCATTCGCGCCGTAAGGATGACCGAGCACGGCGACGAGCAAGCGATTTGGGTCATGCGGATCGACGATGATCGCGCCGATCTGTTGCCCGTCGCGCAGGCCTAGATGCGTCCACGTCCGCCCGCCGTCCGTTGATTTGTAGATGCCGTCGCCGGTCGAGAGATCGGGGCGCTGCAAACCTTCGCCGCTACCGACGTAGATGATGTCCGGGTTCGACGGCGCGACCGCTAACGCACCGATTGAGCCGGTCGGTTGATCGTCGAAGATGGGTGTCCACATGCGCCCATAGTCGTTCGTGCGCCACACACCGCCGTTGTTGACGCCGATGTAGAAGACGCCGGGGCGACCGGGCACGCCCGTCGCGCCCACCGTGCGCCCGCCGCGAAACGGCCCGATCATCCGCCAACGCATGTTCTGATATAGACTTGGATCGAACTGCTGCGCAGCGACGGCCACCGTCAGCATAAACACCATGTTGAGAACACACGCGGTTAATTTGAGTTTACGCACTTCAGTTTCACCTTCCTGCTGGGAGCGCGGGCATCTTGCCCGCCAAGCGTGCGTGAGCACGCTGACAACGATTCGTTTTTATGCAAGCTTGAATGCGGCTCGTCTCGTCGTTCGCGCTGGCGCGCTCAAGGCGGGCAGGGATGCCCGCGCTCCCGGCGCGCCGGCCTTTGTTACGGCTTTGGCATTTCAATCGGCTTGCCGAGCATCAGCGTCGGTGCGTCGAGGCGGCGCAATTGTTCGTTCAACTGCGGCACGGTCTTGCTCAAATAGTTGTTCACCTCGGCGAGCTTCTGTGTGAACTCGGTCTGCACGTGGTTGAACTCTTCGCGCATGGCGGCCGTGGGCGCGCCGTTCGTGTCGTCAATCGTGAAGAAGAGACCGCCGATGTGTTCGATGAGCTGCGCTTTGCCGTTGTTGAGACCGAGACCGCCGCCCGCTTCAGGTTGCGCCAGCTTGTTCTGCAACGCCTCGACCTGCTTCTTCTGCTCCGCCAACTTATCGCTCAACTCCTTCGGCACGTCGGTCAGACGCTCTTTCACCGTCTTCTCGATGAAATCAAGCTGCCCCTTCAGACTGTCGAGCGTGCGCAAGGCGGTGTTGGTCGTTGATTGCATGTCGCGCAGTTTGATCTGCATGTCGAGTTGCGTTTGCAGGTCGGCCTCCGGGACGGAGATGGTCGGGTCGAGGCGCACTTCAAAACGCTTCTCATAGGTTTTATCGCCGACGAAGAGCTTAGCGGTGTAAGTGCCGGGCAGCACTTGCGGCCCGCGCGGGCCGCCGGTGAAGGGCACTTCTTCTTCGGTCGGCGGTCGGCGCACCTGCGGCCCGCCGTAGCGCAAGTTCCAAGAGACGCGATTCAAGCCCTGCTCCTTCGCGATGTTCTCCAGCTCCGCGATCAGCTTGCCCTTGTCGTCGAGAATCTGAAGCTTTGGTTTGAGCTTCGCATCCGGCTTAGTCTTCAGATAGTAACTGATGAGCACGCCGTAGGGCGGATTCGGGGCGGTGTAGGTCTTATCGCCCAGCCCGTAACGCGTGAAGCGCGACGTGAACCGCAAAGCGGGGCGCGGGTCGAAGAGCAGCACGTCGCTGCGCGCTGCTTCGGGCGTCAACTGCTGAACCGGCGTGGCGTCGTCGAGAATCCAAAGCGCGCGCCCGTGCGTCGCGAGGATGATGTCGTTGTCGCGCGGATGGATAACGATGTCGTGGATGGCGACGTGCGGCAGGTTCTTCAACTCAAGCCGCGTCCAGTTGCCGCCGCCGTTGTACGAGATGAAGAGGCCAAGCTCCGTGCCCGCATAAAGCACGCGCGGGTACTTCGGGTCTTCGCGCACGACCCAGACGTAAGCGCTCGCGGGGAGATTATTGCTGATGCTCTGCCAAGAGCGCCCGCCGTCGGTTGATTTATAAATGTACGGGCGCAGGTCGTCGAGCATGTGCCGGTCGAACGCGACGTAAACCAAGTTTGGCTCGACGCGCGACGGCTCGATGTGCGAGACGGGCGAGTCGGCGGCGAGACCGGAGACGCTCTTCGTAATGTTCTTCCAATTCTGTCCGCCGTCAGTCGTGACTTGCAGATTGCCGTCGTCCGTCCCGGCCCATAACGTGCCCGCCTTCAACGGCGATTCGGCGAAGCTGATGATGGTCGCGTAATACTCCGCGCCCGAGTTCTCGTTGGCGACGGGGCCGCCCGCAGACTTCTGCCGCTCCTTGTTGTTGTTCGAGAGATCAGGACTGATCGCCGTCCAAGACTTGCCGAAGTCCGTTGATTTAAAAACGACGTTGCCCGTCAGATAGACGGTGTTCTTGTCGTGCGGCGACTGAATGATCGGCGAACTCCAGTTGAAGCGATACTTCGCATCGGCGGCGGGGCCGCCGTCGTCGCCGAGGTAAGGCGCGACGAGTTGCTGTTCGCGCGTGCGCATGTCCGTGCGGACGATGTTGCCGCCCTGCGACTCGGTCAGGAAGAGATCAGGGTCGTCGGCATTGTTGATGGCGTAGAAGCCGTCGCCGAAAGAGATCATGCGCCAGTCGTCGTTCTGTATGCCGGCCGGCTCGCGCGTGCGCGAGGGACCGATCCAAGTACCGTTGTCCTGCAACCCGCCCATCACGTTGTAGAAGGGTAGATGATTGTCGGCCGTCACGGCGTAGAACTGTCCGACGGGGAGGTTCTGCATCGAGTCCCACGTCGCGCCTTGATCATAAGAGACGGCGACGCCGCCGTCCTGCCCTTGCCACATGCGGCGCGGGTCTTGCGGGTCGATCCAGAAGGCGTGATAGTCAATGTGCGTGCGCCCGCTGATGGGGCGAAACGAGCGCCCACCGTCAATCGAGAGGAAGAGGGTGGACGCGACCGCGTAGACGCGATTCTCATTCTGGGGATCGACGCGCACGCGCGTGTAGTAGAAACCGCGCGAGACGATTGACCCTTGCTTCGAGACGTTGCGCCATGTCTCGCCCTTGTCGTCGGAGCGATAGAGCGTGCCCTCTTTCGCCTCAGTGATCGCATAGACGACGTTCGGGTTCGATGGCGCGACCGCCACACCGATGCGCCCGATCATCTTCGGCAACCCTTCGGTCAACTTCTTCCACGTGCGCCCACCATCGAGCGAACGAAAGATGCCGCCCTTCTCGCTCCCGCTCACATGTGTCCAAGGCGTGCGCCGGAACTGCCACATCGCGGCGTAGACGATGTTTGGATTAACGGGGTCGAGCGCGAGGTCGGCGACGCCATGCTCCTGATCTATGTAGAGCGTCTTCGTCCAAGTGCGCCCGCCGTCGGTCGTCATAAACACGCCGCGCTCTTCGTTCGGCCCGAAGGCGTGACCTAGTGCGCCGACGTAAACCACATCAGGGTTGCGCGGATTGACGACGATCTTCGAGATGAAGCGCGTCGCGCTGAGGCCCATGTGCTGCCAAGTGCGCCCGCCGTCGGTTGATCTATAGATGCCGTCGCCGAACGAGACCGAGTTGCGCACGTTCGACTCGCCCGTGCCGACCCACACCACTTCGGGGTTGCCCGGCTCAAGTGCGATGTCGCCCATCGAGATCGTGCCTTGTCGCTCGAAGATGGGCGACCAAGTCACGCCGCCGTTCGTCGTCTTCCACAAGCCGCCCGAAGCCGACGCGACGTAGACGAGATCGGGATTACCGGGCACGCCTTCCACGTCCGCCACGCGCCCGCTCATGTAGGCGGGGCCGATGTTGCGCCACTCCAAACGCTCGAACGACTTCATCTCGATGTCGCCCGTCTCCGGCGTATTAGCCGGCGCGGGACTAGGCGTCGGCGTCGGCTGTTGCGCCACGACAGCGCGCCCGCCGCTCATCATGACAATAGAGAACAACGCCACGACCCATGCACACCGGAACTTATGCGCAAGCAGCATCCGAGAGAACCCCCGACTTTTAAATTTAAGTAATGCGCGGAAGGGCAGAATAAACCAACAACGGGCCGGCGTCTATCTTTTAAACATAGCCCGCATGCCGGGAGCGCGGGCATCCCTGCCCGCCTTGAGCGCTGCAAGCGCGAATAAAGGCTGCGCTAAAGTTCAAGCTTGAAGTTAGCGAATCTTTCATAAGCGTGCGGGCGCACGCTTTGGCGGGCAAGATGCCCGCGCTCCCGGCAGCAGGCGTGCCTGCTCACGTCGTGTATATGTGGCTACTAACGCCGCTTGCCTGCGCGTGGCTGCGCATAGAGCGCGATGATGCGTTCGATGGCGCGGCGGCAGACGGCGCAGAAGTGATCTGTGCGCGAGAACATGATGCAGTCGAGTTGCGGGCGATAGTAGCCGCGCGCCTCGTAGATCGCCCCCTCGAATGCGCCGACGCGCGTCGCGTATGGTTCGCGCGCAAACATCCCCTGCTCGTGTTTTAGCTCTTCGCGAAACAACGCTTCCATCTCCTGCTCGGGCCGTTTGTTTTTACGCAACTGCCCGCGCCGGCCTTGCACCTCGCGCGAGTATTTTTCAAACGCTTCCTTGTTCCAAGGCGTCGGGGCGGGCGTGTCGGGCGCGACCAAGTCTTTCCATTTCAATTGCGTCGGATCAAGGAGCGCCGTCGCGTTCGGCTCCCAAGGCTCGACGCGTGTGGTCGCGGGCGCATAAGCAACCGCAGAGGTGTAATACTCGTCGGCCAACCCCGCGAAGTGATGCCCAAACTCGTGGACGAAGACGTAGTTGGCAAACGCGTTATCGACCGCGACGGTGCTGTAGAGGTTGAAGATGCCGCCGCCGCCGTAGGTGCGATTGTTGGCGAGTATCTCGACGAACTCGTAAGGGGCGAACTCCGCCGTCCGGCGCAAGGCGGCGTTCGCGAAGGTTAGAATGTAGCGCTCCGAGCCGAACGCATCGTAAGTCGCGCCGATGGGCGAGTCGCGATAGACGCCGGTCGAAGGGCGCGAGATGCCGGACTCGGCCGCCGGTGGACACAAGCCCCAGACGTTGAAATCGCGGCGATGCTCTTTGAAGGGCGAGGTCGCGAATAAAACTTCCGTGAGCCGCGCGGCGTCCCGGCGGAACTTGGGCAACTCTGCGGCCGTGTAGCCGTCACCCAAGAGCAACAGATCGACTTTAGTCGCCAGGTCACCGCTCCGTTGAATGGTGATGAGCGGCGCGGGCGCGGCGGGGTGCGACTTGTCAACGAACATGTCTTTCGGATCGATGTTGGTCGTCCACACTTCGCGGAAGACGTTCTGCGCGTCGCGCTTCTTTAGCACGATGCGGACGGGTGCCGCAGGCGCGGGGAAGCGCAGCGACTCTTGAAAAGTGCGCAGGATGGTCTTGGCCTCGTCCGTCGTCTCCCACTCGCCATAGACGGAAGCGAAGCCGCGCGAGTACAACAAACGGTCGCCTTTCTGTTCGCGCACCTCGAACAGATACTTGCCGAGATTGGTCTCGTCAATCAGCGCGCGCGGATTGCCCGGCCACGGCAGCGGCTCGATCTGGACGCGTTCGACGCTGAACATCTCCTGCGTCGCGTTGCCCGTGTGGTAGTAGTCCACACGCATCGTCTGCGTAGCGGCGGCAAGCAGCGGCAGTAGCAGCAGGAGCGCTAAGACGGCAAGCATTCTTTTCATCATGCGCCCGATTGTACTCGCAAGCCGCGTGCGCTTAAAAACACCGGCGCGCTTCGCCATCGGCCAGCGAGACAAGAGCGGGGACGCTGTTGTAAGGTTGCGCCCATGCACAGACAGCACACGCCCGACCTACATGCGATAGCGCGACAGGCTCTGCTCGACGCTGGCTTCGATCCGGATTTTCCGCCCGCCGTGGCGCACGAGTTGGCGGCCGTCAACCGTCAGCCCTTGCCCAACGATGGTTCAGTCCGCGACATGCGCGCGGTGTTGTGGTCGTCCATTGATAACAGCGAATCGCGCGATCTTGATCAGGTTGAATACGCAGAGCAGTTGCCGAACGGCGACATACGCATCCTCGTCGGCATCGCAGAAGTAGATGAGTTCGTCCACAAAGGCTTGGCTATCGATAGCCATGCGCGCGCCAATACCGTCTCGGTCTACACGCCCGGTCAGGTCTTTCCGATGCTGCCCGAACAACTCTCGACCGACGCGACCTCTCTGTTGGAGGGCGACGACAAACTCGCGGTCGTGATCGATCTCGTCGTCAACGCGGACGGCGCGGTCGTCGGGTCGGAGGTCTATCGCGCGCTCATACGCAATCAAGCGCAGTTGGTTTACGAGCCGGTCGGCGCTTGGCTGGAAGGGCGCGCAGCCATGCCGCCGAAGATCGCACAGGTGGCCGGGCTGGAGGCGCAACTTAGATTACAGGCCGAGGCGACCACGCGTCTGGCCGCGCTGCGGCGGCGCAACGGCGCGCTAAGTCTTGAGATCAATCAGCCTGCGCCTGTCGTCGCGGACGGCCGGATCGTTGACTTGGCGGCGCAGGAGCACAACCGCGCGCGTGACATCATCGAGAGTTTTATGATCGCGGCAAACACGGCGATGGCCGAGTTGCTCGAAACCAAGGGCGTGCCGTCGCTGCGCCGCGTTGTGCACAAGCCGAAGCAGTGGGCGCGCATCGGCGAGATCGCGGAAAGTTTAGGCGAGCATCTGCCGGTTGAGCCGGACGCGCGCGCGCTCGCCGATTTTATGGCGCGCCGCAAGACGGCCGACCCGGCGCATTATCATGAGCTGTCGCTTGCTGTGTTGAAGTTGTTGGGTGCGGGCGAGTATATGGTCGAAGCGCCGGGCGTGGAGCAGGAGGGGCACTTCGGGCTGGGCGTCGGCGACTACACGCATTCGACCGCGCCGAATCGCCGCTACCCCGATCTCGTCACACAGCGTTGTCTCAAATCCGTGATCGCATCCGCCGCGCCGCCTTACACGACCGACGAACTCTACGACTTGGCCGCACACTGCAATCAGATGGAGAGCGCGGCGCGGAAGGTCGAGCGGCGCATGCGCAAGGTGGCGGCCGCTGCGCTCTTGGCCGACCGTGTGGGCGAAGTCTTTACGGGCATCGTCACGGGCGTGACGGAGCATGGCACATTTGCGCGTCTACTCAAGCCGCCGGCCGACGGGCGCGTGGTGCGGGGCGAGCACGGCTTACAAGTTGGAGACCGCGTGCGCGTGCGTCTACTGGCGACGAACATTGAACGCGGCTTCATCGACTTCGAGCGCGTGCCTTAAATCGTTTGAAGGGATGAGCCGCACTACGATAGTATGCCGCCCGACTTTGATTTGCTCTGCCCCATCATTTAAATGCACAACATGATTACGATCACTTCATCCGACGGCGGCGAGTTCGCGGCGTATCTGGCGCAGCCCGCCAGCGGGCACGGCCCTGGCCTCGTGCTCTTGCAGGAAATCTTCGGCATCAATCAGGTCATGCGCGCCAGCGCCGACTGGTATGCCGCGCGCGGGTTCGTCGTCGTCTGCCCCGACCTGTTCTGGCGACAAGCGCCGGGCGTGGAGTTGACCGACCAGACAGACGCCGACTGGCAACGCGCGTTCGCGCTCTATCAAGGACTTGACGAGGCGCAGGCCGTTGCGGACGCGGCGGCGGCGCTGGCTACCTTGCGCGCACACCCGGCTTGCAATGGTAAAGTCGGCGCGGTTGGTTTCTGTCTCGGCGGCAAACTCGCATACCTGCTGGCGGTGCGGGCCAATCCTGATTGTGCGGTCGGCTACTACGGTGTCGGGATTGAAAACGCGCTCGCCGAAGCGACGAACCTGCGCAGCCCGCTCATGTTGCACATCGCGGGCAACGATCAATTCTGCCCACCGGCGGCGCGTGCGAAAATTCGGCAGGCGCTCGGCGCGAATCCGCTCGTCACGCTCCACGATTACCCGGAACAGGATCACGCTTTCGCCCGCGTCGGCGGCGCACACTACGACGCGCAGGCGGCGGAGTTGGCGAACCTGCGCACGGTGGAGTTCTTCGTCCGGCATCTCATCGCGCCGGCTGCTATGGCCGCGCCCGCGAACCTGTCCGAGTTGTGGGATGAGCACGTCAAGTACGAGTTTGCCACGCGCGATACCGAAGATACTTTGCGGACGATGGTGGCGGACGCTTACGTCAACCACGTGCCCGTGCTAACGGGGGGCGTCGGGCAAGCTGAACTGCGCGAGTTCTACTCCAAGCGCTTCATTCCGCAGATGCCGCCGGACACAAATATGACGCCCGTCTCGCGCACGGTCGGCACTGACCGCGTGGTGGACGAGATGGTCTTCGAGTTCACGCACACGATCACAATGGACTGGATGCTGCCGGGCGTCGCGCCGACAAACAAGCACGTCCGTGTGCCGCTCGTCGTCATCGTACACTTCCGCGCGGGGCGGCTCGCGCACGAGCATATCTACTGGGATCAGGCCTCCGTGCTGGTGCAGCTCGGCCTGCTCGATAGCGAGCGCCTGCCTGTGGTTGGGGCTGAGAGTGCGGCGAAAGTGCTCGACCCGACCTTATCCGCGAATCGTCTGATCGCACGGGCTGACGATGGCCGCCAATAAAGAGCAAACCAACGCGCCGGCCGCAGGCCTGCTCGTCAGTCGGCTGCGGCGCGACCTCGGCACGGTCGAATCTTATGCCGCGCTCATCGGCATACTGATCGGGGCCGGCATCTTCACGGTGACGAGCCGCGCGTGGGCGTTGACCGGGCCCAGCGTGATCCTCGGTTACGTCGTCCTGCTGCCGGTCATCCTCGCCACGTCCGTGCCCTACGCTGCTTTCCTCTCGACGCCGTTGGGGCGCGCGCCGGGCGGCGAGTACACGCACATCTCGCGCACGCTCGGCGGGCAGCGGATTGCCTTCATCGGCTCGTGGCTCAAGATCATCTCTTACATCGGCGCGCTGACATTTCTCGCCAGCGCCTTGGCCGATTACGTGATCCAATTCGTCGGCGGCCAGCTAAGCGCGGATACATTTCGCCTGCCGCTGGCGTTGGCGGGCCTGATCTTTTTCTACCTCGTGCATGTCGTCGGCGTGCGCTGGTTCGGGCGCATACAGGTGACGATGTGCGCGCTGCTCGGTCTGTCGCTCATCGTGCTGATCGGGCCGGGTCTGTTAGCCATTAAGCCGGCCAACTATCAGCCATTCATCACACATGGCGGCGCAGGTTTCGCGGCGAGTCTCATTCCGCTCTTCTTCTCTTACGCCGGATTCGAGTCGCTCGCGCAGACGGCGGGCGAGGTGAAAGACAGCACGCGCCGGCTGCCGCTGATTTTTCTAAAAGGCATCGGTATAACGGCCGTCATCTATGTGCTCATGTCCGCGGTCGCATTCGGCGTGTTGCCGGGCGCGCGTTTGCAGGTCAGCAATGCGCCGATGGCGGAAGTCGCCAGCATCTATTTACCGTTCGGCGCGGCCTTGTTCGTTACCTTCGGCGCGGTCATGGCGCTGACGACCTCGCTCAACTCGACGATGCTCGTGCCCTCGCGCCTCGCGCTCATCCTGGCGCGCGACGGCTTAGCGCCCGGCTGGGTCGGCGCGGTCAACGCGCACACCGGCACGCCGATTCGCGGTCTCACGCTGACGCTTGCGGCCGCCGTCTTGCTGCTCGTCAGCGGCCAACTCGCGCTGGCGCTGAACGTCGCCGTCATCGCGCTCGTGATCCTCTACTTTCTGCACAGTCTTGTCTTCCTCCTGCTGCCGCGCCGGAATCCAAAACTCTTCAGCCTGATCACAGTGCCCATTCCCTTGTGGCTGCAACGCGCCGCGGCCTTGCTTTCAGTTTTAGCCATGGGCGGTCTCATCTTGGTGCAGGCAGTCGCAGACCTGCGGGCGCTGCAAGCGAAAAGTTTCCGGCAAAGGATCGGCAACCATTCGTTGACGAGCATGGAGTTGGTCTTAGCGTGGGGGCTGGTCGGCGCGGCGCTCTACTTTTACGGGCGCTGGCGCGGCACGCACGTTGACGGTGCGCGCTTGGCCGCAATTGAGTTTGACCAAGAGAGAGAATAGGAGCAGCGATGGAACTTGCAGGCAAGAGAGTGCTGGTGACGGGCGCGAATCGCGGTCTCGGCCGCGCGCTGGCGCTGGCGTGCGAAGCGCGCGCGGTGCTGGCGGGTCTCAAGCCCGATCCGCTGGCCATGGAACAAGCTTGCGCGCAACACCGGGCTTGAATGTGATGTCTGAAGCAAACTTCAATCGACGGCGCGAAGAGTTCCCGACGTTGGCGGCGGGGATTCATTTGTTGAGCCACAGCCTCGGCCCCGTGCCGCGGGCAGCGCGGGCGGCGATGTTGGCTTACACGGATGCTTGGGAGCACCACACCAGCGAAGATGCGTGGGCGACGAGTTGGTGGGAACTCTCTGCGCGCGTCGGCGATCAACTGGCGCGTGTGCTCGGCGCAGCGCCCGGCTCGGTGCAGGTGCAACCGAACGCCTCCATTGCCCTGTCGGCCGTCGCGTCCTGCTTCGACTTCGGCGCGAGCAAGCGCAACAAGGTGGTCACGACGGCACTGGATTTTCCTTCGATGGGCTACATCTGGGCCGCGCAGCAACGTTTGGGCGCGCACGTCCACGTCGTTCCGTCGGACGACGGCATCAGCACACCTTTAGAGCGCATCCTCGCCAGCATAGACGAGACGACCTGTCTGGTTGCTTTGTCACACACTTCGTATCGCAGCTCTTATCGCGTCGATGCGCGGGCGATTGTCGAACGGGCGCACAAGGTGGGCGCACTCGTCCTGCTGGACGTGTACCAGTCGGCGGGCGTGTTGGTGTTGGACGCGGCCGGGTGGGAGGTCGATTTCCTGATCGGCGGCACGATCAAATGGCTGTGCGGCGGGCCGGCATGCGGCTATCTCTACGTGCGCCCCGCGCTGCACAGCGAGTTGCAGCCGCGCCTCACGGGCTGGGTGGCGCACGAACAACCCTTCGCTTTCGCCAGCGAACTGCGTTACGCGGATTCCATCCGCCGGTTCGCGCAAGGCACGCCGAACATTCCCGGTCTCCACTCATGCTTGGCAGGGCTGCAAATCATCGAAGAGGTCGGGCTGCCCTTGATTGCCTCGGAGTCGCAACGCAGAACCGCGTGGATGGTCGAGTACGCGCTGGCGCACGGCTGGCAGTTGCACAGTCCATTAAGCAGCGCCGCGCGCGGCGGTTCGATCATGATCGGGGTCGCGGATGCACCGGACATGGTGGCGCGGCTGGCGGAGCGCAAGGTCTTCGTTGATTGGCGACCCGGCGTGGGCCTCCGCATGTCGCCTCATTTCTTCAACACCGACGAAGAGGTACACGCAGCGATGGAAATTCTAAAAGCAGTGATGAGTGACAAGTGACGAGTTAGAACTTCTTACCCATCATTCGCCAGTACTTTCATACCGCACGCTGGGACTGCCCGCCGGATAGAACACGCCGAGGAGTCTGAGTTCGTCAGCGCCCGTATTCTCGACGCAGTGTACCTGCCGCTTAGGTAGATAGATGCACGAGCCTGCGCTGATGGGCGTGCTGGTCGCGCCCGCCCACATGCGCCCTGTCCCGCGTAGGATAAACAGCACCTCTTCGTAGTGGTGAAAATGATCGGGCGCGCGACCGGGCGGAATCGAGCCGACAAACTGTGTGACCTGTGTGTTGCCGATTTCCGTATCGACCAGCACGCGATACCAACGGTCGGCCGTCGGCACGGCGGCGCGGTCGGCGAGCCGCGCGATGGGTTCGTGCGCAGGTGGCTTTGCTGTCGCAGGCTGTGCCGTGCGCGCCGGCCCGGTCTCTGCTCCGGCCAGCGGCTCCGGGCATTGCGAGCTGATGAGGACGAGCGGCGCGGGGCCAGGGTTCGTCACGCTCAAGGTTGCACCCGGTCGCAGATAGAGGCCCGTCTCCGGCCCAACCGGATAAGCGCGGCCGGCAATATGGACAGTCGCCGCGCCGCTCAGCACGTAAAAGATTTCGTCGCACTCGGCGTTGCGCAGTGCCGGCGACCGACCGGGCGCAAATTCCAGCACGCGCAGCGAAATGGCCTCGGCCCCGACACGCCGCCCCACCTGCGGCCAAATGCGCAACGGCCCGCGCACTTCGGGCGTGCCCTCTTGCATGGCGGAGACTCGACAACCGCCCGCTAACACTACCGCCATTCGCACCTCTCCTTGCGCATCAGCTTGAGCGCAGACAAGTCTATGCCTTCAATGGTCAGGCCAGCAGCCCGCATGAGCGTTGCTCTTTACTCCGCCTTGGCGAGATCGAGAATGGCCGAGTTGATGCAATAACGCAGATGCGTGGGTTGCGGGCCGTCGTCGAAGACGTGCCCGAGATGCGCGCCACAACTGGCGCACAAGACCTCTGTGCGCACCATCCCGTGGCTGGTATCGACTTCTGTGCGCACATTGTCCTCGGCAGTCGGCGCGGTGAAGCTCGGCCAGCCGCAGCCCGAATCGAACTTCGCGTCGGAGCTAAACAACTCGTTGCCGCAAGCCACGCATTTATAAGTGCCGCTCTCTTTCGAGTTGTGATACTGGCCCGTGAACGGCCGCTCCGTGCCCTTTTGCCGGGCCACGCGGTACTGTTCCGGCGTGAGTTGCTGCCGCCACTCTTCATCAGTCTTGCTAACTTTATCTTTCATCTAACGTCCCTCCGGGTCAGAACCGCCTGCGGTAGCGGGCGGGTCTTAGTTGCGTGAGCACTACCCGCCCGCTACCGCAGGCGGTTCTGACTGCATCTCGTCGTACATTATCCCATATCAAGTTACTTTAGCCGCACTTGTCGGCGTGTCCTTTGCGATCAGTTTAATTGCGTTACAATAACGGTCGCAATCAGCAGCGCGATTAAGAGGTAGTCATGATCTCATTGCCGGCTTCAGACGAAGACCTGTTGCGGGAATGCAAGGTGGACACGTTTCGGGCCAGCGGCCCCGGCGGGCAGCACGTCAACAAGACGGAGAGCGCTATCCGGCTCACACATCTGCCGACGGGCCTCGTCGTGACCTGCCGGCAGGAGCGCAGCCAACACCAGAATAAAGCGCTCTGTCTGCGCAAACTGCGCGCGCGGGTTGAGCAATTAAATCATCGGCCGGCTAAGCGTGTGCCCACGCGCGTCCCGCGCAGCGCGAAACGGCGCACGCTCGAAGCAAAGACGCGGCGCGCACAGATCAAGCGGCTACGCGCCAAGCCGACGGTGGATGATTGAACATGCCTCGCGGGCCGTTCGTCCGGCCCCCGAGGTGTTATCATCAGCGCGAAGGAGACGTTAAATGATCACTGTCGCGAATCGCATTTATGTGCAGCCGGAGTATGCCGCCGCCTTCGAGGCGCGCTTCCGCGAGCGGGCCGGTCTCGTGGACAAGATGCCCGGCTTCATCTCAAACCACGTCCTGCGCCCGGTCAACGAGGGTGACCCATACGTGGTCTTCACGTTCTGGCAGAGCCGGCAGGATTTTCTCAACTGGGTACGCTCGGACGAGTTCGTTAAGGGCCACGCCCAATCCGGCACGCTGCCGAAAGAGGCTTTCTCGCAAGCAAACGTCCTTGAGATGCACGAGGTCGTACAGGATTCGACCCGGCCCGATTTACAGCCAGAGCCGCCCGGCGGCCCATTTCGCATGCACTAAGCGCGCGCCGAACGCGTTCTATCAAGCTCAGCACAATCTAATATGCACGACAACAGTTCGCAGCTAAACAATGAACGAGCAACCACACGGCGCGCGGGCAATGTGTGGCAGGGGTTGGTGGCCGGTGTCGTCGGTGGGCTGGTTGCGTCATGGACGATGAATCAGTTTCAAGCGCTCTTGAGTGAACTGGCCGCGGGCGAAGAGCGAGCGCACGGCGCGCAGTCCATGCAGCAAGGCTCGCCTGAGCACGGCATCGGGCGCGCGTTGCAGGCGCGTGGGCGCGACGAGCCGGACGACAACGCAGCGACGCGCGCGGCGAACGCCGTGGCGGAGCTTGGCTTCGACGAGCATCTGACGAAGAGCGAGAAAGAAGTCGGCGGGGCCATCGCGCACTATGCGATGGGCGTTACGTCAGGCGCAATCTACGGCGTAGCGGCCGAGTTGTGGCCGGTCTCGACCACTGGTTTGGGTCTGCCGTTCGGCGCTGCGGTCTGGGCCGGCGCGGACGAGGGGCTAGTGCCCGCGCTCGGTCTCTCGCGCTCGCCGGCCGAATATCCACTCACAGTCCACGCCTATGCTTTCGCCTCACATCTTGTCTACGGTCTGACCACAGAGGTTGTCCGCCGAGCGGTGCGGGCAGCGTTGTGAGCGGGGCGGCGCAGACTGCGCGGCCAATGAAGGGAAGTTGATCGCCTTAATGCTTGTCTTGACTCGTGGCTGATGTGGCCGCTAAATCGTCGAGCGGTTCTTCTTGCCGAAATTGGATCTCATAAAGCTCGGCGTAGAGACCACCGCGCGCGAGTAGTTCCTGATGCGTGCCGCGTTCAACCACTCGGCCCTCGTTGATGACGAAGATCACGTCGGCCCGCGTGATCGTCGCCAGCCGATGGGCGATGACGATTGATGTCTTACCCTCCATCAAACGCGCGAGAGCATCGAAGACCAGCTCTTCCGACGCCGCGTCAAGCCCCGAAGAAGGTTCGTCAAGAATGAGGATCGGCGCGTTGCGGATGATGGCACGCGCGATGGCAATGCGTTGGCGCTGCCCGCCGGAGAGCGTCGCACCGCGCTCGCCGATGATCGTGTCGTAGCCTTCCGCCAACTCCTCGATAAACTCGTGTGCGTTGGCCAATTTGGCGGCACGGATGATCTCTTCGTGTCTGGCTTCCGGCCGGCCGTAAGCGATGTTTTGCCAGACCGGCGCGCGAAAGAGCAGCGACTCTTGCAGTACGAAACTGATCTGCTGGCGGAGCGATTTCAACTTGAAGCGGCGGACATCCGTGCCGTCAACTTTCACGCACCCTGAGAGCGGATCGTAGAAGCGCGGAATGAGACTGACGATGGTCGTCTTGCCCGCGCCGGTTGGGCCGACGAGGGCTGCCACCTGACCGGGTTCGATCTGCAAACTAATATCTGTGAGCACCGGCCGATCCTGCTCGTAGCCGAAAGAGACGTGCTCGAATTCGATCTGCCCTTTGAACTGGGGCGCTCTGCGCGCGCCCGGCAGATTGCGCACCAGTCGCTCAGTCTCTAACACTTCCCGTATGCGCTCGAAGCCCACAATCGCCTTCGACACCGTGTCGGTCATCTTGGACAGTTGCCGCATCGGCTTATACATCTTGCCGAGGTAGAGGAAGAAGACCAGGAGCGCGCCCGCGCTGAGTTGCCCTGTGATGACGAGCCGCGCGCCGTACCAGACCACTAGACACGTGCCAATGGCGACGACGATCTCAACGATGGGCGGCAGCAGCGCCTTTAAGCTACGCGCGCGCAGAGCGATCTCGACGCTCTCCAAACTCTCTTGCTCGAACCGCCGCTGCTCATAGTCTTCGCGCGTGAACGCCTGCACCACGCGAATTGATGAGAGGACTTCTTGCAACACGGAGATGACTTCGCCCTCTTTGCTCCTGACCGCGCGCGAAGCTTTTTTGATCCGCCGCGTAAAGCTGTAGACGACCAGAAAGAGCACGGGCGCAACGGAGAGCGCGATCAACGTGAATCGCCAGTTGAGATAAAACATCACGCCGATCATGCCCGCGAGCGTGAGGACGTTGACGACCATGCCGAGCAGCACCGATGAGACGAGACTCTGGATCGCGTCGATGTCGCTCGTCACGCGGCTGATCAGATCGCCCGTCCGTTTCTGATCGTGATAAGCGAGCGACAAACGTTGGATGTGGTAATAGAGCATGCGGCGCAGGTCGTGCATGACCCATTGCCCGACGCTGGTGGTGAGGTAGTCTTCCGTGTAACTGCTGATCGCGCCGACGATGGCGATGGCGAGCACCGCAACAGCCGCGAAGCTCAACACGGCCAGCTTATCGCGGCCCAGCGTGGCATGAATAAGATCGGCCAGCCAGCCGGGCATGCGCTTCGAACCTAAGACGTAATCGAAGATGATCTTTAAGGGCCAAGGCTCTAACAAGTCCGTGCCGCTCTCGCCGATGACCGCAAGGAAAGCAAGGCTGAGCGCCTTCCAGTGCGGGCGGAGCAGATGTGTGATCTGAATCTTCCTTCGCTTCATCGGCGCTGGACTCATCTTTAATCTGTCTGCTGGGTTAGGGCAACGAAGCAATCATACGTTAGATGATGAGCAAGCCGGTAGGGAATAGCAGTAGTTGACTGAGGTTTGGTGTGTAGTGCGCGGCCGGTGTTGCGTGTGAGCGGAAGTTGCCGCGCCGGATTTGGGCGCAAGCATGAAAACCGTTCAGTAGTCAGCGCGACAGTTTGCGCAAGCCACAACGGCCGGCGGGTGTAAGTGTTGCAATACTGAGCTTTTCCCATAGGCTGCGGGGCGGCGTCAGGTTGGAATAGTGATTGCTAATAGCAGAAAGCCGGGCAGGTCTTTCGCGTTATTACGCCCGCCGGTAGTATGCTCTAAGGCAACGTGCAGCCGTGAAATGAATACAAACGATTGATAGTCGTTCCCCCATCAGCCCCCGAATCGTGACACGTATAGTCGGCCCGCGACGGCCGGATAGACGAGCACAGGGTAGTTGCATGGGGATGAACGAAAGCACACAACAAGCAGTCAGTTCCAACAGCGAACAGAGAGACGGGGCGATTACGGCGGAGCGCGCGCCAGTCGGGCCGGTGCTGCTGAATCGCGAATTGAGTCTGCTCGCCTTCCACGCGCGCGTGCTGGAAGAGGCTTTGGACGAGACGCAGCCGCTCTTAGAACGGCTCAAGTTCCTCGCCATCTTCGCCACGAACCTCGACGAGTTCTTTATGATCCGCGTCTCCGGTCTCAAAGAGGGACTGGAGTACGCAGACATTGCGCCGTCGCCCGACGGGCTGTTGCCGGCCGCGCAGTTGCGCGCGATTCGGGCGCGGCTGCGGCCGCTCTTCGCTGAGCAGATGCGCTGCCTGCGCGCGGATGTATTGCCGCGCCTCAAGACCGCGGGCGTCGAGCTTGCGCCTTACGACTCGCTCGACGAAGCGGAGCGGCGCACGCTCGCAGACTATTTCGCACGCCAAGTCTTCCCCGTGCTCACGCCGCAGGCGATTGATCCCGCGCACCCGTTCCCTTACATCTCCAGCCTCAGCCTCAACCTAGGTCTGATGGTCGCGCCGCGCCCCGAGCACGGCCACACCAGCTCGCTCACGGGCACGGGCGAGCCGCGCTTCGTCCGCCTCAAAGTCCCGCCGGTCGTGCCGCGCCTCGTGCCGGTCGGCGCAGAGGGTACGAAGTTCGTGTTGCTTGAAGAACTGATCACGGCGCACATCGGCGCGCTGTTTCCGCGTATGAGCGCGGGGCCGTGTTATGCGTTCCGCGTCACGCGCGACGCCGACGTGGAGATCAGAGAGGACGAGGCCGACGATCTCTTGCGGTCGGTGGAACAGAGCCTGCGGCGGCGGCGCTTCGGCATGGCCGTGCGGCTCGAAGTCTGCGCTGCGATGCCACAGGAGATGAGCGCGGCCTTGGCGGACGCGCTGGGGCTGACGGCCGCAGACGTGTATCGAATCGACGGGCCGCTAAACGTGTCCGACCTGTTGGCGCTCTATGCGCTCGACCGGCCCGAACTGAAAGATATGCCGCTGCGCACGACCGTGCCCGCCGCGCTCCGTACGCAAGCATCGGTCTTCGACGTGATCCGGCAGCAGGACGTGTTACTCCATCATCCTTACACCTCTTATCACGTCGTCACCAAGTTTATCGCGGCCGCGGCGCGCGACCCTGAAGTGCTTGCGATCAAAATCTGCCTCTATCGCACGGGCGCGCAGTCGCCCATCCCTGAGGCGCTGATCGAAGCGAGCGCGCGCGGCAAGCAGGTGACTGCGATCATCGAGCTGAAGGCGCGCTTTGACGAGGAGAACAACATCGAGTGGGCGAAGCGGCTGGAGGAGGCAGGCGTGCATGTCGTCTACGGCATGCTGGGGCTGAAGACGCACTGCAAGGTGGCGCTCGTCGTGCGCCGCGAGGGCGAAGATCTGCGCCGCTACGTCCACGTCGCCACGGGCAACTACAACCCCATCACTTCGGGCTTCTACACGGATGTGGGATTGCTGACCGCCGACGCGGAGATCGGCGCGGACGCGACCGACCTGTTCAACTTTCTAACCGGCTACTCGCGCCAGAAAGACTATCGCCGGCTGTCCGTCGCGCCGGTCAACCTGCGCGAACGAGTGTTGGAGTTGATCGCGCGCGAGACGGCGCACGCGCATGCAGGGCGGCCTGCGCGTATCATTGCCAAGCTCAACCGCCTCGCCGACGATGAAGTAATCCGCGCGCTCTACGAGGCCGCGCAAGCCGGTGTCGAGATCGATCTCGTCGTGCGCGGCATCTGTATGCTGCGCCCCGGTGTGGCGGGTCTCTCCGAACGCATACGCGTGCGCTCAATCGTCGGGCGCTACCTCGAACACAGTCGCATCTATCATTTCCAGAACGGCGGCGACGAAGAGGTCTACATCGGCAGCGCCGACTGGATGCACCGCAACCTGAACCGCCGCGTCGAAGTGGTCGCGCCGGTGCGCGATCAGAATCTGAGACGTTATCTCAAAGACGTGTTGCTCGCCGCCTACCTACGCGACAACGTAAAGGCGCGCGTGCTGCAACCCGATGGCACTTACGCGCGGGTGGCCATTGCGCCCGGCGCAGAACGTTTTAACAGTCAAGAATATTTCGAGGGCGGCATCAGCCTGAGGAGTTGAATGGCACAAGGGGATGAAGCGATGAACAAGGGAAAAGGTTTGCCGTTGGCGCGCGTGGGTGCGCTCGTGTTGGGGCTGTTATTCGGCACGTCCGTGGGCGCGCAGAAGCAGGATGAGAAGAAAGAAGCCCTGCCGACGGGCACGCCCGTGCTGTGGCGCGCGCCCGAAGACATCAGTGCGCGCGATCTATCGGCGGGGCCGGGCGGCGCGGAGATGCAGCCCGATCTGTCGAACGTCACCTTCATCAAGAAAGAGACGGGCGGGCACTCGATCAAGTATCACGTGAAAGACGGCGCGGGGCGCGTGTGGGCCGTGAAATTCGGTCACGAAGTGCGCACAGAGACAGCGGCTGTGCGGCTCGTCTGGGCGGTCGGCTACGTGACCGAGGTCAACTATTTCGTGCCGTGCGTGCATATCAAGGGTGCGCCGAAATCGGACGAACCATGTGAGGGCGATGGCTACGCCAACGTCCGCTTCGAGGCCCGACCCGACGACGTGAAACGGCTCGACACCTGGGCTTGGAAGCAGAACCCGTTCGTGGGTACAAAAGAGTTGAAGGGTCTCGTCGTCCTGATGGCGCTCTTGAACAACTGGGATTTGAAGGACATAAACAACAAAGTCCTGCTGGTCAAAAACGAAAACGGCGAGCCGGAACTGCACTACATCATCAGCGATCTGGGTGCGACCTTTGGCAAGACCGGCAACGTGATCACGCACAGCCGCAACGAGCCGGAGAAGTACGTCAAGACCAAGTTCGTCGAGAAGACGGAGGGCGACCGCGTGCGCTTCGCCTTCCACGGCAAGCAGGGCGAGTTACTGAACGACATCACGGTGGCAGATGCGAAGTGGATCGGCGGCTTGCTCGCGCAGTTGAGCGACAAGCAACTCGCAGACGCCTTCCGCGCGGCCAATTTCACGTCCGCAGAGGTGGACATGCTGACCGCAGAGGTGCGCGACCGGATCAACGAACTGAACAATCTGCCGGGCGGGCCCGTAGCCGACACCGCGCCGCCCGCGCCGCCCCTGCACTAAAGGCGGCCCGGCGAGCTGCTCATTTCGACTGGCGACCACAAGAGGGATGACATGAACTTGAAGAGAAGTTTACCCGCGCTCCTCGTCTGGGCGTTCGTGCTGACGCTCGGTCTCGCACCCGTTGCCGGCAAGGATAAGAGCAAGAAGAAGGAGCGTGTGCGCGGGACGCCCGTGCTGTGGCGCGCGCCTGCGGACATTGAAGCGCGTGATCTCTTCTTAGGCCCCGGCGGCGAGGCGATGCGTCCCGATCTGTCGAGCATCACCTTCATAAAGGAAGAGAAGGGCGGCCACACGAAGAAGTATCGCATCCGCGACGGCGCGGGGCGCGAGTGGGTCGCCAAGCTCGGCAAGGAGGCGCAGTCCGAGACGGCGGCCGTGCGCCTCGTTTGGGCGGTCGGCTACGTGACTGAGATCAACTACCTCGTGCCGAGTCTGACGATTCCGGGTCAGGGTACGTTTGAGAATGTCCGGCTCGAAGCGCGCCCCAAATACATTAAGCGGCTCGACGAGTGGAAATGGGATAAGAACCCTTTCGCCGGGCGGAAGGAACTGCAAGGGCTGCTGGTGCTAATGGCGCTCCTCAACAACTGGGACATCAAGGACTCGAACAATAAGATTCTGCAAGTGCGTAACGCGGACACGGGGCGCTACGAGTTGCGCTACATCATCAGCGATCTCGGCGCGACCTTCGGGCGGGTCAAGTCGGCGCTGCCCCTCGTCTGGCGCTTCCGGCGCAATCGCAACGAACCGGCGGACTATCAGAAGTCGGAGTTCATAGACGAAGTGAAGGGCCGCTATGTGTACCTCGCCTATCGCGGCAAGCGTGAAGACCTGTTCGACGACATCCGTTTAAGCGAAGCTCGCTGGATCGGCAACTGGCTCGCGCGCTTGAGCGACGCGCAGTTACGCGCCGCCTTCCGTGCCGCCAACTACGAACCAGCGGAGATCGACATACTGACCGGCGAGGTGCGCCAGCGGATCAACGAATTGGTCAGACTGCCCGGCGAGCAGAGGGCCAGCACGCGCCGCAGACCGAGGCTCAGTCAATGAGACGGGCGGACAGAATATCCGGTTGGGCCTGATTGTCTACGGGATACTCGATCAAAAACAGCAGCGGCCGTCTCAATTGAGACGGCCGCTGCTGTTTTGTCCTGAGAGTTAATCTTTAGTGGGTGGCAACCGCCGCCGCGTTGACGAGCGTCACCTGCCCGGACTGAACGCGCTGCCAGTAGTCCTCCACATACTTCTTCATATCGCCGTGGCCGAAACGGGTGTAGAAGTCGTAGTCCTTCATCTCCTTGTACACCTGATCGTAATTCCAGTGGTAGAAGTTGTAGCGATAGACCGCGCCCATGACGCCGGTGCGATGCCGCCCGCCCGCGCAGTGGACGTAGAACTTGCCGGTCGCCGGGTCGGCCGCGAGCTTCAGGAACTCTGCGATCTGCGCCTCCTGCGGATAATGTTTATCGCTCATCGGGATGTTGACGTAGTGCATACCGAGGGCTTCGACTGCCGGGCGCTCATAGTCGGGCGCATCGTCGCGCAGGTCGATGACCGTCTTGACGCCGAGCGCGGCCAAGTCTTTGTAATCTTCTTTCTTCGGTTGCGCGCCACGGTAAAAGCGCGCATCCATCTGCCCGAAGTTCTTGATCTTGATCTGCGAGAACGCGGCCGGGTTCGACTGTGCGAACGAGCCGAGCGCCAGCGCCAAGATAACCAAGACGGCAGCGGGGAATTTACGGTACAGGGAACGGGTCATAGTCATTACAAAACCTCCAGAGGAAACAGCTTCAGGGGTTGTCAACACGTTGCGAACGATCGTAGAAAGGGCCATGCTACAATTTTATCAATGAGTGCGGCGGCAATCCACCGAAAAACAACAACGATTTCAATACTATTTCATGAACGCGGTGCGGTGTTTGCACTATCAATTTGATTGTATTACTAACCGACTCTCGCCGCCACCTCGTAAAACTAACGAGAGTGTTAATTTAGATGCGGCACGACTGCGCCGGTTGTCTATCCGGCGCGCGCTTGCGAGTGGGTCGTTTTTCAATGGAGCTTATATACCTGACGCAGGTCGTTAATCAGCAAGACGACAAAGCGGAAGACCCTTACATACAGGAGTTCATCACTGCTGGGAAGCAATGAAAGAAACTTGGGATGCGTTGATAGAGCGGGCCGAGTATCTGGCCGCGCAAAGCGAGGCGACCGAAGAGTTGCTGCGCTTCTACGCAAAGCTGCTGCGCGTGCAGAGCGAGATTTACGAGTCTCTGCGCAGCCGCAAAGGCTGGCTGCCTACAGGCGTGCTTGCAGCCGACTTGGCGGTGGTGCGCACGTTGCTACCTGATCTTTTACGTGTGGTTGAGGCGCATGGGCCGGCCGCGCTCGGCGTAGAGGCGCAGGCGCTTTTACGAGCCGGTGTTGACGAGATAGACGCGCTGCTGCTCATGCAGTGGCGCGCGCCAACTGATGCGCAGTTCTTCCCCAAAGCGTTCTTGCAGCCTTACGCACGCTGGTTGGTAGCGTCAGGCGGGCGACCCCGTGATAGAGCCTTTGAGCGACACGAAAGCCGCTGTCCGTTCTGCGGCGGACAACCGCAGGTCAGTTTCCTGCAAACCAGAGAGGTCTCTGCGGAGAGCGGTAATCGAGAGCTAATCTGCGCGACGTGTCTCACGGCTTGGCCCTTCAGGCGCGTCGTGTGCGCTTACTGCTGCGAGGAGCGACCGGCGCAGCTCGGCTATTTTCACTCGCCGGAGTTTGCCCACATCCGTGTGGAAGCCTGCGATACTTGCAACCGTTACATCAAGGGGGTTGACCTGACACTTGTCGGCCGCGCCGTCCCACTGGTGGACGAAGTGGCCGCCGCACCGCTCGACTTATGGGCGCAGGAACACGGCTACACGAAGATCGAGTTGAACCTGGTAGGGCTATGACAGTGGCTGTGCTGAGTAATTTAAGCGCGCGCGACTGGTTAGAATTCAGCCGTCCGGCCGGCAAAGGCGAAACTGTTTATGCGCCTTAAGGTCTCAGGGCGCACCTTGATATTAAGCGTTGACATTTATTCCAGCGCGGCATAATCTGCGAGGCAAATTAGAACAAATAAGGCGCGCACGAGTCGAACAAGGGAGGAAAAGTGAGCCGGGTCTTATTGCCTATAAGCAGCTACCGGGCAGGCCAGTTAGTCGCAAGCCTTTTCCGTTGCGCTGAGACTTCAAGTCCGTCAATCCCTCCGCTTGCGTCCGCAACATCCCCCGTTATCTTTGTGTTCCTTCCTCGCAAAGGAGTTCACGGGTATGGATCGAAGAACCTTCATCAAGACCACCATCGCCGGTGGCTCGGCCGTCTCGGCCTTCGGCTTCAGTCTAGCTTCCGTGCGGGCGCAGACGCAGGCGCTCAAGATCGCGCGCACGACCGAGACGCGCTCGACCTGTCCCTACTGTTCCGTGAGCTGCGGCGTCATCATTCACACGCTCGGTGATAAGGCGAAGAACGCTATCCCACAGGTCGTACATGTCGAAGGCGATCCCGATCACCCGATCAATCGCGGCACGCTCTGCCCGAAAGGCGCTGCGCTCGAACAGGACATCTTGAACGACCGGCGGCTCTTGAAACCGCAGGTGCGCCGCCCCGGCTCGGATCATTGGGACGACATCTCCTGGGACGATGCCATCAATGAGATTGCGCGCAAGGTGAAAGAGTCGCGCGATGCGACGTTTGTCGAGCAGGATGACAAGGGGTACACAGTCAATCGCTGCGAAGGCATCGGCTGGACGGGCGGCTGCACTGACACGAACGAGCTGAATTATCTAGCCGTCAAAACAATGCGCAGCTTAGGGGTCTGCTACTTCGAGACGCAGGCCCGTGTTTGACACGGGCCGACGGTCTCCAGTTTGGGGCCCACCTTCGGACGCGGCGCAATGACCAACGGCTGGATCGACATCAAGAATACAGACATGATGTTGATCATGGGTGGTAATCCGGCCGAGAACCACCCGTGCGGTTTCAAATGGCCGATTGAAGCGAAGCTCCGGCGTAACGCGAAGATGATCGTCGTCGATCCGCGCTTCACGCGCACGGCGGCGACCGCCGATCTCTTCCTGCAAATTCGCGCGGGCACAGACATCGCCTTCCTCGGCGGTCTCGTCAACTACGCCATCGCGCAGAACCGCATCGCGTGGGGTTACGTCAAGCATTACACCAACGCGGCCTTCGTCGTGAAAGACGGCTTCAAGTTACCTGAAGACGGTCTGTTCTCCGGCTTCGACGCCGGAGGGCAGACTTACGACAAGGCGACGTGGAATTACGAAGCGGGCGGCAACGTCGGCCCTAAGACCGAAGCCGCGGCCGGCGCAGGTTCATCAGGCAGTTCGTCCACTGTCGCCGGGGGCAGGACTTCGAGCGAGACGAACAGCGCGCAGCACCGAGCGGGGCAAGAGTCGGCGAAGAGCTTCGAGCAGAAGTCGCCGCGGGTCGCCTCTCGTCCTTCGACGCCCGGCGGCAAGGGGCAGTCGGCCGCAGGCGGCGAGATGAACAGCCAGCAGGGCGGCGGGCATCAGGCGGCGGGCGGAGTCGGCGCGGCGGGACAGGGCGGAACAAAGCCGCCGCCTAGCTTGCCGCCCAACACCGCTTACGATCTCTCGCTGCAACACGAGCGCTGCGTCTTTCAGTTGCTTAAGAAACAATACTCACGTTACACGCCGGAGATGGTCGAGCGCATCACGGGCATCCCGCGCGATCAATTCCTGCAAGCCGCAGACCTCTTCACCTCCGTCCGCAAGGACGGCGACATGACGAAGGCCGCGACGATCATCTACGCGGTCGGCTGGACACAGCACACATCGGGGACGCAGATCATCCGCACGGCGGCCATACTGCAACTGCTCTTAGGCAACGTCGGACGCGCGGGCGGCGGCGTCAATGCGCTGCGCGGTCACTCGAACATACAGGGCGCGACCGACATGGGCGGCGTCTTCGACATCTTCCCCGGCTACCTGAAGATTCCCGCGCCGACCGATACAGACCTCGCCACATTCTTACAACGCACGACGCCGACCATCTCGAAGCCGACGGAGTGGGACTCCTATAACTACTGGTCGAACACGCCGAAGTTCATGGTCTCGTTCCTCAAGGCTTTGTATGGCGATGTCGCGAAGAAGGAGAACGATTTTGCGTTCCACTATCTGCCCAAGATCGACCGCAAGTATTCCTGGACGGAATTGTGGGACTACATGTATCAGGGGAAGATCAAAGGTCTCTTCGCCTTCGGCATGAACGGCGTGATGATCGGCCCTAACTCGCGCAAGAACATCGCGGCGTTGAAGAAGGCGGACTGGCTCGTGGTGTGCGAACTCTACCCCGACGAGACGAGCGAGTTCTGGCGTGCGCCCGGCACGACGAAGGACGAGATGGCGCAGATCAATACGACCGTCTATCGTCTGCCCGGCGCAGGCTTTGCCGAGAAGGATGGCACGTTCGTCAACTCCGCGCGCTGGCTGCAATGGAAGTACGTCGCCCTGCCGCCGCCCGGTCAGGCACGCGTCGATCAAGAAATTCTCGCCCGCATCTTTTTGCAGGTGCGTGAGCTTTACAAAGCGGAGGGCGGCAAATTCCCCGATCCGATTCTGCATCTCTCATGGGCCTACACGACGCCGGAGAATCCTTCGCTCGCGGAAGTGGCCAGAGAGATCAACGGGCGCGCGTTGGCGGATTTGACGGACGAGAAGCAACCCGGCGTGACGATCAAAGCCGGACAGCAATTGCCGGGCTTCGCATGGCTCAGAGACGACGGCACAACGATGTGCGGCAACTGGCTCTATTCAGGTTCGTGGACAGAGGCCGGCGCGCAGATGCAACGACGCGGCACAGACGATCCATCGGGTCTCGGCGTCTATCCGAACTGGGCTTGGTCTTGGCCCGCGAATCGGCGCGTGATGTATAACCGCGCGTCGTGCGATCCGGCGGGCAAGCCCTGGGATGCTGAACGCAGGCAGGTCTGGTGGAACGAGGTACAACAGAAGTGGGTCGGCAACGACGTGCCCGACTTCAAGGTGGACTCGAACCCGCAAGACCACATGGGGCCGTTCATCATGAACCCTGAAGGTGTGGGACGCATCTTCGCGCCGCTCGCGGCCTTTGCCGACGGCCCCTTCCCCGAACATTACGAGCCGGTGGAGAGTCCAATCGCGAATCCGCTCCATCCGAACCAGTCGAACAATCCGGTCGCCAAAACATATAAATCGGACATGGACAAATACGGCACGCCCGCAGAGGGCTTTAACGTCGTCTGCACCACCTATCGGCTGACCGAGCACTATCATTACTGGACGAAGAACAACCCGATGAACGTCCAACTCGTGCCCGAACCGTTCGTCGAAATCCCGGCGCAACTGGCTGACGAGATGGGATTGACAGGCGGTGAAAAGGTGAAGGTGTCGAGCGCACGCGGCGTCTATGTGGCGAAGGCGATGGTCACCAAGCGCATCAAGCCGATGATGATCGACGGCCAGAAGACCTACCAGATCGGCGTACCGATCCACTGGGGCTATCGCGGCATTGCGGAGGACGAGGGCAAGACTTCGCTCGATCCGGCCAATCAACTTTCGCCCGCCGCGATTGATCCGAACGCTTACACGCCGGAGTTCAAAGGCTTTCTCGTGAAGATCGAAAGGGCCTAGTGATTGCGGAATGCGGATTTCGGATTGCGGATTGAAAAAGTAAGCGCGTGTTAGAAAGCCCTGCGGTTTTCATTCCGCATTCCGCATTCCGCAATGGAGGGAGCATGAGCGACGAACGCATCCTGCAAATCCAACAAATCTCGGGCCACCCCAGCACCGTCCCCGGTCAAGGCACGCAACGCGCGGTCGAGGTCTGCAAGTACATCGACGTAACGACCTGCATCGGCTGCAAGGCGTGCGAGGTGGCCTGTGTGGAGTGGAACGATCATCCGTTCCGCGAGACGACCTTCGATAACACCTACCAGACGATGCCCACGACCGAGTGGAACTATTACAACCTGATTAAGTTCAACGAGCACGAACACGACGGCAACTTCATGTGGTTGATGCGCAAAGATCAGTGCATGCACTGCGCCGATCCCGGTTGCCTGCGCGCGTGTCCGGCCGATGGCGCAATCGTGCAGTACACGAACGGCATCGTCGATTTCCAGCAGGAGAACTGCATCGGCTGCGGCTATTGCATCTCCGGCTGCCCGTTCGATATTCCGAAGTTCAATGAGCGGACGAAGAAGGTCTTCAAGTGTACGCTCTGCTCCGACCGTGTAGGCGAAGGACTTGAACCGGCGTGCATCAAAGCTTGTCCCACCGGCTGCCTGCACTTCGGCACGAAGGACGACATGCTGGCCCTAGCCAACACGCGCACACAGCAGTTGATCCAAATTTCGGGCTTCAAGCACGCGGGCGTCTATGATCCGCAGTCCATCGGCGGCACACACGTCATCTACGTGCTGCACGATGCGACGCAAACGGAACTCTACGGCGGCTTGCCCGCGAACCCAACCATTCCACCGAGCTACACGGTCTGGAAGTGGTTGGCTAAACCGGCCGGCTTGGTCATGGCGGCGTTTGGCCTCTTTGCGGTCTTCTTCCACCGTATCGCCGTCGGGCCTAAATGGCCGCAGCCCGAACCTGAACCGGTTATCACAGAGCGACCCGACGAGACGGAGGTCAAGCGAAAGGAGACGCCATGAGCACTGACGCGATGAGCAGTGCGGTCGAGCGTTTCGACGACGAGGCGCGGCGCGAGGCGAGCCGCTACGGGCGCACGGTCGTCCACCGCGGCGAACTGCTGCGCCATCCTGTCTACACACGCGTGTTGCATTGGCTGGTGGCGCTCTGCTTCGTCCTCTCTCTGCTCTCCGGCTTTGCTATCTACTCGCCGTGGCTCTTCCGCTGGCTCACCCCCTTGTTCGGCGGCGGGCCCCTAACGCGCCTCCTGCATCCTTGGTTCGGCCTGTGCTTCAATCTCTGCTTCTTCTTTCAGTTTCTCAACTGGTTCGCGCCGATGATGTGGACGAAAGCAGACAGCAAGTGGATGCGGCGCATCAAGGCGTACACGACGAACCGTGAGAAGCTTGAGCCAGAAGACGTAGGCTTCTTCAACGGCGGCCAGAAGCTCTACTTCTGGGCCATCGTCGTGAGCGGCCTGCTCTTTCTCATCACGGGCTTGTTGCTATGGTTCGACAACACGATGCCGCGTTGGCTGGTCGCGGTCAGTTACGTGCTCCACGACATCGCGGCGCTCGTCATGCTGGGCGGGTTCATCGTGCACATCTACGAGGGCACGGCGGCACAGCCCGGCACGTTTCAAGCGATGACCGATGGCACGGTGAGCGAGAAATGGGCTTGGACGCATCATCCGGCTTGGTACAAGGAGGTGACAGGCCGCAACCCGCGTGCAGACTATGAGCGTGCGCGCCGCCGACAACTCGACGAGGAGCGCGTACAATGAGACCACAGGAGGATTGTCTATGTAGCCCAGCCGATGATGCTGAACTATCCGGTGCAACTCAATGACCGCTTCGTTTTTGACGGCCGCACTTTAATCTCAAGGTCGGAGTTTACGATGGCGAATCAGAAAGAAAAAGCAGAGATATTCAAGGCGCTGCATGAACGCGAAGGTGCCTTTATCATTCCCAACCCTTGGGACGTTGGCTCGGCGCGGCTGTTGGCCGGGTTAGGCTTCGAGGCGCTGGCAACGACCAGCGCCGGTTTTGCAAACTCGCTGGGGCGACGGGACGGCCAAGTCGCGCTGAACGAGGTGCTCGAACACTGCCACGACCTCTGCGCGGCAACTGAGCTGCCGGTCAGTGCAGACTTGGAGAACTGCTTTGCAGATGATCCCGAACGAGCCGCCGAGACCATCCGGCGCGCGGCGCAGGCGGGTCTGGTCGGCGGCTCGATTGAGGATTACAGCGGCAACCCCGCGCATCCGATCTACGACTTTGAACTAGCGGTCGAGCGTGTACATGCTGCGGCTGCGGCGGCCCACGCCCTTGCTTTTCCTTTTACCCTGACCGCGCGCGCCGAAAACCTGCTGCGCGGCCGGGCTGACCTTGACGATACGATTCGCCGCCTCCAGGCCTTCGAACAGGCCGGGGCAGATGTCTTGTACGCGCCAGCCCTCACGACGCTCGATGATGTTCGCTTGGTGACGAGCGCTGTAAGTAAACCGGTCAACGTACTGGCCCCAATGCTGAAGGGCGCAACGGTCGCGCAGTTGGCGCAGGCGGGCGCGAAGCGCATCAGCATTGGCGGGGCGCTCGCGCGCGCAGCTCTCACCGCACTGTTACGCGCCGGAACAGAAATGCGAGATCAAGGAAGCTTCGGCTGGGCCTCGGACTTAGCCTCCAGCACCGACGTTCATAAGTTATTGGACACCAAACGCTGAACAGCCTTAGCGCAGGGTTGCCCCAGAGATTCCGATTCGGATAGGAATTGTCTCCACGCCATCGGTTGACAATTACCTGCAAATCATGTATCTTGACATCAAGGTAATTTATCTACTTAATGAAAGACGATGAAGGCAAACAAACTTGATTCGCTGAGCGGCGGGAGCGGCGTGCATGTCTGGCTGGTGCTCTGGAAGGCGGCGCAGGCGGTCGAGGCTTACGCCGAACGCAGCATTGAACATTTGGAGATGTGCGGCAGTGACTTCGCCGTCTTGGAAGCGTTGTTGCACAAGGGTGCGCTGCCGGTCAACGAGATCGGCCGGAAAGTTCTGCTGACGAGCGGCTCGATTACCGTCGCCGTTGACCGGCTCGCATCTAAAGGCTTGGTTGAGCGGCGGGCGTCTGCTGATGACCGGCGGGCGCGCATCGTCCACCTGACCAGAGAGGGCAGAAAGCTCATCACGCGCGCCTACGCTGAGCACGCTGCCGACATGGAGCGGCTCGCTGCCGCACTGTCGATGAGCGAACGCGCGACGCTCATCCGCCTGCTGAAGAAGATCGGCTTCAAGGCGGCAGCGGCGGCGCAGCAGAAGGCGAAAGAGCACGGTGCGTGAAGTGCTCGATAAAGGTTCTATTAAGGAGGGGAATGCAAGATGGAAGCGACGAAGTTGAGCAGAGCGGAAAAAGAGAGCCGCCCGACGGGGCGCACGGTGGCTGGCATTGTCAATAGCATCGAGACGCTGGAGGGTGCGGGCTTTCTCGTACGCCGGCCGTTTCCGAAGGCATCGTTCTCGGAGTTCGACCCATTCCTGTTGTTGGACGAGATGGGGCCCATGAACGTCGCCCCCGGTGCAGCTAAAGGCGCGCCGGATCACCCACATCGCGGCTTCGAGACGGTGACTTACATGCTGTCAGGCGAGATGGAGCACAAGGACTCGCAAGGGCACGCGGGCAAGTTGAGCGCGGGCGACGTGCAGTGGATGACTGCCGGCGCGGGCGTCGTCCATTCAGAGATGCCCTCGGCAGAGTTTCAGCGCACGGGCGGTCGGCTGCACGGCTTTCAACTGTGGGTGAACCTGCCGCAGCAGCATAAGCTGATGACGCCGCGCTATCAGGAGATACCAGCGGCGCGCATCCCCGGCGCGCGGACTGCGGACGGGCTGGTGACGGTGCGCGTGATCGCGGGCGAAGCGCTCGGCGCGCGCGCCGTGATCGAGACGGTGACGCCGATCATGTACCTGCACTTCACGCTCCGGCCCGGCGGGCGCGTGATGCAGAGCGTGCAACAAGGATACAACGCCTTCGCCTATATCGTGGACGGCGAGGGATTGTTCGGCGCAGATGGTGAGCGTGCCGCCCGTGGGCAGATGGTGATGTTCGCATCGGACGGCGACGAGGTGTTGATAGAAAATCCGGCGGACGCAGGCACACCGCTCGAAGTCTTACTGATTGCCGGTGTGCCGCTCAATGAACCGGTCGCGCGCTACGGCCCGTTCGTGATGAACACGGAAGGCGAAATCCGCCAGGCGATTGAGGATTACCGGCAGGGCAAGATGGGCGCGATTAACGCTTGAAGCCCCAGCGACGATGTGCCCGTCGACGCTAGGGCTGCTTCAGCTCGATGACTGATAACATTTGAGCACACTGCTTCCAAGACTACGGTTGGAAAGGAACGCTAAATGAAAATCTTAACCCTGATTGCGCAGCTTCTACTTGGGCTAATGTTCGTTGTATTTGGGCTAAATGGATTTCTCAATTTCCTCAGCATGGGCCCTATGCCCGCAGGCTTGGCGGGCCAATTTATTGGCGCACTCATACTGTCTCATTACTTTTGGGTAATCGCTGCGCTACAAGTTGCAGGCGGTGCGCTGCTGCTGGTGAATCGGTTCGTGCCCCTCGGTCTGGTGCTGCTGGGCCCAGTAATTGTGAACATAATTTTGTATCACGTGTTCTTGAATCCAACTGGGATAGCGTTGGCAATGGTTGTGACAATCCTGTGGTTGATTGTCTTCTATGCACAGCGCCAGTACTTCGCCGGGATATTTGTGCAACGGCCGTGATAAGCAATGAAAGCGTTGGCCCCGACGCAATCGGAACCGCCATTCTTGCTGACGCAATTAGTCGTGCTGGCGCTGTTCATCGCGCTGGCTATCATCGCGGCCAGAAGCTTCCGCATCGAGCCTGCCCGTTTGCCGCTAGGTACGGCTTGAGAGGAGCAAGGAGCAGCGAGCAGGAATAAAATTGACGACTAGCGTTAAAGCGCCATGTGATGAGGCAGTGATTCGGGCCGGGGCGGCAGCAGCCCCATGCTCCAAGCGGGCTGCGCCTTGGGTGCTGGCGGCAACCATCTTAGGGTCGAGCATCACCTTCATTGACAGCACGGTCGTCAACGTCGCCTTGCCAGTGCTTCAACGTGAGCTGCGCACAGACATCGTCGGCGCGCAGTGGATCGTCGAGGCTTATCAGCTTCTGCTCTCGGCGCTGATTCTGGTTGGCGGCTCGCTCGGTGATCGATGGGGCAGAAGACGCATCTTCTCTGCCGGACTAATTCTCTTCGCGTTAGCTTCCGCCGGGTGCGGACTAGCGCAGACGGCCGTCCAACTCATCGCCGCGCGGGCCGTGCAAGGCGTGGGCGCTAGCATGCTTGTGCCGGGCAGCCTCGCGCTCATCAGCGCCTCGTTCACTAAGGAAGACCGGGGGCGGGCCATCGGCACATGGTCGGGCTTTACGGCCATCTCCGCAGGCATAGGCCCCGTGCTCGGCGGCTGGCTGATAGAGAATGTCTCGTGGCGTTGGATATTTTTCATCAACCTGCCGCTGGCGGCGCTGGCGTTGGCGATTACCTGGTGGTACGTACCCGAAAGCCGCGACGAGAGCGCAGGCGCGCGCGTGGACAGCCTCGGGGCCGCCATGGCGACCTTTGGCTTAGGCGGCGTCGTTTACGGTCTGCTCGCATCGGGCGCGCGTGGCTTCAACGACTTGCGGGTCGCAGCGAGCCTGGCCATAGGAGTTATGCTGCTCATCCTTTTCATCATCGTCGAGCGCAGCCGCGGGCTGCGGGCGATGATGCCACTGGCTCTTTTCCGTGCGCCAACTTTCGCGGGCGCAAATCTGCTGACGCTTTTTCTCTACGGCGCTCTGAGCGGTTTGATGTTCTTTCTGCCTTTCAACCTGATTCAAGTGCAGGGCTATTCGGCGACAAAAGCAGGGGCGGCACTGCTGCCGTTCGTGCTGACGATGTTCCTCTTGTCGCGTTGGGCGGGCGGGCTTGTCCAGCATTACGGGGCGAAGTTGCCGCTTGTTGTTGGCCCCGTCGTCGCCAGCGCGGGCTTCGCTCTGTTCATGCTACCCGGCGCGGGCGCGGGCAGTTATTGGACGAGCTTTTTCCCGGCGGTCATAGTGATGAGTCTCGGCATGGCTACGAGCGTCGCGCCCTTGACGACAACTGTGATGGGGGCTGTTGATGAGCGACACGCAGGCATCGCATCAGGCGTCAACAACGCGGTCGCGCGCACGGCGGGCCTCCTCTCTATCGCGGTGCTCGGCATCGTCATGACCGGCGTCTTCGCCCGAAATTTTAACGCTCGTCTCCAGTCTTTAGACCTGCCTGCGGAGACCCGCGCTGCCCTCGCCGCACAGACGAGCCGCTTGGCCACCATCACTATTCCGGATGCTTTGCAGGGTGCGACGAAACAGGCAGTCGCGCGCGCCATCGAGGCATCATTTGTCAGCGGCTTTCGCGTCCTGCTATTGATCGCCACGGCGCTTGCCTTAGCGAGCGCACTTTTCGCCTGGCTACTAATCGCTTGAGCATGTAGCTTTCATCTCACCTTGCTTTGAGCCGTTTGCTCTTGCCGCCTAACTTGCAACTACGCTCTTGCTTCAACGGATTCACGGCGATGTGTCGCAATGTCGCCAAGTTCTCAGGTGCATGCCCCGTCCGCGTCCGCCACCCATCTTTACGGCAGACCACAGCTATAGAAAAATGTCATTGAAAGCATTATTTAGCAGAAACGGCTACTCGTCACTGTTCTGACGAGTAGCCGTTTCTTATTACTACCTCTAGCTTGATTGAAACTCCGCAGGTAGGACTCGAATCTACAACCCTCCGGTTACATTTAGCGCTTTTGCGTCTTCCGATTGCCCACTCAAACTCTGCTAGGTCAGCGGCGAGTTTGGTCAAACAAGACTGATTTCAGATAGTATTTTGATTTTCGCTGAGGCAACTGACTTGAACGAGTCGTCATTAGTAAGAAAAGAACTACAGCCACTCAGGTCAGCAGTTGCCAAGTGAATAGCATCCGGCAACTTCAACTTAGTTGTGGCCCGCAGGCGCGCAGCTTCCGTCAGAATGCTGCGGCTGATGGGCACGACCTGCAAGGCGGGCGAAGGCGTGAGGAAAGTTTCGTAAGCTCGCTGCGCTTGTTGGTTCTGATCTTGCATCGGCTTAACCAGAACCTCAGCTAATGTTAGCTCGCTGGTGAAGGCGACGATTTCCATGTTGTCCAGCGCTTGCAATAGGGCTTGAAGCTGGTCAGCCAGATCGACGAAGCCTTCCACGGCATAGATGACGATGTTCGTATCAAGATAGACTTGCGCCCCGACGGCGGCGCTTACTCGTCCCATGCCGCACGCTCCGCGCGCACGAATATGTCAGCTTCCACCGGACTGGCAAAGCTGCCTTTGCCAGAGCCGAAGAGCGCCGTATAACTCAGCTTCTGTGGCGCCGCCGTTTGTTGGCTTTGCGCCAACAAGTCGGCGGCCTGCTTGATAAGCAGGGCCAACTCCTCCGGCGACAGTTGCCGCGCTTGGACTAAGATACGTTCAAGTCTGTTCGTCGCCATGCCTTTGCCTCCCGCCGCATTCTACTACAAACGCAGCTTACGCCTCGCCCTTGCAAACTCTATCAGGCAACGCAGACGTGAGCGCGTCTAGTTGGCTTAAGTTTCATCAAGGAATCCTAGACTAATTCAGACCCTCTAGGACTTGTCAAAAATCTTCGCGCGGGGCGAAAGGTGCTTTAACTCTTCCCGGGCATTTTGAAGAATTTTGGGGAGTACGAGGGAGATGGATAGCAAAATCAACACGTTTTTTTTATTTATGCGTTTTGGCTTATGCACGTGTCTCACCATCAGAACTAATCTTAGTTGCTCTTGCCTCTCGTGGAACTTCCGCATCTCGGTTAGCAATATTCTGCGGCTTTCCTTTCAAGTATTCGCAGATACTGACCATGAAATCAATGGCCTCTCTGAAGGAAGAAGGATTCTTCGATATTTCCTCTATAGCTTGAACAAACCATTCGTTCTTATCGCTTGCACCTGCCCGCCACCAACTCTCTAATGGGCCGTTGGGAACTATGAATAGCCCAATCCTTTTACAATCTTCTAATAACTCCGTGCATGCCTGATGTGCACCTCCTTTAAGTTTAGTTATTCCATACTTTTTGGCTTCACTCCAATCACGAGAATCCTCAAGTAAACTGCCAAATGTTCGACGTTGAGTAGCTGTTATACCTTCCAATTGCTTACCTTCATCCTTCACCCTCTGCACCTCCTGAGTGATTTCTGCCAATAATCTGTGGGTTGCAGAAACAAAATCCTCTGGCTTACGAATCGATCCTAATCCCCCCAACGCAGCAGATGCTACAGTATAATTAGATTCAACCTTTTTGAAATCACCGCTTAGTGAAATAATAACCTTTTCAAACTCTGCCTTATTTTGAAGCAGATCAAAGTCGGCAATGACGACAACCTTCACGCCAACGGTTTTGTAGGCCTTTGCAAGCGTTGACAATTCGCCCTTGCCTCCGCCTTGAACAAAATAAAAGTCCGTCGGTGCTGAGATGCGTCCTTCCTTTTCGGCCTGGCTCAAAACAGCTTCATAAATCCGCGAGTCAGAGTCTGCTTCACTGACAATTACTCCTTCGTGGAATACGCCATCAATTGCTGCCGAAGACTTCAATAAAGGTTTTGACCAAAGCTCCTCAATTTGACTCTGGGTTAGTATGGTCGCATGGTTTAAGTTCCCCTCTCTTGTAATCCTGCAAATGGAAACATTTCTTGAAGCAGCAATAGCACCTTGAACTATGTCGCTACTATGAGTGGCAATTATAATTTGCCGCTTCATGCTTTCAGCGTTCTTAGCGAGAATACTTGCTAATCTTTTAATCTGTGGCGGGTGAAGAAAAACTTCTGGTTCATCTATTAAAAGAACGGGTTGAGCACCGCAATAGCTCGCTAATAATGTGGCAACAAAACTTCGGATTCCGTCGCCCTCCATTTCAAGTCGCGGTAACTTCTGCAAATCTTCCAAATACTCCAGCGACACACGATCCTTCGTTTCTGTTCTTTGTGGCTCCTCCCCAACATGAAACCAGACCGAACCTCCACCTCCCCAATTAATGATTAAGTCCTTCTGAAACGCTGCGCATACCTCACTGGAAATCTTTGTAAGTAATTGGTCATTCATTTGAAGGATGTGAATATATTGATTGGGTTGGTCGAAAGCGCCTTTAGATGAAACAGGTTCAACTATTGAGAGGCGAGACCTCGTATCAAGATGATGGAAAAGGAAGTGCCAAGCATCAAGAGCGTCCGGCTCGGTTATTTCAATTAACTCGGTTTTTCTTTTTATATTCTTCCATATATGTACTGCACTTGACTCGGAAATGATTAAATTTTTGGCAACAAAGTGTTTCTGATCTGATTGCACATACGATGGAAAATACTCGACGAGCCATTTAAGGAAAGTATCTTCGTTACCTTCGATGAATCGCTTAAGCTTCTTTATTACCTGAGTATTGCTTATCTGATTATTAAGTAAAGAAGTTAGCTCTCTTAGAGCAGTACTCTTACCTGAGTTATTAGGGCCGATGATTATGAAAGTTGAAGACCTATCTATAGGAATCTCTTCACCGCCGCTGAATGTAATGGTCTCAATACCCCATTGGAACATCTGAATATCATCTTCAGTTATCTTCATAGAGGCTGCTCAGTTCGGTTTGAGGTGCTTGCTATTGGTAGTCTTCCGGGTCTTCGTCTCGTCAGAATTCTTTGACGGTCTGCATCGGCTACCCACTATTACTTTCCACTTAGATTATTATGCCTCGGAAATATGAACAGGAACAGCTTAATGGGAATTCACTGAATAAACATTAACGAGGGCAGCGTACTTGTAGGTACAAAAGTGGATACAAAAGGGAAAGGGCATCGCTCTGATGCCCTTTCCCTTTTATCCAACTCCGCAGGTAGGACTCGAACCTACAACCCTCCGGTTAACAGCCGGATGCTCTGCCATTGAGCTACTGCGGAATGTTTGTGCGGCGAGCAATTGGTGGCTGGCTCGCCGCGGAAATTTTTATAGCAGACGGTTTGCGCGAGTGTCAAACGGCGGGTTGGGGCGCGGAAGTTGTAGTCGCCACTTGCGCGGGGGCGGGAAGTGCGCGATTATCTGTCACCGCAATTCCAAGATCAGTTAGTTCAAGCTCACGCGAGTTATGCCCGCTCGGCATACCTCGCGGAAAGGTGGCGCGGATGAATCGTCGGATCACGTCGTGGTATAGCCATAACTTGGGGATGGAGATGCCCATTGTCGCTTACGGGCACAGCGGCTATCCGGTGTTGCTGTTCCCGACCGCCGCCGCAGACTTTCTGGAGTACGAGCGGTTTCACTTGATCGACGCGATCCAGCATCACATCGACGCGGGGCGTGTGCGCGCCTACTCGATCAACAGCGTGAACCGGCAGGCGCTCTTGAACGAGCACGCGCACCCAGCCTACAAGGCCGAGATGTTGACGCGCTACGACCGCTACATCACGGACGAAGTCCTGCCGCTCATACGCAACGACGTGGGCGACGGCGGCGCGCGCCCCATCACGACCGGCGCGAGCCTCGGCGCTTTTCTCGCCGCCAACACTTACTTCAAACATCCCGATCTCCTGCGCGGCACGATCCCGATGAGCGGCAGTTACGACGTGCGGCAATACTTCGAAGGGTATCACGACGAGAACGTCTATTTTAATAATCCGATGTCGTACCTGCCGAACCTGAACGACGATTACTACTTGCCGCGTCTGCGCGGGGCCGATTGCATCTACATCCTCACAGGGCAAGGGCGTTGGGAAGCGCCGGAGCGCAGCCGCCAACTCTCAGACGTGCTCCACAGCAAAGGCATCCCGCACGTACTCGACATGTGGGGCTACGACGTGGATCACGACTGGCCCTGGTGGCGCAAGATGCTCGACCACTATTGCGGCAAACTATTTTGGTGATTGCGGATTGCGGATTAAAGAAACTCTCTCTCTTTTAATCCGCAATTCGCATTCCGCATTCCCTTATTGCGGCGGTGGTGGCTCGTCCGTGCCCTTCTTGCCCTTCTTCTTGGTGGTGTCGACTTCGCGCGGGCGTGTGGCGTTCGCGGCGGGCGCAGTCTGCGGTGGCGGCGGCGTGTCAGATTCTACGTGCGGCACAACCGGTTCGGCGTGGCGCGGTGCGTCTTCCGTCGTCGTGTGCTCGCCGGGTGTGGGCGGCAGAGTGATCTGATCAAGATGCGGCGCGGTCAGCGCGTCGGTGGTGTCGTCAGTTGTGCCTTTGTCGGCCTTGATCTCGGCCATCTCGGCGGCGCGTTCCTCTGAGAGTTCGCGTTGCCGCTGTTGTTGCAACTCCTTGATGTCTTCGGGCATCGACGGCGGCTTCTCGAATGTCTCCTTCGGTTTGTCCTTCAAGAACTCTTTCATGTACTCGATCCAGATCGGCAGCGAGCCGTGCCCGCCCGTCATGTCGTTGCCCAGATTCTTCTTGCGGTCGGGATAGCCGAGCCAGACGCCGGTGACGTAACTGGGTGTGTAACCGATGAACCAAGTGTCCGTGTGATCATTGACCGTGCCGGTCTTGCCCGCGACCTGCACGCCGACGGAACTCGCGGCCGGCGCAGTGCCGCCCGGAGCGGTCACGCCGCGCATCATGTCCACCATCGTCAGGGCGACGTACTGGCTCACCACCTTGTAAGTCATCCGCTCCCACTCTTCGAGCGGTGCGCCGTCGCGGTCGAGCACGCGCTTGATCAGGTGCGGCTGGACGCGTATGCCTTTGTTGGGAAAGACGGAATAGGCCGAGACCATCTGATCGAGCGGCACTTCGGTTGCGCCGAGCGCCGACGGCAGATACGGGGCCATCGGCACGGTGATGCCGAAGCGGCGCACCATCTGCGCGCCGGTCTGGATGCCGACCATGTCGAGCGTGTGCACGGCCGGGATGTTTAGAGAGTGTGCGAGCGCGATCCTCATCGGCACGTCGCCGCAACTGGTCGCGCCGTCGTAGTTGTGCGGTATCCAGTCGCCGCGCTTGATCTGCGCGCCGCTAATGACGGAGTCAGGCGTCAAACCCCATTCGACCGCCGCCGTGTAGATGAACGGTTTGAAGCACGAGCCGGTCTGTCGATAGGCTTGCGTCGCGCAGTTGAACTTGTTCGTGTAGAAATTGTAGCCGCCGACCATCGCGGCGACCTCGCCGGTCTTCGCATTCAGAGAGTAGAGCGCGCCCTGTATGTCGGGCGTCTGCGTCAACTCGACCGCGAGGCGACGCTTGTCTTTATCCACTTCATCGATCTTGAACTCGGCGATGTAGCCCGGCTTAAGCTCGTCGCGCGGCTGCCGGTTCGACCAACCCATGTCTTTGCTCGTCACCGTCGCGGTGTAGCCGCCGAAGCGCACGGTCGCCTCGTTCTTCGCGCGATCCACATTTGTGATGAGACCGCGCACCCACGTGCCCGCTTCGTAGTTGTTGCCGAACCATTCGGGCAGGACGACGCCGTTGAGCGCTTGCGGCGTGGCGGGCGCGGCCTCGTTCTCATCGAAGTAAGTGTAGGCGGAGTGCCAGCCGCGATGCCCGCGATCATATGTGCGGAGGCCTGCGCGCACCGCTTCGTAAGCCTTCTTCTGCGCGGCCGGATTGATCGTCGAATAGACGGCGAGACCGCCGAAGGCGACGCGCGTCGTGTACTTGTCCTCGATGTACTGCCTGATCTCTTCAACCGGATACTCGAACCACGCGTGCGACGCGGACGGCGGCGGATAGTAGGCCGTATCGGCCAGCTTGACCGGCTTAGCCTTTGCGGCGTCCGCCTCGCCTTGCGAGACGAAGCCGTTCTTCGCCATCAACTCAAGCACGAGGTCGCGTCGGACGCGGGCCTGATCCAAGCTGACCGTGGGTGAATACTTCGTGGTCGAGCGCGGGATGCCGGCGAGCAGTGCCGCCTCTTCGAGCGTCAGGTCTTTGGCCTGCTTGCCGAAGTAGGTTTCCGATGCGGCCTCGAAGCCGTAAGCGCGCGCGCCGAGGAAGACGTGGTTGACGTACATCTCCATGATCTGGTTCTTCGTGTAGAACCGTTCGATCTGGATCGCGATCAGCCACTCGTTCGCCTTGCGCGTCAGGGTCTGCTCGCGCGAGAGAAAGAGATTCTTGGCCAACTGCTGCGTTAGGGTCGAGCCGCCCTCGCGTCTATCGGCCGTGATGTTCTTCCACGCCGCGCCGATGATGCGAATGGGATCGATGCCGACGTGATCATAAAAACGCGCGTCCTCAACGGCGAGGATCGCGTTCTTTAAGACGGGTGGAATCTCTTCGTACTTGAGCGGGATGCGGCGCTCCAACGCGAACTCGCCGATGACCGTCTCGCCGTCGTCCGCATAGACGCGCGTCACCTGACTCGGCCGGTACGTCGCCAGCGAGGCCACCTCGCCCGCCGCCTTCGAGTAGTTCAACTCGTAGGCGAGCACGATGCCGGTCAGACCACCGGCGGCGAGCGCGAGCAGCAAGACAGCAGGCAACCAGAAACGGCGCAAGGCGGAACGACGCGGCGGCGCAGACAGAGCCGCGCGTGCGCGCGCCGAGCCTTTGGACGGGCGTGGCTTCTTAGCTGACATAGATGCGATCCTCGCTTGCTGGCACGATGGCGTTAACGCTTACTGGCAGACCTAGACATTTGGCTTACGATCATAAACAGAGGAGAGACCGACGCCGCAAATTATAACGTATCTGCAACAGCCGCGCGAAACGGCCACGCCACAGCCCGTCCCTGTGGCTACCAACGGTCGGCCTGTGCGGGGCATCTAAAGCAGTGACGAGTAACAAGTGACGAGATGACGAGCTAGAACCAGTTTTTAACTTATCACTCGTCACTGTTATAATTCGGTCACCACGGGGGCGATAGGTCTCGACAGGGGCTTTGCGCGTCGCGCGGGTGTCATGCCGGGCTTACTCTAAGCAGCTCGTTAACAAGCTTGGGGAAACAACAATTGCCAACTCTAACGAATTGGCCCTTGCTGCCTAATTATCCTTAGCCAGTAAGCGTCTCGCCGCAAGTTGCTCAAGCGCGCGGAGCGAGATGTCACTTAGTTGAGCTGGCCCGCCGCCTGTGCTCAGGGGCGGTGGGCGAGACAAAACTGAGCTAGTCGCAGTCGGGGTCTTCGTCGCTTCACTGACCCGGCCGCAGCGAACGCGCCTGAGTAAGACAGGCACAGGAGAAGCGACTAAGCATGTAGAGCCTTCGGGCGTCGGCCTTTGGACCCGAGTTCGATTCTCGGCGCCTCCATTCAAGCGAGAGCGGTCAGCGAGCGCGATGTGCTAACATCAAACACGTTGACCGCTCTTGTTTTGGTGCGCAGGAAGTGAGGCTGAGATGAGCACGACCACACAGTTAATGACGGCGGACGAGTTGCTAAAGCTGCCACGCGGCCGATTCCGTTACGAACTCATTGAAGGAGAATTAAAAACCATGTCTCCTGCCGGTGAAGAACACGGAGCCGTGATCATGAATCTGGCCGCGCCGCTCGCCATGCACGTTAAGGCGAATAAACTCGGCACGGTCTTCGGTGCGGAGACGGGTTTCAAACTGGCCAGCAACCCGGATACCGTACTCGCGCCGGATATTGCTTTTATCCGGCGCGAGCAGATAGAGCAGACAGGACTATCTAAAGGTTTTGGTACGGGGTCGCCTGACTTGGCCGTAGAAGTGCTTTCACCGAGCGATAGGGATGTGAAGGTGAAAGCGAAGGTTGCGGAATGGCTTGCTAATGGCGCACGCGCCGTCTGGGTCGTCAGCCCTAAGCTGCGCAATGTGGTGATTTATCGCGCGCTAACCGATGTCACAGTTCTCACCGAGAATGATGAGCTTGACGGCGCTGAGGTTGTGCCCGGTTTCCGTTGCCGTGTGGCCGAGATTTTTGTTTGAGTTGCCGTGAGCTGGCGTGGCTCTGCTTCTTCCTTTGAATCCCAATCTACCAATCGGCATCTTTGATAGCGGCGTCGGCGGGCTGACGGTCTATCGTGCACTGCACGAGCAGTTGCCGGAGGAGCGGTTCGTGTATTTGGGCGACACGGCGCGCGTGCCTTACGGGACTAAGTCGCTTCAGACCGTTGAGCGTTACGCCGTTGAGAACGCGCGCTTTCTGGCGGCGCATGGGATCAAGTTGCTGGTGGTGGCGTGCAACACTGCGTCGGCGCTGGCGTTGCCGGCGATAGCGGCGCGCATCCCTGTGCCGGTGGTCGGCGTGATCGAACCGGGCGCGCAAGCCGCCGCGCACGCTGCGACGGGCGGGCGCATCGGCGTGATCGCGACCGAGGCGACCGTGCAGAGCGGCGCGTACCGGCGCGCGATCAAGACCTGCCAGCCACAAGCGGAAGTGCTTGAACGTGCGTGCCCGCTCTTCGTCGCGCTGGCGGAAGAGGGCTGGGCGGAGACGGATGTGGCGCGCGCCGTCGCGGCCGAATATTTGAAAGATTTGCGCGGCGGGCGCGTGGACGTTTTGGTCTTAGGCTGTACGCACTATCCGATTTTACGCCAAGTGATTCAAGCGACGGTCGGCGCGGAGGTGCAGTTAATTGACTCAGGCGCGGCGACCGCCGCGAGCGTGGAAGCGTTGCTTGAGCGCGAGTCTCTGCGTCGGCGCTCGTTCGACACGCACACGGGGCAGTTGCTCAAACAGCGTGCACCGGCGCGCAGTTTGTGCGATGATCTGGATCACTTCTACGTGACGGACGCGGCGGAGCGGTTCGCACGCGTCGCCGAAAGATTTTTAGGCAGCGCCCCGTCGCGTCTGGAAGCGGTCGAAGTCTGGGGACAGGATGAGCTTCAAATCACAAACTAACGTTGCGCAAGCTGAGGGCGCTTTGGCCCGCACCGATGGTCGGCGGGCAGATGAGTTGCGGCCCGTTCGCATCACGCCCCACTACATGCCCTACGCCGAAGGCTCGGCGCTCATCGAGATGGGCGCGACGCGCATCATCTGCACCGCCACGCTTGAAGAGCGCGTGCCGCCCTTTCGGCGCAACAGCGGACAGGGTTGGTTGACGGCCGAGTACGCGATGCTGCCCCGCGCCACGCAGCAGCGTACGCAACGCGAGACGGGGCGCGGCGGCCCCTCGGGCCGGACGCACGAGATTCAACGGCTGATCGGCCGCAGCCTGCGCGCCGTCGTCGATCTCGCGCTGCTCGGCGAGCGCACGCTCACGGTCGATTGCGACGTGCTGCAAGCCGACGGCGGCACGCGCACAGCCTCGATCACTGGCGCTTACGTCGCGTGCGCGCTCGCGTGTCAACGCTTGTTGCGCGACCGCATGATCACGCGTCAGCCTGTGAAGGGCGCGGTTGCAGCCGTCTCGGTCGGCATCGTTGCGGGGACGCCCTTGCTCGATCTCAAATACGATGAAGACTCGCGCGCCGAAGTGGACATGAACGTCGTCTGCACGGGCGACGGGCGGTTCATCGAGTTGCAAGGCACGGCTGAAGGCGAGCCGTTCACGCGCGCCGAAATGGACGCGCTACTGGCGCTGGCCGACACAGGGCTGGCGCAACTCTTCGCCGCCCAGCGCGCCGCCATCGAGTCGACGAAATGACACGACCGGCAAAGCCAGACAACAAGTTGTGCCAACACGCGCATCTGAGGTGATGAACAGAACAGGTCATGCCCCGGAGCGTAAATTCAAGTTATAGATTTTGACAGGAGTAAGACTTTTATATGCGACGCTTGATCTCACTCGCCGCCGCGTGCCTGCTCGGTCTGACAGCGACCGCCGCGGCCCAGACGCAAACCTTCAACGATCCGCACGCCCCGTACACGCTTGAGCTACCGTCGGAGACTTGGCGCGCCATCACGCGCCCCGATAGCGAGCACGAGCACACGGAGTTTGTCTACGGCGACCGCAGCGACGGCTACCTGCGCATACGCAAAGAGGTGGTGGATGACGGCACAACGGCCTCCAATCTATCGCAGCGCGATCACGACTTGAAGCTGCGCTTCCTCGCCGGCTACGTCGAAGGCAAAGAGGAGAACTTCCCCGGTCGGCTCAAAGGCGTGACCTCATCCTATGAGTATGTCGCCGCCGGCAAACCGATGCTCGGGCGCATCTACTACCTGCAAGCCGACAGTCGCACCATCTACGTCCTGCACTTCACCGGCCGGCGCGAAAAACTCATGCAGCTACGCAGCCAGACAGACTCGATGGCCCGCAGCTTTCAATTAAAGTAGCCAGTCGCCAGTAGCCAGTAGGAATACGCGAACGGCGCTTCCTGCTTTGCTACTGACTACTGACTACTGGCTACTTCTTTATGCCGCTTGCTTCCGATCTCGCCGTCCGCCCGTCGCTGATTGATGGCAAGGGTTGTTTCGCGACCCGACTGTTTCCGCGCGGGCGGAAGATCGCGGAGTACGCGGGCGAGCGCATCTCGCGGCGCGAGGTCGCCCGCCGCTTGCGCACGCGCCGCCAGCGCATCTTGCGCATCTGCGCGCTCGACTCGTACTGGAATCTCGACGGCGCGCGCGGCGGCAACGGCACGCATTACATCAACCACTCCTGTCAGCCCAACGCCTACATGCGCACCACGCGCGGCCACATCCTCTTCATGGCGCTGCGCGACATACACCCCGACGAAGAGATCACCGTCGATTACGTGACGACTCTCCACCCCGATACCAAGCGCTGCCATTGCAAAGCGCCCGGCTGTCGCGGCACGATCAATAAAATTTAGCTGGCAAAAAGATGATGCGTGAGCGGCTCGTCACGCGCCATCGTGCGGCAGCGCCGCAAGTGCGGCGAGCAGTTCCGCTTCTTCTGCGGCGGCGACTGTGCGCAAGTCGAGCACGACGCGGTCGTCCAAGATGCGTGCGATGACGGGCGGCGTCGCTTGGCGGAGCGCGGCTTCGAGCGCGGTGGCAGAGAGATGCCGGTGCGTGAGGACGATGAGGGCGGTCGGCGGATGCGTGGTCGGGGCCGAGCCGCCGCCGATGGCCGATTGACCAGGACTGAGATCAAAGCTGAGCGCAATAGCGCGCGTGCGTGCGCGCCGGATGAAGGCGCGCGCGCGTGTCTCAAGCTGACTTTGCGTCTGCGCGAGCATGCGGAGCGCGGGCACTTCCTCGTGTGCCGTCCCGCGCCGGTGTGCATCGAGCGTAGCAGCGAGCGCCGCGAACGTGAGCTTGTCGGCGCGCAGGGCACGATAGAGCGGATGCTTGCGGCACTGCGCGACGAGTGCGCGGCGGCCGACAATCAGACCTGCTTGGGGCCCGCCCAATAACTTGTCGCCACTAAAGGTGACGATGTCTGCGCCCTGCGCGATTGACGCGCCGATGATGGGTTCGTCGCGCAGGCCCGACGCGCTCAGGTCTGACAAGACGCCCGAGCCAGCGTCTTCGTAAAGGATGAGATCGTGCGCGTGCGCAAGCGCAGCAAGTTCCGCGAGCGCGGGCGCGACGGTGAAGCCGACGATGCGATAGTTCGACGGATGCACGTGCACGATCAGTTTCGTCCGTTCCGTGAGCGCACGCCCGTAATCGACGAGCTTGGTGCGATTGGTCGTGCCCACCTCGACGAGCGTCACACCTGATTGCATCATCACGTCGGGCACGCGAAAGTCGCCGCCGATCTCGACCAACTCGCCGCGCGAGACCAGCGCCTCGCCGCCGCGCCCCAAGGCCGTCAACACAAGGAGCGCCGCCGCCGCACAGTTGTTGACCACGAGTGCATCTTCAGCACCGGTCAGTTGCGCGAGCAGCGCCTCAGCGTGCGCGCCGCGCCAGCCGCGCGCGCCCGTCGTCAAATTATATTCAAGCGTGCAATAACCGGCCGCCTCTTGCGCCAACGCTTGGCGCGCGGCGGCCGAGAGCGGCGCGCGCCCCAGATTCGTATGCAGCACGACGCCGGTTGCGTTGACGACGCGGCGCAGCGCCGCAGCCGCCTCGCCCTCGACCGCGCGCGTCAGCCGCGCAACCGCCTCGGCCAACAACGCGGCGCGCTGCGGCCCGCCGTTAGCTTCAGCCCCATCGGTCGCACGCATCTGCAACTCCGCGCGCAACTCCTCTGTGACTGCGCGCGCCAGCGCCGCCAGACGCGCCGCCCCTGTGCGCTCGCGCAAGGCCAAGGTCTCCGGCGCGCGCAGCAGCGCGTCAATCGAGGGCAGGGCACGTAAAAGGCGGGTGCGATCAGGCATGATAAGTTATCGGCGCTTGGCTGTTAGCGTTTAGCTGACGGTCTTTAGCTGACAGTTAACCTTGCAGCTTAAAGCGGTTAGCCTGCAAAGGCTGGCCGCATTCTACGCTCTCCCGCGCCGAATCATAAGCCGCTAAAACAACCGACCACAGACAATAGCCGACTGACTGACATTAAATTGATTGACACCGTCACGGGCGAGCGTTTATGTTCGATGCTAGGCGCTATTTCAGATAGCGCCGGGTTAAGGAGTTAGTTATGCCACGTGAGAATATGTTTGCGCGCCGGCTGCGCGAGCGCGCGCATGAGCGTCAGCGGGAAGTATTTGGCGAGGACGACAAGGCGAAAAATTTCGCCCACGAGCTGGCGCTGTCGATTGACGACATGCTCATTCGGCTGGAGGACGATGTGCGCAAGCTCAAGGTCGAGTTCGACATTTACTTCAACGGCTCGGCCAAGCGCCCGCCCTACGACACGAAGGGGCGCGTCGAGACCATGATCAAGCGGCTCGCCGACGAGCGCAACTTCAGTTACGCGCAACGCTATCGCTACAACTCCATCGTCGCCCGCTACACGTCTTTTCGCGACCTGTGGCGGCGCACTATCCAAGACCGCGAAGAGGGGCGCGGCGTTATTCAAAGTACACGCGCCAAAGCGCGCAAGCAGGACGAGCCGCACGTGCGCCGCGCCACGTTCGTCTGCGCCGACGCACAACAAGACGTGCCGACGGTCAAAGGTCTCTACGACGCGCTCGTGCGCGCGAAGGTGCAATGCGGCGAGCCGGTAGACGACCTGTCGTTTCCGCAGTTTCATCGCATGCTCGCCGCCAAGACCGACGCGCTCAAACAGCGCTTGGGTTGTGAGAGCGTGCGCTACTCCGTCTATCTAGAAGACGGGAAGGTAAGTTTTAAAGCGAAAGCGGAGCGGTCGTAAAGATATTTAATTGGCCAAACTCAAAGACGCGTTAGTTGAATGATTCAACTAACGCGTCTTTGAGTTTTGATTCCGTGCGGCCGAAATCGAGTTCGCGCCTTGCGGTTTCAAGTAACGCTTCCCGGCTCTTGCGACCGGAAGCGGTCAGTGGCTAGTAAACAGCCGACAGCTTGGGGAGATGAAGCTTACACCTTCGTGACTTTTTCCGCCTGCGGGCCCTTCGGCCCCTGCGTCACTTCGAACTCGACCTCTTGACCCTCTTCGAGCGTCTTGAAGCCGTCGCCCTGAATGGCGCTGTAGTGGACGAAGATGTCCGAAGAGCCGGGTTGCTCGATGAACCCATAGCCCTTCGCGTTGTTGAACCACTTGACCTTACCGGTAATTCTAGGCATAGCTAACGAATCCTCCTAACGATTCGGGTGAAGGCGGCGAATGGCCCAGACAGTTTGTCTGACCGCACCGTTCGTCGCTTGGGTTAACGCTCATGAGCCGGGTGCGCCACATCTAGGAGGACGCCCCAAAAGAACTACATGAAGCAAAGAAAAAGCCCGTGCTGCGGGCGAGCGCTGCTGAAGCTAGGCGCGCTCTACGCCACACACGGACTGGGAAGGGGACAACACGAAATCATTGCTACTGCTCACAAAACTAAGGCGGCCACAGAGTTAAACAAAGGCCGCGCGCGCAAACGACGGCGCATACTAAGCGATGCTCCGCAACACTGTCAAGCGGAAAAATTTGCGCCCGACCGCTTATTTGCCCTGCGTCTCCGCGTCCGTCTGCATGGGCAGATACGCGCGCGGGTTGACCGGGTTGTCATTGATGCGCACCTCGTAGTGCAGGTGCGGCCCCGTCGAGCGCCCGGTCGTGCCGATGCGCCCCAGCAACTCGCCGCGCGCGATCTCGTGCCCTACTGTGGTCTCGATCTTTGAGAGATGGCCGTAACGCGTCGTCAGGCCATTGCCGTGGTCGATCTCCACCACTTGACCATAACCGTTCTTCCAGTTGGCGAAGATGACTGTGCCCTCGGCGGCGGCCACGACGGGTGTGCCCGTCGCGGCCCTGATGTCTTGTCCGGTGTGAAACTCCGAGCCGCCGCCACCAAACGGATCGTAACGCCCGCCAAAGCCATCGTTCAACTCGCCCACCACAGGCCAGATCGATGGCACGTGCGCACGCTCACGCAAAGCGGTCTCATATTGCCGCAACTGTTCTTCCAGTTGCACTGCGCGCTGTTCGACGACGGCGATCTCGGCCGCGTCCAGCTTGATGAGCGGGCCGCCCGCGCCGAGCGCGTCCTGACTCGGATTCTGCTCCGCGACGCCGGACATCTCGGCCAGCCGGCGCGACGTGTCCTCAATCGCATCGACGCGCGTCTCCAGTTGCTTGAGCTGCTGCCTTTGCTGCGCGTTCTCGCTGCGCAGGCGCGCGTTCTCGCGCTCGGTGCGCATATGCGTCGCTTCGCGGAACGCGCCGTAGATGCCGTAGAGCGAGGTGCAGAGCACGCCGCAGGCTAAGACGGAAGCCAATTTCAGCCAACGTTTGTGAATCGATATGCGCCGGATGCGGGCGCGGGAACGCGAGGTATGAGCGACGATAAAAGCATATAAGCGGTCGTCTCTGGTCACGGGGATAGTGCTCCTTTATCGTTTAAGCCTTGCGCGTGCGCGGGTACAAACACGCAGGGAACACGCTGGGCTTAAGCGCGTCGAAGGCACTGCCTACCCAGAAGGGCCGACGGTGCGAACACGAAACCGATTGGGGGTTTCTAGATTTAGCTTGAGACCTGCCTGAAAGACAGGCGCTTGGGTCAGCCTATGCTGTGGTGCTATCGAACCATAGGCGAACCGCTTGACCTGTACAAGGGGGTGCACCCTATCACACGAGGCGGGTGGATGCAACCGGCAGAAGCGCTGACAAAAGTTGCCGCATAAACACTAAAGGCTTGCGACCGCCGGTGCGTCCGTGCCGCCACCGTGAGCCGCAAGCCCGTGTTTTAGGTCGCACGCGTTCAAGCGTGTCCGGTCTTATATCTCTTCACTCTCGCGCCGCGCCCGCCCGCGCCCGCGCAAGACCGCCAGCACGACGAGCAGGAACAGACCGACGAAGACGACGATGATGCCGATCTTGAGCGCAAAGAGCAGGAAAGCAATAAGGCTGATGAGTTGCCGCACCAACGTGATGAGCAAAAGTATGAGCGTGATGATCGCGCCCCAGCGACTAAAAATCCTTAGCATCGTGTCGATCTCCTTAAAGCAAATAACTTGAACCGGCCCAGCCCGTGCACATCATAGCAAACGACTGCGCCACGTGGCGAGGTCGCGAGCGAACAACTCAAACGTGCGGGCGACGCTCGGGCCGGCGCGTCTGCATCGTTAGGTCACCCGTGCGAAAGCGCGGCATCCCGGCCGGCGCGCTGCCGATAAGTGCCGACGTGGGCATCTGCTCGAATTGTGTCAGGTCGCGCCCGCGCCGCGTGCGCAAGTGATCGAAGAGCATGTAAGCGCCGAGCAGAACGAGCGCGACGGGCAGCAGTTTGCTGATCGGCAGCACGAAGCCGAACATCGTGTGCAACAGGAATGTCCCGCCCAGCACGACGAGCACAATGGCCCACGCGATGGGGTTGCCGTAGAGCCGGCGCGCGATGGCGTCCGATTCGGCATCGGGCGCAAGCCCTGAGCGAATGAGTTGCGCCGTGCGATAGGCGTCCACGGCGGCGAACAGCCACATCCCTAATGCGCCGAGGACGAAGAAGGCGTTGGCGTCCGTGATCGTCGCCATCTGGAAGAAGCCGCCGAAGATGGCGAAGTGGACAACTGCTTTGGAAATCTGCCCGTTGTAGGCCGCGCCGAGTCCCGGCAACAGGAACGACAGCAGCAGCGCGACCACGCGCGAAGACTTGCGCCGTGTTTGTGCCGGCGCGGCCCCCCGTGCTGATTGATACTGCAACAACTCGACGCCCGCGACGATGCAATCCTGACAATAAGGGAAGCCGCGGATGCGATGATCGCACGCGGGGCACAAGGGGCGCGCGCAGCGGCTACATTGCACGGCGGCCGTATTGGTTGGATGGTAAGAACAGTTCATCAAACTTGCTTGCTCGTACTCTCTTTAAAACTCAAACTCAAATCTCAATCGCGCCGGCCAACGAGCTTGCGCTGTCGGCGACTTAACGTGGCCTCGGTCGTTACTGCGGCGTCGATTGTGCGCCGCGCTGGCCGTTATCGTTGCGCTGCTGCGTGCTTGGCTCGCGTCGGCCCAGTATGGCGGCGCTGCGGGCGGCATTTGCGCCGCGCTCGGCCGCGCGCAGGGACGCGCGGTACATGCCGGCAATCGAGCCGTCGGGCGAGAGCGTGGTCGTGCCAACGAGGACGGCGACGAGCAGCATCGCGGCCACGGTCGCAAGCTGCGGCGTCACTAGCGCGTCGAGCCACATGCGCACCCACGTCGCGGCGCGGGCGGCGAGCGGCGCGCGGACTTCCTGCGCCTCAGTCGTGCCGAGCGTAGCTTGCAGGATGCGTGCGTGCAGACCGGCGGGCACAGGATGTTCTTCGCTGATATATGAATAGCAAGCGCCGATGGAGCGGACGACATCGCCGGGTAGGTTTGTGCAGTTGGCGCAAAGAGCGGCGTGGCGTTCCCAACGATGATAGAGGTGCGCGGGCAGGAAACCGTCGAGATAGTCGGTCAGGTAATCTTCAAACTCCTCGCAGTTCATCACCGTCTCCGGCGCGGTGTGGAGGAGTATGCCAGCGGCGAGTTCGACCGACGGTGCGGGCGGCTCGGCTAACTGGCAGGCGCGGATGGTGTTCTTGACTTCGTTCAACAGATCGTGGCAGACGGGACAGCGCAACGCGTGCTGATTAAACGCGCGTTGTGCGTCGGCGGCGAGCGCGCCGTCTAAGTAGTCCGTCAGTCGATCCTCGAATTCAACACACAGCATCATTACCCTCGTTTCACCCTTCTACATGTTCTTTGTCCATCGTCCGTCGTTCATCCGCAACTACCTATGAACATAACGCCCCCTCAGACGTCACTCATGGCGACGACACGCATCCGGCGGAGGACTTTCGCCAACTCGATCCGCCCGCGGTTGATGCGCGACTTGACCGTGCCTTCCGGTATCTTCAAGAGATCGACGATCTCTTGATAACTCAACTCTTCGAGATCGCGCAGGATCACGCACGTGCGCAAATCCGGCGGCAGCTTATCAATCGCGGCCTGCACCTGCGCGCCCAACTCCTGTCGTTCCAATTCGCGTTGCGGCGTGTTGCCGGCGGCGCGTAAGTGATACGTGTGCCCCTCTATGTCCTCGGCGTGCGAGTCTTGCGGGGCGCGTTGGCGGCGGCGGTAGTCATCAATGATCAAATTACGCGCGAGCCGCATCAGCCAGTTTTGCAGGTCGCCCTGCTTGGCGTCGTACTGTTCGAGCGAGCGATAGACGCGGATGAAAACTTCCTGCGTCAAATCTTCGGCGGCGTCGGAGCGTGAGGTGAAGCGATAGGCGAGATTGTAAACTCGGCGGGAGTAGAGCGAGACGATCTCCTCCCACGCCGTCCCATCGCCGGCGCGACACCTGCGAACCAGTTCCGTCCCTTCGTTGCCGACAGTCAAAGCTGTTGCAGCTCCCACTTTGCGCGCGCCCTTTCCGTCTCCGGCCGCCCCGACAATCCCAAAGGCAAATGGGCGGGGGACTCTTTGTCGTCGGGGATAACGACGGGCGCGCCGTGAAAGTTCCCCCGGAAAAATGAGCAGTAAACTGTGCGCAGTAAGCAGATAACAGCTAAGTCGCAGGTCTGAGCAACAGGGCGCTGAGCCAACTGCTCATTGCCGACTGCGCACCGCGTCCTTTCCGGCCTTCTTGCGCCGGAATAGCTAATGTTGTAGCCTTGCCATGCCACACCATATATTGTGGTCGGTTCACGGGCGCGGGTCAAGCGGAAGGGAGACTTGCCCCGTCGTCGCCGGTCAACGGTCTCTTGCCGCCGAAGGCTCTTAAAATATCTTTTTTGCGTCGTTATCTGAAATTCGCCGTCCTGTGTCTCGTCGCGGCGCTCGCGCTGTGGTGGTTCGGGCACGATTTGCCTTGGGCGGACGTGCGCCGGGAAGTACAGCAGGCGAACTGGCAGTTGATTGCGCTCGCCCTTGTCATCATCTGCAACACTTATCTCGTGCGCGCACTGCGCTGGCGCGTGCTGATCGCGCCGCTTGCGCCGGCCCGCCTCGTTGACCTGTTTGCAGCCACGACGGTCGGCTTCGGCGCAATCTTCGCGGTCGGCCGCGCGGGCGAAATTCTGCGGCCCGCGTTCCTGCCCCTGCGCGACGAGCGCGTGCGACCGGGCGCGGCCTTCGTCACCATCGGCGTCGAGCGCATCTGCGACACGGCGGCGGTCGTCGTCATCTTCGCGCTCAACCTGCTCTGGTTTCGCGTGCCGGGCAGCCACGCTGAAGTCTACGGCCGCGTGCGCTGGGCGGGCCTTTTGCTGCTCGGCGCGCTCGTCGGCGGCCTCTGCGCGTTGCTACTGCTGCGTCGGCATGCAAACGTCGTCATTGGTTGGCTCGACGCGCGGACGGTCCGCGCGCCGCAACTACTGAAACGTGCGAACAAGCTGCTGACCGGGCTGCTCGCGCAACTCGCGGAGGCGCTCGGCGTGCTGACTGATGCGCGCGAACTCGCCGTCGTAGTCGGCTGGACGGCGCTATTGTGGATGATCATCGCGGTGGGGAATTTCCTCGTGCTGCGCGCGTTCCACCTGCCGTTCGGTTTGAGCGCGACATTGTTCGTGCTGGGCTGGGCGCTGGTCGGCTCGCTCGTGCCGACGCCGGGCGGCGCGGCCGGGGCATTTCATCTGGTGACGGCGGCTGGGTTAACTTTCTTAGGCATCGCGGAAGCGAAGGCCAAGTCGGTCTCCATCGTCTTGCACTTGGTGCTCTTCGCGCCCGCGTTCTTCTTCGGCTTGTACTACTTTCTGCGCAGCGATGTGAGCCTCGCGCGCCTGCGCAGCCTCGCCGCAACTGAAGCGGCCGAAGCGCGCCACGAAGAGAAGTTGCATGACAAAGCGGGTGAGCCAAAGGCGCGCGTCCGCGTCGAGGCTTGAACGAATCAAGGGACGAGTTAAGAGATTTTCTCCCACATCGGTCTTTAACTTTGCCTGAACGGAGTCTCTATGAAGTGTCCTTTCTGCGGTTATCTGGAAGACAAGGTGGTTGATTCGCGCGAGTCGCGCGAGGGCGACGCGATCCGGCGGCGGCGCGAGTGCCTGAAGTGCGAGCGGCGCTTCACGTCCTACGAGCGCATCGACGAAATCCCCTACATGGTCATCAAGAAGGACGGGCGGCGCGAGCCGTTCGACCGCAACAAGGTGATGGCCGGACTGCTGCGCGCCTGCGAGAAGCGGCCCATCCCTTCATCAAAGCTCGACAGCATCGTCAACGCTATCGAGAAGTACGTGCAGGAGTCGCCGGAGCGCGAGCGCCCGACGACGAAGGTCGGCGAGATGATCATGCGCCGGTTGAAGGAACTGGACAAGGTCGCCTACGTGCGCTTCGCCTCGGTCTATCTGGAGTTTGAAGACGTGACCGAGTTCATGCACGAGTTGAAACACCTCGTGCGCGCGCGCAACGCCAGCGCGGCCAAACGCCCGGCCTAAAGCACTCAGTTAGCTGCCATGACGGATGCCCTGACTTGGGCGCGGTCTTGCGGGCCGCGGCCGTTAGGTCGTCCGTCATTTTTGGTTTAGAGTTATCCTCATGGTTGTTGTGCGCACAATCGGGCTAAAGCGAATTGAGCTTGAGCGTTTGCGCGAGCGGCTGGGACGCATGCTCGCGGCGCTACAAGAGGCGGCCTTAGACGGCGCAGCGCCCGCGCCCGGCGTCTTCGCGCCGCCCTTCGATGTCGCCGAATGCGCAACGGCCGTGCACGTACTAATCGAGCTGCCCGGCGTGCGCGCCGAAGAGATCGAATTGACGTTAACGAGTACGCAACTGCGCCTAACAGGGCAGAAAAAACGGCGGGCCGTGCGCGGCGCGACCACACATCTATGTTCCGAGCGCAGCTACGGGCGGTTCAACCGCACGATCACGCTGCGCTGGCCCGTGCGCGTGCGCGGCGCGACCGCCGAGCTAAAGGACGGTCTGCTCACAGTCCGCCTGCCCAAGCTCGCAGAGCGGCGCGGCGCGGAGTTCAAGGTGGAAATAAAGGAGCAGGGATGAAGGATGAAGGATGAAGGATGAAAGGCAGACCGCTCAAGTTGAGCAGCTTCTTTTCATCCTTCATCCTTCATCCTTCATCCTTTATTCATCATGTCTTCAGTCGCAAATATCAACGAAGAACTGACGCAGGTCGCGGAGAGCGGGGAGCAGCAGCTACAGGTGCCGGACAGCTTGCCCGTGCTGCCGCTGCGCGACATAGTGATCTACCCGTTCATGATCGTGCCGCTCTTTGTCTCGCGCGAGAAATCGATTCGCGCGGTGGACGAGGCGCTGGGCGAGAACCGCATGATCCTGCTCGTCTCGCAACGCGATCTAGACAAGGAAGAGCCGACGGGCGATGACCTCTACAAGGTCGGCACGGTCGCGATCATCATGCGCATGCTGAAGCTGCCCGACGGGCGCACGCGCATACTTGTGCAAGGCTTAACGCGCGCGACGGTGGACGCGGTTGAGGACGCGGGCGGTTATTTGCGTGCGCGCCTCACAGTCGTGCAAGAGCCGCCAGCGCCGGAGCGTTCGCTCGAAGTCGAGGCGCTCGCCAGGAACGTGCGCGCATCGATGGAGCGCGCGACAAATCTGGGTAAGAACGTCTCGCCGGAGGTGATGGCGATTGTGGCGAGTCTTGATGAGCCGGGCCGTTTGGCCGATCTGGCCGCGTCGAATCTTGAGTTAAAGGTCGAAGACGCGCAGTCGGTCTTGGACATCGCGGACACGACGGTGCGTTTGCGCCGGGTCAATGAGTTGCTGAACAAGGAAATCGAAGTTCTCACCGTTCAGCAGGAGATCAACACGCAGGCGCGCGCCGACATCGATCGCTCGCAACGCGAGTTCTTTCTGCGCCAGCAATTGAAGGCCATTCAATCAGAGTTGGGCGAGGGCAACGAACTGGCGGAAGAGATCGCGCAGTTCCGCGAAAAGATCGAGACGGTGCAGATGCCAAAGCTGGCCGAAGAGGAGACGCTCCGGCAGCTTAAAAAACTTGAGCGCATGCACCCGGATGCGGCCGAGACCGCGACCCTGCGCAATTGGCTTGAGATCATGACCGACCTGCCGTGGTCGAAAGCGTCCGTGGACAATCTCGATCTGAAAAAGGCCGAGCAGATTCTCGACGAAGATCATTACGGGTTGGAGAAGGTTAAAGAGCGGATCGTCGAAGCGTTGGCGGTGCGCAAGCTGAAGGAGAAGCCGAAAGGCTCAATCCTCTGTCTCGTCGGCCCGCCCGGCGTCGGCAAGACAAGTCTGGGCCGCTCGATTGCCCGCGCGCTTGATCGCAAGTTCGTGCGGCTCAGCTTAGGTGGTCTGCATGACGAGGCGGAGATACGCGGGCACCGGCGCACTTACGTCGGTGCAATGCCCGGCCGCATCGTGCAGGCGTTGCAGCAGGCGGGCACGAACAATCCGCTCATCATGCTCGACGAGATCGACAAAGTCGGCGCGGACTTTCGCGGCGACCCGTCGTCGGCGCTCCTCGAAGTGCTCGACCCGGAACAGAACAACAGTTTTCGCGACAACTATCTTGGCGTTACGTTCGACCTATCGAACGCGATGTTCATGACGACCGCGAACATACTCGACACGATCCAGCCAGCCCTGCGCGACCGCATGGAAGTGATCCGGCTCGCCGGTTACACCGAAGAGGAGAAACTGGAGATCGCGCGCCGTCATCTGATCCCGAAGCAATTGGAGGAGAACGGCGTCACGCAGAAGCATGTGCGCATCTCTAAGTCGGCGCTCGCGGCCGTCATCTATCAGTACACGCAAGAGGCGGGTCTTCGTCAGCTTGAGCGCGAGATTGGCGCGGTCTGTCGCAAGGTGGCGCGGCGCGTCGCCGAAGGGGACGCCGGCATTGTGCGCGTGACGCCGAAGAACCTGCACGAGTTTCTGGGCGTACCAAAAGTGCTGCCGGGCGAGGTCTTGAAGAAGGATCAGATCGGCGTGGCCACCGGCCTCGCGTGGACGCCTGTGGGCGGCGACGTGCTCTTCATCGAGGCGCTGCGCGTCAAGGGTAAGGGCGTGCTGGTCTTGACGGGGCAATTGGGCGAAGTGATGCGCGAGTCGGCGCAGGCGGCTTACTCTTACGCCAAAGCGCGGGCGCGTGAACTGGGCATCCCCGAAGATGATTTCAACATTTACGACCTGCACCTGCACATCCCCGAAGGCGCGATCCCGAAGGATGGCCCCTCGGCCGGAATCACTCTGGCGACCGCGATGGTCTCCGTGCTCGCGCAGCGCCCCGTGCGCAAGGACGTGGCAATGACGGGTGAGATCACTCTGCGCGGGAACGTGCTGCCGGTGGGCGGCGTCAAGGAGAAGGTATTGGCGGCGCGGCGTGCGCGCGTCACAAAGATCATCCTGCCGGCGCTGAATCAGCGCGACATGGACGAAGTGCCAAAGGAATTGTTTGGCGAAATCCAGTTCATTTTCGTCGATAACGTCCGGCAGGTCTTTCAGGAGGCGCTCAAAGAGCGGACAGGGCCTGCGCCCGCGCCGCCCGGCACGCCGCGCCCGAAGACTCTGCCGCCGCCACCGGCCGCGCCCGTTTCGTCACATTAAGGGAGCCTCTGGCGGAAATTTTTGCCGCCCTGTAGGCACAACCGGAAGTCCCCGCCGGGCATCTTTATACAGGCATGGCGGAGCGGTTTTTACTTGGAATTGTTGACTGCTTCGCCTTTTCTTTCAAGCAGATAGGGTTGACACCCCGTGAAACCGTGTGATAAGTAAAGAAGCGGTTCGCCGCGCTTCCGGGGCGTAAGTGTCACTGTCCCGGCTGCATTCGTTTTTGCGGGAACTTTTTTCAACCCTCGCGGTTTATTCAGTGGATGCCGCTCGTGTGGTCTTAAACGTAAAGACCGCCATCGTGGATTCGCTTCAGCCCATAGGTTTCAAAGGAGACTGACGATTGATGAGAACGAGCCTCCCCCGATTTATCCTGCGCCTGGCAATTATCCCTATGTTCGCGTTGACGGTCTCGGCCGCACGCGCGCAGATGCTCTCCGTATCCTCGCTCAATAGCAGCACGCCCAACGACATTGAGCGCGACGCTGGTGTGGTCACACAGATCATCGAGCGGGCGGAAGCGCACTACCGGCAGGGCGAGTTGAATCTGAAGGATCGGAACCCTGAAGCCGCGCGCTCCGAGTTCGACAAGGCTGTGGACACGCTGCTCGAATCGGGCATGGACGTGCGCGCCAATCCGCGTCTGCAAACTTATTATCTGCAACTCGTCGAGCGCGTCTACCGGCTGGAAGTGCCGAGCACACAGCCCGCGCAGTCGGTCGTTGCGAGTGCGCAGCAGATTGCCAGCACCAACGCCAAGTTCGTGCCTGTGAACGACCAGACGGGCGCGATCCAGCAGCCCGTGCCGCCGCCGGCCGGCTTCATGCGCGAACAGAAGTTCGAGCCGTCGCCGCTCGACGAACTGAGTAAGCTGGAGTTGACCGAAGAAGAGAAGACGGTCACGCCCGATCAGCAGGTCGCATTTGAAGAGGCGAAGAGCGCGGTCGATTTCAAGTTCAACTCAAACACGCTGATCCAGCAGTACATCAACCACTATCAGGGGCGCGGCCACGCGACGATGGAGACGGGGCTGCGTCGTTCGGGGCGCTTCCTGACGATGGCGCGCAAAATTTTCCGCGAGGTCGGCGTGCCTGAAGACATCGCTTGGCTTGGTCAGGTCGAGAGCGCTTGGCGGCCGACGGCCTACTCTTGGGCAGCTGCTTCCGGTCTCTGGCAATTCGTGCCCGGCACAGGCTCGCGCTACGGTCTGCGGCAGACCGCTTGGATCGACGAGCGCAACAGCTTCGAGAAAGCGACGCGCGCATCGGCTTCTTATCTGAAGTGGCTGGCGAACCGCTACAACGGCAACTGGGAACTAGCCATCGCGGCCTATAACACGGGCGAGGGCAACATCGACCGCGCCATCTCGCGCGCCGGTGCGGCCAACTTCTGGCAAATCTATCCGTACATCGCGCAGGAGACGCGCAACTACGTGCCGAACATTCTGGCGACCATCCTGATCGCCAAGAACCCGGACAAGTACGGCTTCCACGCTATCCGGCCCGACGCGCCGCTCGCCTACGATGTGGTCAACGTGCCGTCGGCAACAAGCCTGCAACTGATCGCCAGCCTGACCGACACGAGCGTCGATTATCTGCGCAGCATCAATCCTGAGCTACGGCGCGACGTGACGCCGCGCGGCGAAAGCTATAACGTGCGCGTTCCCGCTGGGCACGGCAAACAGTTCGTCGCGCTCTTAAAGCGCGTGCCGTCGGATCGGCGTGAGCTAGCGAAAGTGGTCTCCGTGATGCCGGGTGAAGATATGGCGGCGGTCGCCGCGCGGACGGGCGTGAGCGTCGCACAGTTGCAACTGTGGAACGCGGGCGCTGATCTGAAGACGACGAACAAGCTGGTCGTGCCCGCCAACACCGTGCAGCGCGTCATCCGCCCCGTGCGGATGGGCGAGCAGGCGACGGGTAGCACCTTGAAGACCGTGCGTGCGCGCGCCGGCCAGACCATCACGCAGATCGCCGCGAGCAACAACGTCTCGGCCGACGAGGTCGCGCGCTTGAACGGCATCGCCGCCAACGCGCCGCTCGCAGCCAATCAGACGATTCAAGTGCCGTCCGCACAAGCCGCGCCCGCGCCCGTGAACACCACGCCGCAGCGCGTGCGGCGGCGACGTTAAGTTAAGAGTTCGGCAGTGTCCGCCCGATCAAGCGGCGCGCTGTTTAGCAACAACCGATAACAGCGAGCGCGCTTTCGAGGCTGACTTGAAAGCGCGCTCGCTGTTTTTTGCCCGTTCGCACCGGTTGAGCATCGCACTCACAGTTCTGTGATGCTCGACCGCAAGTTTTAAACTCGGCGCTCACCCTCGCCCGCGCCTTCAACGTCTCGTCGCCTCACCCTTATGCTCTTCCGCACACAGTCCGCCGCCGTCTACGGCATCGACGCCGACCTCGTGGACATTGAAGTCGATCTGACGCCCGCGCGGGGCGAGTCAGACAATCCTTCATCCGTCACCATTGTGGGCTTGCCCGACCTCGCGGTGCGCGAGTCGCGCGAGCGCATCCGCGCCGCCATCAACAACAGCGCCTTCTTCTTTCCGTTCCACAAGACGACGATCAACCTCGCGCCCGCAGACGTGCGCAAAGAGGGCGCGAGCTTCGACCTGCCCATCGCGCTCGGCATCCTCGGCGCGAACGGCGACCTCGGCGCGCGCGAACATCTGACGGACACACTTGCGGTCGGCGAACTGTCTTTAGACGGGCGCGTACGCGCGATCAAAGGCGCACTGTCCATTGCCATCCGCGCGCGCGACGCGAAGATCAAGGCGCTGCTCTTGCCGGAAGAGAACGCGCGCGAGGCGGCAGTCGTCACGGGCGTTGACGTGTACCCGGTCGCAGATTTGCGCGGCGCGGTCGAACTACTCGCGGCGCTCGACTCAGCCACGCCGCCATTGCCTGTGCGTGTCGATCCGGCGACGCTGCTCGCGCCCGACTCGCGCGCGAGCGTGGACTTCCGCGAGGTGCGCGGGCAGCAACACGCCAAGCGCGCGCTCGAAGTTGCGTCGGCAGGCGCGCATAACATACTGCTCATCGGCCCGCCCGGCTCAGGCAAGACGATGATCGCCAAGCGGCTGCCGACGATTCTGCCACCGCTCGAATTTGAAGCCGCGCTTGAGTTGACCAAGATTCACTCGGTCGCGGGGCTGACGGGGCGCACAGGACTCGTCACCGAGCGCCCATTCCGCGCGCCGCATCACACGATCAGCGACGCGGGGCTGATCGGCGGCGGCGCAGTCCCGCGCCCCGGCGAAGTGAGCCTGGCGCATCACGGCGTGCTCTTTCTCGACGAGCTGCCGGAGTTTGATCGCAGCGTCTTGGAAGTCCTGCGCCAGCCACTCGAAGACAATCAGGTGACGATCAGCCGCGCCGCCATGTCATTAACATTCCCGGCCTCGTTCATGCTCGCCGCAGCGATGAATCCGTGTCCTTGTGGTTTCTGGAATGACCCGACGCGCGAGTGTCGCTGCACGCCTTTGCAAATCCAACGCTACGTCGGGCGCATCTCCGGCCCCTTGCTCGACCGCATAGACATACACGTGGACGTGCCCGCCGTGCGGTTCAAAGAATTGCGCGGCGAGGGCGCGCCGGCGGAAAGCTCCGCAGAGATGCGCGTGCGCATCGTCGCCGCGCGGGACAGGCAGTTGGCCCGCTTCCGCGGCGACGGCATCTTCGCAAATGCGCAGATGTCGCCGCGCCTGATCCGCCAACACTGCCGGCTCGACGCCGAGTGCGAACGGCTGCTTGAGTCAGCCATGACGCGGCAAGGTTTGTCGGCGCGCGCCTATGATCGGATTTTGAAAGTCAGCCGCACCATCGCAGACTTGGCGAGCGCGGCCGAGATTCGCCCGGTCGATTTGGCTGAGGCGGTCGGCTATCGCTCGCTCGACCGCACCTACTGGACGTGAAGGGGCGTGAGCATGCCGGCCCCTTCGTTCTTACATCGCTCAATGATCGGTGCTAGACTACCTGCCATCCTGTGACTGTGAGCCGCGACTCTCCGATTCACCTTGTGCAACTGCCTTGCGACTAACGAACTAATGAGAGCTTGATTAAAGTCCTCAACCGGAGCGCAAATCTTGCTCCGCGTCTTTGTCACCGCCAAGATGAGCAAGCGCTTCTATCAGTTCGGGCCGTTCCGCATAGACACAGTGAACCACGTCTTGTTGCGAGATGGCGAGACGCTGCCGCTCAAGCCAAAGGTGTTTGATACGCTGCTGGTGCTGGTCGAGAACCGCGAGCGGGTGTTGGACAAAGATGAGTTGATGAGCCGGCTGTGGCCCAATACGGTAGTCGAAGAGTCTAATCTGACGCAGAACATTTACCTGCTGCGGAAAGTGTTGGGTGAAGAAGCGCAAGGCGAGGCGTATATCCAGACGATGCCGCGACGCGGCTATCGCTTTGTGGCGAGCGTGCGTGAGTTGGAGGCTGAATCGCCCGCCCGCACATTGGCAGAACACGCGCCGCGCCAGTTCATAGTTGAGAATGAACGAGCGCAGGAAGTAGTAAGCAGGAACGCGCGCGGTGGCTCAGGCTCTTTCTTGTCTCGCACTACTCCAAGACAAAGGATCGTAGCTCTGTCTATAACCGCGATTGCGTTGGCGGCGGCGCTTGCTTACGTCTGGACTTCAACAGCACTGAAGCCCAGCGCAGGCCCGACGATCAAATCGCTTGCCGTGCTGCCCTTCAAGCCGCTGGGTGCAGATGGCAGCGATGAAGACTTGGGCTTCGGGATGGCTGATACCTTGATCACCAAGCTCAGCAGTATCAGGCAGCTCATCGTGCGGCCGACGAGCGCGGTGCGCAAGTTCAAGTCGCCAGACCAAGACCCGTTGGCGGCGGGTCGAGAATTGCAGGTGGACGCAGTCCTAGAGGCAAGCATCCAGCGGGTGGGCGACCGGGTCAGAGTGACGTTGCGACTTGTTAGAGTAAGCGATGGAGCGTCCTTGTGGGCTGGCAAGTTCGACGAGCAGGCGGCCGACTTTTTCACCGTACAGGATCAGGTCGCTGAACAAGTAGCCCAAGCACTCATGCCCCAGATGACCGGCGCGGAGCAGCAACTGCTGGCGAAACACTATACGGAGAACACCGAAGCTTACCGGCTTTACATGCTTGGCCGTTATCACCGAAACAAAAACGATGTGGAAGGATGGCAGAAAGCCATCGAGTATTTCAACCAGGCAATCGAAAAAGACTCGAACTACGCGCTGGCATATACCGGGCTGGCCGATAGCTATTCATCAAATGTGGCCGATGCGTTATTACCGAAAGCGGAAGCTATCGCAAAAGCGAAGCAAGCAGCAATGACGGCGCTGCGGCTGGATGACACGCTTTCCGAAGCGCACGTGTCGGCGGGCCGGATTAAAGCATATTACGATTGGGACTGGGCGGGTGCTGAGCCTGAGTTTAAGCGCGCTATCGAACTCGACCCCAACTCAGCAATCGCCCACGGCGAATATGGAGGTTATTTGGCCGCTGTGGGACGGGGTGAGCAAGCAGTCAGTGAGGCGCTACGGGCTAGAGAGCTTGACCCGCTGTCGCTATGGACGAACTTCGGCGTAGCCTGGGCGCTAATCGCAGCGCGCCGCTATGACGAAGCCATAGAAGAATCCCAAAAAGTAATTGAGACATTCCCACAGGCACATTACTGGATGGGTCTCGCCTATGTTGGCAAAGGGAGATATGAGGAAGCCAGCACAGAGTTCGAGAAGCGGTTAGACTTCTCGAAGGATGACACGCTGACAAGGGCACATCTAGGATACGCCTATGGGTCATCAGGCAGGCGCGGCCAAGCAGAGAAAGTTCTGGCCGAATTCAAGGAGCTATTCAAGCAGCGGCAAGCCACGCCATACTATGTAGCAATCATCTACGCTGGCCTCGGAGAGAAAGATCAAGCGTTCGCAGGTTTGGAAGAGGCGAGACGCGAGCATGCACGCCCCTTGTGGGGCCTCAAGGTCAATCCGGTGTGGGACGGGCTGCGCTCAGACCCGCGGTTTGCAGATCTGCTACGACACGTCGGGCTGCCGCAATAAGCGCAACACATAGTAAACACTGTCAACTCGTCCGGAGTAAGACGGGGACGCTGTTGCCGCGTCCCCCACCTTACATCAGGTCGCGTGTGATCGGAACACGCTTTCCGCCTCACAGGATGAAGTTGAAATCCTCCGGCAGTGGCTCGGCGCTCGGCACCTCGAAGAAGCGGTTGGGTTCCGGGTGGATGACTAGGCTGCCGTCTGAAGCGAAGAACACCGCGATCTGCTCTTGGACGCCGCGAGCCAAAGCAGCGACCGACGGAAGCGTGATATTTCGTATGAGCAGGTGCGGATCCTTTGGCACTGCTGCGGGGTTCTCGGCGAAGGCCAAGTCGTAGCGGATGAAAGTGGCCCGGTCTGCTAGGTCTCCCGCACGCAGAATCGCCGTCGTCAGCAGATTAGTCGCTCGTTGGTCTCCGCTGGCAAACTGGAAGAGCACAGACTTGGCCGGCACGCCTGGCAGCGGCCTTTTGCGTAGGTAAGGCGCGTAGACCAGCGAGCTAGCGGATTGCCCCACCCACCTCATTTGGTCTAGCGCCACTTGGATCTCCATCGCACCGGTCACCGTATTGATCACCGGCGGCTGATCTCTCAGCGGCAGATTCTCATTGAAATAAGGCGGGCCAGTAGCGACGCCACCGATTGCGGTGAGACCGGAAGAATTAATAAGCATTCGTGAAGCAAGCAAACGACCGACCCCAGGCCGGAAGACGGGAGAGAGCCGCAGGCCATCATACGGCGTGCCGACTGCGTTGAAGACGCCTGCGCGTACGTGCGGCTCGACGGCCAGGAAAAATGGGCCGATCGTCCCGCCCGCCGAGTGGCCGAAGAAATAGATGCGCGCGGGGTCTAGATCGGGCGAGCCATTGCCATCCACATCCATCCCGACTTCGATCACTCGAACGAGTTGCATAAGATCGGCGACCGTCTGCCGCGCGGTGTCGCGATTCGAGATGATCGTCCAGGGCGGGGCTGCCCCGCGATTCTCACCTTCATCAATGTTGTTGTCGTGGTTCTGGTCAATGCTACGCCCGCCTGCGGGGAACGTAACTGACGTGCCGTTCGACTGGTTTACCGTCAGCGTTCCGAGGGGGCCAAAACCATTCCCGACGTAATTGATGGCGATGGTCGCGATCCCGTGCGCGGCCAGCACCGCCGCGACCTCCAGCGGTTGGTTGTTCTTGTTGGTCGGTGAGCCGTGGCCGAAAATGGCCACCGGCCAGCCGCTAGGGGGCGGCGGGCCTGAGGGCAGGATTAGATTGAAGAACACCTCGCTCGTGTGCTGCACTTGCGGCGTGCCTGAGCGCGTCCCCACCTCTGGGATGTACTCACCCGGATGGACTATGTACTCGGGTGAGAGGTATTTGCCGAACGCAACTTGGCCGACCGCGTCTGGGATGAGCCGGAGCAATGAAAGGTTAAGCAAGACAGCGGTGCCGAGGCGCGGTGGGTTGTCACGGGTCTGCGGCCTAAAGCTGATACTCGTCAAACCATCCAGCGGAAACACCGTCCGCGTCCCGCCCGAACCGAGATTGAAATCGGCGGCGGCAGGCGTGGCCGCTTTGATCTGGTCCCGAATCTTCTCCAAGACCGCCGTGGCGCTCTGCGTCGTGAAGACACTGGCACACACGATGTCGTTCTCCTGCACGCCGGCTACTCGTACTGCTTTCAAGGCGTCGAGGAGCGCCTTTCGGTAGTCCTTCAGGTCGCGGTCGTGTGTCTGCCCGAAATCAAGATCGTGCCTGAAGCGCTGAAAGGCTTCGCTCGCCTCGACCGGATCGCCGCCCACATCGTGCAACCCGTTTGTCACGATCAGCGCATAGCGCGTGTGCTGGTCGAGGAGTTCGTCCGCCTCGGCGTGGAGCGTGTTTGTGACCGGGTCCCAAACCACGCGGTTGATGCCCACGACCCGGCCACCGGCCTCTCCGCCTGGCAGTGTACTTCCGAGGCTGATCAGAAAAACCGATCCGCTCGTGGCTGTGGCCACGTCAATCGGGCTGTCGAAGGGGATGGACACGCGCGGCAGAAGGTTGAAGCCGTCGAGGGTGTTGATAACGTCGAGGTCTTCGCAGTCTGAAGGGCGCGCTGCGCAATCGGGTTTGGGCAAGGCGACCTTACGCCCAGTGTTTTGACTTGAATCAGCGACCGTGAATAGGTTGCTAGGGAACGGGCCGCCAGCCGGCGTGTGGAAATCAAAGAGGGCGTGCACCTGACCCGTCGCGCCGGCGGGCGCGAAGAGCAGAACGACAGCACAGAGAGTTATCAGGAGGGCGCTACGACAGCGAGTCGCCGCGCTGCCAGACAAGCGTACGATTGGGGCGAAAGCTTTGAACTTGTTCATCTCGGTTCTCCTTCGTTGAGATTTGCGGTCGCGGCGGATAATCCAATGAGAACCGTTTTTAGGTCTTCAACGCGACATCAACCTTTTCTCAACCTTCGCTCACCGGCGCGTTGAATCGCTGCTGCTATGAATTCTAGCGGTTACATACTGCCTTTTGGCTTCCGAGTGCGAGCGGCTGCTTGAGTCGGCCATGACGCGGCAGGGCTTGTCAGCGCGCGCCTATGATCGGATACTAAAGGTCAGTCGCACCATCGCGGATTTGGCGAGCGCGGCCGAGATTCGCCCGGTCGATTTGGCTGAGGCCGTTGGCTATCGCTCGCTCGACCGCACCTATTGGACTTAAAATGCGCGGGCCCCGCGCAGGTTTGCTAGCCGGGCGCGACAAAAATCAGGCGCAGTAGGGCAACGACGCGTGCGCGTGCGCGCATCACAGCAGGCGTGAGAAGTCGCTCACGGGCCGCGAGTTAGCGTCACTAGGTGACGCCGCAAGTGCAGAACTCGGGCCGGTGGCCGCGACAACACGTCAGCCTCGGTCGTTGGTCAACACTGAAGCGAGCCAGAACAGATGACGCCTGAAAGCATCATGCTCCCCCGCGGCGCATTCGGACACGTGACCGCAATCGAGACTGAGCAACCTCAGACCACCGATTATGCGCTGGCGCAGCGAGCGGCCGTCGGCGACATGCCTGCGTTTGAAGAGTTGTACGAGCGCCACCACCGCCGCGTCTACTCTTTGTGTCTCCGCATGACCGGCAATCAGGCCGAGGCGGAAGACTTAGCGCAAGAGGCTTTCATCCAGCTCTATCGCAAGATCGGCAGCTTTCGCGGCGAGTCGGCGTTTACGACGTGGCTGCACCGGCTGACCGTGAATCAAGTCTTGATGCACTTTCGCAAACGCGGTGTGCGCTTTGAGCAGACGACGGACGACGGCGACACGCCTGTGCAGGTGGTGACGGGGACAGAGAACCCAAACCACATGCCGGTGGTTGATCGCATCGCGCTCGACCGCGCTATCGGGCAGTTGCCGCCGGGCTACCGCTCGGTCTTCGTCCTCCACGACATAGAGGGGCACGAGCATGAAGAGATCGCGCGGCTCTTAGGCTGCTCGGTCGGGACGAGCAAATCGCAACTCCACAAGGCGCGCATGAAACTGCGTGGTTTATTGAGGCAACAAAATCCGACGCCGTAGCTTCCAAGCACGTCGCCCTGTTGACAGGGCAACGACTGAAAGTGATCTGGATATGCAGTCTCCCTTAAGACTGAGTTGATTGAATGTGAGCGCTTGACCGCGACTCTCTTCTGCGGTGGGGCCGGAGATAGCTGATAAGCACCGACGCCCCGCACGACACGCAGCGCCAAGCGCAAGAGGAAAGAGCAATGAACTGCGAGCAATGCCATGAACTGTTGAGCGACTTCCTCGACGGCACGTTGACCGGCGAGGCGCGTGTGCTGCTCAACAAGCATCTCGGTACGTGCGCCGCCTGCGCCGCCGCCTGCGACGACCTGCGCACGATCATCGCCCGCGCGCGCGATGCACGCGATTATCTGATCGCGCCGCCCAGCAGTCGCGCCCTCTGGTTGCGCATCAGCAATACGCTTGAGGCCGAGCGCGCAGACCAGCGGCGCACGGCGGCCCGCGCGGCCGCGGCTGTATCCGCGCGCCACGAGAGTTTCGTCACGCGCGTGCTGCACAAACGTTGGACGCTCACGCTGCCGCAGTTGAGCGCCGCCGTCGTCGCGCTTGTCGTCGCAGTGTCAGCCGTTACGGTCTTCAGTCTCCAGAGCTTACGCCCCGCGCCCAACACGATTAAGCCAACGCAGGTCGTCCGGCAGCGCTCGATCAACGATCAGGAGCTTGAGTTGTTGATGCAACGCGTCGAGCAGCGCAAGACGCGTTGGAATCCGCGCATGCGCGAAGCCTTCGAGCGCAACCTGACCGTGCTCGATGCGGCCGTCAATGATTCGCTTCAGCAACTCGACGAGACGCCGCACGACACGGTCTCCGAAGAGGCGCTCGACGCCGCGATGCGCGACAAGAAGCAACTGCTGCGCGAGTTCGCAGACTTATAGACACCGGCGCGGATGTCACCAAGCGTCCGCGCTTCTGGTAAGATTCGCAAGTTAATGAACAGGATACACACACAGCCGCAGAGATCGAGTGCGCCCGCGCACGATGCCGGCGCACGGCTGCGCGCGTTCATCGCATGCGCGGCGCTCATGCTCCTGTGCCTATGGCCCACGCAACAGGTGCGCGCGCAGCAACGCTACACGCACAGTTTTGCGCCGCGCCGCAACGTGAGTTTGTTGTTGAAGAATCGTTCGGGTCTGATCGAAGTCGAAGGCTGGGAGCGCAACGAGATTCGTGTCAGTGCGACGATGGAACAGCCGACAGCGCGCTGCCTGCCGACGATGACCGACGACGGCTTGACCATCGACGTGGTCGGCGACAATCGCGGGCGCGATGACATCGGCGACGTGAACTTTAAGATTCAAGTCCCTTACAACTCGTCTGTCGATTTGCAGACGACGCGCGGCAACATCACCGTGCGCTACGTGCGCGGCCAACTCGTGCGCGCACACATCACGAGCGAGGGCGACATCGAGTTGACCGACATCCGCGCCATGATGGTCGCGGCCGAGAACGTGACGGGTAACATCCTGTTCGACGCGGAGCTACTACGCGGCGGCTCTTACGAACTCAAGTCCACCCAAGGGGACATCAACATGCGCCTGCTGCCCGGCTCCGGCTTCACCCTGACCGCGACCGCGCCGCGCACGCGCAACATCAACCTCGGCAGCTTCGCCAGCATGGGCAACTTCGATTATCAGGGCGACAGCCGCCGCGTGACCGGCCACGTCGGCGACGGCTCGGCCAGAGTCGTCACGATCAACCTGCGCGGCTCGATCAACCTCGCGCCCCGCGCGCGCTAAGCTCGCACCCGCGCTGCCTTGACGCCCCGCCGCGCACCCGCTTAATGTCTCTCCCGTCCAAGATCATTCATCGAGGCGGAACAGACAACTTGCCGTGAGCGCCACCACTACAAAGCTGCGCCAACGCAGACACAGATTTGTCGGCCCACAACACGCCCGCGCGTTTGTTTTAACCGCGCTGACGTTGTGTCTCGTTGCGTCGGCGCACGCGCAGTCGGGCGTGGTGAAGAAGCCGCCCGGCGCACCCACAACCGTCGAGACGCCGCCCGCGCTCACGCGCACGACCTCGCGACACGAGGTGCGCCGCTTCGCTTACGGTAATGCGCTCATCATCTACGGCGCGCCCGCCGGCTCGATCACCGTCGAGGCATGGCCGCGCAACGAGGTGGACATCACCGCCGACATAGAGTTGCACGCCAACACCGAAGAAGACCTGACGCGCCTTGCCGCCATCAACAACTTCGTGCTCGACGAAGACAGCACGCGCCTCACCATCGTCACGACCGGCACGCATGACCGCAAGTTCATGAAGCGCGCCGCGAAGAACTTTCCTAAAACTTTGTTGGGGCTGCCGTGGAAGATCGACTACAAGTTGCGCGTGCCCGCCCAACTCGCGCTCGACATTTATGCCGGGCGCGGCGCGCTCAGCGTCAACGGCATCGAAGGCCCGCTCTCCATCAACGCGGGCGAGACGCCCACCACACTCACGCTCACAGGCGGCGACGTGCAGGCGACAGTTATCGGCGGCCCCTTGACCTTGCGCGTCCCCGCGCGCAGTTGGCGCGGGCGCGGCGTCACACTAAAACTTGCGCAGGGCGATCTCACGGTCGAATTGGCCGCGGGCTTCAATGGCGAGATCGATGCCAACGTGCTCCACGCGGGCCGCGTCGTCAACGAGCACCCAGCGGTCACGCCCCGCGAACGCACCACCCCCACCGACCGCGCGCTTCAGGCTCGGGCCGGCGCTGGCGGCGCAGCTTTCAACTTTGAAGTCGTCAACGGCACGATCACCATTAAGCAAGTGACGAGTGACAAGTGACGAGTGACAAGTGCGGAATGACGAGCTAAGATAACGTCGTTATTGCTAGTCACTCGTTACTTGTCACTCGTCACTGCTTTCTTATGACAGTTAAATCCGACCGCTGGATCCGCCGCATGGCGGCAGAGGCGCAACTGATCCAACCGTTCAACGCGACGCTCGTGCGCGAAGTCGAAGGGCGACGCATCATCTCGGCCGGCGCATCCTCTTACGGCTACGACATGCGCCTCGCCGACGACGGCTTCCGCGTCTTCTCGCCCATTCACGGGCGCGAGATCGATCCGAAAAAGTTTGACGACAGCTCACTCGTCGAGCCGCCGCTCTACACCACCGACGACGGCTCGCGCTACTATCTCATGCCGCCGCATTCTTACGCCCTCGGCGTCACGGTCGAGACCTTCCGCATGCCGCGCAACGTCACCGCCATCTGCATGGGCAAATCGACCTACGCGCGCGCCGGTCTCATCGTCAACACCACGCCGCTCGAAGCCGGCTGGACAGGTCGCCTCGTCATCGAACTTGGCAACCTCGCCGACTTGCCCCTACGCGTCTACGTCAACGAAGGCATCGGTCAAGTCATCTTCCTCGAATCCGACGAAGACTGCGACGTGTCCTACGAGGATCGTGGCGGCAAGTATCAAGGGCAGACGGGGCTGACCTATTCGCGGCTGTAAAGTTGTAGGTTCGACCATAAAGTGAAAATCTTCGACCATAAAATGAAAAACTGACTGAAGAGCTCCCTTTCCGGAATTGCTAGTCCCTACGTGACCGTCACGGCCACGCTCGCGACTGCATCCGGGTTGGCGACGCTGACTGCGGCGACATAGTACGTCCCGGCCTGTGGCGGGGCGGTGTATACCCCGTCCGACGTAATCGTGCCGCCGCTCTGCGGCTCTAGCACTTTCCACCGCACATCCTTAATGTCCGTTCCGCTCACGCTCGCGAGCAAGATAACCTTTCCGTCCTTGGCGACCTTAGGCGTGGGCGGCGCTATCGTGATAACGGGCAGCGGCCTGGCCTCGACCTTCCGCGCCTCCTTCACGTACTCACCGAACTTCAGCACGCTGTTCAGTCCATTCGCCCCCGCGCTGATAGCGAGCGCGATGATCAATGCGTCCCAACCGTGCCAGTCGAAGGTGTTCATGGCGGGCAGTCTGGCGTGGGTGAAGCCGACGAGGAGGAGTGCTAACAGGAAGGCTGCGAGCGCCGTCAACCAACCCTTCGCTACGCCGTCCGAGACACCGAGCGGCAGCTCCTTGGTCTTGCTGCGCTGCTTCGCCGCGTAAAGCAGCCCCACGAAGAGCGGGTCGAGAATTTCTATCGCCCTCTGGACGGCGAAGCCGGCGAGGCTGACAAGGGCGAAGGTTTCGTTGAGGCTGGACGTTGTTCCTTGCAGAAACATGATTACGGTCTCCTGGCTATGAGAAGGCGAGCAGCCGAGCGGGGCAGTCCGGTTACTTGCCGGCTGCGGCGTGCGCGCCGCAGCCGGCAGGTCTGTTACCGCACCCGCCTCAGGGCACCGAGCAGGAGGACTTGACGCAGCTTGTCGGTGTCGAGCGAGAATCCGAAGTTCGCGCGCACGTGATTCTCCTTGACCAGTTCGGTCGCGTTGGCGTACGTCACGGAGAAGGGGAGAGTCATACCCGCGAAGACCGGCACCTCTATCTTGAACTGCCCCACGGCGATGTCGGCCTTCCTGCCCACCACCCCGCGGTTCTCGAACATGCGCTGGTAGCGCCCCGTAAACGCGAAGGTGATGCGGCTCTCGTCCTCGCCCTCTAGCATGAAGGGGCTGCGGCCCGCCGTGCCCTCAAACGAGAGCGCGGCGGCGATGTCGCGCACGCGCTGCTGGTTCAGTGCGTTGTCGGGCCGGTGGTAGAACGAGACGCCGCCGTTGGCGATGATGTTCATCCCCCCGGCGCTCTTCTTGCTGTAGAGCAGCCGCAGGTTCGAGTAGTCCGAGCCGACGGCCTCGCGCTTGTTAGTGTAGGCGAATGTGAGGACCGGCCTCTCGCTCAGCGCCTTCAACTCGTCCTTGAACTCCTTGATGGCGTCCTCCCTCTCGGCGAGGGCGGCGGCTATCTCAGGCAGGGTGTGGGTGAGGATTCTGTTCTTCAAGTCGGCGCTGATCATGAGCGCGCCCGACTTGGCCGGCTCATAGATTGCCATCCGCGCCTTGCAAAGGAGGAGTGCCGCGATTCGCGTCTGCTTGTCCGTGTCCGAGGCCCCTGAGTCGTCGAGCACTACCTGCACGTCCGGTGCGAAGTCGGGGGCGGTGAAGCTGGCGGCCATCCCCTGCTCTTTCGCGGCCAGCTCACGGTCGCGGTTGAAGATGTCTTTCAGACCCTCCTGTACGCGGGCGGGGAATTGTCCGACGCGAACCCTGACCTTCTTATCCCAGATGGCCTGGGCATTCTTCGAGCGCGTGGACAGGTCGCCGAGGAAGCGGTATTTCGCAGACCACTCGGTCAACTGCTGCCGCCGCGCGCTGAGCAGCGGGCTGTTCTCGTCGCTGATGTTGAAGGTGGCCGAGACTCCGAGGCGGGTCCAGTCGCTGTTCTGCCGGTAGTTCGCGGCGGTGTCATCGCGACCCGCGAGGAGTAGCGCGTAGGGTGTAGTGCTCAGAGTCAGGGTGGTGCCGTTGACGGACTGCTGGATGGCACCGTGCTCGATCGCGAAGCCGAGCAACTCGGCGACGCTCGGCTTCTCGGCCGCGCTCGTCGATCCCTCCGCCCGCGCCGAGGCACCGAGCTGCTTGTCGGTGCGCTTGGTCTCCTGCTTCGCGCGCAGGATGTCAATACGGTTGATGAACTCCCTGTGCTCGCCTTCGGCTTCGTCCGAGACCGCGTCTGCCACGGTGAAGAGGAGGATGAAGGAGATTTGCGTCGAGACTTCACCGGGGTCTTTCCGGGAGACGATGCGCTGCGCGGCCGCGTTCACCGCCTGGAGCAAAGGTTGCGGCGCGTCGGGGTAGCAGCCCGACTGGATCGCGGCCGGTGCGGGTGCCGCCTCAACGACGGGCGGCGCGTCGGCCGCAGTGTTAGTCTCAGTGGCGGGCGCGGCCCCTGCTCCGCGGCGTGAGGCGCGGAGAGCGGAGGCCGTGTCCGGCGTCTCCGTCAGGGGGGCTGTGGCGGGCGGCGCGGCGGCGCGCTCGTCCCCAGCGCGCCCTACCTCGTGCCCGAGGCGCGCGACCTCCTCCTCGACGGCCACGAGCGTCTTTTCGAACGGCTGCTTCTCGGCGGGCGAGAGGTGGTGCCCGACGGTCGAGAGGTAGTTGCGCAGCGTCGCGGCCTTCTCCTTCAGCATTCCGAGGAGTTCCGCGCGGCGCTGGTTTATGAATTCGCGGTTGGCGCTCCGAAGTTCGGCGGGTAGGGCCGCGTCCTTCTCAGCGGCGCTGAGGGCCGCGATCTGTTCGCGGAGTTGCGCAGCGGCGTCGCCCTGCTGCTGCGCAATGAGGGGCGCGGCGGGGCTCAGCACGCCGAGGCATAGCGCCAGGAGAATACGGAGCGCCCTGCGTGAGCGGGGCGCGCGGTCAGGACAGTCGGCTAAATGTTTGGGCATGGTGATTTCTCCTGAGAGTTGTGGCGCGAACGCCGGCCCGGCCCTCGCTTCGAGTCTCATTCCTCGCAGTGGAAGGTGATGTTGCAGTCCATGCTGAGGTCTGTCTTCCTGATTTCGGGGCCGGTGAACGTCCCGCCGCCCATGTCGCCCGAGATGAAGAGTTCGTACTTCGCGTCATCGGGCGCGTCGTCTGGGAAGAAGCCGGTCATCGTGGTGCGGTGGGGGAAGCCGGGGGGGACTGTGACCTCGAATTCGTAAGCCCGCGGGTCATCCGACACAGTGTCTTTAGGCGCATCATCAACCGTGTAGGTCTCAAAGTTCTGGACATGCACGGCGCGAACCTCGACCCTGATCGTTTCGCTGGGCTTAACCCTGTACGTTCCAACGTTGATTCTTTCCATCGTTCGCTTTCTCCTCTTTTGGCGAAGCGGGTGTGCGAAATCCTCTTCATCACCATAAATGGATAGGTTTCCGGTACCGGCACGGTTTCCGCCCGCGCAGGAGACGCTTCCCAATGAACTGGGGCATAGCTTTGGGCCGGCCCTTCTACCTTCCTATGGCTGGCGGGGGCGAAAATGTGTCTGCGGAAAAAGAAATTTTTTGCCCTTCGGCGAGGAGGCATTGATGATGAGCAGAGAAAGTTAAAGCTGTTGGCTGAGGACGCGGGGGAGTGGAGCATAAAGACTCGGTGGCTACACTTTTACAATAGGGCTAGGCAAAAAATCTTGCTATCAATAGGTATCTTGGGATAATTTCGCTACGCGATTTCAGCGCGCTCACACCGTCCACACGGGCCTTACCAGAATCTTTCTCAAGGCGCGCGTATAGATGAGGAGATAATTGGCTTCATTCGACGACCTGCTTGATTGGTTAGGCCCTGACCCGGGGCAGCAATATGAAATCATCCGCGCCGGCTTAATAAGAATCTTCATCTCTAAGGGCTTTAATGACGCCGAAGACCTAGCTGACCAGACGATAGACCGTGTCGTAAAGAAACTGCCGGAGATCCGGGAGGCGTACGAAGGGGAGAAGGCACGGTATTTTTACGGCGTGGCCCGCAACATTATTCACGAGGCCAGGCGGCGCAAGGAGATCACGACTGGCAACATCCCCGAAGATCTGGCGCAGGCGACAGTCAGAAGCGACGAGTACGAGTGCCTGCTCAAGTGTCTTAAGCTTTTACCGGGCGAGAAGCGCGAGTTGATATTGGACTATTACCTTTACGAGAGAAAAGACAAGATTGAGCACCACCAGCGGATGGCAGAGGAGATGGACATAACCACCGGCGCTCTGCGAACGAGGGCGCACCACACTCGGCGCGATTTAGAAAAGTGCGTTCGCCAATGTGTCAGGAATCTCGTGGAAAAACAAAAGGCGGCTCCGAGAGCATTGTTAAAGAGGCGGCAGCCGTCCAGTGACCTCAATAAGGAGCATTAGTCATAGCGCAGGAAGACCAAAATCAGCTGAGGGGACGAATTGGGTCACCGCAAAAGGGTCTCGACGCGGTAGCTGTAACCCCCGAGGAGCAACAACAGCTCAGGCAATACCTGCTCGGCCAACTCGCCGAAGCGGACGAGGAGCAGGTGGAGTTGCGCCTCCTCTCCGACGCTAACTACTCGGAGGCGTTGGATATTGTTGCCGACGAATTAATAGACCGGTATGTGGAAGACGATTTGCCCGCCTCCGACCGTCAGCCGTTCAAAGAGTATTTCCTGAAGTCACAGGTGCGGCAAGACAAGCTCGGATTCGCTCTAGCGCTGAAGAAGCGGAAAGCCGAACTGGGCTGGGCGAGGAAGTTATACAGAGTTTACCTACCTGCCACAGCCGCCGCGATTCTCATCATCGGCCTCGGCGTGATTGTCTGGCGAGTCTCCCAAAACCAATCAGAGGTAAATAAAGGGCTGATAGCTCTCCAGTCCGCCTACAGCGAGCAAAGGCCCGTCGAGGCGCGCATCTCGGATTTCGGCTACGCGCCCGCGGCGCAGCAGCGGGGCGGGGGAGAGAGGGTTAACTACGTCCAGCGCGATCGCGCCGCTAGCCTCCTGCTCGGCGCGGTTGCGGAGCGGCCGACCGCCGAAGCCCATCGCGCGCTCGGACAGTATTACCTCGCCGCGCGCCAGTTTGATAAAGCCATCGACCAGTTTAACGCAGCGCTGGGTCTCGACCCGGACAACGCTAAGGCCCAGGCAGACCTCGGGGCGGCCCTGCTGGAGATGGGGAGGGCGGGTTCGGACTCAGAGCACGGCGAAGAGATCAAAGAATTTGCCACGAGTCTCTCCCACCTGAACAGAGCGTTGGAACTGGACAATTCTCTCCTCGGGGCTCTCTTCAACCGCGCGTTACTTTATCGGGAGATGGGGCTCCCGGAGCAAGCCGAGAGCGACTGGCGGCAGTACCTGGCTAAAGACCCGAACTCCAAGTGGGCGGACGAGGCACGCCAGCACCTCACGGAGCTTGAGAAGCAGCGGAATAAAGCTTCGCGGGATGAGGGGCAGCCTCTGCGGGATTTTCTTAACGCTTACGAGCGCGGCGACGATGGCGCGGCGTGGGAAGTGATACGCCGCAACTACACCTCGGGCGGCAATAAGATCACCAACGCACTTCTCGACTCCTACCTCGACGCGGGGCAGCAGGACGGGAACGCGGCCCGCGGCGACAAAATTCAGCTGCTCGCGTACGTGGGCCGTCTGGAACTCCAAAGTGCTGGCGACGCCTACACGTCCGACCTAGCCAGCTTCTACGGCGGCTTAAACCTGCGGCAGTGCCGCGCGCTCTTCCTCGCGCGCGAGCAAATGAGGAAGGGCTACGAACTCTTTCTAAGCTCAAATGTGAAGGACGCACTCGGCTACTACGCGCAGGCGAAGCAGGCGTTTGAAGAGAACGGGGACGAGTGTGAGGCGATTTTCGCTCAGTACCGCATGGGACATTGCTACCTGCTTCAGCCGGACCTTAAAAGAAGCGACGCCATCTTCGCGCAACTCCGTCCGGCTTGTGAACGCAGTAATTACAGGTGGCTCCTCAACCAGAGCCTCTACCGCACGGCGAGCATCCGATTCACGTCGAACGAGTATTCGGAGTCGATAGATTACGCACGGCAGGCGCTGAAACAGGCGGAGCAAATGGGTGACACCATCGGCGTACTGAATAGTCTGGTCCAGCTTGCCGACCAGTACAGGGCCGTCAAGGACGAAGGGCAATCGCTGAGCTTCCTTCACCGCGCCCTGACGCTGACGGACGAAGAGGGCTCCGAGCCTTTACAGACGTGGGGGATTGTCACAGCGATCGCCCTAAACCTTAACGCACTCGGCGTACACCAGGCGGCGATCGAATACCAAAAAGAGGCCCTCCGCCTGGCGCTGAAGATGAAGCCCGAGAGGCCGTTGATCATCTCGCGCTCATACGACTACCTAGGGCTGACCTACGGTAGCTTAAAGGACCACGAATCCGCGTTGAAGAACATCGATCTCGCCTTCGACGCCGGCAGAAAAATTGCGGGCGAGCGTAGCGGGACGGAGATAATGGCGAACACATCCCTTCACGCCGGTGACGTGTACAGGCAGGCAGGCAACTATGGCAAAGCGGTTGAGTCCTACGAGCGTTCGATCCACTTGTATGAGGAACTCGACTACCCGTACTACACCTACCCCGCGCGGAAGGGCAAGCTCCTCTCATACATCGCCAGCGGGGACGACTACGACGCCGAAGCGGAGTTGCGGTCCGTGCTCGATATATTCGAGCAGTACCGTTCCGGGCTGACCAGCGAGGCGCAGCGGAACACCTTCTTCGACGTGGAGCAGAGCACTTATGATGTGGCCGTGGACTTCGCGCAATCCAGAAAGCGCGACCCACAGCGGGCCTTCGAATACTCCGAGTTGAGCCGGGCGCGGTCGCTCCTCGACGCCATGCGCCAGAGCGCACAGGTCAGTGAAGGAGAAGACAGCCCCGGATTGCGCCTGCCGTCCACCACGCCGCTGACCCTTTCGGCGATCCAGCAGCGGATGCCGGAACAGGCACAGATCGTTCAGTACGCGGCTCTCGACGACAAGCTTCTCATCTGGCTAGTGACTCGGACGGGCGTCGTGATCCGCGAGGTGCCGCTCGACTCTCGCTCCCTGAGCGAAAAGGTTCGTGGGTATCTACGAGCGGTTAACGCGCCGCCCACGGGCACGGACCCGGAGGCGGAGACGGGCGCGAAGGAACTCTACGCTGCCCTCATCACACCCGTCGAGCCGCTCCTCGATAAAACGAAGCTACTGTGCATCGTCCCCGATAAGATTCTTCATTACGTGCCCTTCGGCGCGCTTATCTCCCCGGACACGGGCAGATATCTCGTGGAGGATTTTAGGCTGGAGACGACACCGAGTTCCACTATATTCGTTGACTGCTCAGAGCAGGCCCGTCGTAAAGGGGGGGGCGAGGAGCGGCTGCTCAGCGTCGGCGACCCGAGCTTCGACGGTGCCGCTTTCCCCGCACTGCGACGTTTGCCTTCCGCGAGAAGCGAGGCCGAAGCAGTAGCGAACTTCTACAAACCACACCGCATCCTGCTGGATGACGCCGCCGCCGAGCGGACTGTCAGAAGCGAGATGGCGAGGGCGAACGTCGCGCACTTCGCGCTGCATTACGTGGTGGACGAACGTTCCAGCATGTTCTCGAAGATGGTGCTTGCGTCGGGGCAGGCTAAGGAGGCGTCGGACAAGGAGGGCGACGGCGTCTGGCAGGTCTATGAGATTTATAAGATGAAGCTGCCGCTAACGCGGCTGGTCGTCCTCTCGGCATGCCAGACCGGCGTCGAGCACCAGTATCGCGGCGAAGGGGCAGTGAGCGTCGCGCGCCCATTCATCGCCGCGGGCGTCCCGCTCGTAGTTGCGAGCCTCTGGCCGGTTGATTCGCCGAGTACAGAGAGGCTGATGGTCAACCTCCACCGTCACCGCGTACTCGATCGCGTCCCCACCGCCGAAGCCCTCAGGCGCGCCCAGCTCGAAATGCTCGGAGGCGAGGACAGCCGCTACCGCCAGCCGTACTACTGGGCGGCCTTCACCGCCATCGGCGGATACACCGAATACTAAAAGTGGTAACAAAAACCCGGCAGGTAACATACAGACTGAGGGCTTTGAAGCGCAAAGCTTTACGACATAGATGCTCTTGACTGGTCAAACTCACTGGAGGATACATTCATGCCGTTCAGACTGAGAGACTTGGCGACCGTGCCGAGTGACGTGCCCGACGTTGAAATCTTCTTTAGCGGTCAACTTCTCCTGCGCTCGGAGGATAGCGCAACTTGCGAGGTTGCGGTCAACCAACTCGCCACTAATCACGTTCTCACCATCGAGGTTAGGACGAAAGTAGCGGGCAAGCCCGACATCATTAGGATGAGACATGTCGGCCCCCTAAACTTTCGACAGCGAGAAGGCATGTTAATAGAACTCAGCACATCCGTGGCTTCTCCTGCCGCTTGGAGTTGTAGAACGTTTGATCCGATCAACTATGAGTCGGGCGACCTGTTTGATCCGCGCGACGTGCCGCCGAAAAATCCGCCGAATGAAGACTTTCGCTGGATTTTGAATCTGGAGGGGCCGCTCTTTCATAGAACGGAGTTTAACCCCCCAATCTTTAACTCTCATCACGTCATCAGGCTGCGAGGCGGTGAGTATTTCTTCCGAACTGCTATGAAAGCGAGCGGTGTGTTTGATTTTAAGCGTACGGGTGGGGGACTGGGCGACGTGAGGTTCAAAAGAATAGGGGCTGTCGCCAGAGCGAGTGTGTTCCTTGCCCCAGAAGGTCAGGCAGTCGTGATGAAGTGGCAATCTCTTGATCAGGAAAGAGAGTACGTCTTGACACTCGAGAAGGGGGCAAATACCACGCACGAGATTTACATTAACAACTCCCCTCTCTACTTGGAGCCGCCCCCAGTGGAACAACTCGATCAACACGATGAACTCAAAGAGTTCTACAAGGTGCTTTCCGCGACACCAATACCCGATGCCGCGAGGTTCAAACTTGTGCCTGCTCTTCCTCTCAATTTAAACAGTGACTCCGTTTCCGACTCCGGCCTCGCGGATTCAGTAGCGAGCCGACGAAACAGGGGCGAAGCGGGCACTCCCGACATTCCCTGTCAGGTTATGACGCTTGACGGGGCAAATACCTGATTGCTGCGACGGCTCGACTCTTAGCGAGCCGTCAATACTCGAAATACTCTAGTGCTAATACAACGCGGGCGTTTAGCTAATGACGAACCGCGCCGTGCTTGAAGGAGGGAAGTGTGCCGCGACTCGATCCTAATTTTTTGAGCGAGCAGGAGTGTAAAGAGATAGCGACGAAGCAGATGCTGTCCTTTATCACTCTTCCTGATACAGAAGCAGAGCCTTCGTCCCATCTGAGATCCGTACCGCGCGAATTATTGTTTCCGCTTGACGCATTACCAGAGGGGGCGTTTGTAGATGGGCCTGCGTTATTGAACTGGAGGAGCGACGATATTTATGATGTCGATGGCCTACTGTTGTTGCGTGATCAGACAATAGACATCGGTTCCGGTAACGAATGGCGTGTCCGCACTGCCGCCAGCGACTTGCTTCGGACGCAGGTGCATTGTGTTTACGCGGGGCCTGCCATGAATTTTGAAGCTCTTAAAGAGAGCGCGCTAGCGGAGCTTCGGAATCACCCGGATTTGGAACCATTAATCGTAGACGGTGAAGAGGATGTCAGGCTGGTGTCTTATAACTACCCGAATCTCGGAATCCTATGTTATTCGCGAACCAATCCCGACGCTAAATTTGTTATTAAGCTGGTGGATTTTACCATTATCCCAGTCGAGCCTTATGAGCCTCAGGAAAACCCCGAGTCGTTGACTGCGGTCTGGTCGCCGTATGACATAGTCGTGCGCTCTACAATCGCTCATCTCCGCTGGTTATGGAAGCGGAACATGGCCTTACTTCCGGCACTGCCAAAGTCTCGTAAAGATTTGCCCGGTGCTATAAGGAGGGCCACCAGAGATTCCATGCCGAAAGAGAGGATAACAACCCCGGCCTTAGACCTGATCCCGCAGAAAACAGACGTGCGCTGTGCCGCTGCTGCGGCGCAAATGATCCTGAAACAGCATGGTAATGAAGAGAAGAGCCAGGCTGAGATTGCCGGTGAAATGCAGACAGGATCCGACGGTGCAACTCCTGAGCATCAGGTAGATGGACTCAATAGGCTGGTCGGTAGAACACTTAAAGCTACATTAGACACAGACCCCTCATTTGTGGAAGCGCAGATTGAAATCCTCGCGGATCGTCCGTTTAAGACAGGCGACTCCATTCACGCCCGCGCGGTCGGCGGTTTCAGGGCCGAAGTGGGAGATAAGAATTGGTTATATATCTATGACCCTGAGCCCACGAATCAAGGCCGCGTTTATTGCGCGGCTTGGAATCCGGACTATCATCGCAATTTCATGTACGTTCGACCCCTATAATTTGAACAGTGTAGTTTTAGATAATGAATCGCCCGACGCTCTGATGCTCTAGCGTACGCTGAAATATAAGCTCCTTCCCAAGTTTAAAGGCCCGGACGAGAAGCCACACAATGAAGCCGCTTTTAAACTTCTCGGGCGACATCGAGCCTTGGGCGCAGGAGACAAAAAGCGGCGCGGAAGATTATTCCGAAGCACTGATGTTGGTCGCCCTCATTGGCCTTCTGGCGAAGAGGGGGCTTTTGACGAACACCACTCAGCTTTTAGAATTTTTCGCTATATGCACGAAAAGCACCGGATTTTTTCAGTATATGCGCGAACCCATTTTCACTTTATGCGCGAACCTACAAAAAGCTTGTCGGCTGAAGCATAAAGTCCGGCCCGAATGTGCTGATAACGGGTGCGCAGTTCTTCGGGGCCGGCGATTGAGATGTCTAGGTCGCGCAGGCGGCCGTCGTGTAGTCCGTAAATCCAACCATGGACGGTGACCTCTTGCCCGTGCGCCCATGCCCCTCGCAGGATCGTGGTCTGGCAAACGTTGACGGTCTGCTCGATCACGTTTAGCTCGCACAGACGGTTCAACCGCTCAGTCTCGTCAGCTATCGCGGTCAAGTGCGCCGCGTATTTCTCGCGCACGTCCTGCACGTGCCGCAGCCAGTTATCGATCAAGCCCAGCTTGCTGTCCGCCAAGGCCGCCCGCACCCCGCCGCAGCCGTAATGACCGCAGACGATGATGTGTTTGACGTTGAGCGCTTCGACGGCGTACTGAATCACGGCCAGACAGTTGAGGTCTGTGTGCGTGACGACGTTCGCCACGTTGCGGTGGACGAACATCTCGCCGGGCATCAATCCGACGATCTCGTTGGCGGGCACTCGGCTATCCGCGCAGCCGATCCACAGATACTCTGGCGCTTGTTGCTGCGCCAATCGCGCGAAGAACTGCGGCTCACGCGCCGTGATGGCCGCGGCCCATTGGCGATTATTTTCAAGCAGACGCGTCAGTTCGTGCTCCTGCATATTTCGTGAACTCATCAAGCCCTCTCCCAGCATGCACGCCCGTGCCCCCGTGCTCAAGTCAGCCCGACGTGGCTCAGGCAATACTTTGATATGAATCAAGTTGTTTAATATGAGATAATGCCGCCGCTACATGACAATCACAACAGAGCAGGCGGGCATTGATCGGCGATGACGAACAAAGACAATAACGGCGCGCCGAGTGCGGCGGTCGCTGTCACCATCTTCGGTCAGCCATTCAACCTGCGTGCGCATGCCGGGGCCGAGCACATCGAACGGATCGCCGCGCTGGTCAATGAGCGGATGCAGCAAGTGGCGCTGCAACTCACAACGCACGATGTCGCCAAGGTCGCCATCCTTGTCGCCTTGAACCTCGCTGACGAATTGAGTAGCTTGAAAGAGCAAGCCGCCGCCGCCGAGCGATCAGCCCAGACACCTGCGCCGGAGCCGGCCGCTGACGGCGCAAATAGGCAGACGCTTGATCAAGCACAAGGGGCAACGACTACGCGCGATTCATGGTTTGAAACTATCCTCGATGCGCCGACCCCGCCACGCGCCGCGAGCGAACGCTTAAGCAATCAGGTCTCGGCCCGCCTTCAATCCTTGCGCCAGCCAGACCGGGGCGAGTCCGCCCGCGAAGTTAACCGGCCCGAGCCGGATTAACTATGTCCTTTTGCGCGCAAACTTAACCAGCCGTCCGCGCCTTCTTCGCCTGCCGACAGGGCTTGCAGCGGCGCGGCTGATCAAAACCTCGCTCACGATAGTAAGCCTGTTCGCCCGCGCTCCAAGTGAAGTCCTGCCCGCAATCGTTGCAGCGCAGCACTTGGTCTGCGCCGTCGGCGGCGGCGGTCGGCGCGGTCGGCGCCCGCTGCTTTTCTTTGGGTTGTGTGCCCGGCGGCATGAGCGTCTTCAGCCCGTGCATCGCCTCGTAGTTGCGCATCCGGCGGCGGGCGATCTTGTAGGTGACGCCGAGCCGTTCCGCTACTTGTTGCAGCCGTTCGCGCCGCTCGCCCGTAGCCTCCTGAAACAGTTTATAGACTTCGAGCCAAGACTCGATCACCTCTGGGGTCGCCTGACTACCGACCCCGCCCTCGCTCGCACGCGATTCTTGTTCACCTGCTGCCAACGTTTCTCTCCTTCTAGCGGCTCATACCTGCTCAGCCGGGCTACACCGAAAATCTAAAGTCATACTCAACCAGATTATACTGCCGAGGTGAGTGGAGGGGAAATATGTCGCCGAGGGAAACCACGTAGCCAGTGTTAGCAAACAGTCGCAACGTGTGGCCACTGGCGACTGCTAAACTGCCATTGGATATTCTTCAACTGTGGCCCGCACCAACTCGGCCACCTCGGCGATGAGCGCGGGCGGTACGTCCATGCGCGTCAAGGTCTCGCATTGGCTGGCGAGATTGATGATGCGGGCCAGTTGCCACCAACCGGCGGGCAGTCGGCCCCCGCCGCGTTCATAACCGAGTGAGAAGTGCGGCTCGCGCACGGGGCTGTGTCTGCGCTCATATTGCAGAAAGCTCGCGATGTCGAACATGGGCGAGCCTGACACAGCGAACTCCCAATCTAAGACCGCGGCCACAGTCCAACGCCCACGCGTCTCGCGCACAAGTATGTTCCGGTTGTTGAAGTCGCGATGCACGAGGCGCGTCTCAGTTTGCAGGCGGGCGAGGTCTTCTGCGCGCGAACAGACAAGCGCGTGCACGCACGCACGCGCACGCGCGTCGAGCCGCGCGCACAGCGTCGGGCTGGCGAGACTGGCGTCGATCATTTCCGGGATCGCATGCGCCGCTTGCAAGGCTTGATTGTTGACCGCAGGGCCGGTCGCGAGCGTGCTGCTCAGAGGGCAGGTGTAACGGCCGATGGCGGCGAGCGTCTCGCCGATGGCCGCGGCGGCCTGCGCGATGGCTGCGGCCGCGCCCGTTCTCTTTAGTTGCCGGAACGTGAGACCGGCCACATAGCGCATGACGATAAACGGGCCGACCTCGTTGCAGCCTTGCGCGTTGACGTGTAGGACTTCGGGCACGGGGATCGGGTCGTGGAGCAGGCGTAAAAGATCAGCCTCCTTCCGGCAAGCGGCCGGGTCGCGCCCGTAGATACGCAGCACGACAGGTTCGGCGGGCGGGTCGAAATCAATTTTGTAATTGAAGTTGCACAGACCTTCGGCCAACCGCTCCATGTTGACGACGCGCCGCCCACGAAAGATCGTAGCGAGCAGCTGCGCGACGGCTGCGGGCGCGGGTGCGGGCCCCGACAGATTGGGCGCGGTCTCCATCGCCGGCTGACCAGCGTGCGCGACTTGGGAAAGATGCATGGTCATGCAGAGAGTGCTTACTTAAGCGCGGCACGTTTCGCGAAATCCTGTGCGATCAAATGTGTGACGACCGGCGGCGCATCGCCCACGTGGAAGGCGCGGACGCGCTCTTGCGCGCCCCTGTCTTCGTTGGTGATGCGCGCGTGCTGGCGCATGTGTTCGGCCCACGATTCGACTAAGAATGTTTCGATGAAATGGCCCGGCTGCGCGGGGTCGGCAAATAAGCCCCAGCGCATTGCGCCGTCGCGCCGGAGAATTCTTTTCACTTCATGCATCGCGGCGACAAACTCATCCGCCCGGCTCGGCTCGATCTGGTAATCGACCGTGACCAGGACGGGGCCGGCCTCCGGATGCGGCTCGCTCACGACGATTGGCTCTGACCAGTGCAGCGACGGCTCAAGATCAAGTTCGCCGCCCACCCGCAGCGGGAAGAAATAAGCGACGACCAGCCCGGCGAGCAAGGTTACGGCCGCACACAGCAGCGCATTTGAGATGCCGACGTGCGTCGCCACTACGCCCCAACACGCACTGCCCAACGCCATGCCGCCAAAGAAGACGAGCAGGTAGATCGCCAACACGCGCGCACGCACCCACGCCGGCACAAGCGTCTGCACGCTGATGTTGAAGCTGGACATCAACGCCATCCACGCAATGCCGCCACCGATCATCACGATTGAGAGCAGCGCAAAGTTGCGCACCGTCGCCAGCACGGCTGTCGCCAACGCAAACAGAATCGTGCCGCAGATGATTAAGAGATTGATGGACACCTGCCGCCGGAGCGCGGGCAAGATAATCGCGCCGAGGATCGCCCCCGCGCCGAGTCCGCCCAGCAGGACGCCGTAACTGAAAGCGCCGAGGCCAAGTTGTTGCCGCGCCACCAACGGCAGCATGGCCCACAACGCGCTCGCGCAACTGACGAAGACACCGGTGCGCACCAGCACGGCGCGCAGTTCCGGCTCGTGGCGCACGTAACGCACGCCGGCTCGCATCGCGCCGATGACACGCTCGGTCGGCGAAATGCTCTCCGACGGCTCGCGTCGCCAGCGGTAGAGGACGAACAGCACGCCGATAAACGACAGCGAGTTCAACAGAAAGACGGCCCAGGAGCCGACCGCCGCCACGACGAACCCGCCCAACGCCGGCCCCACCGCCCGCGCAATGTTGAACGCGACGCTATTCAATGCGACCGCCGAAGCCAACTCAGAGCGGGGCACTAGCTCCGGCACAATCGCTTGCCACGCGGGCGCGTTCAATGCAGAGCCGAGACCGAGCGAGAAGATCAGCAGTAGTAAAACCCACGGCGTCGTCAGCCCGATGAGTGTCAACAGACCTAGCGCCACGGCCGAGACGAGCATCCAGCCTTGCGTGCAGAGCAGCAGGCGGCGACGGTCAACGATGTCCGCGAGCGCGCCGGCCGGCAATGCCAGCAGAAACAACGGAGCGTTCTCGGCCGTCTGCATCAGGCTGACCATCAAAGGCGACGGCGCGAGCGTCGTCATCAACCAATCCGCCCCGACATTGTGCATCCACGTCCCGACGTTCGACGCCACCGCCGCGAGCCACAAGGCTCGAAACAGCGGCTGCGCTAACGGACTCCATGCAGACGACCGGCTCATTGCTGCTTGCGGCGGCGCGCTCTCATCTAAGCTGGACATAAAATATTCCCAAGCTCGGCTTAAGTTATCTCAGACAGTCCGCCACATACTTGACCGACCCGGCGGCCCCCATAGCAACCAAAACTTAACATGCGTGTATCAATCATAAACGCCGTTCTGCTGATAACGCTAGGGCTGTTAACCTTTTGATTTTGACCCACACTATAATAGAGTTCTCCGGCAGCTACGCCCCACAGACTTGAGAACGGCGAGGAACTTTATGCGCACACATTATTGGAAGTTCGTCTTGTTGACCACGCTCTTGTTGACTAACTGTACCCGGCCCGCGGGCGATCAAGGTAATCGTGCGAGCGAACAGGGGATTGCGCCGCAGGCGCATGGGCTTGACGTGGCGGGCATGGATAAGAGCGTCAATCCCGGCGACGACTTCTTCGGCTATGCCAATGGCGGTTGGTTCAAGAACACGCCGATCCCTGAAGACCGCTCAAGTTGGGGCGTGTTCGCCATCCTCGCCGAAGCGGCCAATAAGCGCACCGCCGATCTGATTCAGGATGCGGGCAAGGCGAACGCCGCCGCCGACTCGGAAGTGCGCAAGATCGGCGACTACTACGACGCCTACATGGACGAGCAAGCAATCGAAGGCTTGGGGCTAAAGCCCATCCAGGCCGAGCTTGATCAGATCAACGCAGTCGCTGACAAGACCGCGCTCGCGCGCATACTCGGCAGCGAGTTGCGCGCCGATGTCGATCCGCTCAACAACACAAACTTCCACACGGATCGACTGTTCGGTCTCTGGGTCTCGCCCGATCTCAACGACCCGGCGCACAATGTGCCTTACCTGTTGCAAGGCGGACTCGGCATGCCCGACCGCGACAACTATCGCGGCACGGACGCGAATGACGTGGGGCTGCAAGCGAAATACAAGGAACACATCGCGGCGCTCTTAAAACTCGCCAACGTGCCCGATGCCGATAATCAAGCAACGCGCATCTACGATCTCGAACGCAAGATCGCGGACGCGCACGTGAGTCGCACAGACTCGATGGACGTGCTTAAGGCGAACAATCCTTGGCCGCTAAAAGAATTTGCGACGAAAGCGCCGGGGCTTGATTGGCCGAGCTACTTCGAGGCGGCGGGTCTCACCCAGCAGCCGATGATCATGGTCTGGCATCCGGGCGGCATCATGGGCAGCGCCGCACTGGTCGGTAGTCAGCCGCTCGATGTCTGGAAAGCTTATCTGACTTTCCACGTGCTTGATCGCAACGCACGCCTACTGCCTAAGGCTTTCGCCGACGAGTCGTTCAAGTTCTACGGCACGGCGCTCAATGGTGCGCCGCAACAGCGCGCACGTTGGAAGCGCGCAGTCGATGCCACGAGCAACGCGCTGGGCGATGCGGTCGGCAAGCTTTATGTGCAGCGCTATTTTCCGCCGGAAGCAAAAGCCGTCGCGCAGGACATGGTCAAGAACATCATCGCCGCCTTCGGCCAGCGCATCGATAAACTCGATTGGATGACGCCCGCCACGCGCGCCAAAGCCAAGGCGAAGGTGGACACGCTCTACGTCGGTCTCGGCTATCCCGAAACGTGGCGCGACTATTCGGGCTTACAGGTGGTGCGCGGCGAAGCGCTCGGTAACGCCGAGCGCTCCGAGTTGTTCGACTATCACACGAGTCTGGCCAAACTCAATCAGCCCGTCAACAAATCAGAATGGAGCATAACGCCGCAGACGGTGAACGCGTTGAACCTGCCCTTGCAGAACGCGCTCAACTTCCCGGCCGCGATCCTCAATCCGCCATTCTTCGACGCGGCGGCCGACCCGGCACAGAATTACGGCGGCATCGGCACGGTCATCGGCCACGAGATCAGTCACAGCTTCGACGATCAGGGCAGCCAGTTCGACGCGCAGGGGCGTTTGCTCAACTGGTGGACGCCACAAGACCTCGCGCACTTTCGCACAGCGGCCGACAAACTGGTGGCGGAGTTCTCAGCCTACGAACCGCTGCCCGGTCTGCACGTGAACGGCAAGCTGACGCTCAGCGAGAACATCGCCGACGTGGCCGGTCTCTCGGCGGCCTTCGACGGCTATCAACACGCTTACGGCGATAAGGCGGCCGCGCCGGACGCGCAGGGCTTTAACGGCGCACAGCGTTTCTTCCTCTCCTTCGGTCAAATCTGGCGCGGCAAGCTACGACCTGAAGCGCAGCGCGTCCAGTTGCTAACCGACGGACACGCGCCGGTCGAATACCGGGCCGACACGGTGCGCAACATCGACGCTTGGTATCAAGCCTTCGACATACAACCGGGGCGCAAACTCTATCTGTCGCCGGACGCGCGCGTCCGTGTGTGGTGATCTAATGAGCCACACTGCTGAGCATGACTTCCCGCGCTTGCTGGCAACGATGCGCGAGTTCATCCGCGCGGAAGTCTATCCGCTCGAACGCGATTTCCTGAGTCGTCCGTTCCGCGAGTTGCTGCCCGCTTTACAAGAGAAGCGGGCACAGGTTAAGGCGTTGGGTTTGTGGGCCCCGCAACTGCCGAAAGCCTATGGCGGTCTCGGTCTCAGCCTGACGGAGTTCGCGCGCGTGAGTGAGGAGTTGGGGCGCACGCCGCTCGGCCATTACCTGTTCAACTGCCAAGCGCCCGACGCCGGCAACATGGAAGTGTTGCTGGCGCACGCGACGCCGGAGCAGCAGGAGTTGTACTTACGTCCGCTCGTGCGGGGCGACGTGCGGAGTTGTTTTTCGATGACCGAGCCGGAGCACCCCGGCTCGAACCCGACGTGGCTAAGCACCAGCGCGACGAAAGACGGCGACGACTACGTCATCAACGGGCACAAGTGGTTTACTTCATCGGCCGAGGGCGCGGCGTTTGCCATCGTCATGGCCGTGACCAACCCGGACGCAGAGAGTCCGTATCAACGTGCCAGCCAGATCATCGTGCCCTTAGACACGCCCGGCTTCAAACTCATACGCAACATCAGTGTGATGGGCGATGAGGGCAGTGATTACGCGAGCCACGCCGAAGTCGTCTACGAGCACTGCCACGTGCCGCAACGGAATCGGCTGGGCGCGGAAGGCGATGGCTTCCGCATCGCGCAAGAGCGGCTCGGGCCGGGGCGCATCCAACACTGCATGCGCTGGGTCGGCATCTGCGAGCGCTCGTTCGACCTGATGTGCGCCCACGCTGCCAGCCGACAGTTGTCGCCCGGTGTGCCTTTAGGCAGCCGACAGAGCGTACAGGCTTGGATCGCTGAGAGCCGCGCTGAGATCAGCGCCGCGCGTCTGCTGGTCTTGCACACGGCCGCGCGCATTGAGGCGGAAGGCGCGGCGGCGGCGCGCACGGACATTTCGCTCATCAAGTTCTACGTGGCCGGCATCATGCAGCAGGTGCTCGACCGCGCGCTTCAAGTGCACGGCGCGCTCGGTCTGACCGACGACACGGTGCTCGCCTACTGGTACAGGCACGAGCGCGCCGCCCGCATCTACGACGGCCCGGACGAAGTCCACAAAGCGGTCGTAGCGCGCAGCGTGCTACGCAATTACGGCATTGATGTGGCGATCTAACGCCGGGTCTCACCCGCCGCGAGCGAGCAGCACACAAGCCACATCGGAGAAGACAACGATGAATGAGTTACTATCGAGCGGTCGGGTTCAATGAGTTGTTAGATTGCGGTCTATTGTCCAACTTGATTGAGTCTATTGCACTCTTGACATAGCGGTTTGCTCCCCGTTCCCTGCCGAATGTCTTGAGGATCAATATTATTACCAGTGTTGCATCCAGAGTTGTTGTGATACACGGACTGTTTGACTGAATGCCAGGGGGACTTTTTCGCTAAATGTTTCCGAGGGGCTGGTGCTCCGCGAAGTAACCCCTCTGTACTTAAATCTTCATCTATATCAGGCCAATGAATCCCGTATCCGCCGCCGCTAATTTGCCAGTTATTCCGTTCTGTCTCCGTAGCAGCCAATAATCTTGGATACCAAACGAGCGGTACAATGATTACGCGTCCATCCATGAGAGCGACACTCAATGCATCCTCTATAAACTCTACGCCTGAGACACGCTCATCAGCCGCCAATGCCAAAATACCCATTCCAAGCCTCCAATAACTCTGTTTGGTGCTCCATTACGAGCGATTGTAACCTTCGTAGCTCTCTTGAGCTAAACCCCAAATTACGAGCTAAGTCTACCGGTTCCAGCCAAAACTTTGCAGATAGATTATCACGATCAATATGAATATGTGGCGGCTCATTAGGCTCATGACTGTAAAAGTAGAAGCGATAAGGGCCGATTCTTAGAATTGCTGGCATAAGCAAGTATTTTATCAGAACATTCAACAAGCAATCTAACTACTGATTAAATAGACCAAGGCTTGATAATATGCTGATTTGACGTGTTATCAAGCCTTAGTCTATTTAATACCGCTATCGACCGCTATTTCGACCTGACAGATGCGGATATGATTAAGTTTAGTCGCAGTGAAAGTGAATCCAAGAGGGCTGGCCTCAACTCCAATCGTGATTGAGCTTGATTGTGTCAGGCTTGAATTAAGTTGAGCGTGTATGAACTGGCCGGAACAGTTACGGGACGAGGCGCGCGCCGTGCGGGCCGGTGAGCAGTTGGACGAAGCGCGTCTGCTCGCCTATCTCCGCACGCAGATGCCTGAGCTTGAGGGGGCGTTGACGGTCGAGCAGTTCCCGGCAGGTTTTTCTAATTTGACCTATCTGGTGCGCGTTGGGGGCAAAGAGTTCGTGCTGCGGCGGCCGCCCTTCGGCGCGAAGGTTAAGACGGCGCACGACATGGGGCGCGAATTTCTGATCCTGTCGCGCCTGCGCCCCATCTATCCGAAAGTCCCGCGCCCTGTGCTGTACTGCGTTGATGAGACGATCCTCGGCGCGCCCTTCTATCTGATGGAGCGCGTCGAGGGTGTCATCCTGCGCGCGCGCTTGCCCGGTGAGTTGACGTTGTCGCCGGAGGTCATGCGGCAAGTGTCCAAGTCGTTTATTACAAATCTGGTGGAGTTGCACGGCGTCGATTATGCGGCGGCAGGCTTGGGTGAGCTTGGCCGTGCAGAGGGCTACGTCGCCCGGCAGATTGAGGGCTGGACGAAAAGATATTACAACGCGCGCACAGACGACGTGCCGGCCATCGAACAACTAGCGCGCTGGTTGAGCGCACATGCGCCGGCCGATTCGGCGCGCGCGCTCATTCACAACGACTACAAGTATGACAACGTGGTCTTCGCGCCGTCTGATCTGGCGCGCGTGGTGGCCGTGCTCGATTGGGAGATGGCGACCATCGGCGACCCGCTCATGGACTTGGGCACAACGCTCGCCTACTGGGTTGATGGGGACGACCCCGAAGAGTGGCAACGGTGCGGCTTTGGGCTGACGGCGCTACCCGGCAACTTAAGCCGCCGCGAACTGCTCGAAGCTTACGCGCGTCTGAGCGGGCGCGCAGTTGACCACGTCGTCTTCTATTTTGCTTACGGGCTGTTGAAGATCGCCGGCATCGTGCAGCAGATTTATTTCCGTTATCGCCAGGGCTACACGACGGACGCGCGCTTTGCCGACCTCGCCGCTTTAGTGCGCGCCTGCGGTGCGTTGGCCCAACGCGCGATCCAACAAGGCAGGATCGACAGCCTCTGTGCTTCAGGCTAGTGGTAAGATGCAGCCGGCGGTTGCCCTCTATGTAAACTGCCGGCCGCGCCTGTTAAATTTTCCGGCCAACGGAGACGAGCGATGAACTGTCCGCGATGCGAGCACGCCTTAGACGAAGGGGCGTCGTTCTGTGGCCAGTGCGGCGTGGGCCTCGCACAGGCGGGCGCGGCGGCGCGGCAGGCACGCTCTGACGAGCACGCCGAGACGGTGCGATCTGCCGACCTGCAAAACACACCTGCGCCCGAAGCTGCGCACGCGTTGCCGCTCGATGACCAAAAATCTTTTCGCGGGCTGCTCGTGCACAGTGTGTTGGGCGAAGGGGCGATGGGCGCGGCCTATCTGGCGAGCCATTGCATCTTGCGGATGCCGCTGGTCATCAAGACCTTCAAGGTCAGCGCGCACCCGGATGTCTTCACGGAGGCGCATCTGGCCGCCCGCGTGGTCTCGCCGCACGTGGTCGGCGTCATCGATGCCGGCGTGGAGGCGGGCGTGCCGTTTGTGATTCAACGCTATATCGACGGCATCGATCTGGCGGAGTTGGTCAAGTATCTACAGGCGGGCGCTTGGCGGCTGCCGATGAATACGATCTGCCACATCCTGATCGACGCGGCCCACGGTCTGCACACCATTCACCAAGCGGGCGTGATCCATCGTGATGTCAAACCGGCCAATCTATTTCTAACCGGCAGTGGGATCACGACGGTGGGTGATTTCGGCATCGCCGTGGACGCGGCCCGAGTTAAGGAAGAGCAACTGCTGACCGGCACGCCCATGTTCATGGCCCCGGAACAATGGCTCAGAGGTGAAATGGGCCGCCACACGGACATCTACGCGCTGGGAGCGACGGGGCATCTCTTGCTGACCGGCGCGCCGCCCTTCGAGGCGAACAGCGTCGAAGAGATGGCCCGCGCACATATCGACCAGCCTTATCAAGCGCCGGCCTCGACCAATCCGGCGGAAGCTTATCTCTGCTCGGTCATCGAGCGGACGCTGCGGAAAAAACCGGACGAACGCTATCAGACAGCCGAAGCACTTGCGCGCGTGCTCGAAGTTGTGGCCGAGCCGCCGCCGCAGCTTGTCCGCATCGGGCAGGACGAGGCCCGCGTCGGCCCGCTCCACATCGAGTTGGCAGTGTGCGACATCACGACCAGTGTGAGCGATGTGATTGTCAACGCGGCGAACTCTGCAATGGAGATGGACTTGGGCGTGGCGGCCGCGCTCGGCCGGGCGGCGGGGCCGTCGGTTGAACAAGAGGCGATGCAACACGCGCCGGTCTCGATGGGCGAAGTGGTTTGGACAGGTGCGGGCCAATTACAGGCCCGTTGGGTCGCGCACGCGGTCTCGGCGATGAGTGGGGCGGTCTGTCTGCAACGCTGCACTCTGCGTGTGCTGTTGGGCGCTGAAGTACGACAGGCGCGCTCAGTCGTCTTCCCCGCGCTGGGCACAGGCGTGGGCGCTGTGCCGATGGATTTGGCCGCCAAGTTAATTCTAGAGGCCATGCGCACCTTCGCCTCTTTTCAACCCCAGTTCGTCCGCACGGTGCGCGTCGTTCTCTTCGACGAAGCGGGGCGCGCTCGTTGGCGCACGATCTTAAAATCAATGTGAGTGTTGCAAGGGTGACTCAAGAAATTACGAACATGCGATCTGTGAAACTTATCTTGGCTGCGCTGTACCTGTGCGGCGCTACGCTGGTAGGGCCGGTCAGCGCGCAACAGCCGGCGCGGGACGAGCAGAAAAATCCTTCGCTGAAGAAGCCGGAGAAGTCGGCCGTGCCGCCGCCGATGCAGCGCCGGCGCTATGACCGCGCGCTCAACGTTACTTACGTGAACGTGGACATTCCGCTCCGCACGCGCGCTGAAACTAAAGCCGCGGGCAGCAAGGGCGCGCCCGTGCGGGAAGTGATGTTGATCTTCCAACTGGTCTACAAGGGCACGACGACGACCGATCTGGCGCAGGTCTATCTGTTCGCGCAATCGCTCGCCGGGCGGCAGGAGGCCGATAGGCTTAATGCTGTGCAAGAGATCGAGATCAACGCCGAAGGCTATCAGTACTCTTACGCGCGCGCGAATTATCAAACGGAGTTGGTCGAAGCGACCGGCGGTGTGCAAGGGACGATTCCGCTCAAACGCGAGATCATCGGCTTCAACATGCCGCCCGACGATCTATCGCAGATGACGAATGCCAACAGTCTCAAGATCAAACTCGGCACAGAACAGTTCATCATCCACTCGCCCCAATTGACGGAACTCCGCCGCACGCTCGTCACCGGCGGCGAGGATTGACACGACCGGGCCGTTACCGGCCAGCGTTGATGATGAAACCTGTGAGGCCGGCGACGGCCGCCGCAAAAGTCGCGATGAGTATTGACCAGCCCGCGCCGCTCAGATGCCCCTGCACCCTTAAGCCTGTCGCCAATTTGCGCGCGTAGCAGAGGTGCGCGAGCGCCAACAGCAAGATTGACAGCGCGCCACAGTAAACTCTATGAATCAGTATTCGTGTTAACTTGTCCCCACCGTTGACTAAATCGGCCGGCGTCCAGAGTTGATACAAGACAGGGTTATAAAGCCAGTTGTGATAGCCTTGGCTGGTCAGATAATAAAACCCGCCGCCGATGGCGAGGCTCACCGCATACGTCAGATATTTATCGCGCAACAGCACATTCAAGGCGATGGATGCGGCCAGCATGAAAACTATGCTCGGCCCTGAAATCAGCGCGTAGGTCTTGAAGTAAGTTTGCAGTTCAAGCGGCGTGTGACCTTGATAAAGTTGCAACCCGATGGCAGTTAAAGCGACCAGCGTAATGAGCGCCAGCGCCAGTAGCAACGTGGCGGCAAACTTCGAGAGCAGCAGGACGAAGTTCGGCGCGGGCACGCTCCATAAGACCGGCTCGATGCGTGTCTCGCGGTCGCGGTGCAATGTCTCGCCCGCGTAGAAAACCGCCATGCCGAACAAAAATAAGAGCAGCACGTGCGCCGTTCGGCTCGCATAGGTGGCCGAGTAAGAGACTTCGGGCACAAGTCTAAAAGCAGCCACCTCCAGCCCGCAGGCACACAGAATGATCGGCGCAACCAGCACCAGACTGCGCTCGGCGCTGAGCAGCCGCAACTCCACGCCCAGCGCTGCCATGAACTGATCGAAACTCGCGCGCCAGCCTTGTGTGACGACGTTGACCTGCGGCAACGCAATCTGTTTCGCAGCGTGAGCGATGATGACCTGCGGTGCTTCCTCTGGATGGGAGCTTTCCGACTCGCTGTAAAGTCGCTCCGATCTCGGCGCGAGGTCGAGCATCGAAGTCCGCTGCTGCTCTGCGTGCGCCCCGGCGCGTTCGGTCGTAGAAAAACGGACGTAGAGTATGGCCAGACAAACAAGCGCCATGCCCAACATCAGCGCGCGGTTCGCGATCATGACGCCGTCATAGCTGACCGTCATCTGATTCAGCCAGTCGGCGCTACGCCCTTGCCACGTCTCGCCCCCGACATTGAATAGCAACGGGTCGAGCGCGATGCGCCAGCGCATCGGCAGCCCTTTAATCGACTCCTGCCACGCGATGTAGAGGAAATAAAACGAGACCGCCAAGCCGTAAACCAACTTGACGTTGCGCGTGAGCGTGCCCACGGTAAAACAGATCGCCGCCAGCGCGAGGCTCGACACGCCGACGAAAAAGCAGAAGTGTTGCAGATAGGGCCACAGGCGCGGCGGCAAGACGATCATGCCCGGCGTGCGAAACGCTTGCAGCAGCAGCGCCGTCAGCGCGAAACAGGCTTGACAACAGACGAGGACGAAGAAGTTGCCGCAGAATTTGCCCAACAGATATGAGATGCGACTGACAGGCTTGGAAAAAATAAGCGGGTCGATGCCGAGGCGAAAATCTCTGATGACCGGGTCGCCCATCAGCAGAGCGATGAAGAGCGGCATCGTCATAAACGAAAAGCCGAGCAGCAGCCAGACGATATAAAAATCGCTGTTGACCGCCCAGCCGCGTGAGACGGCCGGCCCCCGCGCCCACCACAGGACGGCGTTCGCACTGAAGATCAACATCAGCGCATAAGGCGCGATGCGCTTCAGGTTGAACAGCACTTCGGCTCGAACAATCGCGACGAATGGGGTCAACCTTGTGGCGCTCAATTGACGTTCTCCGGTCGGCTGACCAGACTGAGATAGTAATCTTCCAGCGTCGGCGTGGCGGGTCTGAACTCTTCCCCCGGTCTGCCGGCCGGCGCAAGCACTCTGACCCGCACTTGCCCGGCAAACATTTGCGTAGAGATAACACGGCAGCGCGCTTTGAGCGCCGTGACCTGTTCGCGCGGCACGGTCGTCTCCCAGACGGCGCGCGCCATCTGCGTCAGCGCTGCCTGCGGGGTGCAGAACGCGATGATCTCGCCGCGTCGTATGATCGCCATCGTGCCGCACAGGTTGGAGACATCCGAGACGATGTGCGTCGAAAGCAGCACGACCGTATCCGTGCCCGCGATTTCGGACAACAGATTATGAAAGCGGTTGCGCTCTTCCGGGTCTAGGCCGGCGGTCGGCTCGTCAACAATAATGAGCTGGGGCTGACCGATGAGCGCCTGCGCGATCCCCAGTCGCTGTCGCATCCCACCGGAAAAGCCGCCGACCGGCTGCTTACGCACGTCGGCCAGATTGACGCGCTCAAACAGCGCGTCGAGCAGACGCGCGCGTTCACGGCCGGCCGCGACGCCTTTCAGTCGGGCAAAGTAAGCGAGCGTCTGCTCGGCCGTCAGCGTCGGGTAGAGACCGAACTCCTGCGGCAAGTAGCCGAGCATTCTGCGCGCCGCCATCTTGTGGCTGATGAAGTCAACGCCATGTACGGCCACCGCGCCGGAGTCGGGTGCGAGCAAGGTGGCCAGTATCTTCATCAAAGTCGTCTTGCCCGCGCCGTTCGGCCCGAGTAGTCCGAACACGCCTGCGGACACTTCTAGGTTAATACCTTTCAGCGCTTGCACACCATGCGCGTAAGTTTTTTTCAACTCGCTTATTTTCAGCATCGTCTTTATGTCAGCTCTCTCGACACTCCAACACGTCTATCGATTGGTGAATACAGAGATGGGCAAGTCTTGCGCGCAGAAGACTCCATAGGGACACCGCCTGCGCCGCATATGTTCCAGCATTGTGGCGCGCCGGTAAGTCTATTTGTGTGGCTGCACTAAATTGATCGCCCTGACCGCGTTCAGAACAGACCGAACCAACGTGTGGCGTTGAGCAGTTCGCCGCCCGCAAACGAGAGCAGGTTGGCGACGACGATGACGGCGAAGTTGCGCAGCCAGCCCCGCGTACCTATCGTCAACTTGCGGCGGAAGGCTAGCCAGAACAGTGCGCACTCGGCGACGGGCGCGAACGTCTCTGCCACGAGCAGATAGAGGCTGCGCGGCGACGAGGCGAAGACGATGGGCAGCACCAGCACGACAATCGGATAAGTGCAGGCTGTGAGCCACAGCCCGGCGAAGAGGCGTTGTTTGAAACTTAGTTGCTTGGTTAAGCCGATGAGCAGGGCGGGCGTCTCAAGCGCCACCGAGAGCAGATAACCGGCGGGCAGAAAGAGCCAAAGGTCGCGCGGCTGCGAGGTCGTTACCGTCGGCTCAAGTTGCATGTCGAAGCCGAACACAACGCGGCCGGCGAGGTGGATGAGCAGTAGCGGCCACAGGACATGCGCGGCTGCGGCAGCAAGCGAATATTTTTGCTTGAGTCTCACAACAAGCGGATCAGAAACGGCGCTTCGGCTAAGACGTGCAGCATGGCGAAAGTGAAATAGAGATCGCGCGTCGTCGTATAGTTAACGGCGAAGCCGGCCCACAATGCCACTACAAGACAGACGCCGCACAACAGCGCCGCACGCACCATGCGCGGCCAGCCTGTGCGATGAGTCGCCAGCGGAATCCTGTCTGTCCGCCACACGCCTGCGCCCAAGCCCACGAGCGGCAGCAGCACCAGCCACACACCGTAATGAATCGTCTCCAACAGGACGTGCGTGGCGACGAGCAAGTGGCTCGACACGCCCGGCAGTAGCCCCGCGCCTGCGTGCTGTGCGATGCGCCATGACAACGCATCGTCGGCGGGCAGATCGGGCGCGTGCGCGAGTTGCAGCCACATGAGCGCAAGCAGGAGCGGCAAGGCGGCGAGGCACAGGTGATAAGTCTTGCGCCACTGCGGGCGTGTGCGTTTGAGTTGGCGGTCGAGAAACCAGAGCGCGACGAGCGGATGCAGATAGACCAGCGCCAGACTAAACCCTACGGGCGCAGCCCAAGCACCTGCGCACAACAGAAACCCGCACGCAAACACCCAAGACCAATCGCGCCGTTGCGATTGTCGCCCACGCAAATAGACGAGCGCCGAGAGCCACAGCAGCAACGACGTGTTCCACAACGCGATGCTCACCGTCCACGCCGTCTCATTCAAATACCACGACTGACCGAGCGCGTAGAGCAGCGCATACACGGTCGTCAGCATGGCCACGCCGCCGAAGGCCACCGTGTAAAAGAGTTTCGACCGCCCCCAGCGCACGGGCATGCGCGCGAGGAAGTAACGAAACTCGACGAGGTTGTGCGGGCCGGCGAACAGAAAGATGGTGGCGATGGAGAGTTGCAACGGCTGCCAGCTAATCAGGAGCGTGGCGACGAGACAGAAACTCAGACACGCAACGGCAAAACGCGGCGCAAACGTCGCCGTGCGGCGCGCGCGTGTGAGTGTGAGTTGATCTGCGATCTGCTGCATCAGAGTCGCCTTACTCTTCGCCGTCCTTGTTTTCTTTACCGCGCGGCAGTTCGAGTACGATCTGGTTGTAGTCGTTGTCGGTGAACTCGACTTTGACTTGACCATAGACGCCGTAGGGCTGCGCGCCGGGGACGAGAATCTGCGAGGTCAACGAGCGCGCGATGGGCGGCGGGCCGGCGTTGGCGTGAACGAGGCCGGCGGTCGCGCCGCCACACAGGGCCACGAATACCACGCCAAGCGCGCCTTGCGTCAACCTGCTCGTGCCTTTGCGCCCGCGCACCAACCACACGCCGCCGAACGCGAAAGCTAATGACAGAAAGATGCCCGCCATAACGGTCTGCGCGCCGCCGAGGGCCGAGAAGCGTGTGCCTGCGGCCGGCGCGCTTGTGCCGTCCAATTCCGCACGCATCTGTTGCCACACGGCGCGCGGGATGAGCAGCCGCGCCTCGGTCGCTTTAAAGTTCGTCTGAATGTGCATCGACGTTGTGATCTGCGCGTCCTTCGCCGGTTTGTGCCCGTCGTCGCGGGGCTTGGGCACGTCTGCGCGCGCGGACGCGAGCATGACGAGCAGGAGTGCGGCGAGTGTGCAACTTTTGCTTAAGCGGTTCATCGTTTCAGCCTCCTAAAGTTTAGTAGCCATAAGTGTCTGGCGCGGCGCGAGCTTACCCGACAGCCGGACGGACTTAGGCAGAGCGGCAAGCGCGCGCATTGTAGAACTTCTAGCCCGCAGTTGGAACAGCGACTCGACGCTGTTTCTACGCGCGCCGGGTGCTGGGCGGTTTGCGTGTTGTGCGAACAGCAGACCGCCCCCGCGCATCTGCCGCCGCTTTAGTGTGCGTAGCACTTGAACGTATAATCGGCAAAATCTTTCATACCCGGCGTGGAGATTTTAGTATAAGCTGACAGCGCACTCCCGAATTGGCATCTGTCACCTGTTTAAGATCGGTGTCCGTTATCTATAATTGAGCGCACGCGGCACGCGCTCGACGGGCGCGAGTTGTGTTTTAACTTGCGCTTTGCAGCGCGCCACCCGGCGCGCGCAGCACGTTCGGCAGTCTCAATTGCGGGTCATGATTAAAGCCGGCACGTTTATCGCACACTATCGCATCATCGAGCCGCTGGGCGCGGGCGGGATGGGCGCGGTCTATAAAGCGCGCGACGAGAAGCTCCAACGCGTAGTAGCGCTCAAAGTGCTGCCGCCCGACGCGCTCACACAGGAAGATCGCCGTCGCCGTTTCTTGCAGGAGGCGCGCGCCGCTTCCGCTTTGAACCATCCGCACATCCTCACCGTCTACGAGATCGGCGAAGCCGACGGCAAGCCCTATATGGCGATGGAATACATACAGGGCGAGACCTTGCGCCAACGAATCGCCGCACGCGCTCTGCTCATCAAGGACGTGTTAGACATCGCGTTACAGGTCGCCGAGGGCTTAGCCAAAGCGCATGAGCACGGCATCGTGCATCGCGATCTGAAGCCGGAGAACCTGATGGTGAACGGCGACGGCTACGCGAAGATTCTCGACTTCGGCTTGGCGAAACTCATCGCGCGGCGGCAACGCGCGCTCGCGGCCAACAGCACGGAGAAGACGCTGCTGCAAGTCAACACGCAGACCGGCACGATCATGGGCACGATCAACTACATGTCGCCGGAGCAACTGCTGGGGCAGCGCGTCGACCGGCGCAGCGACATCTTCGCCTTCGGCATCGTGCTCTATGAGATGGCGACAGGACAGTGTCCGTTCGCCAACCAAAACAAGATTGACACGATGCACGCGATCCTGCATCAGGAACCAGCGCCGCCGCACACGATCAAGGCCGGGCTGCCGCTCGACTTGCAACGGATTCTCGCCAAGGCGCTGGCGAAAGCGCCGAAGGAGCGCTATCAGACAGTTAAAGAACTCGCGGCCGAGTTGCAGACGCTCAGACGCGACCTTGAACTGGGGCGCAACGCGGTCACGCTACCCAAAACCAAGCTCGTGCTCAAACGCGTGACGGCGTTGCCACGTGCGCCCCGCATTGATTATGAGCGCGAGTTGAACGAAGCGCAGTATCGCGCCGTGACGACGACCGAAGGTCCGCTCCTCATCGTCGCCGGCGCGGGCACGGGCAAGACGCGGACGCTCGTCTATCGCGTCGCGCGTCTGATCGAAACAGGCGTCCGACCTGAATCGGTCTTGCTCCTGACCTTCACCCGGCGCGCGGCGACGAGCATGCTCACGCGCGCGGCGGCGCTCGCCGACGAACGCTGCCGGCGCGTCTCCGGCGGCACGTTCCACTCGCTCGGGCACGCCGTCCTGCGCAAACACGCCGAGTTGGCCGGCGTCCAACGCACCTTCACCGTACTCGACCCAAGCGATACGGACGATCTGATCGACATGCTGCGCCGCCAGATGCGCTTCGCCGGCAAGGAGCGCCGCTTCCCGCGCAAACGCACCATCTGCGCGATCTTCAGCATGGCGGTCAATAAGCTGCTCTCGCTGGAGGACGTGCTTAATCGGCACTACCCGCACTTCGCGGACTTGCGCCCCGAACTCGAAGAGTTAGCTAAAGCGTTTGAAACCTACAAGCGTACCAAGCACATGCTCACATACGACGACCTGCTCGTGCGTTTGCGGGAAGCGTTGGAGGCGAACGACGAATTGCGTGTGCGCCTCGCGGAGCAGTATCGCTACATCATGGTGGACGAGTATCAGGACACCAACCGGTTGCAGGCGCAGATCGTGCGTTTGATGACGCCGACGCACGACAACGTGGCCGTCGTCGGCGACGAGGCGCAATCGATCTACTCGTTTCGCGGCGCGAGTTTTAAGAACATGATGGAGTTTCCCACCCTCTTTCCAGCCGCGCAGGTGATCAAGCTGGAAGAGAATTATCGAAGCACGCAGCCCGTGCTCGACGTGGCGAATGCGATCATTAGCGATGCGCCGGAAGGTTATGCGAAGCGTCTGTTCTCAAGCATGACTGAGGGGCCAGCGCCCTTGCTCGTCAGCGCACGCGACGAGAACGAGCAATCGCGTTTCATCGCCGAGCGCATCGCGGAGTTGCGCGCGGAGGGCGTGCCGCTCCAAGAGATCGCCGTGCTCTTTCGCGCCAGCTCGCACTCGTTCGATCTGGAGATCGAGTTGGGCAAACACGGCATTCCGTTTCGCAAGTTCGGCGGCATCAAGTTCGCCGAATCCGCGCACGTCAAAGACGCGCTCGCCTTCCTGCGCGTGGCGCTCAACCCGGCGGACACGCTCGCGTGGTTTCGCACACTCAAACTGATCGATCACATCGGCGATGCGACGGTCGAACAGATCATCGAGCATCTCGGCGTGGAGCGCAGAGAGTTTCGCACGACCAAGACGAAGGAGACTCTGTTCGGGCGGCTCAAGCAGTTTCCCGCGCGGGCCAGTTATCAAGCGCCGCTCGTCAAGCTGGCGCACGTATTGCGCACCATCGTCGCGCAGAAATCGCCGCACGCGCAGTTGACCACCGTGCTGCGGCTCTACCGGCCGATCCTGAAAGATAAGTACGACGACTATCCGCGCCGGCAGCGCGACCTGGAACACCTGCAAGCAATCGCCAAACGTTATCAGAGCGCCGCCGAGTTGCTGGCGGATGTGGCGCTCGATCCTTCGGATGCCGCGCAGGTCGAGGTGCAAGCGCGCGGCGGCGGCTATGTCACACTCTCGACCGTCCATTCGGCGAAGGGTTTGGAGTGGGGCACGCTGTTCGTCATCTGGCTGACCGATGGCTGGTTTCCTTCGGCGCGTTCATCGGACGAGTTTGAAGACTTGGAAGAGGAGCGCCGCCTACTCTACGTCGCCGCGACGCGCGCCAAGCAGCATCTCTACTTCACCTACCCGCTCGGCGTCTATCGCGGCGGCGTGTCGGATGCGCTCCCCGTCGTCTCGCGTTTCCTCGATCCGATCCCCGCCACGATCCTCGCGCGCGCGACGCTGCAATAGGTCAGTACCGCCTGCGGTAGCGGGCGGGTCAGATAAAGGATGAAGGATGAATAAGAAATTGTTTCTTTCATCCTTCATCCCTTCGCGCACCCGCCCGCTTGCAGCAGGCGGTACTGACAAAGTCCCTTGCTTACTCGCTCTTGTTGTGCTGCGCGTTACCGCCCCACGCGTACCAGCCGTCGGCGTCCTTATCACCGGTCTTGAGACAGATGAGCAAGCCGTTCGACGTGCCCGCGTAGACGTTGCCGGCGGCGAGCGCCGGTTGGAACGTCATCGGTTGGTTGAAGGCGTAGATGAACTGCGGCGTGCCGTCCTGCTGGCTGACCGAGATCAGATGACCGAGCAGGCTAGCGAGATACATGTTCGCTTCGCCGAGCGCGGGCGGCGAAAAGACCTGTGCCTGTTGCGCTATCTCTTTGCTTTTTACTTCGGCGCGCCACGCAATCTCACCATCGGCCGACTTGATCGAATTGAGAAAACGACCTTGCGCGTTGACGACGCGCCCACGTTTGACCGCTGCGCGCGAGCCTTGATAAGCCCAACCGCCCGCGACTGTATTGACGCCGACGTGCGTGTTCGCCTCATTGAGCTTGGCCGCTTCCGGCGCAGCGCCGCCAAAGCCGACCGATGCATCAAGCGCCGCCTGCGCTGCCGGTTGCAGCGCCACACCGCCGCCTTTGTTCACGCCGAGATAATCGGCCGGCTCGCCCGCGATCAATTTCGCGTCGCGCTCGTTGCCGCGCGCCGCGTCCACGCGCTTCAAGCCTTCGTAATCGTCCGTCCCGCGCCGCTCCTTCTGCGTAATGATCACTTGATTGCCCGCGATGACGGGCGCGCTCGTGCTCTGATTCTCTTTGCGCCACACGACTGCGCCGTCAGTTAGCTTGAGCGCGAACGACGTCCCGTCGAAACAGGTGAGATAAACTTTGTCGCCGGAGATAACCGGCGCTGAGATCACATCGGCCGAGATGTCCTGCTGCCAGATGTGCCGGCCCGTGCGCAGGTCTGCGCACAACAGCCGGTGACTGGTGCGCCCCTTGTGCCCGCGCTGCCCCGCCGGATAAGCGATGTAGAGTCGCCCGTTCGCAATCGCCGGCTGGCTCATCAGCGGATCGCCCAGCCACTCTTGCCACGCGAGCTTGCCGGTCTGCGCGTTCACGACGATGACCGTACAACTCTCCGTGTTGAAAGCGACGTAGCCGCCTTCGGCGACCGCTGCGGTCGGGCCGTCGTCCGAAGTGTGCACCTTCCAGCGTAGCGCACCTGTGCGTGCGTCAAAGGCGTAGAACTCGTTCGAGCCGTAGCCGCCACCGACGAAGATTAGCCCGGCCGCGTAAGCAGGCGTGGCGATGGGGCGCTCGCCGGGGATGCGCAGCGCCCAACCCTCTTTGCCGTCTGAGGTCTTGAACGCGACCGGCCGCAAGTCGTGCTGAAACGTCGGCAGGTTGACCGCGACGGCGCGGTCGAGATCGATCTGAATTTGCTTCGGCGCTGCCGGCTTATTAGTCTGTCTATTGGCTGGGTGTTCTTGTGCTGCACTCGGCTTGCGATGCACGGGTGAAGCGGGCGACAGCAGTGCGGCCCAGAGTGCGACGACGGCGCAGGTCATGAGCGCTGCGCCGACGAACAAGAGTCTGCGATTGTGTTGTTGCTTGTGCATGACATTCCTCCACGGCCCGTGGGGGAGACACACCGGCCCTCTTGCTTGGTTGAATTGAAGAACGCGCGAGGCCTACGTCGTTAGAATGTCGGCGGCGAGAAAACTTGCAGCACGGCTTTTCCCTTTGCCCTGCTTTCGTGCTAACTTTTCTACTTTCATCTTGGCAGCGCAAAAACGGGCTGCGCGGGCAGTAGGACGGCAGCATGATTCGACCCTTTCGCGGCAAGCACCCGCAGATACACTCGTCGGCTTATATCGCCGAGACCGCCGTCATCATCGGCGACGTGGAGATCGGTGCACAGTCCTCCGTCTGGTTCGGCGCGGTTGTGCGCGGCGACTGCTACTACATACGCATCGGCGCGCGCACCAACATACAGGACGGCACGGTCATACACGTGACCAACGGCACGCACGCGACCATTCTCGAAGACGAAGTCACGGTCGGGCACAACGTCACACTGCACGGCTGCCACGTCGAGCGCGGCTGTCTCATCGGCATGGGTTCAATCGTCATGGACGACGTGCGCGTCGGCGCGCAGTCGCTCGTCGCCGCGGGCGCACTCGTCGCGCCCGGCACACAGATTCCGCCGCGCTCGCTCGTCATCGGCGTGCCCGCAAAGGTCAAACGCCCGCTCACCGACGAAGAGGTCGCAGGCTTAGCTCAGTATTGGCAGAACTACATAGAGTACACGAAGCAGTACAGGGCGGAGACCCAGCCGGCGGCCGCGGGCGAGCGGTGAGGTCTCTGCGTTCAAGGGGAAGCGGATGTTGAGGCATTGTCGGATCATCGTTACCTTGCTCGTGATCGCCGCGGGCGCGTCCGTGGCGGCGGCACAGAGTGGCGCGGGTCGTGGGCCGGAGGGTCTGACGCGCGGGCTGAACGAGTTCGGCGCATGGGGCGGGGTGGCGCTGTTCGACTCGCTGAACTTGATCGGGAGTGAGGAAGAGAAGAGCGCGCGAATCGGCCTCGCCGCGTTGCGCTACGCGCGCGTGCTCGCGGCAGGTCACGGCCTCGCCTTCAAGTACACCGTTGATGGCGTGCCGCTCGCGCTCCTGCGTTACGACCGCGTCAGGTTCGTGCCGACGGCGACGCCAAACGTCTTCCGCCTAGCGCAGGAACGCACGACTGTCTATGGCGCGGGGCTTGCGCCCATTGGGCTGCAACTCAACTTCCGGCGGCGGCGACGCGTACAGCCGTTCGCGGGCGGGAGCGTCGGCTTCCTCTACTTCCGCGAGCCTGTGCCGGACGAGCGCAGCATCGTCGAGCCGAACCGGCGCGGCGCACACTTCAACTACACGGCCGAGTTCGGCGGCGGCGTGCAGTTGTTGACCAAGGCGCGGCGGGCCTACACCTTCGGCTACAAGTACCATCATCTGTCGAACTGGTTTCACGCGCCGATCAACCCCGGCTTCGACTCGAACCTGTTCTACGCGGGCTTTTCCGTCTTCAAGTGAGCGGCCTGTAAGTTAAACGCGTTTGCCGGACGACGGGCAGGCGGGTTGAAATTACTGTTACACACAAGATGTCAGCTAGAACACAACCAGCGCGGGGGATGCGCGATTTTTTGCCGAGCGAAGTGCGGCGGCGCGAGTATGTGATCGGCGTCGTGCGCGAAGTGTATGAGCGTTACGGGTTCGAGCCGTTGGAGACGCCGGCGGTCGAGAACATCGAGACGCTCCTCGGCAAGTACGGCGAAGAGGGCAACCAACTCATCTTTAAAATCCTCAAGCGCGGCGAGCACGAGAAGACCGGCGAGGCTGATTTAGCGTTGCGCTACGATCTGACCGTGCCGCTCGCGCGCGTCGTCGCGGAGTACGGCGACAAGTTGCCGCGCTTCTTCAAACGCTACCAGATTCAACCCGTCTGGCGCGCAGACCGCCCGGCGCGCGGCCGGTTCAGAGAGTTCTACCAATGCGACGTGGACATCTGCGGCTCGCGCTCGATGATCGTCGAAGCTGAATTGTGCGCGGCAGTCGGCGACGTGCTTGTGAAGTTAGGTTTCAACGATTTCACGATCCGTTTGAATCATCGCCAAGTTCTGGCCGGCGTGCTCGAACAGGCGGGTGTCACGCCCGACAAGCAGGCGGACGCGCTCGTCGCGCTCGACAAATTGGATAAGGTCGGGCCTGAAGGTGTGGCGCAAGAACTGAACGCGCGCGGCGTTGCGGGCGCGGCGGCCGTGAAGCTATTACGCTTCTTCGAGGGCGTGGCCGGCATCGACAAAGCGGCTACGTTGATGGACGTGGGCGCACCCGGCACGGAACGCGCGGCCTTCAATGCGGACATGTTGGGCCGGCTTGTCGAGTTCATCGGCCCGCACGATGCAGGCGCGCTCGGCTGCGAAGAGGTACGCCAGATTTTGCAGTACGCCGAAGCTGCGGGTATCAACACGCGCATCAAGCTCGATCCGAGTCTCGCACGCGGGTTGTCTTACTACACCGGCGCGATCATGGAGATCAACGTGCCCGATCTCGCCGGCAGTCTCGGCGGCGGCGGGCGCTACGATAATCTCGTCGGCATGTTCTCCGGGCGTGATATTCCAGCGTGCGGCTTCTCGCTTGGGCTTGAGCGCATCATTGTCGTGATGGACGAGCGCAAGATGTTTCCCGATGCGCTCGTCAACACGCCGGCTGATGTGATGGTGACGATCTGGGATGAGTCGGCTGCGGCCGATGCGCTCGCGCTCGCGCGTGAGTTGCGCGCCGAGGGGTTGCGCGTGGACGTTTATCCTGAGGTCGGCGATAAAGTCGGTAAGCAGTTCAAGTATGCCTCGGCACGCGGCGTGCCGTTTGTCGCGGTCGCCGGCCCTGATGAGCGTGCGCGCGGTGAAGTCGCTTTGAAAGACATGCGTTCGGGTGAACAACGCGTGCTGAGTCGCGCCGCCGTAGCAGCGACCTTACTTGAAGCATTGAATCGAAATTGAGCATGCTCAGAGGCTGTGACATAAAGGCCTACGTGGGCGCACTGGTCTTGGCCCTATTGGCGCTGCCCCTCGGCGTGGCGGCGCAAGCGCAGCGTCGGCCGGGGGCCGTGGTTTTAGGTCCCGATAGCGTTGAAGTAGCACCGGAGAAACGGGTCGGCGCGGCTACCGCCACTTATTTCGCGAAGACGCGCCAGATCACCGTGCAGGCGGGGCCGCTGATATTGCGGGGCGACGTTAACGATGGGCTATTGCTCGCGCCGAACTTCATGGTTGCAGGTGATCACGTGGTTGCCCCCGGTTGGGTAGATTTTGTGTTCACCTCCTACTCAGCGAAAAAACTGTACGCGGTCAGACGGCGGCTGGTGCTTACCGCTGACAGTAAGGCGGTGCTGGCGGCGACGCCACGCCTTGTGTTGTCGAAAGCGGCAGCAGACGGCGTGACCGAGATACTGTCGCAGCGCATGACCTACGCGCAGTTTCAGCAACTAGCCGCTGCGGAGGAGGTGCAACTCAGCTTGGGGCCGACTTCACTCCCGCTCACGAAAGAGCACTTGGCCGCATTACGCGATCTGCGGCGCTGCGTCGAGCTCGCGCTGAGTTTTAAGAAATGAGTAGAGAGCAAACGAGCATGCTGGACAACCTTGCAGACTTACGGCGCACGCATTCGTGCGGGCAGTTGCGCGCGGAACACGTGGGGCAGACCGTGACGTTGATGGGCTGGGTGGCGCGGCGGCGCGACTTTGGGCCGTTGACGTTCTTTGACTTGCGCGACCGTGATGGAATCACGCAGGTTGTCTTCGACGCTGAAGACGCGCCGACGGCGCACGCGAAGGGGAAGGAAGTGCGCGGCGAGTATGTCATCGCCGTGACGGGCGAGGTCGTGGCGCGCGCAGAGGGGCAGCGCAACCCGAAGCTGGCGACGGGTGAGGTCGAAGTGCAGGCGCGCGAGTTGTTGATTCTGAACACGGCGAAGACGCTGCCGTTCCAGCTTGATGTTGCGTCGTCGGACGCGATGGCGAGTGAGGACGTGCGGCTCAAGTATCGTTATCTTGATCTGCGGCGGGCGCAGTTGCAGGCGAACCTGCGTCTGCGCCATCGCGTGGTCGCGGCCGAGCGGCGCTACATGGACGAGCAGGGCTTCACGGAGATCGAGACGCCGATCCTGTACAAGTCCACACCCGAAGGCGCGCGCGATTATCTTGTGCCGTCGCGCCTGCATCACGGCAAGTTCTACGCGCTGCCGCAGTCGCCGCAGTTGTTCAAGCAGTTGTGCATGATCGCCGGGCTGGATCGCTATTACCAGATCGCCCGCTGCTTCCGCGACGAAGACTTGCGCGCCGACCGCCAGCCGGAGTTTACGCAACTCGATGTGGAAATGAGTTTTCCGACGCTCGAACAAATCTATGAGCTGGTCGAGGGCTTGTTCGCGCGCGTCTTCCGCGACACGCTCGATGTTGAGTTGCCCACGCCGTTCCCGCGTTTGTCGTATGCAGAAGCATTGCGCCGCTACGGCAGCGACAAGCCCGACCTGCGTTTTGAGTTGGAGTTGCAAGACCTCACGCCCGCGCTTGAAGGCACGACCTTTGCGCCGTTTGCGGCGGCACTCGCGGCGGGCGGGGAAGTGAAGGGCATCGTCGTCAAAGGCGGCGCGCACCTGTCGCGCAAACAACTCGATGAGTTGCAAGAGTTCGTCAAGCGTTACGGCGCGGGCGCGCTCGCGTGGATCAAGCTGGGCGACGAGTTGTCGTCGTCGTTGTTGAAAGCGTTAGGCGATGAAGGCGTGACGCACGTTGCGGCGACGGCCGGCGCAGGCGCAGGCGACGCTGTGTTGATTGTCGCGGGCAAAGCGGCAACCGTCGCGGCGAGTCTTGGTGCGCTGCGCAATGAGATCGCGCGGCGCGAGAAGTTGATCCCGGAAAATGTTTTCAAGCCGCTGTGGGTGACAGAGTTTCCGATGTTCGAGTATCACGCGGACGACGGGCGTTACTACGCGATGCATCATCCGTTCACGTCGCCGCTCGACGAAGACTTGCCGCTCTTGGAGCGCGCGCTGGCGAGTGGCGAGCCTGCGCTGCTCGGGCAGATTCGCGCGAAGGCTTACGACACGGTCATCAATGGCATAGAGGTCGCGGGCGGCTCGATCCGTATTCACCGGCAGGACGTGCAGCGACTCATCTTTCAGGCCATCGGCATGACGGAAGAGAAGGCGCGCGCGCGCTTCGGCTTCTTCCTCGACGCGTTGGAGTACGGCACGCCGCCGCATGGCGGCATCGCCTCCGGCATCGAACGCCTCTTGATGTCGCTCGTGCCGACCGACAACATCCGCGACGTGATGGCGTTTCCGAAGACTGCCTCGGCCGCCGACCTGATGATCGACGCGCCCAGCCCGGTTGACGCGCAGCAACTCGATGACTTGAACATCCGCATCATGGAAGAATAAACCTGCTGCCTGGAGCGCAGGCATCCTTGCCTGCGCTCCCAGCAGTCAGTCGATTGTTTTGAGAGACGATTTGATTATCACGCTCCGGCGTGCGCACCTCGATGAAATGTTTGCGCACGCGCGCGCGACACAGCCGGCAGAATGTTGCGGTCTCGTCGGCGGGCAGCGTGATTGTGCGGCGACGATCTATCGTTTGCAGAACGTTGCGCCCGAGCCATTGACAGCTTACGAGAGCGCGCCCGCAGAGTTGTTCGCGGCGCAAAGGCGTATGCGCGCGCGCGGCGAGCAATTGCTGGCGATCTATCATTCGCATCCGCGTGCGCGTGAACCTGTGCCATCCGAGACGGACGTGCGTCTGGCGTTCTATCCGGCGGTCGTTTATCTGATCATCGGCTTGGGCGGGGCTGCGCCTGTGCTCGGCGCGTTTCGTTTGTATGAGGGCGAAAAACGCTGGGAGCGAGTAGAATATCAGGTCAGCGAAACTTGAGATTGTGGCGAACCCGGCGCGCCTACTGTTCGTAAACACACATTGTTATGTCAGAAAAGCGCAGCAAGTACGACACAGACCCGCTCGACCCGGACTTCGTGCGCCAGACGGACGACATGTGGGGCGCGACGCGCGGCGTCGAACCGCGCCCGACAAATGAAGTCGGCGATGCGAGCGCGGCGGAGATGCCGCCCAGCGCGGCCCGCATGCCGCCGCCATCCGAAGCGCCCACGCAGCGCATGGACGAGAAGTTCGCGCAGTCCTATCCGTCCATCTTCATTCCGCCGACGTACAATCAACCGCCGACTCCATACCAACAACCGCCAAACGCATATCAACAGCCGCCGCCATATCAACAGCCTTACGCGCCGCCCGTGACGCACCAAGCAGGCCCACTCGGTTACACACCGGAGCGGCAGATCGCCGGTCTCAACATCGCCGAGAAGTACGCGACCGTGCTCCCTTACGCGCCGTTCTACATCGGTCTCGTGGTTGCGCTCGTCGAGTTGCTACTTGTGCCGCGCCGCGAGACGCGCGTGCGCTTTCACGCGGCGCAAGGGTTGGCGCTGCAACTGACGCTCTTGGCCCTGCGCTACCTGTTTCTCTTCATCGGGCTTTTCACCGGCGGCTGGACGGGCGGCGGACTGGTGCGCGTCGCAGGCTTCGTCTTCCTGATCATCTCGATGATTCGCGTCTGGAAGGGGCGCGAGCACATCATCGGGCCGCTCAGCGACGCGACGAAGTGGCTGAACGAGCGCATCGATCCGCGCAAGACATAACTTTAACCACAAAGACACAAAGAGCACGAAGTAACTCTATCCGTTCTTCGTGCTCTTTGTGTCTTTGTGGTTATTATCCATCTGCGTGCTGGTTTTATGCTAAGCTCCGGCCAGCTTGCAAGGAGCGTCCGCCTGTCAATGAGTCGCAAATCGTTTCTCTGCGCTTGCGCCCTGTTCGTCGTCTTACAACTCGCGTTACCCGTCGCCGCCCAACGCCGGCGCGGGCGCTGGCCCGTCTCGCCGGCTCAAGCGAGCGCCGCGACGGATGCGCGCGTGCGCCAACTCGCGGACGAATATCTGCGCGGCTACTACGCATTCAACCCGACGCAGGCGACGGCGCTGGGGCTACACGAATACGACGCGCAGCTCGACTCGCGCAGCACCGACGCAGTGGCGCGCGAGGTGCGGCGACTGCGTGCGGCGTTGGCGCAAGCGGCGCGCATCCCGGAGTGGCGACTCTCGCCCGAAGCGCGTTACGACTTCCTCGTCCTGCGCGCACATGCACAAAGTACGTTGCTCGAACTCGAAGACGTGCGCATGTGGCAGCGCGATCCGAACCTCTACAACAATCTGCTCGCCGCCAGCATTGACAACATACTCAAACGCAACTATGCGCCCATCGAGCAGCGCCTCGACGCATTGCTCGCGCGCGAACGACAAGCGCCGCGCCTGCTCGCCGAAGCGCGCGCGAATTTGCAGAACCCGCCGCGCATCTACACTGAGACGGCGGGCGCGCAAGTCAGCGGCAGCATAGATTTTTTTCGCCGCGTCGTGCCGCAGATGTTCGAGCACGCGGGCGGCGGGAGACTAACGGCTGCGCGCCGCGCCGAGTTTGCCAACGCGAACGACAACGTGGTGGCGGCGCTCACGGCTTACGCCGACTGGTTGCAGCGCGATCTGCTCGCGCGCTCGGACGGCGACTTTGCCATCGGCGCGGAAAACTTCCGCAAGAAGCTGCTCTACGAAGAGATGGTGGACACGCCGCTCGCCGAGTTGATCGCGGAGGGCGAGCGCGAGTTGCGCCGCACGCAGAACGAGATGCGCACGGTCGCGGAAGAGATCGCGCCGGGGCGCGACGTGCGCGACGTGCTGCGCCTGTTGGGGCGCGACCATCCGTCGGCCGATGGTCTTGTCGGCGAGACGCGCGCCGAGCTTGATCGCATCCGCGCCTTCGTGCGCACGAACAACATTCTGACGCCGCCCGCGCGCGAGAATCTGACGGTGGCCGAGACGCCTGAGTATGAGCGCTCATACTCGTTCGCATCGATGGACGCGCCGGGGCCGTTCGAGCGCGTAGCGACCGAAGCTTATTACTATGTCACGCCGCCCGACCCGGCGTGGGACGCGCGCCGCAGGGAAGAGCATCTTAGTTTCTACAATCGCTCGCAGTTGCCCATCGTCTCGATTCACGAAGTCTATCCCGGTCATTACTATCAGAACCTTGCGCTCCCGCGTACTACCTCTCGTGTGCGCGTGGCGCTCGCGGCGAACAGCTTCGTCGAAGGTTGGGCGCACTACTGCGAGCAGATGATGTTGGATGAAGGCTACGGCGGCAACAATCCAAAACTCCGGCTCGCACAGTTGCAGGCGGCGCTGACGCGTCTGTGTCGCTATCTTGTGGGTCTGCGTATGCACACGGCGGGCATGAGCTACGAGGCGGGCGTCGAGTTCTTCATGCGCGAGGGCTACATGGAGCGGACGAACGCGGAGCGCGAGGCGCGGCGCGGCACGGTCGATCCGACTTATCTGGTCTACACGCTCGGCAAGATGGAGATCATGCGTCTGCGCGCAGACTACCAGCGCCGCGCGAGCGACGGGTTTCGCCTCGGCGAGTTTCACGACCGCCTGCTCAGCTACGGCATGCCGCCCGTCAAAATCTTGCGGCTGGCGTTGCTCGGTGATGATCACAATCCGGCCGCAGCGCCGCATGAGACGATGGAAGATCAGACGCGCGTGATTGATTTCTCTGTGCTGGCGACGGGCACGATCAGCGGGCACGAGGGCGCGCGCGCGGTCGAGTTGATCACGAACGAGGCCGATTGGCAGCGCACGTGGAATAACATCGGCGGCACACGTCCGCCGGAGGTGAACTTCACGACGCAGGCGGTCGTCGTCGTCTTTCAGGGGCACCAGCCGACGGGCGGTTACGCGGTTGCGATGCGCGGCATACGGCGCGATGGCACTGTGCTTGCTATTAGTGTGGAAGAGCGGCGACCTGCGTCCGGTGATATTACAACGCAGGTCATTACGTCGCCGTTCGTGGCCGTGACGATCCCGCGCCCAGTGGCGGGCACGACCGTGAGATTCGCGGAAGAAGCGAGCGCGGGCGCGCAAAAACCACTCCAGCGCCGGCCCGTCTTTGGGCGGCGGACGCGTCGTCGTCGTTATTGAACAGACGATGTGGCAGTGTGAGTGCATTGAAACAGCATCGTCACAATGTCCTGTTATCTAACGCAAGCGGTAAACGATAAGGGACACGGTTGGCACTGAATGGGGTTCTAATTTCAGGTCAACGCTGTCCGGTTAGGATTCATCAAAATAGAGGCAAAGGACGCCGCAACGACAACCCGACTGACGTTTGCGGCCGGTATTTGGCAATAGTTTTGTCTCTCTCCCCATGCGGCGCGGAAAAGTTTTTGGCCCGCGCACTAATGATGATCTATTTGAGGGAGAGGCTGACATAGGTTAAGCAAGCGGCCGAAACCCTCGTGCGAGAGAGCAGGGTGTCGGTCGCTTTTTAGTTTTGCCGAGAGACAAGTGAGGGCGCGCGTCCCATGCGCGCGCCGCTTCGGAGGAGGAAGAGATGAAGCATAGTCATTATCAAACACGGTGCACGCGTTCGTTGCTCGCGGGGCTGATGGCTTTCGTGCTGCTGGCGTTGCCCTTGAGCGCGCTCGCGGAAGCCACGCACATTAGACCGCCGAGCAACAGCTACAGCCCGCAGGACGACGTGAAGGTGGGCTTGCAGGCGGCGCAGGAGGCCGAGCAGCAGATGCCGATCTTGCGCGACGGCGAAGTGGCCGATTACGTCAACAGCGTGGGGCAGCGCCTCGTGCGCGCGATCCCGGAGGAGTATCAGCATCCGGAGTTTCGCTACTCGTTTCAGGTCGTGAATCAGAAAGAGATTAACGCCTTCGCGCTGCCGGGCGGGCCGATGTTCGTCAATCGCGGCATGATCGAAGCCGCGCACAATGAAGGCGAGATGGCCGGCGTGATGGCGCACGAGTTGTCGCACGTCGCACTGCGGCACGGCACGGCGCAGGCCACTAAGGCGCAGAAGTATTCGATCCTGTCCGGCATCGGCCAGATCGCCGGCGCAGTCATCGGCGGGACGGGCGGCGCGATCTTGGGGCAAGGCTCGCAACTTGGCGTCGGCGTTTACTTCCTTAAATTCAGCCGCGAGTATGAGACGCAGGCCGACATACTCGGCGCGCAGATCATGGCGCGCGCCGGCTACGACCCGAACGATCTGGCAAACATGTTTAAGACCATTCAGCAGCAGGGCGGCGGCGGCGGGCCGCAGTTCCTGAGCGACCACCCGGCCCCGGCGAATCGCTACGCGCGCATCAATCAGGAAGCGCAGTTGATCGGCTACGTGCGCAACCCCGTCAAGAACACGCCGGAGTTTGCGCGCGTGCAATCGCGCCTGCGCGGCTCTGGCTCATACCAGACGCAAGGCGGCTACGGCGGCGGCGGGCAGGAGCAAGGGTATCCGGGCACGCGCACCAACAACGTGCCGCGCCCGTCCACGCGCTTCCGCCAGATCAGAACCGACTGGTACACGATCTCCATCCCGGACAACTGGCGCGTGATCGGCGCGCAGACCTCGGCCACGTTTGCGCCCGAAGGCGCGACCGATCAGAACGGCATCACGCACGGCGTGATCCTCGGCGTCGATCAAGAGCAGTCTTCTGACTTGCGCGCCGCGACCGATCAGTACGTCAGCGAGTTGCTGCAAGGCAACCCGTATCTACGGCAACAGAGCAACGGTTACTCGCGCACGACCGTCTCGGGCCGCACAGCTTATGCGCTCACGCTGGTGGGGCAGTCGCCGGTGACGGGGCGCATGGAGCAGGTCACGGTCGTCACGACCATCCTGCGCGACGGGCGGCTCTTCTACTTCGACGCTATCGCGCCGCAGGACGAGGCGCGCTACTATCAGAACACTTTCAGCAGCATCCTGCGCAGCATGCAGTTCTACAATCTCTAAACGGGCGGCGCAGGCTAAACAAAAAAGCAGGCCGGAAAATTTACCGGCCTGCTGGGAGCGCGGGCATCCCTGCCCGCCAAAGCGTGCGCCCGCACGCTTAAAATGTAGAAGCGCGGTCATTCAAGATTGAATGACCGCGCTTCTGTTGTTCGCGCTCACGCACTCAAGGCGGGCAAGATGCCCGCGCTCCCAGCCGTTACAACTTCGTCCCACACTCCGGACAAAACTTCGGCGTGCCTTCGGGTTGATGACCGCAAGCCGGGCAGGTCGGCTTTGGCTTCTGCGTCGGCGTGCCACACTCCGGGCAGAACTTCGCCTTGCCCACACCCGCGCCACAACTGAGACACAAGGGGCCGGTCGCGGCCGCATCCGTCTGCTGCGCGGCTGGCGGCGGCGGCGCTTTGACGTAAGCATCGGCGCTCATGTCCGTCTGCGCCGCGTAATCCGTCTGCCGCGCACGCTCGTGCAGTTGGTCGCGCGCGGCGTTAGCTTTCGCCTGCGCGTGCGCCGACGCAAACTCTTCCTTGTAATCGGGCGCGCAATCTTCACACTGGCCAGCCTGCGCGTTCCAACAGACTTCCGGGCAGACCCAGCGCCCGCAACGCGAGCACTGATGAAAATGTTCCTTGCCTTCCGCGACTGCCTGCTCCAACGCCTCGTCGTGCGCCTTGCCGCCGACCGAGCGCTGCAACTCGTAAGCGGAGTTGCCGGCCGAACTAGCCCAGCCGCCGAAGAGATCGCCCGCCGCCCGCAAGAGCGACCCGGCCGTGCCGATGGCCGACGCTTGAAAGCGCGTCATAAAACCATTCCCGCACTTGTCGCAATAGAACTTGAACTGATAACCACGATCCGTAGACAGGTCGTCATAATTTCGCACGAACTGTATGAGCGCCATCCGAAGAGCCTCCTTAAAACGGTGTCGAGTGCCAAGCACAAATGCCGAACGAAACTGATTTTAACATTTGTCGTAGGATTCTTGTCACTAGCTGAATCAACAACATGAAACTTTGCCGCGTCGCGCGCCATAACACGATTGACAGTGTTACGCGCTGCACTGGCTATTGCTCCTTCGACCCGGCGGAGCAGAATTGTTTTAGACAAAGGCGTAGAAGAAGGATTAAAGTACCATCTATGAGTAACGCTTACGTGGAACAATTTGCAGGTGGCTATCGCATCGCCGGCACGCGCGTCTCGCTGGACTCGGTGGTGCATGCCTTCCTGCGCGGGCAGACCGCCGAGTCCATCGCCCAGTCGTTTCCGCTGCTCACACTCGAACAGGTGTACGGCGCGATAGCGTTCTACCTCGCCAACCGGGACGCGATTGACGCTTACCTCGCCGAGCGCCAAACCGACTACGACGCCCAACGACAAGCGGCGCGCGAAGCCGACCCCATGTTCTACCAAAAACTCGCCGCCGCCCGCCGCCAGCTTGAGCCGACCAGCACGTGAAGAACTAGGAGCAAAGCATGGATGAACTAACCTTGACGACGATCTTTGAGGAGGCAGAAGAGGGCGGCTTCATCGGCTACGTGGCGGAGTTGCCGGGCGCAAACACGCAGGGCGAGACGCTGGAACAGACGCGCGAGAATCTGATGGAAGCCATCCAACTAATCCTCGAAGTAAACCGCGAAGCGGCGGAGCAGCGTCTGGCGGAGAACGCACAGGGGCGGACGGTCATGCGTGAGCAGATCAAGTTGCGCGCCGCCTGAGATGAATCGCACAGACCTCATCCGTCACCTCGAAGCGCACGGCTGCCGCTTCGTCCGCGGAGGCGGTAAGCACACCATTTACAAGAATCCTGCCAGCGGCGCGTTCTCATCCGTGCCCCCGCCACCGCGAGATCAAGAAATATCTGGCTCACAAAATCTGCGATGATCTCGGCATCCCGCGCCCGTAAAGAAAAATATCTCCCTCTTAACCACGCGCGCCTTTCGCTTCCTGCCACAACGTTTCCATCTCGTCGAGCGTCGCCTCGTCGAGCGTGCGCCCGCGCGCTTGCAGGCCCTGTTCGATGTGGCGGAAGCGTTGGCGGAATTTGCGGTTGGTGAGCTTAAGCGCGGCTTCGGGTTCGACGCCGAGATGGCGCGCGATGTTGGTGACGGCGAAGACGAGGTCGCCCAGCTCTTCGCGGACGCGCGTGTGTTCGACCTCTTCGTCTGACGTGGGCCGAGATGGTACCTCGCGCCGCAGTTGTTCGCTGGTCACTGTGGCGGCTGACGATGCTGCGCGGGCGCGCTGTTGTTCGTCGCGCTCTTTGATCGCAACTTTGAGTTCGTCGATCTCTTCGTGCAGCTTGGCGAAGATGTCTTCGAGGTGTTGCCAGTCGAAGCCGACACGCGCGGCCTTAGTGGTCAACTGATGCGCTTCCATGAGCGCGGGCGCGCGTGAAGAGACGCCGTCCAAGAGCGAAGAGTCTTTAGTCTCGCCCGCCTTGCCAGCCGCTTTTTTCTCGGCGGCTTTGATCACCTCCCAGTTGCGCAGAACTGCTGCCGTGTCGGCCGCCGTCTCACCGCCGAAGACGTGCGGGTGGCGGCGCACCATCTTGGTGTGGATGCCGTCCACCACGTCGGCAATGGTGAACTCGCCGCGCTCTGTCGCGACCTGTGCGTAGAAGATGATCTGGAAGAGCAGGTCGCCGAGTTCGGCGCTCAACTCTTGCGGCCGACCCGCGCGCGCGGCTTCGACGGCCTCGAAGGCCTCGTAAGCTTCTTCCAATAACATTGGCGCGAGCGTGGCATAGGTCTGCTCGCGATCCCACGGGCAGCCGTCGGGCGCGCGCAAGCGCGACATCAAGGCGACCAGATCGGCGAATGAAGCGGGCATATAATTTAACCTGAGTCCGGAGTCTGGCCTCAAGAGTCTAAAGCTTCAAGCGCGATGTTCCAAGGCAGCCGAGTCATTAACCACAAAGACACAAAGCGCACTAAGAGAAGATAAACAAACCCCTTTGTGCCCTTCGTGTCTTTACGGTTAATTCGCTTTCTTGCGACGACACGGCCGCAGGTGCTACCATCGCTGACGTTAAGCAAACAACAGTTGAGCTTGCATTGATTGACCGGCGCACAGCTTTGTATCGCCCCGGTTGCGTGAAAACTATGAGCGAAGAGAAACCTACTTTCAAAGTCACAGATCGTCGTCTGTTCAACGCCGACGGCACGCCGCGCCAGATCGAGCGTGAGGAAGAACCGCCGCCCGCCGAGCAACCGGCGGCGCAAGCTGAAACCGTGCCGACAGCGGCCGGCGACGGCGCGAGCCAGTCACGCGAACCGGCCTCGCCCGCAAGCGCCGCGCAGCCGGAGCAGCGCACGCAGGCTGCGCCCACGCATGAGTCGGAACAGGCGGCGGCCGGCGGCGACCCGACGCAGTTCGCCAACCTCGTCATGTTCATCGCGTCGCCCGCGGCGGCCGCGCTCGGCATGACGGAGCATCCGGGGCTGCCGGCGGGCGAGGTTGATCTGCCGCTCGCCAAGCATTGCATCGACCTGCTCGCCACCGTCCAGCAAAAGACGCAGGGCAACTTGAGCACACAGGAGCAACAGATTCTCGAAGGGCTGCTCGCCGAGCTACAGATGCAATACGTCTCGCTCGCCAACACGCGCCCACAGGCGCGCCCACGCGGCTTCACCGGCAGCGACATCACGGGGGGAAGATAAAAGTCTGGAGTCCAGAGAGTCTTGAGAGTCAACATGCTTGGGACTCTCAAGACTCTCTGGACTCTCCAGACTCTTTGCAATGAAGCTTACGCTCCTCGGCACAGGCACTTCGACGGGTGTGCCGTCTATCGGCTGCGCGTGCGAGACGTGTACGTCCGACGATCCACGCGACAAGCGGCTGCGCGTCTCCGTGTTGGTCGAGCACGATGGGCAGACGGTGCTCGTCGATACGTCTTCCGATTTTCGCCAGCAGGCGCTCCGGCAAAAGTTGCAGCGGCTCGATGCCGTGCTCATCACGCACTGCCACGCCGATCACATCTTCGGTCTCGACGACATACGCCCGCTCAATTTCCGGCACGGCGCGCTCGGCGTCTACGCCAACGAGCGCGCGTGGGTTGACATCCGGCGCATCTTCAAATACATCTTCGAGCCTTCACACTTCGGCGGCGGCTTGCCGCAAGTCGTCGCACACACCGTTCTGCCCGGCGCGCCTTTCTGCCTGAGCCGCGACCTGCAAGTGACGCCGCTCGAAGTCATACACGGCCGGCTGCCCGTCGTCGCTTATCGCTTCAACGACTTCGCCTACGCGACCGACCTGAGCGAGATACCGCCCGCGACGCTTGCTGGTTTGCGCGACCTCGATGTGCTCGTCCTCGACTGCCTGCGCATCAGGCCGCACCCGACGCACCTGTGGCTCGAACAAGCGCTCGCTTACATCGAGCAACTCAGACCGCGCCGCGCCTACCTGACGCACATCGCGCACGACATCAAACACGCACGCGACGCCCGGCTGCTACCCGACGGCGTCGAATGGGGCTATGACGGAATGGAAATAAGTGCTGAGTGCTGAGTGCTGAGTGCTGAGTAAAAGACTTTAGTTTTTCACTAAGCACTCAGGACTCAGCACTCAGCACTTCTTTTATGAGACTTTTCCATGGCACAGACAATGCAGAGATTGCGCGCCCGACGGTGTTGACGCTGGGTGTGTTCGATGGACTGCATCTGGGGCATCAGTTGATCATGCGGACGGTGGTGGAGCGCGCGCGGGCGCTCAATGCCGTGCCGACCGTGCTCACCTTTGACCCGCACCCGCGCGCGGTGTTGCACGCGGAGTCTGCGCCGCCGCTCTTGCAGACGTTCGACCAGAAGGTTGAAGCGTTCGGCGTGCTCGGTATTGAGCAGACGATTGTCGTGCGCTTCACGCGCGCGTTCGCGCAGGTGCGCGCCGAAGAGTTTTTGCGCGACGTAGTGCATGAACGTTTGCAGGCGCGTGAAGTTTACTTAGGGCGCGGCTTCGCGTTCGGTTATCAGCGCGAAGGGAACATCGAGCTGTTGCGGCGTGTGAGCGCAGAGCTTGGTTTGCATGCAGACGAAGTGCCGGAGGTGCGTCTGCGCGGGCAGCGGATCAGCTCCAGCCGGATTCGTGAGTTGCTCTCGCGCGGCCAAGTGAATCTGGCGCGGCGCATGTTAGGGCGACCTTACGGCGTTGAGGGGCGCGTCGTGCGCGGGCACGAGCGCGGGCGCACCATCGGCTTTCCGACCGCGAACCTGCAACCGCAAAACCGCGTCCGTCCGGCGGGCGGCGTCTACGTGACGGCCACTTTGATCGACGGCGCGTGGCGACGCAGCATCACCAACATCGGCACGCGCCCGACCTTCGAGCAAGCCGGCGGCGCTTCCATCGAGACCTACGTGCTCGATTGGACGGGCGACCTCTACGGCGACGTGGTGCGCGTGCGTTTCCTGCGCCGCTTGCGCGCGGAGCGGAAATTCGCAGACGTGGCCGAACTGAAACGGCAGATCGATTACGACGTAGCCCGCGCCCGCGCCTATTTCACACGGCGCGGCGTGCGCAACTCGCTCGCCATTATTTAAGCCAACTATCTGTTAAGTCGTAAGCCCACACCCAATTTCACCTCCGGCGCATCTAACCTGAGACTTGTGGACTGCAACTTGAAACCTTATTTTTTCGTTGCTGTTATTGGTTTGGGATAAGCACAACTTACGATTGCAAATACATGGCGATTAGCGAACAACAACAGACGGCCTTGATTCCGGTCGGCCACGGCCCGACGAGCAATGGCAATGGGCATCAGCAGACGGCTTTGGCCGGACCTGCGCGCACGAACGGTGTGGCAGCAAACGGCCACGGTCGCCACGGCGCGGCGAATGATAAGCCAGCCGCGCCCGTCGCACTTGCCGAGGGCGAGCGGGTTGGCTGGCGCGGTTGGTGGCGCACGGCGCAGATCGGGCGCGTGTTGGGTCTGCTCTCGTTCTATCTGTTTCTCGAAAACTACGAGGCGCGCAGCAAGTTCAATCAGCGCATGATTGAACGCAGGCGGGCGGCCGCCGCCACGCTCGGGCGCGGCGCACGCTTGCGTGCATGGGCGCGCGAGTTGGTCGTGCGCGCAGTTGATCGTTTAATTCACTTGATACGGTTCGTCGTTTTTCGCGGGGCTGATGCATCTAGTAGCAAAGAGGCGCGGCTTGAACGGCAGGCCCGTTGGTTCACGCGCAGCCTGATCAAGTTGGGGCCGACCTTCATCAAGATCGGGCAGGCGCTCGGCACGCGCGGCGATCTGTTGCCGCTCCCGTATGTCAAAGAGTTGGCGACGCTGCAAGATCAAGTGCCGCCGTATTCGACCGCCGAAGCTTACGCGCGCATCGAGGCGGAGTTGGGGCGCACGTTGCAAGCGGCGTTTGCCGAGATCGACGCCGAGCCGATTGCCGCCGCATCGCTCGGACAGGTCTATCGCGCGCGGCTGCACGATGGCGCGGAGGTCGCGGTTAAAGTGCAGCGCCCGCATTTGCAGGAGACGATCAGTTTCGACGTTGCGCTCCTCAGTCGCATCATCAAACTGCTGTCGCGTTATCCCTCATTCACCGAGAACGCCGATTGGGCGGGCATGCTCCACGAGTTCAGCCAGACCATCCAAGATGAGATGGACTACGTGCAGGAAGGGCGCAACGCCGACCGCTTCCGGCAGAACTTTAAAGACTGGCGCGTCGTCCGCGTGCCGCGCATCTATTGGTCGCACACGACGCGGCACGTGTTGACGCTTGAGTTCGTGCGCGGTACGAAGGTCACGGACATCGCGGGCCTAAAGGCGCGGCGCATCTCCGCCGTTAAGGTCAACCGGCTGCTCGTGCGCACGTACTTGAAGCAGTTGCTTGAAGACGGCTTCTTTCACGCCGACCCGCATCCGGGCAACCTGCTCGTCATGGACACGGGCCATCTCGCCTTCTTCGACTTCGGCATGACCGGGCGCATCACGCCACAGCTTCAGGCGCAGATGATCAACGCCTTCTTCCACGTCGTCGAGCGCGACATAAGAGGTCTCGCGCAGGACTTGATCGATCTCGATTTCCTGAAGCCCGGCGTCAGCCCGGAGCTTGTGCGCCCAGTGATCGAGGCGCTGTTCCAACATTATCTGAATTTGAAACTCGGCGACGTGAACTTCAAAGAGTTGACCTACGATCTGGCCGAAGTGATGTACGAGTATCCGTTCCGCCTGCCCGCGCGCTTCACCTACATCATGCGCGCGCTGATGACGCTCGAAGGCATCGGCATCGTCACAGACCCCGGCTTCAGCTTCTTCGACACCGCGAAGCCCTACGCCAAAGAGTTCATGCTGCGCCGCGAGGGCAAACAATTCCGCAAGCTGGTCATAGACAAGTTGACCGGGCGCGACGCAAGCGGGCGCATCGAATGGGGCAAGATGTGGAAACTGGCGAAGATGGCCGCGAAGATGTATCTGGAACAGTAGAGGTCAGAACCGCCTGCGGTAGCGGGCGGGTCATTTGCGCCACCGTCAACCCGCCCGCTACCGCAGGCGGTTCTGACATAATTACCGCACTTCAAAGTTGACCTGTTGCGTGGCCGTCGTCTTGGCTGTGCGATCAAGGGCCGTCACGCGCAACTGGTAACGGCCGGGCGTCAGCGTGGCGAGCGGCAACTCGGCTTCGTAAGCGAGCGGCGCGGCATCGGCCGGCGTGCGCGCCTGTGTCAACATGTGGACGGGCGCAGTGACCACCGGCTGGTTGTCGCGGAAAATTTGCACTTGTAGCACTACGTCCGCCGGCTGTCCGCCGCTGGCATGGGCCGCGTTATAGACGACGGTGCGAAAACGCAGCGCGGACTTGGCGCTGAACTGCCCCTCGACGCTCGGCGTAATGAGCACTGGCGGGCCGGCTGTCGGCGTGGTCGTCGCGGCCTTGCGCTCGCTGAGTTGTAGACTGGCGAGCGCCAGTTGGCCCTTGGCGAGATCGGGAATCACGATCCAGCGCATGGCACTGCCGATGGTGCCGGCGCGCACGTCGCGGGCGGCGGCGCGCATCTGATACAACCCCGGCGGCAGTTGCAGGTTGTACTGCGAGATGAGGCCGCGCCAACCCTGCGGCCAGTGCCCGTCGGCGGGCGAGTTGAAGTTCAAGCGATTTTTAAAACTAGCCACCTGCCGGCCGTCAGTGTTGAAGACCACGCCGGCGACCTCGACGATAGCCGTTGGCTCGCCGGCCGCGTGCTCGAAATCGAGCCGCGCGCCGTCCACCTGTACCAGCGCAGTGACGACCGAGCCGTAGCCGGGCACATCCTGATAAGCGAGATTGAGAGCCATCGGCAACGCGTCGGTCGGGTATGGGGCGACGATGGCGTCGACGAGCGCCGGGTCGGTCGCGGGTGTGGGCGTGGGCGTGGGGATCGATGCGAGACCGGGTTTTATACCTTCTGCGATCTTCGGTTGGCGCGAGACCTTGAGCGTGCGGGGAATCGAGTCGCCCGCCAACTGGAAATAGCCACGCCGCACGAGCACTTTATAGTCAGAGTGGCTGCGGACGCTGACTGCTATCCGTTGGCCGGTGCGATCACGCAGCTCCGTCTGTTCGTCGGGCTGCCACGCGAGCAGATAGTAGCGCGCCGTCTCGCCGAGCGCAGCGGCGACGCCCGCTCCGAGCGCATTCGAGTTCAGGAAGGCGCGCCCGCCTGTATCCGCCGCGAGCGCGTTGAGCGGGTCTTGGGCCGCCATCACAGCGCCGAGGCTGGCTTGCAGCAGGGCCCCGCCGGGATCGGCCGGCGCACCGTCGGCCGTCTGCGCCCAGCCTGTGCTTAAGCCCCTTGTGTCTATCGAGTAGATGACGACGCCGGCCCGCGCGGCGGCGTTGGCGACGCGGCGCAACTGGCTGAGCGTTGCTGACTCGGAGCGGTTGAGATAGAAGCCATCGCTTAGGAAGAAGACGACCTTGCGACCGGGCAACGCGCCCGCCGGCCGGATCGCGTTTTCGAGCGCGAACAGCGTGCGGGCGCTGGTGTTGCCGGCCTGTTGCAGGAGTGCGCGGGCGCGCGCTTCGACTATAGCCCGCGCCATCCCAAGGCCCAGACCAGGATTCGCTTCGAGTACCTTCACGGCGTAGAAGTCGCGCACCTGCATGTCGCGCTCATCAATGATGGCGAGCGCGTGAAACTCGCTCATCCTTGGTTGTTCATAGTCGAAGACGGCAGGCGGCCCCGGCTTGAGGCGGTCGATGGCGGCGCGCAGCACGGTCTTCTCGTCAGTCAGTTGTTGCAGAAACCCGATCTCCCCGTTGGCAGACATGAGACACATCTGATCGTTCTGCCCCAAGTCTGTTTCGACGAAGCGGCGCAGCAGGTCGCGCACCTGCTTTGCGCTGCCGACGGAGAGGTGTATGTCGTCCACGAAAAAGAAGACGACGCGCCCGCGATCCAACGGGTGCAACGCGTTCGGGTCAACGCCTTGTGCTTCGGCCGTGCCGCGCGCGAGCGCAAGCTGCGCCGCTTCGTCGCCGCTGCCCACCGTGACGCGCTCAAAGAAGCGGACGGGCTGCATATGGCCGTCAATCGCAATGATGAAATCATCGCGCGTCAACCCGTCAACGAAGTGCCCCTGCTTGTTGAGGACGACCACGTCCGTCTGCACGAGATCAGAGTTCACGCGTACTACGTCGTTCGTCTGCGTCGTGGGCGACGGCAACGGCGACGGTGATGGTTGCTGCTCTTGGGCCTGCGCGCTCGTAAGCAGGACGCATAGTGAAACGAACGCAAGACACACCAAACTAAAGCACGCAGCGAGCGCTAAGAGCCTGCGGAGCAGGCGGCCAGCATAAAGCCCAGCGCGGAGCGGAGCGGAACGCTGGGTAGAGCGAGCATACAAAAGCACAAGCCCATGAAATGGGCGGCAGTGGTATGAGCACATATCCCTCAGCCAACGCACTACCGCCCGCGCACGCGGGCTTGCACATTGTTCGACCGGCGCACCCAGCGTTGCGCTCCGCTCCGCGCTGGGCTTTATGCTGGCCGCCCACTGACGCGGGCTGGTTGGATGGTCTTGCTTCACTTCACTCCACTTCCGCGCTTCAGTCTGATTTCACTCTTAGCGCGTTAAAGAGCAGCGGATAGGTCGCCAACGATTGCCCGCGATACTGCGGGCGGAAGCCGAAGAGATAGATGCGCCCCTTGCCCAACGTGACTTCGACGAGCGCCGCCTTGCCCCAGAGCTTACGCCCGCCGAGCAGCCAGCCCGACAAGAGCGGATCGTGGTCGATAGGATAACGCGCGATGATGTGGACGCGCCCCATGTCTCTGGCATCGACCTCGAACACAGGCGAGTTCTCGACCCACGCGATGGACTCGCGCGGCATCCCTTTGGCGATAGGGTGCGACGTGTCTAGCTCCGTGCGCAGGATCGAGCCGGGCGCGTAGTATTCGGTCTGCTTCAACCCCTCGGTGATGTCGCGCACCGGCAGCTTGAACTGTTCGATGGCGAAGTCCGACGCATCGTTCAAGGCCACGAGCGTCCCGCCCGCTTCGACGAACTCGCGCAGCGCCTTCACGCCTGCCTCGCCAAGTCCCCCCGTCAACTCCGGCGGCATCGTCCCCGCGCGATAACCGTTCAAGATCAGACGCGGCGCTTGATCGGGGATGATGATCGCGTCGTACTTCGCGCGCAAATTGCCCGCGCGCACTTCTGCATCTTCAAGTGAGGTGTATTGCAGACTTCCAACCCCACCAGCGGCATTAACTAAAAAAGGGGGCATCTCAGGAGGATGGTGTTCAAGCATCCAACGTGTCCACCCTTCATCAATAGAAGGCACGTGAGATTTGTAGAGCGCGAGTTTACTCGGATACTTGGTATCTCCTTCCGTAAAGAAACCCATATATTTGAGACTGGGCGGCACACGATACTTAAATGGCGCATAAACCGGCTCTGCGGTAACGCCCATCAAAAGTGAGAGGGTGTGCGCTGTGACATCATATGGTTGCTGCGGATTTCCTGCTTGATCGCGCAGGTTCGGATATTGCTGCCTCTCTAAAAGTGCTTTGGCAAACATTCCATAAGGTTGAGCCACTCGCACCACAACCACATCGCCTTGATAATGAGTTTTACCCCAGTTAATTCCATAAGCTTGATCTAGTTCCACATCACCACGAATCAAGATACTCAACAGTCTCTCACGGTTCTGAGAAGGGGGCAGAAGAAAACCAAATAATTCACCGGTCTTTCTTGGGCGCACAGCGTCTTTGCCAATCTCATAAAACCTTTGCAGCCATTCGGTGCGGTGGTCGGCGGCATGGCGCAGGAGGGCGAAGGCGGCCGTCTGCATGTAGTTGGTGATGTCGCGCAGATGCCATTCGCCGCCGGGCCAGAGGGGGCCGAAGTTGGCAGACTCATGCTGCGGGTCGTAGCCTTCGCGCGAGCGCAACTCGGAAAATTTCAACGTGATGGGCGTCGCCAGATGCGCCGACGCGGTCTCTTGCAGGATGCGGACGCCGCCGTGATAGTGCGAGTAGGCGCGCGCCGGTGTCCAAGCGTCGTAGGTCGAATCGGTGGTGATGCCTTTGAAGCCTTTGGCGCGCAGGTCGGCGGCCATGTAGTTGCCGAGTTCCGTGTAGCCCGCGACGATCTGCGGCGGCACGTTCGGCTCGACGGGTTTCATGTAGGGCGGCAAGAATATCCGCGAGCCGGCTTCGCCCTGCTGGTGTATGTCGTGGACGATCTGTGGATGCCAGACGTTGTGAATCTTATCGACCGTCAACTGCGTCTCGACCTGCGTGAAGGCGTACCAGTCGCGGTTGTTATCGTGCCCCGTGTACTTGTGATAAAGCTCCGGCGGACTCGTGCCCTCGTAAGGCGTGCCGAGAGTCTTGTCATACCAGTTCTTAACAATATCAACGCCGTCCGGATTCAGAGATGGCACGAGCAGCACGATGCAGTTCTGCAAAATGCTGCGCACCTCCGGCTCGTCGGACGACGCTAGCCGGTCGGCGATCAACATGCTCACGAGGTTTCCGCCGACTTCCGTCGAGTGTATGCCGCACGTGATGAGCACGATGGTCTTGCCATTGCTGATCAACCCTTCAGCCGTCACCTCGGCACGCGCGCCGCGCCCGAGCGTGCGGGGGTCGGCGAGCCTGCGCTGAATGTCTTTGTACACGTCGAGGCGCGCGAGGTTTTCGGGCGCGCTGATGGTCGCGAGCACGAAGGGCCTGCCCAACGTCGTCTGCCCCAATTCTTCCAACCGCACACGGTCGCTCGCCGCGTCGAGCTTGCGAAAGTAGTCCAACATCTGCGCCCAACTCGCCAACTTGCGATCATCGCCGGGCGTGAAGCCAAGCACATCTGCGGGCGTTGGGATAGACGAAGGAAATAAATGTGGGTCGGCGGCGAAAACCTCTGCTTGCGGCAGTCGCTTATGGCCTTGCGAAGCAGTCGCCGCACTACGGCGGGCGGGCGCGCGGCGCGGCTGCGCGGGCGCAAGGGCCACAAAGAGCAACGAAAGACAGATTACGAGGGCAGCGAAACGTGTGCGCATGTGCGTCAAAGCTCCAGCCGGATAATGTTGAGAGGGGAACTACGGCGCGCAGTTTAGCACAAGGAATGCAGGGGCGGCAGCGCTTTCATCCTTGCGCGTTTGCGCCGGTGCGCGGTACATTAGCGCCGCTAAAGAACCCCGCTGCACTCCCCTACAATTCGCGAACCTTTGACCGGAGGTCATGACCCAAATGGCTACTGAGACTGCTGATGTCGCCGAGACTAACGAGTACCCGGATATCGTCGGCGCGAAACCGTCGAACCCGTATTTGGCCGCGTTTCGCCCATACTTGCCCGACAACGTGCGGCTGCCGGAACTGACGCCGCTGCCGCTCATCGTCGGCACGCTCCTCGGCATCGTCTTCGGCGCGTCGTCGCTCTATCTTGTGCTCAAGGTGGGCTTGACGGTCAGCGCCTCGATTCCCGTCGCGGTCATCTCGATCACACTCTTCCGCGTGCTCTCGAAGTTCGGCCTGCGCGACGCGACGATCCTCGAACACAACATCGTGCAGACGGCCGGCTCGGCCGGCGAATCAATCGCCTTTGGCATCGGTGTGACGATGCCCGCGATCATGATTCTCGGCTTCGATCTAGAAGTCACACGCGTCATCCTCGTCTCGGTCTTGGGCGGCCTGCTCGGCATCCTGATGATGATCCCACTCCGGCGTGCGCTCATCGTCGCGCAGCACGGATTCTTGAAGTATCCGGAGGGAACGGCCTGCGCCGAAGTTTTAAAGGCGGGCGCGTCGGCCGAATCGCGCGCGGCAGCGATTGAAGGCGAGCGTGTGCAGGGGCGCACGATGACGATGACGGCCGACGAGGCGACCACCGGCGGCAAGACGATCATCGCGGGCTTCGGCATCGGCTTCATCTATTACGCGGTCGAGCAAATTTTTAAGACGTGGAAAGAGTACCCGACAAAAGTTTTCGGCCAGCCGTTCGAGGGCGCATCGCTGTCATTGGAAAATAACCCGGCCCTGTTGGGCGTCGGCTACATCATCGGGCCGCGCATCGCGTCGATCATGGTGGGCGGCGGCGTGCTCTCGTTCCTCGTGCTCATTCCGGCGATCAAGTATTTCGGTGGGGGCTGGATAACGCCGCTCGCGCCGGAGACCGCGCACCTCATCAAAGACATGACGGTGACGCAAATCCAGAAGGCTTACATTCTCTACATCGGCGCGGGCGCAGTCGCGGCGGGCGGCATCATCAGCTTGTTCCGTAGCTTGCCGACGATCTGGAGCGGACTCAAGGGCGGCTTAGCCGACTTGCGTGGCAGTCGCGGGCAGGCGGCCGATGCGCCGCGCACGGATCAAGACCTCTCGATGAAATTCGTCCTCGGCGGGATCATCGCCATGCTCGTGGTGATCATGCTCGCGCCGCAGTTGAACATGCGTTTCAATATCTTAGGCGCGCTGCTCATCGTCATCTTCGGCTTTCTGTTCGTCACCGTGTCGTCGCGCCTGACGGGCGAGGTCGGCTCATCGTCGAATCCGATCTCCGGCATGACGGTCGCCACGCTCTTGTTAACGTGTCTCGTCTTCCTGATCATCGGTTGGACTGCGCCGCCCTATTTTGTCACGGCGCTCTCCATCGGCGGCATCGTCTGCATCGCCGCGTCGAACGGTGGCACGACCTCGCAGGATTTGAAGACCGGCTTCCTCGTCGGCTCGACGCCAAAGTATCAACAGATCGCGATCCTCGTCGGCGCGCTGCTGTCGGCAATCGTCTTGGGGCCGATCCTGTTGCAACTGAATCAATCGGGTACGGTCTATGTGCCGGTCGCCAACAGTAAAGAGTTCACGTACCCGGCCGGCTTCCACTTCACGCCCGATCAGTATGAGCAAAGCGGCGGGCAACCGAAACGCGAGACCCTGCACGGGCCCGACGCCAAGACGGACGCGAACACTTACTACGTCGTGCATAAGACCACGCCGGAGAACGGCCCCGCCGGGCGCTACCTCGTCAACGAGCAGGGCGTGCCGGTCTACTTAGCCGACCCCGGCATCAACGGCATCTACGACAAGCGGCCCGACGGCTCCGGCGTGCAGAAGTTCACCGCGCCAAAAGCGACGTTGATGTCCTACATCATCAAGGGCATTCTCAGCCGGAAACTGCCGTGGGGCTTGGTGCTGCTGGGCGTGATGATCGCCATCGTGTTGGAGTTGTGCGGCATCCCTTCGCTCGCGTTCGCGGTCGGCGTCTATCTGCCGCTCTCCACGTCTTCGCCGATCTTCGTCGGGGGCTTGGTGCGCTGGGGCGTGGACAAGTACCTGCGTAAGAAGCCGGAGAACCGGCGCATGACTGAGGATCAGTTGGTGGCCGAGGGTGACAAGAGTCAGGGCGTGCTGCTCGCATCGGGCTACATCGCGGGCGGTACGCTGGCGGGCGTCATCTACGCCTTCATGAATCTGAGCGAGGGGATTCTGAACCGGCTGAAAGGCTTTGAGGACTGGTCAACCACCCATAACCCATTCTTCGAGGGCGGGAGTGCAGACCTGCTGGGCCTGATCCCGTTCCTCGTCCTGACGGTGTTGCTCTACCTCGTCGGGCGTGAGATGTTGCTCGCAGGGCGGCGGGCAAGGGAACGATAAGCCAAGTTAAGCCGAAGAGTTGAAACACAAAGGACGCGCCGACCATAATCGTGGTCGGCGCGTCCTTTGTGTATATAGGTGACTCAATCAACCGGCGGCGCACTGGCATCGGCCGGTTTGCCGTTCAGATCGGCGGCGCGGAGCACGCCGGTCTGATCGATGTAGAAGGAGTGGCGACCTGTCTTGCGATAGATGGTGGGCGTCGCCGTCGCCTCGAACTTGTCGCCAGAGATGCTGAGCTTGAACTCGTACCCTTCGGCCTGCGGCACAAAGCCGCCTTCGCCTTCGTCGTTATCATCGTTATCATCGTTATTGTTCGCTTCAGCCCTTTTCTCGGCCTCGTCCGCGAGTTGCTTGAAATCTTCGAGCGTCGCATACTTGCCGTGCTTCTGTTTGTAGGCTGCTTCTGCTTCGGCTAAGCCCTGCAACGCGTAATGAGCCTGTCCCTCGTGGCTGCGCAAGGGGGCGAGTTGCTGACTGATGATTGCGTCCGCCGACATCAACGAGAGCACATCTTTCGGGATGTGCAGTTCATGCAGCAGTCCTTGATCGTCTTTCGTCAGCGCGTGCGTGATCGCGCCCGGCTCGGCGTTGAGCTTCAATAGCACGTCGCGCACGGTCGGGTCTTCGATCTCTTCGAGCGCGACCTTTGGATCTTCAAACGCGTTCTTCAACAGCCCGCTCGACACGTAGATTTGGCCGAGCACCTGACGCGGTTGCCACCCTTGGGCGTTGCGGAATTCCGCGCTGTTGGCGAGCGTCTCGCGGTTGTTGTAGGCGTCGGCGATGTGGCGCATCGTGGCAGCATCGGGCGCGATGACGAGGAAGCGGTCGATGAACGCGACGCTGCCTTGCGACAGCGTCAGTAGCTCCACGTCGCCGCGCTTCTCAAGCAACTGTTGCGTGCTGACGCCTTTAAGACCCACGCTGTCGAGCGCGCGCGGCAAGAGGTTCTGCAACGCGCGCTTGTCGTTTAAGGCGATGATGAAGATGGGGCCGTTCCCGTTTGCGCCGGCTTTGACGGCGGGGCCGCGCCGCAGGCCGAGCCACTGCGCGGGCGCGGCGATGGCGATCTCGTTGCTGAGCGCGGCGAGCAAATCTTCCTTGATGCGAAAGCCGTTCGTCTTCTCGAACCCGGCCAACTGCGCGGAGAAAGACTCTCGTTTAGCATCTTCGCCGGTGCGCGTCGCAACGTCTAAGATGCCGAGCGCCGAGGCGACGTAGTCGTACATCTGCGGCAGATCGAGCGAGGCGCTGACGAGTACATCCGTATCGGCGGGCACGACGCTCGCGGCTTCGGGCGTGAGCGCCGGCCCCGACACGAGCACCGGCACGAAGGGGATCGGCCGCGCCGGTCTATCGCCGCCCTCACCGACGAACAGCGCGCGCACGACCAACTCGTTATCCGTCAACTCGACTGCGGCCGCAATCGACTCGGGCCAGTTGTTGCTGTTTGTCACGCCGCCGAACAACACCGATGGAAGGGCCGATAACAATTGTTCGGCCGCGCGCTGCTTCTCGGCCTGCGCCGCCTCTTCCGGCGTCAGCTTCTTCTCTTCTTCGGCGGGCGGCGGCGGTTCAGACTTAGCTATTTCAAGTGCGGCCTGCTCTTCTGGCGTTGCTGCCTTCTCACCCGGAGTAAGTTCGAGATTGGCCATCTCGTCCGGATTATGTTTGCTCGGCTCGCTGTCGGTGTTGCTGGTTGCGGGGGCAGCAATCGTGACCTCAGTCTTTGCGCCGTCACCCGGTTTACGCGCGCGCTCCTCCTCTGCACGCTGCTTCTCGGCCTCACGCTCGTACTTGGCGCGGCGCTCGTTGGAGTTGCGGTCGATGCGTTTGGTGTTGACGTAGAGGAACAGCATCTCGTGTGCGAAGCGCGCGCGCGCGGCCTGAAAACCCGGCTCGTCCGCGAGGAGCGGCGCGTCCGCCGGACGCAAGTCGGCCAGCGTGAACGGCGTGTCGCTCAGCACAAGCAGCGTGCCCGCGCGGGCGAGATGAAACGGCGGCGGCGACGGCGCGGCAGCTTTCTCCTTAGCCCTGTTCGCCCGTCGGGCGGCACTACGCTGGGCGTCGGGCTGCGCAGTAGCGACGAGCACAGGGCCGCGCGCAGTCTCCACGGTGGGCGTCGTTGTTGTCATTGTTGTCGTCGTCGTGTTGCTGGGTTCGCTGGTTGGGGGCGGTAGGTGCGTGGTCAGAAACTTGCGCAAGTCCGTCTCGAACTTCTGCGCCTGTTCGGGCGAAGACAGTTCGATGGCGGCGAACCCTTCGGGCAGCTTCGGGCGTGCGGGCAGAGCGGCGAACAGCAAGCGGGCCGTCAGCAACGCGTCTTCATGCGCGCGCATGAAGGCCATCAGGTCGAGCAACTCCGTGGGCGCGCCGCCCGGCAAACCGAGCGGCGCGGTCAACTCCGTCACCTCTTTCGAGTTGAGGTATTGACCGATGCCGCGCACCTCGCCGTAGATCGCGTAGGAGTCGGCCGCGAGCAACGTGTCGAAGGTGACAGCCGGCGCGGCCGGTTGCGGCTTTGCCGCAGGCACGACAGGCGCGGGCTTCGGCGTGCGCGGCCCGGCGCTTGGTCTTTGCGCGAGACACGGCGTCAGGAGCGCGAGGAGGAGCAGGAGCGTCGCAACTGTGCGGCGCGGACTTGCAGGAAAGTTCATAAAGGGTTCCTTCGTCTCATCATTACTACAGACAGAAACGTTCTGGGCACGCCGTCCGTTCAAGGGAAATTATGACAGGTTCACTGCCGCGCGAACAATGCGGCAGTCGCAGGTCACACTATCTATTTAATGATTGCGTCATCGGCCTCCACATTGAGAACGCGCGGTCGGGTGAGCCTTGCAAGGCTCGCCCGGCCGCGCGTGCGCGGGCTGCAAAAGCGTAAGGCGGCGGTTATGGCAGGGCCTCGACGTTGACGAAGAAGCGATAAGCACCGCCTTGCATGATGCCGAGCCGGAACTCGACCGCGATGCTCGCGCCGTTGGCAATCGGCGTCGTCGTTACAGACCCGGCCAGCAGGCTGGAATTAACGCCGCCGCCGTTGGGTTGCGCGGGCGGCTGCTCCAGCGTCAAGCCCTTCACGGCCACCGGTCCGCCGCCGTCCGCGCGCACGACCGTGATGTCCTGCGAGCTAAGCGCGCGCAGATCAGCTTGACCACCGGGCGCGGGCGCGGTCGTCGCGTCCACGATGCGGAAGCGCAGGCGCGTGACTGCTGTGCCCGTGTTGTTCGTAAACTTGCGCCGGATCAGAAGTTGCCCACTGGGCGAGAGCGTTGGGTTTAAAGGATCAGGTGTGAGCAGTCGGACGCGGTTCTGACAGCCGCCAGCGGGTGTGGCCGTGCCCGTGTCGCCACAGTTGTCGATGAGCGACGACTTGATCGTAGCGTTGCGCTGGACGGGGCTGGTGCGATTCTCCGGCCCCGGCGCGCCGAGTACAGCGCCGGCCATTTGCGCTGGGGCCACGGCGACCAACACAAAGTCCGTCGCATTGTTGTTCGTGTCTTGCGGCAGCCCGGCGTTCAGCTTGCGCACGAAACTGTTTTGCGTCGTCGCCCCGCTCACGCTGCTGAGCGGCGTGCCTTCGCTGAAGACAGGCGGGACGAGCGAGCGCCCGACCTGATCGACCACTGTGTTGTCAGCCAGTGTGAACGCGACGCTGGCCGCAAGATTGGCCGTGTAGGTTTGATCGCCAGTCGCGTAGCCGCCGAGACTGTAACTGCCGGCGTTCGCGTTCGTGGCGAGGAAGTGTTGCCCCGGCTGCAAGACTGTGCCGTTGGCGATGACCACATCGACAACGTTCGCGGCCCCGCCGCCCACATCAAGGCGCAACTTCGTGCCGGAGATGTCCGCCGTGCTCGCGGAGATGTTCTGTAGCTCGACGAAATCATCGGCAATGGGGTCGCCGCCGTTGCCCGGCCCTTCAAACCGTAGCTCGCTGATGACGACCTGCCCGGCCGGCAGCGGAGCCAGCAACGAGAGCATGTAGTTGCCGGTCTGATTCGGCAGGGCGCTATTGGCATAGATCGTGTAAGTGCCCGTCACCGGCAACGTGAAGAAACCGCTCACGCCCGGAATGCGCGCGTTCGTGCCGCCGCCGCTGTTGTCGTCGTCGGCGATGTCCGTGCCGGTGGGTGAGAGCAGGAAGAGGAAGGCGTCGAAGTCGGTGGACGACATGAAGATCGCGATCTGTTGACCGGCCGCGCCGTTGAAGGTGTATACGTCGATGAACGAGCCATCGGCGGGCAAGCGGCAATCGCTCGCGGCAAGTGCCCCTACGATCTGGCCGGTGCTGATCGGCGTGCTCGGACAGTTGGTCGTCGCCACACTCAGATTGAGCGTGTAGCTGCCGAACTGACCGGTGCCCGCTGAGTTAGCGAAGACGAGATATGTGCCCGTCTGTGGCAGCGTCGCGAAGCCGGTCGTGGCGGGGATGCGCGCGTTCGTGCCACCACCGCCATTGTCGTCCTCGGCAATGTCTACGCCGTCGGGCGCGAGCAGGATCAGATAAGCGTCGAGCGGGGCTGTCCCATTGAGCGTCAGCGTGATCTGCTGCCCGGCTGTCCCGACAAACGAGTACTCGTCATAAGCCGTGCCGTCCTGCAACGTGCAA
>JBJMGT010000032.1:0-146287 GCA_045807745.1 Pyrinomonadaceae bacterium
CCGATTTCCAGAAACGTAATCTCGTAGCGTTTACTGATCTCCAGACAGACTTCCTTGAGCTTTTGGTCAACCGGCGGTGTGAACACCGCCCTTCTATACTTCGCCGGGCAAACGATGTGGTACATCAACACCGAAACATTATGGCTTTTGTGGATGAACTTGCTCATTCATCCAGTGTAACGCAGCAAGCTGCGAGGAACTTACCCTGTAGAGATTAGATAGACCCATGCCATTATCCGCTCATCTTTCTCAGTATATCTTTTATACCCGTACATCCAGCCGAGGTATTTGCTTTGCGACATCAAATTATGATGTCTTATAGCTTTGCGTCCCCAATGCCGATGAAACAACACGCTGATCAGTCCGAACAAGATCGGCAAGACGAACAAATAATTCAACTCATCACAATTCATCGCTTCGGCTCAAACATCTGCCAAACACTAATTGCCCACGTAACGCGCGTAGAGCGTGCGCGCGGTCTGTACGTCGTCCGTGCCGCGGATGATGGCGCGCGCGTCTTTGAAGACGGTTAACTCATACGCGCCCGCATTGAGGCGCAGCAGATACTCGTTGACTTTAACCTCGCCGGCGGCGCGCAGGCGCTCGGCCAGCGCGGACAGATCGACGGGCGCGTTGTGGCGCGGCGCGACCTGCACGGCGTTGCGCCCGCAGAGGACGGCGGCGAAGTCGCCCGCTTCCGCTGCAAGCGTTTCGTACCGACCAAGCGCGCACGTCGGACAGTCGGGCGCGGGCGCGTCGAGTTTGATGCGCCGCCACTCGTTGCGCCACACGTCGAACTGCATGAGCGAATTGTGCAAGGCTTCGATGTGGCCGGTCAAAAGCTTCAACGCTTCGCTCACCTGCACGGCGGCGACCACGGAGATGATCGGCATGATGACGCCGGCCGTATCGCACGTCGGTGCGGAAGCGGCGGGCGGCTGTTCTTCAAAGATGCAGCGCAGACAAGGCGACGCGTGCGGCCGGACGGTCATCGTCACGCCGTGTGCGCCGACCGCCGCGCCGTAAATCCAGTTGACCTCGTGCTTGACGCACGCATCGTTGATGAGATAGCGCGTGGCGAAATTATCCGTGCCGTCGAGCACGAGGTCGCAGCCCGCAAGCAGACGCTCGACGTTGCCCTGATGCACGTCTAAGACTTCCGCCGCGACCGTCACGTCCCCGTTAATCTCTTTGATGCGGCGCGCGCAGGCCACCGCTTTCGGCACATGCGCGCGCGCATCTTGTTCCGTGAACATTGTCTGTCGTTGCAGGTTCGACTCTTCAACAAAATCCCGATCCGCGATCCGCAAACGCCCGACGCCCGCACGCGCCAGCGCCTCAGCCTGCGCCGACCCCAACGCGCCGCAACCCACAATCAAGACTTGCGCCGCGCCGAGCCGCGCCTGCCCCTCCGCGCCAATGCCCGCAAACAGAATTTGTCGGCTGTAACGTTCCATAAGACAGATGTCAGATGTTGGATGTCAGATGTCAGTATAGGGCGAGACACCAGCATCTAGCATCTGACATCTAACAACCTTTTTTCCGCAGCCGCGCGCATCGCGTCAATCGGCGCGGGCTGCCCTGTCCAGAGTTCAAACGCCGCAACGGCTTGCGTGACGAGCATCGCGAGACCGCCTAAGACGTGCGCGCAACCGGCGGCGCGAGCCTCACGCATGAAGCGCGTCTCGGCCGGGTTGTAGACGAGATCATAGACGGCGTGTGCGCCGCGCAGTTGGGCGGCGGTGGCGGGCGTCTCGGCGGCGGCGTGCCCGCGCGTGCCGAGCGGGGTTGTGTTGATAACGAGAGCGCAGCCGGGGAACTCTGCGCCTGCGAGTGCGGCGCAACGCGCACCGAATAGGTCGGCGACTGACTGTGCGCGGGCCACATCGCGCGCATAGACGGTGACGTTTGCGCCCGCACGTTGCAAGCCCCATAGGACGCTCCGCGCCGCGCCGCCCGCGCCGATGACGGCGACGCGTGCTCCGTCTAACTTGATCATGCCGGTCAGCGGCGCGAGCGCAGCCGCCGCGTCTGTGTTGTAACCATGTAGTGCGTCGTCCGCGAACACGATGGTATTGACCGCGCCGATCTCTTGCGCGGCCGGCTCGATAAAATCGAGTTGCGGCATGATCGTCTGTTTGTGCGGCGCGGTGATGGAGAGACCACGCAGATGCAGGTTGAGTTCGCGTGTACGCGGGTGCGCCATGCGGCGGACGAACGCGGTCACGTCGCGCACCTCTAACGGAATATAGACGGCATTACGGCGCGTGGCGGCAAAGGCCGCGTTGTGCATGTGCGGCGAGACGGAGTGCATGACCGGCGCGCCGACGAGACCAAACACTTCGGTCTGCGCGTCGAGCGTGTGCACGCGATAGAGGTCGCGCAGTTCTTGGGCAGTAATCTGACCGGGTGCGGTCGCTTGTTGTTCGTCGAGTGCGCCGTAGGTCAGGAACGCGCCGCGCGCGGGCGCGAGTATGCGCGTGATTAGACCGGCCGCGCCCATGCCCACCGCGATTAATTCGCGCCCTTCGCGGCGCGCGCGCTTAAGCAAGCGAAACAGGATGAGACAATCAGTGATCTCATCGGTCTGCACGGCCAGCTTCAAGACCCGCGCGGGCGTGCGCGTCATGCGCTCGTAGATGGCTTCGAGGTCGGCGGGCACGCCCACGAAATCATGGTGCGAGCAGAGCAACGTGCTGTGCTCCTCAATGTCATAAAGCTTCGGCGCATGTGCCGACTCGAAGAGATCGAGTTCCACGTCCGCATAGGTTGGATAACGGCGCGCGCCTTCAGCCCAACCAGCCCAACGGTGCAGCCAGAAACCAACTCGCTCGATAATGTCTAACGCGCGCTGCCCGCCCTGCTCCGCCGGTCTGAAGGTCAGCATAATGGGGCGCGGGCAGGTGTGCAGCAGATCGCCTAAGTCGCGTAACGCGGCCTCAAGCTGGCCTTCATCAGCGAGACAGTCAAGCCGTAGCTCAACGATGTCCGCTACTTCGGCTGCGCGTGCTACCAGCGCGCGCAATTCACTAACGCGCCGCACGCAGACGGGCACGCAGAGAATTGCCCGTGTCCGTTGTCCGTTGCCGGTCGTCAACTTTTTCTTTAGCCTTCAACTTCTATGACATGAACAACGGACAACTGACCATTGACAACGGACAGTTTTTATCTGTCGCGGTCGAGTAGTTGCGTTGTGTTCTCGGTGACGCTCGTCGGCTGGTAGTAGTCACCGGCGGGGCGTGGGGGCAGTTCATTTGCGCGTTGTGCGGGCGCTATGGGCGGCGGCGTGTAGGCTGTCGGCGCGAAGGGCAGCGTCTTTTGACTCTGTTTGTAGCGCACGTACTCTGCCACACCGCCGCCGATGCCCATGAAGGCTGGAATAAGCATCCAGAACCACCAGATTGAGCCGGCCGGCGCGTAAAACAGGACGGCAATCGCGACGCAGATAAAACCGATGCCGGAGAAGACCTCTTTGATCGCCTTTTCAACGCTCGGCGGCTCGTTCCGCTTGCGCCGCTTGCGCTCACGCCGGCTCAGTTCGACCGGCTCGGCCTCACTTACCTGTGGCAACTGCCCGGTCAGAGCTTGTGGGATGAGTCTCAAGTTTGTACCGCAGGCTCGGCAAAAGCTGGCGTTGTCAACATTCTGCGTGCCGCACTTTGGGCAATACATCGTTCGGGCTTCTCCTCTCAGCCAAACTGTGCGTTCAGAGTATACCCTGCAATCCGCCCGTTGTTCAGTCGTCCGCACTCAGCGCTTGCGTCTGCGCGCGCTGGCGCAGCGCTTCGTAGAGCACTATGCCGGCGGCGACCGAGACGTTGAGCGACGAGATGTGCCCGTGCAGAGGGATGCGCACAAGCGCGTCGCAACGCTCGCGCACAAGGCGCCGCAAGCCCGCGCCTTCGCCGCCGAGCAGCAACGCGGAGGGACGCGTCCAATCCCAGTCGGTGTATTGAAGCGGCGCGTCGGCCGCCGTGCCCACCGTCCAGATGTTGCGCTCCTTCAACTCTGCGACAAGCCGCGCGACGTTCGCCGCGCGGGCGATAGGCACATACTCGAGCGCCCCGGCCGCGGCCTTCGCCACCGTCTCGGTCAACCCAACGGCGCGCCGTTCGGGCACGAAGACGGCGTCAACACCCGCGCCCTCGCACGTGCGTATGATCGCGCCGAGATTGCGCGGGTCTTCCACGCCATCGAGCACGACTGCGAGCGGCGGCGTGCCAGCCTGCACACGCGCCGCCAACGCGTCGAGCAATTCGTCCGCGGCCGCGTAATCAACCGCCGCGACGTTGGCGACGACGCCCTGATGATTCGCGCCCGGCGCGAGGCGCTGCAACTCCGTGCGCGGCGCGCGCCGCACCGGCACACCGCGTGCGCGCGCCAACGCAAACAGCTCGTGCAGCCGTGCCTCGTGCGCGCCCTCCGCCACCGTGATGCGCTCGACTCGCCGTCCGCCCGCGCGTAGAGCTTCAAGCACGGGCAGCACGCCGTAAACTTGGGCCGCGCTGGCGGGTGCTTCGACGTGCGTGTGCTCGCGTGTGGGCGCATCGAGTTGAGCGCGCCCGTTGTGACTCGCGCGCGCGTCTCGTTCACGTCTGACCCGGCGATGCGGTTTCATGTGATAGTGCGCGCACGCAACACGAAGTGTTGACGCAAACGGCCGTAGCGCGTGAACTGCGTCTCGTTATTAATGCTGGTGACGGACTCCGTGCGGAGCTGGCCGGGCCGGTCTCGACGCAGCCCGCCGGAAGAGGTCTGTTCCGCGACCGGCCACGCGGCTTGCAGCAAGTGGCGAATGCTCATGTAGGCATCGTCGAACACGGCGGTCGCAGCGCGCTGACTAAGCGTCGCACAGAGGCGCGTGAAGTTCTCCCCGACGAGCAGACTCTTCTGCGTGCCGAGACAAGAGTAGTCGAACCCATCGGCCTTGATGCGCCAGTTGCAGGCCCGTTCAGTCGTGTAGAGATCGAGCACGCCCTCGTCCGCGGAGAACTCGCGCGTCTCGACCACCTCGCCCTGCGCGCGCCGGCCGCGCCGCTCTTCAACCTCGATCTGCCGCCGGCTGATGCGCCCCGCGACGAGCAACACGATCTCCGACCACGCAAAGCGTTGTACCGTCGCTTCGGCACTCGACCATGCGCTCAAGCCTTCGGCCGTCAACTCGCAACGCCGCACGCGCTGCGGCAGACGCGTCTCGACCGCGAGCGCTTCATCGGCGACGATCTCAACGGCCAAACCCAGCGGCGCGAGGTTGCGTGTGAGCGACTCGGCTTCCGGGCGCGCGGCCGTGCGCGCGAGCGGCAAATGTGTGCGCGCGTCGAGCATGCGCCGCAACTGCTCAGGCTCAAGCCGCAAGAGATGTGCGGCCGCGCCGAGCATGTCGGGCGCTACGTCGGCCGTCGCGTCGGCGCGGGACAGCAGCACGACGTTGTAACCTTGCTCCCACGCTTCGAGTGTGCGCGGCGCGGGCCGGGGTAGGTCGTCCATGTTGGCCGAGGCGGACAAGGCTGCGCCGCAATAGAGACACTGCTGGCGCACGGGTGCATTGGCACGCCTACACGCCGGACATGCGACTAGCGCCTCTGGCGCGAACGCGCGCACGCTCGGCTGCGGCGCGAGGAACGCGTCCGGCTCCAGCCATTCCTTGTCGTCATTGGGCGGCGGCATCTCGCCGGTCATTATACGTTGCAGGCGAGGCTTTGCAATGCGCGTTGAAATTTGAAATCGCAAATTTGAGATCAGCGTTTATAATCGCGGCGCGAACGATAATCAGTTATCATCGGCCAAGTCTTATGCCAATCATATATGGTCAATCTGCTCGTGCGTTGCGGCTCATGCTGCTCGCTTGTGTTGCGGCGCTGCTGAGTGGGTGCGCGGGCGCGCGCGGCCCTGAGGCCGGGCCGCCGCGTGCGAACGAGCCGGTCTATCCGGTCATCCTCGCGGCCAACACGGAGCGGCGCGAGCAGGCCGCGGCCGCATGGCAGGCGCTCGCGCAGGAGCAAGGGCTGGCGGCCGCGCCCACGCCGGAGTTGCAAGCAGTGACGGCGACGATCAGCGCGTTGCCTGCGGGTGTTGCGCCGCACTTGCCCAAGGTTGAGTTGCCCGACAAAGCGGAGGCCACTGCGGGCGAGGCCACACGCGAGGCGCTGCGCCGCTTCTTCACATCAACCGCGCCCTTGCTCGGCGTCACACCGAAAGAGTTGTCGCTCGTCGAGATCAAAGCCGAGGGCGCGGGCACGAAGCTGGCCCGTTATCAACAGAATCCTTTCCCTTACCCGCTGCGCGCGGGCTTCGGCGTGATCGAGATTCGATTTGCGGCGGACGGCAGCGTTAACGCGTTGACGAGCACGGCGCTACCCGACACCGAACGACTCGCACGCCTGCTCGTCGCGCAGCCGCCGAAGCTGACCGCGCAGGACGCAGAGAAGCGGCTCGCGGGGCGCGCCGTCAACTATTCCAGTGCAAGCAACAGCACGCTCTCCTACACAGTCGGCCCAAACGATCAAGTGAAGGCGCGCGAGTTGGTCGTCTATCCACTCCGGCGCGCAAGCGATCCGGCGGCGCTCGAACTGCATCTTGCGTGGGAGTTGAAAGTCGCGCGGGGCGGCGAGTCGCTGCTGGTTTACGTGGACGCACTGACGGGCGACATCATCGCGGCGACAACGGCGGCGACGCAGCCGGCGCAGCCGAAGTGACATGAGGGGCGCGGACATCAGCCGGCCTGAAACGCGCGCCGCCGCTTGACCGCGCGCGCTCGCGGGCGGCATGCTAGGGGTGATTCAAAAGTTATGACATTCAAATTCTTAACAACGGAGCGTTTCACTGCATGCAGCACTTTGATCCGACGAATAACATTTCCTGGCAGCTAGGCTACAGGGGGCGAGTCGCAGTTTTCATTGACGGCAACAACCTTTTCCACGCAGCGCGGTTTCACAACATCGACATCGATTACAACAAACTGCTGCGCGTCCTCTTGGGCGACGGGCGGCTCTTGCGCGCCTTCTTCTACACCGGCGTCGATACGAACGCCGAGCGGCAACAGGGCTTCCTGCTCTGGATGCGCCGCAATGGTTTCCGCGTCATCCAGAAAGAGTTGAAGACCTTCTACGATGGCACGCGCAAGGCGAACCTCGATGTTGAGATCGCCGTCGACATGCTTAGCTTGGCCGGGCGCTACGAGACGGCCGTGCTCGTCTCCGGCGACGAGGATTTCGTCTACGCCGTCAACGCGGTCGCCTACAAAGGCTGTCGCGTCGAAGTCGCCGGCTTCCGCTCGAACACCGCGCCGAAACTCATTGACGTGGCCGATTACTTCATCGACCTCGGCGAGATCGCCGACAAGGTGCGCAAGGAGACCACACACGGCGCGCGCTACTACGATCAGCACCCGCCCTACGAACAGCACGCGCACAACGGTTATACTTCGCCGCACGACACTGACACAGGCAACAATCAGCGCATGACCAACAATCATCGTCCGCCCGTTGGCCCCGTCGACAACGGCGAGCAGAAAAGCGACAGCGAAGAACCCTACAATCCGCAGTCCGATTTCGTCCGCGTGACGGATGAACACTGAAAGGCAGTGACAAGTGGCAAGTGACGAGTGACAAGTTAAAAGACTGCTTACTCGTCACTTGTCACTCGTCACTCGTCATTGCTTTTATGAAACTCTTCAGCGTCGATGAAGCGAATGCGCTGCTGCCAGCGGTGCGGCGCATCGTGGCCGGCATCAAGCGGGCGCACGCGGAATTGGCGGCGCGCGCGGCCGCCGCGAAGTACGCGGCTGAGGGTGCAGAGCAGGGCGGCGGCTTCATGCCGGGCGGCTCGCGCTACGCAGTGGCGCTCTTACACTTGGCCGAGCGTGCGGGCGCACTGGAGACGCTGGGCGTGCAGTTGAAAGACTACGAGCGCGGGCTGATCGATTTCCCTTCCATGCGCGACGGGCGCGTCGTGCTGCTCTGCTGGCAGTTGGGCGAGGGTGACCGACTCGAATGGTGGCACGAGGTCGAGGCCGGCTACGCGGGCCGCCAGCCTCTGTGAAGAAGGCAAAAGGCAAAAGGCAAAAATTTAAAGACAGTAACCGGGGTGGGCAGTGATTAACGCCGCCCCGTTTTTTTGTCCGTTATTTTTAGCTTTTGCCTTTTGCTTTTTGCTTTTTGCCTTCCGCTATCTTGTACCCTGCCTCTGTGCAAATACATTTGCTTGTATACTTTTCTGGTTGACGACTTAAAGTAATCTCTGATAGCATCCGCCGCGACTCCGCAAAGGGCTTGGGTTTACCCGACCGCGCCCGTCCCGTTCTGTTAGATATTTTTTTAGCGAGCAAGAGGAAGTTTTTGACCCTTTATGCTGTGTGCCGCGTGCCGTGCCCGTTACCCTAATTCGCTGGCCGCGTGCCCCTTGTGCCACGCGCCGGCCCGCACAGACGCCACAGCGCCGCCCCACACGTACCGAAGAATCGCTATGACCCCTTCAGCACGTCAGGAACAGACGCCCGCGCACGCAGACCAAACCGCCACCACAAGGCCGAGCGCACCCGCCGCTTCGACGCTGATCGAGTTTCCCACGCCGGGGCGCGCGCCCAAGCCGCAGTGGCGCAAAGAACTGAGCGAGCGTGTGCGCGAGATACAGCAGCGCAAAGCGGAAGAGGCGGCGCGCGAAGCCGATGCGACAACGCAGGCTGATGCGACAATGCAGGCCTATGCGCCTGTGGCGGCCGCACTCCCATCGAGCGAGTCGGTAGCGGTCGAGCCGCCCGCGCTTGGGCTTGTGCCGCCTGCGCCCGCGCCGGAAGTTAATCCACTGGTGGTCGCCGCGCTCAAACGGATCGAGCGCGCACGCCAACAGACGAGCGCGCCTGCACCGCGCGTAACGGGCCGCGGACGCGGCACAGCGGCGGCGGCACGTGTCGCGCGCGAAGAGTATGAGGTCGCACCCGAAGTTGCCGCCCCTGCTCCCGCTGAGACGCACCCTATGGCGGAGCAACTCGCCCCACCACAGCAGGCCGAAGTAATAGAGGCCGCGCCGGTTGAGCAGCCGCTTGCAGCCCAGACGACTGAACAGCCGGTCGAAGCGCCGCGCCCGCTCAATCTAGTCGCTGTGCCTTCGCGCGCCGAGCTTGAAGCGGCCGAGCGCAAGCAGACGCGTAAGCACATACCCGTAGTGCTCGATGAAGCGTATCTGGCGCGGCGCGAGGCGGCGGAGTTAGCAACTGCGGCCGTGCAGGCCGCGCCGCAGGCGACCGCGCATGCGCCGCTGCCGCGTCGTGTGGTGGGCGGCGTAGTCGATCTATTGGTTGTCGCGTTCGCGGCGACGCCGTTTGCGGCCGTGATGGAATTGACCAACGGCAACTGGTCTGATCCGCGTGTCTCAGGCTCGCTCGGCGGCATCGTCGTCGTGCTGCTGTTTTTATATCTGATGGCGGCGACCGCTCTGGCGGGGCGGACATGGGGCATGTCGCTCGTGGCGTTGCGCACGGTGGACGCCGGCACAGGACGCGCGCCGACCACAGGTCAATGCGTGCGCCGCGCGTTCGGTTTCCTGCTCGCGCTCGCCACCGGCGGACTCGGTCTGCTCTATGCCGCCTTCGATGCCAAAGGGCGCGCGCTTCAAGATCACATCTCCGGCACGATCATCGTGCGCGAGTAAACAACCAGCACGCGACAACGAAAAGGCTCTGCGTCTTGCGCTGACGCAGAGCCTTTTCGTTGCCTGTCGGTTGTCCGTTGTTCGTTGTCCGTTGTTCAAGCTAACCTGTGGGCGCGTGTTTAAGTCGCAAAGTAGAGTTAACCACGGACAACGGACAAATTTTGCATGAACGAACAACTCATCGCCGCAGTGGTCGCAGAGATCGCGCCGGTGCTGACGGGGCGCACGCTGGGCAAGGTGTGGCAGTTGACGCGTGCGACCGTCGTCGTCGACTTCCGTCTGCGCGACGACCGTTACCTGCTCATCGCGGCCGAGCCAAACGAGCCGCGCCTCCATCTCATCCGGCGCACCGTGCGCGAGTTGGAGCGACAGGCGCGCGCGCCCGATCCGTTCCTGCTCGCGGTGCGCAAACATCTCGGCGGCGCGACGTTGCTGGCGGTGATGAAAGACGAGGGCGACCGCGTTGTCCGCTTCACATTTGCCGCGCGGGACGTTGTCGGCGCGGAGCATCAGGCAACTTTGATCGCGCAACTGACCGGGCGCGCAGCGAATCTGTTGCTGCTCGACGAAGCTGGCCGCGTTGTCGCGGCGCTGCGCACGCCCCACGGCCCCGGTCAAGAGATCGGGACGACTTATCAACCGCCGCCGCTAAGTGCACGGGCGGCATCTTTGTCGCCGCAGACCTTCGCGCAGGGCGCGTTTGACACATTGTCTGATGCGGCCGATGCATACTATCGCCAGCGCGAAGCCGACCGCGCCTTCGACGCGCGCGCAGGGGCGCTAGCGGCGCGACTCCGGCAGGAGATCGGACGGCGCGAGAAATTGCGTCGCAACCTTGAGCGCGACCTCGCCGCGCACGGCGACGCGGACGAGCATAAGCGCGTCGGCGACCTGCTGCTCGCTAACATCGCGACGGCCATGCGCGACGGCGCGCGCGTGCGGCTCACCGATTACTATGCGGAGGGCGCGCCCACGATTGAGCTTGAGATCGATGAGCACGCCACGTTGCAGACGGAAGCGGCGCGCCGTTTTGCGCGCTACGCGAAAGCCAAACGCGCGGCGCAGGAGATCAGCGCACGGCTCACAGGTGTGCAGGCAGAGCTTGACGCGCTCAGTGCCGCGCGCGCCGAACTCGAACGGATTACGAAAGCGCGTGATGTGGTCGCGCTCGATGCGCTTGCGGCGCAGTTGGACAAACGCGCGGGCCGGCGCGGGGCCGGAGTTAAGGCCGGACAGCAAGGTAAGACGCATGCGCGCGGCGCGCGCAAAGAGGCGCGCAGAGCAACGGAGCACGAAAAGGTTGCGCGCCGTTATTTATCGTCCGATGGCTTCGAGATGCTGGTCGGGCGCGGGGCGCGGGAAAATGATCAGTTAACGTTTCGCGTCGCACGCCCGCACGACCTGTGGCTGCACGCGGCCGACTATCCCGGCTCGCATGTCATCGTGCGTAACCCGCGCCGCACAGACATCCCGCATCGAACCGTCGTCGAGGCCGCGCAGCTTGCGGCAAACTACAGTCAGGCGAAACTAGACGCGAAGGTCGCCGTCAACTACACGCAGCGCAAGTTCGTCGCCAAGCCGAAGGGCGCAGCGCCCGGTCTCGTCCGCATGGCCAACTTTCGCACCATGCTGGTCGCGCCGCGCGAAAGCGGCGCGCGGATCTGAGCAGTTAAGTTCCAGCTTGAACGCGGCGCAAGCATTCTCTCTCTGCGCTGGCCAAGTCGCAGCACAGCCGGCCCCGTCTGTATGACTGAACAGCAGCTACCTTGCTATTGACATTCATTGCGCACGGACATATCTTGCCCGCATTTTATAGGGGCAGTTACACAGCTAGCGGCTCTCGTTAGCCTCACTAGTTATCATTTATCAACTATTCAGAGGCGTCCTAAAGTCCTGCTTTGTGACTGTTGGTATGTGGCCTAGCTCTCGGCCAAGCCCTCGCAGCAAGCGGGTATGTGTCAATCGACTATCGAGCTGAAACCCTCAGACCGAAGGAGCATGCAAGATGGCTAAGCGGAGACTAGCAGTCTCGACGGTTAGTGAGCCGGCCTACGATAAGGAACTTATTTCAACCCTGCTTGAGATCACGGCCGAGTATAAGTTCGATAAGATTCTGCGCCTCGTGGTCGATAAGATTCCGCCGCTGTTCCATGCCGGCGGGGCTTCTCTATTCTGGCTTGATCACACGGGCGAGTACATTGTGATGCGCGACACGTACCCTGAGAATCGCCACAACATCGGCAAACGCCGCTACAAGATCGGTGAAGGTCTCACCGGCTGGGTCGCCAAGACCGGCCGCCCTCTGCGCATCAAGAACATCGAGGACACTGAGGAGTTGGGCAAGATAGATATCAAGCTAACCTGGAAGGACAAATATAGAGGGTTTCGGGCGGCCGGCAAGGAGAAGCAAACGCACCAACGCGCCTTTTTGGCCGTGCCGATCAAGATCAAAGGGATGACCGTCGGTGTGTTGCGCATCGCCAAGACCCTTGAGCCGAACAGAGAGTACTCGGAGCACAATGAAAATCTACTGGTGTCTATCGCGGATCACCTGTCGGCTATTCTCATGAAGGCTGAGCTGCTGCAAAGGGCCGAGGCTTTTGACGAACTGATTGAGCCGATCCTGCTAAAAAGTCTGAGCGATTTAGACGCCTACCTACAGTTGGCGGCCAACGTCATCCCGACGATTCTCAATTCCAATGGTTGTTCGATCTTCCTGAAAGATGAAGAGATTGATTCCTACGTGCTGAAGTACACGTCGCAGGATAACCCGTTCAAAGAACAGATCGGCCGGGAGCAGTATAAGAAAGGCGAGGGACTCACCGGCTGGGTGCTGCTCACCGGACAATCAATTCGCATCAACGACATCAGCAACGAAGCCGAGGTCAAGCGCAAATACCCCGGCATCGATTGGCACGCTCGGCACAAGGAGTTTAATTTCTATTTCATGGCCGCACCCATCAAAACTTATCAGGGGATGTATGGTGCGATCCGCTTATATAAATATAAGAAGGCCGAAAGCATCCCCTTCACCGAAGAGGACGAACATTTGCTTAGTAAGTACGGGAATTTTCTCGGCGTCACCTTGAACTCACTGCCGTTGGGCGAACACGGCACAATTCTAGTCAGGCCTAATTGGGAAGGCAGATTCCCGCCCAGCAAGAGCACCTGCTACGTGCTGATGCCGTTTAGTAAAGACTGGTCTAAAAATATCAAGGGGATGATCAAGAAGGCGGTGGAGAGTAATGGGCTTGAATTTCAGATCGCTAATCAACAGACTGGCCGGATCGTGATGAAAGACATCTGGCGCGGCATCTGCGAGGCGCGCATCGTGGTGGCCGATCTGTCCACGGCCAACCCGAATGTTACCTACGAGGTTGGCATGTCGGATGTGCTGGGGAAAGAGTTGATCCTGTTAGCGCAAGACCCGGCCAACATTCCTTTTGATTTTGCCGGCGCAAGGTTATTGCTCTACAACCTGAACGAGCTAGACGAACTGGAAACCAACCTAAGCGAAAGAATCGCGCAAATCATCAACAAGAAGCGCTTATGAAGGGGTCGGCGGTCAGCCGAGTGCACGCGGCAAGCTGGACACGCGGGGCGCGCCGCCAAACTTGGAAGCGTGCCCCGCGTGTGCATTCTCGCCAGACTATTCTTACTTCGGACGCACACTTTCGTTAGCACCTGTTGCTATCGTGGCGTCACAAATTTATGAGCACTAATTTCACCGAGCCTTTGGCGAAGCTGGCCACGAACGTGCTGGACGGATTGGCGGATGCGCTGGTCGGCCCCGCCGCCTCCTTGCGCGACGGGACGGAGCACGCGGGCGTAGAGTTGCCGCGCGACCTCTACGCACACGCAAGTGCACAGACCGAGTGGTGGTATTACACCGGCCACATGCAGACCGTTGGCGGCACACGCTTTGGCTTCGAGTTGGTCTTCTTCAAGCGGCGCACCGATCTTGATCGCTTCGGCGTCGTGCCGCTCCGGCTGATCGCCAACCCACTCTACCTTGCGCACTTCGCCGTCACAGACGAGGCGCGGCAGGAGTTTCGCTACGCCCACCGCAAGAGTGCGAACGGGCCGTTCGATCCGCCGGCGCGCATGAGCAGTCGGCGTTACGAACTAAAACTTGGCGACTGGTCTGTGTCGGAAAGCACAGACGGCGCGCATCTGTTACGCGCAACGCTCGGCAATGATCTGATCTTCGAGGTCGCCTTGCGCCCGACGAAGCCGCCCGCGCTCAACGGTCATCAGGGCATCGGCGTCAGTTTCAAGGATGAAGGCGAAGCCTCACGTTATTTTTCTTATACACGTATGGCCGCCGAAGGGTGCATCACTTGGCACGGCCGGACCGAAGCGTGTATGGGTGCGGCGTGGATGGATCGCGAGTTCGGCACGTGGCGCACGACCGAGAAGCAGAAGGGCTGGGACTGGTTCAGCATCCAACTCGACACGGGCGCGGAGGTCATGGTCTATCACCTGCGCGACAGCGCACACCGCCCGTCGGATTTTTCGAGCGGCACGTTTGTTGACGCCGGAGGGCGCTGGACGCATCTCACGCGCGCCGACTTTACGCTCGCCACAACTGCCCACTGGCGCAGCCCACACACCGGCGCAAACTATCCGAGCGGCTGGCGCTTGCGCGTGCCGCGCTGCGGCATTGACGTTGCGCTCACGCCCGTACTCAAGGATCAGGAACTCGACACGCGCGGCACGACGATGATTGTCTACTGGGAAGGCGCGTGCGCCGTCCAAGGCCGGCACGGCGACGCGGAGACGGAGGGCCGTGCCTACGTCGAACTCGTCGGCTACGACCGTTCACACGAGCAACCTTCCATCACCACCTTCCTCTTCGGCGGCGCGTTAGACCGTGGCTGGCGCAGTATCTTTGGGTGATTGCGGAATGCGGAAAAGAGATGCTATCGCGGCGGCGGATTGGATGAATTGCCAGACCGGCGGGTGAGGACTATTTCAACCTGAGTAAGCTTTCGACGGATATGTCTTCATCTACAGCTTCCCAATGGATACCGACCCCACCGCCAATTAAACGCCATGCTTTTCTTTCTTCAGGTGTGGCCTTTTGTAAGCGCGGAGACCATAGCAACGGTACGGATATTTCCCGACCATCCGCCAGCACAACGTGCAGGCTATCATCTGTGCAACTAACATCTACGGCAAGAGGTTCAACTTCAACGGCTAAAGTGCTCATTCCATTTCTCCAGCAAAGTGTCCCGCTTCTCTTCAACAATCTTCTGGATGTCCGCTAGCTCACCGCTACGAAAACCGCGCGACTTCACTAAAGATACCGGGTTCAGCCAAAATTTAGCAAACCTTTCAGCTTGCTCAACGTGAATGTGCGGCGGTTCATTTCCTTCCAAGCTGAAGAAGAAAAATCTATAACCTTTTACCCTCAGCGCTACTGGCACAATTTGATACTACGCTGAATGCTCATGCCTTGAAAGTTTTAGGAAGGCGTAGCACGTCTAACGCCTGAACTAGCCCGCGCCGAGCATATAGCATTCAAGCTAATCGGAGCAGACGACGATGAAAGAGAAACTATCGAAGCGGCGGGCTGCATGAGTTGTTGGGCGGCGTGCGCGGCATAAGGCTTACCGCCGAATTTAATTCTTCTTATTGAGCGGTACGTAACAAAGCACGCTCAATCTCTTGTGGGAAATCTACGAAGATAAAATAGTCTGCGGGATAGAGATAATCTTCGCCTTCATTATCTAGCACTCGAATATAGTTCGATTTTGCCGCACTTTCATCCGGCAAGACCTGATAAATCATGCGTGGGGTCAACATATCCACATCATCGCTGTGGATGCAGATAGCAAACTTTGGGACTGAATCTTTAGGCTTCGCCATAATGCTTAATCAAGGTAACGTTTGATTCTCATAAACCTTTTTCCTATCCCATGCGCCTCAAACCAATGTAATTCAGCAAGACGAATTGTACCATCAGACAAGCGCACTTGAGCAAGACCTTTCAACTTTCGCCAACGACCTTTTCCGAATCTGCGCTGCAAAACTGGAAGGATACGAATGCTGCTTCCGACCGCAATTATCTCAATCTCCGTTATCTGCCCAATGACCTCAAAGTTCATTGGCTCATATTATGTCGGCGCGTTCATAAGTTTCAACAGACGCCCAACGCCCGGCAACACCCGCGCCCCAACACAACGTACATGAAAGATCTGCTGAAGGGGCGTCGGGTGCATGCCTTTGTTGGGCGGCGCAGTTGAGTCGGGGCTAAGCCGGGTCTAAAGAGTCTGACTCTGTTTGTATCTGATATTCCGATCTCAACACGCTTTCAACGACCTCAAAGAATTTTCGAGAGCGTTCGCGAGTTTCTTGCCGTATAGCCTCTGCGTTTTCATCTGCGGGATGAAAGACAAGGTTGTCGATATAGTGGCGTACGTAATTCTTGAAAGCGTCTTGCGCTGCTTTAGGCTTTTGTGAATCGTGGGCGATTAGGTCAGCATACAAGACGGCAAGTAGTGCTTCGTGTAGGTTAGCTTGTCCGTAAGCCTTGATTAGTCGCTCTTCCATGGAACTTATTCTCCTGTCATAAGGTGAAGCCGCCTAGCCTAGTTGTCGTCGGAATCGGTATAGATAGTATCTGAATAAAGGGGTTCGATTTTATGGTGGCCGGCCAGAAAGCTTTCGAGGTGGATACGCTCAGGGGTGGCAGCGGACTTGAGTTGATACTTGCGGGTACCGAAGAACTTGAAGTTATCGTAGTCGGCTGGTCTGTCATTAAGCCGGCACCATTCAGTAAATTCGTGGACGTTAATATCAACAACATAAACTTCACGTCCAGCACTCGTGAGTTCATCGATCTTATCCTGGACGCCGGCACGGAACACGATGTAAGAATCAGGAAATTTAGCGCGGTCTTCTATTATGAGTAGCAGCTTGACGTATTCATCTTCTGAGCATCGGCTAATGACGTATGGCATAGTGTGCTTTTACCTCCTATCGAATGGCGAAGCCGCCCAACTACGTGCTTATCTGCATGAAGTCAGATAATACGCCGTTAAGGTATGTTATCCACCTTAATGCATGATAACACTCTTTTAGCGCCACCCCGCGCGAGCGTCCGACACGCCGGTTGACGTGCATGTGCCCTATACTTACGCGCAGCAGCAAGCCGGAGCGTCGTATGCACGAACCCGTCACCAGCAGCGAACAGGTCACGCCGGAGTGGTTGACAGAGACGCTCCGGCGCAACGGTGCTTTGGCGCACGGCCGGGTGACGGAGGTGGTCGTCAAGGCAACGCATACTCATCCCGTCTCCGTCGTCTCACATCTCGCAGTCACCTATGCGCCCGGCACGTCCCCTGCGCCGCCGCCGCAGTTGTTTCTGAAAGTTTCCAATCCGGATTTTGAGCCGGCCGCGCCGCGTGCACGGCCGCCGGAGGAGATCGAGTTTTACAAGGACGTGGCCCCGCGCATGCCCGGTGCGCCTCTGCCGTGCTGCTTCGACGCCGCCTACTCGCCGACGACCGGGCGCTCGCATCTCTTGCTCGAAGATTTATCTGCGACACATTATCATCCGCCTCTACCGCTCACGGACACGCTCGCTGAGTGTGAGTTGGCGGCCGCCTGTCTCGCGCAAGTCCACGCCTTCTGGTGGGAGCACGAGCAACTGGGGCGTGGCGTCGGACGGCTACTGAGCATGGCGGAAGTAGATGATCTGGCGCGTCATGCGGCCGCAAACTTCACACGCTTCGCGGCTGCGCATGGCGCACATCTCTCAATAGCCGAGCGCAGTATGTTTGCGCGTGCCATCGCCACGTTCCCGCGCCCGTGGGTGCGTCTGACGGATGCGCGCGGGTTGACGGTGACGCACGGCGACGCGCACCAGTGGAACTTTCTGTTTCCGCGTGGGCCAAATAACAGTCGGGTCTATCTGATCGATTGGCAGTTGTGGCACGTCCACATTGGGCCGCGCGATCTGGCTTACATGTTGATGCTCTGGTGCGCGCCGGAGCGTCGGGCAGAGATGGAACAAACGCTCCTGCGGCGTTATCATCAAGCGCTGCTGGCCGGCGGCGTGCGTGGTTATAGTTGGACAGATTGTTGGCAAGATTATCGCTGGTCGGCCGTGAGAAGTATCTTCATCCCGCTCTGGCACTGGGCTAAAGGTCGCCCCGAAACTTTGTGGGGGCCGCAACTGCATAGAGCGCTGCGCGCCTTTGCAGAACTTGACTGTAACGAACTGCTGGAAAGCTGAACCGACAACATGACTGCCACACGCGACGAACAGACCGACAGATCAGACGCACTCTTTGCGCGCGCCGTCGAGCTACTGCCCGGCGGCGTCAACTCGCCCGTGCGCGCCTTTCGCGGCGTCGGCGGCACGCCGCGTTTTATCCGCAGCGCACGGGGCGCGACCATGACCGATGTGGACGGACGCACTTACATCGATTACGTCGGCTCTTGGGGGCCGATGATCCTCGGCCACGCCGACCCGGAAGTGATTGCGGCCTTGCATGACGCGCTGGCGCGCGGCACAAGCTACGGTGCGCCGACTGAATTGGAGCTTGAGGTCGCCGAAGAGATCATCGACGCCGTGCCCTCAATCGAGATGGTGCGGATGGTCAACAGCGGGACAGAGGCGACGATGTCCGCGATCCGGCTGGCGCGCGGCGCGACGGGCCGCACAAAGCTCGTCAAGTTCGAGGGCTGTTATCACGGGCACGGCGACAGTCTGTTGGTGAAGGCCGGTTCGGGCGTCGCTACCTTAGGTCTGCCCGACAGTCCCGGCGTAACGGCCGCAGTCGCGCAGAACACCATCACCGCGCCGTTCAACGACGAGACCGCGCTCGCAGAAGTTTTCGCACAGCACGGCCCGGACATCGCGGCTTGTATCATCGAGCCGGTCGTCGGCAACATGGGCTGCGTGCCGCCGCAAGCTGGTTATCTGCAAGCGGTGCGCGCACTCTGCACACAACACGGCGCGCTCTTGATCTTCGATGAAGTGATGACCGGCTTCCGGCTCGCGCGCGGCGGCGCACAAGAGTTGTATGGCATTGCGCCCGACATCACGACGCTCGGCAAGATTATCGGCGGGGGCTTGCCGGTCGGCGCTTACGGCGGCACACGCGATCTGATGAACAACATCGCGCCCGCCGGCCCCATCTATCAAGCGGGCACGCTCTCCGGCAACCCGCTCGCCATGACTGCCGGGCTGACGACCTTAAAGCGGCTGCGCGACAAGTCTATTTATGCTCAACTCGAACGCGCGGGCGCGCGCCTCACGGCCGCACTCGCGGACGAGGCGCGTGCAGCCGGCATTGAAACTGTCACCAACCGCGTCGGTTCTATGTTCACGACCTTCTTCACCGATGCGGCCGTCACCGATTGGACATCCGCCGCGCGCAGCGACCGCGACCGCTACGGCCGCTTCTTCCACGCCATGCTTGACGCAGGCGTCTATCTCGCGCCTTCGCAATTCGAGGCCGCCTTCATCGGTCTCGCACACACAGACGAACTACTCGACCGCACCGTCGCCGCCGCGCACACAGCGTTCGCCCGCGTCAGGCAGACTTGACCGCAAGCCGCCCGCGCCTTGTGGCACTCTCGAAAGAGTCATATACCAGCGCGCCGCCTCCGTGCGCTTCAGCCTACCATGCAGCCGACGTGGAGGTGGCGCATGAGTAAGCATCTAACAAACGCACTGACGGTCTTTGGTCTCGTCAGCGGCGTGCTGGCGGGCGCAGGTCTTGTGCTGGCGCTCTTTCTGTACAAGGGTGTGTCGCCGCCGTCCGCGTCTATGCTGTTGGATGTTGCGGCGGGCATTATCTGTCTGCTCTGGCTCTTGTTGCTCCTGAGAGTGCCGTGGGACTTATTCTTCGAGACGAGCAACGTGTTGTTCGAGATGCAACGCTCGCGTGAGCGCCAGCTTGAGGTGCGGCCCGGACGCGCCGCCTACGTCCGTCGCCTGCGCCGCCTGACCGGCTTGCTCGCGGTCGGCGCGCACATTATCTCGGCCGCGATCATCGCGGCCGTCACCTACTGGGCGCACGGGCAAGTAGGCTACTACTTCGCCGGCTTCTACATCATCGCCACCTTCTTCCGCCCCGTCTCGCGCGCCTACTACTTTCTGCTGGCCAAACTCGGCGAGATCCGCAACGAGGTTAAGTACCCGCGCGAAGACGTGTTGAAGTTGCGTGCTGAGTTGGCCCAAGCGGTCGCGCAGGTGCGCGCGTTGCAAGAACACGTCGAGCACATCGACCAGCGTGTCGGCGGGACGGAAGAGTTCGGCGGCCGCTTGCGCGCTGAATTAAGCGATCTCAGCGCCGCGCTTGAGCACACCGAGCGCTCATTTCAGACTCGCCTGCACACACTCTCCGAAGAGGTCGAGCGCGCCCTCGTCAAAGCCTTCGACAACCAGAACATCGTCAACGGTCTCAGCGCCTTCGCCCGCCTGATCAAGCAAGCATAGTCTTGCTTAGAGACAGCACAACGGATACATTAGTGCCTGTCTGAGTAGGAGGTTTATATGCTTGAGCTGGAAATCAGTTTAACGGAACAGGAACAAGGCGCGCTGGCCGAAATATCCCAACGTACCGGCAAGTCACAAGCTGAGTTGATCCGTGCGGCGGTTGCGCATCTGATTAATGAGTTTCAGCCTGAAGGTCGTCGTACGTTAATGCAAAAGGCAAAGGGCATTTGGAAAGATCGACAGGATATACCTGACCTTGAAGACCTGCGCCATGAATGGAATAGAGTCTAAACGGATTATATGGCTGACCGACTGCTCATCGATACGGACGTGCTGGTTGACTACTTGCGCGGGCGCGCGGAGGCGATTGCATATTTAGAGAGCCTGAACGCGCCTTTATTAATTTCAGCCGTCACCGTCGCAGAACTTTATGCCGGCGTGCGTGAAGGAGCAGAACGAATAGCGCTGGCTGAATTCACCCAAGCATTTGAGATAGTTGTTATCGATCAAGAGATTGGCATCAAAGGCGGCTTATACCGACGAGACTACAGCAAGAGTCATAACACAGGCTTGGCGGACGCCCTCATCGCCGCAACCGCTGAAACTCAACAAGCGACATTGGTCACGTGTAATAAGAAGCACTTTCCAATGCTCGCGAATGTCATCGTCCCGTATCAGAAGGCCTAGACGGCACATTCCTGCGTCACTCGATACTTCCCCGTAACTTCTCGTATTTTAATCGGGCGCGCCCTGTTCGAGCGGCAACTTGAATGAGGCTTGAGCATTAGCGATTTATGACAAACCAGCGCAGTAATTTGCGCCCATTACGTTAAGCATCAGCATCATCAATGGCCGATGTAATATCTGCAATAGTGAATGGATATCCAGCAGCCTTGAGCAATTGAAGGATTCGTCCGAGTTGCGATGCAGCCACCGTAGTACTAAGACTTGGCACTAGCTCTGTCAGCATCTCATTTAACGACAAGATGCGAACCGGATTCCCTTGCATTGCATTCCTAAAGCGTGGATAGTTCTCCCAAACAGAGCGATCCCCCTTTATAGCGGTAACGGCGGTAACATAGGTGAATTCGGTCGAACCTGTGGCTGATTGAACAGTTTCGATAAATGCTTCGCTCCACTTTGGTTGAATCAGTTCGCGGACTGCCTTCCAAGCTTCGCGCCCAGACCGAATCTTATTCCCTTCCAAATCAGCGATCATAGAACGTACCTTGAAACCAGACTGCCAACTCTTACAGCTAACAGCCATAACCCGTTCAGGCCCTGAACGTTGAGGGTGGTAACCTAAGACATCAATACCACTATGATTTGAATCTTGATTCCGGATGAAATCCGGATGGCCAGTTCGTGGGCGAAACTTTAGGTTGTGACGCGTGAAGTAACCACGCGTCTGCAAATAATCGTCTACGATTTGCTCAAGTACATCTTCTTTCATACCTTAGCCTATAATCACACCCGATGCCTAACAACTTATTCAATCCGCTCCCTCTTCAACGTGCCTTAATCAAGATTGTACCCTGCGATGTAGATTGTATAGTATCGCCGAGCGGCGAGTTAGGTTGGGCGTTATATCATTTGTCTCTTATTGAGCGTGATGGATTGGAGTCTTTAGCGTCTCATGGACATCACTTTCACTAAAACCGATCAGCGCAAGTATGAGGTGCGCGTCTGTCGGGATGACGGCGTGGTGCTGCGGGTGCAGACGCCTGATCGCCCGGTGAAGTTGCCGCACGACATGGTGCATTATCTGGTTGAGCGCGAGTTGAATTTTGCGCGCGGCTTCTGGGGCTGTATTGCGGCCGGTGCGGTGTTCGATGGGATGCTGGTCGTCGCGGGCCGTCGCCCGCCGCACGCGGCCGAGTGCTCGCAGGAAGTGATTAAGACGGCCGGTGTGCAACTGGTGGCGGCGGAGCTTTATCTGAGCGTGTTGCAGGGCGTGACCCGTGACGGCATAGAGCATGAATGGGCGACGGTTTGCGCGCGGCTGGATGAGGTGTGGCGACCGTTCCGGCAGCCGCGTCCGCCGGTCAGCGCGGACGAAGCGGTACGCGTCTGTCGTGCGCTGCGCGCAGCCGCAGAGCAGTGGCAGGCGCTGCCCATCGGCCAAAGCATCACCGTCTCGTGGCCGGCGCAACCGCACAAGCGCAGGCAGCCGTGCAAACGAAACTGAGTCTGAACTGGTTTTCAATTTTCCATTGGTTCACTCAAGACCTGCCATGCATGTTGAGCAGTTACACGCCGGGGCGCTGGTTTCAATTCCACATTGGTTCAATAAAGATGACGCCGATGCGCCGCGCCGGCCTTTAAGCAGTCACGTTTCAATTCCACATTGGTTCGATTAAGACAGTACCATCAAACGTAACCCCCCCGACACTTGCCTGGTTTCAATTCCACATTGGTTCGATTAAGACTGTCAAACGCTTTGCCGATCTTCGCCGTCAAGTCCATGTTTCAATTCCACATTGGTTCGATTAAGACAATGATATGGAGCGTGTGCTGCTCGCTCACGACAATGTTTCAATTCCACATTGGTTCGATTAAGACCGCAGACAATCACTCTTGACTTGTGAGGTTCAACGAGTTTCAATTCCACATTGGTTCGATTAAGACTGTGAGGTTCAACGATGGCGCAGCAACAGAAAAAACTCGTTTCAATTCCACATTGGTTCGATTAAGACGCCCGCAGACCGGGATTGGGTCGAGACGCATACGCCGAGTTTCAATTCCACATTGGTTCGATTAAGACACCCGTCGAAAAGCTCGACCTTGTGCCGGCCGATATCGTTTCAATTCCACATTGGTTCGATTAAGACCGCATCATTCACTCCGCGCTGATGTTTACTTTTAAGCGTTTCAATTCCACATTGGTTCGATTAAGACGTTCTTTGAAATCTTGCCCAAGATGAGCCGCAGCAAGTGTTTCAATTCCACATTGGTTCGATTAAGACAAGAAGAGCCGCCGGTCGCGCACCATCAGTTGTAAGTGTTTCAATTCCACATTGGTTCGATTAAGACACCCGATCACCCGACCGAACAAGAGCTCGACATCAAGGTTTCAATTCCACATTGGTTCGATTAAGACGCGTGGGGATGTCCGCCTCGACGAGCAATCTAAATGTGTTTCAATTCCACATTGGTTCGATTAAGACGCGCCGTCGTAGAATTCGCGATCGGCACATTGAGTTGCGTTTCAATTCCACATTGGTTCGATTAAGACCCCATGCCGACTGTATGACAAAGAATTGTTCTCTGATGTTTCAATTCCACATTGGTTCGATTAAGACGATAGTGTTCGCCTCACGTTCTACTTTACAGAAATGGTTTCAATTCCACATTGGTTCGATTAAGACACTAGCGATGCCGGGAACGGTCAGTGATTCATATAGGTTTCAATTCCACATTGGTTCGATTAAGACGAACGCCGTACTTCGCTAAGTAATCTAAAATACTTAGTTTCAATTCCACATTGGTTCGATTAAGACTCGACCCGTTCAAGCGCGGTCGTCTGCTCCGGGGCTGTTTCAATTCCACATTGGTTCGATTAAGACAGTCGTGCCCCTACCGGATACTTCCACCCCTGTTTTGGTTTCAATTCCACATTGGTTCGATTAAGACTTTAAACGACAATTCAAACCGCAGACAATTCTTTTCAGTTTCAATTCCACATTGGTTCGATTAAGACACCGCGCGCCCGCGAGTGTAGGGGGTACTCAGACCCGTTTCAATTCCACATTGGTTCGATTAAGACTGACTGCTTGCTGACCTGATAAACCGAGCTACTACGGTTTCAATTCCACATTGGTTCGATTAAGACCAAGGACGCGGACTTTGATCTCGTCGGGTGTAGCGCGTTTCAATTCCACATTGGTTCGATTAAGACGGGGCAGGTTGAGGCGCTCGTGACCAAGCAGATGTAGTTTCAATTCCACATTGGTTCGATTAAGACGCCGAAGGGCAGGGCCTTCTTCGCCTTGATGACATGTTTCAATTCCACATTGGTTCGATTAAGACGGAGGCTTCATTGTCATTCTCATAGCTGTTTGAAGTGTTTCAATTCCACATTGGTTCGATTAAGACCCTACCTCGCCGGCCGCCTGCGCGCGCTAACACCGAGTTTCAATTCCACATTGGTTCGATTAAGACGGGCGCTCCATCATTACGCCTTATAATGCCCAAGCGCCGTTTCAATTCCACATTGGTTCGATTAAGACTAAGCGCCCGCTCCCCTTCCTCTTGCGCCATAAGCTTAGTTTCAATTCCACATTGGTTCGATTAAGACCCCGGACGCCTTCCTTACCAAGAGCGTTAAGGATTGTTTCAATTCCACATTGGTTCGATTAAGACGGGAGATAGCCGCCAATCAAAAGGATTTACAAACCCTAGTTTCAATTCCACATTGGTTCGATTAAGACCAACAATACGCTTACCTTGTCCGCCTTCGATAACGCGTTTCAATTCCACATTGGTTCGATTAAGACCGTAGCGGCATCCAGCTTGCGCAGGCTCTTAGGCGTGTTTCAATTCCACATTGGTTCGATTAAGACCGCTGTTGCGCGCGCCCGCTTTCGCGAGCTGCTCGGGTTTCAATTCCACATTGGTTCGATTAAGACGCCAGCCTGACCATGACCTCGACGCTGACGGACTTGGTTTCAATTCCACATTGGTTCGATTAAGACTCGGTGACGGCTGTCCAGCTCAAGCGCAAACGACTGTTTCAATTCCACATTGGTTCGATTAAGACCAGTTGCACAAGCGCAGATAGAGTTCTGTGTAATTGGTTTCAATTCCACATTGGTTCGATTAAGACGGATAGGGACGCTTACTGCCCACGTTTGTCAGTCCGCGTTTCAATTCCACATTGGTTCGATTAAGACTCATTCGTTCGAGATAGGCTTGATCGCAAATTTCTGGTTTCAATTCCACATTGGTTCGATTAAGACTCGTGAGGCGGCGCGCGGCGAGATCTACCCCGGCCAAGTTTCAATTCCACATTGGTTCGATTAAGACGCATACAAAAGGTACAGCGCCTGAAAGCGACAGCTTGTTTCAATTCCACATTGGTTCGATTAAGACAAGTGCCGACGCTTGAGCCGGGCTGGATGAGGCGGGGTTTCAATTCCACATTGGTTCGATTAAGACGCCGCACCTTTATCTCCGAACTGTTCGACCAGACCGAGTTTCAATTCCACATTGGTTCGATTAAGACACCAGCACGGCCCCATCACTGCCCACTTGAATGCCTGGTTTCAATTCCACATTGGTTCGATTAAGACTCGGTAAGGATTCACGAACTGCACATGCGCGACGTAGTTTCAATTCCACATTGGTTCGATTAAGACGCCGTGTTGTCCTCGGTCAGCGTGTCGCCGATCCAGGTTTCAATTCCACATTGGTTCGATTAAGACGCTGCGCTCTGCCGCTCGCGCCCCTCAAGCGTCGTGTGTTTCAATTCCACATTGGTTCGATTAAGACGTAGAGTTCCACGTCGCGGTCAGTGTCCGGATTGTGGTTTCAATTCCACATTGGTTCGATTAAGACGCACTGCATTGGTCAAACCGCCTGCTGTCGGAGGGGCGGTTTCAATTCCACATTGGTTCGATTAAGACTGATGGTGCAGTTGTTCAGCCCGATGCGCCCGGTCATGTTTCAATTCCACATTGGTTCGATTAAGACGGGAAAAGCGCGGGATTGCCGTTAGCTCGTTACAATGTTTCAATTCCACATTGGTTCGATTAAGACCCAAACTATTTGGCTATCCTATAGAGCGCAAGCCCTGTTTCAATTCCACATTGGTTCGATTAAGACGGAGCGCCGGGACGTTTAGGCTTGCGCTAACTTACCTGTTTCAATTCCACATTGGTTCGATTAAGACAAGCGGGAAGCCAGCGCGCGAGCAACATAACGCGAAATAGTTTCAATTCCACATTGGTTCGATTAAGACTACCTGTTCGGCTCAAAGGTGAGCGAGAGCAGACGACGTTTCAATTCCACATTGGTTCGATTAAGACGTACCTGAGCAACTGCTACTCCCTAGAGCGCAGCTTCGTTTCAATTCCACATTGGTTCGATTAAGACAATCCCGCTCGGCGGGAGGCTGGCGTTGCTAGGCTGGTTTCAATTCCACATTGGTTCGATTAAGACCGGCGGCGGTGGGCAAGAAAGCGAATCCGATCATCACCGTTTCAATTCCACATTGGTTCGATTAAGACGGGCGCGGCGCGCGCCTTATGCAAGTAATTAAAGACGCGTTTCAATTCCACATTGGTTCGATTAAGACGTCATTGGAATCGTGCCGAACGTAACAGCTTGATAGGGTTTCAATTCCACATTGGTTCGATTAAGACGCAGCATGTGAGTCCAAGTTAGCGTTGACTGTTCTAGTTTCAATTCCACATTGGTTCGATTAAGACCTATCGTTCCGCGCTATATGACGAAACGTTATCCAAGGTTTCAATTCCACATTGGTTCGATTAAGACCTAACCGAGCCTCGACAGTCTTAGCTTTAGCGATAGTTTCAATTCCACATTGGTTCGATTAAGACCTAGATCAGAGAGATTGCTCGCCGCCGCCAGCTTTGGTTTCAATTCCACATTGGTTCGATTAAGACGTCGCGGCTGCGGAGGTGAAGGTGTATTGCGCGGCGGTTTCAATTCCACATTGGTTCGATTAAGACGCACAGGCGTGAGCGCATAAGCAAGGCTTTGCCATGGTTTCAATTCCACATTGGTTCGATTAAGACAAGGCGCTTTGAGAAATCATGAAGCCGACGAAATTCGTTTCAATTCCACATTGGTTCGATTAAGACACTGAATCTGTCCGTCTTTGTTCACGTCCCAAGCCGGTTTCAATTCCACATTGGTTCGATTAAGACGCGTCGCCCACGTCCTTCAGAAGTGACAGCGCGTCCTTGTTTCAATTCCACATTGGTTCGATTAAGACGCGACCGACAGCCTCGGCGTCGTGCCCGGCGATACGTGTTTCAATTCCACATTGGTTCGATTAAGACAGCGTGCCCTCGCCGGCCTCGTGAATGTGCGTGCTGGTTTCAATTCCACATTGGTTCGATTAAGACTATCGAAGCGCTCGCGGGTGTCTATCCCGGTGCGACGTTTCAATTCCACATTGGTTCGATTAAGACCACGTGGCGACCCTACTATCTCGTCTTCAACTTCACGAGTTTCAATTCCACATTGGTTCGATTAAGACCACTAATAGCAACCTGAACGGCACGACGCTGATCAGGTTTCAATTCCACATTGGTTCGATTAAGACGAAAGCATGGGCGGCAGAGCACGCGCGCCCCTGCGTGGTTTCAATTCCACATTGGTTCGATTAAGACCGACTGCCAACTCCGGATACGAATGCGCAATCTCTGTTTCAATTCCACATTGGTTCGATTAAGACGCGTTCTGTCAGCGCGCCGCCGCGTGACCCACAAGGCGGTTTCAATTCCACATTGGTTCGATTAAGACAGCGCGCCGCCCGGCTGATGGGCGCGCCCAATTTGGGTTTCAATTCCACATTGGTTCGATTAAGACCTGCCCCTGCTGTTCGAGGTCGGTGATCGCTTGCTCGAGTTTCAATTCCACATTGGTTCGATTAAGACGTGTGCAGTTGCGGGATGATCGAAACGTCGTACCAAGTTTCAATTCCACATTGGTTCGATTAAGACTCACCGCGGAGGAGACGCTGTTATGCCAAACGAATTGAGTTTCAATTCCACATTGGTTCGATTAAGACATCTCAGTGACCACTTCTTTGACTCTATCCCCGATTGTTTCAATTCCACATTGGTTCGATTAAGACCTGAGCACGACGAAGCTGGAGGTCGTCACTATCCCGTGTTTCAATTCCACATTGGTTCGATTAAGACCAGCGCGGCAGGGCACGGTGACGTTTATCTTGACGAGTTTCAATTCCACATTGGTTCGATTAAGACTTTGCTCATGCTCGCACTCCTAAAACAGCGTGCCGTGTTTCAATTCCACATTGGTTCGATTAAGACCTCAAATCAAACGTGATGCCGCCCACGCTCGCCTGGTTTCAATTCCACATTGGTTCGATTAAGACCTACGCTTCCGCGCTATATAACGAAACGCTATCCAAGGTTTCAATTCCACATTGGTTCGATTAAGACACATCCGCGCCCTCATCAACAAGATTCTGATCGAGGGTTTCAATTCCACATTGGTTCGATTAAGACGAAATATATGGTTTCAAACAATATGTTTTAACCTCGTTTCAATTCCACATTGGTTCGATTAAGACCCGCCATGAGATCGTTCAGCACCCGCGTGACAGCTTGATTGTTTCAATTCCACATTGGTTCGATTAAGACTTGGGGACAATTCGGTTGCCCAAAGTAAAGAGGGGGGTTTCAATTCCACATTGGTTCGATTAAGACCCGCCCACTCTTCCGAAGGGATGCCGGTTAAAATCAGTTTCAATTCCACATTGGTTCGATTAAGACCGCAATCTCCCCATCCTCATCCGCCAAGAAGAAACTATGTTTCAATTCCACATTGGTTCGATTAAGACTGAACGCCCTGTTGAAAACTCCCACGCTTTGAAAAGGTTTCAATTCCACATTGGTTCGATTAAGACTAACGGGAATGCGCCGTTCGAGACTGGTCAGCTCGGTTTCAATTCCACATTGGTTCGATTAAGACTCGTTCACCGGGCAACGCGCTGCGATTTGGGTCAACTGTTTCAATTCCACATTGGTTCGATTAAGACTTCAGGTCGCGCAGGCGGATACTTGCTTCCGCCTGTGTTTCAATTCCACATTGGTTCGATTAAGACACACGGTCGAAATGGCGCAAGCCGGGCATTGCCAGAGTTTCAATTCCACATTGGTTCGATTAAGACGAGGGCCGGCCTCATGACGAAGCGCGTGCCGATCACCGGTTTCAATTCCACATTGGTTCGATTAAGACTACTCGCAATGAACTCGCGATAGACCTTCTGCACTGTTTCAATTCCACATTGGTTCGATTAAGACGTGCAGTCGGTCTAAAGGGGCGCGCTATGAAGGGCAAGTTTCAATTCCACATTGGTTCGATTAAGACTGCCCGCCTGCAACGCGCACGCGCTGCGAATAGCGAGTTTCAATTCCACATTGGTTCGATTAAGACGCGGCAACAAACATTAGCGTCATAGGCTGCCACTTTCGGTTTCAATTCCACATTGGTTCGATTAAGACTAGCCAACCGAGCAGCAACGATGCCCGCTAGTTCTTGGTTTCAATTCCACATTGGTTCGATTAAGACTCGTCACCCCGCACGATATGTGCGCTGAGCTTGATAGTTTCAATTCCACATTGGTTCGATTAAGACGAGGCCCTAAAAAATAGGCGCAACTGCCGAGGGGGAGTTTCAATTCCACATTGGTTCGATTAAGACCTGCCTTGAAGAAGATTGACGCCCGTTGCCGACCCTTGTTTCAATTCCACATTGGTTCGATTAAGACACGATGCTCCCTCAGTCGGTGAATTGTGTAGCCGGAGTTTCAATTCCACATTGGTTCGATTAAGACGAGCGAACATGAAATTGCTAGACGGCCATTGAATGAGTTTCAATTCCACATTGGTTCGATTAAGACTCTTCGCTTCCACTGCGGTTGTGCCTGTACCACCAAAGTTTCAATTCCACATTGGTTCGATTAAGACCATTGTGAATGTAGTCGCCCACCCGTTGCTTAACCTGTTTCAATTCCACATTGGTTCGATTAAGACGCAACTATTTTTCAGCGTATGAATACAACACTTTACGTTTCAATTCCACATTGGTTCGATTAAGACCCCGACACTGCCTGCCGTTGTCCACTCTTCCGTTTCGTTTCAATTCCACATTGGTTCGATTAAGACCTTGTCGGCTTGAACCGCCCCCGACCACACAGAAACGTTTCAATTCCACATTGGTTCGATTAAGACCCCCGGTTTGGCGTGGCTTGGCGGCGGTGTTTTAGCCCATTATGTATGCTGGAGGAAGGCAATTGGGGCTTGCGGTGTCGTCGGGCGGCGATAGTGTATAAAACCCGCGTTTGCGACGACTGCGCCTATGCTGGTGTCGTGGTGGAATTTAACCCGGCGTGGGTCTGTTTACCGCCTGTTCCGGCGCGCCGATTTAGCCCTCCAGCGTGTAACCCGACGACGACGCCTCACCTTCTATGCGGCGGGATGCGCCTCAGTTATAAGAGGTTACCCCGCTCGCCGCGCTCGCGCCCCAACGTCTCGCGCGTGAGCCAACGCTGGTCGCGCGCCGTGTAGATGAGGACGGAGTCCGCGTCGGCGCTCAAGAGCCGCCGCAAGCCACCCCTGACCGCCTCCAGTTGTGCCTCTGTCAACTCCCCCTCAAAGACCGAGTTCTGCACCCAGTGCAAGTGCCGCTTGAGGAACTTATGCACCTTCGACAGACGCGCGACCTCGACATCATAGACCAGCAGCACGTACATATTAAGTCGAACCTGGGGCCGGGTTAAAGGCCATTGCCGCCCAGGTCAGAGCGATTGTGACCGGGCGGCGCGCGCCGTGTCCGGCCCGCACAGGGCACTCACCACCACGCGCGGAAGCCCGTGTACGGCTCGTCGCCCGTTAGATGTTTGACGAGCTTGTAGCACTCCAGCCTGATCAGCCGCTCATAACTCACCTTACGTCGCAGCCGCCTGTGCTCGATGGTCGTCTGCAAGCGCGCGTCCCATTCCTTCAACACGACTTTGCGCCCCGATTCTTTCAGGTAACAGCAGTTCAAGTCCTGCGCGAAATCGCGTTCGCTCAGTTGCCGGTTGTTGAGCAGCTTGAAGAGCAAGCGGTCAGCTAAAATCGGCTTGAACACTTCCGCCAGATCGAGCGCCAGAGAGAAGCGGCGCGCGCCCGGCTCGTGCAGGAAGCTGATCGTCGGGTCGAGTTGGGTGCGGTAGATTTGCGTCAGCGCCGCCGAATAGACCAGCCCGTTCGTGAACGAGATGAGCGCGTTCACCATGTTGTCCGGCGGGCGGCGGACGCGCTTCGTAAAGTCCACCTCGTTGCGCAGGATGTGTGCGAACGCTTGATAATAGGCGGCGCGCGCACGCCCTTCGCAGGCCATCAACTCGTCCACGCTCGCAACGCTTGCGAGCCGCAGCGCCTCTGTCTGCACGCTCTCCGTCTGCGCCTGCACGTCTATGCCGCGCGCGCCGTAGTAGCGCAGGTTGCGCATGATGTTGTGCAAGGCGGCGGCGATGAACTCGCGCGCAATCGCGAGCCGCAGCCGCCGGTTCGCATAGTGGCGCACCTGTCGCACAACCAGATAGCCCGCGTGCAGATACTCGCGCGGGTAGAAAGAGCCTGCGTAGAAGCCGTAGTAGTTGAAGAAATGCGCCGGCACTTTATGCTGCGCCAGAAAGACCAGCACGCGCGCGTTCAAGTCCAACTCGCCGAAGACCCACAGCGCGTCCACGTCCTCCACAGGGATGACGCGGCGCTCGCCGACCGTGACCGGCTTCAGTTGCTCGCTCGCCAGCGCGGCCTGTTCCTGCGCCGCCACATCCTCCGCCGGCTCCGGTTCGAGCAGCAGGTCGCCCATGCCGTCCGCGCCCACCGCGCCGAGCACATCCGCGTCCGCCAACTCTGCTATGGCTTGCGCCTGCTCGACCGCGCCGGCCGGTTCGCGCTCCGCGCCGGGCGCGTCCGCGCCGGCCGTAGGCTCGAAACAGAGCGTGTTGTCTTTGCGCCGCAAACGCCCGGCGCGCGTGAGGTAGTAGTGACGTGCCATAGCTCTCTAAGTCCAAAGTCCAAAGTCTAATGTCTCAAGTCCAACGTCTGCTGTCCAAGGCCATTTAACCCAAGTGCCAAGTCTCAGGCCGTTTTAACGCGCCTCGACTTTGGACTTTGGACATTAGACTTTGGACTCGACCTTAGCCCCAGCACAACTCCGCGTAGCTGCACGAGCGACAAATCTTCATCCACTCGACCGACGGCGCGCGCGCCGCACTGACGATCCTTTGCATCTCCACGAGCGCAAGCTCAAGCAACTGTTCCTTCTCCGGCGTCAACTCCACCGTCTTCGTCTCGCGCAATTTCGGATAGTCAATCTGCCCGCGCAGGCCCGCGACGCCTTTGCACTTCAGGTAGTAGAGGTAATAGAGCAGTTGCATCTCGTGCGCCGTTTCCATCGAGTCGGTCAACTTCACCTCATGGATGATGCCATCCTCGCGCCAGTCCAACACGATCCGGTCGTCTATGTTCAACTCCTTGCGCCGCCGGGCATAACTCTCCTCATGCACCACCCGCCCCATGCGCACCCGGTCGCTCTCCTGCTCCATCGTCACCCCATGCGCAAACCACCACAGCTTCTTCGGGCAGATGAAGTAGTACCCGACCTCCGTGCCGGTGAAGGTCGGCAGCGTTATATCGCCGCCTGACTCTGGTAATTGGCTGCTTTGGTCAGTCATCAGTGTTTTCGGATTCGTCGTTTGTGAAGAGTAATCCGATCTCTTCCGAGTAGTATCTTTCAGGCACGAGCCAAACGGATTCAGGATCGCGTTCTCGTATTTCTATCTTTTTCTCTATGAGAAAGCCATTTTTGACCGCATATATGAATTCATAAGCGTGGCACTTAACGCCGTGACGCAATTCAAAGCGACGACGAGCGCGATATGTGGTCGGCAACTCGTCAACGTCCTCAAAGTCAAAACCGCTTATGCGAAAGTTTGCATAGACTGTGTGCTGAAAGGGGATGTCACGGCTGCGCCAATGTAAAGTTCGCTCGTCGTCTCCTTCCGCGCCGACTTGCTCTTGCGGCAGTATGAGCCAATTGAGAATCGCGCATTTCCGCAAAGCCTCTCTATTATCCAGAACATGAGAAGGAATTTTTTCCGGCGCGGGGTAAACCTGATTGGTTAAATCAACGAACTTCTTAGCGGAGTAATCGCCTTCGGAGATAAGTTCGCGCGAAAGCTTTAATGCTTCACTCAACTCCCAGCCTGTGCCACTTGTGTAGTGACCATATGGAGCGGGACTTAGTTCAAGCAACCCTGTCTTTTTGTTAATGCGATGCGGCTCGATGACAAACAGATCGCCCTTACCTTTTGTTCCGTCGGCGCGTTCAAAGCGCGCGAGTCGCCCAGCACGTTGCGCGAGGCGATCAACCGGACAAAGTTCGCTAATCATCAAATTCGCGCTGATGTTGACGCTAATCTCGCCGATCTGCGTTAGGATCGCTACGCCGCGCTGCTCGCCTTTTTCCCAAGCCTCGTGTCCAAGCAAGCGCAGCAGTTTCGCCTCTTTTTTAACTTTGTGCGGTTCGGTGAAGCGGCTGTGGTAGAGCACCACGTCTTCAAGGTCAATCGTTGTGCCACCATCTTCAATCTGTTTTTTAAACCAACGGTAAAGCTCCTGCGCACGGCGCACGGTATTCAGGTAAATAATCGTTGGTTCACCGTTTAGCGCGCGTTGTGAGAGTTCGCCAAAATCTTCAGGCTGGACAACAGGACGACTGAAGCGCGTTACTGTCAGGCGCGTGTCCTCGTAATTCGTTTTGTCCTCGTGAATCTTCGCAGCCTTCAGCCCCGACTCGGCATAAATTGCGACAGCAGATTCGGGAACTGTCGCGCTCATTAGTAGCACTGGAACGTCAAGCGTGCGCAACGCGCGCAACAGCATCACGATGTTCTGCTGCGTGAAGTCGTCGTAAAAGTCCGCCTCATCAATGACGAGGCACGAATGCGCGAGATTAAAGAAGATCGCGTGATGATCTTCACGCGTGCCAGTCAATGCGATACAAAGATGATCTATCGTCGTGACCGTTGCGGGCGTTTCAAGTTTGCGCGCAAGTTCCTGCTCTTTATCTATGAAGCGTTCGATCTCACTTATTTTGAAGTCACCCTGAATGCAATCAAATAGCGGCGCATCTATTTCAATTTCTTCATGGGTTTGGCGCGGCTCATATAAATCTTTCGTGCGTGTGTAGAGTGCGCTCGAATGGTAGAGTCCTGTGGCGCTCAGGTTTTTGGCAGTGGTGATCGCTAGAGCATTGGCAGTGAAGCGCGTCGGCATTGCAATCACGAGACGGTCGGCGCGTCCCTGTCCTACTTGGTGCTGTGCCCATAAGAGAGCCGCATCGGTTTTGCCCGCCCCGGTCGGCGCACGTAGGACGGCGAACGGTTCATCCCAAAACTCCCGCACTTCCTTTTGCACCCCTCTGTATGAAGGATTGCCCGCCGCGTCTTTGTGCGGAAACGCATATTTGAAGGTTTCGAGCGGCGGCAAGATTTCCCCCTCTTCTGCCGCGCTCACACGACGGTCGGCAAGTTGCATCAAGGCGCGTGCGCCCGCGAACTTGTAACGCTCATTGATCGCGCGCTCATAGTCGCTCTTGACGCTAGTACGAAATTGGCTTGATGCGCGCAAGAACTCATTCCAGAAAACTTCAAACGTCGGCTCGGCTTCATCTTTCCAGCGCTTTTCGTGGCGGCGGCTTAGCTTGCTGTGATGCGCTGCTACTGCCGCGCGCACCGTGAGCGGCAAGTCAACATTTCCTTCCCGCATAAACTTGAGCGAAGCGAGTTCGTGCCGGATTCCGGCTCGCCTGATGCGACTGCCACAATCTTTCTTGGTTCTAACGCTTTCGCGGTAATCTTCCTGACACGGCTTCTGCCATCTCTCGTGACGCTTCCCTGCATCGTGCCACAACGCGCTTTGGTGTAATAGCACGGCTAAATCTTCACCCGTTCGCTGCCAGTATTTCCGGCAGACGAACGACCGCGCGGATGCGACACGCGCCGCCTCATCGCAGACGCGCCGTGTGTGCGCGGCGAGTGTGATCCCGCGCCACGAAGGTTTAGCTAAGACGGGCAATGGCTCAGGTAAGCTCATCCTTCTTTCTCAAACTGCTCGCTCGTGATCGTGGCGGCGTCGCCCGTCGGATCGAAAAGTGTGTTCTCATCGAAAAACTTGTAAGCTGCATCGTAGGCATCCATCACGCTCATGCCCTCGCTGGAAGTGTCGTCACCAAGAAAATACTTCGCGCCGCGCTTATCGAATTCTTTCAAGATGTTCGCTTGCTCCGTCTCACCCGCCCGGAAGAAGCGCGCCGCCTTGCGGCTCAGCTTCGTGTCGAACACAAGTAGGACTTTTTGCGGCTCGCCACTCACGGCGTTGCGGGCTTGGTTGGCGTAGTCGGTGAGCGAGTTCGTCGCTTCAAGCGCGAGGCGGATGCGGCGGCGGCGTTCCGCCTCATCAACGTGCTTGACGTATTCCGTGTCAAGGTGCATTTCGTCTATGTAGGTGAACCGCTTGCGGATGCTGACCGCGCCGACATCAACAAAGAAGTTCATTAGCATCAAGTCTTCTTGGCTGTATTCGCGGGTGGCTAAAGCTTGATCGCGGTCTCCGCCCTGATTGACTTTGAGACGAATCAAAAGGTCGCGTCCGACTTCACTTCCCGTCTTTGCCGCATCGCCATCTACACTTGCACGCAGTTCGTTGTAAGCGACGGCGGGCGTAGCAGATAAAGGCGCGGTTCGTCGCCCCGAATAATGTTCTTTCTTCGTTTGCAGAAAGCCGCCTAAGTCGGCGCGCAAATCTTTTTCGATGACGGTTGTTACGCCATCGCCATTTGAAACGTAAGTTCCGTTGCGCTTGCTGTCCTCGAAGTTCAGACGTTCCATCGCGCTGAACAACGCATGCCGTTGTTTCTGACCGGAGATGTATACGCGCCCGTCAGGACGCTGTTTGATAGAAGAAGCATTGCCTAGAATCTTCTCGCCGCCATTAGCGATATGATCGCTCATAGGCACGAGCATCGTGACGAGAATGCCTTTGATTTCCATGTGAATAGTCTCCTGTGACGTTGTACAAGTTTCAGGTGTCGCGTGTTCAGAGGGTAGCCATGATCACTTATCCCCAATTAATTGCCGGACTCGCTCAAATTAGTACCAGCAACTTGCGCGACAGTGTGCCCGTCTGTTTCGAGTTTGTCTGTCTTCTCTGAGCGCAAACGTAGATAAGCAACAAGGAGGTGCAGTGCATCTTCCGGCTTGATTTTTTCGCCAATAGCAGTTTCGCTTATGAAAGTCTCCGCTCCGGCTGGCAGTTCGGTTTGTAGAAGCCGACCAGCGCGCGATGAAATTCGATGTAGCATATCCTGCGGAGTCTTAGCGCTCATCGCTGCGCTTTCAAATTCAACTAGAATCTTCGCTTTTTCTTTACGCACCTTTGTCTTGCGCTCAGTTGCTTTTTCATCGACTTCGGTATCAGCAACTCGGAATGCTACGTAGTTCAACCACTGCCCCAACGCTCTTGCTGACTCAACGATTTTTCTGTCTATTTTTCTAGCTTCCATGAAGTACACCTCGAAGAGTGGTTTGACGGCGGGCGCATACTCTGCCCGCGTCGTGAGAAAATCACGGAAAGCCGCCCGCGTAAAAAGTTGCAGGAAGCGGCTTGCCATTAAGTAGAACAGCTTGTAAGCGGTCGAGTCGAAACGCCTACCGCCTTCGATTTCGGAGAGAACCTGCGTATCGAACGTCAGCGCATCAATGATGCGCGACAACTCGCCCGCGCTCGCCAATCCAACGATGTGATGTGTGAACTGAGCTTGACCGATGTCGTCATAACTAACGATGTAGAGCGGTCTGCCCGGACGTTCTTCCGTTCCAGCAATGAACGTTAGAACTTTCTCCGCCCACGCGGTCTGCTTCGCTTCAATGCCCCAGCGTCCTATTGCCGCCAGAAGTCCCACCGCGCCGAACGCTGCTTGACGCGGCGCGAACGGGTAATTGCCGTTAAAGATGCGCGGGCGTTTGTATTCGGATTTAGCTTTGGCTTCGCTTTCGCCCTCGTTCTTTTTCTTGCGCTTGACGGGCTTTTTGTCAGCTTGGCCTGCCGGCAGCTTTTTCAACTTCGCTTCATACAAATTGCCATCCAGTTTCGATCCCATCATGTTTTCAAACAACTCGACGAAGTCGCGCAATTCATCCAGAGGCAGATCGGGAACGATAGCCGTGTTGCGCCCTTCGATCCACGCGGCGGGTTTGTTTGGCGTCGAAGTCGCAATCGCGCAACAAGCGGCTTCAAGCAAACTTCCTTTCGGCGGTGACTGTGAGCTTTTGCCGTTATTAATTTTGGCGGTCGTCGGCGCGAACGACCGGCTGAATACGAAATCAGATTGCAAATCTTTTTCGCTTCTAAGTCCTTCGATTATTGCCACAGCATTCTCATACGAACCTTTCGCATCGCCGTCCGTTGTGACTACGCTCGGCGCAAGATATTTTCCTTGTGCGGCGAGTCCTGCGGATTGAACCAGCCTTGCATCTCGCTGAAGCTCAATAAGCGACACAGAAACGAAACGCAATATCTCACTTACTGTCGGATCGTCGGTTGTCATTAAGCGAAAATGATTCAATCCGGTTTCAAGTGTCTGCGCGAGCATTTCGTGAATCTCTTCATCCTTCAACTCGTTAGGTTGAATCTGTTTTTGAAGCAATGCTGTCGCCAGCCCATAGCGCGAGTACGGGTGCGCGAAATCATATTTGAAGCTCATGACAGCACCTCCCAAACAGCTTCCACCCAACCATCATTAGAGCCGAGGTAAAGCGGTGCGGCGGGATTATCAAAGGCAGCAGCGAGCATTTGCGCCAACTCCGTCGAAGTCTCGATCATGTACTTATACGCGCCCTGCGGGATGACATATTCGCGCGGTGTCGGACTTGCGTAATACTGCGGAAAGTAGCGACGCACGACGTTGACGTGAATCTGCTCGCCATTCTTAAACTCGTTCAGTTTTTCCGAGTCCTTGCTCGCGTTTGCGCGGTCGCTGATTGTTACGCCAGTTTTGTCCCGGTCGCGGTAAGCGTTCATGAGTGGAATTACGCGCTTATCATAATTTCGGCTGCCATCGAGGAACGAGCCACCTTTTAAGTGCTGCGCCCAAAGGTCATCGAAATGCAAAAGTGCCGGCAAAGACCTGACAACAAATCGAACGTGAAGCTGCAATAAATTCGCGTAACCAACTCCGGTCGCCATCGTCTTGACACCAAACTTTCTCTCTAGTTTTTTGATAAGTACCTTGCGTTCGCTGTCCGAGATATGCCAGCCAAGAGCGTTTTCCAGCAAGCCGTAAAGCATCGCGTCAGTAGGTTCTGGTTGGCTGCGGTAGTATTTGCCCGGCATACTCGTGACCATTGAGAGCGGCGCGAGCGCATCAACGATTAGCATTGCGCGCGCCGAGAAGTCGGGCGGTTCGAGTAGCAAGCTAAGATCAAGTTTCATAAATTCCCTGTCTCCGTGCGATTAGAGCAAGCTACCGAAACCACTGCCCGTGCCATGCCCCACACCAACATTCCAAGCGAAGGCGACGGCTTCGGGTGTGCCTTCAACGATGACGGGGCAGAGGCTGGCGCGGTTGGCGATGTCCTTGATTTTGACGAGTTTGGTTTTGGGATTCCGGTATTCTCGGTCGAAGCGCACGGTCGCTTGGTTGTGTGGTGTGCCGAGCCTGGCCTTGTCAACCTTGTGGCGCAGGGTGGCGGTCAGTGTTGAGTCTGCTTCAGCGTCGGAGAAGATGTAGTGCTTGATCTTACCATCCACTTCGTTTGATTTGGCGAGAACGGGGCTGCCGACTTTGAAGGTGTAGCACGAGCCGAAGTGTGGTGTTGCTTGCTGCTTGATGCGAATGACGCACATGCCGCAGCAGACTTCCGGGTCGGCGAGGGCGTTGTTGACGATTGTTTCGATCAGCGATTCGTCATAGACGCTGATAAAGAAGCGTGCGCCGTGCGGGAAGTCCAGAGCGTCGCCGCGCATACGGCTGCCGTCGAGCCAACTGAGGGAGTAGAGGCTGAGATGGTCGTGTAGCTGGTTAGGGCCGAGCCATTTATGGAATGCGCCCGTTAGGAAATGCTGGTAAGCAAAGGGGACGGGCCGCTGATTGGGCGTTAAGGTGAAATGGAGGCGCATAGGCTATTAAATAACTCCGAAAAGGTCAGGCAGCGAGTACGGCAAACTTTCCGAGTTCGAGCGCTCGCGGCGATGCAAGGGTGGTGCGCTCTTCTGTTACCGACTAATTCCCCGGTGCAGTGTGCTTGAACAATTGGATCGAGCCAATGACTGTTGTGCGTTTTTATGAGTCAGCGGGAAGATCGGGAGGAGCAACCCGTTTTGAGCGTCGGCCTAGTAAAGCGGCGGCATATTAACGCTCATGTGGTGGTTGGTCAATGCTAAAGTTCAAGAGGCAGCAGAGATATGGTGTTAACCATTTCTGCAAGTGTCTAGCGGCGGGTATGTTTCGGCTTACTTGGCAGTTTGACGGGCAGCTTAACCTTATCATCGACTAAGTCATCAAGGCATACGCCGCTTACCTGTGCATATCGCAAGAGCACTATTAACGGCGGCTCGCTCTTATCAATCTCATAGTCCGAAATTCTCTTAACCTCAGAAAAGTCTCCGACATCAAGCCGTTTAAACATCTCGCTCTGCGACAGACCGAAAGTTTCCCTGATCTGTAGCAGCTTTTCAGCCAGATGCTTCGGCTTCGGCCGCGCCCTTTTGCCCATCAGGAGTAACCTCCTGACAAAAAGAAAGCGCGCAGCTTGCATTCACCCGTATTTACGGGTAATATCTGATTGCGCAGTCGCTTCGCCGTGAGTATGAACCTTTCATGCTCAACGGCGATGCTCATCACTCGTGAGCGGGTGAAGGTGAGCAGCGCATGCGACCGTTGTCGGGTGTTGTCAAAGACTAGAACGGGCGCAAGGATAACACAGATGCACCTCACCATCCTGCACGTCGAAGATAATCAACTCGTCGCCGCCACCGTCAAAGAACTGCTGGCAGATGAAGGCTGGCGCGTCACCCTCTGCCCGGATGGCCCCGCCGGGCTGCGCGCGCTGGAGAGCCACACGCCCTACGACCTGTTGCTCATGGATAACGAACTGCCCGGCCTCGACGGCTGGCGGTTGATTCAGCACGCGCACCCTGCCGCACCGACAAGCCACGCCGATCATCATGATGTCGGCCAGAGACATGACCCAGACAGCTACAGAGGTGGGCGCAGACGCATTTCTCATAAAACCGGAAGGGGTCGCGCGGCTCGTACCGACGATCTCGCGGTTAGTCAATCGGGCGGCGCGATAGGTGGGGCGCGCAGCCTGCGCTGGCACGTCTTTGGGTAGGCCGTGGAGACTGTGCCGCGTGGCCGCCATGTTGCGAGGGCATGGCGGCCAAAACTTTGGCCGCCCACGCTTTTCCGAGAACGGTCGCGCTTTAACCTCGAAAACTCTCATTTTCCGCCGCCCGCGCCCCGCTTTCAGTCTATAATCACGCGCGCGGCGTGAGGCGTGTGTGCTTCCGCCGCGCCACTTCACCAACCGGCCCGAACAAGCACGTAGGCGAGCCATGACCCCTGAAACCTTCTGGATCATCAAAATCATCTTCGGCACATGCGCCGGTCTCTTCGGCCTGCTCGCCGCCGTCTTCAACCTCTACGACACTTTCAAGGACGACAAACAAGACAACATTCGCGCATGGTTCAAAGCCAAATGGGAAGCCATCAAAGACAGTCGCTGGCTGTCGCTGCCCGAACGCGCGATCAAGTGGTTTCTGAATATCAAACATTTTAAATTGCCAAGCGGCGTAGGCGATTTTGTCGTGAGTGGAATGTTCATAGCTTGTGCTGCCGCATGTTGGATTTTATTCGGCCCCTTTTGGGCGATTCTATCCTTAGTTCTAAACTTGCCACCTATTCTTTCTCGCATAAATAAAAAATATTCTCGAAAATTTCCTGCCATATTGATAATAGTGCCATTCATTGTGACGGGCCTTATAACAATGATTTGCTGGCTGCCTATTGTGCTGCGCTTAAACATTTATTATGCAGCGCCTGCTATGCTCTTAATCTTTCCGTTCTACTGGGTTGCAATGTGTATCTCGGTAGGAGTGGTAGCAACAATGATTGGAATGTTGTTCCGCATGAAGGATTCTATAGGGGAGTTAGTTATTCTTTTCTTCTTAGGCATTTCCTTAGGCTTCACTGTCACATTTCTGGCCCTATTAGTCGGACACATCGCCGATCCAACTGCCTACGTCCCGCAGACTTTCCAGATGCTCGCCTCGAACATCGTTTTTGACGGCATCACGATGGTAGTGACGTTTGCCATCCTCTCGTGGGCGATGAAGCGGACGGGTGTGCTGCGTATCCCCGTGGCGATCTTTCTCGACCTACTCGCCGCCGCCGTCTTAGCTTGCGCATCGCTCTACTTCGGGTTGGTGTTCACCGCGCACGCGCTCTCGTTTAAGGCGCTGCTGCATGTTCTCGTGGCGCGCTCGTTGGACGGCGCGCGCTTCGAGTTGTCGCCGTACTTCTGGGCGATGCACACGACCTTTCTACCGACCTTCTTTTATCTCGGCTTGATCTTGCTCTGCTGGCTCGCCAAGCTCTTGCTGAGCGTCGTCAAGGCTTTCTTGGGCAAGGGCCACACGCATTCGCATCCCTTCAAGCTGACGGCCGTGCTGTGCGCGCTCGTCGCCGCGTGCTTCACCGCCCTCGCCTTCGCCGCCGACGCAGGCAAGCACTACGCGGAACAACACATCAAGCAACAGACGCCGCCGGCCGCCACCGCGCGCCAGTGAGCGCGAGCAGTTGGCTAACGCGCAACCAGCACAGGCAGACTGCGGCGCTGTTGTGTGCGACGAGGACTGTGATTGTGCGCAGCATCGCGGCGGCGTGTGCGCCAGACTTCGACGAGGCGTGCGAGTTCCGTGCCGTCGGAATCTGGATTGACGAGCGTGAGCCAGAGCGGCGTCGGTAGCCACGCCCATGCTGTGCCGTAGACTTGTTCGTTCAACTGTTCGACGCGCCGCTCGGTGCGCCATTGCAAGCTGGTGGGCGGCACGTCGGCCCAGTTGTCATAACACGCGTGTTGAATGCAGGGCGCGGGCTTGGCGCGGGCGTGGACGAGGCAGCCCGTGCCGGGCGCGAACAGCGGACAGGAATAAGTCTGCGCGAAGGTGTCGCCGGTTGCGCGCAGAGCGTAGCGCTCGACGGCGGCGCGGGCGCGTTCGTAGACGGCGCGGCGGTCTGTCTCGGTCAGACGCGGCGTGCGCGCGATGGTCTCGCGCATGGCGACGGCTTCGAGGCGTGTGATATGGACGTTGACAAAGTGCGCGTCGGTGCAGCAGACGCCGGGCGTGGGGCATACGCGACAGTCGCGCGCCACCGGTTCGTAAACTAATTTGATGTGACTCTGATAGGCGCGCTTCTCGCGTTGCAGGCGCGCAAGCGCGGACTGTTCCGATAATCGCTGCATAAACATTCACGCGCCGCTCACGCGCACTCATAGAGCGCCAGAAGTTCTCGGTTGCCGTCCGCACCTGTGATCGGTGAATCGATCACGCCGCCAACTTTTAACCCTAAGTCTAATGCTGCACGGTTCACTTCCTCAACGACGCGCGCGTGCTCGGCCCTGTCGGTCACGATACCACCTCTGCCGACCTTGCCGCGCCCGACCTCGAATTGCGGCTTGATGAGCACGACGATGCGACCGCCTGCATCGAGCAACGGCACGAGCGCGGGCAGGATTTTCGTCGCCGAGATGAAGGATACGTCCATCACGATCAGATCGAAGCGGGTGTTGAAATCACCGGGCTGCAAGTAGCGCGCGTTGACCTGCTCGCGCACTTCGACGCGCGGGTCTGTGCGCAGGCGGTAGGCGAGTTGATTGTGCCCGACATCGAGCGCAACGACGCGGCGCGCGCCGTGCTGCAACAAGCAGTCGGTGAAGCCGCCGGTCGAAGCGCCCACGTCGAGGCAGACGTAATCGGTCACGTCGAGTTGAAAAGCTTGCAACCCCGCTTCGAGTTTCAAGCCGCCGCGCCCGACGTAGCGCGCGGCCGGGTCGTCTGCGCCGCGCACGCGGATCACAGCATCGGGCGCAAACGTTTCCGACGCCTTCTCGACGCGCTGCTCGTCAACCAGCACGACGCCGGCCATCACCAGCGCCTGCGCGCGCGTGCGCGTCGGTGCATACCCGCGTGCGACCAACAGTTTGTCTATCCGCTCACGCTTCATCATGCAAGCCGGCCCGCGTCTGTTCGTTCCCGCCAGTGTGGGACTGTTAAGATAACCGAGTGGGCGTTAGTGTGTCAGCATGTGCCGCGCCCGCGCCGCTCGTGTCCAGTCTAATCGTTAACATTCGAAGGAGAAAATTATGAGACATCTGATCCGCCCTGTGTTCGTCGTTGTGTGTGCGCTTGGGCTGGCAACGGTGCGCGCGCTGGCGGCGGACGCGGACATTGCGCATTTGACGATCTATGACGCGGGCGTCGCCGAGTTTCACGAGGAGCGCACGGTCGAATTGCAACCCGGTCTCAATCAGATCGAATGGCGCAGCCTGATGCCGAAGGCTTACCTGCGCACGCTGCGCGTCACGGCCGAAGGCGCGGAGGTGGTGCGCCAAGATATCACTTATGACGGCACGGAGGTGCGCAATGAGAAGTCGCCCGTGCTGCATCTTGTGCTGCGCAGTACCGGCGCAACCGGCGCACGGCGTGTGCAGGTTGACTATCTCGCGCCGGGCATTAGTTGGCAGAACGACTACTCGCTCGTGCTTGAGCCGACTGCGCAAGGCGCGCCGCCCACGGCCGCCGTGCTCGATGCGTGGGTCTCGGTCTTGAACAACACGGGCACGGATGTAAGGGCCGGCATGGTCGATCTGATCGCGGGCGAGATCGCGTTCCGGCTGAGCGGCATCCCGCGCGATGAAGAGACCGCCAGTTACCGGCGCCTCGCCCAGAGCAACGTCGCGCTCGATGCCATAAGCGCGGAGGCACCGTCTGTCTCCGCCGAGGCGAGCGGCGTGAGCGCGTTCAGTCGTTTCCGGCTGGGGCGTGATCTCGTCTTCAACGCGAATGCGCCGCTGAACCGGCTGCCGCTCTTCCAACATGCGCGGCTCGCGGTCGTCGAGCGCAACATATTCGAGAATGAGTACGGCACGCAGACGATGGGGCGCGGCGGATTCACTTTGCTGCCGCGGGGCCTAGAGGTGCGGCTCGTGGCGAAGAACACGACCGACGCGACGATGCCGGCCGGTGAAGTCACAATCTACGCGCGCGATGGCGAACTGCCGCAGATCGTCGGGCAGGATCGCATCGGGCTGACGCCGCCCGCGGGCGAGTTCAGTGTGACGCAAGGGCGCTCGGCCACACTCTTCGGCACGCGCCGCGTCATCGAGCACCGGCAAGTCGAATATCGCGACCCCGTAGCCGGCACGCGCACAAAGCTCATCACCTCAATCGAGGTCGTGATCATGAATCGCGGCACTGTCGCAGCCGAAGCGTATGTGCGCGAAGGCATCGAGCCGTTCGCAGACAATCAATGGACGATCCTGCAAAGCTCTCCGCAGGGCGAGCGGCTGGGCGCGAGCGCCCTACAGTTCAAAGTGCAAGTCCCGGCCGGCGGCAAGACGACGGTGACGTACACGGTCGAGACGAAGTAAAGCGCAACTCTTTGCTGGGAGCGCAGGCATCTTGCCTGCCATGAGCGCCGTGAGGCGCGAACAAAACTATGCGCCGTCATTCAAGCTTGAATGGCGGCGCATGTTGTTAAGCGTGCTCACGCACGCTTTGGCGGGCTGTAGGGTGCCCCGCGCTCCCGGCAAGGCGATGCACGATAGACCTATCAATAAGCTGTTCTAGGCTGGTGGACGCGCGCCCTCGAAGATATCGCGGATGCGATCCACGTTGCGCTGTGGTTGTGGCGTCGGACGCGTGGGCGCGGAGCGCGGGCGTTCGTTGCGCGCGGGCCGTTCGTTCGCCACACGCTCGCCGCGTGGTGCGTTCGCCTCGCGCCGGGCGGCGGTCGGCTCGGTGTGCAGGGTCGGTTCATCAGACGCGGCGGTGTGCGGCTTCTGCTCCGTAGCACGCGTGCGCTCCGCTGGCTTGACCGGCGGTGTGTGCACGGCGGCGGTGTGCACGGCGGCGCTCGGCGCGGCGGCCGCTTGCGGGTGTGCGTCGGTTGGTAGTGGCGATGCGACCTGCGCGGTCTCAGGCGGCGTGGGTGTGTCTGTCTGCGTTGGCTGCGTCGCCTGTGTCTGCGGATTGAGCGACCGGGTGCGTGGGCGCTGATAGAGGTAGAGGCCTGCGATGCTGACCGCGCCGCCTAATAGGGCCGAGAGCAACAGCAGCGGCCATGTGCGGCGCGCGGCGCGCACCTCCGCGAGCGGCACGACCGGCTGTGCCTCTTGCGCTTCCATTTCGTCGAAGCGCGGCGTGATTAGTGTCGCGTCTGCATCGCCTTGCGCCGCTAGTTGGTTCTGTTCTGTTGCCGTCATGCGCCATCCTTAAACGAGCGAGGTCGCCCGCACATAATGATCCTTTGCGGGCCGACATTTGATGCGGCGGGCGATGCTGCTGCTGTCTGGAAAATTCGTTGCAAAAGAGTTGTGCGGCACACCGGCAGCGCGAAAAGTTGCCAGCAAATGTTTGGCATGTGCAACGAGAATAGAGTTAAATGGCGCGCCTGAGGTTCTGTCTTCATCTCGAATGCAAAGCAGCACGCGCGGATTGGAAGAATTATGATGAAAGCCTTAGTTGTATTTATCTCCGCCTTTGTACTCGCGGCCACACTTACCACCCATGCTTATGCCCAACAGCCGGGCGTCGCCACGCTCAGAGGTGTCGTCACAGACCCGAACGGCGCGGTCATCGCCGGGGCAACCGTCAAAGCAACTCAACTCGCGACCGGCACGACGCGCGAAACGACGACGAGCGACGAAGGCGTCTATGTCATCGCGAATCTCCCGCCGGGCGACTACGAGCTAAGAGTTGACGCGCAAGGGTTCACGACCAAGATCACCAAAGAGCCGATTGTTTTGCGCGTCGGGCAGACGGTGACGGTTAACGTACCCGTGGAGATCAACGTCAATGTGTCAGTCGAAGTTGATCTGGTAGGTGTTGTGCCGCTTATCGATACCAACTCCTCGAAAGTGGATCGCGTGATCGACGAACGCGAGATCGCGGAGTTGCCCTTGAACGGGCGCAACTTCCTCGAACTCGCGCTCCTGACGCCCGGCAACGCACCCGCGCCCAACTTCGACCCGACCAAAACCAATACGGTCGTCATCTCTTCGGCCGGGCAACTTGGGCGCGGCTCAAGCGTGACGGTGGACGGCGCGGATACGAACGACGACGTGGTCGGCGGCGCGGTGCAGAACATCTCGCAGGACGCCGTGCAGGAGTTTCAAGTCGCCACGAACCGCTTTGACGCGCGCCTCGGCCGCTCCGGCTCAGGCGTCATCAACATCGTGACGAAGTCGGGCACGAACGAATTGCACGGCTCGGCCGCCGCCTATTTCCGCGACAACAAACTGCAAGGCTTGCCCGCCACCTTCGACCGCGCGACGGGGCAGAAGCCGCCCTTCGACCGCGAGCAGTACGTCGGCACACTCGGCGGCCCGCTCAAAAAGGACACGGCCTTCCTCTTCGGCTCAATCGAGTTTCGCAATCAGGATGGCGCGGCGCTCGTCGGCACGCGCGACACTGCGCGGCGCACCATCACGCGCAGCTTTGCACCCGCGCCATTGAATGACCTGCTCAGCACCGAGCGGTTCGACTGGCACGCAAGCCAGTCCGACCAATTAACCTTCCGCTATTCGCTGCAACGCGAGGACGATGTGGCCGCAAGCTCGCTCATACGCGCCATCGGCTCGGCCTCCGAACGCCAGTCGAGCCGCAATCACACGCACTCGTTATTAGCTAACTACACACGCTTGCTCTCGCCGCGCGATTTGAACAACTTCAACTTCAGCTACAGCACTTTCTCGAACGTGACTGCGCCGGTCACGCCGGGGCCGCAGCTTACGTTTCCGAGCATCCAAGACGGTGCATCGTTTCGCGTGCCGCAAGCGACCAAGCAGCAGCGTTTCCAGTTCGGCGATGCGCTGACGATGATTCGCGGCCCGCATACGCTCAGCGTCGGCGGCGAGTTTCAACGCGTCCGCTCCGGCTTCAACCTCGGCGTCTTTCAACAGGGGCGCATCGAGTTGATCGAAGACTTCCCGGACTTCGACCGCAACGGCGACGGGCGCGTGGACGATAATGATCTGCTCTTTGCCGTCACTCTGCGCAGCGGCGTGCCCACACGCCCGCTCGTCATCCCCGATGCGAACAATAACTACGTCGCTTCCTACATACAGGACGACTGGCGCGCGACCCCGAATCTGACGCTCAACCTCGGTCTGCGCTACGAGTTCGACACGGACGTAAAGAACGTCAGCCGCACCGATGAGATCAATCCGCTCGTCAGTTCATTTCTGCGCGGCACACGCGGGCGCGACAACAACAACTTCGCCCCGCGCGTCGGTTTCAACTGGGCGACCAGAGACGGCAACACCAGCATCCACGGCGGCTATGGCATCTATTACGACCGCGTGACGTTGGAAGTGCAGTCGCTCGAACGGGGCTTGGACGGCCGCGCGCTGCCGATTGAAGTGCGCGCCGGCAACGTCTTCTTCATTCCGCCGCCATGCCTGTTCGACCCGACGTGCGGCACGTTCCCGCCGCCCGCGCCGACCTTAGCGAATCCGTTCACCGGCTTTGTGCTGCCCGGCGCGGGCGCGGGTGGCATCAATATCATCGATAACGATTTGCAGAACCCTATGGTGCAGCAGACGAACGTCGGCGTGCAGCACGAGTTCGCGGGCGACTATGTCGTGCGCGCAGATTATCTACACAACTTCGGGACGCACTTCATCATCGGGCGCAACATCGGGCAGGTCTTCAATCCCGTGGTCGGCGGCCCAGACCTTGTGAAGAACATTGAGTCGAGTGTGAAGACGAAGTACGATGGGCTGCTCCTAAGCGTCGAACGACGCTGGGCGCGCGGCTTCCAGTTCCGCGCTTCCTACACGCTCTCCAAAGCATTCAACTACGCGAACGACGATCAGATTCCCTTCTCGAATGGCCCGGTCGATCCGACCAACTTGCAACTCGAATATGGCCCGACGCCCAACGATCAACGTCATCGCTTCACCTTCGCAGGCGTCTTCAACGCGCCGCTCGGCTTTAAGCTCGCGCCGATCTGGACGCTCGCCTCAGGCGTGCCGATGGACATCCTCTTGCCTGATGCGAGCGCACGCCTGCCCGGCTTGCAGCGCAACACGGGCGGACGACTTTTCCGCACCGCCGGAGAGTTGAACACATACATCGGCCGCATTAACGCGGCTGGCGGCGTCGGCGGACAACCGCTGCCGCTCGTCAGCAACGACGCGCGCTTCAACGACACCTTCAACTCGTTCGACCTGCGCCTCGCACGCCCCTTCAAACTCGGCGAGCGCGCCCGGCTCGAACCCATCGCCGAAGTCTTCAACCTCTTCAACGTGACGAATGTACTCGGCGTCTCGAACGTGAACTACTCCGGCTTCGCGAACGCGCTTGTGCGCGACAGCAACGATGCGACGAGTCCCGGCTTCCTGCGCTCATCCGGCTTCGGCCGCCCCGTGACGACCGCTGGTGGTGTCTTCGGCTCAGGTGGCCCGCGCGCCTTCCAATTCGCGGCGCGCTTTACGTTCTAAGTCGCACAACTAAGGATGCGCTGTTGACCATGACGCCCGCCACGCTTAAGCGGCAACTGGGCTTGACTACAGCGACCGCGCTCGTCGTAGGCGAAGTGATCGGCGTCGGCATCTTTCTCACGCCGGCCGGGATGGCCAAATCGCTCGGCTCACCTTTCTGGCTGCTCGTCGTCTGGCTCTTGATGGCCGCGATGGCCCTTTGCGGCGCGCTCTGCTACGGGGAACTCGCGGCGCGTTTTCCCGCCGCCGGTGGCAGCTACGTTTACCTGCGCGAAGCCTACGGCCCGGCCGTCGCGTTCCTCTACGGTTGGATGACGCTGCTCGTGCTTGATCCCGGTCTTACCGCCGCGCTCGCCGTCGGCATGGCGAGCTACGCCGGTTACGGCTTCAACCTCGCACCGGCAGGCGTGAAGACAATCGCGATAGTTGTGATCGTGTTGCTGGCCCTCGCCAACATACGCGGCGTCCGGCTCGGCGGCTGGCTCGTGCGCTGGCTGACCGCGCTCAAGCTCGCGCTGCTCTTGTTCGTCGTGGTCTGGGGCTTCGCGGGCCGGTTCGGCGCGTGGGCGAACTTCACGCCGTTCGTGGCGCAACGCGCAGGCTCGACTCCGCTCTCCGCCGCTTTGGCCGGCGCGATAGTCGCTGCCTTCTTCTCGTTCGGCGGTTGGTGGGACGTGAGCAAAGTGGCGGGCGAAGTGCGCGAGCCAGCTAAGACATTGCCGCGTGCGTTGACATACGGCGTGCTGATCGTGACGCTGGTTTACATATTGACGAGCGCGGTCTTCATCTATCTCGTGCCCGTCGAGCGGGTCACGTCAGGCGAGACGTTTGCAGCGCAGGCGGGCGAGGCGCTGTTCGGGCGCGTCGGGGGCCAAGTCTTTGCAGCCATCATCGTGGTGACGGTGCTGGGTAGTCTCGCCGTCTATATCATGTCTGCGCCGCGCGTCTATTTCGCGATGGCGCGCGATGCGTTGTTCTTCCCGGCCGTCGCGAAACTGCATCCGCGCTTCGGCACGCCCGCGCTCGCCATCGCCTTGCAAGCGACGCTCGCCGCGTTGCTCGTGCTGCTCGGCACGTTCAATCAGATCGTCGCCTATTTTATCTTCGTCATCGTGGTCTTCGTCGCGCTCTCGGTCGCGGCCCTGTTTGTGCTGCGCCGCCGCACGACGGGCGCGGCGGCGGCCGGCGCGTACCGCACGCCGGGTTATCCGGCGACGCCCGTCATCTTTCTGCTGCTCATCGCATTGCTGCTCGTGCTGCTGGCGAGCAATAATCCGCGGCAGGTGGCGCTCGGCGTCGGCGTGGTGGCGCTGGGGCTGCCGGTCTATTATCTTTTCTTCCGGCGCAGGTTCGTTGTAGATACAGAGGGGAGTTAAGCGTAAAACGTTATGACGTGGATCAAAACCGTGCCTTTCGATGAGGCTGATGAGAAGTTGCGGCGCGCAATGGCAGCGCAGCGCGAGTTGTATCCGATGGAATACGCCACGCCGGTACATCCGACTGCCGATGGCGAGTCGTCCAACATCGTCGCCTCGCATAGCCTCATCCCGGACGCGCTCTTTCACGCCTTCGCCACCTTCGGCGCGCTCATGTCGCCTGACCTACCATTGACGCGCGCACAGCACGAGATGATCACGACGGTCGTCTCCGTCACGAATCGTTGCCATTATTGAATCGAGTCGCACGCAGAGTTTCTGCGTCGAGTCACACTAGACGAAGCGTTGGTCAGCGCGTTACAGTCCGACTACCGGACTGCGCCCATCTCGGAGCAGGACAAGGCGATGCTCGACTACGCCGCGCAACTAACGCGCGATGCCACGCGCATCAGTCCGCAGGATCATGAACGCCTGCGCGCGGTCGGCTTCGATGATCGCGGCATTCTACAGATCACGCTCATCGCTTCGTGGTTCAACTACATCAATCGCGTCGCCGATGCGTTGGGCGTCGGTCGAAGTTGAGCCGGGTCAATCGTCGTTCGCTTAAAGCCACAGGCGCACGCGCACTTGTGGGGCACGGAGTTTGCAGCCTCGCGTGTGAGTAATCTGTTTGCGGGGAAAGGGTAAACAAATGATACGTTCTGTCTTGAGTAAACGCATAGGTGTCGTACTCCTGAGTCTCACTTTGCTGCTCAGCATCCTGACCAGCACCGGCTTCGCCGTGCAGCGCCGGCATAGGACAGGTCATCATAGCCGGCGGCGCGGGGCTATCGTCGGCGGCGTCGTGGGCGGCGTCGGCGGCGCATTGCTCGGCGGCAAGAAGGGCGCTGTGATCGGGGCCGGCGCTGGCGCTGGCACAGGCTACCTGATCCAGCGACACAGAAACAGAAGGCATCGTCGCCGCCACTAACACTAACAGCCGTATGCCACAGTTACTGTTATCGCATTGATGTCGTCGTCGATTGAACGAAGACAGACAACGATAGCGCCGGCATGTGCGGCCCCGATAGTAGTTGTAACCGCATACGCTTAATCTGCGTCTCAACTATTAGGTCGAGTTCTCCCGCTGGGCTTGCTGAGTGCTCGGAGGTTGGCTCGACCTAATTTACTTGGGGAAGGGGAACGGATAATGAACAGCGAGAGACGAGGATTCTTAGCCAGAGTGTGTATGCTCACACTGGTTGCCTTCATGGCGCTGCCGGTGGCGACGTTCGCGCAACGCGACGACCGGCAGCATGATCGACGTGACGACAGACGCGACCGGCGCGATGATCGCCGTGACGAGCGCCGCGAGCGGCGTGAAGCGCGCCGCGGCAATGGCTCGGAAAGCTCTCCAGACTGGGGCGGCTCTTTCCAGTTGCGCCAGACGGCCTTGAACGCAGGCTATAACGAAGGCATCAAGGAAGGGCGCAAGGATCGGCAGAAGGGTGATCGCTTCGACTTCCGCGACGAGAGCACCTATCAGAAAGCCACCAAAGATTATAGCTCCAAACTCGGCAGTAAGGAGTTGTATCAACGCTACCTGCGCTTCGGGTTCGAGAACGGCTACACCGACGGCTATAACGGCTACTAACAGCGCTAACCAGTACGGGAAAAACTAACAGGCGCGGGCCAACGGATTGTTTGCCCGCGCCTCTTTATTTGGGTAGTGATGTAAATCTGAGGGGGCGTTTAAGATAGGTCGGGTGCGACCCAACCATCACAAGAACAGGCAGGCACATGACAGTCAACTGCATCCTCTTCCTCTTCACTCATCTCAGAGTGATAACGTTCTTCATGACCACAACGAGCGCAAGGTAATGCGCCGTCAATCTCTGCTTCAGAGCGTACACGTCCTGAACTCGGTTTGAGTGACTCGCTGTCTGACATCTTCTCTTACCCCGGAAAAGGTTTGAACTTATATTTGATAGCGTGACTTTCTAATAACGGCAAGCCCACCAAGTTGATGTCAAACTTTAGTGATGGCTCAACTCGACTACTTGCATTATGAATCCGAAAGGATATTTGCCAACCCCTGTCAAACACCATGATCATCGTTGTCTCGTTATCTGGCTTCGGCGCGATTTCAATGATTCGTGTTGGCATAGGCAGCTTCCGGCCCCAGAGCAAAGACCCGCTAATATTGAACGACATAATAGAAACCGTGCCGTTTTCTTTAATCACCTTATAGTAATCATATTTACCTAAGAGGTATTGGACTAATGCTTTGGCAGCAATCTTTGGTTCGCGCTTAAATAGAGCCGTCACCTCTCGTTTGAAAGCTTCCAGTATAGGGCTATAGTAGCGCGGTATCTTTTCTTCTATATCAGCCCACCGTTCACCGCGGCGCTGCCGCATCCTCAGTTCACCAAAGATCGGCTTAACCGTCTGGAAATATTCAACAGAGCATGGCACATCTAACCACTTATAGCCAAAATCAATTTTCTCAGACAACCGAGAGTGCTTGACCGCGAAATGGCGATTCTTAGCTGAGATACCAACATCAACATTCGACCTCGAGTTATGCACTATTACATCCCGCACATCTCCTTTCTGTCCTAATTGGTCTGATTGCAGATAGACATAACAATTTGTGTCAGCCAGCCGATTATCTACTGCGGCCAGAAACATACTGACCTCTTCGGCAGCGTCCGTAATTCGTTCTTGTTCTTCAAGCGAGCAAGCCTCATAACACGCTTTAGCTTTTTGTGATTGGCGATTGGCGTGAAACGGCGCGGGTAGGGTTTGGGAGAGACTAAGGGCGATGCCATACTCAAAAGCACGCCCGGTGTCGTTTTGTGAGGGCGTCATGCGGCTAACTTCAGATCGGGACTAAGGATCAAAATTTCCCTAGACCGTTTGTCTTTCGACATCCCGTATATCCATTCAATCGGGACGATCTCGTTATCCTTGTAGAGAGCGCGCACGTCGGGATGATCGTTATAAGACATTAGCCAGCGGTCGCGCGTTGATAGCAAGTCCGCCAGCGCACGATGATCAAAGGTTCTATGTGTATTGCCTTTAACACCATATAACCCTTGTCTATTCAGGTAAGGCGGGTCAAGGTAGAGAAACGCATCAACATGCTTGGCGATGAAATCTTGATAATCAGCTTGCTCAACATAAAAGTTAGTTGCCTTGAATGAACGCAAACGCTCAACCGCTGAAGGGGTGAAACGAGGATGATCAGGCGACATCCCCCCAGAGAGCGTAGTGCCGGAGAAGGATGAACGATTCAGCACAAAGAAAACAGCAGCGCGTTGAATGTCGTCCTCTAAGGTAGTGAATCGCTTCTGTAGATCGTAGAATTTAGTTTTGGTGAGTCTCGTTAAGTAATACTCGACTCTTGTGGCTAGTTCTTCTGGCTTGGTTAGTAAAAGCTTCCAGAAAGTCGCCAGAGGTTCAAAAATATCCGCGGCGAACACTTCCATGCGTGTCGAACAAGCAAGCTCGAAAGACCCGCCACCTAGGAAGGGCGAGCAAAGCTTAGTTTCATGTGGCGGGATACACGCGTAAAGGGATTTGATAGCCCGATTTTTCCCGCCCGGATAACGCAGAGGCGAGCGGGGGACTTTCTTAGGCAACGCAGGCGTCAACTTGAACGAACCGCTTAGCTCGTTGTCTTTGACCGTAAGCAGAGCCATCGATATGCACCTTAGTTAGCGCAGGAGGTCAGTCGTTGACCGCTGCCCCGATTGTTGCCACAGGCTTATAACATAAGCCGTCTGCCACAACAAATAGTTGATTTCAACTTAGCGCCCCTATAGATTGAATTGCTATCCCCCTGAAAATAATTCAACCGCACTCGCGCTACACTTCGCTTGTTATAACCTCTGCCGAGTGCATAAGACCTTGCGCTGTACTCCTGCAATGGAAAAGGTACTACAGTCCATATTGGGGAGCTTAAAGAACTTCTGGCGTAACCACCTTAGATTCACATCACTACCTGCCGCTTCAGCCGCGCACACCCACACGTTGCTCTTCCAGAACTTCAATGCATTCTTTAACGCGCGCGGCGCAAAGTAATTGTTTCTTGTGCTTGCGGCGGGAGTATGTTGTTAGCAAATCTTTGCGCTTGCAAGCGTGCTGAGCACAGTCAAGCTTTGTATTTCTTCATACTTTGAAGTAAAACCTGCGCAGACCACACGCAGCGCGCAGGAGACCGACCGAGCAAGCTGCAAAGCGCCGCCCTACGCTTAAGGAGACCGCCGATGCTCCCCCGCCCTGCGCTCGCCGCGCTGCTCCTACTTCTTTTCGCTTGCGCCCGCGTCGCCGCGCAGAGACCCGAACTCGTCGTGCAGACGGGTCATGCCAGCGGCACAGCCGCCCTCGCCTTCAGCTCCGACAACAGATTCGTGGCCACCGGCGGCCAAGCCGATAGTACCGTCAAGCTCTGGGACGCACACACAGGGCGCGAGTTGCGCACGCTCAGAGGCTTGGCCGGCGCAACGGATACAGCCGACAGCGTCGCCTTTAGCAGCGACGGCCAGACCGTTATCGCTGCGAGCCAAGGGCGCATGTTGAAAGTGTAGGACGTACGGACAGGGCGCGAACTGCATCAGTTCACCTTCGCGCACGAAGGCGCGAGTTTCGGCCGGGCGTTCAGCCCGGATAGAAAAATCTTCGCGAGCGGCGGCGATGACATGACCGTCAAGCTGTGGGATGTCGCCACCGGCAGACTGTTACGCGTGCTCGGCGCGCGCGGCATGAAGGTCTATGCAGTGGCCTTCAGCCCGGATGGCTCAGTGGTGGCCAGTGCTGGACTGGGCGGAACGATCAAGCTCTGGGACGTGCGCACCGGCGCACAACTACCAGCGCCCGCTGCGCCGGCCAGCACCATCGCTTTCAGCCCCGACGGCAAATACATCGCAAGCGACAGCGCGGAGAAGATGATCAAACTCTGGGACATGCAGACCGGCCGACTCTTGCACACGTTGGCCGGGCATGCGGACTCCGTTAACTCTGTGCACGCCGTCGCGTTCAGCACTGACGGCCGCACGCTGGTCAGCCAAGGAGGCGAGGGGACGGTCAAGCTGTGGGACGTAGCCACGGGCAAACTGCTGCGGACGTTGAGCGGCAAAAGCCCTATCGCCTTCAATCCCGACGGTAGTGTGTTCGGGCTAAGCGACGACGTTGGAGTCAAGCTGCTCGACGCAAATACATGGCAGGAGACGGTTACTTTACGTGCGCGCACGGCGTTCCCGGAGGCGGTCGCGTTCAGTCCTAACGGGCGGATGATCGCGTACTCGGCCGGGCGCAGCTTTAAGCTCTGGAATATCGGCGCGGGGCGCGAGTTGCGGACACTGAATGTCGAGCGGAACGCGGTCTATCGCGGCCTCGCTTTCAGTCCCGACAGTCGGCTGCTTGCCACACAGTGGGCCTACGACGCGATGCGGCTGTGGGCGACGGACACAGGTCAGGAACGGCTCACATGGGGCAAAGGATATTATCTTGACTTTGTCGCCCCCGCGTTCTCGCCCGAAGGGCGCTACGTCGTGACCGCAAGCAGTAACGGGCGGATCGTCTTCTGGGAACCTACGACTGGAAAGCCGGTCGGCGGGGTGAATTGCCAGACGCCGATCAGCCGCATGGCGCTGAGTGCGGATGGCGCGCTTGTCGCCGTCTCTAACTTTGAAAAGTTTTTGACGGTTTGGGAGGTGGCCACCGGCCGGCAGCGCTTTCAGTTGAACGGCCACACGCAGCCCGTCATCTCGGCCGCGTTCAGCCCCGACAGCAAGACACTGGCGAGCGCAAGCGGGGATAAGACGATCAAGTTGTGGGACATGGCGACGGGGACGGAACGGCGCACGCTCTCCGGACATACTGATGAAGTTTTGTCGGTCGCCTACAGTCCCGACGGTCGTGTACTTGCGAGCGGGAGTCGCGATAGCACGATCCGACTCTGGGACGCAGCGACGGGCCGCGCGCTGCACACACTGACGGGCGCGCCCGGCGTCATCATCACCTCAGTTGCTTTTAGTCCGGATGGCAAGATCGTGGCCGGGGCGGGCTTCGATGCCGGGGTGAAACTCTGGGACGTGGGCAGTGGGCAGGAGTTGGCGAGTCTGATTGCGGTGGACGAAGGCGACTGGCTGGTGGTCACGCCCGACGGACTGTTCGACGGCTCGCCCGCCGCGTGGAGTCTCATCCTCTGGCGCTTCAGCGAGAACACGAATGATCTACTCCCTGTCGAAGCCTTCTTCAATGAGTTCTTCTATCCGGGGCTGCTCGCCGACCTGCTCGCAGGGCGCAGACCCCGCGCCGCGCGCGACATCGCGCAGAAAGATCGCCGGCAGCCGGAGTTAAAACTCGAAGTGGCGCGCGCCGCCGCACCGATAAACTCCGTCGCTGCGCGGCAGGTGACGATCAAGCTCGCCGTGACGAAGGCTGAGGCCGGCGCGCAGGACGTGCGGCTGTTCCGCAATGGCTCGCTCGTCAAGGTCTGGCACGGCGATGTGCTGCAAGGTCAAGCAAGCGCGCCGCTCGAAGCGCAAATCTCGCTTGTCGCCGGGGCGAACCGGCTCACCGCTTATGCTTTCAACCGCGACAACATCAAGAGCGCGGATGCCGTGTTGACGATCAACGGTGCTGAGAGTCTGCGCCGCAAAGGTACGGCCCACATCTTAGCCATCGGCGTGAACAAGTATGCGCCCAATCCCTTCTTCCGGAATTTGAAGTTCGCCGTCGCAGATGCCGACGAGTTCGCGGCTGAGATCCAACATCAGCAAGAACGTTTAGCACAGTACGAGCAAGTTGAAATCGTTAAGCTGACGGATGAGGCCACCACGAAAGCCAACATCATCGACGCGCTGGCCAAGTTGGCCAAGACAGTGCAACCGGAGGATGTGGTTATCGTCTACTTTGCCGGGCATGGACTGGCAGAGGGCGGGCGCTTCTATCTCGTCCCACATGACTTGAGTGCATCCGCCAGCACTGTGCCGGTGGATGTTCAAGCCGTGCTCGCTGCCGCGCTCGCTGCACATGGCATTTCTGATCGGGAGTTGGAGCAGGCGTTCGAGAACATAGACGGCGGCCAACTCATGATGATCGTAGATGCCTGCAACTCTGGCCAGGCGCTCGGTGACGAGAAAGATGGGCGCGGGCCGATGAACGCGAAAGGCTTGGCCCAACTCGCTTACGACAAGGGCATGTATATTTTGACCGCCGCGCAGAGCTATCAGGCGGCCCTTGAAGCACCACAAGTCGGGCACGGGCTGCTGACCTTCGCGTTAGTTGAAGAGGGTCTCAGACAAGCCATGGCCGACGACGAGCCGAAGGACGGGCAGGTGATCGTGCGCGAGTGGCTCGACTATGCGACGGGCCGCGTGCCGCAGATCCAGCTCGATAAGATGAAGGCGGCGCGCGGCCTCGGTCTCGATCTCTCGTTCAAGGAGGATGAGCGTGGAGTTGATGTTGAGCGGCGCAGCGGGCAGCGGCCGCGCGTCTTCTACCGGCGCGAGTTAGAGGCCCAACCGCTCGTCATTGCCAAGCCCACGCGGCAGTGAGGCAGACAAGCTTTAGCTCGGCGGCATGCAGTAGAAAATGCTGCGCGGCAAACTTCCTTCCGCTTCACCCACGCACGGCAGGTCGCCGCGGCGTGCGCTGCTCCTCCAGCACGTCAATTGATTCTTTGACGTGCGCGGCGCAAAGTAATTGCCTCTTCCGCCTGCGCCGCGAATATACGATACCGCAGCGGCCGCGGGGCTAAGCTACGCTCCCGCCCATTCTGCTACTTAGTCGCCATACCCCGCATATCCATACTGCGCCAGTCGCCCGACTGGATGAAGGCGGCCCAATAGAAGGGGTGAGCCCAATCACGTGCGCTGCTGTTGCCCATGTCGGACTGTAGTCCTCTCTGCTGTCCGCCATCCGCCTGCCGGCCGCCGTGCAGCAGTCCGAGTTGCACCTGTCGTAGCGCCTCGGCCCTGCCCTCGCCCGCCTGCAAGCGTTTGTAGTAACCGACCATCAACTCTTTAGTCGCCTCGTCCGACACCTGCCACAGTGACATCACTTGGCTCTCGCTGCCTGCCAGCACGAGCGCACGGCGCAGGCCGTAAACGCCCTCGCCATTGTTAACTTCACCTAAGCCCGTCTCACAGGCGGACAAGACCACCAGCTTTGTGCCCCACAGGTCTAACCCGGCGGCCTCGTACGCTGTCAGGACGCCGTCTTCACCAGCGCCCCCCTGAAGTTGGTTAGCCCCCGCCAAGGCGATGCCCGAGCGCAGCAGCGGGTTCTCGCTGAGCACTATCTTTTGCAGCGTCAGCCCCTCTCCATCCGCGACCAAGCCCAGCCCGCGCGTCTCCGCCGCCTGCGCCTGCGGCTGGTCGGGCAGGAAGAATCCGTGAGTCGCCACGTGCAAGATAACGGGGCCGCTGATCTGCTTGAGCGCCGCCTCCGTAGCTTGTGCGCCCATGCGCACGTCAGGCTTCGGCAGTGCGGCGCTGACCGCTGCTGCTTCCCCTGCCGTGCCGGGCAGCGGCGCGAACTTCGCCTGAGTCAGGTCTGCTGACCGGCGCGCGCCTGAATCGGTCCCGCCGGGCTGCAACTCTGTTGCGCCAGCCGCTTGTGGCTGTTCGTACAACGGATTGGCTAGCACCATAGGTGGTTGCCTGCTTTGGGCTTGCGCTTGCAACCTAAGCAGGTCACGCCCGCTCGTTAAGTATGTAAAAGTGTAGGTCTCTATCAAGTAGCGGTCGTGCTCATCAACCAAAGCCCCGAAGGGGACAAGGTTCAACATTCCGTCGGGCGAGAGGAAGACCACGCGTCCCTCGCCGAGCAGGTTGCGAATCGGGCGCATGACCTTCTCATCGAGGGCGCGTGCCACCTGCTTCACGTCCTCGCGCTTCGGGTTCATCAAGGCGGCACGCAACCGCGCCGCCTCCGCGTCTATAGGGGCGCGGTCGCCCAATTCCACCCATGTAGGCGCACCCTCTCGCCTGAGCACATAAGCGACGTAACGCTCGGCGGCCCACCTCTCGCCCGCCTTCGCCTGCGGGTCATACGGCTGGTACGAAACCAATTCCACCAGAGCCGCGCCGGGCGGCAGAGCCGCTTGGACGCGCTCAAGTGTCACGGGCTGCGTCTGCGTTCTAAACTCCATGCTCCGCGCGCTAATTTCAGCCTCTTGCCGGTCGGCATTGACGAGGAGGCGCGCGATTTCGGTCTGGCGCTGGGCCGGGTCTGCCTGCCCAGTGCCCCTCAGCACCAAGGCCGCCAGTTGTGAGCGGGTCGTGGCCAATTGTTCAAGCAGCGCCCGCCCTTGGGGGTCGAGTCGGCGGCGCAGTGCTGAAATGCTATCCGCCATCGCGTCAAGCACGCGCCCCTTACGCCGTAAGACGGTGAGCAGCGCCAAGCGTGCTGCCTCCGAGCTATCGGGTGCAGAGCGTATGTGCAGCGTCAGGGTGGCGTCCATCTCCCCTGCGAGCGTGGTCAGGTAGCTGAGTTTCTGTTCCTCCGAGCCGGTCGTTAGAAAATAGGAGAGGTTACGCTCGCGTATGTCGTTACCTCGGGCCATGAGGGGTATGGCTTGCGCCACCCGCCCCCACATGCGATAGAGGTTGGCCAAGCTGTGCAGGTACAACGCCGTGTCCGGGTGCTCTGGCCCGAGCGCCTGCTCGGCGATGGCCACGGCGCGCTTGTAGAGTGGCTCGGCGCGGCCAAACTCCCCCTTATTTCTGTACACGGACGCAAGGTTGTTGAGCATCAGGGCTACGGTCGGGTGGCTGGGGCCAAGCGCCTTTTCGTTGATGTTGAGGGCCTGTTGGAAGAGTTGCTCCGCTTGGCCGTAGTCCCCCCGGCCCAAGTAGCCGGCGGCCAAATTGTTCAGTGACGTGGCGACATCCGGGTGCTCGGGGCCGAGGGCCTTCACTCGTATCTCGTAGGCCCGCCGGAACAGCGGCTCGCCGCGCTCATGCTGGCCGCGGGCGTAGTAAATTGACGCCAGAGCGTTAAGCGCGGGGACGAGCGCCGGGTGTTCTGGCCCGAGCGCCTTCTCCTTGATAACCAAGGACTGCTGCGTGAGCAGTTCCGCCCGCGCGTAATCGCCTTTCTGGGCGTACAGCCCGCCGAGGTTAGCCATCATGGTGGCCACGTTCGGGTGCTCTGCGCCGAAAGCACTCTGGTATAAACGCAAGGCGCGCTGAATCAGCGCCTCCGCCCGCACGTAGTCACCCTTAACCCGGTAGATGGTGGCCAAGTTATTCAGGAAGATACCGAGCTGCGGGTTCTGCGGGCCGAGTGCTTTTTCGGCGTTCGTCAGTGCCTGCTGAGAGAGCCGCTCGGCCAAGTCGTAAACGCCCGCCAGCCGGTACAATTCGCCGAGGTTAGTCAGCAAAGAGGCTACCTCGGGGTGCTCCGGCCCGAGGACTTTTTCCTCTATCGTGATGGCGCGCCGGTACAGCGCCTCGGACTGTTTGTACGCACCCTTGTCGGCATAGAGCAAGGCCAGATTGCTCAGGGACTGCGCCACGGCGAGGTCTTCAGGCCCGAGGGCTTTCTCGTAGATCGCTAAGGACTGCTGGAACAGGGTCTCCGCGCGGGTCAAGTCCCCCTGCGCTTGCCGTAGGGTGGCGAGCCGGTTAAGGGCCATGGCCGTGCCAAGATGCTCCGCCCCCAGTGAATTGCGGGCGAGAGCGAGGGCGCGCTCAACGAGCGGCAAGGCCGCGCCGTAGCTACCCGCCTCCTTCAGCTTCTGGGCTTGCTCTAATAATTGTAGTACCTCTTCCTCAAGGTCTGCTCCTTGTGAACTGCCCTGTGCGCCCGCCCTGATGGGTGCGCCAAACAATAAACAGAGCATTAACGCCACCGATAACTGTCGTTTGCGCACAATCATTTTCATTGTCGTCTTGTCACCGTCAAGGTTCAGCACCTTCCGCTTTACCCGCGCACGGAAGGTCGCCGCAGCATGCGCTGCTCCTCGATGGCATCTATACAGGATTTAACGCGCGCGGCGCAAAGTAATTGCCTTTTCCGTATTCGGCGCGAATATACGAGACCGCAACGGTCGCGGGCTAATACATCCAATTGGCTTTTAAGCTCTCAAGACTTGCGTTAATAGCTGCACTACCTCTTGCAGTTTGTCAGGTTCGTTTTCGATTAGCCATTGAGTCAGGGCAACGGAATGTACGACCTTGACGTACTGAACTCTCGCGCCTGAAAGTTCGGTAAATAGGTCATGCAAGAGTAAAGCCCCATTTACCGACGTAATCCAATCTTGAACATCGTCCTCACGAGAGCTTGTCCGACGATTATACCTGGCATCATCGCCTCTGCTCGCTATCCAGTCACTAACCTCTTGTTCCGATATAGGTATATCCCTAAATCCTTCGATACTGTTTGCGACGGAAGCAATGGCGCGGCTGTCTAACAAATAATTCTCATAAAGTCGGCGCGGCAAAAAATGGATGTGACCCGTTTTATTCTGCCGACTCGCTCGTTCCAAGTCTTCGCGCTCGGTTCTTGTACGCCCCTCACGGTCGAAGATGAATCCGATGGCTGGCGGAATTAAGCCTCCGCCTACGGTCAGCCGCATATAAATCTCGTGTATCCTTTGCGCATCCCGACTTTCTAAGTAGCCCGTGTTTACTACCCCGACAATGGCTAAACCCATTAGCGGATAATTAGCTACTTGCTCCAAAATCATCTTGAAGCATAGTTCTTCAGTCTTACCCTCGACCCAGAGAACTTTGTCAAGACCGAAAACGTCGGACAAGCTCGCACCGACTTCGTTTAGCCAGAGCGATTGATTCTCAGTCTTCTTAACGTCTAGGCTCTCAACCGTACTTTGTGCGCCGACCTGTTTGACTAGAGAAATCGTTGATAGGTTAGCAGCCATTATGACCGTAGGCGTATTAGTAGCGATTACGTACTGATGCTCAGAGTGTTGCTTGAGAATATCAATCAGTTTCCTTACAGCGCCCGGATGAAGAAAACTTTGCGGCTCATCTATGACGATTACTTTGCGTTGCGTCTTCGACGTGAATATGACATAAAGGATTGCAAGTACCTGACTGACGCCTGTTCCGCACTCGCTTAACGAAAAAGCCAAATCATCCCTCTCCAATGCAGCATCGTCTGTCCAGATATAAGTCTTGACGTATCTTTCATTACCCGGATTAGTGCGAACCGCCACCTGCCGTACTTGTGGCAAGACTTCTTTCACGAGGTCGGTATATTGACTAAATCGCTTTGAATTAGTCTGTAAATTGTCTAGGACTGCAGCTAAATTGCTTGCGTCAGATTTTAGTGTCCTACTTTCTCCGCGCGCACACTCGTCGAACCCGTAACGCTCTGCCTTAAAACTATAAACTCTTGCCTCAATCAAATCTGCGATGGCAACCCCGAAATCATGCCTTGCATGTCCCGTCTTATTACTTCCGGCTTCGAGTTGTCTCCCGAACGGGTCAACACCAAGGTTCATATGCACTGCCGGTTCAACTGGTATTCCGAAACATGACAGATGCGGCTCCAGCGTGTCCCACTTTCCCTTATTAAAGTCAATCCTCTGGAAGCTCAAATCGAACTCATAAACATCTCGTGAGAACAACCAGCCGATAAATGCGTCCGCCGCTTCATCGCCGAAGGATTCAATACCTATCTTCCGCGCCAACTCGCTTTCACGATGAGGGTAAGAAATAAACATTTGAAACTTCTCCCCTCTGTAAGTTAGTAGGTTCCACAATTCTTCCGATGATAGCTTTACCGTAACGTTCACCCACGACATAGAATTTAGGGGAGTAGTTGCCGTGTCCTTACTAATGAGGCTGAGGTGCGGATTAGCCGTGAGTGTCAGGCCGATACCTTCGAGCAGTGCCGTCTTGCCCGCGTTATTCTGGCCGGTTACAACGTTAAAGCCGGGGGCTAATTCAATCCAGCCGGTGTTGTAATAACTTTTATAATTGTGCAGTTGGAATCTTGAGAAGTACATACGCAGCTACGGGAAGCGCACCTACCTGCCTTTATGCTTTGGGATGGTCGGCAACCTCGCCGGAAGCTTCAGATTATCGTCTATCAGCATATCAACACACACGCCCGCTACCCTCGCGTACTCTAACAGCACCGGCAGCGGCGGCTCGCGCGTTCTTCAATGCCGAAAGGCGACGGGCTTCCTCATTATCCGTTTCCATTCTGCCTTCAGCCGCGCACACCCGCGCGTCGGTCTTCGAGTACAGCGACCGCGTCTTTGACGCGCGTGTAGATGCCGTCGGCGTCGAGACCGAATTTGGCGAGGAGGAGTTTTTGATCGCCGTGCGTGACGAGGCGGTCGGGGATGCCCATGCGGACGACGCGCACCGTGTCGAGCAGCCCGTTCTCTTCCAATAGCTCCATCACGGCCGCGCCGAAGCCGCCCGCGAGATACGCTTCTTCCACCGTCACGATCAGACGCTTCGTGCGCGCGAGCGCGAGCAGGAGACTGGCGTCGAGCGGTTTGACGAAGCGCGCGTTGACGACCGTCGTCTCGATGCCGTCTTTCGCCAAACGCTCCGCCGCCTGCGCGGCCGGATGCACCATCGAGCCATAGGCGACGAGCGCGATCTCGCCGGCGTCGCGGAGGATTTCCGCTTTGCCGATCTCAAGTAGTTGCGGCGGGCGCGTGAGGTCTGCGCCGATGCCGTTGCCGCGCGGGTAACGCATCGCGGCGGGGCCCATGTGCTGCAACATCGTGTAGAGCATGTCGCGCAGCTCGCCCTCGTCCTTCGGAGCCATGAGGACGAGGTTGGGCACGGCGCGCAGGTAGGCGATGTCTAAGAGACCGTGATGCGTTGGGCCGTCGGCTCCGGCGATGCCGCCGCGATCAAGACAGAACTTGACGTTCAGATTCTGGATGCACACGTCGTGCACTAATTGATCGAACGCGCGTTGGAGGAACGTCGAGTAGATCGCGCAGACCGGCTTCAAGCCTTCGGTGGACATGCCGGCGGCGAAGGTGACGCAGTGTTGTTCGGCGATGCCTACGTCGAACGAACGCTCGGGGAATTTTTCGAGCGCCATGTCGATGCCTGTGCCATCGGGCATCGCGGCGGTGAGCGCGACGATCTTTTCATCCTGCGCCATGAACTCGCAGAGCGCGCGGCCGAAGACAACGGTGTAAGAAGGCGCGGCCGCTTTCGCCTTGAACTGCTCGCCGGTTTTGGGATCGAAGGGGCCGGTCGCGTGCCAAGCGTAATAGTTCTTCTCGCGCGCGGGGTAGCCTTTGCCCTTCTGCGTGAGCGCGTGGACGATGACGGGGCCGTCCTTGATCTGCTGTGCCTCGCGCAAGGCTTGGACGAGCGCGCGCGTGTCGTGCCCATCCACGTAGCCGATGTATTTGAAACCGAGTTCGTTGACGAGTGCGCCGGGCAGAACGGCCGCGGCAATCGCATCCTTCACGGTCTTCGCCGCATGATGCAGCCGCTCGCCGACCGAAGGGATGGAGCGCAACGCCTCGCCCATCTCGTCCTTGAAGCGATGATAGCCTTGCGCCTCGCGCAGGCGATTGAGATAACCCGTGAGCGCGCCGACGGCCGGGGCAATCGACATCTCGTTGTCGTTTAAGAGCACGATGAGCCGCGTCTTCAAGTGCCCGGCCTGATTGATCGCCTCCATCGCCATGCCGCCCGCGAGTGAAGCGTCGCCGATGATCGCGCAGACGTGATGCTGTTCGTGCTGGCGGTCGCGCGCGATGGCCATGCCGAGCGCGGCCGAGAGCGAGGTCGAAGCATGGCCTGCGCCGAAGGTGTCGAACTCCGATTCGTCGCGGCGCAGGAAGCCGGAGAGACCGTCATACTGCTTCAACGTCGAGAGCCGGTCGCGCCGCCCCGTCAAGATTTTGTGCGCGTAAGCTTGATGCCCCACGTCCCAGACGACGCGGTCGCGCGGCGTGTCGAAGGCGTAGTGGACGGCCACCGCCAACTCGACTGCGCCTAAAGATGCGCCCGTGTGCCCGCCGATGCGCGCGCAGGTGTTGATGATGTGCTGCCTGATCTCGTCGGCGACGGTCGGCAACTGTTCGGGCGCGAGCCGGCGCAGGTCGGCCGGCACGTCGATCTGCTCGATGAGTTTCATGGCGTGCATTGTAACAAAAACTGTTCGGCCGGGCAGCGTTCGCGCGCGTCTAAAGATGGGTGGTGGAATGTGGGCGATTCGGTTCGGGCGAATCGCCTGCCGGCGGGTCGCCACAAAATGTGTGGTCAGTTTGGCGGCCCGCCCCTCCCCAGCAATCTTTGACCGCAAGAAATAATGAAGGAGTACAGACTGATGAAAAGCATTGTGACAAGGACGGGGCTGACGCTCGCACTCGCGGGCGCACTCGGCGTCGTGACGTTCGCGCAGACGCCCACACCGCAAGCGGGCACGCCGCAGCGAACGTCAGTAGGTCGCTTCGAGCGGCGCGGGCAACGCGGCGACCGCAGAGCTAAGTTCGAGCACAAGTTCGAGCGGCACGCGTTCAAGCAGTTGAACCTGAGCGACGCGCAGCACCAACAGATGCGTGCGACCCGCGAACGCTACCAACAGAGTTTCCAGACGCAACGACAGGAGTTGCGCCAGCTTGCCGAAACGCGCCGCAACGGCGGCACGTTGACCGCCGAGCAACAGGCGCGCGCCAAAGAACTCCACGCGCAACTGCGTGCGAACCGCGAGAAGATGCACGCCGAAGTGCTCGGCACACTGACCACAGAACAGCGCGACCAACTCAAGCAGCAGCGCGAGCAGATCAAGGAGCGGATGAAAGAGCGCCGCGCCGGTCGCCCCGACCTGCAACCCGGCCCGGCCACACCGCCGGTCAATAACTAACACGGACACACTAAAGAAGCTGAAAGAGCGACATTCAATTATGAGTGTCGCTCTTTTCATCCTTCATCCTTCATCCTTATTCAGAACAGCCACGGCACGACCGCCGGCACGCGGCGCGCGTATGCGTCGAACTCCACGCCGAACTCCGCGCGCAGCAGCCGCTCCTCGCTGCGCACGCGGATCGTTGTGCCGATGGTGAAGGCGATGACGCCTAAAAGTAGTCCGAGCCAGTGACTATAGGTCAGCCCCGTGGCTAAGAGTTTCCCGGCCATGCCCGTGTAGATCGGATGGCGCACCAGCGCATACGGCCCTTCGCGCACAAGTTTGTGCCCTTCGACGAGCCGCGCCGTCAGACTCCACTCTTGGCCGAGCGTCCGCACCGCCCACGCGCCCAACCAGATCGAGACCGCCGACAGCAACACCGCCAGACACATCAACGCCACATCGAGCGCCGGGCTAAACGTGATGAGCGGGCGGAACTGGCGCGGCAAAGCCCAGACCGACGCGTAGCCGAGCATCTGCAAAATGATCCCCGCGCGCGAGCGCACATCGCGCGTGCGCTCCGGCGCAGCCGCAACTTGCGCCGGCTTGCGCCGCAGCAGAACGATAAAGACGCCCGCGAACACGAACCAGCCCAGCAAGACAAGCGTGAAGGCAATGACGCGATAGTTCATAAAAGCTTGTCCGTTGTTTATTCCGCCCGGCGTAGGCGCAACACTGCGACCTCGGGCCGTGAACCCAATCGGACAGGTAAGCCCACTGTGCCCGTGCCGCGCGAGACGTAGAGTTGCGTGCGCCCGCGTCGGTAGTGGCCGCGCAGGTATTTGAATTCGTTGACGAAGCGCACGGGCGCGCCGACGAAGGGCAGGCGTATCTGGCCGCCGTGCGTGTGCCCGCTCAGGATGAGCGAGACGTCTTTGGTCTCCGGCAGATCGAGCACTGCGGGCTGGTGTGACAAGAGGATCGTGGGCTGGTGTCTGTCCACGCCGTTGAAGGCGCGCGCCCAGTCGCTCTTGGCCCAAGACCAGTCGTCCACGCCGACGAGTTGCAATGTGTCGCCGCCGCGCGTGATACGCGTGTGCGCATTATCGAGGACATTGATGTGTGCGCGCTTGAGTGCGCGCGTGGTTAGCTCCGCGTCGGTGTAGTGATCGTGGTTGCCGAGCACGGCCCAGACGCCTGTGGGTGCGGCGAGCGTGCCCAACATTTCCGCGCAGGGCCAGACGTAACTCGGTCGCGCCGTCGTGTAATCGCCCGTCAGCACGATCATGTCCGCGCCCGACTTTTGCGCGAGCGCGATGGCGTGCTGCACGTCAACGCGTGGGACTATCGGGCTGTGATGTAAGTCCGAGAGTTGTGCGATGCGGAAGCCATCGAAGGCGGGCGGGAGGTCTGAGATGAAGATGTCCGTCTCAGTCAGTTCGTATGCGTGTGGCTCGATGAGGCTCGCGTAAGTGCCGGTCGCCGACGCGCCGACTAACCCTGCGGCCGTCAACCCGCGCATGAATTCTCGCCGCGTCAAAGCCATCTCAACGCGCGATTGTAACACCATCGCTTGCCGGCTGGTCGTGCCGCACCAAGAGCACCGCTATTAAGACCTGACCGGCTCTGTCCCGAATTCCATCTGTAGTTGCTCATAGGGTTCAGTGAAGACTGCGCGATCATAAGCCCGTGCCATTAGACGTGGTGCTTCAGGATGATCGGTTGCATGAATCATGTAATACATAATTTTGCCGCCTTTCTCTGGACGCTCAAAGATGGGCCAAGACTTAACCGATTTATAGCCGAACTCCTTCTTGAACCTCTGCGCTATGATGTCTGCCTGTTTATATTTTCTAACGCCGCGGAGTTGCTCCCAGTCGTCGCCGCCCCACCAGTCCCTTAACTTCTGCTTGTTCTGGGTCGTGCCAGCGATGGTGCGTCCCAGCCAGCCCACGGCAAGGAAGTAAAAGAGTTCGATCTTATTGTTCCCCGCCTCCTTATAATTGGCGAGTGCTTGAAGCGATGACCAATGGCACTGCGTCGTCCATTGATCAAGTAAACAGAATGTAGCTTCTTTCTGAGTAATGCTACCAGATGTAAGTAGATTATGGACGTTCTCATTAAAGTCACCGGGATAGATGTTAATGTCGCGATTGATTCTCCCGCCTTTACTATCGTGCGTAGGCTGTGCTGCTTTAAGGGATTCAAGGCGTGCTATTTGATCAGGATTGATATCGAAGAGATGGAAATGGCGGAGCCAACGCGGTTCGCTCTCAAGGACGAGTCTTGCCGCCCACATTTCTGGCTTGTCTGGCTCCTGTGGCCCAGCGAATCCATCAATATACGTGCCGTGATGTGTGATGAAGACAAAGTAGAGTAGGTAACGCTCGATTAATTTTGCTTTGTTCTCAGTCCAGATCGGATGCGTAATTGGCTTGATCTTCGGCTCTGGCGTATCGGCCGCCGCGTTTTGAGATTCAAGGAATTCTAACGGCAGGAATTCGTTCTGCGTAACTTTTTTCCTTGGCATCTTCTGCTCTCCATGTGAGGGGTGACTGGAAATTGTGGCGGCTAAGTCGTGCTGCGACCCAAAGCCCCAGACACGAGAGGTTCAAAGGCTTTTACGCAGCCGAAGGTATCAGGCGCAGAGGCCGTTGAATCGCGATCGGCTGCCCCGGCTGATCAAGCAGGCGCACGCGCTCGGCAGCGATAGCATCGTCAGCCCCGTGCAGGCAGTGGCATCCTTGCCAAGATAGTCTTGTCGCCTGCCACATCGTCACGTCTTCCTTGCACAGTCCTAAGTTGATACCGGGCTTAAGCTGCTCACGGACAAGTTGAAAGACGCGCTCGTGGAATTCATCACCTGTCCGATGCTTAAAGCCGGAAGGATCGACCGTCTCGATGTAGTCGAAGATCGAGCCATCGCGCCCGTTGGCTTCGGCCGCCCGCCTGAGCGCCTTCTTGTTTGAGGCACGCAACGCGCCGATGGTCAGCATTTCTGGGCTGATCTCGTTGATGTGCTGCATGACTTCAGCTATTTCCTTCTCCCAATCGAGGATCGGTGCCAACGCGTCGAGACGAAAGCGGATACGATAACCTGCCCTTTTCATCTGCGCGGCCTTCTCAAATCGTGTGTCGAGCGAGGACACTTTCTTCTCATAAACGCGGCTGATGGTCGGTAGACTAAGTGACCAAGAGAAGACGACATTTTTTGATGGTCCTATCGCCTCAGCGTAACTCGTCGAAGTGAACTTCGACAGTACAATGAGGAGATGCCCATTTGGGTTTTCGTCTCGGAAGAGAGGCATTAAGAGTTCAAGCGGGGTGACACCGAGCGCTTTCTTATAGGCACCTTCGAATGCCAGCCCGTCTTGGTTCTCGCCGAGGATCAGCCCCGCCGGGGTCTTCTGTTGCTGTAGCCAGCGCCGTGCTTCTTCTTCTATGTCACGTAGATTCGAGAAGAGCGTACCCTTGAGGTCGTAGTTGCCGCTCCGGTACGGGTACTGGGTTTGTAGGAAGCAGTACGCGCATTCGCCCGGACAGCCTGAGGCGATGACGGCCTGCCAGAATTTGAAGCAGATGATCTGATTGTCGCCGGGCCCAACGAACTGCTTGATGAATTGCCCGGCCCGCGTGGTGGTCTTCATGGTGCTACTCCTTGCTCTAGATGGTCTTCAGCCACTGAAGCGACTGTTAAGTAACGGGAGCCAAGCACCTTTCGGGAGTTAGAGTCAGAGGTGCGCTTATAGGAACCGAAAAAGCATAAGTTAGATTGTAGCACTCGAACGAGTGAACAGGGAACGAAATCCCTCGCTCGGAATTAAAACTGCTTGACATTTCGCGGCGCGCGATTAGAGTCTCACCTGCCTTAACCAGCGTGCGCGCGTGGTTACTCGCTTGTTGCCCTGCCCGATAGGAGTCTCTATGCACCTGCCCAAGCTCGACCGCTTTGCCCTTAGCCTTGCGTTAGCCCTGCAAGTGCTCTGGCTCGCCGGCGGCCCGCGCGTGTCCGCCCAAGGGAAACTGGGCCGGGAGACGCCAGCGCCGACGCCGACGCCTATGCAATCGCCCGTGCGGCGGCCGGCGCGGACGCAGACGCGCGCCAACACACGACCAACGTCGGATAAACCGAACAGCACTGAAGTTGAATTGCCCGCCGAGAGTCCTTACGTGCAAGAGGGCTTGCGCTATGCGGGTGAAGGTAAATGGGCGGAGGCGATCAAGGCTTACCGGCACGCGCTGGTGGATAATCCGCAGGACGCGGCCGCCTATCTGAGCATGGGCGACGCATATCTGAATGCGGGCAACGACAAGGAAGCGCTCAACGCATATCAGCAGGCCGTCCGGCTCGCGCCGCGCAACGCAGACGCGCAATACAGTCTCGGCGCGGCATACAACTTTACGGAGCGTTATAGCGACGCCTTCAAACCGTTTGTGCAGGCCGTCACACTCGATCCCGATTATGCCGAAGCGTATTACGGCATCGGCTACGCCTATCAACAGTTGGACAACTTCAAGGACGCGGTCGGCTATTTGAAGCGTGCGCTCAGGCTGAAGCCTGACTACCCGGAAGCGATGCTGGCGCTCGGTCTCTCTTACGCTGGCTTAGGCGATGTGCCGGCGGCGGAAGCACAACTCAAACTGCTGCAAGGCATGGACGCCACGCTGGCGCGCGAGTTGGACAGAGAGATCGCGCGCGTAGCAGGCACGGCGCGCACGGCGGCGCAAGCAAACACAGCGGCGCGCAACAATCAGCCCGCGCCCGTGCCGCGCGTCAATACGCCAGCGCCGGAACCAAAGCGGCCAACTGTCAGCACGTCGCCGCCAACGCCGACGCCAACGGCCACGCAAGCGGCGAACACCGCCGCGCCGCTCGCCGTCGAGTTGAGCTTCTGGGACAGCATCAAGAACAGCAGCGACCCCGCAGAGTACAACGCTTATTTGAAGAAGTACCCCGACGGCCAGTTCGCCGAGTTGGCGCGCATACGCCTGCACGCCCTCGAAGGCAAAAAGAATGCGGCGGGCGCGCAGACAGCAGAACAACCACAGGAGGTTGGGATAGCTCAGCCGATGCCGACAACGGAGCAAGCAGCGTCGAATGTTGCGCCGCCGAATAGCGCGCCGCCGAGTGCTGCGTCGCCGAGCAGCGCGCCGGCCAGTACCCCGGTCAGCAGTGCGTCATCGACTGACGCACAGCCGAGCAGCGTGCCGCCGGTCGCCGCGCGCCCGGTCGAGCCGGTCAGCCCTGTGACGTTGGAAGAGACGGTGGATTGGATCAGGCGCTACTTCCCCACCAAGTTCACCTATCAAGCCACGACGCCGGGCGATGCGCCGAACGCGCCGCCGGTCACGCGCGAGACGAACATAGATTATCAACTCCTCCGCTTCGATAGCTGTCAACTCGAATGGCGCGACGGGGGCGATACGCTCTCGGTCGCGCTGGTCGAACTCGATCCGCTCAGCGTGAAAGTTGAATTGCGAACCAAACCGGATACGACCTTCAACGCGCCGGTGTGGAACGTCAGCCTCAACGCGACCGGCGGCAAAGGCGCTTTCACTGAAACCAAAGGCAGCGGGACAGTCAACAAATATAACGGCATCGATCTGCAATACAACGATCAAGCGCAGGCCGACCGGCTGGCGCGCGCCCTGCAACACGTGATCAAACTCTGCGGCGGCAAGTCCGAATAGTTGCACGCACGCACGACCTGCCAACAAAATCGCTTGACTTTTCCCCGCGCGCGGTTAGAGTCTCACGTGCCATTGACCAGCGCACCGTTTCGGCGGCTGCTATCTTTCGCCAGCAGTTCATCCTCCTCTTTTGTGTCCCCGCGCCCGCGCTCGTTGCACAATTGTGTGGCCGCGCGCCGCCGAGAGAACTTATGCAGACTTACGATGTGATCGTCATCGGCTCAGGCCCCGCCGGGCAGCGCGCCGCCATACAGGGCGCGAAGCTCGGCAAGCGCGTCGCTGTCATCGAGCAGCGCGAGGTGATCGGCGGCGCAGGGATTAATACGGGCACGATTCCCTCCAAGTCCATGCGCGAGGCCGTCGTGCACCTGTCGGGCTACCAGTATCAGAACATCTACGGCATGAACTATCGCGTGAAGGAGAACATCACGATGGGCGATCTCTCCTTCCGCGTCCAGAACGTGATCAAGACCGAGATCGACGTGACGCAGGCGCAGCTCTCGCGCAACGGCATAGAGGTCTTGACGGGGCGCGCCAGCTTTCTTGATACACACCGCATCAAAGTTGAGAACTCGCGCGGGCAGTCGGACGAGTACGAGGCCGCGCTGATCGTCATCGCCACGGGCACACGTCCCGCCGAATCTACGCTCATCCCGTTCAACAACCGCACCATCATCAACAGCGATCAGATTTTCTCGCTGGCCGCTCTGCCGCGCACCTTCATCGTCGTCGGCGGCGGCGTCATCGGCGTCGAGTACACATCCATGTTCGCGGTGCTCGGCGTGCGCGTGATCCTGATCGAGAAGATGCCGCGCCTCTTGAGCTTCGCCGACCAGGAGATGGTCGAGGCGCTCTGCTATCACTTGCGCGACAGCCGCGTGACCTTGCGTCTGAACGAAGAGGTCGAGAGCGTCGAGGAGACGGCGGACGGCACGGTGGTCGCGAATCTGAAGAGTAAGAAAAAAGTGTCGGGCGATGCGCTGCTCTACGCGGTCGGGCGGCAAGGGAACGTGGACGAGTTGAACTTGGCGGCGGCCGGTCTTGAGTCGGACGCGCGCGGGCGCATCCTTGTGGATGCGGAGTATCGGACGAAGCAGCCGCACATCATGGCGGTGGGCGACGTGATCGGCTTCCCTTCGCTTGCGTCCGTCTCGATGGAGCAGGGGCGCATCGCAGTCGGGCGCGCGCTCGGCGCAAACGTCCAGACCGATCCGGGCAGCTACCCTTACGGCATCTACACGATCCCGGAAATCTCCTTCGTCGGCAAGACGGAAGAGCAGTTGACGGATGAAGATGTGCCGTATGAGACGGGCGTCGCCTACTACCGCGAGATCGCGCGCGGGCAGATTCGCGGCGACACCACGGGGCGCTTAAAATTGATCTTCCACCGCGAGACGCGCGAGATTTTAGGCGTCCACATCATCGGCGAAGGCGCGACCGAGATTTTGCACATCGGCCAAGCGGTGTTGGTGTTGAAAGGCACGATCGATTATTTCGTCAACACGGTCTTCAACTACCCGACGCTCGCCGAGTGTTACAAAGCGGCGGCCTTCAACGGTCTCAACAAACTCTCGCGCTTCGGCGGCGGGCGTTGATATAAAGAGATAAAGAGGTTCACTTATGGCGCGCACAATCGGCGTGTTGGCGACGGAGCACATCGCGGTCGGATTGGTTGAGGAGCACAAGCTCGTTGGCGCGATCAAGCGGTTTCCCGAAACAGAGAGCTTGGCGGATCAACTTGGCAACATGCCGGCGCAGGAGATCGTGCAAGCGTTGGCCGATCAGATCGCGGCCGTCGCAATCGAGCACGAGGTCGCGGCTGTCGGCGTCGGCTTTCCCGGTGTCATACGCGACGGCGTGGTCGAGGATTCACCAAACCTTCATCAGGTCAAAGGGCAGAAGCTGCGCGCTGGCTTGACGGAGTTACTGCGCGGGCGTAGCGTCAACGCGCCCGTCGAGATCGTGCATGATGCGGACGCGCTGGCGGCCGGGATCGCTGCGACGCAGGCGCAACTCGATAAAGTGATCCGCGTCTGGGCGCTCTTGGGCAACGGCGTCGGCTTCGGGCGCTACCCCGTAGCGGAAGGCTATTGGGAGGGCGGGCACTCGGTCGTCACGCTTGACCCGAAAGAGAACTTCTGCGGCTGCGGCGGGCGCGGACATCTGGAAGGCATCATGGGCAACAACGCCATCCGTCGCCGCTTCCTTGACCTCGAACCCGAAGAGGTCTTCGCCCACGCGCGCGAAGGCGACGAACGCTGCGCCGCCTTCGTCAAGCTCTATCATCGCGCGCTCGCCGCCGCCACCGCCACCAACATACACATGGAAGGCCCCGGTCAGTTCTTTATCTCCGGCCCCAACGCGAAGTACGTCGAACTCAACCTGCTTGAAGGTTATTTGCACGACATGATCAAGATGAGTCCGTTGCAAGGCAGCAAGTTTTCAGTCGTCGCCACGACCGACGAGACCATCATCATCGGCGCGGCCGTCAGCGCCGCGCAGATCGTTGCCGCGAGCAACTGTTGAAAGATGTTCGTTCGTAAAGACCGAACAGGCGCGTAGGCATGGCCGGACACAGTAAGGCCCGGCTGCGCTCTCCCCTTCGCAGCCGGGCCTCTCTGCGCAGGCGCGCTGACGTTGTCATCAACGCGCCCGATGCTGCAAGCTTATGAGCTTGCTGGCAATCGTTAGTAGCGATGGTTGTTGCGTATCTTGTAGGTGTAGATGGCCGCGCCCGCACCGCCGGTGATTGCGCCGATGACCGCGCCCTTCTTGCCGCCGAGCAAGCCGCCGAGCACCGCGCCGCCCAAAGCCCCGCCGGCCGTCGTGATCTTGTCGCGATGCTGCTCCCAGACGGAGCGATCATCGTAACGGTTAGCGTCGTAACGGCGCTGCTGCGTCGCGTAAGTAGAATTGCGGCGGTAACGGGTCTGTGCGCCGACCGGCATGGCGGCGACCGTTAACACGATCAAACAGAGCAGAGTAGCTAATAATTTTTTCATGACAAACCTCCCGGCTAGAGTCTTGGCAACGGGCATGCCAGAACATATCCGGCCCATCTATTTGTGCGCTGCCCCACTCGTCATAGCATTATGGCTGGCAATCGGTAGTTGGTTGCAGACGGCGCGCAGACCGGCGCACCGGGCCGCGTAGCTTTTGGGGTAGAGGTTGAACGAAATAAGCAGCGTCAATAAAATTACGGCTGACGCCCATGCTGAGTCATGACTGAAGAGTCCACATTCGTGATCCGTTACGCCAGCGCCTCAGACGCCGAGTTATTGGCAGAGTTGGGTGCGCGCACGTTTGCCGAGACCTTCGCCGTCGATAATAAGCCGGAAGACATGGCGGCTTATCTCAACGCCGCTTTTAGTCCGACGCAGCAAGCGGTCGAACTGGCCGACCCGCTGACCACATTTTTTATCGCGGAGATTGACGGCACGGCAGTGGGCTATGCGCAGCTTCAGGCGGGCCCTGCGCCGGACTGTATCAGCGGGGCCGAGCCTATCGAGCTGGCGCGCTTTTACGTCGCGCGGGCGTGGCATGGTCGGCGTGTGAGCGCACAGTTGCTGCAAGCGTGTTTAGAGACAGCGCGGCAGAGTGGCTATCAGACGATGTGGCTCGGCGTCTGGGAGCACAACGGGCGCGCGCGGGCCTTCTATCGCAAATGGGATTTTCGCGATGTCGGCGCGCACATCTTTCAACTGGGCACAGACCCGCAGACCGACATCTTGATGGAGCGCGCGGTCTAAACGTCCCACCCATAGAATTATCGCCTCATCATGCCAAAGCTATCCGCGTGCCCCGCTCCGCCCTGCTCTGCCGATAAATAGTTAGCAGACAGCGTACACACATTTGCGGTAGGATAACGGCGCATGACGGGGCTGGAGCATTACGTCGGCCAAGTGCTCGACGACAAGTATCGACTGGAACGACTGCTCGGACAGGGCGGGATGGGCGCGGTCTATCTCGCCACGCACCTCGGCACGGAGCGTTACGTCGCGCTCAAACTCATCACGCCGCAGTTCATGCGCAACGAGGAGTTCGTCGAACGCTTCAAACGCGAGGCGCGCGCGGCCGGGCGGCTGCGCCACCCGAATGTGGTGGACGTAACCGACTTCGGGTTTGCGCACGCAAGGAATGAGCGCGTCGCTTATCTCGTAATGGAGTACTTGGACGGCTGCACGCTCGGCGATGTGCTCGCGGAGGAGGAGCGTTTGCCGCTCGAATGGGTGGCGGACATAATCGAACAGGTCTGCTCGGCCGTACACGAGGCGCACCAACAGGGCATCGTCCACCGCGATCTGAAACCCGACAACATCTGGCTCGAACCGAACCGGCTCGGCGGCTACCGCGTCAAGGTGCTCGACTTCGGCATCGCCAAACTGGCCGAAGCCGATGCCATTGAAGCGACCACGCCGCACGCCATCGCCGCGCACGAACAACTGCCGACGCTCGCGAACACGCACGCGCCGCCGCCACGCGCCGCCAACCTTGAATCCGACACGCTGCTACAACCGGCCGCACAGAGCAGTCATAGCGCCGAGTCAAGTCACGCGCCCACTGAAGCGCATAACAGCGCGCACGTGTTTGACGATGGGAGCGACACGCGCCTGTTCGTCGCGCCGCCGGCCGCGCCGCGCAACGCACAGCCGACTGCACCACTCGAATTAGCGGACGACAACGCGACGCGCATGTTCGCGCAAGGGACTGTGCAGCGGCCGGCCGCGCAAGCGACGAATGCGTCCGCGTTGACGACGGCCGACAGCGCGGGGTTGACCCGCGTCGGCGCGATCATGGGCACGCCCCTGTATATGTCGCCCGAACAGTGTCGCGGCGAACGCTTGGACGCGCGCGCCGACATTTACAGTCTCGGCGTCATCACCTACCAGATGCTCGCGGGCACGCCGCCGTTTACGGGCGACATGATGACGATCATCGACCGGCACACCGGCGCTCCGCCGCCCTCCTTGCGCGCGCAGAATCGCAAGCTGCCGAAGCGCGTCGAGCGCGTGGTGCTGGCCGCGCTGGCGAAAGACCCGGCCGCGCGCCCGCAGACGGCCGCCGCTTTCGCCAGCACCTTGCGCGCGAACGTGGACGGCCTCAGTACGCTCTACCGCCGCGCCTTCGCGCTCTACAGCGAATATTTCCCCAAGTTCCTGCGCCTGTCGCTCATCGCGCACATCCCGGTCATCGTGCTCGCACCGCTGGCGCTGGCGCTGCAACTCGCGGAAGGGAAAATTTCCAAGCCACTTTGGTATCTCGGCATCATCGTCGTCGCGCTGTTGCAGACGGTCGCCGGCTTTATCACCGCGTCGATCATCTCCGGCGTGACGGTGCTCATCGTCACCCAACTCACGGTCGCGCCGCTCCGACCCGTGCAACTGCGGACGGCGTTTGCCGTGTTCAGGCGACGCTGGCGGCCCTTCTTGCGCACCAGCCTCAGTGTCACCCTGCGCATTATTTTAGGCTTCGTCTTGCTCATTATCCCGGGCCTTGTGATGACGGCGCGTTACATGTTCTACGCGCCGGTCGTCTTGATGGAAGGGCTGACGAAGAAGGTCGCGCTCAAACGCGCGCGCGAGTTGTCGGCGCGGCGTTGGCGCACGGTGATCGTCGTGATGCTGATCCAATTCTGTGTGCCGATGTTGGTCGGCGTGATCGTCGGCCAGCTCTCTCTCACGTCGCACCGGGCCAATACCGACCCGCGCGTCAAGGTCACGGCGCAGTTGGCACAGCTCGTCAACATCTTCGTCCTGCCGTTGATGTCGATTGTGCCGGCGCTGCTCTATCTGAAGATGCGGCAGATGGGGGGCGAGACGTTGACTGACGCGCTGGCGCAACTTGAAGATGTCGAAGCCGTCCGCAGTCGTTGGCAACAACGCATGCGCACGCGCCTGACTGTGCACACACCGCAAAATCGCACCTAAGTGCCGCGCCGTTTGGCGTGTGCGCGCACGCGGCGCTATCCTGCTCCACGTCCCGCCGGTTCGGACACCGCACGGCTTAGGCACGCAGTGAGAAATGAGTCTGCCAGTCCATGAGCATTAATAAACTTGCCATCTGTTTATTTGTGACACTCGCCCTGTCCGCCGTCTGCACGGGCGACGAATTGACGCGCCCGCGCACACAGTCGCGCGCGGTCGTTAAAACAGTGCGCCCCTCGCCTTGGGTCACAGACGACGACAAACCGACCGCGCCGCCGAAAACGATCAAGGCGCAGCCGGCTTACGTCGCGGACGAGTTGCTGGTACAGTTCGCCGACGCGAAGGCGCTGCGCGGTGCGCGCACGCTCAACGCACAGACGGGCGCGACCGTACTCGCCGAGTTCACGTTCGCCGCTTGGCAACACCTGCGCCTGCCTAAAGGCTTGAGCGTCAAGGCAGCGCTCGCGCGCTATGGCAAGCTGGCGGGCGTCGTCGCCGCGCAGCCGAACTACGTCTACCAACTCGCCGACACCACGCCGAACGATCCGAGTTACGGCTTGCAGTACGCGCTCCCCAAGATTCAAGCGCCGCTCGCGTGGGACACGACGACGGGCAGCAGTAGTGTCGTCGTCGCCATCATCGACACCGGCGTGCGCTACACACACGAAGACCTCAGCGCGAACATGTGGCGTAACCCCGGCGAGATTCCGGGCAATGGCCTCGACGACGACGGCAACGGCTATGTGGATGATGTCTATGGCATTGACACCGTCAACAAAGACAGCGATCCGAATGACGACTTCAATCACGGCACACACGTCGCCGGCATCGTGGGCGCGGTCGGCAATAACTTGGTTGGTGTGGCGGGCGTCAACTGGAACGTGCGTTTGATGGCGCTCAAGATGTTCGACCAGAGCGGCAACGGCACATCGGCGACGGCGATTGCGGCCTTTCAATACGTCATCATGATGAAGCGGCGCGGCGTGAACGTGCGCGTGACCAATAACAGTTGGGGCGGCGCGCCCGAAGCGCCCGCGTTTGATCAAGCGCTCAAGAGCGCGTTCGACGCTGCCGCCGCGGCCGACATACTCAATGTCTGCGCCGCCGGCAACGGCAACAGCAACAACGACACGACGCTCTTTTATCCAGCGAGCTACGATTCGCCCAACATCGTTGCGGTCGCCGCGTCCGACTCGAACGACAATCGCGCCAGCTTCTCGAACTACGGCGCGACGATGGTCGATCTGGCCGCGCCCGGCGTCAACATCCTCAGCACGGTGCGGTTCAGCGATACCTCATACGGCAACCTGAGCGGTACTTCGATGGCCTCGCCGATGGTCGCGGGCGCGGCGGCACTCATCGCAGCACACGACGGTTCGTTGAGCGCGCTCTCGCTCAAGGCGACGCTCTTGAACTCGGTCGATGTATTGCCGCAGTGGTCTGGTCTCGTTCTCACGGGCGGGCGCTTGAACGTCGCCCACGCGCTGCAAGCTTCAATCACATGCAGTTTCAACGCGACCCCAACAAGCGCGATGTTCACCGAGAGCGGCGGCACCGGCACTGTGAACGTGAATGCGACGGCGGGCTGCAACTGGGTGGCGACGAGCAATGCTCCGGCGTGGCTCACGATCAACTCCGGCGCGAGCGGCACAGGCACGGGCGCGGTCGGTTACACGGTAGCAGTCAACAGCGGCGCAGCGCGCACGGGCACGCTCGTCGTCGCGGATCAGATCATCACGGTCACGCAAGTGGCCGGTGCACCGCCGCCCGACCCGACGCCGACGCCGGCCGCGCCCGGTCAAGTTTTGATCAGCGAGTTTCGCATCGACGGCCCGCAAGGCCCCGAAGATCAATTCGTCGAGCTTTACAACAACACGGATCAGCCGTTCACCGTCTGGGCGGATGACAACTCAGGCGCTTGGGCGCTCGTCTCCGCCACGAGCGCGGGCGGCGCGCTCACGGCCCTGTGCACGATCCCGAACGGCACGACGATCTCTGCGCGCGGGCACTATCTCTACACACCCGCGCGCGGCTACAGTCTGCTCTCCTACGGCGGCACGAATGGAGCGCTGCCCGATGCGACCGGCCCTGCCATCTACACGCACACGGCGGACGCGCCCTTCGCCGGTCTGGCCCTCTTCCGCACAAGCAATCCGGCGAACTGGACACAAGGTTTCCAGCTCGACGCTGTCGGCGGCACGCTTAGTTCTGCGCTCCTGCGCGAAGGCGCTGGCGTCGCGCAGAACTTCGCCTACAACTCGGACGCGCAGTACAGTTGGGCGCGCACACTCACGACCGGCGTCCCGCAGGACACGAACGACAACGCGCAGGACTTCGCCCTCGTCGCCAGCAAAGGAGTAACGCTCGACGGCACACAACCCGTCTTAGGCGCACCGGGGCCGGAGAATTTAGCGAGTCCCATCCAGCGCAACGCGCAGGTGAAGGCCACGCTCATCGACACGGGCGCTTTGGCCACTGCGCCGCCCAACCGTGTGCGCGATTTCACGCCCGTCGCCAACGGCACGCAGGGCACGCTCATCATCCGCCGCAAGTTCAAGAACTCGACCGGCAGCACAATCTCGCGGCTCCGTTTTCGGATCGTAGACATCACGACGCTCAATACGCCGAATCCGGGCGGCGCACAAGCCGACCTGCGCGCCATAGACTCAGCCGACGTGACCGTGACGACGAGCAGCGGAAATGTGCTGGTCAAAGGCACGACGTTGGAGCAACCGCCGGCGCAAAGCTTGGGTGGCGGGTTGAATTCAACCCTAGTGGTCGCGTTAGCAAACGGGGCGCTGGCGAACGGCGCGAGCGTCAACGTGCAGTTCACTCTGGGCGTGCAGGCGAGCGGGCGCTTCCGCTTCCTCGTCAACGTCGAAGCAATACCGTGAGGACAAAGGATGAAGGATGAAAGAATAACCGCTAAAGCCGGCCGGGGTTCTGATCATCCCTCATCCCTCATCCCTCATCCCTTCAAGGCGCATGGCTATGTCGGCCTTATCATCATCGTGCTGGCGGAGGCGTTGCTCATCGCGGGCGAGCCGTTCGTCAGTCATTGGCTGACGCCGATTGCGTGGACGGGCTATCTGCTCTTGACGGACGCGCTCGTCTACCGGCACAGAGGGCGCTCGCTGTTGGTGTCGAACCGGTTGGAGTTGCTCGTCATCGCGGTCGTCTCCATCGCGTGCTGGTGGCTGTTTGAGTTCTACAACTCACCGCGCTTCTGGCGCTCAGACCTCGAACTCTGGTGGCACTATCATGACATCGTATACAACCCTTATCTGCGCCGCGTCGGCTACGACTGGGCGTTCGCCACGATCTTCCCTGCCCTGTTTCAAACGGCCGAACTGCTGAATGCGACCTGCTGGCAAAAGGCTAAGCCCATACGCCCGCGCAAATTTTCGCGCGCGACGCTCTACGCACTCATCATCATCGGCGCAATCGGCGCGGTGCTGCCGTTCATCTATATCTCGCTGTGGCTCGTGCCGCTCGTGTGGACGGCGCTCTTCCTCGTCTTCGATCCGTTGAACGCGCTGCGCGGCTGGCCCTCCATCACGGCCGATCTCGCGCGCGGCCATTGGCGCAGGCTCGCGGCGCTCTGTGCGAGCGGCGTCATCTGCGGACTCTTGTGGGAGTTCTGGAACTACTGGGCGCTCTCGCGTTGGACTTACACCGTGCCCTACCTCGGCAATGTGAAGCTCTTCGAGATGCCCGTGCTCGGCTATCTCGGCTATCCGCCCTTCGCGCTCGAATGCTGGGCGCTCTACATCTTCGCCCGCTCGCTCCTCGGCCCCCGCCCCATCGCCGCGCAGACGAGCGCGGACAGCATCGTGATCGATTTGCAGTGACCGCCGACTTTTCCGGCCATTTGAGACTTTCGCCGCGAGCCGCTACACTGTGCGGTTTGACTGGCACTGTTATTCTGTTCTGAGGTGATGGATGAGCATTAATCAAACCGACTTTGAGCGGTTTCTGACCCAACAAGACGAAACGGCGTGGGCACAGGCGTTGCAGGAACTCCTGCCCGCCAGCCACGAAGTTGACCGCACCGCGACGCAAATCTGGTTCGCCTTCTTCCCGCTCGCGCTCCAGCGCGCGCTCGCGACTGCGACTGATCCGGCACAGCTTGCGCAGAAGTTGCTGCTGCAAGGTCGTTACAATCTGAAAGATCAGATCGATACCTCGCACACGTTCCTCTACGGTCATCGGTTCTGGCCCGAGATCAAGTTGGCGACGATTGCCCACGCCGCGCGCTGCAAAGCGACGGACACCGCTGCGCTCGCCGCGCAGATTCGCGCGGTCGCGCAGGCGGTTGCGCAGGAGCGCCGGATGAGCGAAGCGCTGCTCGTCGGCATCACGGCGGTCGCCTTCATGACGTTGCAACAGACGGGGATGCCGGCCTTTCGCGCGACGCCGGGCAAGGTGACGCTCGACCGGCAGCACGCGAAGCTCTCGCCCGCCGACATCATGCGCGCGCGCGCGCGCGACGACAGCCAAGGTCTCTTAAAGTTCCTGCGCACGACCGACAAACATTGGACGGTGGTGTGGAACGAGAACAACGAGGCGGCGCGGTTCAAAATGGTCAATAGTCAGGAAGTGGCTTCGGCCGCCGCGACCGACAAGCGCGACTGGTGGCAGAGCGATCCGCGTTGCACCATCGGCGAAGGGCCGATCCCCGTGCAGTGTCGCTCCGCTTCGTGCGGCACGTGTTGGGTCGGCGTGCTCGGCGGCGCGGAGAAGCTGTCTGATGTGGCCCCGCGCGAGCGCAAGGCGATGAAGTTGTTCGGCTACATCGACACGGACGAGCCGCGCCCCATCATCCGGCTCTCCTGTCAGGCGCAAGGGACGGGCGCAATCTCCATCGTCATCCCGCCGTGGAACGGCGTCTTCGGCAAGTACGTGCGCGGCCAACAGGCGGAGCAACAGGAGCAGGGCGAGCCGGTCGAGGCGAACGCGTAAAGCTGGGAGCGCGGGCATCTTGCCCGCGCTCCCAGCCGTAGATTGACTTATCATGGCGCAAGCAGAAACATCCGGCGCGCAAAGTCCGCCGTCGCTCGTGCGTGATGCGCGGGGCGTGGTCGCGCCCGCCGCCCTCGCCGATGTGATCCAGTGGTTTCTTGATCACGACCCGCGTGTCAACGTGATCCGCCATCCGAAGGTCGAAGAGTTGTTTCAGTGGAAGCAGGCAGCGAGCGCAGACGCGGGCGAAGCGGTCTATCGTTTCGATAGCGCGGAGGATCGGCTCGCCGTCGGCATCGTGCAAGCGGTCGTCGCGCACCCGGCCGAGCGCGCGTTGCACGAGTGGATCAGTCAACTCTTAAACGCGCTCGATGAAGCGACGCGGACGAACGAAGAGTTAGCACACAGCTATAAACTCGACCCGCAGGCCGCTTCGGCTGTCACCGAGGCAGCGCAGCTTCCGACCGCGCGCGGGCGCGATATTTATTTGACTTGCTGTTGGCTCGAAACGCTCTGCACGGCGGAGGTGCGCGTGCTCGGCTGGGTCTATCAGGAACTTTACGGCCGCGCCTTTCAACCGGATAATTTTTAATTCATCAGACCACACGAGGTGAGCATTCATGCCCGAAAGACCGAATTACACGAACAACTCGCAGACGCTGGTGCGCGACGCCGACGACTTCACGTTTGAGACCGTCGAACAGGAGAACGGGCACGCGACGGTCGTGCGTTTTTCCCTTAACAACCCGCAGGTGCGGGCCGGCGACGTGCTGCTCGTCCTTGACGGCACGGACATACACTTTCACGGCATGATCGGCATCGTCAACGAAGACGGCTCGGCCGTCGCCACCGACCGGCGCGGCTCGCTGCTGCCAGCAACTGTCCAATAAAGCAGTGCTGAGTGCTAAGTGCTGAGTGCTGAGTAAAGAACTAAAGCTCTTACTCAGCACTTAGGACTCAGCACTCAGCACTTAAAACATCCACTGATCGCGGTTGTCGTAATAGACGGGTGAGCCGGTTGGGTGGTGTTGCTTCCATTCTTTATAGCGCGCGTGTAAGCGTTCGTAGCGCTTGTCCGACGACTTCAACGTGCGGTGCGGGATGTCTTGCAGGTAGCGTTCGACCCGCCACACGTTGCGCCGCGCGAACCGCCAATCATAGTGGCCCAACTCATACAGATTACCCAATCCATAGCCGGTGATGCGCCCTGTGAGATCGACGTAAGGCGCGAAATAGCTCCACGTCAGCTCGCGCAGACTGCGGAAGATGGGTCGCCGGCCGTGTAGCCCCGTGTCGCGTGAGCGCGCGACCGCACCCCAACGCCCGCGCTGTTGGAAGACGAAGAGGACGTGGTCGAGTTTGTCTTGTGATTCGAGACTCAGCAGCAGCGGCGGGTAGCCGTGCTGTTCGAGGATGACAGCCGCCATGAGTGCGGCTTCGAGGCAATGCGCCTCACCCCGCCTGAGCGCGGCGCGAAACGAGCGCAAGGTTGCGCCGCCCGGCTCGCGGTTGTATGGCAGCGCCGTCAGCATGCGCTGCACCTGTGCCGGCGTCCGATGCGTCTCGATGATCTGCCACTCGCGCCGCGTAAAGGCCGCGCGCTCCGGTTTCGTAGTCATGCGAAAATTGTCCGACGGACGGCTCTATTCTACCGCGCTTTGCCTTTCGCGTTCGTTGGCGGTAAAGTGCCCGCCTGTTAATCGGGGTGCGCCGGCTCACCGCGCGCGCACTTGCGACGCTCGTTAAGGAGTCTGAACAACTACATGTCAACCAGCAGTCCCCTCTCAAGCACGGCGGTGCGCGCGGCGGCCGAGTTGCCGCTCTACCGGAATCTCAACGACGAGCAGGTCGTCGCGTTAAACGAGCTGCTCGAAGAGGTGTCGTACCGGCAGGGCGAAGTGATCTTTCACGAGCACGATCCGGGCGACGCCGCTTACATCGTCCGCACCGGCGCGGTGCGCATCTGGACGCACGACGAAGACGCGCGCGAAGTGACGTTGGCGCGGCTCGGCCCCGACGACTTCTTCGGCGAACTGGCCGTGCTCGACGGCAGCCCGCGCTCGGCGAGCGCGAGCGCCGACGAAGACACGACGCTCGGGCGGCTGACCAAAGACAAGATGCATAAGTTTCTGCTGGCGCATCCGCAGGCTGCCATCGTGATGATTCAGGAGATCGGCCGCCGCCTGCGCCAGACCAACAAACTCGTCTCGCAACGCATCACGCGCAACATCAACGTCGAGATGGATGAGCAGATGACCGTCGGGCAGAAGGTGGCGGATAAGGTCGCGTCCTTCGGCGGCTCGTGGCCGTTCATCTTTCTCTTCGGCGGCATCCTGCTCACCTGGATCAGCATCAACCTGTTTCTCGTCTGGAAGCATTCCGGCGCGCCCTTCAACAGCGAAGGCTCGTTCGATCCTTATCCGTTCATCGCGCTCAATCTCATCCTGTCGATGACGGCGGCCTTTCAAGCGCCGATCATCATGATGTCGCAAAATCGCTCCGGCGAAAAAGATCGGCTCGCCGCCGAGAACGATTTTCGCGTCAATCTCAAGAGCGAGTTGATGCTCGAAGAACTGACGCGCCGCATGGAGCGCTTGCAAAACGATCAGGTCGAAGAACTACTGCTCTTGACGCGCGCGCTCGGCTCGCGCGGCGCGCGGGCCGACGATAACGGTCAGCCGCGCGGCACAACTTGATTCCGCCCCGCCAATGCTGTATGAATCTAACTTAATAAGGACACAACAACTCTAAATCTCCCGCGCGCCAACCGCATCAACAGGGACTATTTTTGTGAGCAGAACCAGACGCAGTACACCACCCGCGCCGCCGCAGCAACGTTCCAACGCCGAGCAGGAGGCCCACGGGGCCGCGCAACGGCTTAACTCGCAAACGGAGGCCGCGCTCGCCGCCATGCCCGTGCGCGCCCCCGAAGCGGCCGACGAGCTTGAGGCTTACGCCGACCGCATCGAACGCACCGCCCGCGACCTCTCCGTTGCCCTGCGCGAACTAGCGCGCCAACGACGGAACATAAATGATGAATGAAAGGCTGGCCAGTTTTTATTCACTGACAACAAAAGGGCGACACCATTGCGACGGTGTCGCCCTTTTGGTTTTCGCGCCAGCCAAGTAACGGCCCGTTGTCGCTTCTACGACGTGCTCAGAAGCGATAGCCGATGCCGATGCTGTCTTGGAAATTGTGTGTAGTGTCGTTGCCTGTGCCGCCGATGACCGGGCCGCGATTCGGGACATTGATGGGCACGCCGTGCCGGTCTGCGCGCTTGCGTTCAAGCCGCAGGCGAAGCAGAAGATGGCCGCACCGAGGGAGAGTATAATTTTACGAGGCATAAAGAGACACTCCTTTGTTCGTTGGTGTTGGAAGTGATTGCGCGCGCCTGTTACGCCAAAGGACGACTGACGCGCGCCGCCTGAGCGACTTCATTCGTCGCCCGCCCGTGCTAGTGCAAACACGAGGCCGCGCACCGCTTGTTAGCCACCGTTCGATTAAAATGCGGCCCGGCCGACATTTAAACAGCCTGCCTGGTTTACTGTCCGGTGGCGTATCGATTTGCTCTATTCTAAATTTTTGACTTTATCCATTCTCATGGATGCGGCGCGCACATCAATCATCTATCAACAGATAAACCGTGAGGATGCGCAGTTGGCCGTCAACTCTGACCAACTCGACGTGGAGTAGCCCGGCACTAGCGCAGACGAGGCGCGTGCCTGCCGGGTAGCCGTAGAACTCTTCGGTGAGGATGCGCGCCTGCTTGAACACTTCAACCTTATCGGGATCAAAGCGGTCGCTGTCATCATCCTTCGTTGCGGTGTCCGCGCTCTGTTCTTGCTGCGCGGGCGCAACGGGGTGCGCCGCCAAGTGCGCGCGTAATATCTTGGTCAAATCCTCAAACACGCAGGCGAGATGATGCAACTGCTCTGCGTTCTCAATCATGCCGGCTTCGTCGGTCGCTGCTGTAGCGCAGTTTTCAGTGCAATCATCTTTCTTGTTTGCCGTCGCTTCAGTTGTTGGTGTGCTCTCATCATCGGCTAAGACAAGCTCGCGCAACGCTGGTTCGTGCATCATCAACTCAACGGCCGCAGGTGGTAACGCATCTTTCAGTTGCGCTGCTTCGTGCTCGCTTTCTTGCTCCGGCCGTTGTTCATCCGCAGCCAACCAGATCGGGACTAACGTATGCAGGAAGTTGGTGGCCGCGACGTAGAACTGTTGCAGATCGCTTGGCGTCGGCGGCGTGGATTTATCTTTCCATTCGATGAGTATGAAGGGAAACGTGTCGGCGTGCTGTGGCAAGCGCGCCGCAAAGTCCGCGACGAAATATTCTTTGATGAGCGGGGCGATGTCATGCGTCGCGTTCAACTTCTTGTTGAAGGCCTCGACCAACGCGCGGGCCTCGCGCTCTTCTTCGGCCGTAGTGGTCAAGTCTTCGTCGGCGCGTGGTACAGCGCGCGCGCGACTAGCGCCGGACATGGTCAACACGATAACCAGCAGGGTTGTAAAGAATCTACGTTTCATCATCTAACGTCACCTCGACGCGCTCGGCCTATTGCCCCAACTCAGAATCGATAACTGAAGCCGAGGCTCACCTGAAAGTTGTGCGTGGTTGCGCTGGTCGTGACGACCGGCGTTAAGAAGCCCATCGTAGTCTGCCGCTCGTGGACGATGGTGTCGCCCGCGTCAAGGCGGATGATGGCGCGCGTTGCCGGGTAGAACTCAAGGACGCCGCCCGCGTCGAGCGCGAAGTTGTGATGCTCGGGCCGGCACACTGTCACGGTCGCGCTCCGGCTACAGTCGAAGCCCGAGGTTAAGGCTCCGTTGAACATCAGGCCGGGGCGGGCTTTGGCGAATAGGCCGACATACTTCGTGTGCGTGCCGGCCTTTATGCCGGCGAACAACTGCCCCCGCTGCCCCGTCTGATTGTTGCCGAGATGCGTCTCGGGGAAGAAGTTGGCCTCCGTGTCGAGCGCGAAGTACTGGTTGAAGTTGTAGCCGAGCCGCCCGCCGAGGCCATGCAGCGTCGCGTCTAATCGCTCCGGCCCGATGGCCGTGTACAATCCGCCGATCTCGAACTTGTGTTCGTCCGTCTGTGTCTGCGCGCGGGCCGCGCCCGCCGCACACAGCAACAATGCGATGATGACGAGCAGATTTTTTCGGTGCATGTAGTTTTACTCCTGCGCATAGAACTCATAACGTCAGCTTGAGATGGCAATGAGCATGCCGCACACGTTTGCCCGCAAGACGACGTGTGCGCGTTGAGCGAGTGCGCGCTGGCTGCCGCACCGCGCCGTCACCTGACGGAAAATCATGGCGGGTGAGAGTAAGGATGAAGGATGAAGGATGAACAAGATACTATTCAACGTTGATAGCTTTCTTTCATCCTTCATCCTTTATCCTTCATCCCTTGCTTTTCTGCGGCCGGACGGGTAGAAGATGTGGCTGTTGTGCCCGCTCGGTCGTCGCCTTGTTACCCGCCGGACGGCGCGGGCGGCGGCACAATCCCCGACCACGGCCGCGATGAAGAGAAAGACAACAGACGGGGTGCGCGCGTCTAAGGAGCGCCGTCCAGCAAAAATCGACGCGCGCGTAGCGTCCGCACAATCTCCGCCCGCTATGCAGGCCACAGCGGCGCGGACGGAAAGCGCGGCGGCGTTGCACGCGGTCGTCGAGACGGTGCGCCGCGTCATGCACGCCGACACGGCCGCCGTCGCCAGTTTCTCGCTCGCCAATAAAACGATCACGTGGAAAGCGACGAGCGGCTTCCATACGCGGCCGGGCACACAGGAATTCGTCATGCCCCTCGCAGGCCCCAGCGCCGAACGGGCCGCAACAACCGAAGAGCTGTTGTTGCTGGAAGGCATAGGTGTGCCCGACCAACTGCCAGCCGAGGACTTTCCGTTCCACAGCGCCGAGGGCGTGCGCGACGTAGCGCTCGCACCTTTGCGTGTGCGCGGCGAGCCGCTCGGCGTGCTCATCGTCGGCTATCGGGCGGCGCACGGCTTGAGCAGCGAAGAGCGGCAAGTGCTCGAAGGCTTGGCCGAGATGGCCGCGCTCGCGCTTGACAACACGCGTCTGCTTGAGATTGTGACCACGTCGAAAAAAATCTGGGAGCAGACCGTAGATGCGATCCCCGACGGCATCATCGTCCATGACGCAGAGATGCACATCACGCGCTGCAACGCGACCGCCGCCGAAGCGCTGGGCTATGAGCAGCCGACCGAAGTGATCGGCATGTCCTGCGCAGAGGCGTTCGCGCGTCTGTTCGGCGAGCGCGCCGCCGCTTATCACATGAGCCGGACATCGGACGCGGCCACCTCTTTCGAGATACAGGCCGAAAATCGTCGGCGCTATCTCGTCGCGGTCGCGCTGCTCACAAGTCCGACTGAGCAATCTTCGTGGAGCGTCATCACGTGGAGCGACGTAACGAAGCTCTCAGAGGTGCAGGAGCAGCTTGCGCGCTCGCGCCGGCTGGCGACCGTCGGGCAGTTGGCGGCGGGCGTCGCACACGAGATCAACAACCCGCTCGCCGCCATCACGACCTGCGCCGAGGCGACGCTGCGCGACCTGCGCCAAGCGCCTGACGAATGGCGCGCGTTCGGCTTGGAACACAACTGGCCCTTCTACCTCGAAGAGATCGTCCGGCAGGCGTTGCGCTGCAAAGCGATCACGCGCGGGTTGCTCGATCTCTCGCGCCAGCGCCGCGCGCGCCGGGCCGCGTGCGACATCAATGCGCTCGTCGCGCGCTCGGTCACGCTGCTTGTGCAACATGCGGCCGAGCGCGGGATCGAAGTGCGGACTAAACTCGACCGCGCGGTTGGTGAGGTAGCCACTGACGAGCCGATGGTACGCCAGATTCTCGACAACCTGTTGACGAATGCGCTCGACGCGGTGGGCGCACAGGGCGGGCGCGTCACCGTTGCGACCGCGCCGCATGTTGAGCGCGTGGCCATCGAAGTCGCCGACACGGGCCCCGGCATCGCGCCCGAACTGCTCGCGCGCATCTTCGATCCGTTCTTTACGACCAAAGAGCCAGGGCAAGGTTCGGGCTTAGGGTTGGCGATCTCGACCACTCTGGCCGAAGCTTTGGGCGGCGCGCTCACCGTCGAATCGAAACTCGGCGCGGGCAGTCGCTTCCGCCTGTGGCTACCGAAACATCCGCCTGAACCGGGAGATGCTGGATGAGAAAGACGCGCGTGCTGGTAGTCGATGACGATCAACTGCTGCGCCAGTTGGTAACGGATCAGTTGTCGCGTTCGGGCTTCGAGGCGGCGGCCGCCGCCTCGGGCGAGGATGCGCTTGCGGCGCTGCAAGCCAGCGACTACGACGTGGTGCTGCTCGACATACGCATGACCGGCATGTCGGGTCTGGCGGCGCTACGCGAGATCAGACAACTCGACGATCCGCCCGAAGTGATCATGCTGACCGCCGACACTTCGCTCGGCACCGGCCTCGAAGCGATGCGCTATGGCGCTTACGATTATCTGACGAAGCCCGCGACGCTTGATGAGATGGAGGCCCTGATCCGCAAGGCGGACGAGAAGCGGCGGCTTGTGCGCCAGAACGCAGGCTTGCGTGCGGCGGTGCGTGCACCGCAACAGGCGGAAGACGCGCTGCCCGCGCTCGTCTATGCGAGCGAAGCGATGCGCGGGTTGGTCGTGCTGGCCGAGACGGCGGCGCCGCTCGACTCGACCGTGATCATCACGGGTGAATCGGGCACGGGCAAAGACGTGCTCGCGCGTTTCATTCATCAAAAGAGCGCGCGTAGCGAAGCACCGATGATCACGGTCAACTGCGGCGCGATGCCGGAATCCCTATTCGAGTCGGAATTCTTCGGGCACGAGCGCGGCGCGTTTACCGGCGCGGCGGCCCTCAAACGCGGATTGATCGAAGCGGCCGACGGCTCGACGCTCTTCCTCGACGAAGTGGGCGAGTTGCCGGCCGCCGCGCAGGTGAAGCTGCTGCATTTACTCGAACAAGGTCGTTACCGGCGCGTCGGTTCGACGCGCGACCGCGCGGCGGACGTGCGCATCATCGCCGCCACGAATCGCAACCTCGCGCAGGACGTACAGCAGCAACGCTTCCGCGCCGATCTCTTCTACCGTCTGAACGTCATCTCGCTACACATCCCGCCGCTGCGCGAGCGGCGCGAAGACATCCCCGCCCTTGTCGAACACTTCTTCGCGCTCTATCGCACGCGCTTTGGCCGCCCCGCGCTCGCCCTCTCAACGGCCGCGCAACAACGGCTTAGCGCTTACGCTTGGCCCGGCAACGTGCGCGAGTTGCGCAATACGCTGGAGCGCGCCGCCGCGCTCACCACCGGCGACACGCTTGAGGAAGAACAACTGCGCCTCCCTCGCGCACACGAACAGACCCAAGCGAGCGCGTCGCCGACGACTGAGGCCACTGACGCGCCCCCAACCCTCGAAGCACTCGAACGGCAACACATCCTGCGCGTCCTCGCCGAGCAGGGCGGCAACCGCGAACGCGCCGCCGCCATCCTCGGCATCTCCGCGCGCACGCTCTACCGCAAGTTGCGTGAGTACGAAACCAACACGGCATCTACCTCGCTGATCACAGACTGACAAAACGTCTGACCACCTGACAAAGCGTCAGCCCCGTTTGTCATCAACGGGCCTACAGGCCCGGCCGGGGCAAGCGCACGCGCCCACCGCAAAGCCAACTATTTCAGCAGTTAACGCGCCTACGCCGTTGTTATTAGCCGTGTGGTATGGGGCTTGTTATGTGTTTGGCTTGGACGAGCCTGTGGGCGAGTCCTTGCAAGGTAACTGTCGAGCGAAACCGAGATGGCGCGTGTGATGATTTGCGACGACGATCAGGAATTGGCGACCCAACTGGTCGCCGCTCTCGTAGCGGCCGGGCATGAGGCTGAGACCTGTCGGCACACGATGGACATGCTGCGCGAGGCGGCCGGCGGGCGCTTCGATCTGATCGCACTCGGACTCGATATGGCTGGCTTCGGCCGCGCGGGCGCGGTCGATGCTTTAACCGAGATCGCACCGCACGTGCCCGTCATCGCATTGCACGAGCGGCCCGGCGAGATCATGCACGCCGCCACACAGGGCGCACGGTTCGCCGCCGTCCTGCCGCGCGCCGCGGCCGCCCGCCAGTTTCTGTACGCCGTGACGTGCGCGCTCAATGAAACGAAACCGCACCAGACGAAGCGCCGCCGCGCACTCAGTTAGTTCCTCGCAAACACAATTTGCATAAGACCGGCCAGAGCGGCCGGCCAGTCATCGCCCCCAAGCGAAGGAGAAACATCAATGACCAAGTTAAGAAAAAGAATGCGTGCGCTGCCCTTAGCCGCGCTTGCACTGCTGGCCGTGGGCGGCGTGGGTGTGTTCGCCCAACGCAGCTACATGATCAGATCGGCGGCAGCGGGCCAGCCCGAAGTGAAGATCGTGCTCGCGGGCGCGGTCGAACGCGAGCACGCGCAAGTGGCGCTCGACAAAGCGGGCACGGTGCGCCCCGGTGAAGTGCTCGACTGGACGATCACGTCGCAGAACGACGGTACTGGCCCGGCGCGCGAGTTCAAAGCCACGGGGCAGATTCCGCAGGGCACGAGCTTCGTCGCCGGCAGCACCACCGCCGACGGCACAGCCTCTGTCACCTACAGCATCGATCAAGGGCAGAGCTTTACGGCCCAACCCATGATTGAAGAGCGGCAAGCGGATGGCAGCGTGAAGCGCGTGCCTGCGCCGGTCGCCCTCTATACGCAAGTGCGCTACGAATGGACAGACGCGCTCGTCGCCGGCGGCAAGCTGACTGCCGCTTACAAGGTGCGCGTCAAATAGTTGCGCTCTATACCCGCCCGCCGGAAGCCCGACGCCTCATGCTCGCTATGACCCGCTCCGGCGCTTGCTAACTCCCCAGACACATTTAATGAGGATGGACATGAACACCATATTTCAAACGCGCACAGCGGCCGCTACTCTCTGGTCGCTCGTCGCACTGTTGTTGCTGGTCGGTCTGACCGGCACACAGTCAGCGCTCGCGCAGAACACTCCGGCCGATACGATCATCTCGAACACGGCCACCGCGACCTACACAGACGGCCAGCCGGGCAGCCCGACCTATAACGCAACGTCACCGCCCGTCACCGTCACAGTCGCACGCGTCGCCGGTCTCGCGATCACGCCGGATAACGGCTCAGTCGCGAACGTCGTGCCCGGTCAGACAAATGTGGACTTCACGTTCACCGTCACCAACTCCAGCAACTACGCGACGAACGTGCAGTTCCTCGCAAGTAGCGCGTCCATCGTCTTGGGCGGCAGTGCGACCGTCGCGATGGCCGTCGTGGATGGCAACGGCGACGGGCAGATCGACAGCAACAGCGACGGCGCGGTTGACGCCGGCGACGTGGACATTAAGAACAACGCCGCCAACGTCTCCTACGGCCCCGTCGCGCGTAACGCTTCGTTCCTCGTCATCGTGCGCGTCAACGTCAACGCCGCGGCCGCCGCCGGCAGCAACGTCTCCGTCACGCTCGGCGACGCGCCCGTCAACGGCACGCCCGGCGACACGACGCACGATAACGTGAAGCCCGCCGACAACTCCGCGGCCGAAGTCCGCACCATCACGACCGGCGCAGCGCCCGTCGGCGGTGAAGCGGAAGCGCGTGGCAATGCCTCGACGACCGTCGAAAACGACGCGCAGTTGCGGCTCGCCATCAACGCGCCCGCCGGCCCCGTCGCGCGCGGCTCGGACATCACCTACACCTGGACGCTCGACAACATTGGCTTGCGCGCCGCTAACACCATCACGCTTCCCGGCGTGGCGGGTGCGGCCGGCACAGGCGTCTTCGTCATGGTGCCCATCCCTGCCAAGACTGTCTTTAAGAACGTCGGTGTGCTCCCCGGCGGCGTGACCGTGCTCTACTCGACCGTCGCTGGTCTGCCCGATCCGCTGACGGCCGCGGCCGCTTGGTCAACCACCGCGCCGGCCGACCCGACGACGGTCAAACGCGTCGCCTACAACATCGGCAACACGCTCGCAGCCGGCGGCTCGTTCGCCAACCTGCAAACGGTCGTGACCGTGAGCGCAACGGCCGATACCACGACGCCGGTCTTCGAGATCGGCGACGCGTTCGCCAAGAACCGCGTCAACGCGACCATCACGGATCAGTCCGGCGATGCGGTCGCCAACAAGGGCGACGGTAACGCCGATTACAACGAGCCGAAGATTTACCCGTCGGGCCCGCCCGACCCCGTGAGCGCCACGCAAGGCTATCAAGTCCCGACGACGCTCCTGCAAGTCGGCGCGGTCTTCATCGGCCCCAGCGGCGCACCGCAAGGCGTCGGCCCGACCAACAACAACGATGACTTCACTAACCTCTCGACCTCGACCGGCATCAACGTCGCACCGGGCGGCAACACGAATGCCATTGGCACGGTGACGTTCACCAACACGGTGCAGAACACGGGCAACGCGAACGACACGTTCACGCTCTCCGCGCCGACCGTGCCCGCCACCTTCCTCGTCGAGATCAGCACGAACGGCGGCACGTCTTACACGACCGTGTCGGGTGGTGGCTCGACCACGCTCGCCGTCGCGTTTGGCGCATCGGCGAACATACTGGTGCGCGTCACCGCCCCGGCCGGCAACGTCGTACTGACCGGCTACAACAACGTCATCCGCGCGGCGTCAGGGATCACTCCGGCGGCGACGAACGACACCATCGACCGCGTCTACACCGGCTTCCTGCAACTCGACAAGACGGTGCGCGTGCTCGACGCGTTGGGCGCGGTGGCGCAACCCGTCCCCGGCAACTTCATCGAGTACACGATTGCCTACAAGAACGTGGCGAGCGCCAACGTCGCGGGCAATCCCAACCTGACGGCCAACAACGTCGTCATCACCGAGAACGGGCTTAACGCGGTCGTCGGGAACAACTGGGGATCGTTCACGGACTACGTGCTCAACTCGGCGGTCGATCCGGCCGGCACGATTGGCGGCAACTCGGCCGGCTCAACCGTGCTGACCGACACTATCGTCTCGGTTGCGCCGCAAGGGACGGGGACGTTCAAGTTCACCGTCCAGATCAGATAGTCCACAGCGCCGCCCGGCCTGAGGCGTCGCTCACAACCCAATGCGGCGCGGCCCAAGTTTTCGTCCGGCGTAATGCTCCGCGCCAGCGAAAAGTAGGTCGCGCCGCATTGGAAGTTAAATCGGATGATGAATGATGAGTGATGAATTGAAAAAACGGCCCGCCATTCATCATTCCGCGTTCATCATTCCGCTTTCACCCTTGCTCCTATGACTCGCGCCCTCCACAAACTTGTCGGCTCCGTTGCGCTCGCGCTCGCCCTCACGGTGGGTGCGGGCGCGCGGCTGCAAAACGGGCACGCACCGACGTCCGCCGACACGGTCATCTCAAACCGGGCCGAGGCCACCTACACCGACGAGACGGGCACGGGTTACGCCACCGTCTCGCCCACCATCACCGTCACCATCCTCCCCGTCAACGCACTCACGGTCGCGCCCGACGAGACTGCGCCCTCCGCCACCGTCGCGCCGCGCGAACACGTCACGCGCCTCTTCACCATCTGCAACACCGGCAACACGCCTGACCTCTACACCATCACGCGCGCCAACGCTTCGACGCCGGCCGTCGTCACCAACATCTACTTCGACAACGACGCGAGCGGCACGGTCACGAACGGCGACACGCCCGTCACCGTGGACGCGACGCTCAGCCAGCGCGTCGCGCCTGGCACGTGTCTCAATGTGCTCGTCCTCATCGATGTCAACGACTCTGCGCCCAACTCGCTCCTGACCATCACGCTCACCGCGCGCTCGAACGTCACGGGCGGCCCCGGCGGTCTCGCTGAGGACGACGGCACGATCATCAACGCGGTTGGCATGGGCGCGCGGTTCACCTCGCCCACAGACACGGAGTTGCCGCCGGTCAAGCTCGTCGATAATCAACAGCGCGTCACGGCCGCGCTCGGTCAGGCGCTCCCCTACACCATCTCTTTCCGCAACAGCGGCGACGTGGCGGCGCGCAGCGTCGTCGTCAGCGACGAGTTGCCCGCAGGTCTCTCATACGTGCCCGGCACGCTGCGCCTCGACGGGCGCGCGCTCACCGATCAGGCCGACACAGACGAAGGCTTTGCGCGCCCGCCGCACCAACTCGAAGTGCGCTTGAGTGCGGTTGCACCCGAACAGATCGTGAACGTCTCGTTTCAGGCGCAGGTGACGGGCCAGATTCCGGCTGGCACAGGCGCGATCAACCGCGCAGTTATCTCGGCCGCAAACGCACAGGTCGCGCAGACGACCGACGCGGTCGCCATCGTCGATCCCGTGGGCACGGTCTACGCCGGTCGGAGCGGCGGCGCGCTGACCATCAGCGGCGCGCGCGTCACGCTCAATACGGACGAGCAAGCGACCACGCCGCTCTTGACCACGCCCGACATCGGCTTCACGCCAAACGCGCGCAACGACAATCCGTTCGTCACGCAGGCGGGCGGGCACTTCAACTTCGCACTCGCGCCCGAACAGGTCAGCACGCAGCCGCGCTACTTCCTCCACATCACGGCGCAGGGTTATCGCTCGCGCCTGCTCGAACTCTCTCTGCGGCCCGCGAGCGCCGGTCTCTACGACGTGACGGTGCGCGCCCGCGATGGGCAACCCGTCGCGCAGGCGCTAGGCTTTGAGCTGACCGAAGAGGCGGTTGCGCTCACCAACCTCGCGGCGCTCGTCATGAACGTGCCGATGTTCGAGAACTCGGCGCTCGAAGTCTCGAAGACGGCCGACCAGCCGCGCGCGGAGATCGGCGATGTCCTCACGTATCGCATCGAAGTCCACAACCCGACGGCCGGTGCGATTAACGACGTGACTGTGCGCGACACTTTGCCGCAGTCGTTCCACTACGCCCAAGGGACGGCCCGCATCGAGGGGGGCAGCGCGCCCGCGCGCTCAATCGAGCCGGAAATAAACGGCAGCACGCTCACGTTCCATCTGGGGCCGCTCGCCGCGGGCGGGCGTGCCGCGCTCATCTATCGCACACGCATCGGCGTCAACGCGCGCGAGGGCGAGAACGTCAACACGGCCATCGTCGAAGGCTTGCTCACGCTCGGCGAGCGCGTCATGACGCCGCCTGCGCGCGCCTCCGTGCTGATCAGTAAGGGCATCTTCTCGACGCGCCAGATCGTCTTGGGGCGTGTGTTCGCGGACAAGAACGGCAACGGCGTGTTCGACGAAGGCGAGCCGGGCGTAGCGGGCGTGCGTCTGTATCTGCCAAACGGACAGTCGGTCATAACGGACGCGAACGGCATGTACAACTTGCCGGCGGTGGATGACGGCACAGTCGTCATCGCGCTCGATCCGACGACGCTGCCCGTAGGTTTCAAACTCACTGACGCCGACCTGCGCGACGGGCGCAGTTGGACGCGCATGCTGCGCACCCCGCTCGGCGGCGGCGGCCTCCTGCGCCAGAACTTCGCGCTGCGCGCACCCGCGAAACAGGCAGGCGACGCACAAAACGAGGCAACAACAAGCAGCACTCCGGTCGCGCCGGCCCGTGTATCGCACGACAAATCACAAGTGCCTACGACGCAAGCAACATCCTCAGAACCGGCGCGCATGGTGCAAACGCAAAAGGCGGGCTTCGCCTCTGCGAACGATGCGAGCACGTCGAGTCCGAGTGCGACACCGGCCGTTTTGAAGACGGACGTAATGACGACGGGTGCGAACGACGCGCCGCTTGCGCCGGGCACTTACGAGATCGAGGCGAAAGAGCCGGTCGCGCCGGTCGCGCCGGGTGTGGTCTTGCTGGTTGCGCCTGCGGCCGAAGAGGTTGTTAAGACGCCGGCCTTGAACGTCGAAGCGCGCGTGGCTGAAGGTTGGACGGTCATGGTTGAGATCGAGCGCGCCCGCGTGAGCGACGGCAACGTCGGTGAGCGCCGCGTCTATCATCAGAGCAAGACGACGACCTACAGCTTTGTCGGCATCAACCTGCGACCCGGCCCGAATCGTCTGCGCGTTACGCCCGTCAGTCCCGAAGGCGTCGCCGGACAGGGCGTTGAGCAGATCGTCTACGGGCGTGGCCCCGCCGTGCGCTTAGAGATCGTGACGGATAAGAAAGAGCTGCAAGCCAACGGGCGCGACGAGACGACTGTGCGCGTGCGCGCCTTCGATCAATGGAATCACCCGGCGGCCGATGCGCCCGTCTCGCTCGAAGTCTCCGCCGGTCGCCTGTTGTCGCTGCTACCGCCGCGCGCAACGAATGTAGATCAGAACGGCGCGAACAAGCTCAACGTCGCGGCGCAGGACGTACCGAATCTGACTGATCAGAATCCGTTGGGCACGCGGCAGCAGTTTATCTCGCTCGCGGGCGGCGAAGCGGTGGTCAAGCTTGTGGCGGACAACACGGCGGGCGCTGGCCAATTGCATGCAAGCGCGGGCACGGTCGAAGCGCAGGGCGAGATACAGTTCACGCCGGAGTTGCGCCCCACCTTGCTCGTCGGGCTGGCAGAAGTTTCGGTCGGGCGTGCTGCGCCGGAGAACGAGTTGCGCGGCACGGCCGAGACGGTGCGCAGCCACGTCGAATTCTTCTATCGCGGGCGCGTGTTCGGGCAGAATCTGTTGACGCTCGCTTACGACAGCCAGCGCCCGATCAACCGCACGGCGGGGCGCGACCGGCTCTTCAATCTCGATCCGCTTGAGCGCGCTTATCAACTCTTCGGCGACACGTCCACGCGCTACGAAGACGCCCAATCGAACTCAAAGGTTTACGCGCGCGTTGATCGCGCCCGCTCTTACGCCATGTTCGGCGACTTCGACACGGAGCAGAGCGACTTAGGTTTGGTCGGCTACGGGCGCAGACTCACGGGCGTCAAGGTGCACGTCGAGAACGAGCGCGGCGACTTCCTTGCCGTGACGGGCGCGCGCCCCGACACGATGTTTACGCGCGACGTGTTCGCCGCCGGCCGGCTCGGTCTGATTCAACTCTCGCACAACGATCTGCTGCCCGGCTCGGAAACCGTCACGCTCGAAGTGCGCGACCGGCGCAACCCTGAGATCATTCTCTCGCGCGAGACGTTGATCCGTTCGGTCGATTATAATCTCGATGCGACGGCCGGCGTGCTCTTCATGCTCCGGCCCATCTCCGCGTTCGACTATGCGCTCAACCTCGTGCAGATCGTTGTCACTTACGAACATCGCGCGACTGGCCTCTCGTCGGCCGTCTACACGGCGCGCGGCGTCAAGCACATCGCGCGCACAGGCACGCGGCTCGGCGTCTCGTTCGTCGATCAAGAGGAGACACAGTTGGGTCGGTTCGTGCTGGGCGGCGTCGACGGCGAGCAGAAATTGCCGCACGGCGGCCGCTTGCAGTTTGGCTGGGCCATGAGTCAGGGGCGCGTGGCGACGAGCGGCAATCTCTTCTCGGCGGGCGATGAGACGCACGACGGTAACGCTTATCGCGCCGAGCTGACGCAGCCGCTCCCCTTCAAGCAATCGATCCTGCGCGCCTCTTATGCGCGCGCCGACGAAGGTTTCCTTAATCCCTTCGGCGCAACCGTCACGCCCGGCTCGCAGCGCGCCGTTGTGACGACTGACATCAAAGTGCGCCCGCAGTCCACGCTCCGGCTCGGTCTCATGGACGAGCGCAACCACACGGCGAACGTCAACAACGAGCGCGCGACCGCGTCGCTCCTGTGGTCGGAGACGTTCACTGATCGTCTGCGCGCGACGCTCGGCTACGACTATCGCCGCCTGAGCGACGCGCTCAACAGTAAAGAGACCGCGTCGAATATGTTGAGCGTCGGCGTCGAGTGGCAGGCGACCGACAAGTTGCAGATCGCGGCGAAGCGCGAACAGAATCTGACCGAAGCCGATCCGACCTATCCGGATCAGACGACGCTCGCGGCCACTTATCAGTGGAACAGTTGGGCGCGGCTGTTCTTCACGCAACGCCTCGCTTCGGCCGCCATCGTGCCGATCAGCGACGCGGGCGCGACCGGCTTCGCGGGCACGAGCGCCAAGCGCGAGACTGCGTTCGGCGTCGAGACGAAGCTCGCGCATAACACGGCCCTCAGCGGTCGTTATCAACTTGAGAACGGCGCGAACGGCACGGACAGCTTCGCCGTCATAGGCTTGCAGAACCGCCTGCCGATTAACAAACAACTCGCCCTCGATCTCTCGTTCGAGCGCGGTTTCCACATGGCCGGCAACGGCGAGAGTTTCACGGGCGGCGCGTTCGGTCTCTCCTTCCTACCGAATAAAGATTTGCGCACGGCGGCGCGCTACGAACTGCGCGAACAAGCGGGCGGCATGGGGCAACTCTTCACCATCGGCGCGGCCGGGCGCATCAACGAAGGCTTGACGACGCTCGCGCGTTTCCAGTTCTCCCACGCCGACTATCAAGGGCGCACGACCGAGTCGTTGACGGGTACGGCCGCTCTCGCCCTGCGCCCCGTCAAGACCGACAACAAGGGGCTGCTCTTCAGCTACACGCACCGCGCGTTCACGCAGGCGGGCACGGGCCTCCGCGATGCGACGACCGAGCGCGGCGATGTGATTTCGACGGACGGTTACTGGCAACCTGAGAAACGCACGGAGTTGTTCGGCCGCTTCGCCTTGAAGTTCGGCGGCAACAGCCGCGATGGTTTGATCTCGGCCTCAGCGCTCACTTACATGGCGCAACTGCGCGTCGCACGCCGCATCCGGCGTTCGCTCGATACGGCCTTTGAGTATCGCTTCGTGGCGCAGCCGACGACCGGTACGCGCCGCACGAGCACGGGCGTCGAATTGGGCTACTGGATGTTGGCCGACATACGCTTTGGCATCGGCTACAACTTCACGACCGCGACCGAACCGGACGGCATCCTGCTCGTGCGCCCGCGCGGCTTCTACTTCACCATCTCGACCAAGCTCTCGAACCTCTTCGATCTCTTCGGCACGGCGGCCGCTGGCCTCGCGCCGAGCGAACAGACGAAGCCAACCGATGCACAGCCAATCAAACAAGAGTCGCCACAGAGCGAGAAGTCACCGCAATGAACCGGGCGCAGATGACAGGACGACTTGCAGGGGTGGCGCGGCGGGTGGGCGGCGCGCGGCTCTTCGTGCGCCTCGTCTGGCTACTGCTCTTGGGTCTGGGCGGCGCGCAAGCGGCTTATGCCGGTCTGACCGTCACGCCCGTCACGTGGAACGTCATCGGGCTTGACAGCAACCGCGTCACGGACGGCCCCGACACTTTTCAGGTTGGCGCGCGCGTCTGCAACAACGGCGGCGCGGCTGTCACCAACGTCACGGGCACGCTCGTCTGGGACAGCGCGAACAGCTTCATCAACGTGAGCGGCACGAACCCGATCAACGCCGGCACATACCCGGCGGGCGCGTGCTTCGACATCTACTTCCCCGTCACCGTCACGCGCAATAGTGCCGCCTACAACACCACGCGCCGCTACCACATCACCGTCACCGGCGACAGCGTCGCCTCGGTCTCGACGCCCACGCCGCGCGAACTCTACGTCGAGCGCCTGATCTCGCAGTCGCGCAACACCGTCGTCTCGCTCACAGGCCCGACTAACGTCTACGTCGGCCAGACCTACACCTACACGCTGACGGCCGACACCGCGACGCAAGGCTATGACCAGCTCGAAGCCTTCATCGACCTCTCGAACGTCGTCTTTCAGGTGCAGTCGATCTCGACCACTTACAGCGCGCCCGCCGGCGCGACCAACAACAAGTTCTACGCCGACGCCTGCGGGTGGAACACCGTGCCGGGCACGGCGAACTACCGCAGTTGCGTCGGCCCCGTGAACTATCCGGGCGGCAAGGCCGGCGGCACCATCGTCTCGAACTATACGGTCAAGATACTGGCCGCCTCCGGCGCGCCCATCACGGTCGGCGCGCTGATCCTCGACTTCTCCGGCTCAAGTTATCACTACAACGGCGACTTCGGCGGGTCGAGCATCGTCCTCAACGCCCAGCCGCCGCCCCTGACCCTAACGAAGAGCGGCAGCCCGTCGCCCGTCTTCACAAACGGGACCGTCACCTACACGCTGCGCGTGACCAATACGGGCAACGTCAACTACACGCTCGCTGACTTCGTGGACACGCCGCCGACCAGCCCCGGCGCGCCGACCTACGTCGCCGGCTCGTCCACCTTCAACGGCGCGGCCATCGGCAACCCGACCAGCGCGAGCGGCAAGCTCACATGGACGGGCGCGTTCCTCATCCCCGCCGGCACAAGTCGCAGTCTCACTTACCAGATGACGATGCCGAGCACGCACGGCGCATATACCAACAGCGCCGTCGCGCACTTCGACGTGTATCAGGTTGACAGCACGCAGAGCGTGACCGACAACGCGCCCGCCACGGCCACCATCCAGGTGAACACGCCGCCCAACATCGCGCTCGACAAGCAATGCACCGCCCCCGCCAACTGCGCGACGCAGGCGCAAGCGCCGGGCACGGAACTGACCTACACCGTCACCTTCACCAACAACGGCGACACCGCGGCCTCTACCTTCGTCCTCTACGACATGGTGCCCAACAATACCGCCTTCAAGGTCGGCTCGGTCACTTACAACGCCGGGACAAGCGGCATCCCCGCGCCCACCGTTGATTACTCACAACAGGCGCGCAGCGGCGCAACGCCGCCCGCCCCGCCGTCGCCTTGGATCACCTACGCGCCGCCGGGCGCGGCCGGCACGTTCGACGCAACCGTGAATTGGGTGCGCTGGAATTTCAACGCCAACCCGATTCCGGCGGGCAAGTCCGCCACCGTCACCTTCGTCGTGCGTATTCAATAACGACCGCTCCGCTATCGGGCGCAAGTTAACTCAGATAGGCCACAACTTGAAACGGTCGTGGCCTTTTCGCATTCAAGCCGTTAACGCTCCTGTGTTAGATTAGCCGCCACTGATGGCCGGTGACGACACACAGCGTTTGAGTGAGCTGACGGTCGCGGACGCGCGCCGCATCATCGTGTACGGCGTCGCGGTCATACTCGCCGTCGCTCTGTTCGCGCTGCTCATCGGCAAGGTGTTGGTGGCGCTCTTGCTCGGCGTGGTCGCGGGCGTCTATCTGCTGCCCGTGCAAGAGTGGCTGGAGCGCCATCTGCACGCGCGTTCGGGCAGCGCGCTCATCACGATGGCGGTCATTGTCATCCCGCTCTGCGTGCTTGTCGGCTACGCGTGGAACGAGTTGGCGGGCTACTCGAACTACGTTAGCAAGCGGCAGCCCGAAATCATCGAGGCGATCAGCCGCGCGGTCGAACAGTACGTGCCCGTCAGCCGACAGGGCTTGCGCACGGGCCTCCAGACCGCGTTCGGCGAGGCCGTCACGCGCTCGGCCCAAGCGGTGCAGGAGTTTCGCCAACATGCGCCGCTCCTGTTAGCTTCGGCCGCGATCTTCTTCTTCACAGTCTTCTACGTGCTGACGCAGCGCCAACACATCGCCGCCTACATCAAGGTGCGTGTGCCCGGCGAATATCAACCGCTCTACGACAAGCTTGGCGAGAACGTGGGCGGCGCACTGCGCGGTGCGCTGCAAGCCGTCTTCATCGATCAGACGTTGAAGGCGCTGCTCGTGCTCGTACTCAATATCGTCTTCGGCGTGCCGCTCGCGGTCGTGCTCGCGATCACGACGTTCCTCATCGGCTTCTTTCCGCTCCTGGGCGAGTGGGCCGTCTATATCCCGGTCAGTCTCTACCTGCTCACCTTCCGCCACGACCCGAAGGCCGCGACCGTCTACTTGCTCGCAGGTGTGCTGATGACGCTCGGCTCGTCGCTCCTGCTGCGCCCGCGTCTGGCGGCGCGCGGTTCAGGCGCAGGCGGCTTCAACTTCTACTGGATGCTCGTCGCGCTCGTCGCAGGCGTCTACACGTTTGGCATTCCCGGCATCGTGCTCGGCCCCGCCATCCTCGGCTTCATTAAAGCGGTCTTCGACACGCTGCTCGGCAACATCAAATACGAAACGTCGCTCTTGAAAAGCGACCGCGAGCAACAGACCGATCCGGAATGGAAACGCTTGCACCCGGCGCGCGGCAGTGGTGATTGAGGCGCGTGGACGTCACAGCTACTTAACTGAAACCAGTGGGCACATCCGCCGCAGCGCGGCGTTTGACTTTAGCCCGGCGTTGAAACGCCGGGAGTTGAAGCGGGGAGACATCCCGTCGCGTTAGCGACGATTGACCGGCGCTCGGTTCATACGTCGCTAACGCGACGACAAACATCTTATCTGCGCTTTCCCGGCGTTGAAGCGCCGGGCTAAAGTCACCGCGCCGCGCTGCGGTGGATTTGTCGATGGGTTTCTCTCAACTTACCGCTATGCCGTTGAAGCAAAGAACTACAGCCAGCCTGCTTGCGCTCCTGCTGCTATGGCCATTACTCGCGCCGGCGCAGACGCCAACTCCGACGCCCACACCACAGGCTACGCCGACGCCACAGGCCACGCCCGCCGCGCCTGCGCCGCGCACCGTCGAAGAGTTGCGCGCGCGCATTCAAGAGGTGCTCGACCAGCCGCAGCTTGCGCCGGCTTTGTTGGCCGTCAAGGTTGCGTCGCTCGACACGGGGCGCGTGCTGTTCGAGGCGAACGCGGGGAAACTCTTGATGCCCGCGTCGAACATGAAGCTCTACACGGTCGCGGCGGCGCTCGACCGGCTGGGGCCGGAGTTTCGTTTCGGCACTTCAGCCTACGCGAATGAACGGCCTGACAAGTCCGGCAAGGTGCGCGGCGATCTGATCATCTATGGGCGCGGCGATCCGTCTTATGCAACGCGCTTTAATGGCGGCGACTACTACAAGGCGTTTGACGAATTGGCTGCGCGCATTGTCGCTGCGGGCGTCAAACGCGTCGAAGGCGATCTCGTCGGCGACGAAAGTTACTTCACCGGCCCGCCGCTCGGCATCGGTTGGGAGTGGGACGACCTGCAAGGCTACGACGCAGCGGAGGTAACGGCGCTCACAGTCGATGACAACGCGCTCGATCTCATCATTAAACCCGCCGCGCGCGTGGGCGACGCCGTCCTAGTCACGACCGGCCCGGCGAATCCCATGATCCGCGTCGTCACGCCGAAAGCGAATGAAGAGATGGCAGACGCGCCGAACTTCAGCACCGTCGTCAATCGCGCCGTGACCGCACCGCGCGGGGCGAAGCGCGACATCAATGTCGTGCGCCCGCTCGGCCAGAATCTGATCGAAATCACAGGTAGCATCGCGCAGGACGATGGTGAGTATAAGGACAACGCCGCCGTCAAACGTCCAGCGCTGCTCTTTACCGCGATGCTGCGCGCGGCGCTAGAGAAGCAGGGCGTTACGATCAAAGGGCGCACGCGCGTGATGGACGCCAAGGCACGCTCACTTGCGCCGCTCGACATGACGAAGCTGATTGAATTGGCCAAACGCGAGTCACCGCCGTTTAGCGAAATCGCGGCGCAGACGTTGAAGCCGAGTCAGAATCTTTATGCGGAGTTGATCTTGCGCACGCTGGGCAAGCAGTTTCCCGGCCCTGATCCTAAGCAGGCCACGTGGGCGGCGGGCAGCGCTGTGGTGCGCGCGTTCTTGCATGAGGCGGGCGTTGGCGAAGCGGATCGGCTGGCCTTCTATGATGGCTCAGGGCTGTCGCGGCACAACCTCGTCTCGGCCGCCGCGACCACGCAACTCCTGACCTACATGAGCTGGCATCGCTACGCGGAAGTCTTCCGCGCGGCGCAACCCATCGCGGGTGTGGACGGCACGTTGCGCAACCGCATGCGGAACACGCCGGCCGCGGGTAACGTGCGCGCCAAGACGGGCACGCTCGACAACGTCGTCGCGCTCTCCGGCTACGTCACGAGCGCGACGGGCGAGCGCCTCGTCTTCTCCCTGATGGCGAATCACTACCCGCGCGACACGAGCGCACGCGCCACTTTCCTCGACGCCGTCGCCGCGCTGCTCGCCTCCTTCGCAGGTCATTCGTAAGAGGTCAGAACCGCCTGCGGTAGCGGGCGGGTCGAGCTAACGCAACCATAACCCGCCCGCTACCGCAGGCGGTTCTGACTTGTATAGGAAGGGCGGCCCGTTTGTCTGGGCCGCCCGCTCGGTTAGGGGCTATTGGTTGGTGATGGTGGCGGTCGTGCCGTCGAACTTCTTGATGCTGATCGTGAACGGCTCGTTATAGGACTTGGCCCGGTCTTGCAAGACGCTGAGCGCAACCTGCTCGCCCAGCAGGATCGACCAGTAGGTCGAGCTGCGGAAGTGTATGCCGGAGTGAATCCCGTGTCCGAACGAGACATTGTAGGCCAGCTTGTTCAGTTCGCCGTTGATGTCCAGACTGCCTGCGTCTGCGCCCGTGTAGGTGTTGAACGAGAGGCCGTCCGTGCTCGGCTCGTACACGTTGCGCCCGGCCGCTGTGAGCAGCGGCTGAATCTGCTGGCTGCCGTCGAAGAAGAACTTTAGCGCGGTCACGCACGCGCCGCCGACCGTGCCGTGACCAGTCGGATAGCACGGGTGCGTGGGCGAGCCTTCGGGGAATGCCTGTGGCAGCAGGTAGCTGCCATATTTCGAGAAGGTGCTGGCCAGCGCCGCTGAGTTCAGGACGTCCGCGTGCAGCGCCATTGCCGCTTGCGGCATGTGGCTGGGATGGGTCTTATTCGCATGCACGAGCGCCCCGTATTCTTCGGGCCGCATGCGTAGGTCTTTGATCCACTTGTGGAACCAAGAGGCCTTGAGCGCGCGCGTGGCCATTTCGGCAATCGTGCCCGCGGCGTCCGGCCCGCCCAGTGTGGCGAAGGCTTTTTGCGTCAACGAGGTGTTGTAGGGGTTGCCCGGATTGGGCGCAGCGCCCAAGCCCGCTAAGATGAGGAAGGCTGTGAAGTATCCTTGATAGAGCACGTCCACACGCGTGTAGGCCGCGAGGTCGCGCCCGTTGCGGAGGTAGCGGGGCACGGGGTCAAACGCGACCGAACCCGTCGAAGCACCGCCGTTCTGGACTTGTTGATACGCGCCGGGCGAGGTCATAAATTCCTGCATCGGCATGAACGTCTGGTACTTCTGATCGAGGGGCTGCGCGCCGAAGTACGTCGGCTGGATCATGAACTGCGAGATGTACGGCCCCTTGACGTTGCCGTCGCCGGGGACGAACTGCCCGCGGAACAGATTCTGCCGCGTGACCGGATGGGGGAATTGATTATTCGCGCCGCTGTTGATGAACGACATGTTGTTCATGTCGGCCACAGCCTGCCCGACCATCGTGTTCGTCGCATACTCGCTGAACGGCACGTCGCGCAGCAGCGCGCCCCAGTAGTGCTCGACCTGTTCGGCCGCCGTCTGCGCGCTGGCGACGCTCGGCGCGGGCGGGATGACGGTGGCATGTGAGTCGAGACCTTCCAAGTCAAAAGCCAGTGCGACCTGTGGGCCGTTCAACTTCGAGTTGCCGCCGCCGCCGGGCGTCCCAACAATAATGCTTGCGAAGTCCGCAGGGTTGCCGGTCGCGAAAGCATTTTTCAGGCTGAGCATAGCGGCAGCATTCGGTATGCCGAGATAGTCGTGCTTCAAGCCTTTGCTATAGCTGCAACTGAAGTCTGTGAATTGCGCTGCGTCGCCATTGTCTGGCTGCGGCCCAACGTTGATCTTCTGGGCCTGGGCCATGTTCTTGCGGTAATTGAAACAGTCATTCGTGCGATTCGCAGCATTACTGTTTCCGCCCGCCGCCTCGGCGACCGACTCTTTGCCGCCGAGCAGAGGTTTGAGGGGCACGGTCGCAGCTACGGCCGCAATGGTGGCGGCGCTTTTGACAAAGTTTCTTCTGCTTAACTTTCCTGTCTCGGGTTCAGACCCGATCAGGTCTTTCTTTTCCTTACTCATATCGTTATTTCAATCTCCTTTTGACTGTTGCGCCTGCCTAAGGCGTGGGGTCAACAGTAGTAAGCGCGGAGCAGCGGAGGCTCCGGGGTGGCACTTCAAGAGCTGACACAATGAATAAGCGGCGAGTGCAGATTTTGAGGGCCAGTTTGTAGTCTTGCCGGACGGCTAATAACCCTGGTATTGCTGCGAGAGGGTTAACTAACCTCTTGGCCTTGCGAGCGACTAACAAATACACCAAATCCCGCGGCCGGTCAACGTGCGCTTGGCTGAAATTCAGGGCCTGTTTCCGACGGAAAAAATGCGGGCCTCTTTGAGGATCAAACGGTTAATGGTCGCCGTCTTCCACGCGGTGCCGAAGCGCGGCCGGACGTGGCGTAGTGCTATACTGCGCCACGTTTCGCCGCATATTTTTTGCTTCTTACCGCCATGCGCTTCGTTAAACTTCACGGTTACGGCAACGACTACATCGTCTGCGCGGCGACGGAACTGCCCGCTGATAACGCGCGGCCCGCGTTTGTGCGCCGCGTCTGCGACCGCCACTACGGCGTCGGCTCGGACGGCATCGCCACGCTCGATAAACTTAACGCCGATACGGCCGATTTCCGCCTGCGTATCTTCAATCCGGACGGCTCAGAGGCCGCGATGTCCGGCAACGGCTCGCGCTCGGCCGCCGCGTACCTGTACTACGAACAGCTTTGGACTGCACCGGAACTGCGCCTCTCAACGCGCGCCGGCATTAAGCGTTATCGACTGATCGAACAGGACGAGCGTGGGCGCTACAAGTTTGCGGCCGAGATCGGCGCGCCGCGGTTTGCGAGCACGGAGATTCCGTTGCTAACTGATGAGCCGTTGCCGCGCGTCATCAATCACCCGCTCGACTTGGGCGACGGTGAGACCGCCCGTGTGACGGCGCTTGAGATGTGTAACCCAAACACGTGTATCTTCGTCACGGATTTCGATGCAGTGGATTGGCGACGCTGGGGCCGCATCATCGAAGTGCACTCACGCTTCCCCGCGCGCACCAACGTCGAGTTCATACGCGTCATTGACCGCGCGCAGATTGAGGCGCGCGTCTGGGAGCGCGGCGTCGGCGAGACGCTCTCATCGGGCACGGGCGCGTGCGCCGCGGCCATCGCGTCTATCATGAACGAATTGACCGACCGGCGCGTCAGCGTCTACATGCCCGGCGGCCGGCTCGAAGTCGAATGGCGGGCTGATAATGAAGTTGTCTTAACCGGCGAGGCGCAAGTCGTCTATCGCGGCGAGTGGCTGCAAGAGCAAGGCTGAGGAATGAATAAGAAAGGGCGTGCTTGGTCAGTCATCCTGTTATCGCTTGTGCTCTGCGCGCAAGTCTGGCCACAGCAGCGTGCGAGCCGCGCCGACCTGCGAGCGATACGGCAGTACATCAAGCGGGGCTGGCACACGTTGCAACGCGGGCCGGCGCAGTTGGCTGCGGCGGCTGTTGATCCGAAGTTCGCCGCAACTCGCGGCAGCCCGCGTTGGCCCGTGTATGTGCCACGTGCGGAGAACATCGAGCGCATTGCGAGCACCTTGCGCGCGCAGATGCCGGCGGCGGATTTTGCGCGGATCGAGCTACTGCCGCTGCCCGCTGACACCAGTCAGATTCAGGCGCAAGGGCTGCTCTATCTGCCGCGCCCTTACGTCGTGCCGGGCGGGCGCTTCAACGAGATGTACGGGTGGGACAGTTACTTTATACAGGTCGGACTGGTGCGCGACGGCGAGCAGGAACTCGCGCGCGACATGGTCGAGAATTTCCTCTACGAGATCGAGCGCTACGGCAAAATTCTCAACGCCAACCGCACCTATTATCTCTCGCGCTCGCAGCCGCCGTTCCTCACGCAGATGATCCTGAACGTCTACCGGCAGACCCACGACCGGGCGTGGCTTGCGCGCACCGAACCAGCGATTGAGAAGTATTACCGCTTCTGGGCGACCGCGCCGCATCTGACGCCGGAGACGGGCCTTGCGCGTTACTACGACACCGGCCACGGCCCTGCGCCCGAAGTTCTGGCGGATGAACGCGACGCACAGGGGCGCACGCACTACGACCGCGTTAAAGAGTTCTACCGCACGCGCGAAGTTTATGACTATGACGTGCATGAGTATTACGACCGTGCGCGCGACGAGTTGACCGATGCGTTTTATACGGGCGACCGCTCGATGCGCGAGTCGGGCTTCGATCCATCGAACCGCTTCGGGCCGTTCAACGCGGACATCACGAACTATAACCCCGTCTGTCTGAACTCGCTCCTCTACTTGATGGAGACGGACACGGCCGAGATTCTCCGCACGCTGGGGCGCACGCGTGCGGCCCGCGTCTGGACGGCCCGCGCCGCCCTGCGCCGCCAACGCGTCAACCGGCTGATGTGGGACGAGCGCGATGGGCTGTACTTCGACTACAACTTTCGCCGCCGCGAGGTGCGCCGCTACCACTTCGTGACGACCTTCTATCCCTTGTGGGTTGGCCTGGCCACGCCCCGCCAAGCCGCACGCGTGGCGGCGAATCTGAAGCGCTTCGAGTTGCTGGGCGGCTTGCAGACGAGCGACAACACGAGCGGCAATCAGTGGGACGCACCCTACGGCTGGGCCCCTATGCAGTTGATCGCGGTCGAAGGCTTGCGCCGCTACGGCTTCAACAAGATAGCCGACCGTATCAGCGTCAACTTTCTCTCGCTCGTGCTCAAGGAGTTTCTGGCGCACCGCACCATCGTCGAAAAATACGACGTGGCGCGGCGCACGTCCGACTTGGGCGCTGGGATCAAGTTCGGGTACGCGGCCAATCAGATTGGTTTCGGCTGGACGAACGCGGCCTTCGTCGAGTTGCATGCGGGGTTGCCGCCCGCGCGCCGCCCGGCCGTGTTGAGACTGAATGGCGTCGGCGTGCCGCCGATGTCGCGTTGGTGACGACTTACCAACGTCGTTAAACTTCAGCCCTTTTTCGCCGCCGGCCCGGCTGGACTCACTCCCCCTTGCTGTGCTAGCCTTAAGTCCATAAAACAAGCGAACGATCCTCGCACGATCACGTTCGCTTGTTTTTGTTTTATCCGCTTTCAGCATTTTCGGCGCAATAAGGATGTGAGTCCCCACTCCGGGCCGGTCTGTTCGGTTGCCTCCTGAGGCTCGGAGGTCGAGTCCCCGAACCCCTTTGCTAATGACTCGCGCGCCGCTGAAAGCCATCTTCGGAGACAGGAGACCGAAATTGACATGGCTAAATCCCTCTTCGGCAGCAGCGCGATCCTGACGGGCGCGCTACTCGTCGGGACTTTGTTCTTTCAAGCACACCCGTCAGTCGCGGAAGACCTCGCACAGCAGACCAAGCAAGCACAACAAGGGGAAGCTAAGACGGAAACGGCGGGCGCAAGCTTGTCCGCTGACAATGCGCCGTTGCTAGTTGCGACAGCGGCAGAATTGAAACCGGCGGCGACCGCCGTCCGGATTGAAGAGACAGACCCGGGGCCGCCCCCGCCTGTGGGCAAGCGGACGCTGGCGCTGCCGACCATTGCGGCGACGCAACTGTTCACCGCGACCGCGTACTCTCTGCGTGGGCGCACGGCGAGCGGGCGGACGGTGGCGCGCGGTTTGATTGCGGCCGACCGGCGCGTGCTGCCGCTCGGCACACGCGTCCGGCTTGAAGCCGGCGCTTACAGCGGCGAATATCTCGTCGCTGATCTCGGCGGCGCGGTGCGCGGGCGCAAGATCGACATCTGGATGCCATCGACGAGCGAGGCCATGCGCTTCGGACGCCGCGCCATCAAGCTGACGATCTTGACACCCAACAACGCAACGGCAACAGCGACCGACGCACGCACGAGCCGCTGAGCGCACCTAGCGCATAACAATAAAGGCAACCAAACAAGTAAGGGGCGCGGTCATGATTGACTGCGCCCCTTACTTGTTTGCTATAGCGTTAGGCCGCCAAACAGAATTGTTACGGGCGCTTGCTCTTCTGCTGCGGCGCTGTCTGCGCTTCGCCGCCGCCCTTGGCGAAGTAGCCCTGCCGGTAGGTGAGGCGCAGGTTCTCTTTGCGCAGATCAGGGTTGATGATCTCGATGTGCACTTCACGGTATTGCCCGTTGCGCGCTTTGTTCGTCGGCGAATAGGCGACGAGATATTGCGAGCGCAACTCCTGTTGAATCTGCGCGAACGCGGCGCGCAAATCTTCCTCGTTCTTAGGGAAGTACGCCCGCCCGCCTGTGCGCTCCGAGAGTTTGCGCAGGGTCGCTTCTTCCACGCCGTAGAGATACGCATCGCCGATGCCGACTGAGTAGATGACCGCATCGGACTTTACCGCTGCGTCGACCGCGTCGCCGACGCGCCCGTACTGGCTCGACGTGTCCACACCGTCCGTGATCAAGATCATCGCGCGGCGCGTCTTCTCGGAAGTCTGCTGGAACACGTCAGTGCTCGTGGCCATGATCGCGTCCCAGATCGCAGTGGAGGCGGCGAGTTGCTGATTCGTGCCAGAGATGGGCGGCGTGCCGACGATGACGCCGCCGCCGACGTAGCCCGATGGGCGCACGAACTCGACGTGATCAATCGCGCGGCGGATGCGTTGCTTACTGCCGGTCATGCCCTGTTCGAGCGTCGAGTCGCCGGTGAACGAGACGACGGCGACTTCGTCCTTGCTCTCGCGGATGATCTGATCGACGAACTCGCGCGCGGCGTTCTTCTCGTCGGGCAACGTGCGCTCTTGCGACTGGCTCGTGTCGATCAGGATGGCGAGCGAGAGCGGGCGCTCGGTCTCGCGTTGGAAGGTGAAGATCGGCTGCGGCACGCCGTCTTCGAGCACGCGCACGTCCTCTTGTTTGAGCGTGGTGATAAAACGCTTGTTCTTGTCTACGGCCGTGAACAGCACGGTCGTCAGATCGGTGTTGACGCGCTCGACCTCTTCATCCTGCGGCAGAGTGATCTCGCCCTGATCCTGTTTGGGATTTGGCTTAGCCGGTGGATTCTTCGGCGGCTGCTGCGCCGCCGCCGGCTGTTGCGCGCGCACCCCGCCCCAACGCGCCCCGCCGCCGATACACAAGATCGCAACCAGCGCCAACGCCAGCACGCGCCCAAACCCACACCGCTCAAATATAAACTTCAAAGCAAAACCCCTTCGCGATTGCGGAATGCGGATTTCGGATTGGATATGCCAATTCGCTTCTCTTCAATCCGCATTCCGCATTACTTAATCGTGTCGTCTGCCGCCGTGTAGCCTTTGCGCGTGCGCACTTCGAGATTCTTGCGGCCGGTGTCGGCCAGCTTCACCTCGATGCGCCGGTAGCTGCCGTCGAAGGCCCGCGTCGGCTTGTATGTAAGGAGATATTGTGAGCGCAACTCGCGCGCAACTTGTGTGAACGAGCGTTCGAGCGCGAGCATGTCGCCGGTGAAGAACGCCTTGCCGCCCGTCTCGGCGCACAGCCGCTCCAACTCCTTATCGCCCTCGTCCTTCACCTGCCCTGCCTCCACGCCGGGCACGCTGCCTGAAAAACCCGCCTTGGTCGAGATCGCGAAGACAGTCGTCTCGGTGCGTTGGGCGATGTCTATGGCGTCTTTCAGCCGCGCGCGACTGTAAGTGTCGTCGCCGTCTGTGATGACGACGATGACGCGCTTGCCGTTCACGCCGCGCAGTTTCTGATCGCAGAACTCCCAGATGGCGTCGTAGAGCGTGGTCTGCGTGCCCGGCTTCTTCACGTTATCGACGGCCTTATCGAGCAGGTCGAGCTTGTCGGTAAAATCCTGCAACAGGTGTACGTCGTCATCGAACGTGCCGAAGGCGGCTTTGTCTTTGCGCAGACGCACGACCGTGTAGATGAAATCCTTCGCCGCCTCGCGCTCGAAGCGCAGCTTGCCGGCGGTCGAAGAGGACGTATCCAGCAGGACGGCGACGTAGATCGGCAACGCTTCCCGTTCGTCGAAGAAGCCCTCGATCTTCTGCGGCTGCTTATCCTCATAGACGACGAAATCGTTGGCGGTTAGACCGGAGATCGGATTGCGCTTGTTATCGAGCACAGTGACGGGCAGGCGCACGAGGCGCACGGTCACGCTCTCGCGCTTGTCCTCGGGCAACGTGATGGGCGTCGGTGTCGGTTGCGGCTTTTGCGCGAAACTTTGCGCCCCGGCCACGCAGCCGAGCGCGATTAACAGAAGTGCGCGAACTAAATTTCTCATAAAATCAGGAGACGTTTGCCGGCAGGAAAACAGGAGCAAAATCCTCGTTCAACGCCGTGTGTTCGATGCTTTTGCGGGCGGGCTTCGTTGCCCTTTCCGCGTGTTGTTTGGGCGACGCCGGACAGTATAACAATTGCGCGGGCGGAGGGTAACTGCGGGGCAGGTTTAAGTCGGCGGCCGATAGAATTTTGCGGTTGCGCCGTTCGACCTTGCCGACACAGACAAGCCCGCTACGACAACATATCGAGCAGACGGCTAAGTTCCGCCGGCAGTGGCGCGGTGAACTGCATGCGCGTGCCCGTCCGCGGGTGGTCGAAGCCGAGCCGTTCGGCGTGTAGAAACTGCCGGCCCAATGTGGCGATGGCCGCGCGTAGCTTCGTGTCCGGGATTGTCTGGTCGCGCCCGCCGCCATATACCTTGTCGCCGACAACCGGATGCTTAAGCCACGCGAGATGTACCCTGATCTGATGCGCCCGCCCCGTCTTGATCTCAACGTCTAACAAAGTGAACCGCGTGAAGCGCCGCCGCACGCGATAGAGCGACAGGGCGGGCCGCCCGCCGCGCACCACGCCCATGCGCGTCCGGTTGCGCGGGTCGCGCGCCAGCGGTTGCTCGATCCGCCCTCGCTCCTCGCGCACCTGTCCATGCACCAACGCGACGTAAGATTTGAAGACCGTGCGCGCGCGAAACTGATCCGCCAGATGCTCGTGCGCCGCTTCGGTCTTGGCGACAACCAACAGCCCCGACGTATCGCGGTCGAGCCGATGCACAATGCCGGGCCGAGTCGCGCCGGCGCGTCCTGAGAGTTTTTTGAAATGGAATGCGAGCGCGTTGGCGAGCGTGCCCGACGGGACGCCAGCCGCCGGATGCACGACTAAGCCGGCCGGTTTGTTGACGACGATGAGCGCGTCGTCTTCATAGACAATATCGAGCGGAATGTCTTCGGGTTGAAAATCCGACGTGGGCGGCGCAGGCGTGTCGAGTTCGATGGTCTCGCCGCCGCGCAATTTGTAAGCGGGCTTGGCCGCGCGGCCGTCAACGAGCACGTCTGCGTCTTCAATTGATTGTTTGAGGCGTGTGCGGCTGACCGTCGAGACGCGTACGGCCAGATACGCGTCGAGGCGCGTGCCGGCGTCTTCAGGCGCGACGGTGAAGCTAAGCGTATCATCAACCGGTTCGATCATCGTTCAGGGCAATCTCAAAGTGGCATCTGGCGCACAGTTAATTCACCGCAGAGACGCAGAGGACGCAGAGGGGGCGCAGAGAACAGCATGCAAGTCTCTGCGCCATCTCTGCGTCCTCTGCGTCTCTGCGGTGAACTGCCTCTTGCCGCAGGCTCAGGCTAAACGGAACTTAGCGCAGGCTGCTTACCGGTCTGCGCATTATCATGTGCCGCGCGTCGCCAGCGCACGATGAGCAGGACGAGACTCGCCGCGCCGACGACGAGCGCAATCAACTGCGAGGTGGAGAGACCCGTGCGCGTCGTCAGACCGAGGATGTCGCCGCGCACGTCGGCGCGGACGAACTCGATCAGAAAGCGCATAACGGCGTAGAGCACGGCGTAGGTGAGTATGACCTGCCCGCTAAAACGCTTGTGCCGGTGCAGCCAGACGAGGAAGAGAAAGAAGATGAACGTGGCGAACGATTCGTAAAGCTGCGTCGGATGCAGGTGCACGCCCAACGGCACGCCCGTAATCTCGTGCGCGCGCTCGGTGAACTCGACGCCCCAAGGCAAGCTCGTCGGCTTGCCCCAACAACAACCTGCGGCAAAGCACCCTTGCCGCCCGATGGCGTTACCCAAAGCAATCGCGGGCGCGCACGCATCGGCCGTCCGCCACCAAGGCAACTTATAGCGCCGCACCAACACGTAAGCGGTCGCCACCGCCGCGATGAAGCCGCCATAGAAGACGCCGCCTGAGCGCAGGAAATCGAGCGACAACAAATTCAACGGATGCGCGCGATACTCTGGCTCGACCACCAGCAGCAACACCTTCGACCCGACGATGGCCGCCAACAGCAGCCACAACCCCAGATCGTAAATGCGCTCGCGCGGCAACCCATCGCGCGCGCCCAACCGTGCCGCCACCACCAGCGCCAACAGAAACGCCGTCGCCAACAGCACGCCATAGGTGTTGATGGGAAAGTTGCCGATGCGGAAAAGTTCTGGGTACATCTGCTTGTCAGGTTAGGTGTCGGTTGCTGAAGGCTCGTTGCCTTTCAGTATCTTCACGTTGGTCTTCGAGAATTAAGGCAATGGCTTCGGCTAAATCCTCACAGCATTCTCCTATCGTGCGCCCCTGTCCATTCGCGCCGGATATTTCCGGGCAGTAGCTAATGAGCCATTCCCCATTTTGCTCAATCACCATCGTGAACTCGTTCATACGACGCTTCCACCAAAGAAATATATCTATGGAGTCCGCCTGATTATCGCTTCTGTCGGTTGTCTGCGAGTTTCAGTAAACCTCTTGACAGCTTCCTCTAAAGTAAGTTGCCCTGATACTAACTCTACTCTGATTGACGAATATTCTCTGGCAACCTTGTCATGCACCTCTTGTCTTTGCTGGAATCTAAATTGTGCCGACATAAGAGGAAAGCCAAGATTCAGCACAGACAAGATAACAATTGTAAGTTTACTCCATAATTGAGGTGCTGTTTTACCGTAATTGTTCAATTCATATGTACTCATTGCCAGCAAGAGAAGGCGTGCCACCCATGTTGCCCAATTGATATACCACATCATCTTTCTATGTAGCTTCTCATGACGCCACTCCCATTTAATCTCACGGTCTAGTTCGTCAATGAACGCCTGTAAGTGCTTGTCGCTGATTTCATCCATAGCTATCGTTGAGGAAATTACGCAACGCTCATCTGAGGACTGACTAGAAATTAAGCTGACTGTTGTCTTACCGCTTTCTGCCGCGCGCGTCGGCCTTCCATGAATAGATCGAGCGCGAGGAGGATTGCGCCGGTGCAGATGGCGGCGTCGGCGATGTTGAAGGTGGGCCAGTGGTAGTCGCCCGCGTGGAGCAGGATGAAATCGACGACGCGGCCTAAGCGGATGCGGTCGGCCAGATTGCCCGTGATGCCGGCGAGCAGCAGCGCACACGCGCCGAGCACGCGGTCGTCTGTGCGCTCGGTGCGGAAGAGGTAGACGAGCACGGTGATGCTGGCGGCGCAGGCGAGACCGATGAGCATCCAGCGGGCGAAGTTGCCGCCCGACTGCAACTGCCCGAAGGCGATGCCGGTGTTCTCGGTGTAGGTGAGATCGAGCAAGCGCGGGATGAGCGTCACGTCGCGCTCGAAGCGGAGCATGCGCACCGCCCAAGCCTTCGACGCCTGATCGGCCATGAAGAGGGCAGCGGCGGCGACGAGATAACCGACGCGCCAGCCCATAGCCCGCGCTCTTGTCATCCGGTCGCTCCTCCCGCTTCGATCTCCGCCAGCGCCTCGATGCAGCGCTCGCACACCGTCGGGTAGCGCGTGAACTCGCCCACGCGCACGGAGTAGTTCCAGCAACGCTCGCACTTCTGCCCATCGGCGCGCGCGACCGTCACGCGCACCATTGGTGCGGCCGCATCGTCCGTCTTCTGCACGCCGACCTGCGAGACGATGAAGACGTAGCGCAACTCTTCCGCCTTGTACTCGGCGAGCACGCTATAGACGGGATCGCGCGCCACGATCTCGACGCGCGCTTCCAAGCCACTCCCGATCAACTTCGCCACGCGCGCCTCTTCCAATGCGCGCAGGACTTCGTCGCGCACTTCAAACAACTGCGCCCAACGCGCGCGCAACTCTTCGTCGCGCTGGCCGATGACGACGGGAAAGTCCGCGAGATGGACGGAGGGCAAGCGCCCGACCTGCGCGTCGCCGTTGCCGGCCACGATGGGCGGCAGGTGCTCCCAGATTTCGTCGGCCGTGAAGACGAGAATGGGCGCGAGCAGGCGCGCGAGCGCGTCGGCGATCTCATACAGCACGGTCTGCGCCGAGCGACGCGCGTGCCCGCGCGGCGCGAACGTATAGAGCCTGTCCTTGATGATGTCGAAGTAGCGCGCCGACAGCGTCACGGTGCAGAACTGATAGAGCGCGTGATAGGCCGTGTGAAATTCGTAGGCGCGATAGCCCGCGAGCGCGCGCTCGATGACGGTGTCCAGTTCCATCAGCGCCCAACGGTCGATCTCGTGCAACTCGCTGCGCGGCACGTAATCGCGTTGCGGGTCGAAGCCCGCGAGATTGCCGAGCGCGAACCGCACCGTGTTGCGGAACTTGCGATAGGCATCGCCCACGCGCTGCAAGATTTCGTCGGACGCGCGCACGTCCTCCATGTAGTTTGATGATGCAACCCACAGCCGCAAAATCTCCGCGCCTGACTCTTTGATCACTTCGGCCGGCGCGACGCCTGTGCCCTCGGACTTGCTCATCTTCGCGCCCTGCACGTTGATGACCCAGCCGTGCGTGATGACTGCTTTGTAAGGCGCGCGTTCGTGTGCGGCGAGACCGACCATTAGCGACGAGTTGAACCAGCCGCGATATTGATCGCCGCCTTCGAGGTAGACATCGGCCGGCGTGCGCAACTCCGGATAATGTTCGAGCACGGCGACCGAAGACGCGCCGCTGTCGAACCACACGTCGAGAATGTCCGTCTCCTTCGTGAACTCCGCGCCCTTGCAGTTTGGACAGGTGAAGCCTGCGGGCAACAGGTCACGCGCATCGCGCGCGTACCATGCGTCGGACGACTCCGTAGCGAAGATGTCTGCGACGTGATTGATCACGGCCGGTTCAGCAATCGCCGTCTGACACGATGCACAATAGAAGACGGGGATCGGCACGCCCCAGAAGCGTTGCCGCGAGATGCACCAATCGGGTCGCCCGCGCAGCATGTTGCGCATGCGATCCTCGCCCCACGCAGGCAGCCACTCGACGCGCGCGATCTCGTCGAGCGCAAGCTGGCGCAAACTGCTGGGCGCGGCTGTCTCGTTGTCCGTGAAGTTCGTGCGATCACGCCCGTCTTCATCCACTTCGACGGCCGCTTCGAGCGGGCGCGCGTCCAAGGAGATGAACCACTGCGGCGTCGCGCGGAAGATGACCGGATTCTTGCAGCGCCAGCAGTGCGGGTAGCGGTGCTCGTAAGCTTCGCTAAACAAGAGCACGCCGCGCTTGCGCATGAACTCGACGATCTTAGGATTTGCATCGAACACGCGCTCGCCCGCGAAGTGCTCCACATCGGGCGTGAAGCGGCCGGCGTTATCGACCGGGCAATAGATGTCCAGTCCGTACTGCTTGCCGATCACAAAGTCGTCGTGCCCGTGCCCCGGCGCGGTATGCACGACGCCTGTGCCCGCCTTGCTGGTCACCGATTTATCGCGCGCCTCGCTCACGTCCAACTCGGTCTCCGCGTCCGCCTCGCCGCCGAGTGTGACGTGGTCGCCCAACATCAAAAGCGATGGCCGATCAAGCCAAGCATGTCGCGCCTCAAGTCGATCAAGGCGCGCGCCGGGAAAACGTGCGACGACGTTCGCCGAAGTTAGACCACACTTCGTGGCGACGACATCAACGAGGTCGGCCGCAACGATGTAAACATCTCCGCCGTTTTCGACCGCCGCGTATTCAAAGTTTGGATTGACTGCGATGCCTAAGTTCGCGGGCAGCGTCCAAGGCGTTGTCGTCCAGATGAGGAAGAAAATTTTGCGCGCGTCGTCTTCGCTCCCCAGCACTTCGCGTTTGAACGCCTTGCCGTCAACCGTGTCCTTCGACAGCGGGAACTTCACATAGACGGACGGACTCGTGTGCTGTCTGTATTCGACCTCAGCTTCGGCGAGCGCCGTCTGGTCGTGTATGCACCAGTAGACGGGGCGCGCGCCCTTGTAGACGTAGCCGCGCTCGACGAAGCGCCCGAACAAGCGCGCCGTCTCCGCCTCATACTGGTTTGACATCGTGAGATATGGGTTCTCCCACAGGCCCAAAATGCCGAGTCGCTGGAAGTCGCGCGTCTGGCGCTTTAGCGCCTCGGCCGCGTGCTCGCGGCAGATGCGGCGGAAGGTCTGCGGCGCGAGGCCCGCTCGCTTCTCGCCGAGTTTGCGCTCGACGTGCAACTCAATCGGCAGCCCGTGACAGTCGTAGCCGGGCACGTAAGGCGCATCGTAGCCGAGCATCGTGCGCGACTTGACGACCAAATCTTTGGTGATCTTGTTGAGCGCCGTGCCGAGATGTATGTCGGCGTTGGCGTAGGGCGGCCCGTCGTGCAGGATGAACTTCTCCGCGCCTGCCCTTTGTTCACGAATCAACTGATACAGGTTAATCTCCGTCCAGCGTTTGAGCCGGGCCGGCTCGGCTTGGCTGAGGTTGGCTTTCTGCGCGAAGCTGGTCTTCGGCAGATTGACGGTCTGCTTCAACTCAAGTGTCTTGGTGTCGGTGCCCATAGCGGTTAACTCTAAAACAGGAATCTTAATTTTCTGCGGCCAAAAACTCAAAGTCCCAAGTCCAAAGCCGGACTTGGGACTTTGGCTGTCGCCAGTGCGATGTGCTGTTCAGCCGATGAACATCTCTTCCTCACTGTAGGTTTCGTCAATCTGTTTCGGGCGTGGCGCGGCGAGGACTTCTAAGCCCCGGCGCACGCCCGCCATAATCGCGGCCAGCTCGCGCGCCGGCTCAAGCAGCTTCGTGTGGATGAAGTAGGTCGTGGCGGAGAACTGTTTCTGCGCGCGTTCAATCGTATGACCGACACGCTCGATCTTGTCCTTCGCGGTCGTCGTCGTATAGCCGACAAGTTGCTTCAACTCGCGCACCTCTTCTTTGATGAGCGCGGCCGATTCGGAGAAATGAAGCGTCGCCGTCGAGATGTGATCCGAGATCGTCGTCACCTGCTCCGCGACCTCGCGCCCCTCGCTCGCGATCTGATTGACGCGCGCTGAGAGCGCCGTCACCTGTTCCAACAACGGTTCGGCTTTGCGCTCCAGATTGTTGACCGTGCGCGCGACGCGGGCGACGACCAACGCAATCGCGATCATCGCCACCGCGACGATGACGAACGCCGCCGCCACGATCACCATGACCCAGAAAGCCGGGTCGCGCGTACTCATCTGTAACGCCAATAAGTTCATTGCGGAATTTTCAATTGCGGATTGCGGAATGCGGATTACATAGACACTTGTTCCTTTAATCCGCAATCCGCAATCATCACGACTGACTTGCGTCCTTGATCTCTTCGTAGTAGGTCGGGGCTTGTTCGAGCATGCCCGACGCTTCGGTGCGCCGCTTCTCGTCGGCGTAGGCGCGCTTGCCGGCTTCGATGGCGGCCGACAAGGACTCGCCGCGCCGCGTGGCGGCCTCGCGCGCCGACGTGGCCAACTCGGTCGCGCGGTTCGCGGCCGTCGAGTAGAACTCGGTCGCGCGGTCGCGCCCGACTTCGTAATACTCGCCCGCCTTCTCGCGCGCCTGATCCACGCCTTTGCGCGTCGCGTCGGCGATGTCTGAGCGCAACTCGCGCCCGGACTTCGGCGCGAACAGCAGCGCCGCCGCCGCGCCCAATAAACCGCCGAGGAGCAGGAAAGCGATGCGCGCCCCCGCGTCGCCATCATCGCGTCGCGTCGGCAATGATCTCTGTTGCGTCATCCGAGCCTCTCTTCCTCACACGCGCACGCTTGCGGTGCGCGGCGATCCAGATCGAAAATTCCGTGCTTGTAACCTGCCGGGCACTATAACAAATGCGCGCAAAGCGGCGCAAGAAACTGAACAGACAAGCATGGCCGATGGACATGGGCCACAAGTCAGTGCGCGGGCGGCGCGGTCTGCTTCAACGCTGCGACGAGCTGCTTGAATTCGGCCTCGTCACGGAGCGAGGCAAGGTCTGCGCTCTGTTCGATGAGCGCGGCGTCGGCGAGACCGGCCGCGACGGCCCGCCGCAGAGTCTTCAACGCCGGCCGCTTCTGCCCGGCGAGCGCGTAGACGGTCGCAAGTTCGTAGAGCGCACGCACGTTGTCGGGGCGCAGTTCGACGAGCAGTTCAAGTTGGGCGGCCGCCGCCGGATAACTTTTCTGCCGGCGCAGCGCGGCGGCCGTCTCGAAGTAGCTGACCGTGAATTGCCCGAGCACGCGGCGCGCGACCCGGCGCTCGCTGGTATCTGTCGCGCCCTGCGCCTGCCGTTTGATCTGCGCCACCGTGTCGCGATAGTTCGGCACAAGCATGTCGTCTAGCCCTTGCGCGCCCGCCGCGCCGACCGGCGGGTGCGCCGCCAGTTTCTCGGCCAGCGCAAGCTGTTGCTCGTCCTCTGCGCACGCGCTCTTGAGCGCGTCCTTGACCGCTTTCGTCGCCGCCAACTGCCGCAGCTTGGTCTGAAACTCCATCACGTCGCTGAGACCCGTGAACTCGCGCACAAGCACATCGTAAGCGTCGTAGGCGGCCGCAAGTTTTTGCGCCGCTTCGGCCGCGTGCGCCGCCTCAACTCGCTGTCGCAACAGCGTCGCGATGAGCGCTTCGTCGCGCCCGCGTCGCCCAGCGCGCATCGCTTGCAACTCAAACCACTCGATGGCTTCGAGCGCCAGCGGCGGCGGCGGCCAGTCGTGCGCGCCCGCGAAGACGGCAAGGCGATTCGGCAGGCGGAGCGCGTCGAACGCGCGTTGCAGTTGGATTAGCTCCGGGTGGTTGAAATCTTCCGTGCCGGTCGTGGCGAACAGGACGAAAGGCGTGTTCGCCGACGGGCTGACACCCACTGGAAATCCGCCGCCGCAGGCGATGACACCCGCAATCGCGCCGCCGGCATTCTGGCCCAACCCCGTCGCCACACGCGCCCCGCCGGAGAACCCCGCCGTATAGACGCGGCGCTCGTCAAGCGCGAAGCGCGCGTGCGTGTCCGCCCAGAGCGTCTGCACGAACGCGTTTACGTTGATGCCGTTGCGTGAATTGTTTGAGCCGACGACGATGTAGCCATACTGCTCCGCCGCCGCTTTGAACAACTCGACGGGGCGCCCGCCCCGCCCGCCGGGATCGAATGCATAGATGACGGGGAACTTCCGCTCCGGCGTGTAAGTTGAGGGCAAGTACAGCGCATAGCTTTGCTCCGCGTCGGCCTGACAAGTGACTTTCTCAAGCACCTGCCCCTTTGGCAACGCGTTCTGTTCAAGGCCAAAGGCTGGCGCGGCAATGAAGAGCAGCGCGATGAGTTGAAAGATGTATCTGAGCTTCATGGCTGAGAGCCTTATTTAAGGCCGGGTCAGTACCGCAAGCGGTACTGACCTACGATGCACGCGGCTCACTCTTCGCCCTCGTTGTAGCCGAGCAGTTTGCGGTAGAGCGTCTTGCGGCCGATGCCGAGGGCGCGGGCGGCGCGGGTCTTGTCGTTGCCGGTATAGCGCAGGGTGGCTTCGATGGCGCGGCGCTCGATCTCTGCGAGCGTGGCGGGCACGGCGAATTCCAGTTTGACGGCCGCGTCATTGTCGCCGGCGCGGGCGCGGGGCGAGCGCGTGCGGGCGCGCTCCGCCAGCACCGCGCGACTGATCGTCTCCGGCAAATCTTCCAACTCGATCTGGCGGCCCGACGCGATGATGATCGCGCGCTCGATGGCGTTCTCCAACTCGCGCACGTTGCCGGGCCAGTCGTAGCCGATGAGCGCGTCAACCGCCTCGCGCGAGATGCCGGAGACGAAGCGCCCGGTCTTCTGTTTGTAGTGTTCGAGAAAATGTATGACGAGCGGGTGGATATCCGCCGCGCGCTCGCGCAACGGCGGCAGCGTGATAGGGAAGACCGACAGCCGGTAGAAGAGGTCGCGGCGGAACGTGCCTTGTTCGGTCGCGCGTTCGAGATCGACGTTCGACGCGGCGATGACGCGCACGTCCACCTTCAACACCTCGTTGCCGCCCACGCGCGTGAACTCGCCGTCCTGCAACACGCGCAAGAGCCGCACTTGGGCCGACAGACTCATCTCGCCGATCTCGTCGAGGAAGAGCGTGCCTTCGTCCGCCTCTTCAAACCGGCCGCGCCGGCGTTGGCGCGCGTCTGTGAACGCGCCCTTCTCGTGCCCGAACAATTCTGATTCAAGTAGCGTCTCGGGGATCGCGCCGCAGTTGAGCTTGATGTACGTGCGCTCGCGCCGCTGGGAGTTGTAATGGATGAGGTTGGCGAGCAGTTCCTTGCCCGTGCCTGACTCGCCCTGTATGAGCACGGAGGTCTGCGTGTCGGCGACGTTTAAGGCCAACTCAATCGCACGGCGGATGGCTGGCGTCTGCCCGATGATGCGCCCTTCGGCATGCCGCTCGTGCAGGACGGAGCGCAGGCGCATCACTTCCGCCGACAACTGATCGCGCTCAAGGGCCGTGCCGATCTGATCGGCGATGCCTTCGACAAGCGCTGTCTCGTGCTCGTCAAAGTCGGCGCGCTCTTCGCTCCAGACGAGACCGAGCAGGCCGAACGTCTGCCCGCCGATGCGCACGGGCGTGACGATGGCGGCGTGCCCGCCGAGTATCTCATTGAACATCGCGCGCAACGGTTGCGGCAGATCGCTGTCGAGCAGTTCGAGCGTCTTCGGCGCTTTGAACAGATCGATGACGGCCGGAAATTCCGCGATGTTGATTGACGGCCCGTGCTTCTCGATGAGACTGCGCACGCCCGCGGTCGCGGCGCGCGGCGCGGCCTTAAACGCCGCCAGATTGATCGCCTGCCCGGTCGGGTTCAAGACGCCGAGCGCGCAATAGTCCGCGTTGACGAGCGCGAGCGCGCGTTCAAGGACGAAGGATGTGACCTCGCCGAAGTCCGAGCGCGCGTTCAAGGCGTTGGCGATGTCTAAGAGCGCCTCGGTGCGGTACGCCTCGCGCTGCTGGTTCGTGTAGAGGCGCGCGTACTGATAGCCGACGGCGATCTGGCGCGCGATGGATTGCAGGAACGAGACTTCCTCATCAAGCCACTTGCGCGGCGCGCGCGTCGTGTGCAGACCGACGAGACCGAGCACATCGCCGCCAAGGACGACCGGCACGATGAGCAATGAGCGCGTGTTCAAACTCGCGGGCAGCAGGTGGATTTTCGGATCGAGGTTGGGCGCGGACGTATCGTCTATCCGGATAGGCTTTGTGAGATCGAAACGCTCGATGAGTTGGCGGGCGTCAACCGGCACGGTCGTGCCGAGGCTCGACGGCACATCGGCGTCGGCGCGCCACTCGTGGCTGATGCGCAGCTCGCCGGTCGGGCCGCCCAGTTGGATCACGTCGCAGCGATCCACGCCCATCATCTGTCCCAGTTCGCTGACGATGGCTTGCAGGAATTTGTCTAAGTCGATCTGCGATTGCAGCGTGGGCGCGAGGCGGTTGATGATCGCCTCGCGCGCCTCGTGCATTTTGATCTTGCGTTCGAGCGAGAGCGCCTGCGCGCTCGGATCGGTGATGGGCTGCACGGACAAGTGTTGACGCTTACTCCTTCAGCAAAACTCTGCGGGCGCGTGAGAGAGAGCGGCTGACGCTAAACTTAGCCGAACCGCGCGGCCTGCGAGAAGGCTTTTGTTAAGCGCAGATGATAACGAGCGTCAGGCGAGAGAGCAAGGAGGGAAAGATGAGGGATGAAGGATGAATCAGAAAGCAGTTCTATTCATCCTTCATCCTTTATCCTTTAATTCACTTGTGCAATTTCAGCCGGGGCGAGGCGGAACTGGATGAGCGCTTGTTCGGGCGTCAGCAGCGGATGATAAGTCTGCCCGTAGTGCCCGATGATGTTGCGCACATAATTCTTCGTCTCGCTGTAGGGCGGGATGCCGTTGTACTTATCGACCGCGCCTTCGCCCGCGTTGTAGCCGGCAAGCGCGAGCGCCACGTCGCCGTCGAACCGCTCCAAGAGCCAACGCAGATATTTTGCACCCGCTGTGGCGTTGGCTTGCGGGTCATAGGCGTTGGTGCAGTCGAAGCGCTTGGCGGTCGCGGGGATCATCTGCATCAGCCCCCGCGCGCCCGCGCCTGAGTGCGCGTCGGTCTTGTAGCGCGACTCCTGCCAGATGACCGCATGTAGCAGGCGCGGGTCGACACCAGACTGCTCGGCGGCGTGCAGGATGATCAGATCAAGCTCGTGGTCGCCGGACGTAGGTACGTCCGCGGGGATGTAGTTCAGATCGATCGTCGCGGCGACACGCTCAGTACGTTCGATGGTCGGCGCGGAAGCTTTGGTTGTGACGTTAGTGAAGCTGGCGAAAATTGCCAAGCTGAAGACGAAGAAAAACGCGAGCTTAAAAGAGCGAAATAGGGGAACGTGCGGGGTAAAGTGCATTCAGTTTTTTCTCCATGTGAGCTAAGAGGCCTCGCGGGACCTGCGTTGATATTTACACGCACTCGGCGCAAAGGTCTTTGGGGGCTACGCATGGAAACGACCACTGTCAAAGAGCAGTAAATCGAGACCGAACATGAGATGGATTAAACACAAGTTCAGTTGCTTCAAGTTGCAATGAAAATGTGACACTAAGTGGTTGTGCTGTTTGGGTTTAGTGCACCCACTTAAGTCGCTTAGATGGGGCGTTTGCGTGCTTCAAACTCGGCTTTGGACGGGTACTCAGTCAATCTGCCAACCTTTCGTCTGGAAGCGCTGCAACGAAATCGCCATCTAAACTAAAAATAATTTCAACCTGCCCGGAGTGTTACAGTCAGATTGCGTGGTGCGTGCATCATAGGAGAGCACGGTTGCCAGTAATGTTTCGCGCTTCGTATAATCAAACCTAACTTGTGTTATTAGCGTCGAATGTTTGGAGTTAGTTAAAGCCTTATGCCCATCTACGAATACACCTGTCAGAAGTGCAAAGCGCACACCGAAATCTTGCAGAAGATCATGGACAAGCCGCTTACGCGTTGTAAGAAATGTGGCGGCAAGTTGGAGAAGCAGTGGTCGCAGACCGGCTTTCAATTCAAAGGCACGGGCTGGTATGTGACCGACTACGCGAGCAAGAAGACGGACAAGAAAGAGACAGAAGCGAAGAGCGCAACGAAGACGGAAGCGAAGACTGAAACTAAGTCTGAGCCGAAGACCGGCGGCGAGCCGAAGCAGACGGCCGCCAACACGTCCACCAATACCAAAACCACCGGCGGCGACTAGCACGACACACCGACACGATGCGCACATGGGATCGATTCTTACTAGCGTTGACGCTGCTCGCGGCCGTGTGCACCGTGGCTTTCAGTCAGGCAGGCCGCAGACCCGTGCCATCGGCTGACCATGCCACGCTCTTGAATGTCACGGCCGCACGCGCCGACGGTTCGCCCACACCGATTACAGCCAAAGAGGTCGCAATCTACGACGACGGCCTCGAACAGTCCATCCAGAGCTTCACGCCCGACCCCACGCCGGCGCATATCGTGCTCTTGGTCGATAACTCCAAATCCTTACGCACGGACGTGCCGAAGCTCGCGCAGGTCGCGCGCGAGTTCATCTATGAAATCTACGAAGGCGATCAACTGCTCATCGTCGGCTACGACGAGCAGGCCGAGATCGTCACCGACTGGACGGACAACCCCAAGCAGGTCGAGACCTCGCTCAACATGCTGCGCAAGCAGGGCGAGCCGCACCTCTTTGATGCTATGAGTGCCGTCATTGATGAAGCCCTGCGCCCCTTGAGCGGCGGCAGCCGCAAACGCATCATCGTGCTCATCGGCGACGGGCTTGATCGCGGCAGCAAGGTCAAGTTCAAAGACATAGTTGCCGAGTTGCAACGCGAAGACATCACCGTCTACGCGCTCCAAATTCCCGACCGCACGGGCGGCGCGCTCCGCCGCGATTCGCCGAAGCCCGCGCAGGTGGTTGAACAACTTGCCGCACAGACGGGTGGGCGTGTACTGCCACTGACCGACCCGCGCGCCGCCGCGCATGATATCTGCGATGAACTGCGCAAGAATCGCTACCTGCTCGCCTACAACCCGACCTCCTTCTCTTCCTACGACGCCCGCCGTCTGCTCGTCACCGGCAACCCCGGTCTCAACTTCCGCTACAAGGCCGCGCAGCCGCCGAAGTGACGAGTTAGAATTTTCCAGCCCGCCGGGTGAAGCCCTGCGCTGCCAGCCAGTAACAGAACTCATCGATCCAAAGGTCGCTGCTCGTGCCCTGTTTGCGCATCCCGAAGCCGTGCCCGCCGGCGCTGAAGATGTGGACTTCGGGTTTGTGGCCTGCTGCTTTGAGCGCGTCATGAAACTTGACCACAGGCGCGAGCGCCACGGCGTCGTCCTGCGCCCAAGCGAGAAACATGGGCGGCAGTTGCGCCGGGATGGCCGGCGTTCGGCCGAACGGGCCGCCATAGATCATGGCGGCGAAGTTCGGACGCAGCGCGGCGTCCTGCTGGAGCAGTGCTCCGCTGGTGACCATGGCTCCGGCCGAGAAGCCGATCAGGCCGACCCTGTCGGGGGCGACGCCCCACTCCGCCGCGTGCTGCCGCACCACTTTGAGCGCCTGAATGCCGTCGGCGATGCCGTACTTACCGGCTTCGTCCATGTTCATGTTCGCCGGAATACCTTCCTGCCGCTTTTCCATAATCCGGTACTTGAGCACGAACGCGGCGATGCCTTTTGCCTGAAGCCAGCGCGCGACGTTGTGACCTTCCAAATCGATGGCCAGCGCGACGAAAGCCCCGCCGGGGGCGATGACGACGCCGATGCCCGTCGCCTTCGTGCGCTCCGGTAGGTAAGCCGTCAAGGTCGGCGTGACCACGTTGAAGACCACGCTTCCGATGGGAGTGTTATCGACAGTTCTTTCTTGCTGGGTCCAAGTCTCCGAACCCGGAGCGGCGGCGGGCCAAATATTCACAACCTGTGAGTCGGCGGAGCAAGCCAGCAGAAATGTGCAGGCGATTGCGCCCGCGATACTCGCCGCTGTACGCATCATATTCTCTCTGCTCTCCTTTGCTGAGCGCCCGAAGTCGGCCTTCCCGTCCACACCCATCCAGCGGCGCGCCCTGAGCTAGATGTGGCGACACGCCGCGCCTACTTTCGCTCACTCGTGTTCGGTCTAAACAACGCGCGAAATGCTTTGAGGGCAGCCGCGCGCTCGGAGCTTCGGCGTAGCCGGGCGGCAGATAGACGTTAATGCGCCGCGCCTCGCCCAAAATTTTGGAATCGATGGTGAACGTCTCACCGATCACCAACGGAGTTGTATTCTCTCCAGTGCGGGCCGCCCTGAGCGTCGGCACAACTAACGCGCAAGCAACAGCCGCCAATATGATGTGTGACCTGATCACGTCGCTCCTCGCTGTTATTTCCGCACTATCTGTCGGGCGCGAAAGGTGACGGTCTCGCCGGGCTGCATCTCGTAAAAGGGAATCTTCAGTCGCTTAAGCTCGGCAGCGAATCCGTCGGCATTCTGTGCGATGCCCGGAAAGGTGGCGTAGTGTTGGGGCACGGCCAGCTTAGCGCGCACAGCTTGGGCGGCTTTAGCGGCCATGCGCGGCTCCATCCCGAAATGACCGCCGATGTTGAGCAAAGCCAGATCAATCTGATACTGCTCGCCGATAGTTTCCATGTCTTTGAAATACGCCGTGTCGCCGGAATGATAAATGGTCGGGCCGCCCTTGATGATCACGACGAACCCCGCGGGGTTGCCGCCGTAAGCTCGCTCCGGTTCGGTGGCTGTGGCTTTCGGATTAAACACGCTGCTCGAATGGACGGCCGGCGTCATGGCGACCGTGACTTCGCCGTCGGCGATCTGAATTTCGCCGCCGATGCCCATGATCGCGTCCGTCTCGGCTTGTTTGCTTGGGAAGTCGGCCAGCTTGACTAAATTGCCGGCCAGTTCAGGGTTGCAGACGAGCGCCGCTCCCGTCCGTTTGGCTATTTCGACCGCGTCGCCGACGTGATCGCGGTGCCCGTGTGTCAGCAGAATGTAGTCAACTTTCGGGACAGCGGCTAACGCATCCTGACCATTCTTCACGTCGGGGTTCGACGGGTTGTTCAGCCAAGGGTCAATCAATAATACTTTGCCCTTAGGCGTGGTAATCGAAAAAGCCGCGTGCCCGAACCACTTGATCTTCGTCTCCTGCGCCGACACCCGGCTCACAGAACCAACCGTCAGCATAAACAAAGCTGCGCACAAGCCGAATACTTTCATACTTATCTCCTGACCATTATTAGAAGTCATCCTGAGCCTCTTTTCAACGTAACTAAAGCATAGGTCAGAGAGATAAGCACAGCAAAAATTCTTACTTCGAGACTCCGGGCTGGCTGCAAGACATTTAAGCTGATCGTTTCCGCCACCCCCTGTTTCACTCGGCTGCTTTATTCGCTTTCGGTGTCCGTGTGCGTGACTGCCGCGCCGGCCGGCGAGACGCCGTGCGCCGTGATCTCGTGCGCGAGGTAGCGAGCCATGACGCTGTGCTTGCGCCCGTAGCTGAAGTAGATCAGGAAGCCGATGAGCAGCCAGACGCCGAGGCGTAGCCAGTTCTCCGCCGGCAGCGAGAACATGAGCAGCAGACAGGTGAGTATGCCGAGGATGGGGACGAGCGGCACAAACGGCGCGCGAAACGGCCGCTCCGCATCGGGGTTCGTGCGCCGCATGATCAAGACCGCTGCGCAGACCATGACGAACGCGAGCAACGTGCCGATGTTAATGAGATCGGAGAGCACGCGCAAAGGTAGCAACGACGAGAGCAGCGCGGCGAAGATGCCCGTCAAGATCGTAGACTTGTGCGGCGTCCGAAAGCGCGCGTGCACCGCGCCGAAGAAGCCCGGCGGCAGCAACCCGTCGCGGGCCATTGCCAGCAGTATGCGCGCCTGACTCAACATCGTCACGAGCACGACCGAGGTGATGCCGACGAGCGCGCCGAAGGCGATGACGAACTGTGCCCACTTGAGGCCCACCTGCCGGAAGGCGTCCGAGACCGGCGCGTTGATGTTGATGCGTGTGTAGGGCACCATGCCGGTCAGCACCGCGCCGACGCCCATGTAGAGCACCGTGCAGATCAAAAGCGACGCGATGATGGCGGCGGGCACGTCGCGCTCGGGCCGGCGCGCCTCCTCGGAGTGCGTAGAGACCGAGTCGAAGCCGATGTAGGCGAAGAAGATGATGGCCGCGCCTGCGAGCATCCCTAAGGGTTGGCCGCCCGCGTCCGCTTGCCCGAACAAGGTCTTGCCGAAGAAGTTGATGCCGGTATAGCCGTACGGCGCAAACGGATGCCAGTTGGCCGTGTTGACATAGAACGCACCGACCGCGATGACGAAGATGACGATGGCCACTTTCAAGATCACCATCGCCGCGTTGAAGGTCGCGCTCTCGCGGATGCCGATGACCAGTATGACTGTCACCAACGCCACGATGACGAAGGCGGGCAGATCGAAGAACTTGCCCGTCCCGACGAGCCGCCCCAGCGCCGGGTTGTAGTCGAAGGGCGCGTCCGTCAACACTTCTGGCAGACGCAAGTTAAAGATGCCGATCAGGTCTTGGAAGTAGTGCGACGCGCCGTGCGCGACCGCGCCGGCCGTGACGGCGTATTCGAGGATGATGTCCCAGCCGATGATCCACGCGAAGAGTTCGCCGAGCGTGGCGTAGGCGTAGGTGTAGGCCGAGCCGGCCACGGGAGCCATCGAGGCGAACTCCGCATAGCAGAGCGCGGCGAGCGCGCAGGCAAAGCCGGCCATGACGAACGAGAGCATCATCGCGGGGCCGGCACGCTCGTGCGCGGCCACACCTGTCAGGACGAAGATGCCCGTGCCAATGATCGCGCCGACGCCGAGACTCGTCAGTTGGACGGGGCCCAGCACGCGCCGCAAGCGATGATCGCCCGCCATCTCTGCAAGCAACAGCTTGAGCGGCTTTCGTGCGAATAGTTGTCTGCTCATAGCCCGCGCCTCCGTCAACAGTGTTCGCGCAAACGCGGCGACTATAGGCGCGGGCGATTTAACGGGCCAACAACTTTGGCACGAACGCGCGGAATCAGGGCGTGAAGGTGTTTGCGAAGGGAATAAGCTGCGCGGCTCGGATACTTATTTTATAGACTACTGCCGAGCAGATCGGTGAGGCGTTTGCGGCAACTGCGGCTCAACATCAGTTGCGTGCCGTCGCGCAGGATGACGCGATACTCGTGATGAAACCAGGGCTGTAGCTCGCGCACGCGGTCGATGTTGACGATGGCCGAGCGGTGTATGCGCATGAACATTTTCGGATCAAGCTGCGCTTCGATGCTGCCGATGGCCTCGCGCAGCAGATAGGATTCGCGCCCGACGTAGAGTCGCACGTATTTGCCTTCCGCCTCGATCCAATCGATCTCATCCGCCTTGAGAAAGAAGGCGCGCCCGCCCGCCTTCACCAGTATCCGGTCGGGATGGCGCGCACGCGCCTGCAACTCAGTGAGCAGCGCGAGCGTGCGTTGACTCAACTCGTCGCCGCGTTCACGCACAAGCCTTGTCTTAGCGCGACTCAAGGCCAACTCGAACCGCTTCCGGTCGAACGGCTTGAGCAGGTAGTCAACGGCGCAGACTTCAAATGCTTGCAGTGCGTACTGATCATAAGCCGTGACGAAGACGACGAGCGGGAGTTGTGCCGATTTGAGTTGATTGAGCACACCGAAGCCGTCAAGCTCCGGCATCTGCACGTCAAGGAAGATGAGGTTGGGCGCATGCTCGTTGATCGCGGCGATGGCTTCGTACCCATCGGCGCAGTCGCCGACAAGCTCCACGTCCGCGTCGTGCGCCAGCAGCCGCCGGATGCGGCGGCGCGCGAGCGGTTCGTCGTCAACGATCAGCGCGCGAATTTTCGGAGCCTCGTTCATACCGCCTCTGCTGCTTGTGCGGCCTCATTTATGGCCGTCGTCACGAACGGAATTTCGACAGTTACTTCCAACCCGCCTGCGGGCGCGTCCGCCAGTATGAACTGCTGGCTCGTCGCGTAGAGCCGGGTCAGACGTTCGCGCGTCAACGCGAAGCCGAGACCGCGTTTGGGTGTAGAGCTTGAATTTTCATCCACGTGGAGGCCGGGGCCGTTGTCCTTCACCTGCAAGCGGAGCATGCCGTCAACGCGGCTCGCACTGATCTCTATGCGGCCGTGGCCGCGGCGCGTGACGATGCCGTGCCGGATGGCGTTCTCGACAATTGGTTGGAGCAGGAGATTCGGCACGTGCGCGTCGAGCGTATCGGGCCCGATCTCCAAAGTCACCGTAAGGCGATCCTGAAACCTGACGCGCTCGATCTCAAGATAGCAGCGCAGGAACTCCAACTCCTCTTGCAGCGTGACCTCCTGCGCGCCGGAGTTGTCGAGCGTAAGCCGCAGGAAATCGCCGAGCCGCGCAAGCATCTCATCGGCCGCTTCGACATCTTCGTCCAGCAGAGTCGAGATGGAGTTGAGCGTGTTGAAAAGAAAGTGCGGTTGCAGTTGCATCTTGAGCGCGAGCAGTTGTGCGCGCGTCGTCTGGAGTTGCGCCTGCGCCAGCTCCGCTTCGAGCCGCGAGATGGTCAGTTCCTCTTGCTGATAACGGCGGTAATAAGCCAGCGCATAGCTGACGAGCAGGATCGTGCCGTAGCACATGAAGCCGGTGGGCAGGTTGAAGAAGAACAGAAAGTTGTACACGTCCGAGAGCGAGGCGAGCCGCCGGTAGACCGCGACGTGGAGCAGCCAGCCGACGAGCAGATAAGCCGCGCGGTGCGCGAGCGCGAGCGCGAGACAGGCGGCGACGTGCAGACAGGCGTTGCGCAAGCGCCGCCCGCGCTCAAGCCGGAAGCGTTGCGTGAGCCAGAAGATGAATGGTGAGAGTGCCGCCCATAGCAACCAGTATGGCAACTCCCAGATGAGCATCTCGCGCAGGGAGGGCGGCTGCTTGAAGATAGCGACGTAGTGATCCGCGTAGAGGTAATAGTTGAGCGTAAACGTCAACCCGACGAGCGTCCAGCCGACGAGGACACACGCCCACAGCCAGCCGTGTGGCTGCCGCACTACGCTGCTCTGTTGCTGTGCGAGTTCTGGCCTCATCACTCTGCGCTTATCCTCATCTTCACCGCAGGCGCGAGCGTCACATCTTCGAGGCGTTAGCCCTTGCTCTTCCGCGAGTAGACGTAGAACAGGACGGACATGATCAGCAGTAACAGGAATTCAAGGAAGAGGAAGAAGCTGCGACTGAACGTGCCGTCCTCATCAAACGAGTCGTGATAGAGGACGAACGTGCCGACGATGAAGCCGGTAGCCAGCCAGAGGATCTGTCGTTTCGTGTCCCACATTAGCTTGTATGCGGCCAAGTCACGCGCGCAGTTTGTGCAACCGCTCGGCGGCGCGCAGCAAGGTCTCATCCTGTTTGCAGAAGCAGAAGCGGACTTGTTGTGTGCCGCGCGCCGGGTCGCTGTAAAACGATGAGCCGGGGACGCAGGCGACGCCGACCTGTTGGATGAGATGACGCGTGAACGCCACATCGTCCGCGAAGCCGAAAGCGCTAATGTCGGTCATGACGTAGTACGCGCCGTCGGGCTGGAAAACGCCGAAGCCGGCGCGCTCCAGTTCGGGCACGAGCAGGTCGCGGCGATGCGTGTAGTCGGCTTGCAGCTTGTCGTAGTAGTCGCGCGGCAGCCGCAAGGCCATTGCGCCCGCGGCTTGCAGTGGTGCGGCTGCGCCGACGGTGAGGAAGTCGTGGACTTTGCGAATGGCGTTTGTGATCGCGGGCGGCGCGATGCAATAGCCGACGCGCCAGCCGGTCACGGAATAGGTCTTCGACATAGAGTTGACGACGACCGTGCGCGCGCGCATGTCGGGCAATGTGGCCATCGAGATGTGCTCGACTTCAGCGCCCGCGCGCGGATAGAGAATGTGCTCGTAGATTTCGTCCGTGAAGCAGAGCGCGTCGAACTCTTGGCAGAGCGCGGCGATGTATTCAAGTTCTGCGCGCGTGAAGACTTTGCCGGTCGGGTTGTTCGGGTTACAGATGATGATCGCTTTGGTCTTCTCATTAAAAGCGGCGCGCAGTTCATCTCGATCAAAACTCCAGTCGGGCGCGCGCAAGGGGACGTAGCGCGGGCGCGCGTCGGAGAGGATCGCGTCGGGCGCGTAGTTCTCATAAAACGGCTCGAAGATGACGACCTCTTCGCCCGGATCGACCGTCGCCATCATGGCCGCGATCATGCCTTCGGTCGAACCGCACGTGACGGTGATCTCGGCTTCGGGATCGATCTCTAGGCCCAGATACCAACTCGTCTTCTCGGCAATCGCGTTGCGGAAATCCTTCGCGCCCCAAGTGATGGCGTACTGGTTCACGTCCGCGTCAATCGCCTGCATGGCGGCGCGTTTGATCTCGGCGGGTGCGGGGAAATCTGGAAAGCCCTGCGAGAGATTGACCGCGCCGTGCTTCAAAGCCTCGCGCGTCATCTCGCGTATGACCGACTCGGTAAACTGCCCCGCCTTGCGCGAGACGTAACGGGCGTTTGAATGGACGGGTGCTGTCATGTACATTAAGCGGGTGCGAGCCGGACTTGATTTCAACTGCCTGCGCCGTGGATGCTCGCACAGTTCGCCGGTTGCAGGCAACCGAAAGCAGTTATGAGCGACACCAACAAATGCCCGATGGGCAACCACCCTTGGCTGGCGACCTTCCTCGTCATCGCCTTCCTCCTAATCTTCGCCGCCAAGAAACTCGGCTTCCTGTGAGATAATATATCGGCGTGGAAGGTGGGGCTGACTACCGTTAGGTGTCTGCCAGACATAAGGCGCGCAGTTTACGCGCAAAGAAGTTGACGGGTAAACGATCACTGACACCGGAGTATTATTATGATTGCAGAACAGAATAAACGAGCCGCGATTATCGTAAGCGCCATTCTATTAACAGCTATCGGATTAACAGGGATATTTTGTGTTGTCCTCGTTAGGAATATCGATCAGCTTATAGGTACGCCGGCGGCGCGCAAGACCAATAAAGCAGTGACCGATGCAAGGGCCGTTAATATTATGGGCACGTGGCTGGGTTACAACAGCCGCAGCCCTGAACCAGTCACATTAATTATCGATCACCAAGCGGGCCAGTCGTTTTCAGGCACGATCAGTCAGAGAAACTGGCGCGTAGCCGTGACCGGCTCAATCGACAGCGCCACCAGACAGATCACCATAGATGATTCGCGCGTGCTCACACAAAATGTGCGGGCCGACGGTGTGTGGTCGTTAGCAGAACGAAAGGGTCTGATCTCAGTTGATGGCGAGCAAATGAGTGTGGCAGGTGAAGATGAATACGGTACGGTCTCTGCAACCTTCGTGCGCCAACATTAAAGAGGTGGTTCTCGAAGGTGACCTTTTTATCTTGAACGGGCGAGCTAACGCCCGCCATCAACCGCCGCGCATTCAATTGCCTAGCCGTGCGTGTCGCGCATGAAAACAATGCTATTCCTGGTCGGCTGCATGGCGTTATAGGTGTACGCGGTTGTTAGACTGTCCTACTTGAGAGATCGAATAGAGCAGGTCTATGGCATGGGCAAGTATGAGAAATTGCTTATTCAGATCTTGCGGGGCGCGTCGGACGCGAATATACCTTTTGACGGATTATGCGGGTTGCTGCGCAGCTTAGGTTTTGCCGAACGCGTGCGCGGCAGTCATCATATTTACTCCAAAGCAGACGTGGAAGAGATAGTCAATCTTCAGCCGGTGGGTGCAAGAGCTAAAGCATACCAAGTCAAACAGGTTCGTGGCATAATCTTGAAGTACAAGCTCGGAGGTGAGCCGCATGAGTGAAAGGTATAAATATGAAATGATTATTTACTGGAGCGCAGAAGATCAGGCTTTCATTGTAGAAGTGCCTGAATTGGCCGGCTGTATGGCGGATGGGAAAACATATGCGGAGGCGGTCGCCAATACGGAGATCGTTATCGCGGAGTGGATAGAAACTGCTAAAGAGTTAGGACGAGATATTCCAGCACCCAAAGGCCGCTTGATGTATGCGTAGCGGCCGGCCTACACACAAACTGACAACCCATTTAACCCGGCGTCGCGATAACATTCCTTCATCATGGTTCGCACCCGAAAAACTCGGACTGTTTTGCGCTCATGCCAGCGCGAGAAGGGAATGAGCATGACTAAGTTGTGCACCGCAGCCCTGCTCTTCGTAACCTTGTGCGGTCTAGCCGGTGCGGTGCATGTCCATGCGCAGACGACGGCTGAAGTGCCGACGGGGTTGGCGGTCGAAGTCGTATACGAGGATGGCCGGCCGGCTTATGTGCAAGTGCCGCACTGGACGTGGTTCGGGCGCTTCCGGCGGATCGAGTCGTGGCAGCCGCCTGCGGGCACGTTGCCGGTCGGGGCGGTACGGATTACGCCGGTCGTGGAAGGCGCGGCGGTGCGGATTAATGTCGCCGTCATGTTTGGCGAAAAGTTTTTGGACAAGGAAGAGCAGATCGCCAGCTACCTCGTGCGCGTGGGCGAGCAGGTCGAGGTTAAAGAGTTGACACGCTACGGTGTCGTGCCCTTTCAACTCAAGCTCGTCCGCGTGCAGCCGACCGATCAGCAGATGCCGGAGATCGTTAATCGGGCGCGCGCGCTCGAAGTCCTAAGCGTCGAGCCGAAGCCGGAGACCTTTCCCGCCTACGCGATTCGCGTGCGCAACGGGGCTAGCAAGAGTGTGACGGCTATGTTCCTGCGCTCATACACGAAGGTGAATGGGTCGCCCGTCACTTGGATGCCGCACAATCAACTGAACCTGCCGCTCATCGAGCCGGGCGCGGTCTACGAACTGACGGCGGTCGTGCCGGGTAGTGCCGGGCAGACCACGCCGGACAGCTACCGGCCCGAAGGATTGCAGCGTGTGGTCATCGTCGCGGTCGTGTTCGCCGATGGTAGTTATGAGGGCGACGCCGAACGTGCGGCGTACATACGCGCGCTTTGGTGGGGGCGCAAGGTGCAACTCACGCGCGTGCTCGCACTCATAGAGCGCACGCTTGGAGAGCCGGAGTTAGAACCGCGCGCGGGCATAGCGCGTTTCAAGACGCAGGTCGCGGCGCTCGACGAAGCGGACGATCAGGGCGCGCTTAAAGCCTTGCGCGCAGACTTCCCCACACTCCCCGTTAAGAGCAACAACGACCTGTCCGTCGCCGTGCAATTCGAATTGCATCAGGTGAAGCGCGATCTCTTAAAGGCGGTCGAAGCGTTCGAGCAAGGGCAGCATGAAGCCGGCCCCGAAGATTTTCGCAACTGGCTGCGCGAGGTGCAATCGACTTACGAACGCTGGCGCGCGCGGCTTTAATGCACACCCACAAAAAAGTTCTTGCCTAATCGTCTCAGCGCGCGTAGGCTGACGCGCGGCTCAAGGGCGCACGTGTTTGTTGCTACCTCGTACGGTCTCTAACCTCATTTTCACGCAAGCGCCACCACCGGCTTGTGTGCAGCACCCACTACTAACGAAGGAGCATCCCCCCATGACTTTCTTTCTCGGCTTCGACACTTCGATCTATCCCGGCGACAATGCCATGCAGACCTTGCGCGGGCAGGCGCTCATGGCGTTCACAGGTTTCTATCTCGCGCCCGCGCCGTCGCATCCGAATGCGAGTTGGATGCAGAAGCGCGCGTTCCTGCGCACGCTCGGCTACGGCTTCGCGCCCGTCTATCTGGGACAGCAGTCGGCCACAGGCCCCGGCTCGCATAACCTGACGGCGCAGCAGGGCACGATTGACGGCCGCCAAGCCGCGCAACTCGCCGCCACGGCCGGCTTCCCCGCCGCGTCCGTCGTCTATCTCGATATAGAGACCGGCCCGCCCATGTCGGCCAACTATCTCGCCTACTATTCCGCTTGGGTGCAGGCCGTCGTCGATAGCGGTTTCACACCCGGCGCTTACTGCTCGCACCTGCTGGTGAACCAAGTGCATCAGCGCGACCCGCGCGCAGTGATCTGGACGTTCAAATTACAGTTCCCGAACGGTCATCACTTCGCGCCGCCGCTGCCCCTGCCCAACCCGGCGCTGCCCGACGCGCCCAACGCGACCGTCTTGCAGTACGCGCAGAACTGCCCGCTCACCGTCGGCGGGCTGACACTGAACGTCGATCTGGATAGCTCGATTGTGGCCGATCCTTCGCAGCCGCCGACATAGTGAGGGGTGCGCCGGTGCACGTGCGCGGCCGTTGCTATTTTTAGGCGGGCGGCGGGAGCGGGATGTCTTGGCCGTTGGCTTGCTGGCGCAGTTGCTCGATGACCGAGCGGATGGCGGGCGCGAGTTTGCCGTCGGGCGCGAGTTGGAGATATTTTTCGTAGGCGGCGACGGCCTCTTTGTACTTGTCCAGCCGCTCGTATGTGCGACCGAGCAACTCATACAAGATCGGCTCTGTGTCTGAAAGCTGCGCAACGGCTTTGTTGTAAGCAGCGACTGCTTCCGCGTAACGCCCCTTCTCCTCCAAAGCGATCCCTAAACCCGTGTACGCTTCAGGTTGAAAGCCGTGCGCTTCGCTGATGGCGCGCCGGTACGCGTCGATAGCCGCCGCATCGTCGCCCTGCGTGTGTAGTATCCGCCCTTCGACCGCGCTTGCCTCCGCATAACCGGGCCGGTCTCTGCGCGCCGCCTCAATCTGTTCGAGCGCGCTGTCGAAATCATTCGCATCGAGGAGCGCGCGCGCAAGGCCGACATGCGCGGCAGCGTAGCGCGGCCGGAGAGAGAGCGCGCGGGCGTAGAGTTCGGCCACTTGTTTACGCGCGTCATCATCCGTCGCCTTCTCGCGTGCCTCTTCCGCCTGCTGAAACGCCAACTCGGCTTCGTCCGTCGTGCGCGTCAAACGCACAGCGACGACGCCGCGCTGCACCGGCAACAATGGCACGACGCGCTCGGCGAAATCACGCGCGCGCACGCGCAACGAGTGCCGACCCATAGACACTTTACTGATCTCCAACTGCCCCGCCGCCGCGTCGGTCACACCGCGCCGCACCTCGTCGAGCCAGACGACAGCGTTCGGCTCCGTGCGCACGGTGATCGTTTGCGCGGCGCTGACCGTAGCAATTGCGGCAGGCGCAGACGAAGCGGGCGCGGTGCGCGTCGGCGTCGTGCGCGTAGGTGTGGCGCGCTTCGCCGGTTGCGCTCTACGTCTCTGCGCAACGACCGACGCGATCAGACAGAGCGCGAGTGCGAGTAGACATAAGACGGCTCGCATGTTGTGCAGCCAATTCAACTTCGTGCGCATGATCTTTACTTCTCTGGTTCGTCCTGTTCGTCGGGCGGCACGCGGCGCGGGCGCACACTCGTGTCGGCGGGCGGCGCGTTCGGGTTGTTCGCGTTCGGCGCGGTGGGGCTGATGAGTCGTGTGCCGACTTCGGGGCGGAAGCGGCCCGCTTCCGTATAGAGCCGTTTGTACTGCAAGGTGTTGCGTGTGACGCCTTGCACATAGCTGCGTGTCTCTTTGAAGGGCACGGCTTCGGCCCATTCGTCGATCTCGTGCGGTAACTCTACGAGCCAACGCTCGGCGCGACCGGGGCCGGCGTTATAAGCGGCGGCCACATATTCGATGCGCCCGAAGTGGTCGAGTTGATCGCGCAGATAGGCCGTGCCGAGCTTGATGTTGAGCGCGGGTTCGTAGAGCGCATCCACGCTAGCGGGCGGCGTAACGTTGTACTTGCGTGCCGTGCGCTGCGCCGTGTCGAGCAGGAGTTGCATCAACCCGTAGGCGTTCGCGCCCGACTTGGCGCGCGGATCAAAGACGGACTCTTGCCGGATGAGGCCAGCGACCGTGTACGGATCGAGATTGTGCGCGCGCGCCTCCTCAGTGATCGTGTCCCAGTGCTCAAGCGGATAGAACACGTCCCATGCCTCGCGCGTCATCTCTTCCGGCTTCATCTGCGAATAGTCTGGATAACTTTTTTGCAGCGCGAGGAATGCTTGCAGGTTGTCGTCGTGCATGCGCAGGATGCGCGCCTTCGCCAGATTCAGGCGCGGGCTGCGCGGCGCGTTCGCTAACACCATGTTCAACTCTTCGAGCGCGTAAGTATCTAGCCCGACGACGTTCAACTCGTCGGCCTTACGAAGGCCCAGGTCCGCTTCAGGGCCGGCCGTCTCGTCCGCGACCGCGACGGTGCTGAGGTTGACGACGGCGCGACTGACGGGCGCGTCCGCGCCAAAGTTCTTCTGCTCATCAGCGGCCGCGCGCGGCATGACATCGAGTCGATGCCGCGCCAACGTGCCGTACCAGTTGGCGTCGTAGCGTTGCTGCATCGCTTGATAGATGATGCGCGCTTCAGCCGTGCGCCCGGCGCGTTCTAGGTCGCGCCCCGCCCAGTAGCCCGCGCGCCCGCGATTGTCCGTGTTCCTGTCCGCGTATGCAGCTAAGTGTTCGAGCAACAACCGGCCCGACTCTGCATAGTTCTTCGCTTCGTGCGCTTGCCAGCCTAACTCAAACTGCGCTTGCGCGACTTCGACAGCGCCCGGCGCGGCGGCGACGGCGGCGCGAAAGAAGTTGCCCGCCTCCAATGTCAGCTTCGCATCGCGCGCACTAAGCCCGGCGGCGACGAGCGCGCGCACGCCGCGTGTGTCTTGTGGGAACGCACGGCGCAACTCGTCCGCAGCACTGCGCGCCTGCGCCCACTGTTTCGCGCGCGCGTATCCTTGCGCGAGATAGAAGAGCGCTTCCGCGCGCATGTCGCCGGCTGAAGTGGGCACGGCACTGAGCGCCGCGACCGCTTCGGCCGTGCGCTGCTGACCGGCGTTATAAGCGGCGATGCCGTAGCGCAACTGCGTCTGCGTCGTGCCGGCATTGGGAAACGCGGCGAGCAGTTGCTTGTAGGCGTCGGCCGCGTCGTTGTAACGCTTCGCCTGCGCGAGTCGTTCGGCGCGGGTCGTTAATTCGACGGCGGTCGGTGTCGGATTGGTCAGGATGTCGGCCGGGAGCGTGATCGGCATGGGCGGCGTGAGCATCGCTGCACTGCCGGTCAACTCCGGCGCGACGGGCGCATAGAAGGCGATGCGGCGATTGGCGGCGCGTGCGCGCGTTGCGTCGTTCTGTTGCTCGTAGGCGCGCGCGGCGAGCCAGAGCGCGTCCGCGTCGTCGGCGTCGATCAGTTTTTTGAGCAGCGTGGGCACGGCCGCCCCCTGCCCGTCTTGCAGCGCGAGTTCAGCACTACGCAAACTCGCTTCACGTGCGCGCAACGAATTTGGATAGTCGCGCGCGAGTTGTTCATAAGCGGCGCGGGCTTCGACGCGGCGACTCAACTGTGCGAGCGCTTGCGCGCGCAACAGCAACGCATAATCGCCGATGCTCGTGGCGCGGGCGAACGATTTATCGTCGAGCAGCGTCAGCGCGCCCGCGAGATCGGTGGTCGAGAGAGAAGCACCGGGAGCGAGTTTGACGCGGGCGCGGGCCAAGCGGGCGAGCGCGCCCGCGCGCGTCTGTGCATATTGAGATTCGATCTGCGCGAGCGCTTGGTCAGGCGTTGCCTGTCCGCTGTGGGTCAACGCGCGGACATGCTCGATGGTCTCTTGCTCGCCGGGTTTGGTTTGCGTCTGCGTGGTGCAACTGGCGGTGCAAAACGGCAGCGCCAGCGCGCCGCATAGGCCGGCGATTAGCAGCGATAGAAAGAGACCGCGCTGTAGCCGTGTATGATCGCTCAAGCTTTCTCCCCTGTGCATAACTCGACGCGGACGTGTGCTGCCGTTCTACCGGTTAAACTAACTTGCCGGCGCGGGGAGATCAAGTGCAAGACCAAAGGCCAATAGCAAAAGGCAAAAATTAGAGACTGCACCTCACTAAGAGGGTTGTCTTTAACTTTTGCCTTTTGCTACTGGCCTGCGCTTGCTGGCGCTACACGCTATCAAGCGGCAACTTGCGCGCCGGGATACTCACGACCGAGTTTGTCCGCGTCGCCTTCGGCGAGCGTGTTGACCAACTCGTGATGAAAATAGTCGTAGCGCCCGGTGACGCGCGGGTCGGCACGCTTGTCGTACATCTGGCGCGAGCGGTCGATCTCGTCGCGCAGACGTTGATAGAGATCGCCTTGCTCGCGGCCGTCTATGACCTTCTGTTCGTTGTAGAGTTTGATCTCGGAGACAAGCAGGCGCGCGAAGCGCCGCGCGTCATTATGGAAGCGGCGCTCGTCTTCGCCGACTTCGATGGGCAGCGGCGCGTCCTGCCCGTAGCGCCGGCCGCCGCCAAGCGGCGTCGCAGTCGTCTCACCAGCGGGCGCACTCGCGCTCTCAGGCATGGTGAACGGCGCGATGCCGCGCTCCTCATCTCGCGGCGCGGTGACGAACTGCTCCGGCGTGGCGAACGATTCGTCCGCGGTCGGCGGCGTAGTCGTCTCGGCGGGCGTCTCAAGCGCGGGTGCTGCTTCGACTTCAGGCGCAGGGGCCGGCTCTACTACTTCAACCTCCGCCGCGGCCGGTTCTTCTTCAGCAACCTCCGGCTGCACTTCTACTGCCGACTCTGCGACCGGCGCGGCCTCTTCGGGTTCAGCCTCTACCGGTGTGGCCTCTGCGGGCGCGGCTTCTTCGACTGGCGCTGGCGCTGCCTGCGTAGCCGGTTGGGCTGCGGCGGCCGGCGCCCGGCGCCCGGCGAGCAGTTCGACGGCCATGCCGGCGACGCGCACGAGTGTCTCTAAAGCTTCGAGGTTGACGGCGTCGGGTTCAAGCCCGGCGCTGTCGGCGTAGAGTACGGCGACGGCGCGTTCACGCGCGATGAGCGGGATGGCCACCATGCGCTGCGGCGGCTCGCCACCGAGCTTTTGCAATAACTCGTGATCGCCTTCGTTCGCGCCGGGTGCGCCGCTCCAGGTTGTGCGCGAGTGTGCGACCTCGCTCAAGACCGTCTGCTCGGAGAGCGCGAGCGAGATTTCGCGCACGCCGTCGTCGCCGACCGTGCCTTCCAAGCCGCGTGCGCGCCAGCCTGTCGCGCGTTCGTTCTTGATGACAAAGAAGGCGATGCGCGGCGCGAATGCGGCGGCGCGGTTGACGAGCACGTTGAGCGTGTCGGCCTGCGAGCGTTGACTGTCGATGTCGTCCACGGCCGCTTTCAGGAGTGCCACGTCGCTCGTTGCACGCGCGCGGGACGATTCCTGTCCCGCCTCTTCCGTCCCCAACGCGCGCGCACGCCGCAGGTGCTCGGCGACGGCGATGGCCACCGAAGGCTCGGCCGCCACTTCGCCCGTCAACTGTTCGGCGAGGCGTGTGAGCGCTTGATTGATCTCGCTCTGCACGCGCAGGATTTCGGCCTGCTGACTGCTCAGCCGCCCGTTGATGTAGCTCTCGATGTCGGCGCGCAAGCTCCGTTCTAACTCTTCGCTTCCTGCCACGTTGTCGTTCTCCTCCGTCGCATCTGGGTGGTTACGATTTGCGGGTTTCTTTTGCAGGCTGTCGCGGTGGACGCGCGCCGAGTTTGACTTGCCGCTGCCGGCCGCACCGACAACTCTTTTGGATTATGGTCGGCGCGCACAGTCAGTGTCAAGCAACTTGTTCTGCGGCCGGCCTTGCGACCGACAGTATGGCCCGCTGCATGCGCCGTCGGCCGATTGACCACAGGCCGGTGTTTAGCATATTGTCTTTCGCACCCCCAGAAGCGATTTGCTTTCTGATCACGCCTGAATGTTGGGCCGCGCCATCATGTGTTGCAGTGCTTGCGCAGTCCACCGGCTTGCCTCCTGTATTCAGGCAGACGGAAGCGCCCCGAAGGGCCGTCAACCAGCAACAAACTTTCTTGTCAACTTCAAGGAGAATACCCATGCGTCTAACGCGTACCCTCGTCCGACTCTGCGGCGCGCTAGCAGCGACCTTCGCGCTCAGCCTCGTGCTCTCAGCCGCGCAGACGGCGCTCGCCGTTTCGCCCAACGTGGTCATCAGTCAAGTGTACGGCGGCGCGGGCTGCGGCACGGCCGGCTGCTCGACCTACCAGAACGACTTTATTGAACTGTTCAATCGCAGCACTGCGCCCGTGTCGCTCAACGGTTGGTCGGTGCAATACGCCGCCGCCACAGGCACGGCATGGCAGGTCACGGCGCTGCCGAACGTCATGCTCCAACCGGGACAGTATTTCCTCGTCGCCGAGTCCTTCGGCGCGAATGGCGTCAATCCGCTGCCGACGCCGGACGCTTCCGGCACAATCGCCATGAGCGCGACGGCGGCGAAGGTGGCGGTCGTTAATGTGACAACGGCATTGACTGGCGCGTGCCCGACGGGCGCGCAGATCGTGGACTTTATCGGCTACGGCGCGACGGCCACCTGTTCCGAGACCGCAAACGCGCCGGCCCCATCCACGACGACCGCCGACAAACGCAACGGCAACGGCTTGATTGACACCGACAACAACAGCACGGACTTCACGGCCGCCGCACCGACGCCGCGCAACACTGCTTCGCCGATGGTGACCATCACCCCGCCGCCGTTCATCATCTCAGAGTTCCGTCTGCGCGGGCCGAGCGGCGCTAACGACGAGTTTGTCGAAATCTACAACAACTCGACTTCCGATGTGACCGTCAACACGACGGATGGCTCGGCCGGTTATGCGCTCGTCGCCTCGGACGGCACAGCCCGCTTCACCGTCCCGAACGGCACGGTCATCCCGGCGCGCGGGCACTACCTCGGCGTCAACTCGGGCGGTTACTCGTTAGCCTCATACCCAGCCGGCAACGGCACGACGGCGACGGGCGATGCAACTTACACGACCGACATCGCAGACAACGCGGGCATCGCGCTCTTCAGCACGGCGACGCCGGCCAACTTCACGCTCGCCAACCGGCTCGATGCCGTCGGCTCGACGAGTGAAGCGAACACACTCTACAAGGAGGGCACGGGTTACCCGGCCATAAATCCGGCGTTCAATATTGAACAAGCCTTCTACCGTGACAACTGCGGCAAGCAAGGCTCGATCACTAACAGCGCCCCGTGTACGGCCGGCACGCCGCAGGATACGGACAACAACGCGACAGACTTTATCTACGTGGACACCAACGGCACGTCCGCTGGCGCGGGCCAACGGCTCGGCGCACCGGGACCGGAGAACCTGTCCAGTCCCGTCCAGCGCAACGCCTCGATCAAGTCCAGCTTCATCGACCCCGGCTGCACCGGCAACGCGACCGTAGCGACGCAAGCCTGCCCACGTTACCGCGATGCGACGCCCGCCCCCGGCAGTCCCACTTCGAGCATGGGCACGCTCTCGATCAGACGGCGCTTCGTCAACAACACCGGCGCAGCGGTCACGCGCCTGCGCTTCCGCATCGTGGACATCACCACTTTCCCCGCTCCGTCGGGCACGGCCGATCTGCGTGCGATCACGTCACCTGATCAACCGGCCATCTGCCAAGGGACGGGCAATGGCTGTTCCGGCCCCGGTGCGCCGATCACGATCAACGGCACGACGCTGGAGACGCCGCCCTCGCAACCAAACGGTGGCGCGTTCAACTCGACGCTCTCAGCCGGCACAATTACGCTCGGCACACCGCTCGCTAATGGCGCGGGCATTAACCTGCAATTCCTGCTCGGCGTGCAACAGGCGGGCGCGTATCGCTTCTTCATCAACGTCGAAGCGCTACCGGGCGCGTCGCCCATCACTGCTCCGGCCACGCTACGTGGCGCGAAGGTCGCCGCTAGCGTCAAGCAATAACTTAACCGCGCCGGTTTGCGCGGCATAACCAAAAGGGGCGGCGCACGTCAGCATTGACGTGCGCCGCCCCTTTCTGTTTGGCGTTAACGCGCCACTACGCAAGCCATAGGCGCGGCCGGCCGGCCGGCGCTTTGGCGCGCGCAAAATTTCTATTGCGGCGGGCCGCGCTGAATTTGTATGGGGCTAGAGTAGTTAAAGCGGGTGTTTTCTAAGCAGCTTCAACAACTCAGCGTACACATTGTTCTTTCTCAAGTTGAACCTATATTCGCACTCTTTCAAGTGCCAGTAGAACTTCTCCGGTTTGATGCCATGAAACTGCTGGAGCCGATGTTTAGCATAACTCCAGAAGCTCTCGATGCCGTTGACATGGTGCGTGCCGCGCACGAACTCGCTGTGCCCGTGGTTGACTCTGAAGTGCTTGGCGTAGCCCACG
>JBJMGT010000033.1:0-2204 GCA_045807745.1 Pyrinomonadaceae bacterium
CGTGGGCTACGCCAAGCACTTCAGAGTCAACCACGGGCACAGCGAGTTCGTGCGCGGCACGCACCATGTCAACGGCATCGAGAGCTTCTGGAGTTATGCTAAACATCGGCTCCAGCAGTTTCATGGCATCAAACCGGAGAAGTTCTACTGGCACTTGAAAGAGTGCGAATATAGGTTCAACTTGAGAAAGAACAATGTGTACGCTGAGTTGTTGAAGCTGCTTAGAAAACACCCGCTTTAACTACTCTAGCCCCAAGACACATAAAGAAAGAAAGAAAGTGTGTGTGACGGCTGCGCCGTCCGCGCACGCGCCGGACCCCGATTTGCAGCACCCGGCCGTCCGCCTCTACCGCGACGTGCTGCACCACACGCCGAACCACGGCCAGCGCGCCGAGATTGCGGCTACGGTGTCTGACCTCGCCCTCTACGAGCGCGTGCTCCGTGACCCGCTCTCCGAAACCTTGCACAAGAGTCACCTGACCCACAAGTGGGCGCTGGAGCGTTACCAGAACGGCGGGCGGCGGCCCGGCGCGCAGGCACAACCCAGCGTCTCACTACCACAACCGACGCCGGCAGAGCGGGACGCCATTGCACGGCAGAGGTGGCAGGAGAAAGGGGGCCGGCATGCCACTGCTTGAGCAACCCCTGCCGCACAGCGCGGACGCCGAGCGCGCCATCCTCGGCGCGGTCATCCTCGACAATCCCCTGCTCGCGCCCGTCGCGGCGCTGCTCACGCCCGAAGACTTCTACGTGCGCGCGTACCGCCTCGTGCTCGTCGCCATGCTCACGCTCGCTGACATAGGCTCCGCGATCAATCCACTGCTGCTCGGCGAAGAGTTGAAACGCCAAGAGCAGCTTGAACAGGTGGGCGGCGTCGCCTTTATCTCCGAATTGACTTACGGCTTGCCGCGCTTCGCGAACCTTGCCCCTTACATCAAGGCTGTGCGCGACAAGTCGCTCCTGCGCGTGCTGCTCCATTTCGCGAACCACGTGACCTCAAGCGCGCTCGAAGCCGATGCGGTCGGGGCTGACATCTTGACTTGGATCGACGAGCACGCCCAAGCGGCCCGCGCTGAGTATTTGGGTGATAGTCGGCAAGGCATCCGCACCGCCGCCGATATGCTGCCCGTGCTCCAAACTCGCTATGAACAATTCCTACGGCATGTCTCTGATGCTGTGCCGACTGGCTTCTCCGATCTGGATGCGAACCTGACCGGGCAGGGCTTGGGGCGCGGGCGGTTGATCCCGCTGGCTGCTCGTCCGTCGCTCGGCAAGACCACGCTCGGTCTGGACATCGTGGCCAACGCGGCAGCGATGGGGCGGCGCGTCTTATGCTTCTCGCTGGAAATGGCGACTGAGCATTTAATGGATCGGCTTGTAGCCGTCGAGGCCGATGTGCCGCGCTGGAAGATTCAAGCGGGTATGTCTGAGCGCGACTACCGGATGGCACTGGCGGCGCTGCCTGACCTCTGCCGGTTGCCCGTCGCCTTTGATGATTACTCGCGCGCCGTCGCCGACGTGCGCCGCGTTGTGCGTGAGCATGCCCGCCATCATGAGACGGCCCCTGATCTGGTGTTCGTTGATTACCTGCAACTCGTCGCGGCCGAAGGCCGGAGAGCGACGCGTAACGATGAGGTCGGCTCGGTGTCGCGTGCGCTCAAAGGGTTGGCGATGGAGTGCAACGTGCCGGTGCTGGCCGCGTGTCAGCTATCGCGCGACTGTGAGCGGCACAATCGCGAGCCTGAGCTTTACGATCTGCGCGACAGTGGCGAAACGGAGCAGGATGCTGATGTCGTGTTGCTCTTGTTCGGTGACAAGGCGGCCGAAGGGCAGACCTTCCGCAACGTGACGGTGAAGTGTGCGAAGCAGCGCGACGGGAAACTGTTCCGCGTCGAGATGCCTTTCAATGGCGAGTTGATTACGTTCCGCTCGCTACGGCAAATCGTGGGCGATGAGTAACAACGCGCAAGCAATTGGGCGAGACACCGGCCGGACAAATGGTGCGACGCTCGATCTGCGCGCCGAGTACCAACCGGACGAAGCAGCACAGGCCCGTGCTCTACTACTCCTGCTCGGTCTACCTAATGACGAGATCGAGCGCATCGTCTCGGAACTAACCCTTGATTCAGATCGCGAGATGTGAGACCTTCGCGCCGATTATGAAACCATTCATCCCATACGCGCGCACGAGTTCGGACGAGCAG
>JBJMGT010000034.1:0-229821 GCA_045807745.1 Pyrinomonadaceae bacterium
ATGCCGAGGATAGGTAAGGTCATATAAACTCCTTGCTGTTGATAATCTCTTGCGGCACGGGTCAAACTTGTCTATACAAGCTCTGCTCATGGTGAGCGGCTTCAGATACTGTGCGACCTCTGGTGCAACAAGGAGGGACACCGGGAGCTGATCTAACCCACTGACTCTTAGGTCATAATTCGGGCGCGGCTTCTCCGGTGTCCCTTGTGAACGCCGAAGTTTCTCGCTTCAGCGCACTTCCGTCAACATACAAATGCGGGCGTTCGGCGGCACGCATAAGTGAGTCACAGGCAAAAGCCTGAGAGATAAAATGGACAAACGTAAACAGCCACAATGGATCGCATCGGGAATCGTTGAGTCATCCGTGAGCCGAGTTTGGACGGCTTTGCTCGATACTTGTTTCAACCTTCCCGAGCCAGAAAAGAAAGCTCTGGAACTTCACGAAGAGACAGGTCCCTTTACCTTTACGGCAGGAAGCCATATCGAAGGGAAAGCCTATTTCGAAATTGATAAACAGAAACTCGAGATCGCCATACAGGGACAATGGTGGTATCGAGGCACAACAAGAGTCGAATCTCATGAAAAAGGGGCTTTAGTAACCTACCGTGTTTACAATATCGCTCCCGGACTTGGTTGGTGGGTAGCACGTTTTATTCAAGGGCGGGAAAACGCGAAGAGTATGAAACCGCAGCTTCGGCAAACGTTGGATACGATAGGTGCGCGGCTAAAGTGTGCCGCATACCTGAATGAATGAATCAACATATCTGATTTCGAATCGGTCGTCATTCTTACAAAGCCGCCGAACAAATCGTTGGACGCGAGCGGCGGGAGCGTGTTTCGTAAGATAATTGGTCCGGCGATGCTTGATTGAATTCGCGCCGCTGCGTCAACTCAACCGTTAGACGGCTTTATGACCCATGTGAATGAATCAGCCTCGTCTATTGAATGCCAGTTGAGAACCGAATATGTATAGGAGGACCAAAAGCGTATGGCACATGAGGTCTTCATTAGTTATGCAGCCAAGGACAAAAAGACTGCGGAAGCAGTTTGTTCCATTCTTGAAGACGGAGGAATCAGGTGTTGGATTGCCCCTAGAGACATATTGGCAGGTGACAAATACGGCCAATCAATCATTAAGGCTATCAGCGAAAGCTCTCTAGTAATTCTTGTCTTCTCATCTTATGCAAACAAGTCGGAACATGTGTTGGCTGAAATAGACCGTGCGTATAACAAAAAAATATCTATCGTTCCCTTTCGTATAGAGGACGTGGCTTTATCACAATCGCTTGAATACTACTTAAGCACCGCACACTGGTTAGACGCTTTCACTCCGCCAATGGAGAAGCGTCTTCAGGACTTGAACAGAAATGTGAAGCTTATACTAGAAAGGTCTTCCAAGCCCGAGCCATCTCCTGAATTCAGACAACCCTCGATAGCAACCGCGCGCAACATGGAACCGGATGGGCCGCGCCTATCTCTCCAGCAAAGAATTTTCGCTGTCATGTCGCGGCAAAGAATAGTAATACTTTTTTCTCTGATCGTTGTCGGTGGCATCATCCTTTCAATAATGGTCTGGAGGCTATCTAAAAAACCTCTTACTGATACAGGCACAAGCGATAAGAACAATAATAATTCTAATGCGACCAGAATGATGAGCCGCCTCGACGAGGCGGCCTTGTTAATACAATTGCAGGAGGCTAAGAAATACAAAAGCATTGTTGAGGAAGTGGCAAGGCGATATGGATTCCGTCCTTCGGTCATAGCGGGGATGATTTCTAGAGAAAGCGGCTGGGGACTAGACCTTAAACCTATAGGCCCCGCAGGCACAGGTGACTTTCAGGGAAGCGGCCGTTTACCTCCTGATGGCGGTGGATTTCAGCGTGGGCTAATGGCCTTTGATTATAGGAGGGATGAATTTGCGCGAACAGGTAATTGGAAAGAGCCTGGAGCGAATATCGAACATGGTTGTACCTTGTTGCAAACAAGTCTGAATGCTCTGAGAGATAGTGGGAAGATTTCCGACGAAGAACTGCTGCTGCGGGCTGCTCTAGCTAGTTTTAATCTTGGTGGTAATTATCCTACTGCCGGTGACGTGGAAGGGGTTTTAAAATCAATATCAGAAGGCAAGGACGTGGATGTCCGGACTTCACATAATGACTACTCAAAAGACATACTTAGCCGTGCCAGTTGGTTTCAATCTCATGGTTGGGAATAAACGTGCAATAAAACGTGTCCCTTAAGCGGGGTCAGTAAAACACGTGTGGCAGGCTACATCTGAACGCCGTCTAACAGGACATGATACAAGTCCACTCGTCCGGTGTATCATGCTCACGCCTCGCTAGAGACGTGAGGGAGATAGGGCGAGGGTCGGATGCCGTTGTGGGCCAACTCCTCGGAGCCAAGCCCGGCTAACAGTGTGACCTGTCGATAAGCCCTTGCCCGAATCATGGAGTGGGACTCTTGATCCCGAATAGGAGCGTGGAGGTACACCGGACACGCTCTCCCTCATCCGCCACAAGCGCGCGCGGGAGCAGATCATCACGACCGAGCTGCGGCTACTTCTGAGTCGGTCTGGGAGTAGTGTCGCTGCTTGAGTCTTGACTTGCATAGGAATGGCACGCACCCGACCCGCATCAGCATGATGCCATGCGCAAGATTGAATGTCTGCGTAGTTGTGTGCGGGCGGGTGCTGCCGGGCGTTAGGCGCGCCGCTGAGCTGCTGGGAAAAGCGTTGTGTTATGAAGAAGCTTTATTTGTTGGTCATAGCAGCTTTTATCATTGTCGGCTTGATTGCGCTCTGGCAAATTAGTCGCTCCCGCACGTTTCAGTTTTTTGGGCAACTCATTCCCAGAGTCAACACTGCACAAAAGGTCGTGGCCCTCACCTTCGACGATGGCCCGACACCAGATGCCACCGGCCAGATTCTCTCTGTCCTCAACCAAGAGCAAGTCCGCGCCACATTCTTTGTCATTGGGGCTGAGTTGGAGCAGAACATGGCGGCGGGGCAGCAGATTGTGGCCGCGGGCCATGAGTTGGGTAACCATTCGTATTCGCATGAGCGGATGGTACTCGTCACGCCTTCGTTCGTGCGGCAGGAGATTGAGCGGACGGATAAGTTGATCAGAGCGGCCGGTTATCAAGGCGAAATATATTTTCGCCCGCCTTATGGCAAGAAGCTTTTCACGCTGCCCTACTATTTAGCCAAGACTGGCCGGAAGAGCATCACGTGGGATGTCGAACCGGATTCGGACCCGGAGAGCGCAGCAGACTCCGATAAGATCGCCGCCTATGTGTTGGCGCGGACGCGCCCCGGCTCAATTATCATCCTGCACGTGATGTACAAGAATCGGAGCGCGTCGTTGCAGGCAGTGCAAAAGATCATCGCAGGGTTGAAGGCGCAAGGTTACAGTTTCAAGACGGTGTCCGAACTCTTGGCGGCGGCAGAGTAAAGCAAGGGCCGCTCTTTCTTAGCCGCACCCGACAACGGCATGCAGCCAGCGCGCCGCCAGTGCACGGAGTTGTCATGATACCCAACTGGATCGAGACATTCTTTGCCGATTATGCGGCGGCTTTTCACGCAGACTCGAAGCGCAGCTTGTTGGCGAAGTTCTGCGTGCCGCTGCCGTTTCTGACGAAGGACGGCGCGATTGTGCTGGGCGATAAGGATGGCCTTGCAGCCAACATGGACGCGCTCAGCCGGCGTTACGAGCAGCTTGGCGCCCGCGACTGGCAGTACACGATCAGGCGCGTCCAAGCCGTCGGCGCGAGCATTCATCTGGTTGAGATCGAGTGGCGCTTCTTTAATGTCGCCGCCGAACTTCTTTATGCCTGTGAGACGAGCTACTTTCTAGGCGGCGACATGGCGGCGGACGCGAAGGTGCTGGCCATCATTGCGCACAACGAGAATGATGAGTATCAAAAGGCATGGGCGCGCAAGCAGAGCGGCTAACAACGCGCGCCGCCCGCCGCTGTGATTAGCCAGCGCCAAGTGGTTGGTCTAACGCTCGCATTGACGCGGCGGCAGTCTCTGCACATGACATCCAAGTACTCGTGGACAGCCAAGCTGACTGCCGCGCCGGTTGCATGCTCTGTGCGGCCAAAACAAAAAACTCAAAGCGCTCTGGTCATAAATACGCTATTCGGGTCTACCACATAATCCGCAAACGGTGCGCAATAGGTAAAGCCAAAACCGGCGTATAGTTTACGGGCCGGCTCGAACGCCGCCATTGATCCCGTCTCTAAACTTAACCGGCTATAGCCACGCCGCTTGGCTTCGGCCAGTATGTGCTTCAGCAGATGTTTCGCCACGCCCTTTCTCAGATGCATCGAAGCTGTCCGCATCGATTTGATTTCGCCATGTTGCGCGTCCAGTTCTTTGAGTGCGCCACAGCCGAGTAGCACAGTACCTTCCCAGATCGTCCAAAACGTAATTTCCGGTTTGCGTAAACCCTCAATATCCAGCGCATGCACACTCTCAGGCGGCGAGATGCGCCTCATGTTCCGCAGATGTTCTTGCAATAGTTCGTGTATCTCTGAGCCTTTCAGATCGTCTATCTTAATCTCCATGAGCAACTCCATTTATCGTGTGGCGCATGTTCATTGCCCAACGTCTAACGGTCGCATGCACTGGGCGGGAAGGATTGCAGCAAGCATTCAAGTCGCGCAGATGACAAGCAATCTAATGCCGCTCAGATTGCATGAGTTGTTAGAGGGCCAGCAGATATTCCGCAAGGGGACTGATGCGAGCGCGAGTCTGCGGCAGTATGCGCGCCGCCTGATCAATCGCCGACTTGGCCGCACGACGGATAAAAGCACCTTGCACCGAACGCCGCGGCACATCGCTCCGATTGGCCATGTGCCCGTGCCAAACAGACCCGTTGTAGATGATGACAGAACCCGCCGCGCCACACGCCACGACCTGATGTTCGTGATCTGACGTGAGGTCTGTCATAACGTCGCTTGGAATTGTGGGCCACTTGTGCGAACCGGGCACAAACCGAGTGGCCCCATTATCTATCCGAAAATCGTCCACCATGATGATGAAACCAACCAGCGGCCATCCATCCGCGTCGGCCCTAAAGTCCACATGCAGAGACTGGGCCTGTGAACGTGGTCGCACAGTTCGCGCAAGCAGTGAGCTGAGCTTGAAGGGCCGGCTGATGACGCGGCAACACGCTTCGAGCACTGGGCGGTAGACATATAACTCGTCGAATGCGGCCCCACGATTAACCAAGTCGTGGACGCGCGTATTTTCACTACCCACCGATACGTCAGCGGGCGCCGCGCTGGCCACAGCCAAATCATACGCTTGGGCGAATTGCGTCAGTCGCTCGCTGGCCACGGGGCCGGAAATAATGACGAAGCCCGAACTGAGTAGCTCTTCTACGGCGCTCGCCGCCAGTTCATTGCCCGACCCAATTTCTTTAAACCAATCGTTCATACGCAAGCGCTCACTTGCCGTCTAACGGCCGAATTCAGCCGCGACGAGCGAGCAGAATACAACATTCGACCCGCTACACAACGATGAAAGAGACGCTATCGAGGCGTCGGCTGGAATGAGTTGTTATGCCGCGACGAATTTGCAGCAATAGGGGTTTTATTGTCCTTCCGGTAATAGCTGGTATCCTGTTTCAATAGGACATAAGGCAAGACCTACGAGTTCCTCAAGAATTTCCGAGCGGTTGACCTGAATGAAAGTTTTAGCGGCTGGGGCAATCGTCCATCCTTGCCGGAGTAGGTAGAACTTAAATGGAGAATCTTCTGGTAATAAGGAAGACATCTCAAACATTTTTCGCGCGCCCGACGGCCAGTTTTTACCAGCCGCAGGAAATAGTGTGCGTGGTTCTCCTACATCTTGATTCGTTATATAGCAACAGATTATAGTGACGCCAAGGTCTCTCATTTGCTTTGCCAACTCTTCAGGTTCTCCGTCTGTTGGCTCACCGTCTGAAACAAAAAGTAAGATTGGTAATAGACTTTGGTCAGCGCGTTTCTTTAATTCTTTTCTAAACCTGTTTTCGATTTTTCGCAGTGCCGCACACATTGGTGTATCACCAAAGATAAGACCTTCAGCATCAGCAAAGCTGCTTGAACTCCCCTTCCATAGTTCAGCAAGCTCGTTGATCCCTAAAGTGGTGTCACCTACGGTTTGAAGTTGCGCTGACAGTCTCCGTTGAACCTCAGCAAGAATACGATTCCTGATCTCAGTTTCAGCATTAGCACGAGCCGCACTCGTAGCGGAATCAACAAGACTGCCGTAACCGAAGCGCCGCGCAAGGGACGCAAGCTCTCCTAAATCTGATCGGTCAGAGTACCGTCTTTTGATTTCTAAAGTGTAACGCTCTTTAAGCTCCTCTATCTCTTCTTTTGATATGATCTCGCCAGCTACCCTGATAAGGGAGAAAAGATCACAAACATCCCCTGTACGTAATCCAAAAGCATAAGCGAACAAATCAACTGGAGCATCAGTTTTCTGAACAGATTCTAGGAAACCTTTACTCTTGGCTATCCCCTGACTTAATGCTTCTCCAAATCCTTCTAGCCTCGTTTGTTTGATTCCAAATCTATTGTTAATGCTTGCTTTCATAGAACCAGATACATCAAGCCCTATTCCCACTAATAGTGGTTGCGCTTGAAACTGAGCGGGTTGTGAATTTGCTCGTGTCCCATCAGTAGATACAGTCTCTTCACCTTCAATTGTAATGCTTTCTCCCTTATGCAAAATTTTCGGAACAATGCTATCAGCGTGGCCCGCTAGTCTGAGAGCATGAATGCCCTGCCGGAACGAAAACTCAACGTCCTTACCAGCACCAATTGAATCGTAAAAACCACCTGTAAAAATTATTGCAGCATCATCAGAAATGGGGCCTTCCATTGCAATAGTGAAGGGAATTCCTAAAGAAGTGAATCTACCCTGCGACGTAGAGTAGCAGGCATTCATTAGGACGCATTGGAGAGGCGGGACGAAATCTTGGAGTAGAGAACCAACAGCGTCACGTGGGGGGACATAAATGCGCCCTAAGTTATCTTCGAATGCCAGCCCTGTTCCCGTACCATGTCCTGAGAAATGAATAATATCAAAATCGTCATCCAATAACGCACGTCTTACGTCATCAATAGTTACAGCATGTTTAATAATAAGCTGTATATTATCCCGATGTTTACTCAGGCGGATACATTCTTGAATCTTTCTATCCTCTTCGCCTAAGCGTAGTGCGCTGGTTCCTCGGGGATTGGCAAATACGGCTAGTACTTTCATGCTCTCCTCCTTATTTGCGCTCGTGTTCTCAAACGAATTGAGGACGAGGATAAGCGGCTGAAGAATTCAATGAGGCGATGCAATTAGCTATTGCGTGCCACTAATATCAATAGCGGTCATATATGTCAAGAAATGTGGTGCTGGCTACGATTAGCGGCATAACTAAAATTATACGCCCTAAAGGGCGTCATGTTTTACGCCCAGTTCGCCGTCTAATCTATCGCGACAACGAAAGCCCGCAGCGTTTGCACCTATGTGACAGAATTAGGCGGCGGCACGTAGGGCAGGTTGGGCGGCTGGCTGAAGTGGCCAAGTAAAAGCGGCGGGGTAACGATCTCACACGCACCCGCCGCCCTGCGGCGCACAACTTATGTCGTGCGGACGCGCCGATGCCCGCAGCCACAGCAAGCGCGGCCCGAGTGATCGTCCGTACCCCGCTGATGCTTGGTGTTATTCATAACTTATTTCCGGCCGCTCGTCTGTGCCCTCGGTGCGCTGGTCACATTTTGTAACTCGGAGTGCAGTCGCCCCATCTATCTTAGCGACTGACAGCGCCGGAGCCTTGAGCCTACGACCTTCCTATTTCCGTCAGTGCTTTGCTGCACCATAAGTAACGAGCAGTAAGGGCCACTTACTGCGCGCGAATAACAGGAGCCTAGGGAGGTCGCGATGAGACTTCGTTATGGCTTACTGCTGTTTGCCTTCTGCCTGTGGGCTGCGGCCAAACCTGTTGCGGCTCAAACCCAAGCGCCGCCAACCCAATTGGCCACAACTTTCCTGCCGCCCGGCCAGCCAGCACCCGCCGCCCTCGAACTACCCGTGCTTGTGCCGCCCACACCGTTGCTGCTGCCAGCGCCGTTGCCGCTCAAAGACAAGTCCAAGCTCTACCGCGCGGCTTATCTGGATACGTATCACATCCTGAGCACGCCTAATCCTTGTAGCGAATTCTTTGGCGGCCGGGTGGCGCTCATAGCGCTCAACGAATTGGCCGCGCAGTTGACCATGAGCACCTTTGCAGATTCGCACATCGGTATGCGCATGACCGGCCCGACCACCATCGTGCACCTCAATTCGACCGGGCAGACCTATCGCCGGTTTGCGCAGGCCGCGCTCAATCGTACGGGGTCATTCTTTCAAGATAACAATGGCAGCACGCACGCAGCCATTCCGCGCGTGGGCAGTTTCGCGCCGAATACGCGCCCGGCGCGCGTGCTCATCTTGCTGCACGAACTGGCCCACCTGATCCGACGGGACGACCAGCAGTGGTTGATTCCCAATGATGGATTGGACGAGGCGCAGAGCGAACGGAACACCGCGTTAGTCGAAGCGGTCTGCGGCGCGGAACTCACGGCGCTTGCACCCTAAGCTGCCTGCGCAGTTGTGCAAGTTGATACGAACAGACGCGGGCGGAGCAATAAGCTGCTCCGCCCGCGTCTGGTGCTTGTGGGTTAGATTAGAAGTTGAAGCGGATGACGAACTGCACCTGCCGCCCGCCCGGATCATTCGTCGTCGAGATGTCCTGATAGGCAGAGGCCGTCTGCCCAAACGCGCCCGCGCCGAAGTTCGTCACCGCCGCCGCGTCCACCGAGGCCGCGCCGCCGACGAAGAAGTTCTGGTTGTTGATCGCGTTCAGGAATTCGCCGCGCAGCTCGAGGTTCGTCGTCTCTGTGAACCTGATCCGCTTGACCACGCTCATGTCCACGCGGACGAAGCGCGGCCCGTGCAGCACCAGATCGCTAAAGCCGCACTGCCCGACGAAGCGCTGCACGCAGCCGCCGAAGCCGGCGGGCGCGATGAAGCGACCCGTGGGCGGCGTGGCATAGCCGCCGCTCGCAATCGTTGTTGCGTTCGACGCCGACGAGAAGGTGAACGCGCGCTGTGTGTTCTGGATGATGTCGGCCGGCAGGAAGAAGACGACCCCGTTCCCGCTTTTGCGAATCTCAATCGCGTGCTGCAAGTCCTGCACTGACATGCCGACCAGTTGCACGTTGCCAAGCCGGAACGCGCGCCCCGACTGCACGCGCGTCGTGCCATGGAATTCCCATCCGCCGATCAGCCGATCAACTAAGCCGTTCGCGTCGCCGCCGATCAGCTTGCCGCGGCCCAGGGGCAGTTCGTAAATCCAGTTGACCTTGAAGGCGTGGCGCTGATCATAGGGCGAGAGTCGTTTGCTCAAGCCCAAGTCGCGCAGCGTCACATAGCTGTTCAGGTTCGTCTGGCTCGAAGCGAAGAAGTTGGTCAACGACTTGGAGAAGGTGTAGTTGGCCTGCAACAACAGCCCCTGCGACATGCGCCGCCGCACCTCGAAGGTCAGCCCGTCGTACCACGTCTTCTGCCCGTTATCCGTCAGCGCCGCGTTCGTCAGGATCGCGTCGGGGTTGACGACGAAGAAGTTCGCCGGCAGCCCGGCCGCGATGCCGTTGTTGAAGAAGAAGTCGCCGGTCGTCGGCGAGCCGCCCGCGCCGCTGCTGAGCGTGGTCGCAAAGCCGACCACATTGTTGTTGTTCGGCAGCAGCGTGGTGATGAACCCGGTGTTGGCGAAACTCGACGAAGTGTAAGCCGCCGCATTGTTCGCGCCGGCCGAAGCGGGCTGACCCGTGAAGAACGAGAACAGAATCGGCAGCGGGTTAGTGCCCGTGCCCGCGCCGAAGTAGCGGAAGTTGTTGCCGCGGCCCGCCGCGCGATTGGCGAGCAGGTTCTGCTGCGCCAGCAGGAACTCGTTGGCGAAGCCGTTCTCAATCGTGTTCACTTCGTTTAGGGCGTAGCGGCGCGGCAGCTTGATGCCGCGCGTGCCGACGTAGCGCACCTCGAAGACCGTGTCCTTGGTCAACTCGCGTTGGAAGCCGCCCGTCCACGATTCGACGTAGCCGGTCTTCAGATGCGGGTCGAAGGCCGAAGGGGCTGCGGCGTCGAACACGTTGCCCGTGATCGGGAAGTTCGGTGCGGTCGGGACGACGGCCGCCGGCAGGCCGGCGCGATCACGGAACAGCGTGCCGGGCGCGAAGTCTATGCCAGCGTTCAGGCTGGCGTCGGCGATGCCGCCGGGATGACCCTGCACCGGCTGGATGACGAGCGAGAGACCTTCGCGCACGTAGGCAATGGAGAAGCCGCCGCGCAAGACACTCTGGCCCGAGTTACCGAAAGCGCGGTGCAGGAGTCCGCTCTTGAATTCGGGTTGATAGGCGAAGCCGATCGTGGGTGCGAAGTTGTTCCAATCGGTCGCATAGAGTTTTTCGCCCGGCTTGAGGGCCGTGTACTGCGCGGGGCGTGCGCCGGCTTGGACGCCGGGCTGGAACAGGCGACCCACACCGGAGACGCCGAATGCGCCGGCCACGTCCGTCTTAGCGAAGACGTTGTTCTGCGAGGTCGGAGCCTCTTGCGGCTCCCAACGCAGCCCATAAGTCAACGTCAGATTCGGGCGGAAGCGCCAAGCGTCCTGCGCGAAGACGCCGAACTGCCGTTGCCGGAAGCGCGTCGTCTGCTGCCCCTGCAAAGAGTACTTGCCGTTCTCGTCGAAGAAGGCCGTCCGCGTCAGGTTGGTGATGCGCCCCGTGAGCAGCGCGTAAATCTGCGCTGCCTCGTTTAGTTGGGTGGCATTCGCGCCGGGGAAGTTTGCGGCCGAGATGGTCGGGTCGAAGAAGAGATCTTCGGCCGGGTCGCCGCCCTGTATGCCGAAGAAGGCCGTCGGTGCGACCAGTGCTTGTCCGATCTGGAACGACTTGATGGTCGTGTAGTCGCCGCCGAAGTTGAAACTGTGTTGGCCCTTGACCCACGTCAGGCTGTCGGTGAAGGTCGTGAAGGGCGTGTTGCGCCGGCTCGACTGGTTGCCGAACGCACCCAACGCGACTTGGTTCGGGAAGTTGTTGGCGGTCACGTCGCTTAAGACGACGCTCTGGTTGACGCTGTCGCTGAAGGCGAGATCAAAGCCGCCCTGATTGGCGAACTGTGTCGGCGACACCGGACTGAAGCTGTTGCCGCCCTCGAAGCCGAGCCGCGCCTCGTTCACCAGACTCGCCGACAGAGTAGAGCGCAGCGCCGTCGTGTTCGTGAAGCGGTTCGAACTCTGCCCGGCGGAGTTCGGGAAGCCGGGGAACGAAGGGTCGAGGTTGTTCAGGAAATCGATCGGGCTGCGGAACTGTTGGTAGTTCCAGATGTTCTCAAGGTGGTGATTCTTCGTCAGGTTCACATCGAAGCGCACGGTCGGAAACTTGCGCTTCTGCAAGTTGGTGGCGACGAAACTAAAGCGTTGGAAGTTCGGTTGACCAGTGATGGCCTGCAAGCCGCCCTGTGTGGTGCTGGCGCGGATCGCAGCGAGCAGACTGCCGATGGTTGGATCAAGCGTGCTCGTTAGCCCACGCGCGCCCGCCACCGCCAACAGGTTGACTGTGTTTGTCGCACCGGAGGCAGTCGTATAGGTGAAGTTGCCGGGCGTCGCGCCGCCGATGATGTTCGAGTTGAAGATGTTGCGATTGCGCAACTGTTGTTCCGGCAACCGGTACTCTTCGTAGTTCACAAAGAAGAACGCCTTGTCATGCCCATCATAAACTTTCGGCACGACGATAGGCCCACCCGCCCGAAAACCAAACTGATTCAACAGTACGCGCAGCCGCGGCGCTTTCCCCGTCGCTGGATTAGCTGGCTGCAAGTTCTGAAACCAGTAATTGGCCGAGAGAGTCGGCTCGCGGTGATACCAATAGACCGAGCCGCGCAGATCGTTTGTCCCGCCGCGCGTGACGAACTTGATCTGCACCGCGCCGTCAGATGCCGACTCTGCGCCGGGCGTGGCCGTTGAGATCGACACTTCATCAATCGCATCCACGCGCGGGCGCACGAAGGTGAAGAACCCATCCTGCGACTTGATCAAATTGTCCTGCACGTTGACGCCGTCAATCGTGATGTTGATCGCGCCCTTCGGCAGTCCATTGACCGACGACTGGCGCGGGCGACCTGTGTTCTGCACGCCGGGCAGGAGCGTCACGAGGTCGAGCGCGTCGCGCGACGACTGTGGCTGCTCGATGATCTGGCGGCCCGTGATGGTCGTGCCGACGGTCGCCGTCTGCGTGTTGATCAACTCGCCGCCGGCCGCTGCGACCGTCACCGTCTCGTTGACCGCGCCCACTTCGAGCGCGACATCGATGGTTGACGGCGAGCCGACGTCGACTTTGACCCGCTGCACGACGGCTTGTTTGAAACTTGGCGCAGTCACCGTCACGGTGTACATGCCGCTCGGGAGCGCGGGCACTTGGTACGTACCGTTGTCGGTGGTCTGCGTGGTGAACTCTTGGCTGGTGGCGGTGCTGCGCACGACGACGTTGGCCCCGGCGACGCTGGCGCCGGACGGGTCTGTGACCGTGCCCGTGAGCGACCCGGCGGTCGTCTGCGCGTGCAGACTGACGGGGGCGGTCGCGAGCAGTAGCAGTAGCAGCGCGACGAATCCGATTCTCAAGTGCTTCATCTGCTTCCTCCTGAAATGTTGTGCCTCGCTGCTCGCCCAATAACTTCAGAGACCAAGACGCGGGCGTGGCTGGCAGCGCGAACGGGGAGACCGAAACGTCCTCGCAGACCCGTTTGCGTTGTCGCCGGGTCAGCGAGTCGGTGGCAGCGAATGGGCAAGGGCTATGCCGGGTGATCTGACGGTGCGGCTAAATGATGTGTATGATTAAGTTTTGCGCGGGCGCGTGTGTTTGCGCAGCCAACGACGACGGAAAAAACAGCAACGACTTCTTAAACAATAACGAGTTTCGGATCAGGATAGCGGGTGCTAATGATCAATCGAGGCCGCGCCAGCGCCCGTGCGCGGCCACGATCTACTGCGGCCTCATTAATAATTTTTGAGAGAGATTGAAGGCGAATTGAAGCCCGCGTGAGCTAACCTAACGCGCTATCCGGCGGCGCTATCTATCTCCAGTCGCCGAAACAGAGGCAGCGAAGGTAACCATGATGACTCGACCACAGCGGCTGGCCCGCGCCGGAGCATTAGCCGTGCTCTTGCTACTCGGCACGGCCGGCGGCGCAGCCTCCGCACCGCAGGGCGGCGCAACTCGAAGCGTCCGCGATAACTTCCACGTGCAACAGCTCGGCGACGGCATCTACGCCGTCATCCGCGATGACCCGCCGGGCTTTGCTGTCGAATCGAATAGCCTCTTTATCATCTGTGCTGATGACGTGGTCGTCGTCGATGCACAGTCCAACGCGGCCACGACGAAAGCGGTGTTGGCGGCCCTCAGGAAGCTGACGCCCAAGCCGGTGCGCTACGTAATCAACACGCACTGGCACGACGACCACATCATTGGCAATCAGGTTTATCGTGAGGCCTTCCCCAACGTCGAGTTCATCGCTCATGCCAGCACGCGCGCGTACCTGCCCACCACCGGCATGACGAACCGCAAAAAGTTCCACGAAGGCATTCCCGGTTTTCTTGAGCTACTGCGCAACAGCGTCAAGAACAATAAAAACATTCAGGGGCTGCCGTTGACCGAAGAAGAGCGCGCCAGCTACTTAAGCGACATTGCGTTGGGCGAGGGCTATATGACCGTGCCGCCGGGCTACGAGCCAATCCTGCCGACGATCACGCTGGGCGACCAACTCACGCTATATCACGGTGGCCGCACCATCGAGATCAGGCAGGTGGGGCGTGGCCATACGGCCGGCGATCTGGTCGTGCATCTGCCGCAGGAGCACATCGTGGCGGCCGGTGATCTCGTGGTCTGGCCCGTGCCGTTCATCGGCGCGGATCAATCACACATCGGCGATTGGGCTGCGAGCCTCGACAAGCTGCGTGCGTTGCAGCCGCGCTTGATCGTGCCCGGTCATGGCCCCATCATGCATGATGATTCGTATGTGCAACTCGTGACCCGTCTGATGACTTCAGTGCAGCAACAAACCGCCGCCGCCGTGGCGCGCGGCGAGACGTTGGCCCAGACGCGGAAGAGTGTGAACCTCGATGAGTTTCGGCAACTCTTTGCCGGCGACAGTAAGGTCCGGAACGCGCTCTTCTCCCAGTACGTCGTCGGCCCGGCAGTGGCCGCGGCGTTCGCCGAAACTTCAGCCGCACACTGAGCGCGGGCCCGATAGCCAGCGCCATCCCGGCCTTGCCGCCCGAGAACTGCACCGCCACCTCTTCCGCCACCTCACCAGCAATTCCATTCAGCCACACCGCCGCAGCGCAAGTTGGCGCACGCGGCAAGGCCCGAACCCGAAGTCGGCGCGCGCAAAGACTCGGTCAGGTGATCGGGCAGTGCGGCAGCGTGCTTGTAATGAGCGGTGACGGGCGGTTGAATGGTGGTGACGAGCGGTTGGATAAATATCCATTTTCCCGGAGCAGGCTGGCCACGTTGACAACGGGCCATGCGACATGTGTCATCGAAACAGCGTTGTATCCAAAATAATCGTGTGCGTCGGCGCTGGAGCCTGCCGGCGCATAGACGGCGCGGATAGTGTGATGAATAACCTAATCGTGCCGACAACGTATTTCCGCCCCGTCGCTCAAGTAGCTTCGGGCGCGGCTCAGAACTTATCAAAATTTCTCAACGCCATGACGGCAGAACGCAGGCTCATCGGGTATGAATTCGGCCCCTTCCGGTTGCTGCCCTCGGAGCGGCTGCTGTTAAAGGACGGCAAGCCCGTTGCGGTCACGCCGAAAGTCTTCGACACGTTGCTCGTCTTCGTGCAGCATCACGGCCGGCTGCTCAGTAAAGATGAACTGATCAAGTTGATCTGGCACGGCGGCATCGTCGAGGAAGGCAACCTGACGCAGAACATTTTCGTGCTGCGCAAGGTGATGGGCGAAAGCCCGAACGATCATCGCTATCTAGTGACCGTGCCGATGCAAGGGTATCGCTTCGTCGCCAAAGTCAGAGAGGTCTATGACGAGAGCGCGCAAGACCCCCCACAGCGAACCGGCGCAGGCGGCAGCGCGCACGTGCCGCTCACGCTCGCCGTGCTCCCGTTTACCCTGCTCAATCCGCCCAGCGGCGAACACTTCGGCGGCCTCGGCATCGCCGATACGCTGATCACTAATTTAACTAAACTCAAACAACTCGCCGTGCGCCCCACCAATGCGATCCTGCGTTACGTGGACGCGCCCCGCGATCTGCCGGTTGTCGGACGCGAACTCGGCGTCGAAGCCGTCCTCGACGGCACGATCCAACATTTGGGCGAGCGCGTGCGCGTCAACGTGCAACTCATCCGCGTGGACGGCGACAGCACGATCTGGGCCGATCATTTTGACGAGACGTTCACCGACGCCTTCGCCGTGCAGGATGCGATCTCCGAGCGCATCACACAGGCGCTCCGGCTGGAGCTCGGCGGGCCGACAACTGGCCAGACCGTGCCGCAATACGGCCAAGACCTCGAAGCCTATCAACTGTATGTCAAGGGGCGCTACTTCTGGAACATGCGCACGGAGAAGGGCCTCCTAACCGCCATCGAGTATGCGCAACAGATCGTCGCCGCGTATCCAGACAACGCGCTTGGTTATGTTGGGCTGGCCGATTCGTATCTGATGCTCGGCGAATATCTCTATCGCGCGCCGGCTGAAGTCTTCCCGCAAGCGAAAGCTTATGCGCTGAAGGCGTGTGAGTTGGACGAGAATTTCGCGCGCCCGTGGGCATCGCTGGCCGAGGTGGCGCTTTATCACGAGTGGGATTGGGACGCGGCCGAGCGCAACTACAAGCGCGCCATTGATGCCGATCCGAATTACGCGACCGCACTGCACTGGTACGGTTGGTTCTTGATGCTGCGGGCGCGCTTCGACGAGTCAGTAGCATATTTCAAACACGCGCAGACGCTCGATGCCAGCTCGCTCCTGCACAGCACGGATTTAGGCTTGCCCTTCTATTTCGGGCGGCAGTACGACCGCGCCGTCGCACAATTCAGACACATTCTTGAGTTGAACCCGGACTTCTCGCCCGCCCAATACTATCTGGGCGCGGCCCTAACGCACGCCGGCCGGCACGACGAAGCGATCACGGAACTGACGCAGACGCCGCTCGTCGAGCACAAGCAACAGACCACCGCGCTCATCGCATTCAACTACGCGGTGTCGGGTCGCAAAGAGCGCGCGCACGAACTGTTGCGCGAACTGCAAGCGGCGGCCGAGCGGCATTACATCTCGCCCTATCTTGAGGCTCTGGTGTACGCGGGGCTGGGTGAGCGTGAGCACGCGTTCGCGCGCCTAGATGCGGCTTACAAGGGGCGCGATCCTTGGCTGCTGCACGTGAAGGTCGATCCCTTCCTCGACAGCCTGCGCGCCGACCCGCGCTTTCGCGAGGTGCTCAGGCGCGTGGGGCTTGCGCCCTGACGCGTCTGCGTCACAGTCCCGGCGGTCGGCCGGGTGCGACCCTTAAGCAGACAAGTAAGCCGCACCGCGCACACGTTCGCGACCCACGCCCGGCCGCGTTGAGAAGTCTCAACGCCGCGCCGCCGTCGAGCGCGGGCGCATAGCAGCGCGAAAACTTTTCAACGCTCGCAGCAACTTCATACCGCCAGCCCACGTCAATTCTGCACCGCGAAAAGTACACTGGAAAGCTTGCAGCGCGGCGGGCAGCGGCAGAGACTCTTCGTGCAGCAACAATAGGCGACCGTCGAAGCAGACGAACGCCGTGCCGATCTCGTTTAGCACACGCTCGGCCAGCGTGCCACCTACGTTCGGCGCAACCTCGTCGAAGTCTTCCGGCCCGAGTACGACGATGCCGAGGTCGCACGCACGCATCGCTGCGATCACATGCGCGCCCGTTTGTGCGCGCTCCGTTGCGCCGCGCTCGCCCAGACAATATGTCGCATCGGCCAGCCTCAGCGTCTCCAATAATTGCTCGACGACGGCTGCACCGGCCGGATGCGAAACGTAGACGCGCAAATTCGTCGTCGCGGAGGTTGCATCAACCTCCGCGCGCGGTGTGGTGGAGTTGTCATGCGTGTCTGCGCGGTTGGTCTCAAGATGGCGTTTGAGTTCTGTGCGCAGCAGGCGCAGACGCGTCGGTTGGCCGCGTTTGCCGAGCGTCATCGTGCCCAACTCAGCCGCCTGACAGAGATGGAAAAAGCAGACTACGCCGGCCCGCAACGTCGATAACTCGGTCTCATCAGTCTCGCGCGGGAGGTGTGCGCGCCAGCACGCGATCACTTCCTCGTGTGTGACCACGCTTGAGCCTTGCGCGTAGAGGCGCGCGAGCGCTGCGCGGTAGGCGCTCGTCGCGTCGAGCAGCGCGCGATAGGCCACGGCCTCAGGGTCGAGTCGTTGCGCAAACTCCCGGCCGAATTGGGTCAAGGTCAGACGCTCGCCGGTGCGCGTGACCAAGCCCCAATACTCATACGCCGCGATCTTGGGCGGGAAGAAGATGCGTTTGCGGATCGGTTGCGCGATCTCGGACACGTCTATGCCGTGTGGGCGCTTCTTCAAATACTGCACAAGCTCACGCACGTCGTTCGCCGTGGCGAGGACGGGCAAACTCGCCCGCCGCGCGCCGGCCGCCGCAGACAGCGCAACCGTCGTAATATTTGCGTCCGCGTGTGCCGTCGTGACTAAGGTCAGGGAAGTCATAAGCACCCTCTTGCCAGTATGAAAGCCATCGGACGGAATTAATGTGCGCGCCGCTCGCGCCTTAAATAGGAATACGAAACCGCTTGATCTTAGCGTTGAGCGTCGTGGTTTTAATGCCGAGCATCCGCGCCGCGCGCACTTGATTGTTGCCGGTGAGCCGGAGCGCGAGCCGGATCAACTCCGTCTCGTAGCGGCGCATCTCAGCTTTCATGTTGATGCCGGCCGCGAAGTTCAACTCGCGCAACTCGCCGATCCCTTTAATCTCGGTGAGCAGGGTGTTAGCCAAATCCTGCACCGCCGCCATGCGCATGAACTGCGGCGCTAACCCGACGCCGGTTTGCGCCTTGGCCAATGTGACCCCATGATCCGCTTTCATATTCGTGCCAGCCTCCTTCGTAAAATATACTTGCCGTAAGATAAATAGATTATGCTCGGCAAGGGTTGCGGAATGTGACTAACGCTTCGCCCCTGATGTCGAACGGCCGTAAAGTGATGACGAAAGTGCGGCCCTAAAATCAGCCGCGTCATCAGCGCGCCAACGGCTGCCTGCGACCCATCAGACTATGTCATTACCCATCCAATTATCTGCACGTCTAATCCACGAACATGTAGATCATGCCGCAGCAGCGGATTAAAAATCTTCGCCGGGCAATCAAAGTTTATTAAGGCCGGTCGCCCCGCGATTAAGGCCGGTCAACCCAGTATCGGCCACGTTGCCAAGCACACATTTCCCATCGCGTCTCTAACACACCAGCCATGCCCGCGCGAGCGGCTAGTCGCTCTTCGCGGCTCGTGTTAAAATCCGCCCCAACTTCAGAGGTCAGAGGCTAGAGGTCAGAGGTCAGTTAAAAACTGTCTGCACTGACCTCTGACCTCTGACCTCTGACCTGTACGCTGCTATGGACAAGTTTCGCATCAACGGTGGGCAGGCGTTGCACGGGCGCGTGCAGATCAGCGGCGCAAAGAATTCGGCGCTGCCGTGCATGGCGGCGGCCCTTTTGACGGGCGAGAGCGTGACGCTGCACAACGTGCCCTACGTGCGCGACATCATCACGCAGCGGCGTCTGCTCGAAGACTTGGGCGCGACTGCGCTGACGCCGGAACTGCGCACGCACAAGCTCAAGGCGGCGCACATCGAACTGTTTGAAGCGCCTTATGAGTTGGTGAAGACGATGCGCGCGTCGGTGCTCGTATTGGGGCCACTGCTGGCACGCTTCGGCAAGGCGAAAGTGAGCTTACCCGGCGGCTGCGCCATCGGCACGCGGCCCATCGATCTGCACCTTGAAGCGTTGAAGCTGTTGGGCGCGCAGGTCAATCTGGAAGCGGGCTACGTGGTCGCGCGCGCGCCGCAGCGCGGGCGGCTGCGCGGCGCGGAAGTGGCGTTCGACAAAGTGACCGTGACGGGCACGGAGAATCTGATGATGGCGGCGACGCTCGCCGAAGGGCGCACCGTCATCAACAACGCGGCGCGCGAGCCGGAGATCGCAGACTTGGCCGAACTCCTGAATCGCATGGGCGCGCGCGTGCGCGGCGCGGGCACGCCGACCATCACCATCGAGGGCGTCGAAGCGTTGGGCGCGGCCGAGCACACAATCATCCCCGACCGCATCGAGACCGGCACGTTTCTAGTCGCGGCGGCGATCACGAACGGCGAGCTTGAGTTGAAAGACTGCCGGCCTGAACACTCAGCCATCGTCATCGCCAAGCTGCGCGATGCAGGCGTCGAGATTGAAGAGATCAATCAGAGTACGCTGCACGTGCGCTGCTGCGTCGGGGCTTTGCGCGCGAGCGATGTTGTGACCGAGCCGCACCCGCGCTTCCCCACCGACATGCAGGCGCAGTACATGACGCTGATGACGCAAGCCAAAGGACAGGCGCGCATCACCGAGACGATCTTCGAGAATCGCTACATGCACGTCGGCGAGTTGCAGCGCATGGGCGCGCGCATCCGCATCGAAGGCAACACGGCCGTCGTGGACGGCCCCGTCCGATTGACAGGCGCGCGCGTACAGGCTTCGGACTTGCGCGCATCCGCCTCGCTCGTGCTCGCCGGTCTCGTCGCCGAAGGCGAGACCTTGATCGAGCGCGTCTATCACATCGACCGCGGCTACGAGAAGATCGAAGCGAAGCTGCGCGCCGTCGGCGCAAACATCGAGCGGCTGCGCGACTCGGTCACGGCCAATCTGCCGCCGCCCGCCGAACTTGGCGTGCTGCAAACGGAAGCGTGAAAGGAAAACGATGAACGCGGAACGATGAATGATGAATTAAAAACAGTCTTTCATTCATCATTCATCATTTATCATTAACACTATGGCTGAACAAGACTGCATCTTCTGTCGCGTCGTCGCGGGCGATGTGCACGCCGACATCATCTTTCAGGACGACCGTTGTCTTGCGTTCCGCGACATCAACCCGCAAGCGCCCGTGCATGTGCTACTGATCCCGCGCGAGCACATCGAGTCGTTAGATGATGCGGGGCGCGGCGACGAGGCCGTGCTCGGGCACATGCTGCGCATCGCGGCGCGCATCGCCAACGAGCAAGGCTTGGCGGAGAGCGGCTACCGCACCGTTATCAACACGGGCGCGGGCGTGGGCCAGTCGGTCTTGCACCTGCACCTGCACGTCCTCGGCGGCCGCCCGATGAGTTGGCCGCCGGGCTAAATAAGGAGTCCGCACATGACAACTGACAACAAGGCGCTCGTCCGGCGCTGGTTCGAGGAGGTCTGGAACAAAGGGCGTGCGGAGGCGATTGACGAGTTGTTCGCAGCCGACGGGATAGCCCACGGGCTGACGGGTGCGGGCGATGCGCCTTTGCGCGGGCCGGATAATTTCAGACCGTTCTTTCGCATGTTCAAAGACGCCTTCCCAGACATAGAGGTCGTCGTCGAAGACACCATCGCCGAGGGCGACATGGTCGCGGCGCGCTGCACCGTGCGCGGCAAACATCAAGGCGACACACTTGGCTTTGCGGCGACCAAGCGGCCCGTCGAGTTCACCGGCATGTGTCTCACGCGCTGGCGCGCCGGTCAGATCGTCGAAGCGTGGAACAACTTCGACTTCATGGCCATGTATCAGCAACTTGATGTGCTGCCGGCACAACCCGGCGGTCAGAGTACATAGCACGTCCAACTGCCCACGACGTAGCGCGCTGCTCTATGCTGGGAGCGCGGGCATCCCTGCCCGCCAAGCGTGCGGCACGCACGCGCAAATGTTTCATAAACACTCAAGCTTGAGCTAACGCGGCGATCTGTTCGCGCTCCTAGCGCTCATGGCGGGCAGGATGCCCGCGCTCCCGGCAGCAGGCGTGCTCAACCGTCCGAGTTGCGTATTAACTGCCGGTAAAATTTGATGAACTGCGCGAAGTTCTCGACGCTCAGGCGCTCGTTTGTGCCGTGTATGCGTTCGAGGTCGTCGGCGTGCATGAGGGCCGGGATGAAGCGGTAGATGTTCGGGCAGAGCTTTGTGTAGTGGCGCGCGTCGGTTGCGCCGATGACGAGCGACGGCGTGACAATGGTTGTGGGAAACAACTCGCGGATCGTGCGCTCGATCACGCGATAGCCCAGCACATCTGTCGGAGAGATAGGCGACGGCTCGCTTGTTGGCGTCCCATTCTTGAGCACGTCGATCTTCACGCGCGGATCATTAACGGTGCGGCGCACGTGTTCGAGCACGCCGGCCACCGTGTCGCCGGGCAGGACGCGAAAGTTCACAACCGCGCGCGCATGGCTCGGCAGCACGTTGTCTTTCACGCCGCCCGTAAACATAGTGGTTGCGGTGGTCGTGCGCAGGAGCGCATTGGTGGCAGGCACGGCCGTCAGTTGACGCACGACGAGCGGGCGCATGAGCCACAGATTGGCGAGCGCGAGGCGCGGCAGAAAATTCATTTCCGGGCCGACGTAAGCGAACGTCTGCTCGGCCACGTCGTGCAAGGCGGCCGGCATCTGCTGTGTCTCCAGCCGATCAATTGCTGCGCTCAGAATCCCAATGGCCGTCTGCGGCGGCGGCGCGGATGAATGCCCGCCCGTGCCCTCGACCGTCAACTCGACGCTGACGAAACCTTTCTCGGCCGTACACAACACGGCGACGGGCTTGCTGATACCTTTCAAGATTCCTTCCGTGATCGCGCCCCCTTCGTCGAGCACGTATTCAGGCGTTACGCCGCGCGAGTTGAGCAGCGCCGCTAGGTTCGGCGCACCCGCCAATCCACCCAACTCTTCGTCGTGCCCGAAGGCGAGATAGATCGTGCGTTGTGGGCGATAGCCTTCGCTCAACAATTGCTCAACAGCTTCAAGTATGCCGACGACGGCCGCCTTGTCGTCCAATGCGCCGCGCCCCCACACGTAGCCGTCGGCGATGCGCCCCTCAAACGGCGGCTGCGTCCACTGCGTCTCTGTGCCCGGCTCGACCGGCACAACATCCATGTGCGCCAAGAGCAGGATCGGTTTCAGATGATCATCCTGACCGGGCCACTTATAAAGCAGGCTGTAACCGGCGACGACTTCGCGCGTGAGGGCCGCGTGCGTGCGCGGAAAAGTTTGCGCCAGATAGTCGTGCAGTTTTAGAAACTCGTCCGGCTTGGTCTGTGCGGGGTCGGCGTTGGAGATGGTCTGAAAGCGCAACGCCTGCGCCAGATGCTCGGCCGCCGCGTTAGCGTTCACCTGCACGTCGGGCGCGGCGGCGAACTGCACCTGTCTCGACGGATAGCGAAACGCCTTGTAGAGCAACACGCCCGCGAGCGCGAAGAACGCGAGCACGAGGAGGATGAAAAACAGTCGCAGCTTACGCACGCGTATGGGCATCGCTCTTTTACGCCTCCGTCTTAAATGAATTGACGACTTCATCGGCGCTCGCCGTCGCCGTGCCGAGTTTGCCGACGACAATGCCGGCGGCGTGCGTGGCGAGCAGCGCGGCCTCTTGGACTGATGCGTTGACCGCGAGCGCGGCCGCAAGCGTCGCAATCACCGTATCACCCGCGCCCGTCACGTCGTAGACCTCGCGCGCAACGGCCGCCACATAGACCGGTGCGCCGTCGCCTTCGAGCAGCAAGAGGCCCCGCTCGCCGCGCGTGATGACGACCGCCTGACAGCCGATGCGCGCGCGCAAAATTCGTGCGGCCTCGGCCATGCCTTCGTCCGTGTCGTCCTCGCTGTTCGTCAGCCGGAGCGCTTCAAGATGATTCGGCGTAACGACGGTGACCGGCCGATACGCGTCAAAGTTGCGCGGCTTCGTATCGACGAGTACGGGCAGACCCGCCGCACGCGCGCGCGGCAACACAGCGCCGAGCACACGCGGCGTGACCGCGCCCTTGTCATAATCAGAGACGACGAGCGCCGCCGCGCCATCGAGCGCCGAGGTGAGCGCAGCAATTAATTGATCTTCGATCTGCGCGGAGACGGGCGCGCGCTGTTCACGGTCGGCGCGCACGACGAGTTGGTTGTGCGCGATGATGCGCGTCTTTAGTGTCGTCGGCCGCGCGGCATCGGCGATCAACTGCAACGCGGTCTGCTCTGTGCCGACTGCGCGCAACTCCGCTTCGAGTTGTTCGCACGCGTGGTCGCGCCCGACGACACCGACGAGCGCGGCCCGCGCACCGAGCGCAACGAGATTCGCGAGCACGTTGGCCGCGCCGCCCAAACGCACAGACTCGCGTTTGATCTCAACGACGGGCACAGGCGCTTCCGGCGAGATGCGCCGCACGTCGCCCCAGACGAACTCGTCCAACATCACGTCGCCATAGACGACGATGCGGCGGTCGCGCATGCGCGCGGTCAACTCCCCGGCGCGTTGTGGCGTTAGTTGATGCATGCGTTAGTTGGGTCTGAACAAAAGCCGGGCATGATTCTACACGATTAGCGACCGCAGACGGCTACGCCGCGCCGGGTGCGAAGCTAACGTGGCCGCTTCCGCCGCCCTGGCGCCCTAGCGCCATTCGCCTTGCAGCGTGAAGGCCGCCCAATAAAAGGGCGCGGCGAAACGTTTATCGTTGAGCATCGAGACCTGCGCCGCTTGCAGCGCTCTGGCCGGGCGCAGCTTGTCAATCAGCATCCCGCGATAGAAGCGCGTCATCAACTCAGCCGTCGCCGCGTCGTTCACGCTCCACAGACTCACGACCACGCGCGGCGCACCCGCGTACATGAAGCCACGAGTTAAACCGACGAGACCTTCGCCTTTGATCTCTTTGCCGAGTCCCGTCTGACAGGCTGAGAGCACCACTACGTCCGCGTTCAACTTCAGATTGAAGACTTCATGCGCGCGCAGGAAACCGTCTTGCGCGTGCCCTTGCGCGTCGAACATCGAGAGCAGGATGCCCGACAGTTCAGGGTGCTGGCTGTCAAGCAAGCCATGTGTGGCGAAATGGACGAAGCGATAATCAGCCAGCGCCGGATCAGTCGCCGCCGCACGGTTCGCCGCAAAGTCGAGCGCCTCCAGCCGCGCGGCGGGCGGCGCAAGGGCGCTGATCGCGTCCGCCTCGCGGCGCGTGGCCCGCAGACGCGGAATCCGCAAGTCCGCCGCCGCCACGCCCGACTCCTCCACCGGCTTCGCCGCACTTAAACTCAGCCCGCGCGACACGGCCGCAGGCGCGGCCGGCGCGTTGGTGTTGGCGGCTGGCTGACCCGCGCGCGGCTTGAACCGCTCGTCCGTGCGCTCGAAGACCGGATCGGCCAACACCGCCAGTGTCTTCGTCGCGCCTTTGCGCCCACCTGCCTCGCGCCGCAGCACGGCGAGCGTCGAAGCCGACGGGAGACTCACAATCTCATGCTCGACAATGAGCGGCGGCGTTGCGGCGCTGCTCGCTGCGTTTGCCGGCGCGGGCAACGCCGCGAACGGGATATATTGCAGCGCACCATCCGCCACAATTAGCAGCCGCTTCTTGCCGAGCAACGCGCCGACGGGCGCAAGCAGCATCCGACTCAACTGCACCCGCGCCTGTTGCTGTATCTCGCCGCGCAGACCATTCTTCGCCGCTTCTTGCGGAGATTTATGAACGGACTCGTAGAATTCTACCGCGGCGGCCTCAATCTCCGCGCGCTTCGGCAGTTCATAACTCGTGATCGCAGTCGGCGTCACCGCCCACAGGTAGCTGCGGTCTGTGCCGAGCGAGTATTCGAGCAGCAATGTATCAGCATCCAGCGCCTGCGTTTGAATCTCCGTGAGCGTTAGAGGCTGTGGCTGCGTCAGGGCGGCGTAACGTGGGCTGGTCTGTCTAATCTGTGTCTCGACCTGTTGAAGATCAGTCGTCAGGTTCTCGATCTCTTTGGCGCTGGCGGCCGCCAGCGCTTCGGTGTGCGGGCCGCTCAGTAGTTGTATCTGTCGTTGCGCGCTCGTATTGAGTTGCTGTTGCAGGGCACGTTCGCGCGCGACCAACTGCGGGTCAACGCCCTGCCGTATGTCCGCGCCCGCCTCCGTCAGCAGTTCGAGCAAGCTGCGCGCCCGCGCCCGCTCGCTGGCCCGGAGCGCTTGCGCGGCATCACTACCATCGGGCCGTTGTCGGTGCAGTTGCATTAGCAGGGCGATATAAAGTTCGTAATAGTCCTGTGCCGTCGCAAAATATGAGGTGCGCAGTTCTGGCGAGACAAGATTGAGCCGCAATGATTCGATTATCACGAGTGCCGCTTCGACTTGAGTCACGGCTTCGGCCAAGTGGCCGCGGGCGCGATAGACGCGAGCCAAGTCGCTGAGCGTTTCGGCCTCGCCTCTTCGCTCGCCGATTGAGCGACTGAGTGCGAGCGCTCCGCGCAGATCAACGAATGACTTTTCATACTGCCTCAGCGCGAGATAAGTCACACCGATATGGCGCAGAGTTTCCGCTGTCCCGATGTGATAGCCAGCAGCCTGCCTGATCTGGAGGGCTTGGTTATAGTAGTCCAGCGCCCGCTGATATTCGCCCAAAAGATAATACACACCACCCAGATGATTGAGCGTTGTAGCCTCGTCAATGCGGTCTTCATTCGCGCGGCTGAGTGGCAACGCTTGGTTTAGGGTATTGAGCGCCTGCTGAGTATCGCCTAATGAGAGATATATCTCGCCGATATGGTGCAGTAGATGATCTTCGCTGTCACTGTCATGCATGAGTTGACTAAGTTGGAGCGCTTCACGGTAATATTCCAGCGCCCTTTGCTTCTCCCCCAGCGAGTTATAAGCCATGCCGATATTATGAAGGATATGTCCTTCCCAGAATCCAGCGCCGGCGGCGCGCGCCAAGGGGAGTGCCCAGCTATAGTAGTCGAGCGCTTGCTGCAACTGGCCCAGCGTGTCATAGACTCGGCCGATGCTGCTCAATGTGGCAGCCTCACCTAATCGATCCTCTGCGGCACGCCAAGCGGGCAGAGCTTGCTCATAAAATGCCAGCGCCTTCGAGGTCTCGCCCAGTTCATAGTGGTTTACGGCGATGTTGTGCAACGTCTCCGCTTCACCGCCATATCCCCTGATGGCCCGCCAGCGTGGCAAGGCTCGCTCAAAATAGATGATGGCCTGTTGCTTCTGCTCTAGTAACGCTAATGATTCACCGATGTAAGTGAGCGTGCTTATCTCGCCCAACTCGTCCTGCGCGGCCCGCCAGAGCGGCAGCGACTCTTTATACTTTGCGACAGCTTTATGCAGCGATTCCGTGGATTCCTCCCGGCGCAGCTTTTGGGCCGCCATATAACTATCGAGGGCGGCCATTTCTGCTTTCACGCGCCCTCTATCTTGCGCTGTTGCGCGGCGTAGTTCCGTGAGTTCAATGATGTATTGACCATGCGCGGCAGATTGTTCCAGCGGCTCTACGATCAACTGATAGCTGCCCGTTACTTCAGCTATCACCGATAGTGGTTCTAGCCCCTGTGTGTCATTCCAACGGTCTACCATGGCGAGCGTCCTGCCGTCCGGCCCGATGAACCTAATAAGAACATCAATGCCTCTTTGATCAACGACTACGCGCAGAAACTCACCGGTGGTGAGCGCGATGCGATAAGAGTGCGATTGACCTCCGGCGAGAGCACGCTTGACCGGCCGGCCAAGCTCAAGCCTCGAAGTATCTTTGTCGCTCTGTACAGCGAGCGGGGCAGCCGGCGACGAAATGGTCAGGAGCAGCAGGAGGCCGCGGCGGATGAGGTGGGAGAGGGAATGCGATGAGTGGGAGCGTTGAGGCGTGGACATGAGGTGACCTCCTTTGGTTGTTGCTGCAAGGAATTACGGTCAGAGACGCGTGCGCGGTTCGGGCGACGAGTGGTTTTTAGCATAAGTGCGCGCCCGACTTGAAGGGGTAGCGGCGCGGGCGGACGGGGCGCATGTGGGCCGTAAACTTGTGCTTGCAAGCGGCGGAAGGTTGGGTAATGGGGTAAATCTGTGTTGCTGGCTTAAAAGTCTTAGCGGATATGCTTCGGCTTGGCGGGCAACTTGGCGGGCAGATCAAGCTTGTCATCAATTAGCACGTCCACACAAATACCCGCCGCTTGAGCATACGCTAACAGGACTAGCAATGACGGCTCGCCCTTGCCTGATTCAAATTCTGAAAGCCTGTGATACGCCATCCGATCATCAGCCCCTAACCGCTTGAGCATTTCAGTCTGAGACAAACCAAGCAGGTTACGGACGGTTAGCAGTTTTTCAGCTAAACGTTCCGGCTTCTCGCGCGGCCCTCTGCCCATTAGGAGTTACCTCCTACCGTTACCACAATCAACGCTTTCTGCCCCGCGTGAGTGCCGTCCGCTTGATGCCTTCACTCTTCGCCCGACTTGGCAGCTTATCGGGCAAGCCTAGCTCGTCATCAATTAACACGTCCGTGCTTAACGCTTCTTGCTGCGAGCGGTTGGTTTGTGTTTGATGCCGACGTAGCGGACGTTACCGGGGAGTTTGTTCGGTAAGTCTAGCTCGTCGTCCACAATATCTTCTAAGTGGACGCCTGCAACGCGGGCATAGCTCAAAAGAATCATCCAAGGCGGGTCGCGCTTATCTGTTTCGTACTCAGAAATTCTGTGATATGAAACAACATCATCTACTGCCAATCTTTTGAGCATTTCAGACTGAGAAAGACCGAGCGCAGTCCGAATCGTTAGCAGTTTATCAGCAAGGCGTTTCGGCTTTGGTCGTGGCTTCCTGCCCATCAGGAGTGACCTCCTGACGAAGCAGACAGTGCTTGCGCCTTGATACTATTCTCAAATAAGAGTAGTATCCGATTGTCTGCGCAGGTCGCCGTGAGTATGAACCTCTCATGCTCAACGGCGACGCTCATCACTCAGCTTGTGAGGGTGAGCAGCGCATATAGCCGTCGTTGTCAAAGCCTAGAACGGGCGCAAGGATACCACAGATGCCTCACATCATCCTGTATGTCGAAGACCATAGACTCGTGGCCGATGCCGTCAGAGACACACTAGAGGCGGAAGGCTGGCGCGTCGTGCTGTGTATTGACGGCGCGGCGGCCCTCACCAAGATAGCGAGCGGCGCACGCTACGATCTGTTGATTACCGACAACCATCTGCCGCATGTGAATGGCTTAGAGTTGGTGCGGTACGTCCGCCGCGTGCAACACCGGGCAGCGCTGCCCGTCGTCATGTTCTCGGCCGTGGACTGTGCGGCGGCAGCTTATCAAGCGGGCGTAAATGTGTTTTTGCAGAAACCGGAAGGCATCACCGAGTTGGTCAATACCATTAGAGAGTTATTACATCAGGGTGCGTGACAGGTGGGACGCGCACTCTGCGCTGGCACGTCTTTTCGTAGGCCGTGGGGACTGTGCCGCGTGGCCGCCATGTGAAGGTTGGGGGGCATGGCGGCCAATTCTTTATCTGCGCAAGCGCCCGCCGCTTTTGGTAGCAAAACTCAGGCGCGCGCCTGCCTGAAGGGCCGAAAGTGGGCTTGAAGTCAGAACCGCCTGCGGTAGCGGGCGGGTCTTAGTAACGCCACTACAACCCGCCCGCTACCGCAGGCGGTTCTGACCTCAATTGCACACAGCTATAAATGCTAAGCGCTTGCACGCAACACGCGCGCGATAGCCGCCGTCACGCGCTCAGGTGGGACGCGGCGGATGCACTGGGCGACGCCGAACTCGGCGCAGGTGTAGCCGGGGCAGGGCGCGCACGGCATCTCTGCGCGGACGATCTCGGACGCGGCTCTTGTCCAAGGCCGCCAGTGGGCGATGTTCGATGAGCCGAAGACGACGACCGAAGGAATGTTAACGGCCGCCGCGATGTGCGCGACGCCGCTATCGTTGCCGACGAACAGACGCGCGCGTGCGGCCAGCGCCACGAGTTCGGGCAGCGCGAGATTAGGGAACGAGACGACGCGCGTGCGTGCGTGCGCCTGCAACGAGTTAATGGTGGCGACTTCGTGCGGCGCGGCGACAGCGACAGTGGCGAGACCGAGCGCGGCTAAATGGTCGGCTACTTGCGCGAAGTTTTCCGCCGCCCATTGCTTTGAATCGAACGCCGCCGCCGGGTGAAACAGCGCGAAGGGTTGCGCCTCGTCGATACCCGCCGCGCGTAGCTTTTGTGCAACGCTTGCCCGCGCCTCATCTGTCACCGCGAGGTGCGCGCGCGGCCGATCTGTGACGGGCACACCCATCCAACCGAGCAGCGCGAGTTGTTGCTCGGCCGAGTGCGTCTGCGCCTGTTGCCACAACGTCGCGGCCGACGGTGCTTGGTGGTTGTGGAGTTGATGAAAACGATAGTCCGCGTAGCCGACGCGTTGGCGCGCGGCCGAAGCCCAAGTGAGCAGCGCGGCGGTGCTGCCGCCGTGCAGATTGAAGACCACGTCATAATGCGCGCGACGCAACTGCCGCACGAGCGCGAGGCGCGCGGCGGTGCTGGCGCGCGCGACTGTGACGACGCGATCAACGTCCGGGTGTTCCGCGAGCAGCGGTGCAACCCAATCTTCGAGCAGCACGTCGATGCGTGCGTGAGGCAGGAAGCGACGCAGCGCGTGGAGCGAGGGCGTCGCAAGCACCGTGTCGCCGATGGAGCGCAGGCGCACGACAAGCACGCGCCGCACCTGTGTCCAATCCCAGCGGGCCGGCGCGAGCGGCCCCGTCGTGTCAGCTTGCGGGCTGCTCATCTTCGACCGTCGCATGCTCGACCAGCATGTCCGGGATGCCGTCTCGGATCGCATAGACGCGCCGACACGCGACACACTTGAGCGCGCTGCCATCCGGTTTAAGCTGCACCTCCGCCCGGCACGCCGGGCAGCGCAGCAACTCAACAAACTCTGCTGTGATCTCCATCGCTCGTCCCTTCTTGTGATGGCAAGCGTAAAGGCAAACGTGGTGAAAGCACAAACGGCCCTCGGCGCACTCATGCGCGCGCCTTGCTCAATCCGCCCTGCGCTCCGCCGTCATGCGTATCTCGTCTTTCGGGCGCAGCGTGAGGCGCGGGTGCGGCGTGACGGTCTGACCGGGCACGAGCCGCAGACGCCAACGCCGCGCGATTGCTGCGACGAGCAACACGCCTTCCATCCACGCGAAGGCTTCGCCGATGCAACGGCGCGCGCCGCCGCCGAAAGGAAAGTAGGCGTAAGCCGGTCGCGCTTCCCGCGCCGCCGGTGTCCAGCGTTCAGGGTCGAAGCGTTCCGGGTCGGGGAAGAAACGCGGGTCGCGTTGGATGACGTACTGACTCATGAGCACGAGCGCGCCGGCCGGGACGACATACTCGCGGGCCGGAAAATCCGCGAGCGCCATCCGGCCCACGACCCACGCGGGCGGATAGAGCCGCATCGCTTCCGCCACGATCATCTCGGTGTAACGCAGACGCGGATAATCGGCGACCGTGGGTTGCTGTCTGTCACCACACACTTCATCAAGCTCGGCGTGCAGCTTCGCCGCCACCTCTGGATGCTCAGCGAGCAGATACCAAGTCCACGTCAAAGCGTTGGCGGTGGTCTCGTGGCCAGCGAGGAAGATGGTCATCAACTCGTCGCGCAGTTGCTCGTCGCTCATGCGGCCGCCGTCGCCTTCCACGTCTTCGGCGAGCATGAGCATCGAGAGCAGATCGCCGCGATCCGCGCCGCTCCGTCTGCGCTCCGCGATGATGCGATAGATGACCGCATCGAGCCGCGCCCGTGCGCGCTCGAACTTGCGCGTCGCGGGCAACGGCAGTTTTTCCAGATACTCCGAGTAGGGCAGCATGAGCATCTGAAACAACTCCATGATCTCCGTAAACGCCGCGCCCACGTCTTCAGTGTCGGCCGTTACGTCCGCGTCGAACAAGGTCTTCGCCACGATGGCGAGCGTCAAGCGCATCATCTCGCGCGAGAGATTGATCGTCTGCCCGTCGTGCCACTCGGCACACGCGCGCGTGGCATAGTTGATCATCACCGCGCCGTAAGTCTCCAAACGCTGGCGATGAAAAGCGGGCTGCGCGAGCCGGCGTTGCCGTTTGTGGTGCGCGCCCTCGCTCGTCAACAGTCCCTCGCCGAGCAAACGCTTCGAGCGTTGCAGCGCGCGCCCCTTCATGAATGCATCCTGATGCGTGACGAGCGCGTCTTTGATCAAGTCCGGGTGGTTGAGCATATAGACGTGCTGCGGCCCCATGCGGAAGAAGACGATGTCGCCGTGCTCGCGCGCGATGTCAGTCAGAAACTTGAGCGCGTCGCGACGAAAGGCGAGGAAGCCGAACAGCGGATTACCCGCCAGCGCACGACGTGGGCCGGGCGGGAGTTTAAGTGCAGCCGTGACCATAATGGGGAACTCCATGTTAACTGGATTGAACTATGAGCTAACCCGCCGCAGCGCGGCGCTATGCGTTGCAGTCTTTGTTCTTGCCAACTAACACACCTGTCGAACCTCTGTTATTATACGCCCGCGTCGATGCGGTCAGCGCGCCGATCAGAAGTTTTCTCTAAATTTGCGGAGGCAGTTTGTCTTTAGAGTTTGCAGTTGAATACCCGTGCGCGCTGCGGGCGCGCTACACCGAGGAGCACCTGCGCGCGTGGGGGCGCTTGGGCAGTCTGCACACGCGGCTGACAACGGGCGAGGCGGTCGCGCCGTCGGACGAGAAGGTGCGCTTTGTCGAGCGTGCAAGCGACGAGGTGGAGCGGCTGCAATTGGAGACCGGCATCTGCGCCACGTGCCCCGCGAGTTTGCCGCGCGAAATGGCGGGTGAGGGCGAGGCGGTCGGCTGCCTCGGGCGCATCACCTATCCGATTGAAGGGCAGTTTGAAAAGTTCTTAGCCGACCGCGTGCAACTGACCTTAGACACCGTGCCGACAGAAGATCAACCGCGTCTGCTGCGCGTGCTCTTGGACAAAGACACGCCGTTTGACGGCGAGGGCGCGAAATCTCTGCGACAGGTGACGACGCAGGAGCGGCTGCGCTTCTTCGAGTTGCGCCTACCGATCAAGTTGGCGCGCGAGGCCGCGCACCTCACGACCGACAACCTCTTTGACGCGCTCACCGGCTTCACCGCGCAGGACGCCGCCGAGACCAGCTACACGCGCGAGTTGCCGCTCCTCGCCACGGCCGACTATCACGACTTTCTCGACCATGTGCTGCGCCAAGACCTCGACGATTCCGAACGTGCGCGCATACGCCAGCGCAGCCGCAACTATCAACAGTTCCTCCGCCTGCTCGCCGCATTAGAACGCGCCGAAGCGCTGCAAGCGCGCGTGCTGCTCGATTAAAACAGGGCGCTTAAGGCCGGGAGCGCGGGCATCTTGCCCGCCTTGAGCGCGTGCGCGCGAACAGCAGAGATGCGCTAAAGATCAAGTTTGCAAACGCGCAACCTTTAAGCGTGCTTGCAGCACACTTTGGCGGGCCGAGATGCCCGCGCTCCCAGCCGCTCCTACAACTTCTCTTCGTCTAATTCGCGCAACGTATCGAGCAGCAGGTTGGTGTTGCCGTGCGCTTGGATGGTGACGGGATACTCCTGCGCAGCGCGCTCGAAATCGAACGCGCCATCAGTTAAGGCTAGGACGGCGCGCAGGGCCGAGTTCGCTACGTGTGCGCCGCTCTCCGCGCCGACGATGCGCCCTTCGTTGAAGAGGACGCGGCTCGTCTCTGCGCCGCCCGTGACGGCGAGCGCGCCGGTGAGCCGCGCGTTCTCAATGACCTGCACGGCGTCGAAGATGCTGATGACGGCGAGGTCGCCAGCGAAGGTGACGGCGTGCGGCGCGTGGGCGGTGGCGGTCGGCGCGGGCGTTTGCAGGTCGGGGCGGCGCGCGCGGCGAATAGCGTCGAGGCCGGCGGCGACGTTGATGCGCGGGTCGAGTTGCTTGGCGTCGAGCAGGCGCTCCTGCGCTGTGTCGAAGTCCTCACGCGCCAGATAGATTTGGGCGAGGGCGAGACACTGGCGCGCCGCCTCTTCGGGTTGGCCGTTCGCGTAAGCGACCTCACGCAGCCGCTCGCGCAGCTTGATCGAGTGCGGTTGGGCTTTGAGCGCGTCGTGCAGCCGCGTGAGCGCACGCTGCGGCGCGCCGTACTTGATGAACAACTCAACGTCGAGCAGCGTCGTCTCGACCGCTTCGTTGTAAGTCTTATCTGTTTGCGCTTCCGCCATCTGTGTAACTGGAAGACGCATGCGCCGCCTTCCGCCGCGGCGAGTTTAGCACAAAGCTCCGCGCTGTCCGACGCGCTTATGGTTAATCGAACACGTTAGAAATCGAACCGCAAGCCGAGCCGGATACTACGCGGGCGCAAGGTGCGCGTGGGCACGAGGAACGAGTCGAGGAAAGCTTGGCGCTGTGCGGCGCTGGCGTCGGGGCGGTGCGCGTTGAAGTCGATGAACTCAGCGCCGAAGGTGAAGACGGTCTTGTTGAGCACGTTGTCGAACTCGACGGTCGGGCGCAGACGCGCATGTTCGCTCAGACGAAATTCACGTGTGACGTTGAGATCGAAGAGGAACAGACGCGGGCCCAATCCGGCGTTGCGGGGCAGGTTGCCGGTCTGCCCGATGACGGGAAGGGTGAATGCCGCGACGAGCGCCGGGTTGAGCGGTTCGTTCGCCTGTCGCGCGCGCAGCAGATGCGGGTCGCCGTTGAAGACGGGGCGGTCGTTGTCCACGTCGTCCACGTTGCGATCCACGCCGAGCGAGAGATTGAAGGGCGCGCCCGAAGCGAGCCGCAGGACAGGTGCGAGGCGCAGGCGCAAAAGGGCCGGCGGCAGATCGAGCACGCCCGAGAGGACGAAGCGTTGGCGACGGTCGAGCAGACTGCGCGCGCGTTCGCCGCGAAAGTCGCCGGGGCGCACGGCGTCGGACGTGTTGACGATGCCGTCGTCCGTAAGCCGCGATAGCGTATATGCGGCGCGCAGAGAGAAGGCGAGACCGCCTTTGACATGACCGAAGTGGCGGCGCGCTTCAAGCGTAAGACCGTGATAAAAGCTGTTGCCGGCCGACGTAAGTTGCTCGACTTCAGTGCGCGCCGGATCGGGGCGCAACTCATTCAACGCCGCGAGCGCCGCATTAAGTGCGGTCGTCGAGTTGATGCTGTTGAGATTGAAGACGGTGATGGGGATACCGAATTCGAGCACGCGGTTGATCGTGTTCGGATCGTTCGCGCCGGGCGGCGCGAGTGTGAAGCGGACAAGCTCGCCGGCGCTCGCGGCGTTATAGAGCGGGCGCGTACCCGTCGTATCACGGAAGTTGGCGAAGTCGCGCGCAAGCAGGTAAGCGGTGAAATCTTGGTAACCACTTGGCAGACGCGGGGCGTTGACATTGAACTCGCGCCACAGGTGGGCGGTGCGGTTGTAAGTGTAGTTCGCCTCGAATACAAAACCGTGCCCGAGGTCGCGCTCGCCGCCAACGTTTGCTTGATAGCTCTCAGACAGGCGCAAGTTCGCGTCGAGCCGGCGCGTGAAGTTGGTCTCGACCGTGCCGAACTGCCGGACGACGGGACTATCGACGGCGAGCGGTTGCGGGAAATTGAGGTGCGCGGCGATGAAGGCACGGCGTTGCTCGTCGGTGAGCGCGCGCCCCGTCGCCTCGTCGTTGAGCGCGTTCGTGTCGAAGAGGACGCGCGCCGTGCCGAGCGTAAAATCATCAATCGTGCGCAGCAAGGCGCGGTTGAAAAAGATGCCTGCGCCAAGCCGCACGACCGTTTTGCCTGTGCCGAATGGATCGTAAGCGACGGCAAGGCGCGGCGCGAAGTTATTATGATCATGCAGGATCGCCTCGCGCTCGTAGCGCAAGCCGGCACTCAACATCAGGCTCGGACGCACGCGCCACTCGTCCTGCGCAAACACGGCCGCGTAGAGATTTCGTTGCGTGGATTCGGTGTTGAAGCGTTGGCGAAAACGGCTCGGCGCGTTGGCGAGAAAATCGGCGGCGCTCGTGAAGTTGTAAGTGCCGGTGGCGTCTGTCAGGTCGATGAAAGTCGAGCGGACGCGTTGTAGGTCGCCGCCGAATTTGAAGCTGTGCGCACCGTGAACTACGGTGAGCGCGTCCTGCAATTGCCAGCGCACTTCGCGCCGGTCACTCGCGCCCGCGGTTGATGAGCCGGCGACGAGTGTGCCCGCACGATTAGCCGGCTCGAATGCGGGCAGCGGATCGTCGAGCGCAATCAGCACGACTGGGCGCGCTTCGTCGGCGCGCGCTTTCGTGGCGGGCGTCAGGCGCGATGCTTGCGCGCGCAGTTGATTGACCACGCGCGGCGAGAAGACGAAATTGTCCGAGTAGGCGAGCGCATCTGTGTCGCGCGTGCGCCCTTGCAAGGCGTCCGCTAGACGTGCGCCGCCGCCGAACTGGCGTAAGTTTTTCGAGCGGCCGAGTTGCAGCAGTAACGAGCCGTTGTGCGTGTCGGTGAAATTGTGATCGAGTCGCGCGCTGACGGTGTGTTCGCGCAAGGGGGTGTTGATAGGCGTGACGTAGGGCGCGAGTTCGGCCGGTTGGCCCGGCGCGGCGTCCGCTGCTTCAAAGCGCCGGCCCGCGAGTGTGGTCGGCGCAGGAAGTGGGAAGCGCGGATTGGTCTCGACGGGCACGAGCGTGTCGATGAGCGTCGTGTCGAGCAGCGTGTTGTATTCGTAAGCGAGAAAGAAAAAACTGCGCGGATTATGCACGCTTGCATCGCTTGCGCCGAAGAGTTTGTGCTGTAGCGCGACGGGGCCCGCGAGCGTGAAGCCGGGATTGTGCTGTTGCAACGGCAGCCGTTTTAAGCCGCGCGCATTATTGAAGAAACTGTTGGCGTTGAGCGCTTCATCTCTAAAGAAGTAGAAGAGCCGGCCGTGCAAATCTTTCGTGCCGGCGCGGGTGCGCAGATTGATGCGCCCGCCGGAGGCGCGCCCGTACTCGGCGGAGAACTGATTGGTAATGACTTGCACTTCCGCAACCGCTTCGAGCGACGGTTGGAAACGTTCGCGGGCGGCGCGGTCGTCGTTGTTGTCGAGACCGTCAATCGTTAAGTTGTTCGAGTACGCCGCGCCGCCGGCGAGCGCAAACGTGCCCGCCTCTTCGGGCGTCGAGCGTGTGCTGCGATTGCGATCTTCGGCGAGGTCGCGCACAGAGAGCGGTTCTTCGGTCACGCCCGGCAGCGTGAAGACAAGATCGAGCGGCGCACGCGTCGCGATGGGTAGGCTTTCGGCCTCTTCGCGCGTGACGGTGTTGCCCACGACCGTGCGCGTCGTGTCCACTGCGCCTGTATCGCCCTCGCTCACAATCGTCTGCTCAGCGGTGACGCCCGCCGGACGCAACACGAAATCGAGCCGCACGTTCTGACCGGCGATAGTCGTTAAGCCCTTGCGCTCTTCGAGGGCGAAGCCCGGACTTGTGACGTTGATAGTGTAAGTGCCCGGCGCAAGCTCGACGAGGCGGTAGCGGCCGGCATCGTCGGTGACACAGTTGCGCGCGGCATTCGTCGCCGTGAGCACGGCCGTCACGGTCGCACCGACGACGAGTGCGCCCGTCTGATCCGTGACTTGGCCGCTGATCGTCACGTCGTCAAGGTCTTGTGCGTGCAGACTCGCACCGCAAATGAATAGCGCGCTGGCGCAGAGCAGAAGAGATAGTGTGCGTGTGTATAGGGTGAGGTGCTTCATGGCTGTCGGCTCCTGAGGTGGTGAGAACCTGCTGCGACGCGTGCGGGATTAAAGACGCAAGCGCCGCAGGCTAAGTTGCGGAACTAGAGTGCAAGTCCGCGTTAATGTCGAGTTTGACTTAAGCGGCGTTTGCGCGGGACGAGGCGTGAGGCGCAAGCGCCGAAAAACGTGCTGACAGGCGCGCACTTTATCATCCGGCGTGGGTGGCGGCCAAGAGATTTTTTAACCGCTTAGCTGTGCTGGCTGGACGAGCGGCGGCGGAGGACGGCGGCGCGGGTGACGGGTACGAGCGCGCCTTCGGCGGGCGGCGCGTCGGTGAACTGCGAGAACTCTTCGGCGTGCTGTTGCAGGTAGGCGAAGAAGCGCTCAAACTCGCGCTGCATCGCGTCCATCTTCTCGCGCATGTTCAGGATAATCTCGACGCCCGCGAGGTTCACACCCAGATCGCGTGTCAACGAGAGGATCACTTCGAGGCGTTCGAGGTCGGCGTCCGTGTACAGGCGCGTGTTGCCTTCCGAACGCGACGGCGCTAACAGCCCCTCGCGCTCGTAGAGCCGCAAAGTCTGCGGGTGAATCTCGTACTGCGTCGCCACCGCGCTGATCGTGTATGTGCGCCCTTTGCGTTTCATATCAATTGCGGATTTCGGATTGCGGGATGCGGATTGAAGAAACCAAATTGAACTTGCAACTCATGGATTTCAGATCGGACTGCTAATCCGCAATCCGAAATCCGCATCCCACAATCATTCCAGTCCCATCGCCACGCGCGGGTTCTCAGCGTTGAGTTGCGCGTAGCGTTTTAAGAGTTCCTTTGTCTCTTCGGAGATCACTTTCGGCAGCGTGACTTGCACTTCGACGAATTGATCGCCGCGCGCCTGCGGGTTGCGCAAGCTGGGGACGCCGCGCTCGCGCAGGCGGAACTTCTGCCCCGACTGCGTGCCGGGCGGCACACGCAGTTGCGCCTTGCCCGTGACGGTCGGCACTTCGATCTTCGCGCCGAGCGCCGCTTCGGGCACGGTCAGCGGCACGGTCACGTAGATGTTGTCGCCCTTGCGTTTGAAATACGCATGCTGCCCGACGTTGGTGATGATGAAGAGATCGCCCGCCGGTGCGCCCATGCGCCCGCCGTGTCCCTTGCCCTTCACGCTCACGCGCGAGCCTGTGTCCACGCCCGCCGGGATGCGCACCTTCACCGTCTCTGACTTCGGCACTGTGCCTTGTCCATGACAAACCGGGCACGGCGGCCGGCGCTTGCCCACGCCGCCACAGTCCGGGCACTCCTGCGCGAATCTGAGCCGTCCACCCGCGCGCTGTACTTGACCAGCGCCTTTACACGTCGGACAGGTGATCGGCGCACCACCCGTGTCGCCCGCGCCGTTGCAGCGCGAGCACTGCTCAGAACGCGTGACCGTAAGGTTCGTCGTCATGCCGTTGACGGCTTCTTCAAACGAGAGCGCGAGCGGCATCTCGATGTCCGCGCCGCGCTGCGGCATCGGGCGCGGCACTTCCTTCTCCTGCTTGCCGCCGCCGAACAGGTCGGCAAAGATGTCGCGGAAGCTGGTGCTGCCGCCGCCACTGCTCGCCGCGCTGCCCGTCGTCGTATTGCCCCAATCGAAGCCCGTGAAGTCGAACGGCGCACTGCGCGCGCCGCCCGCACCTGCGCCCGCGCCGTAAGCCCCACGCGCCGCCGCGTCGGCCAAGTTGTCCGAGTACTGCCCGAAGCGATCATAGACTGCACGCTTCTTCGGATCGGACAGGATGTCGTGCGCCTCCGTGATCAACTTGAAGCGCTCCTCCGACGCCTTATCGCCCGGATTCACGTCCGGATGATACTTGCGCGCCAGCCGCCGGTAAGCCTTCTTCAAATCTTCCGGCTTCGCGTCGCGCCCAACGCCGAGGACTTTGTAATAATCTTCTTTAGCCATCGTTCGATTGCGGAATGCGGATTTCGGATTGCGGATTGAAGTAATCGTTTATTCCGCAATCCGAAATCCGCATTCCGCAATTCCCTTTACTTGTTCTCGTCTACGTCCACGTATTCGGCGTCGATGACATTGTCTTCGCCGCCGGCTTGTGTGCCGCCGCCGCTTGCTGCGCCCGCGGCCGAAGCCTGCTCGCCTTCGCTCGCACCGGCCGTGCTCTGCGTCTGGTAGAGCGCCTCGGCCAGTTTGTGCGAGGCGGTCTGGAGATTGTTAAAGGCGTTATTCATGCCTTCGGCCGTGCCCTCTTCGAGCGCCTTCTTGGCGTCGGCGAGAGCCGCTTCGATCTGCGATGCGGTTGCGCCGTCAACCTTCTCCTTGTTCTCGTTGAACGTCTTCTCAACCTGATACTGCAAGGTGTCGAGCCGGTTGCGCGCCTCGATCTCTTCCTTCTTGCGCGCGTCTTCGCCCGCGTGCGATTCGGCCTCGCGCATCATCTTGTCGATCTCATCCTTTGAGAGACCCGAAGATGCGGTGATCGTGATCTTCTGCTCGCGCCCCGTGCCCATGTCTTTGGCCGAGACGTTGACGATGCCGTTCGCGTCAATGTCGAATGTCACTTCGACCTGCGGCATGCCGCGCGGTGCGGGCGGGATGCCGACCAAGTGGAACTTGCCAAGCGTGCGGTTGTCCGTCGCCATCGGGCGCTCGCCCTGTAGGACGTGCACTTCCACCGAAGTTTGATTGTCCGACGCCGTCGAGAAGATTTCCGACTTGCGCGTCGGGATCGTCGTGTTGCGCTCGATGAGTTTCGTGAATACGCCGCCAAGCGTCTCGATGCCCAAAGAGAGCGGTGTCACGTCGAGGAGCAGAATGTCTGTCTTCTCGCCGCCGAGCACGCCCGCTTGCACGGATGCGCCGACCGCGACGACCTCGTCCGGGTTCACGCTCTTGTTCGGCTCTTTGCCGAAGAAGCCTTTGACCATCTCCTGCACTTTGGGGATGCGGGTTGAGCCGCCCACCAAGACGATCTCGTCGATCTTCTTCGCGTCCACGCCCGCATCCTTGAGCGCCTGCTCGACTGGCGGCATCAAACGCTTCAGGATCGGTTCAACTAACTGCTCAAAGCGCGCGCGGGTCAGCTTCATCACCAAGTGTTTCGGCCCTGATTGGTCGGCAGTGATGAAGGGCAGGTTGATCTCCGTCTCCATTGTGGACGACAACTCGATCTTAGCCTTCTCGGCCGACTCTTTCAGACGCTGCAAGGCCATCTTGTCGTTCGACAGGTCGATGCCCTGATCGCGTTTGAACTCTTCGACGATCCACTTGATGAGCGCCTCGTCTATGTCATCGCCGCCGAGGTGCGTGTCGCCGTTCGTGGATTTCACTTCGACGACGCCCTCGCCGACTTCGAGGATCGAGATGTCGAACGTGCCGCCGCCGAAGTCGAACACGGCGATGGTCTCGTCCTTCTTCTTATCGAGACCGTAGGCCAAGGCCGCCGCGGTTGGCTCGTTGACGATACGGAGCACTTCGAGGCCGGCGATCCGGCCGGCGTCTTTCGTCGCCTGCCGTTGCGCGTCGTTGAAGTAAGCGGGCACGGTGATGACCGCCTTCTCGACCTTCTGGCCCAGATAGTCTTCGGCCGACTGCTTCATCTTTTGCAGGATCATGGCCGAAATCTCAGGCGGCGACCATTCCTTGCCCCCCGCGCCGATGCGCACGTCGCCGTTTGGAGCGGCTTTGACCTGATAGGGCACTTGCTTCTTCTCTTCCTGAATCTCGTCGAAGCGCCGCCCCATGAAGCGCTTGATCGAATAAACAGTATTCTCCGGATTGGTCACGGCTTGGCGTTTCGCCACCTGCCCAACCAGACGGTTGCCGTCCTTAGTAAAGGCGACGACGGAGGGGGTCGTGCGCCCGCCTTCCGAGTTGGTGATGACGGTCGGCTCGCCGCCTTCCATCACGGCCACGACCGAGTTGGTCGTGCCGAGGTCTATGCCGATAATCTTGCTCATTGCTTTACTCTCCCAAAATGTGTTGGCCGCCCGTCATTCGCCACACCCGCCGGGCCGCGCCCAAGCGAGACCACTTTAATGCCACGGGTTGTGCCGTCATTGATTGAATGCGGCGTTAGTATAATATCTGAGTCCCCTCTTGTCAACTTTATATTACACGGCTTCGAGCAGTTTTGCGACTGGGCTTAAGTCTAATTATTTTGGAGTTTATAGTGACAAATGGGCATTGGTCAGTACCGCCTGCGGTAGCGGGCGGGTGTGCCAATTGCGGATTGTTGATTGCGGAATGCGGATTGACAGAAACCCAGAGCGCTAAATCCGCAATCCGCAATCCGCGCTCTAAAATCGATATGCCCACCCGCTACAGCAGGCGGTACTGACTTGTAGCTCTATGCGCTCAGCGTTCTTCGTTGAGCAGCCGGGCGGCGTGGAAGATGTAGTGGAGACCGGAGGCGACGGTGAGGATGAACACAGTGAAATAGACGGTCGGCAGCAGATAGCCGCTTATGACAGGGTAATGCGCGGCGACGAGGACGGCAATAATGGCGCAAATCTGGACGGTTGTCGAAACCTTGCCGAGCAGAGAGGGGCGGAAACCGCGAAAGCCAGTCACGATGTTGATGGCGGCCGCGCCGACGATGATAAAAATGTCGCGGCTGATGACGGCGGCGGTGACCCAGAAGGGAATGGGGAAGTGGCGCGGTAGCGGACTGGGCAGAATGTTGTGCTGCGAGAGGGCGACGAAGGCCGTCACCAGCATCAGCTTGTCGGCGATGGGGTCGAGGATGCGACCCAGTTCCGACCCCTGTTTGAGGTTGCGCGCCAGCAATCCGTCAAGGCCGTCCGTCACGCCGGCAATGACAAAGATGAAGAGCGCCCAGCCGAACCTCTGATAGACCAGCAGCGAGACAAAGACCGGGATCAGCATCATGCGGAGCACGGTCAGCAGGTTGGGCAGCGTGATAATGCGGGAAGACATGGAAAAGTGCTGAGTCCTGAGTGCTGAGTGAGAAACTGAGCCGTTTAACTCAGGACTCAGCACTTTTATTGCGCGCAGCGCAGTTCTAACAAAGAGACTTCCGGGCGGCAGCCGTAGCGCAAGGGCACGATGACTGTGCCGAGACCGCGTGTGACGTAAATCTGCGTATCGCCGCGTTGCCCGAGTCCGCGCAGCATGCGTCGGCGCGGGCGGCCCGAGCGCGAGCGTTCGGAGCGCCACGTCACTTGCCCGCCATGCGTGTGCCCGCTCAGGACGAGGTCGACGCCAGCACGCGCGGCACGACGCAGGATGATGGGATTGTGCGCCAGCAGCAGCTTCATTTCGTCAGCGCGCGAACCGGCCAGCGCAAGCGGCAAGTCTTCGAGGCCCACCATCGTATCGTCCACACCCGCGAGCCAGAACGATGCGCCGTTGTGCTCGAAGCGCATGCCTTCGTTAATCAAAACCTTGATGCCTTCGGCGCGGAAGAGGTCTGTGATGAGCGCGGCGTCCGTCCAATGGTCGTGGTTGCCGAGCACGGCGTAGACGCCGCAGCGCGCGCGCAGCCGACCCAACAACTCCGCACAGGGCGCGGCGTATTCGCGCTCATGCGAGACGTAATCGCCGGTTAGGACGACGATGTCTGGCTCAAGGCTGTTGGCGGTCTCAATCGCGCGCTCGATCTGTTTGCGGCCCGTAAAAGGGCTGTGGTGTATGTCCGAGAGTTGGACGATGCGCAGGCGGTCGAGCGCAGGCGGCAAGCGCCGCAGTTGAATGGCGTGTTGCTCGACGACCAGTTGAAACGGTTCGGCCAGAGCGGCGCGGGCGATCTGTGCAACGGTCTCGGTGAGCGCGCGCCAGGCGGTCGGGCGTGTCTGGGGAGCACGACGCCGAGCCTTCCATCTTTCGATGTTCGTCATAAGCGTTGCGTCTTGAATCGAGGAAAAATTGATATTACGCGAGAGCTTTCCCTTGTCCCTTCCCGTGAAAGCCCGCGCATTATAGACAGGCAGTTACCAAAAGGCAACGGTGGCAAACGGCGCGCGGCGAAATATAAGCGGGTCGCACGCAAACCGCAACACAAGGGGCGTGTGCTGGCCATTTGGCCGGCCGCCTGATCTAACTTGCGACCTAAACCTTTGTGTCTTTGCGTGAGATTCTTCTCGTGCGCAAGAACCTCACGCAAAGGCGCAAAGACGCAGAGGATGCGGGTCAATTGAATCTTAGTCGAACAGCGATTGCTCGACTGTCGGCGCCGCTTTCTTCGGCGCGCGCTTCCTTATCTTGTCGGTTGCGCCGGGATACTCGGCGAGGTGTTCGGCGTTGAAGCCCAGCTCTCTTAAGCGCGCGGCGAATTTGGCGGGGCCGTGCATGGTGATGATGCGCGCCGCGCCCGATTCGCGGGCGAGCCGCACGAGGTCTTCGTAGTCTGCATGATCAGAGAGCGGCAAGACCAAATCCGCGCCCTTGTACATGTAGGGCGCACGCTTGCTCATGGCCCAGCCGGTGAGCATGACGACGTAGCGCCGCTCGATGTTTAAGACCATCGGCTGCTTGCGACAACCCGGCGGCGCGATGAGCACGCGCCCGCCCAAGTGCGCGCGCTCATAACGCTCATACGGGCCCGAAAACTCGACGCCTAGCGCCCGGTAAATCTCCGACACATTCCACACAGAGCCGTGCAGCGTCACGCGATAGCCGCGCCGCAACAGAATCTCTAACGCCTCCTGCCCCTTGCCGAGCGCGTAGGCGAGGACGACGGGGACGCGTCCGTCCGAGAGCGCGCGATCGACGGCTGCGTACAGCCGCTCGTTCGTTACCACATCCGGCGGGAAATGATAGAGCGGCTCGCCGAAGGTTGACTCCATCACGAGCGTATCGCAGGGCACGATGACCGCATCCTCCGCCGCCACGTTCGGGCGCAGCTTGATGTCGCCCGTATAAACCAAACGCTCGCCGTCCGCTTCGACCAACACCTGCGCCGAGCCGAGACAATGACCCGCCGGATAGAAGGTCAAAGCGTAGCGCCCGTAGTCGCGGCGCTCGCCGTAAGTTTGCGTGCTGATTTCGGCTGCGCCGCGCCGGTGTTGGAAGATGCGCGCGGTCGCGGGCGTCGCAATGATCGACGCGTGCTCGGCGATGTGATCCGAGTGCGCGTGCGAGATGACACAACGCGCACGTGGCCCGTTCGCGTCGAGCCATAGATCGAGATCGGGCAGGTACAAGCCTTCGCGGTATTCGACTCTTAACAACGGCCAACTCCTTAACGCGCGCACTGGCCCTCGACGCACCGCCGCGCACGTTGACCAACGCGCGCCCACTCATTCATGCTGTCTTCGGGAGATTGACGGACGCAATTATATCACGGGTCACCGAGCACTAACGCTTTGCGCCGGCCGAGCAGACAGGTGAGGTAACGTTGCCGATTAACACTTCGCAGTCGCAGCCGTCAGGTAAGCGCCGCACGCTGCTGCGGCGCTTGGCCGCACTGCGTCTGCGCCGCGCCGAGTTGAGCTTTCTCGCGGCGCTCATTGCCTTCGGCGCGCTGGCCGCCTGCGCGCACCTCTATGCCTATTTCGGCTGGGACGTGGCGGCCGCGCATGCGCTGCAACATGCACCCGTGCCGGGTCTGTTCACCTTCATGCGCCTCGTCTCCGTCTTCGGTAACACGTGGCATCCGTTCGCGTTGACGACCGCGACGTGTCTTGTGTTCCTCGTGCGCGGGCGCCGCACGGAGGCTGCGGGTCTCCTCTTGAGCGCGGGCGGCGGCAGTCTCGTCAACACCATCGTCAAACTGATCGTCGCGCGCCCGCGCCCCGCCGCCGTGCTGGTTGCGGTGTACAGAGAACTGCCCACGAAGAGTTTCCCCTCCGGGCACGTCACGTTCTACGTCTGTTACTTCGGCTTTCTCTTCTTCGCCGCTTACGCTGTCCTGCCCCGGCGCACATGGCTGCGCCGGGTGGTGCTCAGTCTGACGGCGCTGCCCGTACTCACGGTCGGCTGCTCGCGCGTCTATCTCGGCGCACACTGGCCGAGCGACACGCTCGGCGCGTATCTGCTCAGCGGCTTGTGGCTCGCGGCGGCCGTGCATCTGTACCGGAAGTGGAAGCAACGCTCCACATTCCACCCGGAGGACACGGCCGCTGCGCCGCTCACAGAGGACTAGTCGTTAGCTAACGCGCCCGTGCAGCTATGTCCGCGCTTGCACGGCCCCGCGCGCGCTTCTGTTTGAGGCGCAGCCACGCGGCCGGGTCTTGCGGCTGCACCCAGTCCCAGCCAATGAGCGCCCAGTCCGGATCATCTGGGTCCAGCCCCAGCACGCGTATCCCTTCGGCCTCGCAAATGAAGAATTGCTGGTCGAAGGGCAACAGCCAGCCGCCCTGTTGCTCGCGGGACGCGCGTGCGTCCTCGTAACGCGCGAACCAGCGGTTCAAGAGCACGTCCAGCCCACGCGCGTACATCTCCCGCCCCGGCCTCACTTCAGCCGCACGCGGAGCTTGCACGTTCGGCTCGACGGCGGCCTTAAGCGCACGCCAAGACGGCTGACCATGTTCCGCCGCAATCACGGCCAGCGCGTGCTTCAGTCTGATCTGAGCACGCGCCGCCAGAATTTCTGCGATCGTTTTGGCCGCGAAGGAACGAAGCTGTTGGAAACGAGCGGCGGCCGCCGCAGCGACCTCGCTGTCATCAGCCCTTAGTTGTTTGATTAGTTGCCGGGCCGCAAGACGGTAAGCCGGCACGTCTGGTGTGAGTTCTCTGGTCTGCATGCGCACTCCTTCCGTGTCCTCTGCCTCAAGGCCCGACGGTCGGCAGCACGTTTGAGAGCTTCGCGATGTAGCCCCAATGAAGAATGAGGGTGAAATTTCTTTCTCGGGCACAGGCACCCCTCAAGCACCTGCGCTAGACGATAAGAGACCGGCCGGCGCGTCGTCAAGTCGCCGGCCGAAAACTGCTCGGGCCGTTAGTGCTCGATGCGGACGGGCGTGCCGAGCGGGATTGCGGCGAAGAGTTCTTTGATGTCGGCGTCGGCGAGGGCGACGCAGCCCCATGTCCAATCTGTGCCGGTACCGCCGCCGTGGAGCATGACTGCGCCGCCGAGCGCTGTGTCCCACGGCGGTTGCCGTCGGTGCTTGATCGCGTCGGCGATCCGGTCATGCTGTGCCTGCGTGATGAGACCGGCGCTAAGGCCGCGCGCGGCGTCTTCCGCGTTCGGGTAGGAGAGACCGAGCGAGAGATAGAACTGGCTGTGCTCGTTCTTATTGCAAATATAGAAGTCGCCTTCGGGCGTACGCCTGTCGCCCTGTCGTTCCTTGTCGTCCGTTGGACTCAGACCGAGCGCGATGGCGTAAGTTTTCAAGAGCCGGCCGGCGGAATAGAGTGCGAGTGTGCGGCTGCTTTTGTTGATAAGGATCCGCGGCGCAACGAGCGGGAGCTTGAGTGGCGTGGGTGTCGGCGTGGGCGCGAGCGCGGCCGGCGCGGGGCTGATTGTTTTGGCGGTGGTGGCGGGCCGCGCGCTCATCGTGCCGCTGCCCTGTGCGCGTTGACAGGCGCAGAGTGACAGCGCACCGGCCAGGATCACGCCGGCACTGAAGACGCTCAACCACGAAGGCACACGAGACGGCACGAAACTGTTAGACGAGCGCCGCACCGATTTGTTCCCGTTTGTGCGTTGTGTTTAAGGGAGCAGCCGCCAGTTGTTGGTCGGCTCCGCAGGGATGCGTTTGTGCTGTTCGACCCACGCGATGATCAGCTCGCGTATCTCTTCGCTCGAACGGAAGAGTTCGGGCGCGCCCCGATACATCGTGTAGCCGCCGCCACCGTTGACGCGATAATTATTCGTGGCCAGCTTGAGCTTTTGCGTCATGCTCAACGGCTGACCGCGAAAGCGCAGGTTTTGGATGCGTTGCCCGAACGGCTTGGTGAGGTCGAGGTCGTAATCCACACCTTCGGCGATGTCGAAGTTGTAGCCGGGGATTTTTTCATCGACGAGATCGGCCGCCGCCTTGCCGGGCATGTAAGCTTTGAAGTATTGCGCCGAATGTTCCAACGCATCCTTCAATTGCTGCCCCGTGACTTCGATGACGACGAGCGTGTTCTCATACTCGTAGAGCGCGGCGATGTCGCGCACCGTGACGGGGCCGCGCGCAACATGCGCCGCCGGATTGAAGCTCGCCGCCATCGAAACATCGGCATGTCCAACTTCAAGCTGCACGCGTTGAATCAGATCGAGCAAGGCGTTGTCGCGCAGCCGCGCGTCCTGCGCCGACAACTCGGCCGCCGATTCGCCGATCACGTGATTGAGCCAGTCTTGCGTCTCATGGTCATAAGATTCAGCCAACTTCATGATCTCCGCGGCCGGCGCGGCCGCATCGACCGGCAGCGTGCGCGCCTGTCGGCCGACGACCCGCCAGCGGCCGTTCGGCGCGCTCTTGTCCAGATAAACGTCCACGCGTGCGACGTGCGACGCCCAGCGGTTCGCCTGCGTGAGCAGCACACCGTTGATGACAACGGCCGGCACTTCGCGGTGCGTGTGGCCCATCAAGATCACGTCTATGCCGGGCACTGCTTTGGCGATGGCGATGGCCTCGTTCTCGTCCGGCACTTGACCGGGACTCGTCTCGCCCGTGCGCAGGTCGGCTTCGAGACCCATGTGCATGGCAACGACGACGAGATCGACTTTCTCTTTATTGCGCAGCACGGCGACCCATTTCTTGGCCTCGCTGATCGGCGCGCGAAACTCCAGCCCCACGTAGTTCTCTTTGTTCTCCCAGTTCGGAATGCCCGGCGTCGTCAAGCCCAGAACGCCGACGCGCACGCTGCCCACTTCTTTAACCAGATACGGCTGATAGGCAGTCTCGTTCGTACCCGTGCGATAGGTGTTCGCGGAGAGCCACGGAAACTGCGCCTCGCGGCGCGCTTTGTTGAGCACAGCGAGACCGAAGTTGTACTCATGATTGCCGACCGCCATCGCGTCGTAGCGGAGCGCGTTCATGGCGAGCATCATCGGGTCGGGCGGCGCGTTGTTGCGTTTGTTATGAAAGTATTCGAGCGGCGTGCCCTGTATGGTGTCGCCCGAATCGACGAGCAGCGCCGCCGGGTTCTCTTTACGAATTTGATTGATAAGCGTCGCCGCTTTTGCTAAGCCGCGCGCGTCCGGTTTGTTCGTGTAGTAATCGAGCGGGTAGATGTTGCCATGCAGGTCAGTCGTCGAGATGAGCGTCACCCACGCATGTTGCGCTGTGTTGTCGGCGTGCGATGGCGCAAGCGTGACGCACAGCGCTAGGGCAGATAACAGCAGAGTGATCTTTGTCCGGTTGTTTCTCATATAAGGACGCGAAGAATAATTCTGTTACTGCGCGACGTAAACTTCAACCGCGCTCAGTCCATCGACGAAGCCTTCGTAAGCTGGCTTAGGTTTGCCGAACTGTGCGCGCACCTGCGCCATCTTAGCGCGATTCTCGAAATAGGTGCGCCCGCGTTGCAGTATGAAATAGACGGGGCGCGGCGCGGTCTGCACGTCGAACTGCGGGTCGGAGAGGGCGCACGATTGTAAATCTGTGCGCCCGTACTGCTGCAAATAGTAGCGCACCACGCCCGGCGTCTCGTGCGCGATGGTCGCGCCCGGCGGCGCGTGTGCACAGATGAACTTGATCGCTTCGCGCAAGCCCGCGTCGTAGAACTCGTCGTGCGGGAAGTAGTAGCCGGCGCGCCCCGCACCGAGCGCGTTCGTGTAGAGCGCGTAGTGCGGCCCCGCCGTGAACGCAAGCCACGCAGGCACGGCGAGGAAGACGATGAGCACGAGCGCGCGCAAGCCGTGCAGCGGCCCATGCCAACTCTCGCCGCGCGACCAGAGCGGCGCGCCCCAACGTATGATGGCCATGACGCCGACCGCCCCGATCATATAGACGAGCGGGAGCAAAGAGAGCACGTAGCGCAGCCACTTCGCGCCGACCAAAGAGTAGGGCACGATCCACAAGATGAACATCAACAGGAGAAATGCGGGGCCCGGCTTGCGCCAAGAGCGCACGCAGACGAAGAGACCGATCAGGAAGGCGACCAGAAGCGGCAGCGGCGTCTTGATCGCAAGGTAGAGTGCATAAAAGTAAGCGGGCGTGCCGAAAGGTGTCTGCGACATCAGGTTCTGATAGAGCGTGTCGCCCATCAAATAGCCGTGATGCGTCAACAGTTTCTCGCCCGAATAGGCGTCCAGATAATGCCACGTGCGCGGCCAGAAGAGCGCGAAGTTAGCGAGGACGAAGGGAACAAGCAGGAGCAGATAGAAGAAGCGCGGCGTCCGCCCGGCCGGCTCGCCCGGCTTGCGCTCGCGCTGTTGCACGAGATGGTGATAGAGCATGTTCAGGCCGAAGTAGTGCGGAAAATATTTCGCCGCCAGCATCAGCCCGAACGAGATGGCGCTCCAGCCGTAGTAACGATTTTTGCACGCTTGCGCGAACCCGCTCGTCTGTTTGGCGCGCAAATAAAAATAGAACGCAAAGAGCATGAAGAAGACCAAGAGCGTGTCCTCTTTGCCGATGCGATTGTAGGTGATGGCGTTGACGCCGAAGGCCCAGAACGTGGCGGCGATGAGACCGGTCTTGCGCTCAAAGAATGCGGCCGTGAGCAGAAAGAGCGGGACGACCGTGAGCGCGCCGAAGAGCGCGTTGGGCAGACGCAGCGCTGCCTCGTCGCTAAGCTGATGCGCCGCGTCGGCGTGCGCGTTCCAACGCTTGCCCGCGCCGAACGAGACGAAGATCAACGTCTTCATCAACATCGGGTGCTCGGCGTTCTGCGTAATGTCGCCGCGCCCGTAGGCGCGCACCGCTTCGAGTTTGTTCGTCTCATCCTCGGCGAACCCCACTGCCCCCAAGCTCCGCCCACGCAAACCCGCGCCGCACAGACAGAGCACGATGAGCGCAACCACTATGCGCCAGTCTAACGTCCGCGTGCGCTCCTTCGCGCGCGCAATGGGCGCAGGTCGCAACTCCGCCACTTCAATCGTCCCCTCGACCGTTTGCACCATGATCAGAAGAATGATGAACGCGGAATGATGAACGATGAACTAAAGGCAGTTCTCTAATTCATCGTTCATCATTCCACGTTCATCGTTTTCATTTGCGCGATGCTCGCCTGTGCTTCGACCGCGACGGCGCGCGGGTTGAGACCTTGGCGGATGAGCAGCACGACGCCGATGATCGTCCAGATGACGACGCGCGCCTTGCGCACGATGGCCAGAGAGACGCCGCTCGTCGTGCCGAGTTGCAAAGCGTTCGTGAACCAGCCCGTGACCGCCTCGTCTACGCCCACGCGCATCGGCACGAACTTGAAGACGACGTTGATGACGCGGTTGACCGATTCCAGCGCGAAGGCGGCCAGCAAGGTGGGGCGCGTCGGACTGATAAAGTAGAGCGTGACGTAATTCTCCGCGACGCCCGCGAGGTGGAAGCAGGCTTCGAGCGCGAGGATGGGCAGGAAGCGCGCCCGGTTGCGCGCGTAAAAGCCGTAGATGCGATCCTCGACCACGCGGACGCGCACGCGCCGCGTCTCCAACCAGCCGCTGAAGATGCGGCGCGCGTACAGAAATTCGAGCAGGCGGCTGACGAAGCGCCACTCGAAGCGGATGATGAAGTAACCGCATAGGATGACGACGCCGACGCACGCGAGCGCGCCCACACACACGTAGCGCACCTTCGTCGGCATTTGCGGAAAACTAAACAGCACCGTGATCATCCCCGCCGCGATGAAGAGCGCGACCGAGAGACTGTAGAACAGATTTTCGACCGCAATCGCCGCCACGCTCACGCTCAAGGGCACGCGGTCGCGCACGAGCGCCGCCTTGGTCGGCTCGCTGACGACGATGCCGAGCGGCATCACGTTGCCGAGCGCGTCGCCCGCCAGATAAGCGCGCAGCGCATCGCGCAGGCGCAACGCGTGCGGCGCTTCAAAGCAGCGCGTCCACGCGAGCGCGCGCACGAGCGGGCGCGCGGCGGAGATCAAGAGGACGAGCAGGAAGCCAGCGCCGAGATCGAGCATGCTGTGCCAGATGTCGCGCGGGCCTGCGCGCCAGACGTAGTAGGCGAAGAGCAGCATGCCCAGAACGGCGAAGACTATGCCGGCCGGCGTGAACCGTCTAGTCGTACTCGGTCGTGTGGTCTCTTCGGTCATGCCGCGCCGCAGTGTGTGCGTCCTGCCAGCTTCGAGTTGGAGATCAACGTGCAAGATACGTTATTGGCCCGACAGTCTCAACTCTGCAACCCACCGGTTCAACGCAACGCGCGCGCCAGATTGAAGCGCCCGCCACCGCCGCGCTAAAACGGCAACCCGCGCCGCTTGAGTGTCGGATAAATACGACAGGAGTAGAAAAGCGATGACGCGAGCCAAATGGCCCATGCCAGCGTGCAACCTTGTTCTTACTTGTCACTTGTCACTGCCTTTCGCCGGTTGACCGGAGGCGCTCTGATCGGCGATGCTACGGCTTACAATTCATCAGGCATATAACTGCTACAAAGGTCAATGACAGCTATGAGTAAAGCAGCCACTGAGAGTCTGACAGGGACGCCGCTGACCATCTATTCCGAAGACGAGAATATGTTTCGCGCGAGCGTGCGCGAGTTCGCCGAGGGCGAGTTGCGCCCGCGCGTCGAGCAGATGGACGAGGCGGGTAAGATGGATCAGACGCTCGTCAAGCAACTGTTCGAGCTAGGTCTGATGTGCGTCGAGACGCCGGAAGAGTACGGCGGTGCGGGCGCGTCGTTTTTCACCGCGATCATCGGTGTCGAAGAGTTATCGCGCGTCGATCCATCGGTCGGCGTGTTGATGGACGTGCAGAACACGCTCGTCAATAACGCGCTCATACACTGGGGCAATCCGGAGCAGAAGAGAAAATATCTGCCGCAGTTGGCCGCCAACAAAGTCGGCGCTTACGCCTTGAGCGAAGCCAGCTCCGGCTCGGACGCTTTCGCCATGCAGACGAAGGCCGTCGATAAAGGCGATCACTTCGTCTTGAACGGCCAGAAGTTGTGGATCACAAACGGCAACGAGGCCGAGATTTTCGTCGTCTTCGCCAACGCCAAGCCGGAGGAAGGCTACAAGGGCATCACGGCGTTCGTCGTCGAAAAGGGCTTCGCGGGTTTCGCGGTCGGCAAGAAGGAGAACAAGCTCGGCATCCGCGCTTCGTCCACCACCGAGATCATCTTCGACAACTGCCGCGTGCCGAAAGAGAACGTGCTCGGCGAATTCGGCAAGGGTTATAAAATTTCCATCGAGACCTTAAACGAAGGGCGCATCGGCATCGGCGCGCAGATGATTGGCCTCGCGCGCGGCGCGTTGGACGCAGCGCTCTCGTACACGACCGAGCGGCAGCAGTTCGGCAAGTCGATCAATCAATTCCAAGCCGTACAGTTCCAACTGGCCGAGATGGCGACCGACCTTGAGGCCGCGCGGCTGATGGTCTATAACGCGGCGCGTTTGAAAGACGCGGGTCTGCCCTTCGTCAAAGAGGCGGCGATGGCCAAGCTCACCTCTTCGCGCGTCGCCGAACGCGTCGCCTCGAAGGCGATTGAACTCTACGGCGGCTACGGCTACGTCAAAGACTACCCGGTCGAAAAATTCTGGCGCGATTCGAAGATCGGCGCGATCTACGAGGGCACGTCCAACATGCAATTACAGACCATCGCCAAGTTGATCATCGGCAAGTAGGCGGCCGTGGACAAGGCAGAGATCAGACAGTGCTTGGAGGAGTTGAACGACGAGCTGCGCGCGATGAACGTCAAGGGCGAGGTCTGCCTCTATGGCGGCGCAGTGATGTGCCTCGTCTTCGACGCGCGCCCAAGCACGAAGGATGTGGCTGCGATCTTCCGCCCGACGCGGGAGATACGGCAGGCGGCCGAGCGCGTGGCTGCGACGCACGGCCTCAGACCTGATTGGCTGAACGACGCCGTTAAGGGCTTCGTGGTGGCACACCCGCAGCGCGTGCTCTTTGATCTTTCGCACTTGAAAGTATACGTTCCCGAACCGGATTATCTGCTGGCCATGAAGGCGCTGGCGGCCCGCGTGGACACAACAGACAAGGGCGATGTGCAGTTGTTGATAAGTTCGCTGGGGTTGAAGACGGCCGAGGAAGTATTCACGATCTTGGAAAAATACTATCAGCACCAGCAGATCAAACCGGCGACGCAATTCTTTATCGAGGAGTTGTTTGCCTGAATGATCACGCTACGCGAAACTAAAGAGCGGACCAGCGCCGAGCCTGAGAATTGGTGCGTCCACCTGATGGACTTCGTGGATGACTTCCGCTATCACAAAGACCCGCGCGCCGTGGCTGAGCCGTTCGCCCTGACGGATCGGCGGCTGGATGCGGTGTTGGCCTCGACAGCCGAGGCTCTGTGCGATGAACTGGGCATTAATGAGCCTGACTGGTTGGCTGAAGTGCCCGCCGCGCCTGAGCCTTACTTCGTTGGCGAATTGGAAAACCTGAAAGCGATCTCCATCGTCGAAAGCCCGTTGCGCTTTCGCCTGCGAAAGATTTTCGTCTTGGAGAATTTTCTGAGCCGCGTCTGAGTTGACGGCCGCCGATAGGTGATTATGACCGCAGCACGCATTGAAGTCTTCGAGCAGATGCTCGCGAGCGACCCCGACAACACGATGGTCATGTTCGGGCTGGCGAAGGAGTACGAGAAACTGAGCCGGCACGAGGATGTCATCGCCACGCTGAACGACTACCTGAAGCGCGCCAACGACGAGGGCAACGCCTACGGCATGCTGGCCCGCGCGTATGAAAAATTGGGCAACCACACGGCCGCCAAAGCGACCTATCAACGCGGCATCGAAGTGGCGACGGCGCACGGGCATCCCTCGATGGCGGAAGATTATCGAATGACGCTGGAGAGCGATTACGCGGACTGAAATTTTAAAGCGAAGGATTAAACCAACATGGCCACCGAGTTGAAGGCACGGGAGTATCGGGGCTTGAGCCGCGAGCAGATGACGGGCATCTACCGGACGATGTATCTGTCGCGGCGGCTCGACGACAAAGAGATTCAGCTTAAGGCGCAGTCGAAAATCTTCTTCCAGATCAGCGGCGCGGGGCACGAAGCTGTGCTCGTGGCGGCGGGGCTGGCTTTAAAGCCCGGCTATGATTGGTTCTATCCGTACTATCGCGACCGCGCGCTGTGTCTGCAACTCGGCATGACGCCGCTCGAACAACTGCTGTCGGGTGTCGCGGCGGAAGCCGACCCGAACTCGCACGGGCGGCAGATGCCTTCGCATTGGGGCCATAAAAAACTAAACATCGTCTCGCAGTCGTCGCCGACCGGCACGCAGTGCTTGCAGGCGGTCGGGTGCGCGGAGGCGGGCTATCGCTTTCAACTGATCGCGGAACTGAAAGACAAGGGCGAAACTTTTCACGCGGACGAAGTCGTCTATATCTCGCTCGGCGACGGCACGACGAGCGAGGGCGAATTTTGGGAGGCGCTGAACACGGCGTGCAATTTGAAGCTGCCGGTGCTGTTCCTCGTCGAAGACAACGGCTACGCGATCAGCGTGCCAGTCGAAGTGCAGACGGCGGGCGGCGACATCGCACGGCTCGTCTCAGGTTTCCCCGATCTGTTCGTGCAAAAATGCGATGGCACTGATCCCGTCGAGTCGCTTGAGACGATGCAGCGTGCGGTTGATTACTGTCGCGCCCGACGCGGCCCTGCGCTCGTGCACGCGAAAGTGATCCGCCCGTACTCGCATTCGCTCTCGGACGACGAGCGGCTGTATCGCCCGGACGAAGAGCGCACCTCAGACGCCGCGCGCGATCCTGTCAAACGCTTTGGCGCGTTGCTCGTCGATGAAGGCATCGTCACGCAAGCGGAGTTGCAGCAGATCAAGGACGAGGTGGACGCGGAGGTGAACGCGGCGGCCGACGAGGCGCTCGCCAGCCCGCAGCCTGATCCCAAGACCGCGACCGATTTCGTCTATTCGCCTGATGTCGATCCGACCGCCAAAGAGTTTGACAACGAAGCGGGTGTCGTGCCGGAAGGCAAAGAGGGCACGATGGCCGATCTCATCAACCGTTGCCTGCACGAAGAGTTGGCGCGCAATCCCGCCATCGTCGTCTTCGGCGAGGACGTGGCGGACTGTTCGCGCGAACAGAACCTCGAACAGGTCAAGGGCAAGGGCGGCGTCTTCAAAGTAACGGCGAACCTGCAACGCAAGTTTGGTGGCGCGCGCGTCTTCAACTCGCCCTTGGCGGAAGCGAACATCGTCGGGCGCGCCATCGGTATGGCGACGCGGGGTCTCAAGCCCGTCGTCGAGATACAGTTCTTCGACTACATCTGGCCCGCCTATCATCAGATCAGAAACGAGTTGGCGTTGATGCGCTGGCGGTCTGGGAACGAGTGGCAGTGCCCCATCGTGATTCGCTGCCCCGTCGGCGGCTATCTCAAAGGTGGCGCGGTTTATCATTCGCAGTCGGGCGACACGCTATTCACGCACATTCCGGGCCTGCGCGTCGTCTATCCGGCGACCGCGCTTGATGCAAACGGACTACTGCGCACGGCCATTCGCTCAGACGATCCCGTCTTGTTCCTCGAACACAAACATCTCTACCGGCAGGCTTACAACAAGTCGCCATATCCGCCGGACGGTTTTCTGATTCCGTTCGGCAAAGCGAAGACCGTGCGCGCAGGCACAGACCTCTCGATCATCACCTACGGCGCGCTCGTCCAACGTTCACTCGTCGCAGCCAAACAGGCCGCCGAGCAGCAGGGCATCAACGTCGAAGTGCTCGACCTGCGCACGCTTGCGCCCTACGATTGGGCGGCGATTGCTGAGACTGTCAAGAAGACCAACAAGGTCATCATCGCGCACGAAGACACGCGCACGCACGGCTTCGGCGCAGAGATCGCCGCGCGCATCGGCGACGAACTGTTCGAGCACTTGGACGCGCCCGTCCGCCGCGTCGCCGCGCTCGACACCTTCGTCGCCTATGCGCCGCAAGTCGAAGACGCAATCCTCCCGCAGGTCGAAGACGTGTTGCGCGCGATCACAAAACTCTACGCCTACTGAGCGAGCAGATAACCTTGTACATAAACAGGGCGGCGGCCAAATTGGCCGCCGCCCTTCACTTTTCCATGTTGATGTTCTATGACTTACGCCGCAGGTGCATTCACAAGCTCTGCTAAATCTTCAAAGTAACGGCGATGGGTGCGGCGCAAAGCCTCTTCAGTCTCTGCCTCTAGTAAGACAACCTCGCGCTCTATCCCACGACGATTTAGGTCAAGTTCTATATCAAGCCGTGAGTCTTCAGCACTCTGTCGCTCTGAGTCGTCGAACCTTTTAAAAGTGATTATCTGACCGCGACTGCGGTCATACTCAATCAGAAATAGCATCATGTTCTCCTTTTTCTACGAGGTCGATAGCAAGACGAAGATATTCGAAAAGCCTTTGCCTAAGTACACCAAGACTATCCTGAACATCGACTATTTTCTGCTTCAAACCATCCGTGAGAACCGCTTTTGAAGATAATTGCATCTGCAAGTCCGCTGTCACTCTTTCGACCACTTCCTCATTGCTAACATCAGCGGATGCCGTTGTAAGGATCGCTTGAATATTTTCATTACCACCACCGTATTTTATCGCCGGATCAACCACGTCTGAAAACTTTTCTGAAAGTTCAGCCCAGAGATGTTGAAGCGAAGTCCGCACCTGTATCTCTATCAGCTTGCCCTGACATTCTACTATCACGTGCACAGCCCGGTAGCCATGACTAGGTCGCTGGCGACGGTCAATGATGGCGGTGTGCTCAAAGAGGCTATTCAGAGATTGAACGACTCGTTCCTGCTCCGCTATGTCTGAGACAATCAATCGACAGCCCGCTATGTCTTGAATTTGGGTCAACCGGATGCTTTCTCGACGCAACTTATCGGATATGGATGTGGTTGACTTGGCCGGTCTGCCCGTCGGCTCTAGCCCTAATGTTTTTCGGATAGCCCCAATCACAACTTCGTATGCGTCAGTAAATGTACGGCGATACTCATCGAGCAGGCGCAAATCAGCTTCGGTAATGTTGCCTTGCCGCAAGCGGTCACCTAATTTGTTAATTTGAGTTTTAGACATTGCTCCGGCCATAAGTGTGGCACTTCTATATTTCAGTCTTGGATTGTATCGTATCTGGCGCGTGGTGACATACGTCTGATCATTTATCTTGTCCGCCTCGTCTCCGCGCAAAATTCAAATGCGCCGCGCGCGTCTCATCCTCTACACAACCGCGGGCTGGCTGGTGCTGCACGGCATCATCTGGCTGTGGGTCGCCCAGCGCGAGCCGAGCAGCTATCCTTGGCCGAAAGATGTGCGCTCGATGCTCGAATACTGGGACGCATGGCATTACAGCGCCATCGCCACCAAGGGCTATGCGGGCCCCGTCCGTTGGGCTTTTTATCCGCTCTACCCTCTGCTCGTCAGGGCGCTCGCGTGGCTCACAGGCTTGCGTGCGCGCCCGGACATCGTGGGCACGGTCTTCTCCACGCTCGCGTTCGCCGCTTACTGTCTGACACAGGCACGGCTGGCCAAATCAACCGACGAGCGGCTGCGCGGGCTGCGACCGGAGACGATCTGGGGTTGGCTCTTTTTTCTCTGCTGGCCGGCCTCTTGGGTGTTTCATTCGCACCACACCGAGTCGCTCTTCCTGCTCCTCTCCTTTCTTGCTTTCCTGCGTGCGCGCGATGGGCGTTGGCGGACGGCGGCGGTGCTTGCGGGCTTGTGTGCGTTGACCAGAAATCAAGGCGTCTTTGTGGCCGTGGCCGTTGCGTTGGAGAGTGCGTTGCAGCAGCAGCGCGGTTGGCTGCGCAGGGCGTTCATCTTCGGCGCAAGCGGTCTGATCAGCGGCCTGCTGTTCAGCCTTTGGCCGCTTTATCAATACTGGGCCGCCGGGAGTCCGTTGATGTTTGTGCGGGCGCAGTGGCAGTTCTTCCCGCCGGTCACGTCTGTTTATAACTATGTCGGGACGATCTGGTTTGCCAACTATTGGCAGCACCCGACAGGGAATTTTTACCTGCACCACTTGGCCTTCGTCCTGCTTAACGTCTTAGGCGGCATGCTGCTCTACGAGCGCAAGTTGGCGCTCGGCTTGTATGTGCTGCTCTCTTTGTGGGGGCCGCTCTATCTGGGCCACTTGGAGAACGCGTATCGCTACGGCGCGGTGCTCTTTCCGGCTCTCTTCCTGCTCGGCGACCGGACGCAGCGCTGGCCGTGGCCCCTTCGTTTGGCCCTGCTGGGCGGGCTTATCTACCTTAATCTAACGTGCACGCGCGCTTACGCGTTGGGCGCGTGGGCGTACTGATTGATCATGGATATACTCTGATGCGGATCAGGCTCTGTCGAGGTGGCACACATGTTTGAGTATCACGGCTGGGCGGTCGTCCGCTCCGACGACGGTTCGGCCGAGGCGGACGACGAGCTAATGCACGCGCTTCAAGTTAGACTCGCCGCGCTGCCCGCATCGACGAGCGCGTCTTTCCAACTCGGCGATCCGCTCAACGGGCTGTACACCATCATGACCGCAGGGCTGCGGAATCACTACCGCGCGGAGATCGTGAACGTGTTCTGGTGGCTGGCTCAACAGAGCCGACGCAGCTACGGGTTGTTATATGTGCGCGACGATGATGTCGAAGGCGACAAGGATGTCTTCCAAGTGCACCGGCTGCTGGCCGGACAATTACAAGCCCTGGCCGATCCGTTCTTATCCTAAGTTGGGCATAAATATAGCTGACGCGCCTGTAAGGCAATATGTCGGTGCTCGCATAACCCTGCAATAGCTGTCTGCTTTCCAGTCCGGCCTGTTTGCTTCTCTTTTTGCCTCACCCTACTTGCTTTGCACTGGTTCATTCATGGCGCAAGGCGACCAGCGGATCAACGCGGGCGGCCCGGCGCGCCGGGATGTAACAAGCCAGTAAGGCCACAACAACCAATAAAACCGGTACGCCAATGAAGGTGACGGAGTCAGTCGTGCCTACGCCTAACAACAAGCTGGCGAACACGCGCGTCAAGGCAAACGCGCCCACCAAGCCCAGCCCGAGACCAATTAAAACCATGCGCATGCCCTGACTCACAATCAGCCGCAACACATTGCGCAGGTCTGCGCCGAGCGCCATGCGAATGCCGATTTCGTGAGTGCGTTGGCTGACGTCATACGTCATCACGCTGTAGAGTCCCATCGTCGCCAACACCAACGCCAGCACGCCAAACGTCGTCGCCATCCCTGCTGCCACCCGCGGCCCCCAATACGCTATCGACAGATTCTCTTCCGCCATCATCACGCCCACTACCGGTAGCCGGGAATCCAGTTGCGCGATTTCGCGCCGCGCGCTTTCCGCCACCGCTGGTAAATCGCTGGCCGATTGTGCGCTGATCAGTAAAGTCACGCCGCCTTGTGGCTGCTGATAGACGGGCAGGAACATGTACACTTGCCGGTCTTCGTACAAATTGCGATAAAGGCCGTCTTTGGCAATGCCGACAATTTCCATCAGCGGCGTGCCTTGCGCAAAGCGAAAGCGTTTCCCCAGCGCCTGCTCAGCGCTGCCATAAAACCGGCGCGCAAATTCCTGATTGACGACGACGACCGGGGGCGCGTCGGCCGTATCGCGCTCGGTGAATTCGCGCCCCAGCAACAACGGCGTGCGCATCGTGTCGAAATACTTCGGCGAGACAAAACTGCATTTGGAGATTACTCCCTGATTCGGCGGTGGGTCAGCCTCGCCCTCCTTCACAACGGGGCCGCGTGCGAGGTCGCCAGCTTGGAGCGGCAACTCATCGGTGAGCGCCGCCGTCCGCACGCCCGGCTGCGCTTCGAGGCGATGCAGGAGTTCGGGAAAAAACCGCCAGATGGCTTTCTGGTCGTAGCCCAGCACTCTGGGGTTGATCATCATCGTGACCAGCTTGTCGGTCTTGAAGCCGGGATCGGTTTCGAGGACTTTACGCAGGTTGCGAATAAACAGTCCGGCACAAATCAACACGATGATGGAAATCGTGACTTGCGCGACCACCAACGCGCCGCGCAGATTCCAGCGCCGATGGCTGCGCGCCTGTCCGGCCGCTCCTTTGATCACGGCGACCAGATCAGTGCGCACCGCCAAAAGGGCCGGAGCTAGGCCAAAGATCACGCCGGTTAACAGAGACACCACCAGCATCCATTTCAGGACATAGCCATCCGGCGCACAGTCAAAACTGATCGGGTATGGCACCGGCGGAAAACTCGCCCGTAACACGCCCGCGCCCTGATACGCCAACACCCAACCCAAGGCCCCGCCCAGCAAGGCCAACAAGACGCTTTCCGTCAGCAGTTGCCGCACGATGCGGCCCCGGCCTGCGCCAATCGCTAGCCGAATCCCGATTTCCCGCGCACGCGTTGTGGCCCGTGCCAGCATCAGATTCGCCACATTGGCGCATGCCACCAGCAACACCAGAGCGGAGATGCACAACGCCAGCAACCCGCCGTACTTGATAACCTTGGTTGCATCGTCATACCGCCCATCCAGTTCCGTCGTCAGTTGGATTTTCGTGCCGGCATCATGCTTGGGATAGAGTTGTGCGAGCGTGCCGGCCACCAAATTCAAATCCGTCTCCGCTTGCGCCATCGTCAGGCCCGGTTTCAGCCGCCCGTATAGCCTGAATAACGCATAGCTGCGATCCGTCTGCCATTCCGCGCGCCGGCCAAATTTTTGCGCCATCATCAAAGGCACCCAGAACGAATGGCGGAGATAAAATACCGAGCCGAGAAACGATTCCGGCATGACGCCAATGACGGTGTATGCCTGACCGTTCAGGTAAATCGTCTGGCCCACAACGTTCGTGTCCGCATTGAAGTGCCGCTGCCAAACTGACTGACCAATCACCGTCACCGGGTGCGCATTCGGCGCGAGATTCTCTTCCGGCAAAAAGCCGCGCCCCAGCAGCGGCTTGACACCCATCACATCAAAATAATTGGCGCTGACCAATTCGCCCCAGACGACCTCCGCACGTTCATCGTCGCCCCCCTTGCGGCTGTCGCTGAAACTGATGCCGGCCGAAGTCTCTCGCCACGCACAGAGGTCGGCAAAGCTTTTATTTTGCGCACGCAAATCCACGTAGTTCGGATAAGAAAACTCGCCCCAAACTTGCGTGTCCTTTTTACTGCCCCAATACGGAGCCATTAATTCCGCTGGCTTTTCCACGGGCAGCGGGCGCAGGACAAGGCCGTTCACCGCACTCAACATGGCGGTATTCACGCCGATGCCCAACGCCAACGCCAGCGTAGCCACCGCCGTAAAGCCCGGGTGTTTCGCTAATATCCGCACGCCATAGCGCAAGTCCTGTTGCAGGTCTCCCAGCCACCGTGTCCCACGGGCATCGCGGCACCGCTCCTTCACCTGCTCCGGCCCGCCGAGAGCAAGACGAGCCTGTCGGCGCGCTTCCGCGGGACTGTACCCTCGGGCGATCAACTCACTCGTATGTAGGTCCAGATGGAAGCGCAGTTCCTTGTCCAACTCCTCTTCATGCTTCCTGCGGCGAAACAGGCGATGCCACCACGTCATCACGCACCTCCTTCAGACAGTTTGAGGATCAGACCGACGGCTTCCGTCAGGCGCTGCCAGCCTGCGGCTTCCGTGTCGAGTTGGGCCCGCCCTTTGCGCGTCAGGCGATAGAACTTGGCCTCCCGCCCGGTCTCGCTCGCCTTCCAGTCGGCCGCCAGCAGACCGCGGTTTTCGAGCCGGTGCAGCGCCGGATAAAGCGAGCCTTGCGGCACCTGAACCACGCCGCGCGACGCCTGCTCCAGGCGTTGCGCGATCGCATATCCGTGCACGGGCCCGAGCGCAACAACTTTCAAGATCAACAGATCCAACGTGCCTTGGGGCAGATCTGATTTGGTCGGTGTCATTGCTGTTACCTCCGTCTTCTACATATTAAACCGGCACGTGTAGAAGCACAAGGTATAGTACGGAGCCGAAGAGGAGAAAGTTCGGCGCAAGCAGCAAGCCTCAACCTGACAACGCTATGCTGTTAGACACTCCTGTTTGGCCGGTTCACTAAAAGTAGGATGGAATCATTTTTACTTTTCAGACAGCCACGACATTATAGGTGAGTTAAATATATTTATGCCCTACGAGGCAATTGTTAGCCATATCAAAAAACGCCAAGACACGGCGCGTTGCTTAAACTAAAATTGCTTTCGCTTTAGACAGGAGAGTAAACATGCGCAAAGTAAAATACTTCGTGGCGAACAGTCTCGACAATTTTATTGCGCGCCCGGACGGCGCGGTTGATTGGCTGTTTATGGAGGGCGATTACGGGATGCGAGAATTTTTCGCCTCCATTGATACAATGTTGATGGGGCGTAAGACCTACGATTTTGCGCGCAGCCACAGCCCCAAGCGCAAGGCCAAGCGCAAACCTAGACAGACGCAGAGTAAGGTCGCGGCCAAAGCGCGCATGCGGACTTACGTCTTCTCGCGCACGCTGACAGCCGACGCGGATGAGAGTGTTGAGATCGTCTCGGCGGAGGCCGGCGCATTTGTGCGCAAGCTTAAGCGTGAGGCGGGCAAAGATATCTGGTTGATGGGCGGGGGCGAGCTGGCGCGTAGTCTGTTCGCGGAAAAGCTGGTTGATGAGATCGGGCTGAACATTCATCCGGTATTGCTCGGTGCGGGCATCCCGCTCTTCCCCGACATCGGGCGACAACTTGATCTAGAATTGCTCGCCTGCAAAGCGCATGACAACGGCTGTGTGCAGGTCTCTTACCGCGTCAAGCAAATTGAAGCGGTTTAGTTTGTCGCCGCCGGCGCGGGGCCCAATGAAAATAATTGCCAAACCCATGGCGGGCGAGTACGCACCCTACACCATCATGTACATCGGTCTGTTGCCCGATGATGGACTCGTCTTAAAACATCTGCACGACAACGCGCAAGCCACCGCTGCTTTCCTGCGCGCGTTGCCCGCGGCCAAACTCGCGCATCGCTACGCCGAAGGTAAATGGACGATCAAAGAGATACTCGGTCACGTCATCGACGACGAGCGCATCTACGCTTATCGCGCGCTGCGTTTTGCGCGCAATGACAGGACGGAGTTGCCCGGCTTCGAGCAGGACGATTACGCGCGGCACGCAGGCGCGCAAGGCCGCGACCTCGAAGACCTGTTGCAAGAGTTCGCGGCCGTGCGCCGCGCCACCATCGCGCTGTTCAATGGTTTGGACGAGCCGGCGTTGACCAGAACAGGGACGGCGGACGGCAAGGTGCTGAGCGTGCGCGCCGCCACCTATCACATCGCCGGGCACGAACTGCGCCACCTCAATATTATCAGAGAGCGTTACCTTTAACACCGCCGACCGAATGTGTCGGCCTACTGCTTAGACCTTATGCTTGGCTTGCAACGCGGCACAGTTCAACTCGCACCTTATGCGGAACAGTGGCCGCAACTCTTCGCGGCCGAGCAGACGTTCATTCGCGCCGCGCTCAACCAACTCGTGCTTGACATACAGCACGTCGGTTCGACGGCCGTGCCGGGTCTGTGCGCGAAACCGATCCTCGACATCGCCGTGGCCGTGCGGAGTCTCGCGGATGTGGCGGCGTGCGTCGCGCCGCTCGCGCAACTCGGTTACGCTTACTTAGGCGACAAGCGCAGCACGGGCGGCCACTTCTTCGCCAAAGGGGCCGACAGCAACCGCACACACTATCTCCATTTCGTCGCGCACGACAATCCGCAGTGGACAGACTTCCTGCGCTTCCGCGACCGTATGCGCGCCGACCCCGCCGCCAGAGATGAATACGCGCGGCTCAAGCAGCGCCTCGCCGCCCGATTCGCCGCCGACCGAGCGAGCTACACGCAGCAGAAAGAGGCGTTTGTCCGCCGCATCCTCGCAGAGACCTGAGTGGTAGCAGTAGCGGCATACGGCTAACGTTCGCGTCGCTCCGTCGGCCTGAGCACACCCGCGCAAGTGTCGGCAGCGGCCAGTTGCCATACACCGATGTATCGTATCGCTCCGCCGCGCCCGCCGGCAGCTTACGGTTAAGCCTAAGTATTTACTCATTTACACTCGTCAGCGCGCGGCATGATGGTTGCCGCAGATGGTGGTATGCCTGAAGCCAGTTTCCCTTTAACTCCCCCAACCGAGAACTGTTTCTGAGGAGGAGAATTAACGCTATGAGAAGACGCTTGCTTAGCTTCGCGACCAGCGCGGCCTTGATCCTGACGCTCGCTGGTCTCGCCATCGCGCAGGACAAGACAACTACCACCGTCACCACCCAAACCACCAAGACCATTCAAAACGCGGACGGCACATACACCATCATCCAGTACCCGGCCGATAAGGAGGTCACGGTCAACCTGACGCCCGGCGCGACCATGACCAGCGCCAAGGGCTTGGCGCGCGTCATGCGGCACGGCGATGCGACGACCATCAATCTTGACCTGTCGGGTCTGCCCGCTGACACGACTGGCGTGAACCTGTACGCCGTCGATCCAACCGGCGCGTTCACACTACTCGGGCCTGTCACGCTCGCCAATGGCGTCGCCACGCAGACGTTCACCACGCCGCTCGACAAGTTCATGCTCGTGCTCTCGCCGAACGGAAGCCTAACCACGATGGCGGCCAACGACATCATCTTCCGCAGCGCAGTGCCTGAAGGCTTCGCGGTCATACCCTATGCCCAGAGTGGGCCGAAGGACGGCGCGGCAGTGGGCGAGCGCGTCGCGGCGACAGCGGCCCCGGCCGCGGCTTCACCCTACAGCGTGCCGATGCTCAACATCCCAAACTTCCGGCGCGGCACGGACACGCACCTGCGCGTCAAGTTCGCGGAGTTGAACGACGCCCGCGCTAACATCTTCATTGAGCCGCGCAAAGACGGCCCGACGCAGATCAAGATGCGCTTCCACAGTCTGACGCGCGTCCCCGCCGACAAGCGGATCGTGCTCTGGGCGGTTTCGCCGGAAGGCACGTACACGCGGCTCGGTCAGGTGATCAATACGCGCAACCGCAACGAGGCGCAGATTCAGACCGAGACGGCGTTGAAAGACTTCGGGCTGTTGGTCACGCTTGAAGACAAGGACGAAGTGCCGAATCCTTCAGGCCCGACCTTCGCTACGGTGATCATCGACAACGCTCCGTAGCGGTGCGCGCCGCAGGCGGATACGAGTTCGCCCCGCCGCTCGGTCTGCCGGGTGGCGGGGCTTGCCCCAGCCCTCGCACTTAATAAACTGCGCTGACGCGTCAGCCCCTCGCAACTTAAAGGGCTGGCGCAACGCTTATCGTCGGGCCGCCTGCTACTGAAGAAGGCGGCCCTCTTTTTGTTGACCCCGCGCGCGCCGGCTGTGTATAGTTAATTTGCCGGCCGGCGCTGACCCCGACCCAGTGCTCGCGGCGCGTTCGATAGCCCACCCGGCGCTACTTCCGTTCAGGCTGTGCAATAACCGGCCACAAGCTCTTCCGTCAATCCGTTTCGTTAATCGCGGTGCGCAAAGTCCAGCGCGCCGCCAACGCCCAACAACTAAGGGAAGCAACCCCTCGCTTCATCCCTTTTGACACGGGCCCCTTGGCAACCTTCGGTTGCGGCCCGCGCTTGAAAGTTATTAAGCCATGCTGACACGCAGATTCCCCCTCTGCTTCGCCCTCCTGTTACTTGTCGTCGCCGCGGCGCAGGCACAAGAGGCGTCGCTACCCGAACTCGTCCGCCGCGTCAAACCCGAAGTCGTCTCCGTCATCACCTACGACGCCAAAGGCAACGCCTTGATGACCGGCAGCGGCTTCTTCGTCCGCGCCGGGCAGATCGTCACGAACATGCACGTCATAGAGGGCGCGCGCCGCGTCGAAGTCAAGACGCTCGACGGCAAGGGGCGCGTCTACTCGTCGGGCGGCGCGCTCGCCGTCGATGACGAAGGCGACCTCGCGCTCCTCAATGTCGAGATGCCGGCCGAGCGCGCGCACACAAGCGACCTGACGGCGACCATTCCCGACGAGGGCGAGCAGATTTTTGTGATCGGAAATCCCTTACGGCTGGAAGGCTCAGTGGCGGACGGCATCGTCTCCGCCGTGCGCGAAGTGCCGAACCTCGGGCGCATCATACAGATCACCGCGCCCATCTCGCATGGTAATTCGGGCAGCCCCGTCTTCAACATGCGTGGCCAAGTGGTCGGCATCGTCACGGTCAAGGTCGTGAACGGGCAGAACATCAACCTCGCGCTCGGCGCAGCCCGCATCGCCGATCTCAAGCCGGGCCGCTTGCAGACGTTCGACGAGTTGGCCGCGCGCAACAACCGACCCGCCGACGCGGAGGCATCGGCCGAGTGGTGGTACAAGAACGGCTTGAGTTCGCTGTGGCTCAGCAACTACGACGGCGCGTTGGATTCGTTCGAGAACGCGGTCAACAAGAACCCGCGTCGCGTCGAGGCTTGGATACAGGTCGGCTATTGCAAGGTCAAACAGGGTAAGAACGCCGACGCCATCCGCGCCTACAAACAGGCGCTCCGCCTGCGCCCCAACTCGGTCGAGACCTACAACAAACTCGGCGACGCTTACTACTACGACAGCAACTTCGACGAAGCCATCGCCGCCTACCGGCAGGCCGCGCGCCTGCGCCCCGACCAGCCCGAAGCCTACTATAATCTTGGCATGACTTATTTAGAGATCGGCGACCACGCCGCCGCCCTCGCGCAAGGGCGCGTGCTCGCCACGCTCGACGCAGAGTTGTACAAGAAGCTGTTAGGCGAAATGAAAAGATAGCTACGGCACAGCGAAGTTAAAACGCAAAGCGCGCGGTTGAGTTAACTCAACCGCGCGCTTTGCTTCAGTCGCCCGTGTGGCTGGTAAAGACGTTGCGGTCGATGGCTTTGGGATCGCCGATGACGACGAAGCGCAGGTTGTGCATGTACTTCTGGGCGACGCGCTGTACGTCCGCGGGGGTGACGGCGCGCAGGCGTTCGAGGAAGTCGAGCGAGTTGCGCCAGCCGCCGCCGATCAGTTCATAGCGTCCAAGCTCTGCGGCTTGCGCGAGGTTGGTCTCCTGGCCCATGTAGTAGCGGGTCAGATAGCCGGAAATCTCCGACTCGATCTCGCCTGAGTCGGCCCGCTCGCGTTGCAGCCGCGCGATCTCTTTGAGCATGACATCGACGGCCTGATTGGCGTCAACGGCCGTCACATAGATGCCGCCAATGTTCGCGCCCTGTTCGCGCAGGAAGGCGCTGGGCGCATATGAGAGATTGCGGCGGAAGCGTACCTCGACGAGTACGCGGTCGCTCAACACCGCCGAGGCGACGCGCATCGGGAAGATGTCTTCGGAGGTCAAGGACGGCGCGGCAAAGATGCCCTGCACGTAATTGGTCGGCAGCCCTTTTTGCGTTACGTCGACCGAGCCGGTGGCAAAGGAAAGCTGCGGCAGCGGTTCAGCTTTGTAAGTGCCGCGCGGGAGCTTGCCGAACGTGTCGGCGATGCGCTGGCGCAACGTGGCGGCGTCCAAATCGCCGACGATGACAAGCAGCAGCCGCGATGTCTCCAACATGCGCTTGTGATAAGCGCGCACGTCTTCAACTGTAAGCCGCGAGATCGTCTCGGCTGTGCCTTCCGGGTCGTTGCTATACGGATGACCGGCGTAGGCGACGCGCGACTGGAGCACTTGCAGGTAGGCGTCGGGCACGTCCACGCTGCTGTTGCGCGCGATGGCAAGCTTGTTCTGTTCGCGCTTGACATCTTCGGGCGCAAACGTCGGATGCAGCGCGATGTCGGCGAACATTTGCCACGAGCGGTCGAAGTTCGGGCGCGTCGAGATCATGCCGAGCAGAGAGTAGTCGTAAGAGACATCGAAGCTGATGGCCGTGCCCGTGCGCGACTGCTCACGGCGCAGCAACTCGCGTGGAAACGCTTGGCTTGCTTCGGTCGCCGCGTCCCACATCAGCGCCTCAATGCCGGCGTTCTCTGTTGTGACGTTGCGCGCGCCGCCGCGCAGGAATAGACCCGTCGCCACCGTCAGACTGCCGGCGCGGCGTTTGACCAAGACCTTCAGCCCGTTCACATCAAACTCGGTGACGAGCGCCGCCGCCTTGTCCGCGACCTCTTTAACCTTCGCCGTGTCCGGCAGGACAGGTGGTTGTATCTTCGACGGCGCGGCCGTTTCCGCTTGGCCTTTCGTCGCCTCCTGCGCGCGCACATCAAACTGCGGCGCACCCGACAGCCCCGCGCTCAGCACGAGCGCCAAACCGAACAGCCACACGTTGCTCACCTTACGCATCTCGTTCTTAATCCTCTCGCTTGATTACCGTCTGCTGCCGGCAGTTGCCGCGCTAGCTTTCACTGCGCCCGGCGCGCCGATCAAGTCCTGCTCCGTCAGCTTCGCCTGCTGCTGCGACTCTTCGGAGAGCATCGCTAGACCCACGTGCGGCTTGCCCTGTATGTAGGTTGTGATGTAGCGGCTGATGTCCGCGCGCGAGGTGCGCCGCAGGTTGCCGAGATAGCCGCGAAAATAATCAAGCCCGGTCGAGGCCCACCAGAAGCCGATGGTGTGCGTGTAGTCGGTTAGCTTCTCGCGCGAGTAGAGATCGTCGGCTTCGAGCAAGCCCTTCGCATTCTCCAACTCCTGATCGGTGAAGTAGTCCGGATCGTTGAAGTGCGCGATCTCTTGATAGATGGCGCGCACAGCGGCCTGCGCTTTGTCGGGCGTCGTCTCGGCGACCAACTGGATGGGGCCGGTATTGCGCTGCGTGTAGTAGAGCAGATCGACGCCGGCGACGAGACCGGAATCTCCGAGCGCGCGTTGAAAATGCGAATCGGGCTGGCGCAGGATGAACGAGAATACGTCCGCCGCATAGGTCGCCGGGTTGTCTTGGCCGATAGAGGGCCCCTGCCAGCCGACCGCGATGATCACATTGTTGAGCGGTTGCTTGAGAATGAGGCCCTCACTCTTTGGGAGCGGCGGGTGCTCGACGAGCGGAAACTTCTTGAACGGATCGTCGGCGCGCTGCCAACTACCAAACAACTCGTCCGCCAGCTTGAACACTTCGGCCGGTTGCGCATCGCCCGTGACGATGAGCGCTGTGTTGTTCGGCACGTAGTAGCGCCCCTGTATGAGCCGCATCGTGTCGGTCGTCGCCGTCTTGATCGTCTCGCGGTTGCCGATCACATTCTTCCGGCTGAAGTATTTATAGAACAGGTGCTGGTTCATCTCCTGATTGAGATAAAAACCGGGCTGCGATTCCTTCTCGTCGAACTCGTCGAGCACGGCCTTGCGCTCCTGCTCGAACTCATCTCGGGTGAAGAGCGGGCAGCGAATCGAGTCGCGCAGGTTGAGCATCGCCACGCGTATGTTCGGGCTGGTCGTGTGCGAGTAGTAGTTGACGATCTCTTCACGCGTCGAAGCGTTCGAGAGGATGCCCATCTGATCGTAGACGCGCAGGTACGAAGCGTTTTCAAGCCGGGAACAGTTCGACTTGAAGAACATGTGCTCGAAGAGATGCGACAGTCCGTTCAACTCCGGCGGCTCGGTGAACGAGCCGTTCTTCACGGCTAATTCGACCGTGACGAGCGGGATCGAGTGATCCTCCAGCACGATCACTTCCAGCCCGTTCGGCAGAATCTTATTGACGAGTTGCGACGCCGCTTGCGGTTGCGCGGGCGCAGCCACGGGCGTCGTCGTGGGCGGCTGCCGCTGCTGCGCGGCGGCTGGCAAACCCAATGTTAAGAGGAGCGAAAGAGCAAGCGCCGTAGCGGCGAGACGGCGCGACAGGAGTGTGTGCTTCATAAATACCCGGCTCAAATGATGTCACTTAGTCGAATCGGCCGCCCTACGCGGTCGGTCGCAAGCCATGCCGCGACCGTCTACTTAACGAGCGTTCAGATTCGCCACTATTAGAGTCGGATCATAACACGGCGCGTTGCTTGCCTCACAACAGGCAAAGGAATTGCGGACTGCGGATTGCGGATTACAGAGACACCTGTCTTCCAATCCGCAATCCGCAGTCCGCAATTCGCAATCGGTTTATGACTTCACGCGCGGCATGTCGGCGAGGGCGCGCGCGCGCATCGCGGCGCGAAAAGGTTTGGCCTCAGCGCCGCCCGCGTTCGCCGACCACTTGACACGCACTGCGCCCGACTCGCGCCCGTCCGCGCCGACGCGCAGGCTATAAGTCTCGCGCGTGCGCGGCACGTAGAGCACGAGCCGGCGGCTGAAGGGATCGTTGCGCGCGTCCGTGCCGGTGCAGAGCACTTCATCGTAGCCGTCGCCGTCGGCGTCCACGACCTCGGTCGTCCAGTTCGCGCCGCGAAAGTCGTCCACGTCGAGCGGCGCTTGACCCGCCACACGATAAGCGCCGTTCGCGTTGCGCGCCGCCATCAAGAAGAGGTGTGACGTGCCCGTGCTGCGCTCGTCGTGCAACGCGACGATGGCCGGCCCGCCTTCAGTGCGCACCACACGCGCTTCGGGCACCTTGCCGTGATGCGTCACGCCTGCGGCCAACTGCCGCGCGGACTGTTCGGTGAGTACCGCTGGCGCGCTGGCGGCGATGGGCCGCAGGCTGCGCGCGGCCGGTTTGGTCACGGCTGCAACCGGCGTGACTGTCGTCAACGCGTTCGGTTTAAGCACGGCGGCGGCCTGCGGCACAGCAACGGGCGCGGACTCGGCGCTGTGCGCCCAGACGAGCCACGCGCCGCCGAGTGTGGCGAGCAGGACGGCAGCGGCGATCATGCGCGAGGCGAGCGAGGCGCGTGTGTTAACCGACGCCAGCGTGTCGGCGAAGGGCGGCTGGGCGAGCACATCGGGCATGGGTGCAACGAGGCTCTGCGCGAGCAGGCGCCGCGCGTCCTGCGCCGTCTTGGGGCGGTCGCTTGGACTCTTGGCCAGCAGCGTGTGGACGACAAGCGCGAGACGGCGCGGCAAGTCGCGGCATTGCGCGACGAGCGGCGGCGGCGCGGTCGTCGCTTGCTTGACCAGCACGGCCGATTGCAGTTGATCCGTGAAGGGCGGGCGCCCCGCGAGCATTTCATAGAGCAACACGCCGACGCTGTAGAGATCGCTCGATGGGCCGACGGGTTGACCCAAGCACTGTTCGGGCGACATATAGCGGGGCGTGCCGATGATGAGACCCGATTCGGTCGTCGCGTGCGTCTTGGTCACGTCGGCCGAAGTGGCGAGTACTTTGGCGATGCCGAAATCCAACAGGCAGACGCCGCGCTCGTTGAGCATGATGTTCGACGGCTTCAAGTCGCGGTGGACGATGCCGAGCGTGTGCGCTTCGGCCAACACGTCGCAGATGGCGCAGGCGATCTCGACTGCGCGTTGCGGCGTGAGTCGTTCCTGTTTCGTCAGCGCGTCGGCCAGCGTCTCGCCCTCGACGTATTCCATGACGATGAACGGTCGCCCGTCGGGCAGCCGGCCCGCGTCGTAGATCATGGCCGCGCCCGTGTGTCGGAGGCGCGCCATCGTGCGCGCTTCGCGCATGAAGCGGTCGCCGACTTCCAGGTCGGCGGCAAACTCCGGCTTCAAGACTTTGATGGCGACGGGGCGCTCAAGCCCAAGGTGTGTGGCGCGATAGACCGTGCCCATACCGCCGCGCCCGATCTCGCGTTCGACGCGGAAACGGTTGGCCACCAGGTGGGGGATACTCATGACGATAACCCTCGTTCGGGAAAAGGGTCTCTAACGGCCCGACTAAAACGCGCGGCGCGAGGGGTGGCAACGGACGACAATGCGCTCGCCGGGCGGCGAGAGGTCTGCAAAGTTAACTTGTGTCTAAACGAGACGGGGAGAAACCAGACGTAAGCTTTTACGGCTGCCGGGCTGACGAAGTGTAGCACCAAGCGTGCGAAAAAGTAAGAGGGAGAATGACAGTGTCAATGCGCCCGGAGCGCCAGCAGCCAGTGGGTCAGCGCGACGACAACGAACAGTCCGGCATAGACGGTGGCGCTCAACTGTATGCGCTGGCGCAAACGCTCGCCCGCGCCGCGCGCGCTCGGTAATTGCGCGCAGAGCAGCAAGCCGACGAGCGCACAACTGAGGAGTGCTAGACCGAGCACTAACATGGGCCCCGCAGGGTTCAGTTGCAGCGCCGGAGTTAGCTGACCATGAAGTGTCAGCAGGACGCTGCGCGTCATCCCGCAGAGCGGGCACGGCACGCCGAAGCGCTGGCGAAACCAGCAGCCCCACGGGAGCACGTGCCCGGCGACTGTAACCGAGTTGAGGTCGGCTGCGGCCACGGCGCGCGAGCCTACAAGGGCCGTAGCGAGCGCCGCGCCGCCGAGGCCCGGCACGACGCCGGGCCGGTTGAGCCACACGCCCAACCGATTCCCGTTGCCTGCGCCGTGCTCTATGAAGTGATCGGCTAGTGCGCTCACGCTGTCTTGATGACGAAGGTGCTGGCCGCTTTGTCGTGAATCGTCTGCTTCTTCTCGTCCCAGAGCGGGAAGAGCAGATCGAGCACCACGAGTAGCCAGCCGACCATCGGGATGATGCCAAGACCGGTCTGCACCAACAGACGCAGGATCAGCGTGCCGATGGAGGGGATGTTGCCCGCTGCCTCAACCACTTTAAGATTCTGGGTATTCTGCCCGATGGACGAGCCGCGCTTGCTGACGAGAAAGACCTTGTTGTAAAGACCAAAGCCAAAGACGGACACGAAGGTGATAATCATGCCGAAACACAAGATGAAGAAGACGCTGTCCTGTCCGCCCGCCGCGCTGCCGAGGCCGGCGAGCACGATAAAGACAATGAACAGCACGATCATGATCGCGAGGTTGATGCCGCCGTCGATCAGCGCGGCGACTACGCGGTCGCCCCACTCGGCGTAGCGCATGGGCGCACCGTAAGCGGTTGGTATAGGCGTGCTATAGCCGTAAGGGGCAAGGGGCGGCGGGGGCGTCTGAAAAGCTGGATTGGGTGGCGGGGGCGGCGCGTAAGGACTGCCCGCGGGTGCGCCGCTGCCGGCGGGCGCGTTCAGTTCTTCCGTCGGCGTGCGCCAACCACCGGGTGTGGGCGCGAGTGCCGCGCCACATTGGACGCAGAATTTCGTCCCGTCAACGTTGTTCGTGCCACAAGTTGCACAGATGGCCATCGATGCTTCTCCTTCAAGCGGGGTTGTTGCTTTATGTGCGATTGATTCAAGTGACGGCGGGCAGCCAGAAAGTCTGTCCGTCGGCGACCAGGCGGCGCAGGCCCAAACCGGGCAACTCTTTCTCATGAACGCCGAGAAAAGTAAAGTGCGGCAAGTCGCTCTGCACGGTTTGAAACCAGCCGTGCCGCGCCAGCATAGCGCGCACCTCCGCGTTCGTAAACTCCGTCACGTCGAAGGCCAACATGGCGAGGTGTTGCGACGCGCCGGGCGCGGCCACCGAATAGAGGATCGACTTGGCGAAATCCTTACTGCAAAACAGACCACGCGCTTCGAGCGCCAGCACGGCGGCGATCTGCTCGTCGGGTGCGAGCGCGCGCAGTCGCGCGACTTCAGTTGCGCTCAGACAGCTTTGCGCGCGCCAATGATCGAGCGCGGGTTCGACGCGCGAATTCCACAGCCTGAGCGTGTCCTCGTAACTACGTCGCGCCGCTTCCGCGCCGCCGCGCGGCGTGATGTCAAAGCCCGCCAACAGTGCTTCCCTCCGCGCTGCAACGAGTCTCAACATCGCCGCCGCCTGCAACTCGATAACTGTGTTGCCAATAACCCATCCGTTCGGCGCGCGCGCTTGCCGTTGAAATTCCTCAACCTCGGCCGCGCTGCGGAACACGCAGACCGGCGGCACGAGTACGTTGCACTCAGCCAGAAACATCGCGCCGTACTCGGCGAGCAGACGCCGCGCGACCGGATCGTTCAGATCGCAAAGTTCTGCCACCTGCATGCCCCGCCGCTTGAGCGCGCGCCGGAGCGCGGCGTAGAAAGGCGAGGCCGAGAAAGTTTGTGCGCTCGTATCTATGTTGCTGGCGTGGTTGTCGTCGCGCATGCGGCTTGTCTGGATCTGCTCACCGGCCATACAAGCTGTCGGCGCGCCGCTCCGTTATGCGTTATGCTAACAGGAGTTGAGAGCGAACGGAAGAAGGGTTCAGGCGCTAGAGGTCGAGATGGATCAGTTAGCCCAATTTCACGCGACGCTCGCCACCTACCGCAAACACGGCTGGCAACTCAGACGCGTCCTGATGACTGATGCCACGCTCGCCGCCTTGCGCGCGGCCATCGGCGGCGCTGAAACAGACGCGGCGCGCTTTGCGGAGACCGACGTGCAGCCCGCGCCGTTCGACGCTCTGTGGCTCGCACGCCCCTCGCACGGCGGGCGCGAAGCATGGGAGCTGCGTCTCATCGCCGAGCCGCCCTTCGCGCTGTTTGAGTTGTTTGAAGCAGACGAAGCGGAAGAAGACCGCGAAGACGTGCGCCGCGAGATGGAGGCGAGGCTGAGGGAAACGATGAATGATGAATGATGAACTGAGAGAGTCTGTCTTTCCTTCATCGTTCATCATTCATCATTCATCATTCATCGTTTTACCTACGTCCCATCTTGACCGGAATCTCTTGTTGCTGACCGGCGCGTATGACGGTGACGTTGACGGTCTGGCCGGGCGCGGCGCGGTGGATGCGCGCTTCAAATTCGGCCTTGGTGCGGATGGGCGTGCCGTTGAACTCCATGACGATGTCGCCTTCGTGCAAGCCGGCGATATCGGCCGGGCGATTTGTGACCACGTCGTTCACTTGCACGCCGAACAGGTGCGAGCCGGGCACTTGCACGCGCTCGTAATCGTTCACACCAAGGAAGCCTTCGGGGCCGCCGCCCGGATTCATCAGCGTATCACTGTCGCGGTCGAAGTCGGCCGACGACGCCGGGGTGAGCGTCGTCACCTTGGGCATATCGTCGCGCAAGAATATGATCTCGACCGTCTTGCCGATGGGCGTTGAGCGGAGCAGACGGGTCATGTCGCCTTCGTTCTGCGGGTGTTTGCCATCGTAGCCGGTGATGATGTCGCCGCCGACGAGACCGGCGCGCTCAGCCGGGCTGTTCGGGATGACCGCATCCACCATCACGCCGGCCTCCGTATTGGCAAAGCCGCGCGTGCCGAAGAACGAGCGCGGCGTCGGCGGTGTGTTTATATTTTTGGTCAGCCCCAACATGGTGAATATATTCTGCCTGAGTTTGTCGCGCCAGAAGGGACGATCGCGCAGCCACGTGCCGCCGCCCGCCGAGGTGAGCAAGATCATCAGTAACGGCCACATGAGCCAGTTCATGCGCCAACGGCTGCGGCGACGACACCTCGGGGCGAGCGTCGTGGTCGGTTGCACGGGCGCATACGCCGTCGGTTGCGGTGCGGGCGAGAACGCCGCTGGCACGTTGCTGCCATCAAAGCGCATCGTCGCGACGTACTCGGCGACGCCCTCGCCGAGCCGGTAGCCGCACGCGCGGCAGAAGCGCATGCCATGCATGAAGCCGGCGTGACAGTTCGGGCAGGAGAGCGTCTCGACGGCGACAGGCCGCGCAGTTCTGGTGTCCGCGTTTCTCTGTTGATTAGTCTCCATCTGTATGCACCTGAGACGAGTTGGACGTTCTGACCCGAGGGGGCTTGGCCGCAAGTTATAGGCCGTAACAAAAACAGTACGCAGTCCGGGACACCCCGGTTGCACATTGTTACCCCGCAGCATAAACTTTACACTCAGACGAGCACGAAGGCACGCGCACAAGGACGACCGAAGCGATCCGACCGCGCCTCAACCACTGGCACGAAGCGTGCTGTTAAGACGGCGATAGGATAAAAAGAGGGATGAATAAGAGGCCGATTTTTCATCCTTCATCCCTGCTTAAGCCAAGCCGCGCACGAAGCCGCGCAAGCCTGAAAGCGAGAGGTACACCCGACTGTGGAAGTAGTCAAAGCACTCGCCGCCCTGAAGCCGCTCTACGGCAAGGATAATGTCGAAGTCGTGACCGCCGACGGCCAGCGCGTGCGCGGCGTCGTCAAAAGCATGCGCCAGACACAGGCCCTCACCAAGCCCAGCGTCAAGATGCAACGCGCCGATGGCGAGATCATCAAAATCGCCTTCGACTCCATCGCGGAGATCATCGATCACAATCAATAACAGTCTAGAGAGTGTGGAGTCCGGAGAGTCAAGGAAGTGCGCTTGCCCGCATTGACTCTCTAGACTCTCCAGACTCCGCACTCTCTAGACTGTTTTTATCTCGCCACTGTTTTATGTATAGTACATACGTGCAGGCGCGCTAGGTGGCCTGTGGCAAGAGTGATGGAGAAAAGCTCACAGATGACGATGGAAGAGTTGGGCGGGCGCGTGGCCAGCGTGTGGGCGGGCTTGCGCCCGGCGACGCGCAGTCTGGTCGAGCGTGCGCTGCAACAACAGTCGCCGCAGGGCGTACCTGTGGCGCGTAGCTCGGCCGCGTATGACGCGCGCGCCGAGTGGGAGTTGAGCCGGCTGCTCGCGGCGCTCGACGACCGCGTGCGCGAACAGGGCGCGCTCTCCTTGAATGCCGAGCAGACGCGCGAGTTGGGGCACGTAGCGGAGACCTGCGCGCACGTCTTGCACCACGAGGCGCGCTCGGCCGAAGTCTTCGCGCAACTGTTCGAGCGGGCCCTGCGCGCGCACGACTACCGGCGCGTGGACGCGCTCGCCGACACGCTCGCGCCGCGCCTGCCGCCCAGCGAAATCTGTGAACTGGCGCGGCACGCGAACCCGGCCGTGCGGGCGCTCGCCTACGAGGCGCTGGCGCAAGCGCCGACCTCCACGTTGGTCGATCTGCTCGGCGATCCAGTGGACGCCGAGGTCGCGCGCGATGCACTTGCGGCGCAGGCCGACGATTACGGCTCAGATGAAGCGCGCTGGTTGCTCAACGCGCTCGAACGCGCCGACGAGATGGAAGACGATGGATAAAAAAGCCGCTCAAGTTCGAGCGGCTTTTAAATTTCATCCCTTTAACGCTTCAGTCTTTAGCTCTGCTCGGCCGCGCCAATCTCGCGCAGGCGTGCGAGCGTCTGCTCGATCAGCCAGTTCGGCGTGGACGCGCCCGCCGTCACACCCACACGCTTCGCACCGCGCAAATCTTCGGCGTTGATCTCGTCCGGCGTCTCGATCAAGAAACTGCGCGCGCACTGTTCCTGACAGACCGACAGCAGCTTGACGCTGTTTGATGAGTGCTTACCGCCGATGATGTAGAAGGCGTCTACGTGCCCGGCGAGCGCGCGCGCCGCGTCCTGCCGGTCGCGTGTGGCCGAGCAGATCGTGTTGACGATCTGCGGTTCGCTGTCGGCCTGCAAACGCACCGCATCTGCCGCCTCAAGAAACGTGCTTAGCTTAATCGTCGTCTGCGAGACGACGAGCGGCGCGTGCAGGCGGGGTAGCGCCGCGACCTCACTCGCGTCGCGGACGACATGCGCGTTATTCGGCGCGTAGCCTTTCACGCCGATCATCTCCGGATGGTCTGGATTGCCAACGACGACCACATCGCGTCCTTCGGCGGCCGCGCGCTCCGCGAGCTTCTGCACCTTCGTCACAAACGGGCAGGTCGCATCGATGACCTGCTCGGCGCGCGCTTCCAGTTCGCGTTGCACCTCCGGCGTCACGCCGTGTGCGCGTATGACCGCAGTGATGCCCGGCTCGACTTCCGCGGGCGCGTTGATGGTCGCCACGCCTTCGGCTTCGAGCCGTTTGATCTCCTGCGTATTGTGAATCAGCGGCCCGAGCGTGCGCACCCGCGCACCCGCGCCCAGCGCCTCTTCGACCATCTCCACGGCGCGCTCGACGCCGAAACAGAAGCCGTACTCTTCAGCTAAGAGAACCTGCATAATTTTTATTGTGGATTGCGGAATTCGGATTGCGGATTAGAAAAAGCCGTTTGTCTTTTAATCCACAATCCGAATTCCGCAATCAAAAATCGTCACACCGTGCCCGGCGGCTGATCGGTCACATGATGTTGCTGGGCCGTGCGGCGGCGCGCCCACTCTTCGCGCAAACGGTCGCCGCCCGCCACTGCTTGCTCGATCCAGTCAATGTTCTTGTCGGCGAACCAGCCGATTGCGCCCCAGAAGTTTTTCTGAAACTCGCCCAGTTGATGAGCCGCATCGCGCGGCAGGATCGCATAAGACGCGTCGCAGAGTTGGCGCAAGGCGTCGCAGAGCGAGGCGCAAGAGCGATTTGGTGTCTGGTCTGTGCTATCCATACTTATCACACTCCTCACCAGCCTCATACGGGCGCACGACCGCGCGCGTTCCCGTCGAGATATTAGCACAGCGGTGGGCGGAACACTGAAGCCGCATGCGCCCGCCCATTTCGCGCTCCATTGATCGGCAGTGCTGCAAGGCGCGAACATGGGGGCGACCTCCGTTTGTCCGAAATCATACACGCTGGTATACTGCGCCCGGACAATTCACCCTCGACACTTGGATCGAGTTTCCCCCGACTCCTTCCTCTTGCCGGCAGTGGATTTTCGCCACTGCCGCATCCCACAGGTATCAACCAAAATTTTCCGCCCTCAAATAGAAGGGGAGGGTAACTATCATGAAAATTCTACTTTACAATCCTGATAACGGCGTGACGCGCAACTTCATGCCGCACCTTTGGATGTTTCTCTTGCAAGCGCTCACGCCGCCCGGTCACGAGGTCGTGCTCGTTGACGGCAACGCGCGCGCGATGAACGATGACGAGTTGGTGCGCTTTGTGCGCGAGCAAGGCATCGGCCTCGTCGGTATCGGCGCGATGACGCGGATGGTGGCGAAGGCTTATCGCGTCGCTGATGCTGTGCGCGCCGCCGGCGTCCCCGTCGTCATGGGCGGGCCGCACGTGACGGAAGTGCCGGACGAGGCGTTGGGCCGCAACGGCGGGCCGCGCCACGCCGATGCGATTGCGCTCGGCGAAGCCGACGAGACTTGGCCGCGGATTGTTGCGGACGCCGCGCGAGGCGAACTCAAAGAGGTCTATAAGCCGGTTGACGAGACAGGCAAAGAGCGCAAGCCGAATCTCGATTCGTACCCGGCGATCCCTTGGGAGTCTTTGAACCTCGATCAGTTCAACATCGCGCCGCGCGTCCTGCGGCCGTTGCTCAAACATGTCGGGCCGGGCTGGGGCACGATCCGCATCATCCCAATTGAGTCGGGGCGCGGCTGCCCTTACGGCTGCGAGTTCTGCACCGTCACAGGTTTCTTCGGTGACTCGATCCGCTTTCGCACCAACCAGAGCATCGTGGATGAACTGCTGCGCTTGAAGGCGCGCGCCAAACGTGAGGGCGGGCGCACGTCCGTCTTCTTCGTCGATGATAATTTCGCTATCAACATCAAACGCACGAAGGCGCTCCTGCGCGACATCATCGCGGCCGACGCGCAACTGCCATGGACGGCGCAGATCAGCGCGAATCTTTTGCGCGACGAAGAGTTGGTCGATCTCATTGCGGCGTCCGGCGGCATGGTCATCTTCATCGGCATGGAGTCGATTGACCCGGTTAACCTCGCCGATGTGAACAAGGGCTTCAACAAGCCGAACGAATACGCCGCCGTGCTCAACCGTTTGGCCGAGCGCGACATCTACGCGATCACGTCCTTCATCTTCGGCATGGACAACGACACGACGGGCGTCGCCGACCGCACGCTCGCGCAGATACGCACGTGGCCGCCGGGGCTGCCCGTCTTCGGTCAACTCACGCCCTTTCCCGCCACCCCGCTATACGACCGCCTGCAAAAGGCCGGCCGCCTGACGCGCCCCACACACTGGCTGGATTTTGCGCCGTACAAGATGGCGCACACGCCCTTGAAGATGACCATCGCCGAGGCGCAAGCCGAGCTGCAACACGCGTGGGTCTCTTCCTACAGTCCGGAACGAATCACTGAGGCGCTCGACTCGATCAGCCACAAGTCGGTCAACTGGCGCATCTACCATTTCATTCTCCGCCTCGCATTCCGCGGCATCTACTTCCCGCAGATGGGCGTGCGCTCTTGGTTAAAGGTGATTGCGCAGAACCGGCGCACGATCTATCGCCTGACAACCGAAGCCGTGAGCACCTATCGCGCCGCGCGCAAACGCAAAACCAGCGTCGTCGTGTCGGCGAGCACGACTAGTGATTGAAGCAAGATTTAGAAAACTTCACCACAAAGGCACGAAGGACACAAAGAGAATCTTAAATCTCTTTGTGTCCTTCGTGCCTTTGTGGTGAATATTGTTTGGTGTTCTTAACTGTCGCGCTCAGAACAACTCATCCGTCCGCACCGGCTCGCGCAAGATCGACTCGGCGGCGCGGCGTGCGATGTCTGCCGCCTGCGGGTGCGTTGCACCGAGACCAGCGATCTGCCAGAGCGATTCGCCGGTGCGCGAGAGCAGGCGAAACAGGTCGCCCTCTTCGGCGCGCGTCTCTTTGACGAGCGCGGCCCACTCTGCGCCCTGTGCCCAGCGCGCGGCGGTCGCAGCGGCCGAGAAGTTCAACTCTTCGACCGGCTCGATCTCGTGTCGCCATTCGACGCTCGCCACGTCGTAAGCGGTCTGCTCGAACTTTGCGAGCGTCATGACGAGCCTGTCATCTAAAGCCAACTCGCCGTAATCGCGATCCGCGTCGGCGGCGAGCGCGGCCATCAGCCCGGCGGCGCGCGGCGGATCGAGTTGCGCGAACAAGTTTCGTTCGATGGCTTCGCCGACGAGGAGCGGGCGGTCGAGCCGCAGGTCGGCGAGCCAGCGCCCGCGCTCAGTCACACGCTCGCTTGCATAATCGAGATAGCCGAAATGATCGAGCACACGCGCGCGCTGCTCGAACGGTTGCCAGACCTCTGCCAAAAGCGCGTCGATGCGCCGCTCGAAGCGGCGCAGATTGGCCGCATCCGGCATCGTCGTCCACAGCGTCTGTTCGCAACGCGCGCGCGCCTGTTCATCTTCAGCGCCTTGCATCCCTGTGCGCAGCAACTTGTCCGCGAGTTCGTTGATGAGCGCGGCGGCTTCGTCCATGTCGGCGCGTGCTTCGCGCAGGCGCGGCTCGCGTAAAGCCACGGCGCGGCCCAATCGCACGTCGGCGAACGCCGCATCGCGCGCGTTCTCTGTGAGCGGATAAATCTCTTCATAGACGCGCCCCACGCGTTCGAGCGCGAGAGAGGCGCGGCGGCCGTCTTCGCGCACGCCTGCGAGTGTGCCTTCGCGTCGTTCGGTGACGAAGACGAGCCGCTTGCCGCTGCGCCCGATGCCGACGACGCGACCGGGCACGACCGCTTTATCGAGCCAGCCCAAGAAGACTTCGGCGCGCGTCTGCGGCGCGTCGCCGAAGAGTCGTTCGCGCGCACTCATCAGCCGCTCAAAGCCGAGCGCGACGGCGAGCGGCCATTGGCAGTTGGTCGTGCGCAAAGTCTCTTCGATCCGCAGGGCGCACTCGTCGCGCTCGCGCTCTAGTCGGGTGACCCGATCAACCGTCTCGCGGTAAGCGAAACTGCGCGCGGCGATCTCGCGCACGTGCGCGAAGTCGCCGTAGGCGTCAAGCAAATTTAGGAGTGTCGTGTAGGTCGCGCGGAACTGACTCTCAAGCGGATCGGGCGGCGCTTTGAGGAGCGCCGCGAGCGTGCGCGGGTCTTGGTGGAGACCGGGCGCGGCGACGACGAAGCCGACGTTGTCGCGACTTCGTCTGCCCGCGCGCCCCGTCATCTGTTGCAACTCCGACGCGGAGAGCGGCCGCCAGCCGTGACCCGTGCGCGCGTCCACGTTTGTTAAGACGACCGTGCGCGCGGGGAAATCGACACCGGCGGCGACAGTCGCCGTCGCAAAGATCGCATCGAGCAGACCGGCACTCATCAACTTCTCAATCGCGAGCTTCCACGCGGGCAGGTGGCCGGCGTGGTGCGCCGCGACGCCGCCGCGCACGACCGTGTCCCAATGCCTATGCTTGCGCACCTCTGGATGTGCGACGACGAACTCGCGCAGAAACTCATGGCGCATCTGCCGCCGCTCGTCGTTAGCGCGCTTAACGGAACCGAACGCGGCTTCCGTTGCGGCTTCGTCGCAGCGCCGGCGCGTGGGTAGGAAGACGATGGCGGGGAGCAGATCGTAAGCGTTGAGGGCCGCGAGCAAACTGCCGGGCGGCATCTCCGGCAGGTGCATCTTCGTCGCGCCGCGCGGCTCACGCCGTGCGCCGCCCCAACGCGTCTGCTGTCTCTGCGCGTGCGCGTGTTCGAGGAACTGCGCGATCTCAAGATTGAAGCGGCCTTGATCATCTAGGAGAGGCGCGAGTTGACCATCGGGAAAGAGAAACGCGGAGCGTAAGGGGACGGGGCGCGCGCCCGGTCGTTTAACGACGCCGCAACGCACGCCGCGCACCTCCGCGATCCACGCGGCAAACTCCGCCGCGTTGCCGACCGTCGCCGACAACAACAACAGCCGCACGCGCGGCGGCGTCAAGATGATCGCCTCTTCCCACACGTGCCCACGTTCTTCATCGGCCAAGTAGTGCGCTTCATCCATCACGACCAGATCGGCGCTTAAGCTCCGACCTTCGCGCAAGGCGTCGAACAGTTGGTTGCGATAGACCTCCGTCGTGCCGACGATCAGATTCGCCTCCGCGTTCTCCTTGCGGTCGCCTGTGAGGATGCCGACCGCGTCAGCGCCGAACGCTTCCGCAAATTCCTGATACTTCGAGTTGGTCAAAGCCTTCAGAGGACTCGTGTACCAGACGCGGCGCCCCGCTGCGAGCAAACGCCTGATCTCTTCGCGCGCGATCCAAGTCTTGCCGCTGCCGGTCGGCGCGGTCACAAGCACGTCTTCGTGTTCGACCGCCGCGAGCGCTTCGAGTTGAAACGGATCGGGTTTGAATGGAGCAGGCGCGGGCGTGCCGATGCCAGCGAGCAGACGGCGCACAGGTTGCGCACGTGTGGCGCGCGCGGCGGTCGCGACGACCGACCCGGTCTCGCCGCGTGCGGATTGCGCGCCGCCGTCACGTCCGGCGCTGCGCCCGTCCGACTCGCTTCGTGCGCCGTCGCGCCCGTGTGCGCGGTCTGCGCGGTCGTCTTGGCGTCTGCGCCGGGGCGGCCCATGCCGCCGGCCTGTGCCTCTGAAGCGTGGCATACAGGGAGTTTAACGCAGGGGCGTTGTGAAACGGTCACGATGGGTGGTAAGTTTATACATCCCCTGTCGCAACGTTCGGACGTGCTGAAACGTCTTATACAGCTACAAGGGTGTGCTGTCGCCGGACGGCTTGCGCCCGACACGCGCGCCCGACATTAACTGTCATGGCTGAACTGTTCGCCGATCTCGATCTCGACCGCCGCGCCCCGCGCGCACAGCGTATGCTGCGCACGCTCGGCGGCTCGCTCATCCTGCACGCCGCGTTCATACTAGCGCTCATCTACGTGCCGGCCGTGCGCGACACGTTCCAACTGGCGAGCGCGCTCTCCGGGCTTAGATTCGTGGACGACCCGAATTACAACAAGACCGACGTGCGCGAGCGCGCGATCATGCTCAACGCCAACGACAAGCTCTATTATCCGCCGGGCTATTTCGATCAAGCAGCACAGAACGGCACACCATCACCTGTCACACCGCCGGTTGACGATGTGAAACTTGTCTCAGAGTACAAACCAGAGAAGCCCACGCCGACACCGACGCCAGTGCCGACGCCGACGCCATCGCCATCCGTTTCGCCTTCGCCGGAGATCGCGCAAAACGATCAGAGTCAGCCGGCCGAGCCGGGTGCATCGCCGACCGCATCGCCTGCCGCGTCGCCGTCGCCAGCCGATCCTCAGACGAGCGAGCAGGCGGAGCAGGCGTTGGCGGAAAATAATCAACCCAAGTTCCCGCCGATCAACACGCGCCCCTTCACCGACCTGCTGCAAAAAGGCAAGGAGATGAAGGACGCGGGCGAGATCGATCTGACGGGCACGCTGGAGATGACGGTCGAGGCCGACCGCCGCGACGACGGCACGCTCGCCAACGTCGAGATCACCGGCGGTTCGGCAAGCGATGCCAAACTGAAAGAACTTGCGAAAGCGTTCGTCGCAGCCTTGAGCGAGAGCAAGGCGCTCGCCGCGTTGGTTGATACGCACCACCTGCGTATGCAGCTCACGCTGGACGACAAAGAGGTGGCCGTGCGGATCGTGACCGAGTTGGACACGGCCGAGTTGGCCGAGAAGCGCGCGAACGGCTACCGGGGCGCGATCATGCTCGGCGCGTTCGCCAAGAAGGGCAAAGACGAGGAAGTGATCTTCCGCAACCTGAAAGTCTCGGTCAAAGACAAGCAGGTTGGGTTGACCATGAACATGCCGCGCAAGACGGCCGGCGACCTGCTCTCCAAGCTAACAAAAAAAACTGAACCCGGCCCGGCCACTTGAAGCGCTTCTGGCTTCAGGCCCGCGCCGTCTGGTAAAATCTAATTGATGTCCGCACAGGCTTCACGACAAATCGCACGACGCACACAGCCGACACCGCAGCAGCACATCCTGCTGCGCGCAGTCGTCGGCTCGCTCGTGCTATGTGCTGCGCTCGCGCCGGCGGTTACGGCGCAGGAGCAGGCGGCCGCGCGCGCCGAGCCTGTCGTCCGGCAATTCGACCGGGTCGAAGCACAAACGTTGCGTGACTTCTGGGCAAAGGTCAAGACGTTGGTTGAGCAGGATAAGCTTGACCTCAACGGCACGTTCGATCTCTGGCTCGAAGCAGACCGCGACGAAGATGGCACGCTCCGCAACGTCGTGCTGCGCCGCGCTGATGCGTCAGACGAACAGTGGCGCGAGTTGGCGCAGTCGTTCGCCTTCGCGCTCTCGACCGGCACTGACGCGCTGATTCGGTTCGACAGGATCGTTCATCCGAGCGTCGCCCGCCACGTCAGCCTTGAGTTGAAGCTGGATGAGCAGAGCGTCTCGGCGCGGATGTTCTACACTATCAAGCACGACGATAGTGTGCCCCGCTCGAATCCTCATCTCTATCAGGTCTTCATTCAAAGTCAGGATAAAGATCAGAACGTTGTCTTCAGTCACATGGGCTTTTCCGGCGGCCGGGAACAGCTACGCATGCACCTCGGCATGACTCGCGCAGAGGCCGGCAATCTGCTCCGCCAACATCTTTCCATCCCCTGACCTACGCCCAGACAAGTGCGCCGCGCGGAAAAGCGGCTCGCTTGCTCCAACTCTATCGCTCACTTACAATTGCACGTTGCGCCGAAGCGCGCGAATGTGTGCTATGCGGCCCGACTCGTGCCGCGTGTCCGTTTTGCAGGAGAGGGTGTTTAAGTCATGGGCTTAGATAAATTTCTGACTAAAGTTTTTGGCAGCAGCAACCAGCGTTATCTGAAGGGGCTGCAACCGACCATCGACCGCATCAACGAGTTGGAAGCGACCGTCAAGCCGCTCTCGGATGATGAGATCAGGGCGCGCTTTGCGCAGTTCCGCGAACAGATCGCGCAGGCGCTCGCGGACGTGCGCGACAAGGACGAGCGTAAGCGGCGCGAGCAGGACGTGCTTGCGGAGATTCTGCCGGAGGTCTTCGCGCTGGTGCGCGAGGCGTCTGTGCGCGCGACGGGCATGCGCCACTTCGACGTGCAACTGATCGGCGGCGTGGCGCTCCACGAAGGCAAGATCGCGGAGATGCGCACGGGCGAAGGCAAGACGTTAGTGGCGACGTTGCCTGCGTCGCTCAACGCTTTGACCGGGCGCGGCGTCCACGTCGTCACCGTCAACGATTATCTCGCGGCGCGCGACGCAGAGTGGATGGGGCGCATCTACAAGTTCTTAGGTCTCACGGTCGGCGTCATCCAGAACGACATGGACGACTGGGAGCGCAAGGACGCGTACAGTGCCGACATTACCTACGGCACGAACAACGAGTTCGGCTTCGACTACCTGCGCGACAACATGAAGTTCGACTTGGCCACCTGCGTCCAGCACGGGCACTACTTCGCCATCGTGGACGAGGTCGATTCGATCCTCATCGACGAGGCGCGCACGCCCCTGATCATCTCCGGCCCTTCGGATGAAGCGACCGACAAGTATTTCAAAGCGGACGCGATCATTCCAAGCCTGAAGCGCGGCGAGGAGATCGAAGAGTCGCCGGGGCATAAGCGCGTGACGGGCGATTACATCGTGGACGAGAAGCAGCACACGGCCGTCTTGACGGAAGATGGCGTCGATAAAGCTGAGCGGCTGCTCGGCGTCGGTAATCTTTACGATCCGTCGAACATGGAGATGCTGCACTGCGTGGAGCAGGCGTTGAAAGCGCACACGCTCTACAAGCTCGATCATCACTACATCGTGCGCGACGGCGAAGTGATCATCGTGGACGAGTTCACGGGGCGCACGATGCCCGGCCGGCGTTGGTCTGACGGATTGCATCAAGCGGTCGAAGCGAAAGAGGGCGTCAAGATCGAGCGCGAGAACCAGACGCTCGCCACCATCACGCTGCAAAATTATTTCCGTCTCTACCAGAAACTCGGCGGCATGACCGGCACGGCCGCGACCGAAGAGGCCGAGTTCGATGCGACCTACAAGCTGCAAGTCGCGATCATCCCGACACACCGGCCGATGGTCAGGCGCGACAACCCGGACGTGATCTACCGGACGATTGGCGAGAAGTGGGACGCGGTTGTGGAAGAGATCAAGGAGTGTCACGAGCAGGGGCAGCCGACGCTCGTCGGCACGGTCTCGGTCGAGAACTCGGAGCTAATCGCGCGCAAGCTGCAACGCGTGAACGTGCCGCATAATGTTTTGAACGCGAAGTATCACGAGCGCGAGGCGGAGATCGTCGCGCAGGCGGGGCGCAAGGGCACGGTCACGATTGCGACCAACATGGCGGGGCGCGGCACGGACATACTGCTCGGCGGCAATCCCGAATTCATGGCCCGCGAGTTTTTAAAGCACGACGAGATCGATCCGGACGAGGCGACGCCGGAGCAGTTAGAGGAAGCAATGGCGCGCGCCACGCGCATCGTCGCGGATGAACATAAAGAGGTCGTCGCGGCTGGCGGTCTCCACATCATTGGCACTGAGCGGCACGAGTCGCGGCGCATTGATAATCAGTTGCGCGGTCGTTCCGGCCGGCAGGGCGACCCCGGTTCGTCGCGCTTCTTCCTCTCGCTCGAAGACGATCTGATGCGCATCTTCGCGGGCGATAAGGTCAAGGCGTTGATGCAGCGTTTGGGGATGGAAGAGGGCGTCGCGATTGAGTCGAAGATGGTCTCGAAGCGGATCGAGGCGGCGCAGAAGTCGGTCGAGGCGCGCAACTTCGAGTCGCGCAAACATCTCCTTCAGTACGACGACGTGATGAACCGGCAGCGCGAGACGATCTACGGCCTGCGCCGGCAGTTGATGGAAGAACCCGACCAGCGCGAGTTTCTCTTGGGCGATACGGGCGTCGCGCACGATCTGTTGGCCGACCTGACCGAGCAGTACCTAAGCGCCCAGACGTCGCCCGACGATTGGGACGTGGAGAACTACAAGATTCAACTGCAATCAGTCTTCGCTCTCGATGCTGATGCCGAAGGGATCAATTTCGACAACGCGACGGCGGGCGAGCTGCAAGCGTTGCTCTGGCAGAAGCTGAAGGAGAAGTACGCCGAGAAGGAGGCGCAGGTTGGCGCGGAGGCGATGCGCACCTACGAGCGCATCATCATGCTCAACATCATCGACGCGCAGTGGAAAGACCACCTGCTCGCGCTCGATCACTTGAAGCAGGGCATTGGCCTCGTCGGCTACGGGCAGAAAGACCCGCTCGTCGAATACAAAAAAGAGAGCTTCGACATGTTTCAGGCGATGCTCGACCGCATCGACACGTTCACCATCCGCTCGCTCTTCAACCTGCAAGTCGTCGCCGAGCAAGCGCCAGAACAACTGCAACAGCGGCGACGCAGCCGGCCGACTTCGATGACCTTCACAGGCCCCAATCAGGGCGCGGCGGCCGCTGGCGAAGAGGCCGCGCGCACCAAGACCGTCACGCGCGACCAACCCAAGATCGGGCGCAACGAGCCGTGCCCGTGCGGCTCTGGCAAGAAGTACAAGAAGTGCTGCGGCGCATAAAGGCCGCAGCACTTCGCACGAAGGAGTTAAGTAATGTCCGCACCTCGCTCTAGTTTTTCTCACGGGCGCGTCGTTGTCTGTCTGCTCGTCGCGTGTCTGTTCTTCCCATTCGTTGGCCCGCGATCAACCCGCGCCCAAGCGAACCCGCCCGCGCAATCCGATGATAAGACGCGCGGGATCGAACTCTACAAAAGTGGCAACAATGAAGGCGCGGTGCGCGCGCTGCAGGTCGCGGTCAAGCAACACCAAGACGATGCTGAGGCTTGGTACTATCTCGGTCTGACTTACAACCGTAAAGGTGATGTGAAACAGGCGCGCAAAGCTTTTGAGCGCGCCATCAAACTGCGCCCGAACTTTGACGGCGCGCAGACGGGCCTCGCCTACTCATTACTGCGCGCCAATAAATTTACTGAGGCCGAACACGCCGCCAAACGCGCGCTCGATCTGAACGCGCAAAACGCCGAGGCGTATTACGTTGTCGGCGTTGCGCATCTGCGGCAGCAGCGGAACGATGAGGCGCTGGCCGCGAGCGAGTCGGCGCTGCGTGTGAAACCGGATTTCGCGGCCGCGCTTCTGTTAAAATCTCAAGCCTTGCTTGGCATCTACGAAGCAGAGACTTGGGAAAAGTTTAAGGCGGCGCACTCTAGCTCGGCTGCCCTCGCTCAATCGTCAAACAACGAGAGCGACCCTAAGATTGTGCCGACTAGAGCGACGCATATTCGTGAGGCGGCGCAAAGTTTGGAGCGATTTTTAGCGCTCAATCCTAATCATCCCGACGCGCAGTTTTGGCGCGAACAGTTAGAGACGTTGCAGGTCTATACGAAATCGCCTGATGCCGATGCTATTTTTTCTAGCAAAGAGGTCACGACGAGGGCGGTCATTCTGAGCAAACCCGAACCAACCTTTACACAGACCGCGCGCCAGAACAACACACAAGGCGAGGTCGTGCTGCTTGTCGTGCTCGCGGCCGATAGCAAGGTGAAACATATTCTGGCGCTTAAAGGTTTGAGCGATGGCTTGACTGAGCAATCTGTCGCGGCGGCACGCAAGATCAAATTCACGCCGGCAACGAAAGATGGCCGTCGAGTTTCGCAATTCGTAGTCGTCTCATACAACTTTCAAATCTACTGAGGCCCGCAAGCGTACTGTCGCGGCTGGCTCAAATCACTTATGCTCTTCCTCCGACAACCCTGCTGACCTTGAGCGCCAACACTACATCAACTAATCCGGTCGTCCAGGCGATCATCGCGGGCACAGCGCCACCGGTCGCGCGTTTGATGGCAGCGCAGGGCTTGTTGCCGCTCGCGCAAGTAGAGTTGCTCGAAGTCTTGGTCGCGCTCAGCACCGACGACGATGAGGAGATCGCGCAAGCGGCCGGGGCGACGCTCGCGGCGCAGGAAGCGGCACCGCTCGTCGAGGCCGCCAGCGCAGGCGATACGCCGCCCAACGTGCTCGCGTATCTTGCGCGTAACACACAGGCTGGACGCGCCGTGCATGAAGCGGTAACGCTCAATCAGAGCACGCCCGACGAGGCCATCGCCGCACTCGCCGGCGTGACCGCCGACGGGTCGCTCCTCGAACTCATTACGATCAATCAGCAACGCCTCATTCGCGCGCCCGCGATCATAGACGCCGTGCTCGCTAATCCCGCGCGCACGCACGAGGCCGAGCGGCGCGTGCGCGAAGTGCGCCGCGAGTTCTTCGAGAAGGAGCGCGGCGCACAGCAGATCGCCAACGAGTTGCGCGCGCGCGGCGCTGGCGCGGCCGCGGAATTTTTCGAGCAGGCGGAGTCCATCGGCACAGACGGCGGGTTGACGGTCGAAGACGCTTGGCTCATCGCCGAGCACATCGAAGTTTCGGACGCGGACATAGACGACTCGTGGCTGCCGCGCGAATGGTTGGAGGAGGTGTTTGAGGAGAGTGAGGAGCAGCGCGCCGCAAACCTTGAACGCATCATTGCGGCGACCGAGGCCGAGGCCGGCGAGGCTGCGCCCGAACGCCTTTCGCTCATTCGGCGCATCATGCTGATGTCGGTCAAGGATCGCGTGAAGCTGGCGATGAAGGGTGACCGCGAGACGCGCGGCATCCTCATCCGCGACTCGAACAAGGTCGTCGCCGTCGGCGTCATCACCAATCCGCGCATCACTGATCAAGAGGTCGAGAACGTCGCCGCGATGCGCACAGTCCCGGACGAAGTTTTGCGTATCATCGGGCAGAACCGCGCTTGGACGCGCTCGTACACCATCATCCACAACCTCGCGCGCAACCCGCGCACGCCCCTCGCCACCGCCATCACCGTCCTGACCCGCATCCAGACGCGCGATCTGCAACAGCTCGCCCAGAACCGCAACGTCTCCGACGCCGTTCGCCGCCAAGCTCAGCGCCTCTTGCACATGCGCGGCGGCCACTAAAAAGCAGTGACGAGGGACGAGTAAGAACATTTTCTGAACTCGTCATTCGTCACTGCTTTTAAAATATCTGTGAGCCTTTGCGCAGCACCGACCAGCCGACATCTGTGAGGGTGTGGCTGGCCGCGCCCCACCAGAGACCGGCGAGCGCAGCCAAGAGTACGTGCAGCGTGCGCCCTTGCATGAGCGCGCCGGCTTCCATCGCGCGCCACGCGCGGACAACGGCGCTGTAGTCGGCGGGCGTGCCGACGACGAACGCGGCGCGCAGGTAGATAGCGGCGCAGGCCAAGAGCGTCAACATCAGCGCGAAATAGACGACGCGGATCAGTGTGCCGAAGATGATGCCGTGCGACCAGCGCGAGCGGTGCCGAAACACGACCCGATACGGCCACCAGAGAAAACGAAAAAGGCCCCAGCGCGTGTACTGCCGCGACAAGATGTCTAAGTCTGGGCCGAACATCAGCCCGCCGAATAACATCGCGATGGTGGCGGTCGTCGCTAGCAAGACGCTCCCCGTCAGCCCCCACGCCGCCGCGAAGGTCGGCGCGGCCAACAGCAGCGTGATCGCGTCGTGTGTGCGTCCCGAAGGCATAAGAATAGAGGTCAGAGGTTATAGGTCAGAGGTCAGTCATCGTCTTAACTGACCTCTGACCTATAACCTCTGACCTCTGCTTATAGCATGCGCACATGCGGCGAGGCAAAAAATCGTGGTTTGCGCGCTGGGCGAGCCGCACGCTAAACTGTGCCCTCTTTTAGTAGAACAATGGGTAAACGCGGACGAGCACAAACTTTTATGGAATACGCTGCGACGCGTGCGCTGCTGGGCACGCTCGGTGCACTGCCGCGCCCGGCCGCCGTCGCTGCGGGCCGCGCGCTGGGCCGGCTCGCCTACGCGTTCGGCGGCAGCCTACGGCGCACGGGTCAGATCAACCTGCGGCTCGCCTTCCCGGAGATGAGCGAGCAGGAGCGGACTCGTATCTTGCGCGGTTGCTACGACAGTCTAGGGCGGACGCTGGGCGAGTTCAGCCAGTTTCCGCGCGCAACGCACGAGAGTCTGCGCGCGTTGATCGATTATGATCCGGTGGGCTTGAGCCACCTGCGTGCGGCGGAGGCAGCGGGGCGCGGCGTCATCTTCCTGACCGGCCATCTGGGCGGTTGGGAGGTGCTCAGCTTCGGCTGGTCGGCGCTTGAGTATCCGATCAACTTTATCGTGCGCCCGCTCGACAATCCGCGCGTCGAGGAGTTGATCGAGGATATCCGCACGCGCTTCGGCAACACGGCCATCAGCAAGACTTCGGCCGCGCGGCAGGCGCTGCGAGTCTTGCGCAGCGGCGGCACGCTCGGCATCCTCGCCGACCTCAACACACAGGCAAAAGAGGGCGTGTTCGTGCCTTTCTTCGGACACCTAGCCTGCACCACCACCGGCGCAGCTCTGCTCGCCCTGCGCGCGGACGCATTGGTCATCCCGACCTGTGCGGTCTGGGACAAAAAGCGCGAGCGCTATTTCTTCCATGGCGACCCGCCGGTCGAGCTTGTCCGCACGGGCGACGAAAAGCGCGACATAGAGATCAATACGGCGAACTTCGCCGCCGCCATCGAGCACATGATCCGCGCCTACCCAGAGCAATGGCTCTGGATTCATAAGCGCTGGCACACACGACCCGCCGGTGAACAAAGCCCCTACCGACGTCAGTCAGCGGCCGAAGATACGCCTCGCCTCGCCCTCTCCCCCACCGAACGTGAGCTTTCCGACCGGCGGCTGTAAAAAAAACACTGCTCTAAGTGTTGTAACCTCGACGTTTACATCTCGACCGCAAATTTTGTTACAGAAGTGTGGAGAAAAGTTGTAAATTTTGCTTGACAGTCACAAAGACTTGGTGTAATTTCCCACACGTTGATAAGCAATCGACTTTAAGTGTTCTTTGCAAGAGAGTGGACGTTGCGGGCTGCGTGGCGGACGGTAAAAGTTTTTAAGTTTTCTGCCGAGTAACAGCAATTTTATCTCGCCCGTACCAAACGCACCGCCGATAACGCCGGGTCGCACGTAAGTGGCGATCTCCAGCATAAGTCAACGCCACCCTGAATCTCCGAGCCTGCCCAAAAGCTTTAGCCTCGTCAGTCCCCCAAGCTGACGAGGCTCCTTTCATTTCGGCCAAAATTATTTCCAGCCCGACACAATTACGTTACATTGCCAGTCCGCCGTCGACTTGTATGATTTGGCCTGTGATGTAACGTGCAGCAGGCGAGAGCAGGAAGCAGGCGATCTGCGCGACCTCATCCGGCTCGGCGAAGCGGCCGAGCGGAATCTGTGCCAGCAACTTAGCGCGATAGTCTTCATCCAGCGCGCCGGACATCTCTGTTGCCACCAAGCCAAGCGCGAGCGCGTTGACCGTCACCTTGCGGCTCGCCACCTCTTTCGCCAGCGCCTTCGTCAGACCGAACATGCCGGCTTTGGACGCGGAGTAGTTCGACTGACCGGCCATGCCGACCACGCCGCTGATCGAAGATATATTTAAGACCGAGCCGCCCTCTTCCTGCCGGAGCATCACGCGCAAGGCAGCGCGCGCGAAGTTCCAAGCGCCCTTTAGGTTCGTGTCTATGACTGCGTCCCAGTCGGACTCTTTCATGCGCAGCACCAGATTGTCGCGCGTTATGCCCGCATTATTGACGAGGAAGTCTATACGCCCGAACGCTTCCTTGGTTTGCTTGACCATCTCAACGGCGGCCTCTGTCTGCGCGACATCACACTGCGCCGCCAGCACGCCGACGCCGAGCGCCGCCAACTCTTGCTTTAACGCTTCCGCCGCCGCCGCGCTCTGCGCATAATTGAACGCAACCGAAGCACCACGCCGAGCCAACTCTAGCGCGATGGCGCGCCCGATGCCGCGTGTCGCGCCGGTCACAATGGCCGCACGGCCGGCGAAAGGTTTTTCATCACTCAAGGATTCATCCTCCGATCACTAAAGCTGCAATCGACTCACGGGCGCGCCGGCGCGAGGTCGGGCTGTTTGCGCGCAAACTCGACGGTGGCGATCAGGCAGCCGAGTTTGTCGCCAGCGCTTGCTTGACAGTGTCGCGCGGCGTCGGCTAGGTTGCCTTTTTCGTCACAGCTTGAGTGCGACGACTAGATACCACACGGCAAAGGACGGCGGCAAATGCTCGATCTCAACTACGTCCGCGAAAACTTCGACCACGTACGCGCGTCGCTCGAAGCACGCGGCTTTCCCACGTCTGTGCTCGATAGTTTTGCAATGTTCGATAACGAACGCCGTCGCATCATCGCGGAATCAGATAGGCTCAATGCTGAACGCAACACCGCGAGCCGGGAGATCGGCGCACTGATGAAAGATGGCAAGCGCGATGAGGCGGACGCGCGGCGGCAGGCCGTTGGTGAATTGAAGGAGCGCATCACGGCTCTTGACCGCGAGCGCGACAATGCTGAAGAACAAATGCGCGAGTTGCTTTCGACCATCCCGAACGTGCAGCACGAAACTGTGCCGGTCGGCAAGGATGAGACAGCGAACGCGGAAGTGCGCCGTTGGGGCAACGCGCCGCAGTTCGACTTCGAGCCGCAGGATCACGTTGATTTGGGGACGCGGCTCGGCATACTCGATCTCGAACGCGCCGCGAAGATTGCGAGCGCGCGCTTCGCCATCCTGAAGGGCGCGGGCGCAAGGTTAGAGCGCGCGCTCATCAACTTCATGCTCGACGTGCACACCGGCGAGCACGGTTACGAAGAGACATTGCCGCCCTTCATCGTTAATAAAAACTCCCTGTTCGGCACGGCGCAATTGCCGAAGTTCGAGGCTGATCTGTTCAAGCTAACGGACGAGCGCGAACTCTATCTGATCCCGACGGCCGAAGTGCCGGTCACGAACATCTACCGCGAAGAGATTCTGGACGAGGCGCAACTACCGCAGAAGTTCGTCGCCTACACGCCCTGCTTTCGCTCCGAGGCAGGCAGCTACGGGCGCGACACGCGCGGCGTCATCCGCCAGCATCAATTCGATAAAGTTGAACTGGTGAAACTCGCGCGCCCCGAAGATTCTTATGCGGAGTTGGAGAGCTTGACGCGCGACGCGGAAACGATCTTGCAACGGTTGGGGCTGCATTACCGCGTCGCTACGCTCTCGACCGGCGACATGGGTTTCGCGTCCGCAAAGACTTACGACATAGAAGTGTGGCTGCCGTCGCAGAACACGTTCCGCGAAATCTCTTCTTGCACGAACTTCGAGTCGTTCCAAGCACGGCGCGCACAAATCCGCTTTCGCCGGCAGACGGGCGGCAAGCCAGAATTCGTCCACACGCTCAACGGCTCTGCGCTCGCCGTCGGGCGCACGTGGCTGGCGATTCTAGAGAACTATCAACAGGCGGACGGATCGGTCGTCGTCCCCGAAGTCTTGCGCCAGTACATGGGTGGGTTGGAGAAGATAGAGGGCAGTAAGCAGTAGATAGTCGCCTATCGAAACAACAGCGCGCGGCGAATGGCTCAAGCGTTCAGAGCCATTCACCGCGCGCAAAGTTTTTTAACTGCTTACTTGATCTCCAAGTCGTAAGGCAGCATTGCCATGATCTCGCCGCGCTGCATGCGGTCGAGGACGGCGGCATAGCGGAGCGTGCGGCGCACGTCGGCCGGCAAGGCTTCGACGGCGGCGCGTTGTTGTGCGGCGGCAGCCGTCGCGCTGGCGCTGTCGTCGTCGGTGCTGAAGAACTGACCGAGGAAGGTGCGTGGCGCGGGCAGGACGACGCGGTGCACGCCTTTGTCCGCCGGGATGTGCGCCAACTCTTTGGCCACTTCGATGGCGCGATCCATGCCGCCAAACTCGTCCACCAGCCCGTTCTCTTTCGCCTGCGCGCCCATCCACACGCGCCCCTGCCCGATGGAGTCGATATACTCGGCGTCGCGTTTGCGACCCTGTGCGACCTTCGGCACAAAGTCGTCGTAGTAGAAGCTGTTGAGCATCGCTTTGAACTTGGCGCGCTCATCGTCCGTGAACTTATCGGTCTCGCGGAACATGCCTGCGTTCTTGCCGTGCCCAAGAACATACTCGTTGTTCACGCCGATCCAATCGTAGAAACCTTTCAAGACGGGCTTGCCCGCGAAGACGCCGATTGAGCCGGTCAAAGTCGATGGCTCGCTGACGATCCGGTTTGCGCCCATCGAGATGTAATAACCGCCCGACGCCGCTAGGTCGCTCATCGAGACAACGACCGGCTTCTTCTGCTTCGCCGCTTCGACCGCGTGCCAAATGATGTCGGACGCGTAAGAAGTCCCGCCCGGACTGTCCACGCGCAGGATGATAGCCTTGATGGTCTTGTCGTCGCGCGCGTCGTTCAGCGCTTTAACGACCGTATCTGAACCGACCATGCGCTCGCCAAATGCGCCGCCGTCGCTCGAAGTGCCCGAAGAGATCGCGCCCGCCGCGTAGATGATCGCAATGCGCTCGCCCTCGTTTAGTCCCAGCGACTCCTGCGTGACGCGGCGATACTCCGAAGCCTTGACCGTGCGCAGCTTGTCGTCGTCCTTGTAGCCGAGCCGCTTCTTTAACTCGTTCTCAACTTCGTCGCGATACTTCGCCTCGTCAATCAGTCCGAGCTTCTGCGCGTCGCCCGCGCGCACCGGCGCGTTGTCGATCATCGTCTTCACTTCATCAACCGACTTGTGCCGCGCGGCGGCAATCCCGTTGACGTAGCGCGCGTAGATGTTGTCGAGCATCGAGTTGAGCACTTCGCGATGCTCCGGCGACATAGTCTTATTCGTGTACTGTTCGGGCGCGCTCTTATATTTGCCGACGTGCTCGAAATCCGGATAGACGCCGAGCTTGTCAAGCGCGCCGCGCAGCGACATCACATCGGCCGCCAGCCCCGTGATGAAGAGATCGCCAATCGGCGCGACGTAGATGCGCTCGCACGCCGTGGCGATGTAGTACTCCTTGTTCGTGCCGTACTCCATGTAGGCGTAGATGGGTTTGCCCGACGTGCGGAAGTCCGCGATGGCGTCGCGTATCTCGTCCGCCTTGGCCCAACCGGCCATCGTGAGATCGATGTCGAGCAGGATGGCGCTAATGCGTTTGTCGGCTTTCGCTTTTCTGAGCTGCGTGAGGAAACTGGTGAGCGAGCGGTCGTCGCGCCCGAATAAGCGACTGGCGAGCGGGTCTTCGGGCGCATAATCGGGCAGCGCACCTTCGAGCTTCAAGACGAGCACGCTGTTGCTGGCAATGGTCGGCTCCTCGTCACGCAGCGACCAGAAGAGCATTGCGCCGACCAGCCCGACGACGAGCACGATGGCGAGCAGTATGCTGCCGATGATGATGACGGTTTTCCCTGTACGTGTCATTGGCATGATGTAAAAACTTGCACCTTTAACTCAAACTAAAAAACCTGCGCCGTACTTGGGCACGTCGCAAAGTCCGATGTGTTTACGTGCTGCGAGGGAGAAAAGTTTACAGCCGGCGCAAAGCGGCAAACAGCAAAGCTTTTGGCCCTGCCGGGCTTATTGCTCACTGCTTCTCTCAATCCACCCGCCGCCCAAGACTTCGTCGCCGCGATAAAAGATGGTTGCTTGGCCCGGCGTGAGGGCGCGCTGGGCTTCGTCGAAACGGACGCGCACGCGCTTGTCAGGCAACGCTTCGACAGTAGCTGGCGCAGCCATGTGGCGATAACGCACGCGCACCTCAGCACTCACCGGCGCGGTCGGATTGTCAAACGCGATCCAGTTCACACCGCTCGCCGTGAACTCGCGGGCCAGCAGTTCGTCGTCTTCACCCACCACGACGCGGTTGCGACGCGGATCGATCTGCACGACGTAGAGCGGACGCTCGTGCGCGATGCCTAAGCCCCGGCGCTGCCCGACCGTATAACGATGAATCCCTGTGTGTGCGCCCAGCGCCTCGCCGCGCGTGTTCACGATCTCGCCGGCGGGCGGCGCGCTGTCTGCCCTGTCCTCCGCCGCGAGGTAGCGATCAATAAAGCCCGCATAGTCGCCGTCGGGCACGAAGCAAATCTCCTGCGACTCGGCCTTCTCGGCGACGGGCAGCTTGTGCTGACGCGCAGCCGCGCGCGCGTCCTCCTTCGCCAACTCGCCGAGCGGAAAGAGCGAGCGCGCAAGCTGCGCCTGCGTCATCTCCCACAGGAAGTATGACTGATCCTTGCGCCCGTCGCGCCCGCGCAGCAAGCGATAACGATTTGCTTCTTGATCAAACTCAACGCGCGCGTAGTGCCCAGTCGCTACCTTCTCGCAGCCCAGACCCTGCGCCAGTCGATCCAGCGCCGCGAACTTCAGACGACTGTTGCACGCCACGCACGGAATCGGCGTCTCGCCCGCGAGATAAGCATTGACAAACGGCTCGACCACATCGCGCTCAAACTCGCGCTCAAGATTCAAGACGTAGAAGGGAAAGCCCAACTCTTGCGCCACACGCCGCGCGTCGTACACGTCGTCGAGCGAGCAGCAACGGCTCGGCAGCGGCTCGCCATTCTCGTCCACATTGAGTCCGCGCCGCTGATTCCACAACTGCATCGTGAAGCCGACAAGGTCGTGCCCCTGCTCCTTCAGCAACGCAGCCGCCGCCGAAGAATCAACACCGCCGCTCATGGCTACTGCAATCTTCATAGAAAATCAGCGACAAGTGACAAGTTGAAGATAAAAACTCGTCACTCATCACTCGTCACTTGTCACTACCCTCCTGTTTGCCGCCCTTTCAAAGCGGATGTTAAGATGCCGCACACAGATGAAAATTCTGCGGAGCAAATAACAGTTAAGGATACCCGAAACGGCGCGAATCGTCAGCCCGCCGAAGGCGTCCAAGGTCTCAAGTCTCAAGTCCAATGTCAGAGACTGATCTTGGGCGTTGGACTTGGGACATTGGACTTGAGACTTTGGACTTTTGCCCATGCCCGAACGAGCCATCGAAGAGTACACCGTCGCCGAGGAGCCTTATTATCTCGCGGTCGCGCGCGAGGTCGAGTTGTTCGAGGCGGCGCACGCGGCCCGTCTGCCCGTCATGTTGAAGGGGCCGACCGGCTGCGGCAAGACGCGCTTCGTCGAACACATGGCGTGGCGCTTGGCGCGGCCCTTGATTACAGTTGCATGTCATGAAGATTTATCCGCGACTGATTTGGTCGGTCGCTTCCTGCTCGAAGGCGAAGAGACCATCTGGCACGACGGGCCTTTGACGACCGCTGTGCGGCACGGCGCGATCTGTTATCTTGATGAAGTCGTTGAAGCCCGCAAGGATACGGTTGTCATCATCCATCCGTTGACGGACGACCGGCGGCGGCTGCCGATTGAGAAGCGCGGTACGATTGTGGACGCGCCGCCCGACTTCATGCTCGTCGTCTCCTACAATCCCGGCTATCAATCGATCCTCAAAGACCTAAAGCAGTCCACGCGTCAACGCTTCGTCGCACTGGAGTTCGACTACCCGCCGCCCGACCTCGAAGCCGAGATCGTCGCGCGCGAAGGCGGCGTTGATCAATCAACAGCACGTGACCTCGTCCTCATCGGCCAGAAAGTGCGCAACCTGCGCGGGCACGGTCTCGAAGAAGGCGTCTCCACGCGTCTGTTGATCTACGCTGCGCAGATGATCGCGCGCGGCATCGCGCCCATCGCCGCCGCGGAAGTTGCCCTCTGCTCGCCCATCACCGACGACCGCGACCTGCAACGCAGCATCCGCGAGATCGTCACGACGGTAATATGATTCATAACTGGGACGCGCTGCGATGATCGTGTAAAAATATTAGGCCTCTTGCAAAAGTCACTGCGGGTACGGCGTGCATTGAGCCTGCGGAGCAGGCGGACAGAGTAAAGCGAGAGCGTGGAGCGTAAGCGGAACGCTGGGTAGAGCGACAATAATAATTGTCAAGCCCGCGTGAGCGGGCGGCAGCGCCATGTCGAATGATTATTGCTTTACCAAACCTCTGTCGCCCATTTCATGGGCTTGATATTTTGTGTTGTTGCTGGCCCAGCGTTCCGCTGCGCTACACGTTGGGCTTTATGCTGGCCGCCCGCTAACGCGGGCTGAGCAAGTGCTGTACTTTCGCTTGCTCTTTTGCAAGTGGGCGATTGAAGTCACACCGTGAGTTAAGATTTATCGATCCATTATCGATAGGAGAAACCGATGAAACGTAAAGCTTCCGCCGTGTGGCAGGGCGGGTTGAAAGATGGCAAGGGGACGATCTCGACCGACAGCGGTGTGCTCAGCAGTACGCAGTATTCGTTTAGCACGCGCTTCGAGGATGGGATTGGCACGAACCCGGAAGAGTTGATCGCGGCGGCGCACGCGGGTTGCTTCTCGATGGCGTTGTCGGGGCAATTGGGGAATGCTGGCATGACCGCCGAGAGTATCAACACGACGGCGACCGTGACGTTGGAGAAGACCGACGCCGGTTTCACCATCACCAAAGTTCACTTGGACGTGACGGCCCGCATTCCCGGCGCTGAGCAAGCAGCGTTTGAGACGGCCGCTAACAATGCGAAGGCCGGTTGTCCGATCTCGCGGCTGTTGAAGGCCGAGATTACGATGGACGCGAAACTCGAAGCCTGAAGCGGCGAAGGGTAGACGAAGATGAGCGATTCACTTGGTCAGCATTTTCTCGACGACGCGCTCAAGGTCTTTCGCACGTACAAGACGCTTGGCGAGAAGGCCATCGCGCAGACGAAAGATGAAGATTTGTTCGTCACGCTCGACCCGGAGGCGAACAGCATCGCGCTCGTCGTCAAGCACATGTGGGGCAACATGCGCTCGCGCTGGACGGATTTTCTGACGACTGACGGCGAGAAGCCGGATCGCCAACGCGACACAGAGTTCGAGTTGCACGAACCGGCGACGCGCGCAACCGTCGAGCGTTGGTGGGCCGAAGGCTGGCAATTGGTATTTGCCGCAGTTGAGCCATTGCAACCGGCAGACCTTGAGCGTGCGGTCATGATTCGCGGCATTCCGCACACGGTCATGCAAGCGATTAACCGGCAACTCGCGCATTACGCGCATCACATCGGGCAGATCGTTTTTCTGGCGAAGCATTTCAGATCGACGGAGTGGCAGTCGCTCAGCATCCCGCGCGGGCAGTCGGAGACGGTCAATCAGGGGTTGAGCGCGGAGCAACAGGCAGCTAAGCAGTCTGATGAGCGAGCGTGAGCGCAAAAATAGCGCGGCTGACGAAGCGCGGCCGACGGAGCGGGCGACCGATGCACCGGACGCTGACGACGTGGCGCGTGTGCTTGATGATGAAGCATGGCGCGCGCGTCTGCGTACGACGGCCGGTGCGGGCGAGCGGCGCGGGCTTGCGGGCCTAGCGCGCGAGTTAAGTCAACTCCCGGCGGATCGTGCGCGCGCGACGTTGGAAGTGAGCGCGGCGTTGGCGGCCGTGAATCTGCGTGTGAGCCGCGAGTTTTTGCGGGCCGTACCTGCGGCTGCGCGCGTGTTGACGGCTGAAGACCTGCGCGCGTGGGGCGAGTTGGGCCGGCGGCTCGCAATGGCCGACGCGGAGACGGGCGCGCACTTTTTCGGCGCGGGCGTTGCGGAGTTAAGCGCTGTGCCGGCGGCGGCGCGCGCGCTGCTCTTTCAAGTCTGTACGCGGCAGATGGGGCTGTCCACTTCGGTCGCCACAGAGACTTTCCGGCGCGCACCCGCTATCGCACAATCGGTGGGCGATGCTGCTTTGTTGGTTTCCGTCTTCGCCATTGCCGTCGAGATCGCGCGCCGCTCCGCAACCCACAGCGCGGACTTCCTCAATGCCACACCGCGCGTCTTCGCGCACTTCGATAACTTCGAGCAAGACAAACAAGCGGTCGCACGCGCAGCACTGCAACTCGCCGAAGCATTTGCCGCGCGCGCGGGTGGTGTCGCGTCTGACCTGTGGGCGGCGCTCCCGGCGACAACGGACAAGTTGTCGGCGGCACAGGCGCAGGCGCTCTTTCGTGCGAGTGCGGCGTTTCTGGATCGCGGCGGTGCAGCGGCCTTGCACGTGTTGGTCGCGGGCGGCGACTGCTTGCGACTCATGCCGGAGTTGTTTGCTGAGTGGATCGAGTTGCTGCACACGGTTGCGGCGCAAGGGAACGCGGGGCTGGTCGCTTTGGCGCGCACAAGTCCCGGCATCTTACGCGCGCTCGCTGCGCCGCACGCAGGGCACGCGCAAGTCTTGGCGCTCACGCGCCGCGTCCTCGCGGTGGCGCACGAGGTCGCGCGCGTTGATGCCGAGGCCGCCATCTCTTGTCTGCGCTCTGCGCCGCAGGCTTTGCGCGCAACGACCATCGAACAGTTTGAAACGTGGGGGCGCGCAGGGCTGGTGCAAGGGCGCGCGGACGGACGCGCACGGCGCGGTTACTACGCACTTGAAACGCGGCAGAGCAATGATGCGCTACGGCAGGGTGGTGCGGGCCTCCCGCTCGAAGCGGTTGCGCAGACGTTGCGCCTCTACGTCGAAGGCTTGACGGGGCGCGCGGTCGATGTCGCTTCACTCGCGGCCGTCCCCGTAGAGGCGCGCATTGGCGACGGGCGCACGATCCACCTGCCCGCGAGCGTCGCCGAGTTCGCGGACGACGAGCGAAATTTTCGTCTCTACAAAGTGCTGGCCGCACATGCGGCCGGGCAGATCGAGTTCGGCACGCACGCGCGCGCCGACAGTGATGATGAGAGCACGAGGCGTGATCTGCGGGCCGCTTATGCCACGCTCGCCGAACTCTACGCGCCGGAGAACGTTGCTGCGCGCGATGCCTTCGCGCTCGACGGTTACATCAACGACCCGGCGCAGAGCGAGCGCGCGCTCGCACCAGAAGAGGAAGCTAAACGCGCGCAGTCCGCGCGTCGCCGTCTGCCGCCGGGCGGCGATTATCGTGCCGTGCTCACGCTCTTTCCCATTGTGCCGCTCGCGACGCGCATCTTCGGGACGCTGGAGAACGGGCGCATCGACCGCCGGCTGCGCCATGCTTATCGGGGCCTCGCGCGCGATCTCGATCTCATCCGCGCGCACCTGCGCGAGCATCGCCCGCCCGTCGCGAGTCTCCCGCTCGCGCTCGTGCCCTTCGAGTTGCTGTTTCAGATCACACTCTGCGGCGGCGCACGCGATGATGCGCGCGCCTTCTACGGGCAGATCAGTTCTGAGTTGGAAACCATCGTCGCAGAATACTTGGCCGGCCCCGCGGCGTCGGTCGCCGATACGCTCATGGCCACGAGCCGCGTCTACACGCTCTTCCAATCGGTCGTGCCCGAAGAGACAGAGCAGCAGGAACAACTGTCGGACGAAGCGGGCGCGGATGAGAACGAGCCGCAACAGGGCGACGAAGAAGTACCCGCCGAAGCGAACGCACAGGAGGAGCGCCAGCGTTCAGAGCCGCAGACGCGTGACGCGCGCGAACTATTCAGCGCGTGGGCGCAGCCCGACACAAGCGACGCGGAGGCGGATGATCTCACCGGTGCAGAGCGTTGGACTGAAAGTGAGATGCCCGAACAGGATTTGGAGGCGGGCGAGGTCGCCTACGCTTACGACGAGTGGGACAGGGAACTCGCGGACACGCGCGTCAACTGGTGTCGCGTGGTCGAGAAGAAGGTGCGGCGCGGCGACCGCTCGTTCGTTGAACTGACACGCGCGCGCTATCGCGGCGTCATCTCATCGATCCGGCATCAGTTTCAACTGCTCAAGCCGGAGAGCTTGCTGCGCATCAAGAACGAGTTGGACGGCGACGACTATAACCTCGACGCCGTGATCGACTACATTGCCGACCGCCGCGCCGACGGGCAACAATCCGAGCGGCTCTACACGAAGCGGCTCAGGCGTGAGCGCGATGTGGCCGTCTCGTTCCTGCTCGATCAATCATCTTCGACCGCGCGCACCATCGGCCGCCACCCATTGCAGCCCTACACGCATCCCGGTCGCCGCATCATCGAGATTGAGAAAGAGGGCCTCGTGCTGATGAGCGAGGCGCTCGAAGCGGTCGGCGATGTGTACGCGATCTACGGCTTCACCAGCGAAGGCCGGCGCAACGTGAAATTCTACGTCGTCAAAGATTTTGATGAACACTACTCTGACGAGATCGAGCGGCGCATTGGCGGCATCAATTACCAACACAACACACGCTTGGGCGCGGCCATCCGCCACGCCGCCGCGCGTCTCATGCAACAAGACGCACGCACGCGCCTGCTCATCGTCCTCTCCGACGGTCGCCCCTACGACCACGACTACGGCGACGCCCGCTACGCCCGTGAAGACACACGCGAAGCTTTACGCCAAGCACGCCTCGACGGCATCACCCCTTTCTGCATCACCATCGACCGCGACTCCGAAGCCGAACTGCGCGACCTCTACGGCGAAGTGGGCTACACGATCATTGACGATGTGCTCACGCTGCCCGAACGCATGCCCGCGATTTACAGACGTTTGACAACATAATTGTGCGGATTTCGGTATCAAGCCCATGCTGTTTGGGCTATACTTTTCAGCGATGAGTCACAATACGACTACAGTCCCGTTAGCTCTGGATCAGGCGGGCGTCTTGCGCGTCGCCGGGACGCGCGTGTCGCTCGATTCAGTCATCTACGCCTTCGACGAAGGCGCGACGCCGGAAGAGATCGCCCAAGCCTTCCCGACGCTTGATCTGGCCGCTATCTACTCCGTCATCGGCTACTACCTACAGAGCCGCGCCGAAGTAGAACAGTATCTTGAGCAGAGGAAAGTACAACGCGAGGAATTGAAAAAAGAGATTGAGGCACGCTTCAATCCGCAAGGATTGCGCGAACGCCTATTGGCTCGTAAGTCATAAGCTGTGTAGTAGCATTCTATCCTGACAGTTGGAAATTTATGATGTGAAAACCCTCAGCTTGGCTTTGCCTCCCAAGTCTACGTCTGACAACAAAGTAAGCTATCCATGTTACCCAAATCAGATTGGCCTCAGTTTGAGCCTGAGGACGCGAACGGATTCCGTTCTGGGTCTATTCACACTGCTAGCGGAGAAGCTTACAGAGTAAGCGTCCATATCGGCAGAGTGCGTGAATATCTCAACAAGACGGCGGGCGATTTCAACCTATACTCACCCTTAGAACAAGAGAGCTTGAAGGCTGCGGCTGCGTTGTTGGCTGCAAAAGTACCTGGCAACATACCAGTTACCGACATGGGTCGCGCTGATGTAGCAAGGTTAGCATTGATGAACCTGCTCCACCGCACGGCTGAACATACACCGCTCTCCTTTGAGAATTGGTTTCTCGGTTTAGCTACGATAGCTTTGCAGGTTGCGTCCGATGCTTGCGTAAAGAAGACGCTCAACATTGTGGCGCAGGGATTTAAAGTCCCTGCCGTTACCACAGAGGAGAGTGTTGATCTCCTCCTCAGTGACTTACGCCATGCGCTGAAAATGTTTCTGCTTCAGGCGGGGCGGCGGCTTGAAACACCAAGACTGATTCAGGATGTGCATGGTGCAGTGCGACAACTGAAAGAAAAAGAGCCAAACAAGAAGGTCACGCAGCAGAATGTTGCTGAGATTCTAGGGATTGACCCGCGCACACTGAGGAAACGGCAAACTGCATACGGTATCGAGACGTGGGATGAGTTATTGCTGGCGTGCGAATATTGGGAGGAACTTAACGTGACTTGAATAAAGCTCCTCGACCACATTCTCTGGTGAACATAAAATGCCCTTACTGCTGCGGGGATCGCTCTGTGCGGTAAGGGTATTTTGATAAGTTGGCCGACCCGCGACCGACGAATACGGTTAATTTCTCACTTGTGTGAGGTCGCGGAAAATTGAAAGAGCTTTAAGGATGAGAGTTAATGCTACGCTTAGCGACTGACGAAGATTTCAATAATCGTATCCTGCGTGGATTGCTGCGTCGCAGACCTGATCTGGACATCGTGCGCGTGCAAGATGCCGGATTGATCGGCAGCGGGGACACGGAAGTGCTCGAATGGGCTGCGCGAGAGAGCCGCGTTTTGCTCACGCATGACGTGACGACGATGAAGCAAGCTGTTGATGAGCGTATCACCGCCGGCTTGCCGATGCCCGGAGTCTTTGAGGTCGGTCAGCAACTTCCCATCGCCCAAGCCATCGAAGATATACTGCTCCTCGCCGAGTGCAGCCTTGCAGGTGAATGGGAAGGCCAGATCAGATTCCTCCCGCTCAGATAATTAACCGCTCTTATGATGACTTAGAGCGATGGCGATTGTATTTGACCGGCGGTCGATTGAAACACAGAGACACAGAGGGGGCAGAGAGTCGAATCTCTATCCCCTCTGTGTCTCTCTGTTGAGATTGAACGGGCGCTACACTCAACTCGAAAGTGAACTAGGGCACGACCTCCGGCTCCGGCTCGACGATTGCGCCGTAGCTCAGTAATAGGTCTGCCACGTCGTCGTGCTCGTTCTCTTTCGCTTGTTTGAGGGCCGTCTGACCGGCCTTGTTGTGGCGGTTTATGTCCGCGCCGGCGGCGAGCAGTTCCTTAACCTTCTCGACCTCGCCGGCCGCGGCGGCCAGCATCAGCGGCGTATCGCCCGCGCTGTTGCGTGCGTTCACTTTCGCGCCGGCCGCGATGAGCGTGCGCAGCGTCTCGACGCTGCCCCAGCGCGCGACGTTCATCAACGCGCTGTCGCCGTCCTTGTCCTTCGAGTTGAGCCGCGCGCCGGCCGTGATGAGCGCGCGCACCAATTCAGGCGTGGCTTCGTTGCTGAGTTCCATCAACGCCGTCTGTCCATATTCGTTGCGCGCATTCACGTCCGCGCCCGCGCCGAGCAACACATGCACCAACTCAAGGTTGTTCGTCGAGACCGCCGCCATCAGCGCCGTTCTGTCCGTCGGCTTGTCGCGCACGTTCACATCTGCGCCCGTCGCCAAGAGTCCGTGCACCGCGAGCAGGTCGCCTTTACCTACCGCTATGACCAACGGTTCTTCGGGCACGATGCTCACCATCACCCCGCCCATAATCTCACCCACCGGAAGCGAGATGTCGGCGCGCACCTCCTGCTGTGCTTGCACGAGGACGGGGCGCGAGGCTGAGGCGAAACCCGGCGCTTCAATCTTGAGCGAATAATCGCCGCCGGGTTGCGCCTGAAATTGGAAGCGGCCTTCATCGTCGGTCAGTGCGGTTTGCGTGCCGCCGCGCTCGTCCGTCAGTGTGACTGTGGCTTTGACGATGACCGCCCCGGTCGGATCGGTGATCGTGCCAGCGACTGAGCCGTAGCCGCCCGCACCCTTCCATTCGGATTGCGCGGTGCGTTGCGTCTGCGCGATTGTGCAGGAGGCGTCGGCGCGCGCGCTCGGCGTGCGTTCCTGCGCGGCGGCCGTAGCGCAGAGACTGAGCGCGGCCGAGAACGCGCCCGCGACGAGCCGCGACGCACGGCGCACGCTCGCTTGAATCTGCACGAGCGGATCGGCTGTAACGAGCGAGTCGTCGGGCCGGCGTCGGTAGCGGACGCAGATGCGCCCGTGTGCGCGGCGCACGATCTTCTCGGCCAGCGGGCGTGTCATGGCCGACAAATCGTGGACGTTGAGGTTGCAGTGTTGACAAAAGCGCACGTGCTCGTTGCCGCGCATCGCGTCCCAATCGGCCGGGCAGGGCGCAGAGACATTGACGCGGTCGAGGAGAGAAGTTCGTTTCATGGGCGTCCTCCTTAAAAGCTGCGGGCGGTGTGGGCTTTAATCGAGCGGGCGCGGCGGAGACGCAACTCTCCCTCCGAGCACACGCGTGCTCGGTCTGCCGTGCTGCGCTCATAATTGTTCAGGGCAACTCCGCCGAGGGCAGATCGCACGCGCGGGCGGGGAGACGTGCGCTTTCGTCACGGACGACGCGGAGGCTGTTCGTTCTTGCCCACTATGACGACAGATGCCCGTGTTCGCGTTGTCCAACGCGCCAGCAACTATATGCACGACCTTAGACGCCGCATGAGCGCCCATGTTCCCGGCGACGTGTCGAGTTGAGCGCGGCGAAAGGCGTGGGTTATAGTGTTGCGAGTAAGTTTGGAGGGTTAGCATAATTGGTAATGCAGCAGTCTTGAAAACTGCCGCCCGTAAGGGCTTGGGGGTTCGAGTCCCTCACCCTCCGCCAGAGAGTTTGCTGAGCGAAAGAATAAGCCGCCCCCGGTTCGTTTAGACGTGGGCGGTTTTTTAGTTTGACCGTGTGGGTACGAGGCGCGCGTGTGTACTAAGGAGGGTTTCGTTTTGTTAGCTCAGAACGGTTTGAGTTTGTCGGCGTTGCTGCTGTGGCAGGCGGACGGCTGGGGGCGCGTCTGGAATTTTCTTCAGATCGCGACGCGTCGATTTGAGATCGGGAACTTCAGCATCTCGGTCGTCAATCTCTTCGTCGCCGTCGTGGTGCTGCTGGCGGCCTTTACGCTCTCGCGCGTGCTGCGCTCGTTCCTCACGCCGCGCCTCGCCGCGCGCACACAGCTTGACCCCGGCATCCAGTACACGATCCTGCGCCTCACGCATTACGTCATCGTCACAGCGGGCATACTGACCGCGATGAAGATCGGCGTGGGCGCGGATTTTACTTCGCTCGCCGTCGTCTTCACCGCGCTCTCGGTCGGCATCGGCTTCGGTTTGCAGTACATCGCCAACGACATCGCCTCCGGCTTCATCCTCCTGTTCGAGCGCCCGGTACGGATCGGCGACTTCGTGACCATCGGCCAACTCGACGGGCGCGTCATCGAAGGGCGCGTCACTTATATAAACTTGCGCACCACCGTCGTCATGACCAACGACCGCATCGCGATCATCGTGCCGAACTCAAAGCTCGTCAGCGACCGCTTGATCAACTGGTCTTACGCCGACAAGCGCTCGCGCATCTCGATCCCCATCGGCGTCGCTTCGGGCGCTGACCCCGATCTCGTGACGGAGACACTCTTGCGCGCCGCCGAGGGCATCCAGTACGTCCTCGCAGAGCCGAAGCCAAGCGTCATGTTCGACGGCTTCGGCGACTTCACGCTCGACTTCCGCCTGCTCGTCTGCACGGACAGACCGCGCCGCTACAAGCAGATCAAAAGCGCCATCAACTACCGCATCTGGCGGCTCTTCAAAGAGGCGGGCATCGAAATCCCCGACCCGCGGCGCGACCTCACTCTCCGCAGCGGCGCGCTTGACGTGCGCGTGCGCCATGCTGACATAGGTCCCGACGACACGACCGAAGACGAAGAGGCCGAGCAGACGCCACAGTTAACCCACTAGCGCAATGTTCAGTTGCATGTAAGGTGCGTAAGACTCACCGCCGCAGACGCAAAGAACGCAGAGGGGGCGCAGAGGAAACGTTCAAATCTCTGCGCTTCCTCTGCGGCCTCTGCGCCTCTGCGGTGAATTGCCCCCGCCCTACACTCAATCGACCAGCGATCTAAAAACTAACGCAGTACGCCGGGATTTAAGTTACTCCCGCTTCGTCTTTGTCACGTTCTCTGCTACGCTTAAGCGGCCGTCTGAATGAACCGTCACTCAGCCGGCCGACTTGTTTTAGCTCAAGTGAAACGGAGTGTCTGGCAAAGCCCCGATGCGTTCTGCTCGTTCCCTCTCAGCGCCGCCGCGCGCGGCCGTCAGCGATAAGCGCGAGGCCATCCTGCGCGCCGCCACGGAGGTCTTCGCCCGCAACGGCTACTTCAACGCGAAGGTCGCGGACGTGGCCCGCGTCGCGGGTGTCGCCGACGGCACGGTCTATCTCTACTTCAAAAGTAAGGAAGAGATTCTACATTCGATCTTCGACCGCAGCGTCGAGGCGGCGCTCTCATCCGCGCGCACGGAGATCGCCGGTCTCACAGACGCGCGCGAGAAGCTGCGGCGCATTGCGCGCCTGCACCTTGAAGGACTCGGCGCTGATCGCGACCTCGCTATCGTCTTCCAAGTCGAGTTGCGCGGCTCGACGAAATTCATGGCGGAGTTCTCCGCCGCCGGGCTGGCCGAGTACCTGCGTCTGATCCGCGAGACGTTCGAGGAAGGGCAGCGCGCCGGTCTGTTCCGCGCGGAGTTGAACGCGAAGGTCGTGGCCAAGATTCTCTTCGGCGCGCTCGACGAGATGGCGACCAACTGGATTCTCTCGCCCCGCCGTTACAAACTCGCGCCCATGGCCGACGAAGTCTTAGACATCTTCCTCAACGGGGTGAGCGCACGATGACGAGCACGGCAGCGCCGACCATCAACCTGCCAAACGAGACTGCGTACACGCCGCCACCCGCGCCGCCGCGCACGCCCTTGACGGCGGATGAGCCGAACACGCTCGCGGGCATCTATCTGCGCGCCGCGCGCGTGCACGACAAGCCCGATGCGCTCAACTACAAGCGCGACGGTGTGTGGCATGCGATCTCTTCCGCCGAGCTGATCGCGCGCGCGCGCGCCATTGCTTACGGTCTCCACGCGCTCGGCCTCCGGCGCGGCGACCGCGCGGCGCTCCTCGCCGAGAGTTGTCCCGAATGGGTGTTGACGGATGCAGGCTGTCAATTGGCCGGCGTCGTGGACGTGCCCATCTATCCGACGCAAGCGCCGCCGCAGGTGCGCTACATCATCAACGACTCCGGCGCGCGCCTACTCTTTATCCGCAACCGCGCCGCTTACGACCGCATCGCCGAAGCAATTAAAGACTGTGCCGCGCTCACGCACGTCGTCTTCTTCGAGCCGGCGGGCGCAACAGACGTGGGCGCGCTGACGCTTGCCGAACTTGAAGCGCGCGGGCGGGCGCTGGCCGAGCAGCAACCCGCGTTGCTTGATGAGATCGCGCGGGAAATTCGGCCCGATGATCTGGCGACCATCATCTACACGTCGGGCACGACGGGCGAGCCGAAAGGCGTGATGCTGGCGCAGACGAATCTGGTCTCGAACGTGATCGACTGCTCGGTTCATCTGACCTTTGGCGAACAGGACACAGTGCTCTCGGTGTTGCCGCTCTGCCACGTCTTCGAGCGCACGGGGATGTATATGTACCTGCATCACGGCATGACGGTCTATTTCGCTGAGTCGATGGACAAGATCGGCGAGAACATGCGCGAGGTGCACCCGACCATCGTGCTCTGCGTGCCGCGGCTGTTTGAAAAAATCTATGCGCGCATCAAAGAGCGTGCAGCGCGCGGCGGCAAGCTGCGCGCGGGCCTGCTCGCGTGGGCGGTTGAGACGGGCAAAGAGTGGGCGCGTTACCGGATTGCGCACAGGCGTGTGCCGCCGCTCCTGGAACTCAAATATGAGATCGCGCGCCGGTTCGTCTTTGCGAAGTGGCACGAAGGCATGGGCGGGCGCATGCGTCTGTTCGTCTCAGGCGGCGCGGCGTTACCGGAAGAGTTAGGCTATATCTTTCAAGGCGCGGGGCTGCCCATCGTGCAAGGCTACGGGCTGACTGAGACTTCGCCGGTCATCACGGCGGGCAACCCGGAGGACAATCGCGTCGGCACGGTCGGGCGACCGATCCGCTATGTCGAGGTGCGCATCGCGTCGGACGGCGAGATCGAGACGCGGGGCCCCAACGTCATGCGCGGCTACTACAACAAGCCGGCGGAGACCCGCGCTGTCTTCACGGCCGATGGCTGGTTTAAGACGGGCGACATCGGCGAGTTGGACGCGGACGGTTTCCTACGCATCACGGATCGCAAGAAGGAATTGCTCAAGACTTCGGGCGGCAAGTACATCGCGCCGCAACTCGTCGAAGGGCGCATCAAGCAGTCGCGGTTCGTCAATCAAGTCGTGCTCATCGGCAACGGGCGCAAGTTTGCATCGGCGCTCATTGTGCCGAACTTCGAACAGTTGCGCGCCTACGCGCAGTTCAAAGGCATCGACGCGCGCGACCCCACCGAGTTGTGCCGCGAGCCGCGCATCCTCGATCTCATCCAACGGCAAGTGGACGCGCAGTGCGCCGACCTCTCCAAGTACGAGCGCGTCAAACGCGTCGCGTTGTTAGACCGCGAGTTGACCATTGAGGGCGGCGAGCTAACGCCCACGCTCAAGATCAAACGGCGCGTCGTGGACGAAAAATATCGCGCCGTGATTGACGAGCTTTACGCCGAAGCGGAACACGAGCCGGCGTGAGCGGCGGCCGTAAATCCGGCCCGGCGCTAAGCACTTAACTTCAGCCGCGCGCATTTACACGCGCCCACACTTTCACCTATTATCGCTCCGCCCGCCGCGCCGTGCGCCGGGCTATAACCTCCGTTATTACCTGTTCCAGACCACCCGACATCGAAAGCGAATGATCATGCTGATTCTCGTACTGCGCTTTATTAGCCGCCGCGTCTCCTTGTTGCTGCCATTGCTGGCTGTGCTGTCGGTTGGGCCTGCTGCATCTGCACAGGAGAATCTCTCGGCCAGAGGCAAGGAACTATACGACCAGATCAAAGCGGCTGCGCTCACGGGCGGCACGGCGGAAGTGAAGGGGCTGGCGCTAAAGCGTGATCGCGCCGAGATGACGTTTGATGGCACGTTCTATTTCACGTCGCCCATCCAAGACCGCGTCACCGGCGCGGTCTTCATCGGGCAGGGCACGTTCCGCGCCGAAGTGCCGCCCAGCAAGTTTGAACAGGAGAACGTCCGTCGGTTGTTGGGTACCGATGTCATCGAATCTGATTTCAAGACGGCCGTGCTCAGGTTTAGCGACGACACGTTCGAGCGCATCGGCGCGAACCGGCAGGCGGGCGCAGCCCCTAACGACCGCGCGCAGAAGCTCATGGCTGAAGCGGACGCGCGGATGTTGAAAGAGACGGGCGCGAATCTGCCCGCGCGCCTCGCGCTGTCGCTGTTGAACGCCGAGCGCCCCGGCTTCTTCTGCGCCAACTTTGCCGGCGGCAAGCGCGACAACTTCAGCTTCCTGCTCGACCAGCAGAATCGCATCCCGGTCGCCAACTTCGCGCTCGACGGCGGCGAGAAGGGTTTGATCTTCGCCTATCAGGGGCCGCTCTATGGCAACGATATCTGGATGGCCTTCTATGCGCTCGAAGATTATCAACGCCGCACGGTCGAATATTCCGATGTCCACGATCTGATCGACATCACCGACTACAAACTGGATGTGGACTTGCGCGAACCCGCTGATCAACTCAAGTTGGGCGCGCATCTGGCGCTACAGGTGCGCCAGCCTGAGTTGCGCGCCGTTGCATTTCAGATCGGCGAGTCGCTCGGCGAATTCGACAATCGGCGGCTGAAGAAGCAACTGCGGCTCAAGGCCGCGCGTTTGGGCGGGGTGGCACTGGCCGCCGTGCAGGAAGATTGGGAGGGCGGGCTGACCGTGTTTCTGCCGCGCGCCGCACAGGTCGGCGAGAAGCTGGAACTCGATCTCGACTTGGCCGGCGATTTCATCATGGACCCGGATATTATTCCTGACTGTTACTATCCCGTCTCCACGACCGATTGGTATCCGCGCCAGGGCTATCTCGACCGCGCGACCTTCGAGCTTAGTTTCCACCATCGCAAACGCTACCGCGTCGCCGCCATCGGCCAGCGGCTCAGCGAAGAACCAGACCCGGAGAACAAAGACTTTCTGATCACGCGCTATCGCATGCCGCAGCCCGTCCCGCTCGCGACCTTCGCGCTGGGGCCGTTCGAGCGGCACACGCAGATGGTGAAGTGGGACAAAGGCGGCGAGCCGATCCCCGTCGAGTTCAACTCGCTGCCCGGCGCGTATCTCGCGATCAAGGAAGACTTCATCCTCGCCGAGCTTGATAACTCGCTGCGCTATTTCAGTCTGCTCTTTGGCAAGTATCCGTATCCGGTGTTCGGCGCGACGTTTCATCCGTTCGCCTATGGGCAGGGCTTTCCGAGCATGTTGATGTTGCCGGCGACTGATCGCGCGAACAAATATACTTACTCCTTCATCGCGCACGAGACAGCGCATCAATGGTGGGGCGACATGGTGGCATGGCGTTCTTATCGCGATCAATGGCTGAGCGAAGGCTTTGCTGAATACTCCGGCGCACTCTACACGGGCCTGCGCGCGAGCACCGGCGACCGCGCCAGTCTGATCAGTGACATGCGGCGCTCGTTGCGCGATCCGCCCGTGACGCGCACAGGGCTGGGCAAGGGGCGACTCAATGACGTGGGCCCCATTATCCTCGGCCACCGGCTCAGCACCAGCAAGACGTTTGGGGCGTATCAGGCGCTCGTCTACAGCAAGGGCGCGCTCGTGCTGCGCATGCTCCACTTTCTCATGTCCAATCCGACGAACGGCGACGATCAAGCCTTCTTCGCGATGATGACCGATTTCGTCGCGCGCTATCGCGACAACTTTGCCTCGACCGACGATTTTCGCACCGTCGCCAACGAGCACTTCGCCCGCACGCTCATCGCGCAGAAGTACAAGTTGGCAGACCTCAACTGGTTCTTCAATCAGTGGGTCTACCAGTCAAACCTGCCGTCGTATCAATTGGAGTATCAACTGCAAGATCAGCCGGACGGGTCTGTGTTGGTCAGCGGCGACGTGGTGCAAGAGAACGTGCCGGACGATTGGTTCATGCCGCTGCCGCTGGTCTTCTCCTTTGACGGGAATCAATCGGCGCGCGGCACTGTCCAAGCCTTTGGCCCGAAGACGCCCTTCACGATCAAGCTGCCAAAGCGGCCGAAGAAGGTGGAGCTTGATCCGAACGATTGGATCCTCTCGGAAAAGACTTCGACCAAGAGCAGGTAAGGTAACTAGCAGTGTCCGGCGCGCGACCAAATGCGCGCGCGTTTACGCTACGCCTTGCGCGCCCGTGGCCGGAGCGCTAGGCCAACGCTTCAGCCGCCAATCACCTGATAGAAGCTCATCTGCGCTTCGGCCACTTTCTTGCCGTTGACGAGTTTCGTGATGCGCCCTTTGAGCCGGGCATCAACGAACTGATGTTCGTCATTCAAGCCCTTGATAAAGCGACCGTCGAACTGATAGCTCACGCCGCGTATGCTCTGCGTCTCGAAGCTGACTTGATCCTCGTTGAAGTGCACGGGCTGCGCCTTGAACGTGCGTCCGCCTTTGAAATCCACCTGTGCCTTCGGGTTGTAGCCCGCGGCCAGCACGACGTGCGACTTGTCCGCGCTCAGCCGCAAGACCACTTCCATAAATTCAAACCCCTCGAACCCTTCAAAGCCTGTGGGCGGTTTGCCGTCGAACAGGTAGAAGCCCTCGCCAGCGTCGAACGTGTCCGGCCCGTTCGACTCTGCCGCAGGCGGCGCGCTCGGCGGCGCGGCGGCGGGCGCGGCCGGTGGCGGAGTCGTGGGCGCAGGCTTCAAGGCCGAGATCGAGACTTCGAGCGTGTACGTGTCGCCCTGCTTTAGCCTTGTCGCGTAGAGCGCGATAATGTAGTCGCCGGTCGCCGGCAGAGTGTCGCTCCAGTTGTCCGTCTCGTTGGCGATGGTATGCTCTTGACCGGGCGGAAAGATGTTGCAGTGTATCTCATGCTTAGGCGAGGTGACGTGCACGGTCAGCTGCTGGTTGACGCGCGCGCGCAACTTGTAGCAGGCGTCGCCGCCCGCCGCTAGTCGGCCCGTGACGACCGCCGTCGTGCGACCCGTTTGGAAATGAAGCGGCGTGGCTGTCGCCTGTCGGCACTGCGCCGCAGCGGTGGCAGCGCACACCGGCAGCAAGGACAGAGCGAGTATGTATCTGTTCATCGAGGCTTCTCCCAAGTTCGTGATGAATGAAGAGCAGGCGCAGCTTTTACCGCAACCCGGTGGCACAATGCAATACTTTTTTGGAGCGGTCGGATATACAACGCGCGGGCATTAATCAAGCCGGGCCTTCCGCTTGCATCTGCGTCAGCGTCGCCATCGTCCACTCTCTGATCGCGCGGACTAACTCATCCAACTGTTGGTCGAAGAAGTGGCCCGCGCCGGGGACGATCTCGACGTGGACGCGCGCCTCGGCGGGCACTTGCGCCGCGAGGGCGCGCAAAGCTGCTACGTCGCCAAACTCGTCGTGCGCGCCGTGCACCAGCAGGAGCGGTTTGCGGCAATCGCGCAGGAAAGAGAAGTCGTAACCGCGCTCCGGCATGTTGACGGGTGTGCCAATGCCGATGAGTGCGGAGACGCGTTCATCTCTAACGCCGACTTCCAACCCGACGCGCGCGCCGAACGAGAAGCCGGCGATGATGAGGGGCAGTTGCAGGTAGGTCGCGGCCAAATAGTCTAGCCCGGCGCGGGCGTCCTCTTGTTCGCCGCGCGCGTGGTCGTGCGTGCCGGTGCTTAAGCCTACGCCGCGAAAGTTAAACCGGAGCGTGACCGCGCCGGCTTCGTTCAGCGCGCGGGCGGCGCGAAAGACGACCTTGTTGTGCATCGTGCCGCCGTGCAGCGGGTGCGGGTGCAGGACGAGCGCCGCAGCGCGGGGCGCTTCACGCGGCGCTTTTAAGATCGCTTCGAGCTGCCCGTGCGGCGCGGGGATCGAGAGATTGCCTGCCGGATACAAAATAGTCCGAAATCCTATCGCGCAAATTGAGTCGAGCTTCAGTGCCCGAAGAGCCTAACAGATCGCCCGCGCGGGATAAAGAAACGTAGCGGCTGACTGACTTATATCTTGACTTGCTCGAACCGAAGGGTTAGCTTTTTTCTGAGGCTTCTTCCCCTAACCCCGAATCGTCCGTCAGTCGTGAAGAGTTGCGCCGCCGTTGTCTGTCCGCAAATCCGGCGACCACCGCGCGCCGCAAGCGCGTGCCTCAGCGAATCTCTAGAGGGCAAAAGTATGTTGCGCGTCATTCGTTCCTCCTCCTTGCTGCACTACAGCATGGGCCTCGTCGCGGTCTGCGCCGCACTATTATTCTTATGGCCCGGCCTGTTGCCGAACCTGTTCGCCACCGACGGGTTCATGACGCACTACCACTGCTACGCGCAGCGCGCTCCGCTGGTGTTCATGCACTACTACTCCGACTGGCTCATCGGTCTCTCTTACGTCGCCATCTCTTTGACGCTCATCTATCTCGTCTATCGCGCGCGCCGCGACATCCCCTTCCACTGGATCTTTCTCGCCTTCGGTCTCTTCATCATCGCCTGCGGCGGCACACACTTCATGGAGGTCTATACGACTTATCATGATCCCGTCTACTGGCTGGCCGGCTACGTCAAGCTGATCACGGCCGTTGCGTCGGTCGCGACCGCCATCGTCCTGCCGCCGCTCGTGCCAAAGACGCTCGCGCTCGTTCGCACGGCCAAACTATCCAACCAACGCCGCGCGCAACTCGAAACTGCGAACGAGGAACTGTCCACGCGCGCCGCGGCCGACGCGACCGCGATTGCTTTGGGCGAGATCAATCAAACCTTACAGGCGCTCATACAGGCTTCGCCCCTAGCCATCTTCGTGCTCGACACCGACGGGCACATCAAGTTGTGGAACCCCGCGGCCGAACGCATCTACGGCTGGCGCGCGCAGGAGGTCTTGGGGCACACGCTGCCGACCATTCCTGTGGGGCGGGAAGAGGAGTTGCGGCGCATTCATCAAGCGGCAGTGGCGGGGCATAATTTCGTCAACTACGAGACGCGGCGCGTGCGTAAGGATGGCACGCTCATAGACGTTAGTATTTCGACCGCACCTTTGCGCGACGCTGGCGGGCAGACGAACGGCGTGGTCGCGCTCGTCGCCGACATTACGGAGCGCAGGCGCGCAGAGGCTATGTCGTTTCAGTTGGCCGCGATTGTCGAAAGCTCGGACGACGCGATCATCAGTAAAGACTTGACGGGCACAATCCTCAGTTGGAATCCGGCGGCCGAACGGCTCTACGGCTACACGGCCGCCGAAGCCATCGGCCAGTCAGTGATGATCCTGATCCCAGCGGATCGCTCAGACGAGGAGACGCGGTTCATCGAGCAGATCAAGCGCGGCGAACGCATGGAGCACTACGAGACGGTGCGTGTGCGTAAGGACGGCACGCACCTCGATGTATCGCTCACCGTCTCGTCGGTCAAGGATGCGGCCGGGCGCATCGTCGGCGCTTCCAAGATCGCACGCGACATCACCGAGCGTAAGCGGGCTGAAGAATCGTTGCGCCAGATCGAGGCGCGCAATCGGGCGCTCCTAAACGCCATCCCCGATCTGTTGTTCCGCCTCGACCACGCCGGGCGTTTCCTCGACGTACACGCGGCCCGCCCGGACGATCTACTCGCGTCGCCCGCCGAGTTCATCGGCCAACACCTCAGCGACGTGCTGCCCGCAGACATAGCTGCGGAGGCGCTGCGTTACATCGAGCGCGCCACCGCGAGCGGCGAGCTACAGGTCTTCGAGTACGAGTTCGCGCGCGATGATGAGACACGCAATTATGAAGCGCGCGTGGTGGCGAGTGGCGCGGACGAGGTCATCGTCATCGTGCGCGATGTGACGCGGCGCAAGCGCGCCGAAGCGATGCAGCATTTCCTCGCCGACGCGACCGCAACGCTCACCTCTTCGCTCGACTACGAGCCGACGCTCCAACGCGTCGCCCAGTTCGCTGTGCCGCATCTGGCCGACTGGTGCATGGTCTACATGCTGGACGACGTGGACAAAGTGCGCCTGCTCGCCATCGCGCACGCGGACGAAACGAAGGCCGCGTTGGCCCATGAGATCGAACAGCAGGACGCAGAAGCCGGCGGCGTCGTGCCGAAGGCGATTCGCACGGGACAGTCGGAGCTATACCCGCGTCTGCCTGAACCGCAGCCCGACACGACCGCGCAAGGCATCAAGCGCTTAGACCTCGCGCGGCGCTTAGGCATACGCTCGGTCATGATCGTGCCGCTCGTGGCGCGCGGACGCACGCTCGGCGCGCTCTCGTTCGCCACTGCTGAGTCAGGCCGTATCTATGGCCCCGCCGATCTCGCCTTGGCCGAAGAGTTGGCACGCCGCGCCGCGCTCGCCATCGACAACGCGCGGCTCTATCAACGCGCGCAGGAAGCGAATCGCGCCAAGGACGAATTTCTGGCCACGCTCTCACACGAGTTGCGCACGCCGCTGACCCCGATCATCGGTTGGGTGCACATGATTAATGCCGGCCAAGTGTCAGAGTCTGACGGCAAACGTGGTCTCGGCGTAATCGACAAGAATTCGCAAGCGCTCGCGCGGCTGATCAACGATCTGCTCGACATGTCCGCGATCTTGAACGGTAAGATGCGCATCGATCATCTACCCGTCACGATTGACAACGTCGTGCAGGAGGCGGTCGAGACCGTGCGCCCCGAAGCGGCGCAGCGCGGGATCGAGCTTGAGCTTGCGCCTTGCGCCGCCAGCGCCGGTCTCGTCGCCGTCTCCGGCGACCGCACGCGGCTCGGTCAGGTCTGCTGGAATCTGATCTCTAACGCCGTCAAGTTCTCGAACGAAGGCGGGCGTGTGCGCGTCGCGTGTGTGGCCGACGACGCGGAGGTGCGGATAACGGTTGCGGATGAAGGCATCGGCATCGCGCCCGAATTTTTGCCCTACGTCTTCGAGCGCTTCCGCCAAGCGGACATGTCCACGACGAAACTGCACGGTGGGCTAGGCATCGGTCTCGCCCTTGTCAAAAGCTTTGTCGAGGCGCATGGCGGCACGGTCGAGGTTAAGAGCGCAGGTGTAGGCCAAGGCAGTCGCTTCACTGTGCGGCTGCCGCGCCTCCTGCTCGGAGTACCGCCTTCAGGCGGTCTGCCCACCCGACAGCCGCTTGAAGATAGGACTCCGAACGACAGTCCGCGCCTGCTGCTCATCGAGGATGCGGCCGACACGTTGGAGCTTTTGCGCCGCGCTTTTACCGCGCGCGGCTATCGCGTGACGGCGTGCGCTGCCGCAGAGGAGGCGCAACAAGTTGCCGCGCGCGAACAGTTTGATATAATCATTTCCGACATCGGCTTACCGCACATTGACGGCTACGAGTTGCTCGAACGCCTACGCCGCGAGCAGCCCGCCTTGCGCACCGTGCCCGCGATAGCCCTGACCGGCTACGCCACTGCGCAGGACGTGGCCCGCGCCCGCGCCGCAGGCTTCGCCGTCCATGTCGCCAAGCCGACTGATCCGGCTACGCTCATACGCGTCGTCGAGCAGTTGTTAGCGCAGTAACGCCGCAGCCGTTGCGGCCCGATTGAACAGCCGAAGCGCTCGGTGCGCCGGCCGGCGCGCGCCGAGTGGTCTTCGTGACCATAATTTTTTTATTGCCGTCTCAGTCGTTCGTCCGACCCCGCAGAAGGAGAAGTCTTAGATGCTTGCCTCCTCAGGCCCCACTCAACCCCCGACCTCCGTGTGCGCGCTCAATGTCGCCAGTCGCTACTCGTTCGGGCAGACGCCGCAAAGCGCCGGCCAGATGCCGCTCGCGGGCGGCAACGAGACAGCCGACAAGGATAGGCCGCGTGCGCTGGTTGTGGACGACGCGCCCGACGTGACCGAGATGCTCGCCCTGCTGTTGAAGTACGCGGGCTACGACGTAGTGACTGTCTATTCGGGGCCGCAGGCTCTAGCCGCCGTCCGGCGCGAGCAATTCGACGCGCTCATCTCCGACATCGGCATGCCCGGCATGAACGGCTACGAGTTGGCGGAGCAGGTGCGTGCGTTGCCCGGCTACGAACTGGTGCCGATGATCGCGGTCACGGGTTTTACGATGTACGATGATCGCGACCGCGCGTTGGCCTCCGGCTTCAACGCTTTTCTCACGAAACCGATCAGCCCCAACGATCTGCTCAGCCTGCTCGCGGGACTGCGCGGTTGAACCGGCTCGGGCCGCCTGGCGGCCGACTTCGTTTGAACCCCCAACCTCACGGACATGATCACGGAGGGCCCAAGCGCACTGGATACAATCCTCATTGTCAACGACGCGCCCGATCAGTTGGCGCTGGCCGCAGCGGTGCTGCGCCAAGCGGGCTATCGCGTCCTCGAAGCGGCGGACGGGCGTGAAGCGCTCACACTCGCGCGCCGCGAACACCCCGCGCTCATCATCAGCGACGTGGTTATGCCCTACGGCGACGGCATCGAGTTGTGCCGCGCCGTCCGCGCCGACGCCCGCCTTGCCCGCACACCCATTCTGCTCTTGAGCGCACACCGCAAGGACGCTGCGAGCGCCGTCGAGGGTCTCGCGGCCGGCGCAGATGATTACCTGGAAGCGCCCTATCAGCCGCTCCGGCTCGTTGCTCAGGTCGCCCGCCTGCTCGAACGCTACGCGGTCGAAGCCCACTATCGCGATCTGGTCGAGCAGACCAGCGACATCATCTACACACACGATCTCGATAGTCGCCTGACGAGCATCAACGCCGCCGGTCTTATCTTCACGGGCCGCCAGCGCGACGAGTTACTGGGGCAGCGCGTGGACGAAGTGTTCGGCTGCGCCGACCCGGCGCAACTCAAGGCGGCCGTCCGGCGTTTGCGGAGCGCGGGCGCGGGGCGCGAGCAGTTGCAGTGCACGAACGCGAGTGGCGAGACGCGTTGGCTGGAGTTCAATCAATCGCTCATCTGCGACTACACGGGCACGCCCACGGGCGTGCGCGGCATCGCCCGCGACATCACCCAACACAAGCACACGGAAGAGGCCCTGCGCCGCAGCGAAGAACGCTCGCGCGCGCTCATCGAGAACGCGCACGACGTGATCTACACGCTCGATCTCAACGGCCGCTACACCTCGCTCAATCGCGCGGGCGAGCGCTTAACGGGCTACACGAATGAGTCGATCCAACAGTTGAACTGGCGCGCGCTCGTTGCGCCGGAATACGTCGCGCTCGTCGAGCAGATGATGGCGCGCAAGCTCGCGGGCGAAGAGACGATCACGTTCTACGAGATCGAGATCATGACGCACGACACCCGGCGCGTGCCCGTCGAACTAAGCACCCAGCTCATCCACGAGGACGGCCGCGCGGCGGGCATCCTCGGCATCGCCCACGACATCACCGAGCGCCGCCGCGCCGACGACGAACGGCGCGCGATGATCACACAGCAGGCCGAACTGGAGAAGATGCGCAGCCTCGGGCAACTCTCGGCCGGCGTCGCACACAACTTCAACAACGTGCTTGCCGCCATCCTCGGGCGCACGCAGCTATTGCTGCGCGTCACGACGGACGAGCGGCAGCGGCGCAGCCTGCAAGTCATTGAGACGGCCGCGCTCGACGCGGCCGAGATCGTGCGCCGCATCCAGACCTTTGCGCGTAGCGCACCCTCGGCCAAGTTCCAACCGGTCTCGCTCGCGCAACTCGTCACAGACGCGATCCAGTTAACCCGCACGCGCTGGGAGGACGATGCCCGCGCGCAAGGTTTGCGCTACGACGTGCGCTTTATCTCAGACTGCACGGGCGCAGACCTGATCGCGGCCAGCCCGTCGGAGTTGCGCGAAGTGCTGGTCAATCTGATCTTGAACGCGCTCGAAGCGATGCCGGAGGGCGGGCGCGTGGAGTGCCGCGAGCGCAAGGAAGCTGAGCAGCTAATCATCGAGATCGCGGACACGGGCACAGGCATCGCGCCGGAGTTGCGCGCGCGCATCTTCGAGCCATTCTTCACGACGAAGGGATCGCAGGGCACGGGACTGGGCTTAGCCGTCAGCTATGGCATAGTTAAGCGGCATAGCGGCGAGATCGAAGTCACTAGCGAAGGGAGCGCGGGCACGACCTTTACGCTGCGCTTCCCCACGCAGCGCGCGGCCGGAGAGCGGGCCGCGGGTCGAGTCGCCGCCGATTTGCCACGCGCCCGCGTGCTCGTGGTAGACGACGACCCGCAGGTGCGCGCCGTGCTGTGCGAGATGTTGGAAGCGTTGGGCCAACACGTCACGGCCGTCGAGGGCGCGGCCGTTGCGCGCGCGGCCCTTGCGACGGCCGACTTCGAAGCGCTCATCACGGACTACGCCATGCCGGAGACGGATGGGCTAACGCTCGCGGCCGAAGCGCGCGCACTGCGCCCGCGTCTGCCCATCGCGCTCACCACCGGCTACGGCGACGCCGGCATGGACGACGCGCTCGACACCGGGCTGGTGCGCGCCGTCATCACCAAGCCGTTTCAATTCGCCGAGGTCGAAGCCGCCCTGCGCAAACTGCTCTTCGCGGCGTGATAGCGCAATGGAAATGATGAACGATAAACGCGGAACGATGAATGAGCGACAGTTCATCGTTCATCGTTTCCATTTGTGCCTGTGTGGTTTTCTCGGCCGCGCTACTATAAAATCGCGGGGCTGAGAGGAAACGATAAACACGCATGGAGAACGTTGACCCGACTGAGTCCGTAGCCGTTGAGACTGTAGCAGTGCACGAGCCGGATGATGAGCGGGCCGCGGCGCAGAGTCGTTTCGGTGTGCGCCATGTCTACCTGCTCGCGGGGCTATGCCTCATAGGCTTGGTCTTCGGGTGGCTGCAATTTTCAACACGGGCCGTCTGCTGCGGCGACTTCGATGGCTACTATCACATCAAGTGGAGTCAGACGTTGTGGCAGGGCCTGCGCGCCCGTCACTTCCCGCCGCAGTTCACGTGGCTGCCACTGACGACGCTCAACGCGCGCGACTACGTCGATCATCATCTGCTCTTTCACCTACTCCAAATCCCGTTCACGTTCTTTCGTGATCTGCGGTTTGGTGCAAAGGTCTCGGCCGCGGTCTTCGCGGCGCTCGCCGTTCTGTCCTGCTACTGGCTCATCTTTCGTTATCGCATCCGCTATCCGTTTGTCTGGCTCTTCGCGCTGCTCGGCTCGTCCGCGCCGTTCCTCTATCGCATGAACATGACGAAGGCGATGAGCGTCTCGGTCGTCCTGCTCGTCGTCGGCATCTACCTGCTCTTTCAACGCAAGTATGTCTGGCTGTTGCCGCTTGCGTTCGTCTTCACGGAGACTTACGACATGTTCGTGCTGCTCGGCGTGGCGGTCGTCATCTGGCTCGCTGTGGACGCGTGGAGCGAGCGCCGCATGGCTTGGCAGCCGATGGTGAAGCTGATCGGGTTCACGTTGGCGGGCATCGCGCTCGGACTTGTGCTCAACCCGTACTTTCCGCACAACATCAAGCTGCTCTGGGAGCACGCGCTGATGAAGGTCACGAAGTCGGACTTCACGGTCAAGGTCGGCAATGAGTGGTATCCGTATGAGAGTTGGGATTTTTTCCGCAACTGCACGGTCGCCTTCGCCGCGATGTTCGTCGGCTACATCACCTTCACTTGGGAAGATCGCAAACGCGCGGCGCGCCCGCTCTTCTTTTTAATCTTCTCAACCTTGCTGCTCATTGCCAATGCGCGCTGGCGGCGCTTCGCCGAATACTGGCCGCCATTCGCAGTGCTGTTCGCCGCCTTCGCCGTCCAAGCCGCGCTCGACCGCATCCGCACGCCTTACGGTCGCCTGCCAGCGGACGTGCGCGACGAGTTGGAGCCATACTTGGACAGCCACGAGCCACCGGCCGCCGCCGGGCGGCGCGAAGACTGGGGCTTGACTGTCGCGACCGTCGCCGCGCTCGTGCTTGCCACCTCGATGGTCTTCACCATCTACGCCGAGACGAAAGAGATCAAGGAGAGCGCCGCGCCCGAAGCTTATCGCGGCGGCGCGGAGTGGCTGCGCGCCAATGTGCCCGCCGGGCAGGTCGTCTTCAACACCGATTGGGACGACTTCCCAAAACTGTTCTACTACGATCCGACGCACGCCTACGTCTCCGGTCTCGATCCGACTTACCTCTACGACGCGAATCCGCAACTGTCGCAACTCTACGAGCAGATCACGCTCGGCAAAGAGAGCGATCCGGGGCCGCTCATCCGCGACCGCTTCGGCGCACGCTACGTCTTCACCGACAACGAGGACGTACACGACGCCTTCTACGATGCGGCCATGGACAGCGGTTGGTTCGAGGAAGTTTACACGGACGACAACTGTACCATCCTGCACATCCGCGACGAGAAGGGCGCGCCGCCGCCCGATGCGAACGACGGGAACACGCCCGACAATCCGGACTCTAATGACAATGACGAGGACAATGCGCCCGGCGACAACGAGACGTTGAACCTGCGCCCGCGCGTCGGCGGCCAAATCGGATGACGACTGAAGGAGAGACGAATGTCTGTGACTAAGAGCGTGCTGGTCTGGTTGTGCGTGCTCGGCGGCGCGCTCGGCTTAGGCGGCTGCAATCGGGCGGAGCAGAAACAGGCGCGCAGACAGTTGACCGAATTCGAGCGCGACATGGTCACAGTCAAAAACGGCGGCTTCGCACACGTCTATGTCTTCGCGCGCAAGGACGGACAGAGCTTGCAGACGGACGACAAGTCATTTCTGAAAGCCCACCCGCCCGACGACGTAAACTCGATGTGGCTCTTAACCGACAGCGAGCGCCGCGTCATCCTCGGCACGAACGTGGACTTCACGCCGGAGAATTTAGGCGCCCTCACCAAGCGGTTCACGGCCGAGGACTACACGAACTGGTCGCCGCCCCGCTAAAAGCGCGCGCCAAACTGGCCGCCTAGCGAGCGGAGCGGATAAAGTGCGCACAAAGATATATGACTGAGGCGCGGCGCAGACGTTTGATCGTCTGCGCCGCGCCGCTTGTGTGCGTCCGGTTATGGCCGACTACTTGGTTGGTGCGGCGGCCGTCTTGGCGAAGTCGCCGGACTTGATGATGGTGATCTTGGCCGGGTCGATGTACTTGCGCATCGCGACGTTGATCTGTTCGGGCGTGAGCGCCTTGAGCTTGGCTTCAAGGTCGGCATCGAATTGGAGCGTGCGGCCTAAGAACAGGTAGTTGTTCAAACGCCCCGCCAGTTCGTTATCCTGCGCCCGGCTGACTTGCCGCCCTTGCAGGTAGCCGGACTTGGCGGCCTCGACCTCTTCCGGCGTGAAGCCGTCCTTGAGCATGCGCGCGATCTCGTCTTTGAACGCAACTTCGAGCTTGTCCACGTTCTGCGGCGCGTAGATCGCTTGCGCCGTGAAGCGCCCGTATTGGTCAAGCGCGCTGACTGTGATCCCTGAGCCGACGCCGTAGCTCAAGCCCTCCTTCTGCCGGATGCGCGCGGCGAGGCGCGAGTTAAGAAAGCCGCCGCCGAGCATGTAGTTGCCTAAGACGAGCGCCGGATAGTCGGGGTTGTCGTCGCGCATGTTGAAGTTGAACCCGGCGACGAAGACTGCGTTCGCCTTGTCGGGCGCGGGCAGCGTCTGGTTCACCGCCGCCACTTCCTTTAAGAGCGTCGGTACGCGCGTGAAGGGTTTGGGACTCTTCCAACCTGCGAACAGGTCGCCCGCGAGTTTCGCGATCTCGTCCTTGTCGAAGTCGCCGATGACCGTGAGCGTCGCGTTTGAAGCACCGTAGAAGTCCTGGTAGAACTGCTTGGCTTGATCGAGCGTCGCGGCGCTCAAGTCCGCAATGTCCTCGTCCGACGTTGTCGTGTAGCGCACGTCGCCCTTCGGATAGGGGCTGATGGCGCGGTTGAAGGCCGTGAAGGCGAGTTGCGACGGCTCGCTCTTGTTCTGCTCTATGGCCGCGAGGTTTTCCTGCTTGAGCAGATCGAACTCGCTGGCGGGGAACGCCGGCTCGCGCAGGATTTCCGCGACCAACTTCATCACGGCCGGCAGGTTCTCGCGCGTCGTCTCAATCTGCACGTTGGCTTGCGTCGCGCCGCCGAAGACGAAGGCGCGCGCTTTCAAGCGATCAAACTCGTCTTGAATTTGCTGGCGCGTGTGCTTCGTCGTGCCGCGCATCAACATCGCGCCGGCCAGTTGGGCGGCGGTCGTGCGGTTCATCAAGCTCTGCTCGTCGCCGTAGCGCAGCGTCATCTGCGCGACCACCTTGCCGCCGCGCGTCTTCTTCGGCAGAAGCGCCAGCTTGACGCCGGCCGCGTCGGTGCGCGCGGTGCGCGTCTCGATGTTCGCCGGTGAAGGATCAAACGCTTCGCCCGCAGCCATCGTCGCATCGCCCTTGTAGTCCTTGAACATCGCGACCAAGTCGGGCGTGGCCGGAATCTCCGCGCGGTCGGGCTTCGGCGTCGGGATGAAAAGACCGAGCGTGCGATTCGCCGGCTTGAAATATCTGCCTGCGACCTGCGCCACCTCTTCCGGCGTCACCTTGCGTAGGCGGTCGCGGTGGAGGAAGAGCAGACGCCAGTCGCCCGCGCCGATGGATTCGCTCAGCGCCAAACCCACCCGATCCGAGTTGTTCACCAGCAAGTCGAAATCTTTAAGCAACTGCGCGCGCGCTCGCTCGACCTCTTCCTTCGTCGGCGGATTCGCGCCGATGCTTTCGACCGTCTGAATGAGCGTGTCGCGCGCGGCGTCGAGCGAGTCGCCCTGTCGCACCTCCGCGCCGAAGACGGCCATCGTCGGATCGTGCCACTGGAAATCGAAGCCGAAGACCGAACTAGCCTTCTTCGGCTCGACGAGTGCTTTATGCAGACGGCCCGAAGGCGTGTCGCCTAAGACCTGCGCGATGATCTCGACGGCGGGGAAATCCGGATGCGGGCCGGCGGGGACGTGATAGAGCACCTGCGCGAGCTGTGTGTCGCCCGTGCGCCGGAGCGTGATGGCACGCTCGCCGTCCTGCGTCGGCTCGACGGTGTAAATCTTTTGCAGCGAGCGCGTCGGGCGCGGCGTGGGCGAGAAATATTTGTCCACGAGCGCGAGCGTCTTCGGCTCGTCGAACTTGCCCGCGATGGTCAGCACGGCGTTATCCGGCTGATAGTAGTTGTGATAGAACGCCTGCAAGCGCTCAATCGGCACGTTCTCGATGTCGGAGCGCGCGCCGATGGTCGTCTTGCCGTAGTTGTGCCAGATGTAGGAGGTCGCCATCATGCGTTCGAGCAGCACGTTCGACGGGCTGTTCTCGCCCAACTCAAACTCGTTGCGCACGACGGTCATCTCGCTGTCCAAATCCTTGCGCGCGACGTATGAATTGATCATGCGGTCGGATTCAAGGTCGAGCGCCCAGTTGAGATTCTCGTCCGTGGCGGCGAAGGTCTCGAAGTAGTTGGTGCGATCCGACCACGTCGAGCCGTTGGGGCGCGCGCCGTGCGCGGTCAACTCCTGCGGGATGTTTTTGTGCTTGGGCGTGCCCTTGAAGGTCATGTGCTCAAGCAGGTGCGCCATGCCGGTCTCGCCGTAATTCTCCGTGGCCGAGCCGACGAGGTAGGTCATGTTGACGGTGATGGTCTGCTTCGACTGGTCGGGGAACATCAGGACGCGCAGCCCGTTCTTGAGCTGATACTCGGTGATGCCCTCGACCGAGGTAACGCGCTCGATGCCGTTGGGCAGAGCGGCCGCGCCGGTCTGCGCCCGAGCGACGAGCACGGGGGCCAGCAGTCCCGCGACCAACGCGAGTGCCAGCCACGCGCTGGTGGCTTGTTTACGTAAACTCATAAAGTTATCTCCAAAAAGTCTCTCAGTTATTGTGATGGTTAGGACTTGCTGCGGGCAGAGGCTTAACCACGAAGACACAAAGGACACGAAGAAAAGCACGAAGCACGTTTGTGTCTTTGGGCCTTTGTGGTTATCCCTACGCGCAGAGTGTTACAGATGTAGCGTGTGTCTGTTTCCGGCCGGTGCGATGGGGTTAGCCATGCAGACGGGGGCTGCCCGGTTCACGGTACGAGCACGAGTTTACCGAATTGCGCGCGGTTCTGCATCTGCTCGTGCGCATGGCGCGCTTCACGGAGCGGCAAAGTCTCCGCCACGACCGCACGCAGTTGGCCGCGCGCGACGAACTTCATCGCTTCCAGCAACTCCGCTTTTGATCCCATGAACGAGCCGAGCAAGTTCAAGTGGCGATAAAAAACTTGCCGTAGGTCTGTGCGCGCGTCGTAGCCGCTCGTCGCGCCGCAGGTGACGAGCCGGCCGTTTTTGGCCAGCACTTGAACAGAGCCGGGCCACGTCTCAGCGCCCGTGTGCTCGAAGACGACATCGACGCCGCGCTTCTCCGTCAGCCGCCGCACTTCGCGCGGCCAATCGGCGCTCGTGTAGTTGACCACTTCATCAGCGCCGAGCGTGCGCGCCTGCGCCAACTTCTCGTCCGAGCCGGCGGTCGCAATCACACGCGCGCCACGCAGCTTAGCGATCTGTATGCCCATTGAGCCGACGCCGCTGCCCGCCGCGTGAATCAATACGTCTTCGCCGGGCTGCACGGCGGCGCGCGCGACCAGCATGTGCCACGCCGTCACGGTCACAAGCGGCAGTGCCGCCGCTTCCGCCCAACTCAAGCGCGCAGGCTTCGGCACCACGTTCACGCCGGGCGCGACGACAAACTCCGCGTAACCGCCGTCGCGTCGATAGCCGATGATGTCGTAATCTGGACATAGATTGTCGTGCCCGCTCAGACATTCAACGCAGTGCCCGCACGACACGCCCGGCTGCAACATGACTTCATCGCCCGCATGCACCCAGTCAACCAACTCGCCGACCGCGTGCACGACGCCCGCCACATCGTTGCCGAGAATGTGCGGCAGCGGAATCTCTATGCCGGGCAGACCGCCGCGCGCCCACACGTCCAGATGATTCAAAGCGCACGCGCGCACTTCGACCAAAACTTCGTTGGCCCTGATCTGCGGCTCCGGGCGCTCCTCGTAGCTGAGCACTTCCGGGCCACCGTGCTCGTGGAAGACGACAGCTTTCATGCTTGTTGTTATAACTTGCGGATAACGCTTAAGACAAAAAGAGAAGAGGTGCGATCATGTAATCGTGCCTCTCTTTTAGCTCAAATTCTTGTCTGCACTGCGGCTTAACTTTATTGCAGGACGGCCGTCGCTGCTTGCGCGGGCGCGTCCGCCTGCTGGCGCGCGTGATAGGACGAGCGCGTTAAGGGACTGGACTCGACGTGTTTGAAGCCTAGCTCCATGCCGACCTCGCGCCAGCGCGCGAACTCTGCGGGTGTGACGTAGCGTTCGACGGGCAGACGACGCGCGTGCGGTTGCAGATACTGCCCGATGGTCATGATGTCGCACGAGACGGCGCGCAAGTCCTTCATCAACGCGACCACTTCATCGAACGTCTCGCCCAAGCCCGCCATGATGCCGCTCTTTGTCAGCATGCCGCGCCCTTCCTCGTCGCGACGGCGCGCGCCCCGCTCTAATAGCGTCATCGTCTGTTGATAATTCGCGTCGGGGCGCACACGCCGGTAGAGCCGCGCAATGGTTTCTGTGTTGTGGTTGAGCACGTCGGGTTGCGCATCGAGCACGGTATTGAGCGCAGCCTCGTCGCCGTTGAAATCCGGAATTAAAACCTCGACGCGGCAGTCGGGGTTGAGCGCACGCACCGCGCGGATCGTCTCCGCCCAATGAGCTGCGCCGCCATCGGGCAGATCGTCGCGATTGACCGAAGTGATAACCGCGTGCGCGAGATTCAGATGCCGCACGGCTTCGGCGACGTGCTGCGGTTCTGCCGGATCGAGCATCATCGGCTGACCTTTATTGACCGCGCAGAAACCGCAGTGGCGCGTGCAAGTGTCGCCGCCGAGCATGAAGGTCGCCGTGCGATCCGACCAGCACTCGAAGATGTTCGGGCAGCGCGCCTCCTGACAGACCGTGTGCAGGTTCAAGCCCTCGATGAGCTTCAGCACGTGATTCTGATTCGTTGGATCGCCGAGCCGAATCCGCAACCACTCAGGCTTCGGCGCGCGCGGTTTCGGATTACTAATGACTCGCAGTTCGCGTCCCACTCAGTTTTGCTCCTGACGGTTTTAACTGACCGTCATTTTACCACTCACGATGCGCGCAAGCATCTCGGCATCGACGTTACCGCCCGATAGCACGACGCCGATGCGCGCAAAGTCATGCGGCAGTTTATTAAATAATACCGCTGCGGCCGCGAGCGCGCCTGTCGGCTCGACGAGCAGTTTCAAGCGAAAGAGGATGAAGCGCATCGTCTCCATGATCTCTTCGTCTGTGACCGTGAGCACAGCCGTCGCGTTCCGTTGCGTGATCGGAAACGTGAGCGCGCCCGGTATCTCGACGCGCGCGCCGTCCGCGATGGTCGGCGGCGGCGGAATGCGCACGCGCTCGCCCGCGAGGATTGAACGCCGTGTGTCGTCGCCCGTCTCCGGTTCGACCGCAAAGCACGCAACCCGCTCGTTGAGCGCTTTCGCGGCCGTACTCGTGCCCGCGAACAAGCCGCCGCCGCTGCACGGCACGGCGACTGCGTCCAGATCGGGCACGTCCTCGAACAGTTCCAGCGCGCATGTGCCCTGACCCGCCATGATGAGATAGTCGTCGTAAGGCGGGACGAGCACGGCGTCTGTGCGCGCCGCCACATCGCGCGCGATCTGTTCGCGGTCGTCCTTTTGCCGGTCGAAGAAGATGACCTCCGCGTCATAGCCGCGCGTCCCTTCGACCTTCGCGCGCGGCGCGTCCTGCGGCATCACGATGGTGGCGCGTGCGCCTGCTTCGCGCGCCGCCAACGCAACCGCCTGCGCGTGATTGCCCGACGAGAATGCGACCACACCGCGCCGTCTCTCTTCACCACTCAGCGACAGAATCTTATTGGCCGCGCCGCGCATCTTGAACGCGCCCGCGCGCTGCAAGTTCTCGCACTTGAAAAAGACGCGCCGCCCGCCTGCCGCCGCGTCAAACGCGCGCGAGGTGATGACTGGCGTCCGGTGTACTAAGGGCGCGATGCGCGCGTGCGCTTCACGTATGAGATCGAGTGTTAGCATAAAGAATCAGTGACAAGTAACAAGTTCAGTTTAACTTGCCGGCTGCGACTGTTAACGCCTCCGCCGGTTGCAGCTCAAAGACTTCGCAGAAGCGCGCGATGATGCGGTCTTCGACGGCGCGCATGTTTACTTCGTGCCCCAGAATCTCTTGCATCGAGGTGACGGCTTCGCCTTCGCAGGCGATGATCAGGTTGAAGAAGCTGAGATCGGTGTTGACGTTTAAGGCGAAGCCATGCGTCGTCACCCAGCGCGCGATGTGTACGCCGATGGCGGCGACCTTGCCGCGCGTCGTGTGCACGCCGGTCAAGCCCTTGATCGGAAACGCCTTGATCTGAAAATCCGCGAGCGCGCTGATCAGCACTGCTTCGAGATCACGCACGTAACGGTGCACGTCCTCGCGCTCAGGACTGAGATTGATGACGGGATAACCGACGACTTGACCAAGCCCGTGATACGTCGCTTTGCCGCCGCGATTCGTCTCAAACAGGGCGACACCGCGTGCGCGCAAAAGATCGTCGGAGGCGCGCACCGCACCCTCGGTCGTGCGCCGGCCCAGCGTGATGACGTGCGGATGCTCGACGAGTAGTAGCGTGTCGGGTTGTGTGCCGGCGCGCACCGCGCGCTCGATCTCTTTTTGCATGTCGTAGGCCGCGCCGTACTCCAGCAGGCCGAGGCGGCGAACTTGTAGCATCCTCTTTGGCATCGCAGTTGTGTTAAAGCGTCGGCGCTCATTGTAACAGCGCGGCCGCGCGGCCTGCCACCCGCACGCGCTCTCCCGTTTTCTTAGCGCAGAGGTTATGATGAGGCGGTAAGCCCGCAAAGCCCCTTGGTGTCGTTTGAGCCGTGCGCCATTGCAGTTGCGCCGGTGAAGGAGGTGTCATTTGCAGATAGTCCGCGTCTTGAGTCTGTTCTGTCTAATCGCGTTGCCCGTCGTCAGTCATGGACAGACGCGCCAGCGCACTACGCCGCGCAAACGGCCCGCCGGCACACGCACAACGCGCAACACGAACACGCCGCCGCCGAATGCGACCGCACTGAACGAAGCGCGTTTGCGCGTCGCCGACAAGATCAAAGTGCTGACGAAGTTTTTGTACTTGTACGCGCGCACGTCGAAGGAGTTGGAAGCGACCGAGGCGCAGGCGCGCGCAGGCGGGCAGTTGCCGCCGCAGGTGCAATCGGCGCTGGAACGCAACCGCGCGACGCTCAGGGCTAACTTGCAGAACGTGCGCGCCGGTCTCGACGAGTTGGAACTCTACTTCAAGACCACGCCCGGCGCGGACGCCTACTATCAGAATCTCGCGGGTGTGGCTGCCACCGCGGCCGACGCCGAAGACAAAGTCACCGCCGGGCAACTCGATGCCGCCGGCCGCTCGCTCCTCGAAGTCATCAACCGCCTGACCGACGTACTGCTGGACATAGGATAAAAGCAGTCGCGAGTCCGGAGAGTCCAGAGAGTCTAGCGAGTCAAGGGCATTTGCTCCTTGACTCGCTAGACTCTCTGGACTCTCCGGACTCGCTACTTTTTGACGTAGTACCCTTGCCGGGCGCGGATGCGCAGGTCTGGGTGGGTGGGGCTGGTGACTTTGATGTTGAGATATTTGCCGTTGGGCGCGTTGCTGTTTGAATAGTATTGCAGCAGGTATTGTGCGCGCAGTTCGTTGGCGATCTGGCGGAAGACAGTTGGGAGCGCGTTAGTGTTTTCCGGCACGTAAGCCGTGCCGCCCGTGGCCTCGGCGAGTTGCTGCATGCCGGTCTGCGCGCGCGCAGCGATCTCATTCAGGCGGATCGATGGCCCGCCAGGATTGATTGAGTAGAAAACTATATCTGCACGTTGCACGGCCCGCTGCTCGGTCTCCACAGCACGTTGGTGGCGCGCCAGCAAATCCCTGTGCACGGCCGCGCGCACAGTCTTCATGCTGTTCTTACCTTCTGCCTCCGCCTTCTTCTGCGCTTCGTACTCGGCCAAGCTCTGCTCGCGTACTGCATTACTGAAATTGTCGTCGCCGTCTGAGAGGACGAGGATAACGCGGCGATGACCGGGCGGCACGTTTTCAGCGAGATACTTGGCTGCGAAACTGACTGTGTCGTAAAAGGCTGTTGGCACGCTTGTGGTTGCCGCCGGAATAGTAACGAGCTTTGCGCTCGCGTCCGAGGCCGACGCAAGCGGCTGCACGAGTGTAGGCTTGTCGGCTATGGTGATGATGGCAGCGCGGTCGACCGGTTTCAGCACTTGCTTCAAGAATTGCGCGGCTGACTCTTGTTGGAATGTGAAAGCGATCTTCCCCATCACGCTGCTCGATACATCGAAGAGGATGGCGATGTCGAGTGGCACTTGTTCGGCGTCGCCGATCTGCGCGATCTCCTGCGCGTGCCCTTCTTCTTCCAGACGAAAATCCGTCGCCTTCAAGCCCTGCACCGGCTCGCCCTGCCCGGTCGTTACGGAGGCGGGCACGACCACCAGATTTGACGTGACGCGGACTATCTCGTCGTCGTCGATCACATCGGCCGGCGGCGCAGGTGAAGGCGTCGGCTTGGGTGTAGCCGTCTGCTGCGGCGTCCGTATAGGCTGCGCGCTCTGCTGCGATGTGGGCGACAGTTGCGGCACGCGGACAGGTTGCTGCGCTGGTGTGGGCGTCGTCTGCGCAGTTGCCGGGCGCTGAGTTGTGGCGCGGCGCCCGCGCTTCTGTTTCATTTGCGCGGCGGCTGGGAGCGTCAGCGGCCACAGCAAAGCAAACGATAATAGTCCGGCCCCGATTGCGCGCCCCGCTCTGCTCTGTGCGAACATTATCACCTCGGATTTGATCAGTGTGTGATCAGCCAGTCAGTACCGCCTGTCGTAAGGGATGAAGGATGAGGGCTGAGGGCTGAACAGAACAACTTCTTATTCAGCCCTCATCCTTCATCCCTTGTTTCCCCGCCCGCTTGCAGCAGGCGGTATTGACCTATACGGCTGTGCGCTCGTGGGCGAAAGAAAACGCGAATCGTCAACCGCGCCGGCACTACGGGGCCGGACACGGTTGACGATTCACGCTATGCACCTCGCGCGGCGCTCGAAGCGTTATTGCTGCGGCGGCTGCGCGCTCTCGGTCTTCGTCGGCGTCAGGTTCGGCGCAGACTGAAGCAGCCCGCGATTGACGAGCACGCTGACCTCGACGCGGCGATTCTGCTGCCGACCCTCGCGGCTGGTATTGTCCGCAATCGCCTGCGACTCGCCATAGCCGAACGGCGTGATGATGCGCCGGAGCGGAATGTTGTGCGTCTCGGCCAGATAACGCACGACAGCGTCGGCGCGACGTTGGCTCAGGCGACGGTTGGCCTCTTCGCTCCCGTCGGCGCTGGCGAACCCGCGCACTTCAATCACGAAGCCCTTCGCGGTCTGCGCCTGCTGCGCGACTTGATCAAGCGCCTGCTTGGCTTCCGGCGAAAGGATGGAGCTGCCCACCTTGAAGTTGATCACGTTCTTGTTCTGCACGACGTAATCGTCCAAGGCCGAGATGCGCTCGTTGGTCTGATTCACGCCTGAGATAGCCGCGTCCGCCGTGTCCTGTGCGGCCTTCGCGCCGCCGCGCGCCGCGTTCGAGACGGCCGCCAACTCGTCCAACTGGCCCGAGATGCGTTGCGCGTTTTGCTCAAGCTCGCCCACGCGCGCCTGCGCTTTGCTCAGATCGGTCTCGACGGGATCGACGCGCGCTTGAATCGACTGTGCCGTGCGCAACTCGGTCTCGCCGAAGCGAATGTTCGTAGCGACGAGTTGACCCTGCTCGTTGCCGCGCCCCTCGACTTCGAGGTTGAGGCCGCGCAGGATATTCGACGCGCCATAGGTCGAGCCGCTGCGGAGGAAACCGCCCTTCGATTTGACGCTCGTGCGGTCGGTCAAGACCACCGTCGTGTTGACGCCGTTCGCGTCCTGCACGGTGAACGTGTCGGCATCGCGGCGCGTGACGACGCCTTTAACTTTCATCTTCTGCCCGCTCGCGACCGTGCGCCCGCTGGTCGAGGCGGTCGTAGTGTTGTCCTGCGCGAAACCCGCGACAGCCAGTGTTAGAACAAATGCGCAGGCCCAAACTAACCGGCGCGACGTGTGTGAACTATAGACGCTCATCTGTTTCTCCCTTTCAAATGTAAATCTCACCCGCTACTGATTCAGTTAGACGCTTGCGCCCCGCGACCCGTTAACTCGTTGTCCCGAATCGCAAAACAGTCTCGCGCCTTTGCGCCTGTTGTCGGGTGCCGGCGCACGCACGAGACTGCGTTTCAGACCAACTTAACTGCGAGGAGTTGAAATCATCGTGATTCTTGTCCAACAAGATGAGAGAGTCAAGAGAGAAGATGAAGAAAACGCGCGCACAGGTTGCGTTTAATCTAAATAGAATTTGTCTGCTACCAGATCGCAACAAAACGCGCGGTTAAAAACAGAACCGGCGGAACAACTGTTAGTCCAGTTCCGCCGGTTCGTTAACGTACATGCTCGGTCGCCTTTAAGTTAAGGACGCACGATGTTGGGCAGCCGCCGCCACCAGTCGTTGTTATTGTTCCGACGGTTGCGGTCGGTCGGATAGTTGCCGTAACCACCGTTGCCATAGCCGCCGCCGTTGTAGTTCAGATTGTAGAAGTCGGAGACAAGGCGCAGGTCTTGGTTGAGACTGTTCCAGTCCGAAGACGCACGCGAGTCGAGCCGGGCGCGGCCGATGACGCGGTCGATCTGGTTGGCGCGCGAGATCAGTTCGCGGGCGGCATCATAAGCGCGGTTCTGATCGTTGCCGTTGCCGACGCGATCTTTGAAGCGCTCAGCGGCGCGGCGAAAATCCTGCACCTGCCCGTTGATGTTGTCTTCGCGGCGCGTGCCGTCCACGCGGCTGTGGTCGAGGGCGCGGTCTACGTCGCGCTCGAAATCCCGGCTGCGGTCTTTGATGCGTTGCGCGGCATCGCGCAGCGTGCGGCTGTCGTAGCGGCCGTTGCGGCCGTAGGAGCCATCGTCGCGTTGGTCGCGGCGGTCACGGCGATAGTCGCGGTCGTCGCGCTGGTCATCGCGGTTGCGGTCACGCTGCGAGCTATCGCTCCATGGGTCGTTGCTCTGCGCGGCGGCGAGGCCGGACAGGCTGAGCGTGCAAAAGATGGCGGCGATGATGGTCAGAAGTGTGATGCGTCGATTCATGGTCTGCTCTCCTTCAGATGCTTTGTCAACGACCTCGGCGTTTCAGCTTCAGGCGAGAGTGTGCTGGCGCCGCGGTCGGAATAGCTCGCCCGCTGGGGTCGTTTGACCGGGCGAGCCGTACAGCAACAGGGCAACCACTATGCCATTGTGATGAGGAATAAATTGGTGGGCGTAAATTTAAGTAAAGACAGGAAAAAAAACGTGGCGGGGTGGGTTAGCGATAATCGTGTGCGTTGTATTGTTCCAAAACGTGCACAGGTTGGCCCATATCGTTGGCCGGCCCGCGCATCATTGACTCAAGCGCGCCACGTGTTGCCGCAAGTGTTCTTCGCTGAGCGGCGTGCGCGCGCCAGTCTCGCTCAAGATGACCCATTGCGGCGCGGCGTCCGCGTGCGGCACGAGGAGCAGCGAGGCATTGCGCCCGCGCTCGCCGAAGTGTGTGAGACGCGCGCAGGCGAGACCGCCGCCGCGCACGATGCCATCCTGCGGCGCGCGCGGCCAACCCGCTTCGACCGTGAGTTCACGCACGCCCGCGCGCAGAGTTAATTTGCGCCCGACCATCGTCGAGTGGCCGACGTGAAAGCGGTGTGTGTCCGCCTGCGTGATCGTGACACTCGCGCCTGCGCGATTCGCTGCGCCCGCGAGCGCGGTCGTCGTCTCCAGCAGCCATTCGCAGCCGATGCCGCGCGCGAGATCGTTCGTCGCACGCAGGGCCAGATACGCGGCCACATCGCCGCGCCCTTGCGCGCGCGCCTGCTGTTCAGCGACCGCTACGCGCCGCGCCCACTCTGTATCCAGCTCTGACAAACTCCGGCGTGCTCCTTCGATCAAGTCGGGCGCTTCGGCTCTGTCGCGCGCCCGCGCCGGATGGTATCATGCCCGCGCTACCCGGCGTAAATTTGCTTGCGGTCAGACAAGGAACTCAGACGAGATGTTGAGCGACATGAATACCCTGCGACCACAGCGCAGGGACTGCGCGCGCGCGCGCGCCTGCGGCTCGCTAGTCTACTGCGCGTGCCACCGCCATCGAACGCAACGTGACGCGTGCTCATCGAAGCACTCGGCGGCAAATGAATAGTGTGAAGTAAGTTATGAGAAGAGAATTCGGTTCATTACTCGGCCTGTTAATTATCGTCGTCGGTCTCTGCCCGTCGGTTGGTCGCGCGCAGACGCACAAGCCGACGGCGAAGCCGACGACGACGAAAAAAACGACGCCGAAGCAACCAGTCGCGAAGCCCGCGAAGACTACTGCCGCGAGCAAACCCGCCAGCAAACCGACGACCAAACCTGCGCCGAAGACTGCTAAAACTACCAAGCCTGCGAGCAAACCTGCGGACGCAGCCGCGAACAAGCCGACGGGCGCGCAAGCCGAGTTTGCAGAGTTGCTCAAGTTGCCGCCCGCCGAACGCGTGCCGCGCTTGCAGGCGTTCATTGATAAGAATCCGCCGGCCGCTTTGCGCACGCGCGCGGTCGAACATCTCGTCGTCGCGCACGCGGCGCTTGGTGATGAACGCTTGCAGGCGGGCGACGCGAACGCAGGCGTAGCGGAGTTCAAACAGGCGTTGGCGCTTGCGCCCGCGGACATGTCCGACAAGCTGTTTGTCGAAGGCGTCTCACAGTTTCCGGCGAACCTGTTCCTGCGCGGCCAACGAGACGCGGCCGGCGAAGTCGCGCAACTGATCGAGGCGAAGGTGCAGGACAAGCCGCAGCGTCTGCTCGCGCTCGCGGCCTTCTATCTCAACATCGAGCGCACGGACGAGGCGGCGCGGCTCGCCGAAGCGGCGCGCACGCTTGCGCCCGATCTGGCGGCGGCGCATCAGGCGCTCGGCGCGGCCTATCGGCTGGCGCTCCGTTTGGATAATGCGGCGAATGAATACAAGCGCGCGCTCGAACTCGATCCGAAGTCCGCGCTCTCGCGGCGCAACTTGGCCGATCTCTTACGCGCGACCGGCAAGCCGGAGGACGCGCTCGCGCTCTATCGTGAACTGTTGACGGCTGAGCCGACCGACCGACTCGCGCAAGCGGGCGTCGTGTTGTCGCTCTTAGACGCGGATAAGCACGAGGACGCGGAGCGCGAGTTGGCCGCGGCGTTGAAAGCCGAAGCGCGCAACTTGCCTTTGCTGGTCGGCGCGGGCTACTGGTTCGCGGCGCACAACGATGCGGCGCGCGCGGTCGAGTTGGCGGGCCGGGCCGTTGACATCGAGCCGCGCTACACTTGGGCGCAGGTGGCGCTGGCGCGTGCACTCGTCGGCGCACGGCGCGCGGCCGAGGCTGAGCGTGCGCTCCGGTTCGCACGCGAATACGGCCACTTTCCCACGCTCGATTACGAACTGGCCAGCGCACTCGCCGCCGGTGGTCTCTACGAAGAAGCGGCGGAAGAACTAGCGCGCAGCTTCACGCTCAAAGATGGTCAACTCGAAACGCAACTGGCGGGGCGCGTGCCCGTGCATGCAGACAACTTCATCGAGTTGCTTGCGCCCGAACGCCGCGCCAGCATCTTCCAGTTCGCGCCCGCCGACACCGACGCGAACGCGCGCAGTCTCAAAGGTCTGCTCGCGTTCTATCTTGCGCTGAATGCGAACAGCGCGGACGAAGCGGCGCTCGCCGCGGCCGCGCGCGACTTCGCGGCCGGTGACGATCCATTACGCGCCTTCCGGCAACTCTACGCGGCGGATCGACTGGCGCGACGTGGTCTCGCTCTGAGCATGGCACGTGATCTGGCCGAAGCGGCCAAGGGCGGCATCGAAGCGGCGGCTGATACGCCGGTCGCCTCGGTCGCAATCGCGGCGGACGAGTTGCGTCCGATCCGCGCGCGCGCCATCAACGCCGGCGGCACGCCCGACTTCCCAACAGTCTCGCGCGCCTCGCTTGTCAAGATCATGCGCGGGCGCACAGAAGAGTTGCTCGGTTGGGCGCTCTTCAACGAAGGCAAGGCGAGCGAGGCGGTGACGGCGCTCCGGCGCGCCGTCAGTGTGCTGCCAGTCGATAGTCTCTACATGCGCAACGCACAGTGGCGACTCGGCGCGGCGCTCGCCGCGAACGGGCAACAGCAGGAGGCGCTGACCGCATACGTCAAAGGTTACGACCGCCTCGCGCCTGACCCCGCGCGGCGCGCCATCATCGAAGCGCTCTACACAAAGGTCAACGGCTCAACCGCTGGTCTCGACACGCTCATCGGCCCTGCGCTAGTGAGCAGCACAAACGCGAACACGGCCGCACCACCCGCCACTACGAGCGACACGCCGCCGCCGCAAACGAGCGTGCCGCCCGTGGCCAGCGAAACGCCTGCGCCGACACCGAGCGCAACACCAACGCCGACCGAGACACCAAGTGAGACGCCGACACCAACGCCGGAGAGCAAGCCGATTGAGACTGTCCCGCCTGTGAGTGTCGCGCCGACGTCGACATCGACGCCTGAGCCGATGGCTACACCAACGCCGCCGCCCGTCGCAACGCCGTCGCCCGTCGAGCCGCAGCCCACGCCCGCCAACGCCAAACCGGCCGACACAAAACCTGTCGAGGCTGAACCAAAGCCCACGGAGTCCGAACTGGCGCGACCCGCAGTTGACGAAAAGCCGCCCGCCGCTGATGAGAGCAAGAACGCAGCAAGACCCGGCGCGGCTACACATCCACGTGCGCGGCGCGCGCCTGAGTGTGCGTTGACATTAAGCACCGACTCGATGTTGCTCACGGCCGGCGGCGCAAGCACGCTCACCGCCAGCCTCGAAGGGCAGACGCGTGGCACAGACATCACAACCTCGACCGCCAACTGGGCCGACATCCTCATCCTGCGCGAGCCGCAAGACGCCGCGTCCACCACCGCTCGCTTCACGATCTCTTCCATCAGCAAAAAGACCGGCACGTTTGTCGTCCTCTTCACCTCGCCCTGCGGCAATAGAGAAGTCTCGGTGACGGTGAAGTAAATAAGATTGTGGAATGCTTCGATTGCGGAATGCGGATTTCGGATTGCGGATTAGAGAAACAACCGTCTTTGAATCCGAAATCCGCATTCCGCAATCATTCACGCGTGCGCGGCGAGCTTGGCGGCGATGGTCTGTTTGGGGTGTGCGCCGACGAGGCGGTCTACGAGTTGACCGTGTTTGAAGAAGAGGAGCATCGGGATGCTGCGGACGGCGAACTGCGCGGCGGTCTGCGGGTTCTCGTCCACGTTGAGCTTGGCGATGCGATAGCGCCCGCCTGAGGTGGCCGCAAGCTCATCAAGCACGGGCGCGATCATGCGACAGGGCCCGCACCACTCGGCCCAGCAATCGAGCAGCACCGTCGTCGCGCCCGCTTCCGTGAGCACGCGCGCGAGCGTCGCGTCCGTGACCGTGATGGGCCGACTCGCTTCAGTGTTCGTTTGCGCGCCACTGCTCGGCAGCGATAACTCCGCGCCGCACTTGCCGCATACGGGCTGGCGCGCTTTGGCGGCCCGTTCGTCCACGCGATTCTTCGTGCCGCACTGGGCGCACGTTACCACTGCCATCGCTTCACGCCCTTTTGCGTTCGTAGTTGCGGATGATGCTGCGGCGGCGCGGGCGGATGGGCTTGCGCGCGTCGAGCAGATTCTTGTTGCGATTCTTCAGTCGCCAGTTGAGTGTCTCGTGATGTTTGAAGCCTAAGAGCCGCGCCGCGTGCGAGACCATGCCGCCCGCGTCCCTAAGCGCCAACTCGATCAGCCGCTCCTCGAACTCCTGCACCTCTTCCTTGAGCGAGAAACCGGCCCAAGGATCATTTAAGTCGGCCGCCTCGGTCTGCCTGAGCGCGACGACTTCGACCGCCGGTGCGTCAATCACACTGCCTTTTTCTGCCGCGCCAATCGTGCGCTCGACGAGCGTGCGCAATCTTGGCCCGTCGCCCGCGAGCGGTAAGCAACTCAAGGCTTCGATGGCGGCTGGTGTGAACTCGACGTGTTTCGCGTGGCGCGCATTGGCCTCGGTGATAAGCTGCGAGACGACTGGCGCGGCCTCCGCCGCTTCAAGCACGCGCCGCGCACAGGCCCGCAGACGCGCGAGGAGCGCAGGGTCTTGCGCCCGCTTGAGTAGTTCGTCGGCCGTTGTGTAAAGCTCGCGCAACTCGCGCGGCGCAAGCTGTGCTGTCAACTCTTCCACGGTCACGAGCGCCGCGTGGCCTGCGCCTTCTAGTTCGCCGGCCTGCTCGGCCACATCGAAAGCGCGCTGGAGCGTCGTGCGCGCCTGTTCGATCTGGCCTGTGCGTGCGAGTGCCGCGCCGTGTGTCGTCAATGCTTCGGCGAGTAAGCCTTGCTGCTCGCTTCGTGCGAGCGCCGTGACGGCTGCGTGCGCCGTCCGTTCCGCCTCCGCCGCGCATCCTTCGGCCAAAAGGACGCGGGCGCGCGTCTCATCCACTTGCGCGACGCTGCCAGCGTCGGCACATTGCGCGAACAGGCGGCGGGCGCGATCCAGATGTTCGTGTGCGTCTGTGAAGCGCGCGAGCCGGTAGAGCAGCAGGGCGAGATTGTTCTCGACGCCCGCCGTATAACGCGTGTGCCCGGCTTGCTCGAAATGAAAACTGGCAGCGGTATATTCCATCAGCGCGCGATCCGCGTAGTCTTGCTGCGGCGCACCAGCGTTGAGGGCGTCGAGCACGATGCCGAGTTCCGCATGATAGCGCCCGCGACTGATGTCGCTGCCGCCGGTTGCAAACAACGGCGCGGCCTGTTGCAGATAATGAAGCGCGTCCGCATGTCGCGCCGCGCTCGCCTCGACAATCGCGGCCGAGAGCAGAGCGAGCGCACGCTGCTCATCGGCGGCCGGTTGGCTGAGCGCGTCATCGAGCAGCACGCGGGCTTCGTCGAACGCGCCCGCGAGCCAGTAGCAGTGCGCGAGCGCTGTGCGCGCTTCGACTACTTTGTCGCCGGCCCCGAGCGCCGCGAAGCGCGTGCCGCTCTCGCTGAGCATGTCCTTGCCCGCTTCGGTCGCGCCCGCGAGTTGCTTGACGCTGCCGAGATAGGCTGCGAGCGTGCCGGCGCGCAACAAGACTTCGGCGGCCGTCAACTCGTCGAGTTCAGCTAGCTGCGGCCGTTGCCCCGTGTGCGGCCACACCGTGCGCAATACTTCGCAGGCCTGTTCGTAATCGCCCGCCTCCGTCAGTTGCCGGGCCAGTTGGCAATCGGCCCAAACCTGCTCGACGCGAGTTGCCGTCTGGCTCTCCGTCCGTGTCTGTGCTATTTTCGCTAAGTCCATATAGGGGCTACCTTTCTGTATCTTGTTAGTTAACTTGCAAGACCCGACATCCTTGCCTATGATGCCGCCGCAATCAGGCCGAACCCGACCGGACGTGCACGCAGCGGCCGCCGAAAAATCTAATTGCTAACCATAGCTTACTTCAGGAGAAACCCATGAAGCACCTGCGACGAGTCTGCACCACCATCATCTTAGTGTTCGCACTGACCGGCGTAGCTCTGGCCGACGACGGCGTGATACACCCCTGGTTAGTGCCGCCGCCGCCCCCGCCGCCCGCCAACGCTGTCTCCATAGAGTCGGCGGAGACGGACATGCTCGTCGAGATCACCACCGAGATCGCCCTCGACCTCGTGCGCGGCGTAATCAGTCTGCCTTACTAACGCGCCCGCCGAGCATCCGCTCGTGCGATTGCCGCCGTGCCCGCGCACGTGCGGTCTAGTCTCCGTCTGTCCAAACGACAACGTGGAACGAAGAGGTGATGGGGAGAGGCGGAGAGGGGGGCACATGACGCGGGCAGCTTAACCCTTCCGCTGCCCCGAACGCAATCAGTTTTGCGCGCCCCGTCAAGCACCCACCGCCAGCGCAAAACGCCGGCCGGCACACACACACCACAGACTTTAAGTAAAAGACCGACTCGCCACGATCTTCCATTTTTCGCGTGCGTGGTCGGCCTCCTCGGTTTCGTAGTAAGATGCGGCGGCTTTAAAGCCGCATTCGCACACATTCGCGCAAAGGAAACCAACACCGACGATGCTTCCACGCCGTCTGAGCGCGCTGGCCGCGCTGTCGCTCATCGCCGTCCTCGTGTTGTGTACTGTCGCGCCCGCACAGACACGCGGCACTACGACAGCGCCCACGCCCGACATCGCCTACACCGTCTCGATGCCTGAGCCGCACACGCACCTGTTACAGGTCGAGCTGCGCGTGCGCGCGAGCGCGACGCTGCCGGCGCAACTCGATCTCGTCATGCCCGTCTGGACGCCCGGCTCTTACCTCATCCGCGAGTTCGAGCGCCACGTACAGGACTTCGCCGCGACCGATGCGGCGGGCAAACAACTCGCGTGGCGCAAACTGAATAAGGACACGTGGCGCGTAGAGACGACGGGCGGGCGCGAAGTGCGCGTCAGCTATCGCGTCTATGCCAACGAGCTAACGGTGCGCACGAACGAGTTGAACGACCAGCACGCCTTCTGGAACAGCGCGGCGCTCCTGCTGTATCCGGCCGGCAGTTTGCGCGCGCCTTCGACCTTACATGTCGTGCCCTTCGACAACTGGAAGGTGGCGACGGGGCTGCCCGAAGTGCGGGGCCAGCAGAACACTTTTCGCGCCGAGAATTTCGACATCTTGTACGACTCGCCGGTCGAGGTCAGCAACTTCCGCGTGCTCACCTTCGACGTGCGCAACGTGCCGCACCGCATCGTGATCGACGGTGAAGGCAACTACGAGCCGGAGCGTCTGCGCCGCGACGTGCAGAAGATTGTCGAAGCGGCCGCTGCCGTCATGGGCGAGTTGCCTTATCACGACTACACGTTTCTCTATCACCTGCGCGCGACGGGCGGCGGCGGCCTTGAACATTTGAACTCGACCGCCATCATCGCGCAGCGCTTCTCCTTCCGGCCCGAAACGAGCTATCGCGGCTTCCTCGCTACGACCGCGCACGAGTTCTTCCACGCGTGGAACGTCAAACGCATCCGCCCCGACGTGCTCGGCCCCTTCGACTACACGCAGGAGAACTACACGCGCCTGCTCTGGGTGGCGGAAGGCATCACCAGCTATTACGAGAACATACTACTGCGGCGCGCGGGGCTGATCTCCGACAAAGACTATCTGGACAAGTTGGCGCGCGACATACAGGCGTTCCAACGCCAGCCGGGCCGGCTCAAGATGAGCGCCGAAGAGTCGAGCTTCGACGCGTGGATCAAGCAGTATCGCCCGGATGAGAATTCAATCAACTCAAGCATCTCTTATTACGACAAGGGTGCGCTTTTAGGCGCGTTGCTCGACCTTGAGATTCGCCGTCGCTCCAACGATGCCAAGTCGCTCGACGACGTAATGCGCTATCTCTACACCGAGTTCTATAAAAAGGATCGCAACTACACGCCCGAAGATTTCCAACGCACGTGTGAACAGATGGCCGGTGGTTCGTTAGACGACTTCTTCCGCCGCTTCGTGCGCGGGCGCGAAGAGTTGGACTACAACGCAGCATTCAATAGCGCTGGGCTACAACTGCTGACGACGGTTGTGCGCCCCGACGGGCACACGCCCGACCCGCGCGCCTTCTTCGGCGCGACGCTCCGGCAGGACGGCGACCGGCTCACGGTCGTCAATGTCCCCTCCGACACGCCCGCCTACGAGCAGGGTATCAACGCGGGCGATCAGATCATCGCCCTCGACGGCATGCGCGCCGGCACGCTCGATTCCTTCAACGCGCGCGTCGCCGAGCGTAAGCCCGGCGACGAAATCCAGTTAACCCTCTTCCGTGCCGACGACCTGCGCACCTTCCGCATCAAACTCGGTGGGCGCGTCGAAGAGAGCTACCGCATCGTGCCCGGCAAAAACCCGACACCCGAACAGGCGCGCGTCTATCAAGCATGGCTTGGTGCACCGCTACCAAAAGGGAATTAAAGAAGAGGTCAGAGGTTAGAGGTCAGTTAAAACTTTTCTGACTAATCTCTGACCTCCAATCTCTGATCTCTACTCTTATGAACTTCGACGGCCAAGTCGCAATCGTCACCGGCGGCGCGTCTGGGATCGGGCGCGCGTGTGCGGTGGAGTTTGCGCGCGGTGGCGCTGGTGTCGTCGTGGTGGACATCGCGGGCGAGGACGCGTTGAATGAGACGGCGCGGTTGGTGCGCGAAGCGGGCGCGCGTTGCGTAACGTTTCATGCGGACGTGACCGACTTCGGCAAAGCCGAGCGCGTGGTGGCGGAGACGCGCGTGCGTTTGGGGCGCGTGGATATGCTCGTCAATGCGGCCGGCGTCAGCGACGACGCACCCGTGTGGAAGATGAGCGAGACGCAGTGGGAGCGCGTGCTGAACATCAACCTCAAGGGCACGTTCAACTACACGCGCGCCGTCGCGCCCGTGTTGCGCGCGCAAGCGTCGGGCAAGATCGTCAACGTCGCGTCCATCGAGGCCACGCGCGGGCGCTTCGGCATCGGCAGTTATGCCGCATCGAAGGCGGGCGTCATCGCCTTCACACGCACCTGTGCCGCCGAACTCGGTGCAGCTCATGTTAATGTCAACGCCGTTGCGCCCGGTTTCATCAACACGCCGCTCGTCGCGCGCCTGCCGGATGAAGTGAAAGCGGAGGCGGCGCGCGCTTCAGTCTTCGGCCGCGTCGGCGAGCCGGAAGAAGTGGCGACGGTTGTCGCCTTTCTCTGCACCGACGCCGCGCGCTACATCACCGGCGCTGTTCTACGCGTAGACGGCGGGCAACTGCTCTAACAATACATGAGCGACGAAACCACACGCGGCGACGCGACCGAGCGCGGACATCTGTTGCGCGTGCTGGGCGTGGCGTTCGGGCTGGCGGTGACGGTCGGGATGACGATTGGGATGGGCATCCTGCGCACGCCCGGCGAGGTCGCGGCACACTTGCTCGACGCGCGCCTGATCATGCTCGCGTGGCTGCTCGGCGGGCTGTACGCTTTGCTCGGTGCTGTCTCGGTGGCGGAGCTAGCCACACTCTTGCCGCACTCCGGCGGGCAGTACGTCTATGCCCGCCACGCGCTCGGCGCGTATCCCGGCTTCATCGTCGGCTGGAGCGACTGGCTTTCGACGTGCGGCACGGTCGCGGCCGTCGCGCTCGTCGTCGCCGAGTACGCAGGTGCGCTCGTGCCGCAACTCGCGGGGCGCACGCTCGCGGTCGCGCTGTGTGCGACGGTCACCTTCGCGCTGTTGCAGTGGCGCGGCGTGCGTTGGGGCAACCGCGCACAGGGATTGACAAGCCTGCTCAAGACGCTCGCCTTCGCCGCGCTCATCGGCGCGTGCTTCATCGTAGGCGGGCGCGGGCCGGCAGCCGTCGCCCCGTTCTCCGATCTCGTGCCGACGGGTTGGGCCCTCTTGGGCGCGCTGGTGCTGGCGTTGCAAGGCGTGCTTTATACATACGACGGCTGGACCGCGACCACTTACTTCGGCGGCGAGATGCACGACAGCGCGCGCGCCGTTCCGCGCGCAATGATCGGCGGCGTGCTGACGGTCGTAGCGATCTATCTGCTGGTCAACGCGGGCCTGCTCTACGTCATGCCGGCGTGGCAACTTGCGGGCGACAAACTCGCGGTCGGGACGGCGGCGCAGATCATCTTCGGCGCGCGCGCCGGTGTCGTGATCAGCATGCTGGCCCTCGTATCGCTCCTAGCCGCCTTGAACGCAAACACGATGGCCGCGCCGCGCATACTCTTCGCCATGAGCCGCGACCGCCTGTTCTGGGCGCGGGCGGGCGCGGTGAATGAGGGCGGCACGCCGTCGGTTGCGTTAGTCGTCAGCACGCTCGTGGCCGTCGTCATGCTGGTGTTTAGCGGCACGTTCGAGCGCGTGCTCGCCGCGCTCGCCTTCTTCTTCGTGACCAACTACACGCTCACGTTCCTCTCCGTGTTCGTGCTCAGACGGCGCGAGCCGCAAGCTAAGCGCCCCTATCGCGCGTGGGGTTATCCGTGGACGACGGGCGCGGTGCTCGCTGGCTCAATCGCGTTTTTGATCGGCGCGGTCGCGGGCGACACGGCGAATAGCGTGTACGCGCTGGTGCTGTTGGCGTTAAGCTATCCCGCGTTCATGTTGCTCAAGTGGGGCAAGCGCGTCAGCGGAGACTAACAACAATAGTTCGGTTAGCATGCTGCAACTTCGGATAGACAATGGACGACCAATACCAACACATCAATTTTAAGCTTGAAGACCGCGCCGGGCGCATTAGTTTCGCGCGCCCGCCGCTGAACGTGCTGAACATCGCGATGATGCGCGAGGTGGGCGCGGCGCTCGACGAGTGCGCGCGGGCGCGCGACTTGGCGGCCGTCGTCTTTGAGGCCGCGCCGGGCATACGCGCCTTCAGCGCGGGCGTCGCGGTCGAGGAGCATGCGCCGGAGACGATCTACCAGATGCTCGAATCGTTCCACGACATCTTTCGCAAGCTGGAAGAGTTGGCGCTCCCGGCCCTTGCGGTGGTGGACGGCGCGGCGCTTGGCGGCGGCTGCGAACTTGTCGCCGCGTGCGACATCATCATCGCCAGCGAGCGGACGCGCTTCGGTCAGCCGGAGATTAAACTCGGTGTCTTCCCGCCGGTTGCGGCTCTGCTACTGCCACGCGTCATCGGCGAGAAACGCGCGCGTGAATTGATATTGACCGGCGAATTGATCGAGGCGCCCGAAGCGTTGCGCCTCGGCCTCGTCAACTACGTCGTGCCGCATGCGCAGCTTGGGCAGAAGACGCAGGAGATTCTCAATCGCCTGCGCGAGTTATCATCAGCCGCGCTGGAGTTGACGCGCCGCGCGCTCGACACGGGGCGCGGTTGGTCGTTCAAAGAGACACTTGATCAGGTTGAGAATCTTTATCTCAACGAATTGATGAAGACGGACGACGCGCAAGAGGGCGTGCGCGCGTTCATCGAGAAACGCAAGCCTGTCTGGCGCAACCGCTGAGCGGGGCTGCCCATCATCGTTATCGCAATGAGAGTTCAACACAGAGACACAGAGTGTCCACAGAGACCACAGAGCAGATTGGTCTCAAATTTGAGATTACAAATTTCAAATCTCAAGTTTGAAATTGCAAACCCTCTGTGCGCGCTGTGCCGCCTCTGTGTCTCTGTGTGGAAACAGCCGCGCGCCACATACTTGATCGCGCTCTTATTCGTTTACACGCCTGTCATCAATGCGCAGACGCCCGCCCTGCCAGCGCCCGCACAGCAAGTTGCGGACACTAGCAGCGCGGACGATCTAGTGGCGCGGGCCATCACGGCCGTCTGCACTGAGCGCGAGCAAGACCCGCAGGGCAGCGAGGCGATTGACGAGATGCAGGCGCACCCCTCGCTGCCGCTCCTGCACGCGAGCGTCGTGGCCGGCGCGGCGCGGGCCGAGCGGCTGTTGCCGGTCGCTAAGACGCTCGCCGCCGAAGCTCTGCGCACGCTCGCGCGCGACGAGCATGTAGGCGCAAACATATTGCAACCGGCCTTGGTGCGGCTCGCCGAAGTGCGCCACGTCAAACCCGATATGGACTTGCGCGACAATGCCTCGGTCTTTTATCGCGACCCGCACACGATCCGTTTCGGCACGCTCTTTCTCGCCGGTCTGCGCTCGGATGAAGCAATGGTCAGTGTGCTTGCGCACGAGTTGACGCACGTGGCCGACGGCCCGCGCTCGGCGCTCGCGCCGCTCTTCCGCCGCTTGGCTGCGCGCGCGGGCACAGCGGCGCAGTTCCGCATCATTGGTCATCGTAGCGAAGAGTTGACCTGCGATCTCGTCGGGTTGCTCGCGGCGCGCGCTTACGTCGCACGCACGCCGAGCGTCGAGCCATTCGCCCGCCGCACCGCGCGCGCCATCGAACACAACTGCGTCACACGCGACGAGACCGATCTCGCGCACCTTAGCCCACGTCGCACCTTGCACGCCCTGCTCGCGCTCAAGCCCGTGTTCGCGCGCGAGGTCACGACGGGCGAGGCACAAGCGACGCTGCCTGCGCCGCGCAGGGTCTCGCGCGCACGCCACGCCGCCGCCCACGCAACACCTCGTTGACACAGCAGCGCGCGCCTTCCTATCATCAGCGACCAGACGACATGATTAACCACAAAGATACGCGGGCAAAGATGAACGATGAACGCGGAACGATGAGCTATCTCTTATTCATCATTCTGCGTTCATCGTTCATCATTCCTTTGTGTCTCTTGCTCAGTCTCGGCGGTTGTCAGCAACTCAACGAGCGGCTGAGCGTGCATCCGCGTGCGTTGCGCGACGTGCCGGCCACGCGCCTCGCGTTCCGCCTTGAGCCGGACGTGGCCGAGAGTACGCTGCCTGCCGACGTCACAAGCGAGACGCCGGACGAACCGCTCGCCTCCGTCAAGCAGGATTTCGAGACGCGGCGCAAGGACGAGGCGCTGCTGCGCACCGTCGCATCGCCCGACGGGCAACGCGCCCTCGCGCTCTACGATCCGGGCGGGCTGCCGGCGGACGAGTTCAAACTCGACCTCTACGCGGCCGATGGGAGCTTCCTGCGCAACCTATTGCCGGAAAATCTATCGGGCGCATTTCTCGCAACCGCCACGTGGTCGCCCGACGGGCAGTGGATCGCCTTCATCGCGCGCAAGACCGAGAAGCCGCAGCCGACGCCGACGCCGCCCGACGAACTGCCCACGCCTACAACGGCCGACAACACGAACGCCGCCGCGACGCCCACGGTCGCACCGCTGCTGCCGCCCGTGCCGATGTTTACGACCGAGCAGGTCTATCTCTGCGACCGCGACGGCTTCAACCTGCGCCCGCTCACCACACGTGAAGGTTTAGTCTATTTCTCGCTCGCATGGGCCCCCGACGGGCACGCGCTCGTCGCGCTGGCTTGCACCGAAGCGGAACTCGGCGCGCGCATCAACGAGAACAAACTACTCGCCGGTCGCCCGCGCCTGCTTGAGCGCGACGGACGCGAGCGCTTGCTTGATGATCGCTTGATGGACGCGCTGCCCGTCTGGTCGCCGGATGCGGCGAAGGTCGCGGCGGCGTCTGAGACAGACGTGCTGATCTACGATGCCACAGGCGAGCAACCGACCGGCGCTCTCGTGCCCTTGCGCGACCCGCTGCTTACTGCCTCTGCGACCTACGATGCGCGAAAGTTAGCGCCGGGCAGCGCTGCGAATGTGACTGCGAACACGACGAATCAGCCGAACGCGCCCGCGCCTGCTCAGCCACAGACGGGCGGCGCGCCGCTCTCATTCAATCCGGTCGTGCGACTTGAGTGGGTGCAACCCGAAACGCTGCTCGTACAGACGGGCTTCGTGCGCGTCTATCAAAACAACGAAGAGGTGCGCCGCTATCTGCGCTGGCACGTCCTGCATCTCAGCCCGCAGGCCGCAGTGCTTAACTGAGAGTAAGCAGTGAGCAGTGCGCCGCGAGCAGTAAAACTTTCGGTCTGCTCACTGCTCACTGCTTACTAACTGAACAGGAGAATCTCCTAGCATGATCTTCAACAGTGTGGCCGACATTTTCGCGGCGAACGATGATGTGCGCGGGCGGCTGGTCGCGCGCGTCGAGGGCTTGGCCGAGGCGCAGCAGAGCTTTCGCCCGGCCGCTGATGCGTGGTCGGCCGCGGAGATCGTCGAGCATCTGGCGCTGATTGAAGGGCGCATCACGAACTTGTTCAACGTGATGTTGAAGAAGATCGAGAGCGCGGCCGAGCCGGGCGCGCAGCCGCCGCCGATGCAGCCATTCTCATTGGACGAGTTCGCCGCGCAAGCGCGCCAAAAGTTCAACGCGCCGGATGAAGCGCGCCCGCGCGGCGGCGGCAACCTCGCGGACGCACTCGCGCAACTGCGTGCATCGCGCGCCGCACTCAACGCGCTGCAACCACGCTTTGAGGCCGTAGACGGCGCGCGCGCCACTTATCCGCACCCGGCCTTTGGCCCGCTCAATCTTTATCAATGGCTGGCCTTCATCGGCGCACACGAAGCGCGCCATCTCGCACAGATCGAGCGCGTGCTGGCGCAGACGCCAGCCGCAAGTTGAACACGCCCCGGAGCACCTTGATGAAGCTGTCGCTAAAACTCAACGTTGTCAATGGCATCTTGGCGCTTCTTTTAATCACGCCCCTCGTACCACCCGTCGCAGCGCAGACGCCGGGCCGGCGTGCAATCCAACCGCCGCCCGGTCGCAGCCTCGCGCAGCGCATTGAGCGCGTCATGGCGCGCCCCGAATTTCGCCACGCGTTCTTTGGCATGGAGTTCCGCGCGCTCGACACGGGCAAAGTCATCTACGCGCTCAACGCCGACAAGCTGTTTGTGCCCGGCTCGACCACGAAGCTCTTAACCGAGGGCACGGCGCTGGAATTGTTCGGCCCCGATTATCGTTTTCACACGCGCCTCTATCGCACGGGTGAGATTAAGCAAGACGGGACGCTCGACGGCGATCTGGTTATCGTTGCGGGTGGCGATCCGAATCTTTCGGGCCGCTTGCGCGCAGACGGCACGCTCGCGTTCGAGAACGAAGACCACTCTTACGACGCAGACCCGCACACGCGCGCCGTGCCCGGCGACCCACTGCTGGTCGTGCGGCGGCTGGCGCATGAGGTCGCGGCGCAGCACGTCAAACACATACGCGGGCGCGTTGTGATCGACAACAGCCTCTTCCCCGAGGGCGAACGCGAGTTGGGCACGGGCGTCGTCATGTCGCCCATCATGATCAACGACAATCTCGTGGACGTGACCATCGGCCCCGGCGCTGCGGCGGGCGCGCCCGTCGTCTTCAACCAGTCGCCCGCGACCACTTACGTCAAGTTCGTCAATCAAGCGAAGACCGGCGCAACGGACTCGAAGCCGCAGATACGTTGGAGCGATGACGCGACCAACCAGGACGGCTCGCACACCGTGACCATCAGCGGCAATTTTCCGCTCGGCACGCCGCCGATCCTCTACAGCTACGCCGTGCCGTCGCCGAGTCGTTTCGCCGAGTTCGTCTTTGTCGAAGCGTTGCGCGCTGAAGGAGTGAAAGCTGAGTTGAGCGCGGCGGATGCGAAGCACGACTTCAAAGCGTTGGCCGCAATGTATCAGCCCGACCGTTTGGTGGCCGAGCACACGTCGCTGCCTTACAGGGAAGAGGTCAAGGTTACTCTGAAGGTGAGCCAGAATTTACATGCCAGCGTGACGCCGCTGCTGACGGCCGCGCTGCTCGCGCCGAACGACAAGACACGCGACGGCTTCGATCTCGAACGCGATTATCTCCAACGCGCGGGACTTGATCTGACGGCCGCGCAACAGTCCGACGGCGCGGGCGGCAATGCGCACTTCACGCCCGCCTTCATGTGCAGCTTTCTCGCGCACATGGCCAAGCAAAAGAATTTCACAGACTTCTACAACGCACTGCCCATCTTGGGCCGCGACGGCACGCTCTTCGACATTCAACCGAACACGCCGGCCGCGGGGCACGTCCACGCGAAGACCGGCACGTTCGGCGTCGGCGACCGTCTGAACGGCCGGCTGCTCGTCACCGGCAAGGGCCTAGCCGGTTACATGACGACCGCGCGCGGGCAGCAACTCGCTTTTGCTATCTATGTCAACAATGTCTCCGTGCCGCCGGAGAGCGCCGCCATCAAACGTGTGACTGGCCAGATGCTCGGCGAGATCGCAGCCATCGTCTACGAAAACGCACGGTGAGTTAACTGAAGCCTGTGCACAAATCCGCCGCTATAGCGGCGCGGTGAATTTAGCCCGGCGTTTCAACGCCGGGAGCAAGTCAGCGAGAGGTCGCGTCGCGTGAGCTTGAAGTGACGACACGCCCTTCAAGCGTCGCTCACGCGACGCCAATCATCCCGGCTTAACCGTCCCGGCGTTGAAACGCCGGGCTAAAGTCAGACGCCGCGCTGCGGCGTAGGAGACCGAAGATGAACTACCGGATGAAGAGCACGCTCACAAATTTCGCGCTCGCGGCCCTCGGCACGTTACTCCTTGCTGCTACCGTCGCCGGACAGACGCGCGCCGCCGACGCGCACGGCTCGCGGTGCAATGCGGCCGCGACCGAGCCTGTTACATTCGTGCCGACGCCCGGTCATCCGTTCAATCCGGTCGCGTCGAGTGACGGTTGCTGGCTCTTCGTGTCGGTGACAACGACGAATCCGAGGGCCGTCAACGGCGTGGCACTCTTTAGCCGCGCCGACGGCCAGTTGAAACTCAAACAGGTCTTTATGGTCGAGGGCGGGCCGACCGGCTCGGTGCTGACGCACGACGGCAAGCTCTTGATCGTGGCTGATGATGACTACGTGGTCTTCATGGACACAGGCCGCATGACGAGCGGGCACGGCGACCCGATCCTCGGTTACATCAGCGACGGCGAGTCGCCGGGCATCGTCTATGTCAACGTCACGGCGGACGACAAGTTTCTCTTTGTGAGCGACGAAGGGGCGCAGACCATCACGGTCATCAATCTGCAAAAGGCGCGCGCCGAAGGGTTCAAGGAGAGCGCCATCGTGGGCAAGATTCCGACAGGCGCTGCGCCCATCGCGCTCACATTCTCGCCCGACGGGCGCTGGCTCTACACGACCAGCCAGAGCGCGCCCAAGGATTACAACTGGCCCGTCGAGTGCAAGCCCGAAGGCGCAGACCCGGCGACCGCGCAGCCCCGCTACCCCAAAGGCGCGATCATCGTCGTCGATGTCGCACGCGCCACTACTGACCCCGCCAACTCCATCGTCGCGCGCGTGCCCGCCGGTTGTAGCCCCGTGCGGCTCGCTATCTCGCCCGACGGCTCGCGCGCCTATGTGACCGCGCGCAACAGCAACGCGCTGCTCGCGTTCGACACGACTAAGTTCCAGACCGATGTCGCCAATGCGCTCGTCGGCACAGTGCCCGTCGGCACGTCGCCGGTCGGCGTCGCCGTGGTCAACGAAGGCCGCCAGATCATCCTGACGAACTCGAACCGCTTCGCCAGTGATCAGAAGGCGCGACAGACCTTGACCGTGATCGACGCAGCGCAGGTCGCGGGCGGCAAGTCGGCCGTTATGGGCAGCATCAAAGCCGGCTCGTTCCCGCGCCAGATCAGCCAATCGCCCGACGGGCGCACACTCTTCGTCTCCAACTACAACTCGAACGAGCTTGAGTTGATCGATCTCACGCGGCTCCCGCTTGAGCGCGCGGTTGCGGTTCATTAACGCACGCTCTTATAATTCCGCTCCACGCATCGCTCATTTCATGCCCCTGTAGCTCAATGGTTAGAGCACCAGACTCATAATCTGAGGGTTGCAAGTTCGAGTCTTGCCGGGGGCACGTCAATTTAACTTTCCTACATTACGTCTATGTCAAACTCAAGACACCCTCAAGAGGCGGAAATTCTGGGCATGTCATATGGAGCAGCGTGCGGTAAGCTCCGTCGGATGGTCATGCTTCATTTGCTGCAACGACACGGAGAAAATGCGTGCTTCAAATGCGGCAAGTTGATTCTGCGTGCTGACGAGCTAACACTGGAACACAAGCAGGCATGGCGAGCTAATGGCGCGGCACTCTTTTGGGACTTGGACAACATTGCCTTTTCGCATGCGCAATGCAACCTCCGAACAGGATGGGTCAAACGAGAAGTTGTAGATGGAATGCTATGGTGTTCGGTTTGTAAGCAATCGCTACCGATCTCATGTTTCCATAAAGAAAGTCGCCAGCGAACAGGCTATGCGCTTCTTTGTAAGGAATGTGCAAACGCCAAGCGAAGAAAGGTTAAGGCCCAGGGAGATTGTCAAAGTTGCGGAGCAAGGCGTGGCACGCGGCCTTTTCGCGGCAGTCACAATATCTGTTTAGAGTGCCATCAGGCGCGTCACCGCGCGTATAGCAAGAAGCAACAAAGAGCAACGGGTTAACTAGGCTAAGATACGCGCGAGGTTGCCGATGAAGAAGCTACGAATCTTTGCCGCATCGCCGTCGGACGTTGCGGCGGAGCGCGCGAAAGTCGAGACGGTCGCGGCGATGTTGAAGCCGTTGGCCGATCATCTTGACCTCGCGCTCGACGTGGTGGACTGGCGCGCGGTCGTGCCTGATATGGGCCGCCCCGAACAGGTCATCCTCGATCAACTTAAGCCTACGTCATGGGATGTGTTCGTCGGCATTCTGTGGCATCGCTTCGGCACACCGCCGGCCGGCACGGACCCGCAGACACAACAAGAATATCTTTCGGGTACGGAAGAGGAATTTAAGACCGCGTATCGTCTGTGGCAACAGCAAGGCAAGCCGCGCGTCATGATGTATCGCTGCACGCGTGCCATTCCGCAAGAGGGGTTTGACCCTGATCAATACAAGCGCGTCAAAGAATTCTTCGCGCAGTTAGAGGCGACTAAAGGCGAGTATTCGGGTTTGTATCAGTCGTTCGATACAACTGAATCATTCGAGCGCTTGCTATTCGACAATCTGCAAAAGCTCCTGCTCGCATACGGCGAAAAGATCAATGGGCAGCCTGTTGCGCCTGAAGTCGTCCAATCACTCGCGCCGAAGATTCCTGACAATCTGCCGCGCCGCGCGCCATTCTTCGGCCGCGATAAGGATATGGCAGTTGTGATGCGCGCGGTCAGTCCTGAAGATCGGACGTGGGGCGTGCTGTTGGACGGCATCGGCGGTATCGGCAAGAGCGCGCTGGCGGTCGAGGCGGCGTATCGCTGCAAAGAGCGTGGGCTGTTTGAAGCGTTCATCTTCGTCAGCGCCAAGCAGAACATCCTTGAGCCGGAGCGCATCCGCGAGTTGAAGCCCGCCGCGCGCACGCTCGACGAATTCTTGAACGAGTCCGCGCGTGTGCTGAGCCGAACGGACATCGCGCGGTTGGTAGGCAATGACAAACGCCGCGCCCTGCTCGACGCCTTGCGCGAGATGCGCGTCCTGCTCATCTACGACCACCTCGAAACATTATCCAAAGACGAGCAGGAGGCGCTGGCGTATTTCCTGCGCGATCTGCCGCCGGGCTGCAAGGCGATTATCACGAGCCGGCGGCGCGGCGGCGAAGGCGCGGTTTGGCTGCGGTTGGAGAAGTTAGGTTGGGAGGCCGCACGCGCCATCATCGAAAGCGAAATGGCCCGCGCCGAGCAACTGGCGAACAAACTACGACGCGTAGGCGATGCGCGTTGGTCGGAACTCTACGATGAGACTAAGGGATCGCCGCTCGCGTTGGTGCACACGCTTGGACTGATGCGCGTGCGCGCGGCGCTAACGTTTGACGGTGCGCTGGATTTGCTGCGCGGCAGCGGCGACGCCGACTTGCAGCAATTCATCTTTCAAGAGGCGCGGCGTGAGTTGACCACGAATGACGAAGCCGCGCTCCGCGCGCTCTCGTTCTTCGTCCCGTCCGCCACGTTTGAGGCGTGGATGGAAGTTGCCGACCTAGCCCGCAATGCGCTTGAGACCACGATTGATCGCCTGAGCGCGCTCTCGTTGGTAGATTTGCTGGCGAGCGAGGAACGCTACGCCCTGCACCCGCTAACGCGCGATTTTGTGCGGGCCGAGTTGCTGACTGACGCGCAGAGCGCGCGCGATCTCGAAATAGGCTTTGCCAAGTATTGGATTGCCTTTGCTAAAGAAAATGAAGGCAAAGAAGATTCTCTTAATGTAGAGATGCCAAATTTGGATGCAGCCGAAGGTTGGTTGGCTCAGGCCGCGCTCAAGAATGAAACAGTCGTTGACAACGATGTGGCTCGATTGCTTATAGAGATGGGAAGTACACTTAGCTCCTTCCTATTGTTCGATGAAAAGTGGGATACAAATATAAAATTCAATGTCGATGCGTATAAGGCAGCAGTGGCTCTTAAGGATTGGAATGGCTCTCTTATTTTTGCTCGTAATTTGATCTGGACTTTCAAAAAGGTTGGTCGGCTAGAGGATGTCAACATTTGGAGAGAGAATGTGACTAAGATAGAACAGCGAAGCAGAAAAAGTGTGGGCGTATTCCTCTCCTATGCGCGCGAGGATAGAGAGAATGTTCGTCTCCTCTACAAGAAACTACAGGAAGCCGGATTTACTCCGTGGATGGATGTAGAGGATTTGCTGCCAGGTCAGGATTGGGAACTAGAGATAGAAAAGGCAATAAAGAAATCAGACTTCGCTCTAGTATGTCTATCAAACTTATCCACGAATAAGCAGGGATACATTCAGAAAGAGATAAAGATTGCCCTTGATGTTCTCGATATGATGCCTGAGGGCGGCGTCTATCTAATTCCTGCTCGACTTGATGAATGTCGAGTGCCAAATCGTTTAAATAAGCAACAATGGGTTGATCTATTCGTGGATGGCGGCTTCGAGAAGTTAGGGGAAGCATTAAGAACAGAGATAGAAAAAAAACCAAAAGCGTAATTGGGCAACATTGTTATCGCACGTTCATGAAGCAAAAAAACATTCCGACCTCGCACTGCCCGTAGCACAAAAGGCATAACAGCCGGAAAGATCAGATGTGATGAGAACAAGAGAATGCGTCAGGCGGTGGCGGCAGGCGTTTGTGCTGCTGGTCGTTGTGTTCGGTGTGTGCCCGCATGTGCCAGCACTGCCACGCGCGAGTCATGCGCCGGCAACGAGCGCGTTGCGTGGCTTAGCGCGCGGCGCTGGTCTCGCGCAGGGCGCGCAGCATTTTGCCAGTGAGCCGGTCTATTTCGATTATCCGGCGGGGTGGGCGGTGACGACGGATCGGAGCAATCCGCAGTTGCCGAGCTACGTGCTCGCGCGGCCGGGCTTGGACGCGCAGATCACTTTGTATGTCGCGCCCAATGAGATTACCGCGCCCGCGAGCGCCGTGCCGACCTTGCTCGACGCGGCGCGCACCAGCCTCGTGCTGCCGCTCATCGAACAGTACATACAGCCGCTCGAAGCCATCGGCGCGCAAGTGCAGCGCACACGCGCACGCACAGATGTCGGCGGCAGCAGTATCGATGGCGACCGCTGGATCGTCACCGCTGCCGGGCAGTCCGTCACCCTCGAAGCTTACCTGTTGGCGCTCCATAATCATCTGGTCATCGTCGCCTTGAATCAACCGACGAACGCCGCGGCGCAGGTCGCGCCCGCGTGGGAGTTGTTGCGGCGCACGTTGAGCATCGGTGCGCCGGCGGCCGTCGCTGCCCCGTCGGCCGCCGCGCCGGACAAGGTGCCCCCGGCCGACGTAATAGAGCGTGTGTCGGCGGTGCTGAATGAGACGACCACGCTGATGGAGCGGGTCGTGGCGTTGCGCAGTCAGGGGAAGTACGGCGAGGCGCTGCCGCTCGCCGAGCGTGTGCTCATGCTCTCCGAACAGGCGGCGCAACTCGACCTGCCCGTTGAGATGAAGACCACGCTCGTCTCCGGCCCGCTCAACGTGCTCGGCGAGCTAAGTCGTGCCGTCGGCGATTACGCGCGCGCCGAGTTGCTCTTGCAACGCGCCATTAAGCTCAATGAACAACTGAAGGGGCCCGAAGACATCTCGGTCGTCCCGCCGCTCAACAATCTCGCGGCGCTCTACTATGAGACGGGCGAGTACGACAAAGCCGAGCCGCTGTTCCAACGCGCCATCCGCATCAGCGAGCGGGTGAAGGGCGCGCAGCATCCCGACACCGCCACCGCCCTCAACAACCTCGCGCTGCTCTACGACGCCCGCAACGACTTTCAGCACGCCGAACAACTGATGCAGCGCGCGCTCGCCATCCGCGAGCAGGTGCGCGGCCCCGAACACGAGGACACGGCCGTTTCTCTGACCAACCTCGGCATACTCTACGACGAAGAGGGCGACCCCGTGCGCGCCGAAGCCGCGATGCGCCGCGCGCTCGCCATCCTCGAAAAGGTTAAAGGGCCGGATCATCCCGACACCGCGACCGCGATCAACAACCTCGCTTCGCTCTACCGGCACAAGGGCGACTACCCGGAAGCCGAACGGCTCTATCAACGCGCGCTCGCGATCAACGAGCGCGCGCTCGGCCCCAACCACCCGGACCTCGCCTCGACGCTCGACAACGTTGCGCAACTCTATCAGCAGCGCGGCGACTACGCGCGCGCCGAGACGTTCTACCGCCGCGCGCTCGCCATCCGCGAACGGGCCTTCGGCCCCGACAACCCGGACGTGGCCCAATCGCTCAGCAACCTCGCCCTCGCCCGGCAAGAGCAGCGCGACTACACACAGGCGGAACAACTGCTCCTGCGCGCGCGCGCGATCTTTGAAAAGAAGTTCGGCCCCGAACACGGTAACGTCGCCACCACGCTCAACAATCTCGCGACGCTCTACCGCTCGGCCGGGCAGCCCGAACGCGGGCTGCCGCTCGCCCAACGGGCCCGCGCCATCTACGAAAAACTCTTTGGCCCCGAAAGTCAGGAAGTGGCGCTCGAACTCAACAACATCGGCTCGCTCATGCTCGCGCAGGGCGATGCGGCGCAGGCGCTCGCCCAACACAAAGAAGCGCTTCGCCGCTACGAAAAGATTTACGGCACTGACCACCCGAACCTCGCCACCATCCTGTCGAATCTTTCGACCGACTATCTGGCGGCGGGCGATACGGCGCAGGCCGTCGCGGCCGCGACGCGCGGTAACGAAGTGAGCGAACGCCAACTCGCACGCGCGCTCGCCATTGGCTCCGAAGAACAGAAGCGCCTGTTCGTCGCCACGCTCGCCGAGGAAAGTGACTACACGCTCTATCTGCACGCGCAGGCCGCGCCCGACAATCCGCAGGCGTTACAGCTTGCGCTCACCACGATTCTGCGGCGCAAGGGGCGCGTGCTCGATGCGATGAGCGATCAGATCGCCGCCTTGCGCCGGCGGCTCAAACCCGAAGACCGCACCCTGCTCGAGCAACTCTCGACCGCGCAGTCCGAGTTGTCAGCTTTGGTCTTGAAGGGGCCGGGCAAACGAACGCCCGCAGAGTACCAGCAGCGGCTCGAGCAATTGACCGGCGAGGTGGATAATTTGCAAGCGCAGATCGGCGCGCGCAGCGCAGAGTTTCGCGTCACCCGCCAGCCGATCACACTTGCGGCGGTGCAGGGCGCGCTCCCGGCGGGTGCGGCGCTCGTTGAGTTCGCGCTCTATCGCCCCTACAACGTGCGGGGCAAGACATACGCGGAGCGGTTCGGCGCGCCGCGCTACGTCGCTTATGTTATGCGCACGGGCGTCGCGCCCACGTGGGTTGCGTTAGGCGAGGCGGCGGCGCTCGATCAAGCGATCTCGGCATGGCGCACTGCGCTCGCCGACCCGAAGCGTGCGGATGTGAAGCAACTCGCGCGCACGCTCGATGAAAAGTTGATGCAGCCGGTGCGGCGTCTGCTCGGCGACACGCACCAACTTTTCCTCTCGCCCGACGGTGCGCTCAATCTCATTCCGTTCGGCGCGCTCGTCGATGAGCAGAATAAATATCTGGTCGAGACTTACACGCTCACATATCTGACGAGCGGGCGCGACCTGCTGCGCCTCGCGGTGCGGACGGAGAGCAAGCAGGGGGCGGTCGTCTTCGCCGATCCGTCGTTCGACGCGGGCGGCGCGGGCGCAGGTGTAGTCAGCAGCCCGCGCCCCGGCAACGGCCAACAGGGCGCGCCCGACAAAAGCGCGGCTGACAATGCGGCGCAACGCGGCACGGGCCGGCGCTCGTTCGATTTCGCGAGCGCGCACTTCGCGCGGCTGCCCGGCACGGCCGAAGAGGGGCAGGCGATTGGCGCGATCATGCCGGGTCTCAAACTATTGACCGGCGCGCAGGCCACCGAGTCCGCGCTCAAACAGTTGAGCGGCCCGCAGGTCTTGCACGTCGCGACGCACGGTTTCTTTCTGCCCGATCAACCGCGCGCGGCCGCAGGCGGGACACGTGGGCTGACGCTCGGCGCGACGGCCGCGTTGCCGTCGCCGGGTGAGAATCCGCTCTTGCGTTCGGGTCTCGCGCTTGCAGGCGCGAATACGCGCTCATCCGCAGGTGGCGAAGACGGTGTGCTCACCGCGCTCGAAGCATCGGGTCTCGACCTCTGGGGCACGCGGCTCGTCGTGCTCTCGGCGTGCGAGACGGGCTTGGGCGACGTGCAGAGCGGCGAAGGCGTCTATGGTCTCCGGCGCGCGCTCGTGCTGGCCGGGTCGGAAGCGCAAGTGATGTCTCTGTGGCAAGTCTCCGATGCGGCGACGCGCGATCTCATGGTCGCGTATTACAAACGCTTGCAAGGGGGTGAAGGGCGGACGGAGGCGTTAAGACAAGTGCAGTTGGCGATGATCAAAAGCGCGCCGCAGGGTGCGGTAGCGGGTGCACAGCGGGGCTTAAGCGGCGAGATCAAACAGACGGCGCAGACCGAAGATCGCAGTCACCCATTCTACTGGGCCAGCTTCATTCAATCCGGCGAGTGGCGCAGCATGGGTAAACAATAACGAGCAAGGCACTCGGCACATACAAGCCCCGTCGGTATAAAGAAAACGGCGCGCGGCTGATCGGTCGAACCGATCAGCCGCGCGCCGTGATTGTTAAAGCCGCTTCCGGGGCGCGTCTGCTTATGTGATCACGGACGCGGGTTTGGTTGCGCCGGTCTGAGTGTTGGTTGTGTCAGCGGGTTTATCAGTGGGCTTCGCGGCGTCGGGTTTCGGCGCGCCAGTGGTCGTACTGCCGAAGCCGCTGCTGGTCGCGCTCGTGCTGCTGCTACTGCCGCCGCCGCTGGCTGCGCTGGCGGCGCGTTTTTCTTCCTGCACCTGCGCGTCGCGCGACTGCTCCATGCGGCAACTGCCCTCGAAGATCGCGCCCTGCTCAATGACGAGCGCGGGCGTCTGGATGTTGCCGGTGACGCGTGCGACGCGCCCCAACTCGATCCGCTTCGTCGCGGTGATGTCGCCGTTGACCGTGCCGTAAATCTGCGCGACGGAGACTTCGATATCTGCGTCCACTTGCCCGCCCGAACTGATAATGAGCGTACCGTCCTGCGAGCTGACGCGCCCCGATAGATGCCCGTCCACGCGCAACATGCCTTTAAAGTTTGCCTCGCCGGTCAGCGTTGTGCCGTTGCCGACGAAGCCGCTCAGTGTGCCTTCTTTGATGTCGCGCGCCAGCGATTCGCTCTCGCTGTAAGCGCGGCCGCTATTAGCTTGTGTGTCGCTCATTGAGTTGCGTGCTCCAATGGAAGTGTCTGGGGGAGTGTTGCCGCCGCGCCCGAAGTCTGTGCCGGTGGGCGGTGCGGTGCTGCCATAGGGCGTTGGTTGTTCGGCCGGCTGTTCGCCGCCCGGTTGATCTTTTCGTCCCGGTCTGAACATCTTCTATCCTCCGCTTAAAATCGACGCGCCCGTGCGGCCAAGAGTTGGCGACTGCGCCGGCCCCCTAACTGGCAGACCGGATACTGTCTCGGACGCTAAAGGCGCGCCGTCCAAAGGGCAATTTGAGAACAATGAAAACAGGCTGGCGAGCGCGCTTCCCTCCGGGCGCGCCGGCTGGCGCTTGAACGTGACCGTGATGATAGACCGAAAGAGAGTCAGGAGTCTAGAGAGTCCGGCGAGTCCAGCGAGTCAAAAGGACAACTGCTGTTGACTCTCTGGACTCTCCAAACTCTCCGGACTCGCTAGACTTCCCTACATCTTCTTGTTCTCGATGTCGAGCGCGAGTACGTCGTTGAAGGCGGCGAGGGCGGCACGCTTGGGGGCGGCCGGCAGTTGCATGGCCGGTATCTCGATGGTCTTGTTGCCGGTGATGCGCGCCGCCGCGAGCGGCATCCAGCCCTTGCCGAAGTCAAGATAGATCGGCACGATCATGCGGAAGTTGTCTGACACGCCCGACTGTGTGATCCGGCCCGACAGGCTGTTACCGTTAATCTGGTACTCGAACTTGTAGCTCGGCATCTCTGTGCCGTAGACGTACTCGTTGAAGAACCAGTCCATGCGCCCATTGCCGTCGAGGTTCATCTGCGGCGTCATGTGCTGCTCGACCGTCTGTTTCAGGTCTTCGGTCGATACGTCCTTGTTGTAGTGCGACTTGATAAAGTCCTGCATCATGGCCATGAACAGCTTGTCGCCGCCGTCGCCCGGTTGGTGCATCATCATGCGCAGCATGTGGAGGATGTACGCGCCCTTCGGATAGACGAGGAATTGGTAGGCGGACTGCGTCTTGGCGTTGCTCAAGCGGAACCCTTGCGTGACGGGGCCGATGGTGTACGGCTTGATGCCTTTGGTGCGCGGCGTGGCCTCGGTGATGCGCCGGTGTTGCTCGTCCCAGAACTCAATGAACTTGTCCGGGTCGTGGCGCACGTACTGCACGTAGAGCGAGGCGGAGAACTCCGCAAAGCCCTCGCTCATCCACTGATCGCGATAGCTCGACCAGCCGACCGTGTGCCCCCACCACTGGTGCGCCACTTCATGCGGCCCGACGTAGCGCCAGAAGTTGTCCGTGCCGCCCCGCATGCCGAGCATCTGCACGCGCTGGGTCGCGTCCATGAAGGCCGTGTAAGGCATGAAGACGAGCGTGGGCCACGCCTGCCCAAAGCCGATGGCGGGCTGCTGCGTCATGGCGATGCGCGTAAACGGCGTCTTGCCGAAGAAGGCGCTATAGAGACGCGTCGCGTTCTCCGCGTCGGCGATGGCCTGATCGCCCATCTTCGTCGTCGAGATCGCGCCGAGCGTCGTGCCCGTCTTCACACCGGCGGCTTCGGCCCGTTCGATGTCCGCTTGCATCTGGCGAATCTCGTCGGGCACTTCGGTGTTCGCGTAAAACTCTATGTTCAGCCCCGTGTCCTTATCCGCGAGTTCTTTCTTCTTGAACCGGCCGAAGTTGAAGCCCGCGACCGCCAGCTCCGTCTGCCCGCTCGTCCACTTGGCCACCTTCTGCTCGCCGTCCGTCGTCTCCGGCTCGGCCAGCGTGCCCGTGCCCACCAGCATGTTGCTCTTCGGGTAGTGATAGGTCACGTCGAACGTGGCGCGGTCGCCAAACGCCCCGCCGCCGTTCGGATACCACGTCGAGCGCGGCAGCAGGATGAAGTTGCCGCCGCCCGAATCTCTGAGCGCACCCTCGCCCGCGTACTGCACGGTCAGCTTGAAGGTCTGATTTGCGGCCAGACCTTGCGGCAGGATGACGGCGAAGTCCGAATCTCTGTCCTTATCTTCCTGAATGAACGCGACCGCGCCCCCCTGCTCGTCCTGCACGCTTTGCACGCGCAACGTGCCGAAGAGATCAAAGGGCAGCACGCGCGTGCCGGGAATGAGCGCGCGCATAGTCAACTGATCCGTCGCTGTGATCTTCGTGCCAGAGATGGTTGCGTCAATCTGGTGGTGCGAGATGTCGAACTGGCGCGTGTCCTGCGAACTTGAAGCCGTGCCGTTCTGATATTCCTCGGCCAGATGAAATGATGTCCACCAGCCGCCGTCCGAATCGCCGTAGCTCAACAGCATGACCTCTTCGGGCGCAAGGCCCGGATTGCCCATCGGGTCGAGCGCGAAGATCAGCTTGTTGTAACGCTTGCCGTTGATGAAGGCGTTGAAGTAGCCGGAGCGCTGCGGGTTATAGAGATCGATGAGCGTGCGCAGGTCTGCGTTGGTGCGTAGCTCTTTGCGCAGGAGTTGTTGGTTGTCGTGATAGAGGTCGCGCGCGCGTGCGCCCTGTGCGCCGCCTGTGCCCATCGTCACGCCCGGCGCTTGCTTGACCTCGTCGAAGGTCTTGTCGGTGAAGTGCAGAATGAGTTGCGTGAACTGCTCCGTGATCGACGGCTCTTTGGTGAAGATGGCAAGGCTGCGTTTTTCGGCCTCGGTCGGCGGCGTCATCGTAAACTCGCCGTCGCCGATGAAGACCGCGCCGACGGTGCGCCCTTCGACCGGCGCGGCGAAGTACAACTCGCCGCTCTTGAGCGTGAACGTGCCGGCGTCGCGCTTGAGGACGAGATTGTTGACCGTCGCGTAGGGGCCGTTGAACTCCTGCCCGCCGCGCAACGCCAGATAGACAGCGTCGCTGCCGCCCGCCCCGGTCTTAGAGGCGATGACGTTGACGGTTGTCGCCTCAACCGACACTTCGAGCCGCACGTCGGCGGTTGCGCCCTTGCCTTCCGCGACCTCGACGCGCGCCCTCTGCGCGGTATTGAAACCGCGCGCAGCGACGCTCACGTTATACGTGCCGGGCGGCACGGAGACCTTGTAGTGCCCTTGCGTGTCGGTGACGGCCGTAAAGGTTTTGTTTGTGGTCGCATCGGCCACAGTTATGGTCGCACCGACGACGACCGCGCCGTTTGCATCAGTGACCGTGCCGGCCAACTCGCCGCCGGCCGCATGCGCGACAAAGAGGGAACAGACCGCGAGCGCCAATGCGCACGCGAGGGGAAACAACTTACGAGCAAACATCTCTTTCACCTTTTAGTTGAAAAATCAGAAGAGGCGATCCGGCGCGGCCAAAGCGAGGACACTGCACGGACGTTGGCTACGAGGAAGCTTGCCCGGCACACCCCCAACATCGGGTGAGGTTCAGGCCCATGCGGCAAATTCCGCACCCATTCTCCGCATCGCCGCGCGGCAAGTCAAGTCGCGACGGGCGTTGACTTAAGGGCCGGCCTTGTAGGATGTTAACCACCTGCAATTCATCACCGGCAAGGCGGGACGGAGGCCGCCGCTTTAAAGAGGAGCAAAGTTATGACGAGCGAGATGGTGGAGTTTCAAAGTAACGGTGAGACGACCACAGGTTATCTATCTGTACCGGAGTCGGGGCGGGGCCCCGGCGTCGTCGTGATACAGGAGTGGTGGGGCTTAGTGCCGCACATTAAGAACGTGGCCGACCGGTTCGCGGCCGAGGGGTTTGTCGCGCTCGCGCCCGACCTCTTTCACGGGCGCGCGACCACTTCGCCCGACGAGGCGGGGAAGCTCATGATGGCGCTCGATATTGAGCAGACGGAGAAAGATTTGCGCGGCGCGATCACATATTTGCTCGCGCATTCCGGCGTGACGAGCGATAAGGTTGGCACAGTCGGCTTCTGCATGGGCGGCGCGCTCTCACTCTATGCGGCGACGAAGAACGAACAGGTCGGCGCGTGCGTCGTCTTCTACGGTGGGCATCCGAAGGTGCATTACGAGTTAGCCGACTTGCACGCGCCCGTGCTCGGACTCTACGCCGGCCGCGACAAGTCCATTCCACCGGAGTCAGTCCGCACACTCGAAGCGAAATTAAATGAGTTGGGCAAGGCGGCCGAGATGCACATTTACGCGGACGCGGATCACGCCTTCTTTAATGACGACCGTCCAGAAGTTTATAACCCAGAGGCGGCCGCGGATGCGTGGCAGCGCACGATCAATTTCCTCCGTGCGCATCTATCGGCACAAGGCTAAAAGAAAGGGGACGCCAGGCTCCCCCATAGCCCAACGCCCCCTAACTGGTTCCTCTCACTGAAGGAATGCTCCAATGCCGTAACTATACCCGTTGGCCTTAAGGGGCGGGTTGCATGCCCGTTGAAAGATTCTTGCAACGGCATTGCAGCGCATCGTACACGGTTGAATCGACGCACCGGCTTAAGCGATACTGACGGGTCACTTATAAGCATGGATGATTAAGCAATGTTTGTTGAGAGCAAGATAAAAACCAGATTGCTGCGCCAGATGGGCGCGGCGATCAAAGACTTTGGGATGATCACCGATGGCGACCGCATCATGGTCTGCCTGTCCGGCGGCAAGGACAGCTACACGCTGCTCGATCTCTTGCTCGACGTGCGTGAGCGCGCGCCGGTCAAGTTCGACGTGCTCGCCGTCAACCTCGATCAGAAACAGCCGAACTTTCCGGCCCGTGTGCTGCCAAACTATCTGACTGCGCGCGGCGTGCCCTTTCGCATCGTCGAGCGCGATACCTATTCGGTCGTCAAACGGCTTGTGCCCGAAGGCAAGACCTATTGCTCGGTCTGCGCGCGGCTGCGCCGTGGCATCCTCTATGCGACGGCGCAAGCGGAGGGCTGCAACAAGATCGCGCTCGGTCATCACGCCGACGACATCACGGCCACATTCCTCTTAAACATTTTCTACGTCGGCACGCTCAAAGCGATGCCGCCCGTCCTGCGCTCCGACGACGGGCGCAACACAGTCATCCGCCCGCTCGCCTACTGCCACGAACGGGACATCGCTGAGTACGCCGCGCAGAAAGATTTTCCTATCATCCCCTGCGATCTCTGCGGCGCGCAACAAAACCTCAAACGCGCGCGCATCAAGCGCCTCATCAATGAACTAGAGCAAGAGATACCCAACGTCCGTGCCTCGCTCCTCACCGCGCTCGGCAACGCCGTCCCCTCGCACCTGCTCGATCCCGCCTTGTTCGACTTCAAACACCTCACGCCGTTGACGGGCGATGTGGCGTCTGAACTGGACGCCGCGCTCGGCCACATGGACGCAAGTGCAGCCGAACCCGCGCTCGTTACGATCTCTTAAACCAACTGAGCAGAGGCGCAGAGATGAAAAGGCGTGACTGTGTTTAGCGGTCACGCCTTTTCATCTCTGTAACTTTTGTCTCTCTCGTTTGTGCGCCTTAAGGCTTGCGCCCGTGCCCGTGCCCGCCGCGCCTCATACCGATGCCGTGGCCGACCGCGCCGGCCAGATCGCGGTCGCGGTTGCGTTCCGTCTGGAGAATGTCGGCATGATCACGTCCACGCCCAGCGCGGATGATGGGCACGATGCCGGTTCTGTGGCCGATGGGGCCGCGCGGGATGCCCGGCGTTAGGTTGCGGCCGCGGCGCACGCGGCGCGGGATGCCCGGCGTCGGGTTCGCGTTGTTCCAATGGCGCGTTAGAAAGACGCGCCGCCCGTGTTTATGTTTCCGCCCGTGCCGGTCGTGCGCCTGCAAAGGCAACGCGGCGCAGACCAGCAGCGCGAGCGTGACTGTCATAGCTTTCAACCATTGTCTCATCTTCTTTACTCCCTTTCACCCTGACGACTTGTTCAGGTCAGTCCCGTTGCAGCGAAGGGAGAGCTTTCGCATCACCGCCTGACGTATTCGATACAGCCTGTGTCTCGGTTCTATCCGGCCGCGCGCAAAATTGGCGCGCTGTACTGACCGGCACGAAATAGATAGGCAGTCAGCGTGCCAGACAATGCACCAACGGGCGCGGCGGCGCTCAATCGGTTGAAGCGGCGACCGATTCGGCGGCGCGCTCGACCGCTTTGAGGACGTGGCGGCGGTAGCGATGTGTGACGGGGCGACGCCGACCGATGCCGATGGCGTTGCGCGAGATGATGAGCGTAGGCGGCAGTTGGCGGCGCTTGAACTCGTTGGCGGGCGCTTCGACGCGGTTCAAGATGTCATAGACGAGCGCCGCGTCGTGACCCGCTTGGATGATCTCTTCGGGCGTGGCCTTTAGCTCGAAATAGAGTTTGAGAATTGGATCGAGCTGGTCGTAAGGGGGCAGCGATTGATCGTCGAACTGATCGGGCGCAAGCTCAGCCGATGGACGCTTGTCGATGATGGCGGCCGGAATGATCTCGCGTGCGCGATTGATGTAGCGCGCCAGTTGGTAGACTTCCGTTTTAAGTACGTCGCCGATGACGGCCAAGCCCCCGTTCGTGTCGCCATAGAGCGTGCAATAGCCGAGCGCGAGTTCGGACTTGTTGCCGGTCGAAAGGAGCAAACGACCTTCGGCATTCGAGACGGCCATCAGGATGTTGCCGCGCAGCCGCGATTGTGTGTTCTGCCGTGCGAGTTCTTCGCTGGCGGTGGCGGGTTTCGTCAAACCGAGTTCCGCCACGAGCACTTCGTAAGCCTCAGATATGGGCCGCTCGACGACAGGCATCCCCAAGTTTTGCCCCAACGCGATTGAGTCCTCGATGCTGCCGCGCGAAGAGAAGGGCGAGGGCATCATCACAGAGAGCACGTTCTGCGCGCCGATGGCCTCGCAGGCGAGCGCGGCGACAACCGCCGAATCAATTCCACCGGACAGGCCCAGCACGGCGCGCTCAAAGCGATTCTTGCGCGCGTAGTCGCGTATGCCTAAGACGAGCGCATCATGCACGGTCTTGATGTCGTCGCCGGGCAGGCAATACGTGTCGCAGGTGTCGCAAGCCAAATCAACTGTGCCGTAGAACTCCTCGAAAGGCGGCGCTTGCAAGATGATCTGGCCCTTGTGATCGGTGACGATTGATGCGCCGTCGAAGATGACGCCGTCGTTTGCGCCGATGAGGTTGACGAAGACGATGGGGAGGCCCGCAGTCTTTGCGCGATGCGCGACCATCTGGCAGCGCTGCCCCATCTTGCTCTTATTGAACGGCGAGGCGTTGATCGAGACGAGCACCTGCGCGCCCAACGCGATCAGATCGTCAGTCGGGTCGTTGGCGTAGAGCCGCTCGCGCCAGTAGGTCTTATCGTTCCACATGTCCTCGCAGACGGCGACGCCGACGCGCGTCCCGGCCAGCTCGAACAGGTGTCGTTCTTTCCCCGGCTCGAAGTAGCGTGGGTCGTCGAACACGTCGTATTCAGGCAGCAGCGTCTTGTCGGCAAACCCAAGCAACTGCCGGTCGCGAATCACCGCCGCCGAATTGAAGAGTCTGCGCCCTTGCGTTGAATCATTCGGGCGCACCGTGCCGACGACGACGGTCAGCCCCGCGCTGGCGGCGATGATCTCGGCGAGCGGCTCAGTCACATGCTGCACGACATCGCGGTCTAAGAACCAGTCGAACGACATATAGCCTTGCACCGCCACTTCTGGCAGCACGACCAGATCGCTCTTGTCCTGCTTGGCGCGCGCAATCGCGCGCAGGATGCGCTCCGTGTTGCCCGCATAGTCGCCGTTCGTCGTATTGATCTGCCCGATGGTGACGCGCATAGCTTTATTCTATACGGTGCGGGTTCGATTTGCGATGCGCGCGAGACGCGGGGGGATACGTCTCGCGCGCGGCGCGCTTGGTAGGGCGAAAGTTTGACGTGAATTGAGCCGCTAACTCTTCTTATGCTCGAAGAGATTGCACACCTGATAAGCGCCCGTCGGATCGACGGCCGTTCGGCCCTCCTCGATGTGGCGGATGATGCCCTCTCTGTCTATGACGAAGGTGGCGCGCGCCGAGTAGCCGCTCTTTTCGTCGAGCAGCCCGTAGTCTTTGACGACGGTGCGATGCCAGTCACTCAAGAGGGGAAAGTTCACGCCGATGTCTTGGGCGAACCGCTTGTTGGCGGCGAAGCTGTCCATGCTGATGCCTAAGACTTGCGTGTCGGTAGCGTCGAATTTGGCGATATCAGCCTGATACGCCTTCAACTCCTTCGTTCAACCACCCGTAAAGGCGAGCACGTAGAAGGCGAGCACGACGTTCTTCTTGCCGCGAAAGTCGCTGAGCTTGACCGGCTTGCCTTCGGTATCGTTCAGCGTGAAGTCGGGCGCGGGCTGGCCCGTCTTCAACTGCGTCTTGGGCGCTTGTTGCGCGAAGCCAATGGTAGTCGCGGCGATGAACAGCGCGCATAGGCAGAGAATCTTTTTGATCATATCTTGCATCCTCCTTATTTAGTGGCACGAAATTAACGATTCACAAATTCAGTTACTCGTGGCGGCCAGCGTCCTTATAACATCTTCCCGCCGCAGAGAGAATGCCGGCGCACGATTAGCTCTTGCGCCGGCGGTGCGCGAACGAAGCATGGACATCCACCCTTCAGCGGAAGTTTTCGACGAGCATGAGATCGTAGTCGAGCTTGTCCCGCTGCGCGTAGAGAACCCAATGCTCGTCGGGCGGGACCGTGAGGCTGGATATTTGAAACGTCCCTCTCGGCCCTTCGAGCGTCGTTATTTGTGTCGTTTGGCGTGTGGCGAAATCGAAGAACCCAAGCGTGTACGGAGTCTGAGACGGCTGTCGGGTGAAGAAGTAGATGCCGCGTGCTACCGCCGCCCAATTCCCCGGATCACCGTTCGCCTCGAAGACCCGCGTCTCCTCGCCGCCCTCGACGCTCACTTGCCACAAGCCGGGTTCGCCGCGTCCCCTCACGTAGTAAACCGTGCGACCGTCGGGGGATTCCGCGGGGTTCTGTCCGCCTCCCCGCGTCAACTGCACGGCTGCGCCGCCCGCGGCTGACATCTTCCATACCTCGCTTCTTCCCGTGCGATTGGAGGCGAAGTAAATCCAGCGTCCGTCTCTCGACCAGTTCGGCGTTAACTCTGCGGAAGGGTCGGTCGTAAGGCGGCGCGGGCTGCCGCCGTCGGAGTTGACCACATAGATGTCTGCGTTGCCGACGGCGAGCGAAGTGAAGGCGATGAGGCGACCGTCGGGCGACCAACTTGGAGTATCCGTGTGCGGGCCGCCGAAGTTGGTCAACTGTGCAAGGTTCTTGCCCTCCGCGTCGCACACCCAGATTTCGTCGCTCCCCGAACGATTCGACATGAAGGCGACCCCGCGACCGTCGGGAGAAAACTGCGGGAATTCCTCTATCCGCGTCGAAGAGATAAAACTCAACGGCGCGCCCGCCCCGCGCCGCCCGCCCGTCTGACCCGTCAATTCGATGCGATAGATGTTTGAGTCCACTGACGCCTGCGCGTAAGCCAGACGGTCACCCTGACGAGCGATGGATAGGTCGTAGACATTCTCCCCGACGCCCGCGACGGGCGTCGGCGTGCCGCCCGCGGCGGGTACTCTCCACAGAGTCGAATCGCCCCCGCCGCGATCCGATGAGAAGACTAGCCCAGCACCGTCGGGCGTCCAAGCCAAGCCGTGAACGACCGCTTCGTCGGAGGTAATTCGCACAGGTTCGCCGCCCGCGACCGCGACGGTGTAGATGTCTCCCGCGAAGGCGCGACGACGCGCGAAAGCCAGCCGCGAGCTGTCCGGCGAGAAGGAGACGAAGGTGTCGCCGTTGTACCCGGCGGGCGGCTGCGTGAGCCTGCGCTTCTCGCCGGTCTCGACCGAGAGCAGAAAGATGCTCCACGGCTCATCGTCAGAAGTTTTGTCCGACACGGCGAGCGTCTTCCCGTCCGGCGACCAGTCGAGGGCTTGGGATCTAACGCCTGCCCCTGTCCACTCGTAAGCGTCCGCCAATTTACGCTCGGCACCACCCAGCGCGGGGATGAGATAAACACCTTTGCCTTCGCCCCTGCCGCGCAGGAAAGCGATGTAGCGACCGTCGGGTGACCAAGCCGGACTCATCTCCCGCGTCGGGTTGGTCGTCAGGCGCAGCGGCTCTCCGGCTCCGATGAGCTTGACGTAGAGGTCGAAGTTGTCATTTTTTTCGCCCGTCCAGACGTAAACGACTTGCCTGCCGTCCGGCGAGAAGGCGACGTTGCGCTCGATGTACGGAGAACTCGTCAAGGGCGTGACTTTCAGGCGCGCGCCCGCCCGCGCAGATTGCTCCCGACCGAAAAACTTGTAGAGACCGAAACCCAAGCCGGCGAGCGCGACGACGGCGAGCGCGGCGACGAGAGCAACAGCCCGCTTATGGCTTTTGATCTGATTGGTGACGTACTCGGCGCTCGAAACGCTCGGCAACGTCTGCGCCGCGTCATCCGCGCGCGCCGTCGTCAACTGCGCCGCGCCGACCGTTGACTGTGCGCCCGCAACTATGTCCGCGCTTGGCGCGACAGCTTCGCCTGCCGACTGCGCGGGAGCGCCGCTGCTGACGCGGCTCGCGAGATCAGGGCTGACCGAATGATCGAGGTGCGCGCCCGCGTCAATGCGGCCTTTGAGCCGTTGCAGCTTGGCGAGCATCTGCTTGGCCGTTTGATAACGCGCGTCTGCATCTTTCGTTAGCGCGTCGGAGACGATCTCCTGCAACGCTTCGGGCGCGTCCGTCATGTAGCGCGCGAGCGGCGGCGGCTCTTGATCAAAGATCGCGACGATGATGTGGCTCGCGGACTTGCCTTGAAAAGGTAACTGCCCGGTCAGCAGTTCGTAGAGCACAACGCCGAGCGACCAGATGTCTGTGCGGGCGTCAACCTCTTCGCCGCGTGCCTGCTCCGGCGACATGTAAGCGACTGTGCCCATGATCGCACCGGGGTCGGTCTGGATGAGCGCCTGCGTGGCCGCTTCCGTGTCGATGGACGAAGCGGGCTTGCCCGTCAGCTTGGCGAGACCGAAGTCCAAGACCTTCACGTAGCCGTCGCGCCGCAGCATGATGTTCTCCGGCTTGATATCGCGATGGACGATCCCGGCCTGATGCGCGGCGACCAGCGCCGACGCGGTTTGAATGACGATGTCGAGCACCTCGGCGAGCCGCAGGCGTTGGCGCATATGCTCGCGCAAGGTCACACCGTTAACGAACTCGGTGGCGAAGAAGCGCGTGCCCTCTTCGGTCTGGCCGATGTCATAGACAGTCAGGATGTTCGGATGATTCAAAGCGGACGCGGCGCGCGCCTCTTGGATGAAACGTTGCATGCGCCGGCTGTCGGCGGCCACGTCCGCGTGCAGAAACTTGAGCGCGACGGGCCGGTTCAGCTCCGTATCGAGCGCGAGATAGACCTCGCCCATGCCGCCCGCGCCGAGGGGTGCTTGGATTTCGTAACGACCTAACGTTGTGCCGGGGTTGAGACTCATGTCAGAGTAAGCGTCGCGGATAATAGTTCCTCGCCCGTCATCCGCCCATCCGTGCGGCTCACCTGAAGTCCTTGATGAGCACCACGTCGTAAGAGATGTGGCCGCGCGCGACGGCGAGTTGTTTGCCATCGCGCGAGTAGGCGAACCCGAAAATCTGCTCGGCCGGCCAGTCGGTCAACTGCCGCGATTTGCTCCCGTCGAGCGGCAGACTCCAGAGGTTCGTGACGTGGTTCGTATTCTTCAGATAAACGAGCGCGCGCCCGTCGGGCGCCCAACGCGCGGCGATTAAATCCTTTGGTGAATCGAGCGTCTGGACGGGCGCACCGCCGGTCGCGGGCACGATCTCGATCTGCGCGGGGCCTTCCGGGTGCTCGCGGTAGAAATAAAACATCAGCTTGCCGTCGGGCGAGAGGGCGGCGGGACTGGTGTCTTTCTGCGTCAACCGCTCGGCCGGGCCGCCGTCAACCGGCATGCGCCACATCACACGCTTGCCGGTGTTATCGCGCGCCGAGTAGAAGACCCATTGCGAGTCGGGCGAGACCTGCGGGAAGGAGAACTGCCCCGCGTTGCGCACCAACTCTTTTAACCCGCTCCCGTCCGTGTTCATGCGCCAGATGCTCCAACCGACCGAGCGGTTGGTCTCGAAGACGATGTAGCGCCCGTCGGGTGAGACGTACGGGGCGTCGTTGGCGTCTGTGCCGAAGGTCAATTGCTTCTGTCCGCTGCCGTCCGGATTCATGATCCAGATGTCCACGTAGCCGCTTGCCAGCGACGTGTAAACGATGCGCCCGTCCGGCGTCCATACGCACCCGCCGCTGCCGTTCTCCCGCCCGTTAGTAAGCTGGCGGGCGTGCGCCGAGTCGCCTGCGGGTGCGACCCAGACGTTCGTCAGTAGCTCGCTTCTGGTGGCGACCAACGTCTTGCCGTCGCCCGTCAGGCTGACGCTCACATACTCATTCAAGTCGTTCGTGAGCTTGCGGGCTTCGCCGCCCGGATAAGCGACCTGCCAGATTTGCGCCGGGGTGCTGGGTGCGGACGCGCGGTCGCGCGCCGCGATGATGAGCGCGCTCTTGTCGGGTAGCCACGCCAGCCCAGCGATGACGCGCCAGCGCGCCGAGGAGATCATGGTGTCCTGCCCGTCAGCGACGCGCGCCTCGCCGACATACGTGTAATAACCATCCTTGTCTTCGCCGTAAAGCGTGTAGGCAATCGTCTGCCCGTCGGGCGACCAGGCGAGATCCCTGATCTCTTCCGGCGACTTGCGCACGACGAGTTGCCGCTCGCCCGTCCCGTCTGCCGCGGAGATGATGACTGCCGAGTCCTTCGTCCTGCCGCCGTAGCGAATGAAGGCGAACTGCTTACCGTCGGGCGCGAAGGTGACGCCACTGTCCACGTCATTATTCAAACGGCGGGTCGCGCCGCCGAGCAGGGGCACGCGGTAGAGGTCTTTGACCAATGTGCCGCCCGCGCTGCTGATGTAGTGCAGGTAGTTGCCATCCGGCGAGAAGGTTAAGCCCCGGTAGAACTGATCGGGCGCGGGCGGCACGATCTCTCTGTCGCTCGGCTCGACGACCTGCCGAAGATGTATGCTCTGCTTGTCGCCATCGTCGAAGATGTAGGCCACCAGCCGCCCGTCCGGCGAGACGACCGAATCGCGCGCCTTGCCCGTATCAGTTAGCGGCATGATCTTCATCGCCGCCAGCGGCCCGCGCGCATCACTCGCTGTGGTCTGACCACGCCCCGCAAATCTGTAGGCGACGAATGCGAGACCCGCCAACGCGACAACGGCGAGCGCGAGCGCCAGCGCGACACCTTTCTTGTGGCCCTTGATCTGTGTGGCAACGTACTCGGCGCTCGACATGTGCGCGGCACTTGCGCCGACCTCGCCCGAACGCGCCGTCGTGCGCGCCGCTTCGACCGTTGCCTGCGAGCTTTGATTCAACGCGCCGGCGGTCGTGCTCGCGCCCGTCTGCGTCAACAGATGCGGCGCGACCGAACGCTCAAGCTCTGCGTCCGCATCCACACGCTGCTTGAGGCGTTGCAGCTTCTTCGACAGTTCACGCGCCGTCTGCGTGCGCTCCTCACGGTCTTTCGTCAGCGCCTCGGTCACAATCCATTCGAGCGCTTCGGGGACGCCTGCGGTATAGCTTGCGAGCGGCAAAGGCTCTTTATCCACAATGGCGAGGATGATGTCGGTTGCGGTCGCACCCTTGAAAGGCAGATGGCCCGCGACCAATTCGTAGAGCACGACGCCCAAAGACCAGATGTCCGTGCGCGCATCAACTTCAAGCCCACGCGCCTGCTCCGGCGACATATAACTGACTGTACCCATCACTGCGCCGGGGTCTGTGTTGACGAGTGCGCGCGTTGCAGCTTCGGTATCAATTGCCGACTCACGTTCGGTCAGCTTCGCCAGGCCGAAATCCAAGATCTTCACGTAACCGTCGCGCCGGATCATTATGTTCTCCGGCTTGATGTCGCGATGGATGATGCCAGCGGCATGCGCGGCAACGAGCGCGCCCGCTACTTGAATCACCACATCGAGCAGCTCGCCCAGCTTCAACGGCTGGCTCGTCATACGCTCGCGCAAAGTCACCCCGTCCACGAACTCGGTGGCGAAGTAGCGTCCACCTTCGTCCGCCTGTCCGATCTCGTAAACGGTCAGAATGTTCGGATGATTCAACGCGGACGCGGCGCGCGCCTCCTGGATGAAGCGTTGCATACGTCGCCCGTCTGCGGCCACATCGGCGTGCAAAAACTTCAACGCGACCGGGCGATTGAGTTCCGTATCAAGCGCGCGATAGACCTCGCCCATGCCGCCCGCGCCGAGGAGCGAGCGGACTTCGTAGCGACCGAGCCGCGTGCCGGGTTCGATGCTCATCTGATTTGTTCGCTCATTTCGCTTCGCTCAGCGAGACGGCGTCGGTTGCTTCCGTGCCGCGTATGAGGGCGAGTTGTTTGCCGTCCGCAGACCAGGCGAAGTTACCGAAGATCGCCTCGGTCTTGAAGTCCGTGAGCGGCTTCGGCGGGCCGTTGCCGTCCGCCGGGATCGTCCAGACGTTCGCGCCGTTGTCGCGCTTGCCGATGAAGGCAAGCGAGCGACCGTCAGGCGTGAAGCTCATGACGTTGAAATTCATCCCTTCCTTCGGGTAGGCGAAGGTTCTGAGCGGCGCGCCGCCGTCCGCCGGGATGACGGAAATCTTGCGCACGTAATTCTCATCCTTGTCGTAGAACATGTAGGCGATGCTGCCGTCGAGCGGCGAGACCGTTGGGGCGAAAGCCTGCCACGTCGTCGTCGCTAACTGCACGGACGCGCCGCCTTCGAGCGGGACTTTCCAGAGGGTGCTCGTGTTATCGCCGCCGAATTGCGAATAGATCACCCACTTGCCGTCGCGCGAGAAGGTGGGCCAGTCTTCGCCGCTCCCGTTCGTCAACCGTTTCTGGTTGCCGCCGTCGGCGTCCATGCGCCAGACGTGCCCCTGCTGCTCGACGTTGTAGAGCCTGTAGATGATGTAGCGACCGTCCGCGGACATCCGCGGGCCCGTGCAGTTACACTGGTTGGTCAACTGCTTCTTGTTTGTGCCGTCGGCGTTCACCACCCAGATGTTCCGGCTGCCGCCCGCCGTTGACACGTAGAGCAGCCGCCCGTCGGGCGTCCACGAAGGTTGGTAGAACGACGCCGTCTCCTGCACGGCGCGCACGGCGCGTGTGGCGTCGTTGTTCGGCGTGATCCAGAGCGCCTCCGAATATTGATCCTGCGTCGTCAACAGCGCGCCGCCCTCTGCCGTCATGCTCACGCCGTAGTAGTCGAGCAGTTCGGTCGTGAGGGCTTCCGGCGCGCCGCCCGCACGGACGAGCCACAACTGCACGCGCTGGTCGGGCACGCCGGTCTTCAATTTGCCACTGACGATCAAGTTGCCGTCAGCCAGCCACGCCACACCGAAGATCGCGTCCCACTCGCGATCACTCAGCGGCTGCTCCGCGCCGTCCGCGACGCTGAGGGCCACGAGCTTGAGGTGTCGCTCATTCTCTTTTTTGTAGTCGATGCCGCAGGCGATCATCTTCCCATTGGGCGACCACGCCGGGGTGTAGCCCTCCCAGAAATATGTTCCGGGAGCTTTATGGGCGGCGATACTTCGGACGTTCGAGCCGTCGGCGTCAGACAACAGCATCTCAGTCACCGCCTCGTCCGGCAAGTGTTCTTCCACAACGAACGCGAGCGTTTTGCCGTCGGGCGAGACCGCCGCGCCGCTGTCTATGTTGTATCGAATTTGCCGCGGCGTGCCGCCGAGCGCGGGGACTTGGTAGAGCGTGCCCGTGTTGCCGACGTAGTGGTGGTAGTAGAGATATTCGCCGTCGCGCGAGAAGTTCAGCATACGCAGCGGAGGCTCGACCGGCGCGACGATCTCAACGTCGCTCGCCGTGTTGACTTGCAGCAGCCGTATGCTCTGCTTGTCGCCAATCCCGGCGATGTAGGCGACGTACCTGCCGTCGGGCGAGACGACTGCGTCGCCGACCTTGCCGCTGCTCGTCAGCCGTTTGACGTTCAGCTTCCGCCCCGACGCGAAATGCCCCGCCGCTTGCCTGACGGTGAAGTAGCGGTATGCGCCTAATGCCGCGACGAGCACGACGAGAGCAACGAGCGCACTCAGGGCCACGCGCTTGTGTCGCTTGATCTCTGTGACGATGTACTCCGCGCTTGAGGTGGTGCGCTCGGCTGTGACCGCATCAGTCGCCGCGGTCTGCGGGCGCGTCAAAGTCCGCGTAGCTTGTTCGCTGCCAGGCGCGGCGCTCTGCGCGCCGGTTGATGGCGCGCCGCTCGCGTCCGCGCCCGTCCGCGCTTGCGGTGCGCCGTCGCGCGCTTCGGGTGCGACTGAGTGTTCGCCCGTCAGTTCAAGCTCGCGCGCCAGCGATTGCAGATCGACGAACATGTCGCGCGCCGTCTGGTAGCGCTCCTCACGCCGCTTGCGCAGCGCCTTCTTGATGATGACTTCGAGTTCCACAGGCACGTCGTAGTTGAAGCGCGCGACGGCTTCGGGCTGCGCGTGCGCGATTGAATCAATTGTCTCGGTCACGCTGTCGCCTTTGAACGGCAGTCGTCCCGTCGCCATCTCGTAGAGCAACACACCGAGACTCCAGATGTCCGTGCGTGCATCCACGTCGCGCCCCATGGCTTGCTCCGGCGACATGTAAGAGACTGTGCCCATCACCACGCCCGGCTTCGTCTTGACGCGCGTCGCCGCTTCGCTCTCCGCCTCCGGCGCGACTATCTTCGCCAGCCCGAAGTCGAGCACCTTCACGCGCCCGCGCGCGGTCAGCATAATGTTGCCTGCCTTAATGTCGCGGTGCGTGACGCCCGCCTGATGCGCTTCGTCGAGCGCGTCCGCGATCTGCGCGCTGATGTGCGCGACTTCGGGCGCAGGCAACGGTCGGCGGTTGATGCGCTCGCCTAAGGACTGCCCTGCGACGTACTCCATCGCAATGAAGTGCACGCCATCGGCTTCACCGATCTCATAAATATGCGCGATGTTCGGGTGCGAGAGCGCGGAGGCGGCCCGCGCCTCCTGTTGAAAGCGGCGCAGGCTGTCCTGATCCTGCGTCGCCTGCGCGGGCAACAATTTGAGCGCGACGCGCCGGCTCAACTGCGTGTCTTCCGCCAGATAGACTTCACCCATGCCGCCCGCACCGAGGGGCGATTGGATTTCGTAGCGACCGAGTTTTGTGCCGCCGGCAATTGTCATTACGTTCTTTTCACGAACCGCTCACTGCGGCAGCCCGACGCGCCGCATGAGGTCGGCGAAGCGCGGGTCGGCGCGTAAATTATTCCACTTCGGTTCGACTTTCAGAAAAGTCATGAACGGATCTCGCTGCTCGAACCCGCGCTCCAGCCAGGCGAGCGCCTCGTCGCGCTCGCCCAAGCCGTTATAAACAAGCGCGATATGGTAAGGCGGGACGTAATGCTCGGTTGATAACTTCAGTAACCCTTCGAGCAGGCCCCTGGCTTCTGCTCGTTTGCCCGACTTCGCTAAAGCGTAGCCAAGGAAGATCATTGGATGTGATCTGCCGCCGGAAAAATCTCTCGCTTTCTGCGCTTCGGCGACGGCCTCGCCGTACATCCCTTTCTCAATATAAGCGCTCGAAGCGAACATATGGGCGAGATAATAATTCGGCTCCAGCTCGAAAGTCTTCTGCAATCTCTCTAACGCCTCGTCGGTGCGCCCGGCGTGAAGCAGAAATTGCCCTTCGAGCGCGCCGGTTCTCAGGTTGAGCGGGTCGAGTTCCCTGGCGCGTTTTGCTTCGGCGAGCGCTTCCGCGTGCCGCCCCGTGTTTGAAAGTAGATGCGCGTAAGCCAGATGAGCGTCAGCGCTATTCGGATCAAGTTCTAAGGCTCTTTTGAACTGATTCTCGGCTGCACTCCAATCCCAGTCGTACCAAAATATGATGAAACCGAGTACGGCGTGGGCTTCGGCGAGAGAGTCGTCAATCTCGATGGCCTTTTGCGCCACCGCTTTGGCTTTCGGAAGAAATTCGGTTGGCGGCATCTCGCCGCCGAGCGCGAGCGCGCGGTATCCGTCCGCGAGGCCGACGTAGGCGAGCGCGTAAGCCGGGTCGAGATCAATCGCCTGCTGGAAATATGAGATGCTTGTTTGGATTTCCGACCGCGTGCTTTTGAGAACGTGGTAACGCCCCTTGAGGTAAAGCTGATAGGCTTCCGCGTTCGCCGTGTAGTTCTTCGCCACCCGCTGCTCGTCCGCGCCTGACAACTTCAGTTGCAGCTTACTTGAAACGTCGCGCGCGATCTCGCCCTGTAGCGCCACAAGGTCTGCCAGTTTGCGGTTGTACTGCTCGCCCCAAATCTGATTCCCGTTGCGCCCGTCAACCAGCGATAAGTAGAGCGTCAAATCGTCGCCGCGCTGCACCACCCGCCCGCTCAAGATCGCCTGCACGGACAGCTCCGCAGCGATAATTTGCGGCTCGACCGCCTTGCCCTTATAGCGGAACACTGTGCTGCGCGCTTTGACGTTCAGTTTCGGCAGTTGCGACAGGCTGTCGATGAGCGATTCGGTCATCCCATCCGACAGATACTCGACATCGCTGTTGCCGCTCTCGTTGGCGAACGGCAGGACGGCGATGGATTCGATTTGGGCGGCGTTTGCCGCGCGGTAGCGGAAGTGCCAGAGACTTATTCCGCCGACCGCCAACAGCAAAAACAAGAGCGCGGCGAGGGCGGCACGTTGATGCTTCCTGATCCCGCCCGCCACGTATTCGGCGCTCGACGTCGGGCGGGTGGCGAGGATTTGCGTGGCGTTCTCGGTCTGTGCGGCGGCTGTCTGGCGCGGCTCTCTGGTGCGCCCGATCTCGGCTTCAACCTCCAGCCGTTGCCTGAGCGCGCGCAGGTCAATCGCCAAATCCTTCATCGTCTGATAGCGCGCTTCACGATCTTTCGCCAGCGCCTTCGTTACGATCCGCTCTAGCTCCGTCGGCACGTCCGGCGCGAAGCGCGCGAGCGGCGGCGGCTCTCTGTCGAGAATGGAGACGAGCACGTCGCTTTGCGTCGCGCCCTCGAACGGCGCGCGCCCGGCGACCGTTTCGTAAAGGACGACGCCGAGACTGAAGATGTCAGTCCGCGCGTCCAATTCGAGTCCGCGCGCCTGCTCCGGCGACATGTATTGTGCCGTGCCCATGACGACGCCCGAATCCGTGTTGACGAGCAGTCGCGTCGGGGCATCAGGGTTAGGAGTCGTCCGATCCTCCATGAGCTTGGCTAACCCGAAATCCAGAACCTTCACGACGTGGTCGCGCCGCAGCATAATGTTCTCCGGCTTCACGTCACGGTGCACGATGCCTGCGGCATGCGCCGCCGCGAGCGCGCCCGCCGCTTGTGCGGCAATGTCGAGCGCGTCGCCCAAACGCAGCGGCACACCCCGCAGGCGCTCTCTGAGCGTCTCGCCGTCAATGAACTCGGTCGCGATGAAGGGCGCGCCGTCCGCGTGCCCGATCTCATAAATCGTCAGGATGTTTGGGTGATTCAAGGCGGAAGCGGCGCGCGCCTCTTGCACGAAGCGATTCATGCGCCGCTCGTCGGCAACCACGTCAGCCGACAGAACCTTCACCGCCACCGTGCGCCCTAGTTCCATGTCTTGCGCCAGATAGACTTCGCCCATGCCGCCCGCGCCGAGCTGCGTGCGGATTTCGTAGCGGCCTATCATTGTGCCGGGGGCGATGCTCATGCCCTGATAGTCACTTTCAGTTCAGCGCGCGCGGTTGAAGCCCCACGCGGCGCAACAACTCTGCGAATCGCGGATCAGTTCGGAGGTTATCGAACCGCGCATCCGCAACCAGATAGTTAAAGAGGATCGAACGCTCCTCCATGGCCTTCTCTAACCACGCGAAGGCTTGATCCTTGTCATCAAGGCGGGCGTAAAAAAGGGCGATGTCGGCCGCCGAGACGTACTCGCGTTGCGCGCGCGCAAGCGTCTGGTCGAGCCGGTACTGCCAGTAGCCTTTGAGGCCCGATGCGGCATAGATCGTCTTCATCTGCGCGATTGTTTCCGGCGGCGCGCCCTGCAAACGTTCGTTCAGCGCGTCTTCATGTTTGCCTTCAGCATCGTAGACCTTCGCCAGCGTGCCGTGCGCTACACTGTAGTTCGGATCAAGCTCAAGCGTCTTGCGCAACTGCTCGGTTGCCTCGTCGTAGCGCCGCGCGAGATACAGGATGTCGCCCACGTTCTCGTTGATGGGGAGCGACAGCGGATCAAGCTCGCGCGCTCTCTTCGCCTCCGCAATCGCTTCGTCAAAGCGGCCGGTGGTTGGCAGGTAGAGTGAATAACGTTGGTGCGCGGTGGCGTAGTTCGGATTGAGTTGAATGGCGAGTCTGAATTCTCGCTCCGCGCCCTGCCAGTCCCATTCGTAAGTCGTCTTTGTCGCCGCCAGCAGCGCGTGCCCTTCCGCGAGGCCTTCGTCAATCTCCAAGGCCTTGGTCGCCGCCGTCCGCGCCCGCTCGTATGCTTCCTTCGGCACGACGTACCTGTACCAGCCGCGCGAAAACCACGCGTCGGCCAGACCCGCATAAGCCAGCGCGTAATTCGGGTCGCGGGCGATGGCCTGATTGAAATACGCGCACGCCTTCTCCAGCGACTCGCTCGTCCGTTTGTTCCAGTGGAAACGACCTTGCAGGTAAAGCTGGTACGCTTCCGGATTGTCCGTGTAATGCTTGGTCACACGGCTCTCGTCCGCGCCGGACAACTTCACACGCAGGTTGCTGGTGATCTGACTCGCAATCGCGCGCTGCATAGACAGCAGGTCTGCGACTTTCTCGTTATACAGTTCGCCCCAGAGTAGCTGGTTATCGCGCACGTCGAGCAACTGCGTGCTGATCGTCAACTCATCGCCGTGCTGCATGATGCGCCCCGTCAGCACCGCGCGCACGCCCAACTCCCGCCCGGCCGCCAGCGGATCGACCTCTTTACCCTTGTAACGAAAGACGGAGCTGCGCGCGATCACACGGACGTTAGGCAGTTGCGCCAGACTGTTCATGATGCTCTCGGTCAAACCGTCGGAGCGATATTCCAATTCCGGATCGTTGTTCTGATTGACGAACGGCAAGACCGCGATTGATTCGATGGCGGCGTTGGCATCGTGGGCATGCAGATAGAGGCGTAAGCCCGCAACGCCTGCGACCACCACCACCAAGAGGAGACCCGCGATGAGTGCCATCGTCGTCTTAGGCCGCTTGCTTGCGCCGGGCAGAGCTTCGGCGCTCGACGCGCGCGTTGCGAGCGATGGCGCCACTGCGCCGGTTGCCCCGCCGGTTATTGGCGGCGGGGCCGTTGACGCGTCCGATTGAGTATGGATTGTGCTATCAGTGGGGGCTGTGGTGAGCGGGCCTGTCCCGGCGGTCGTGGCCAGCTCGCGCCGCAAATCTTTCAACTCAATTGCGATATCCTTGATCGATTGGTAACGCTGATCCGGCTCCTTCTCCAGACACCGGCGCACGATCTTCTGAAGCTCTGCGGGGGCGTCAGGGCAGAAGGCTTGGATCGGCGCTGCGGGTTCGCGAATGATCTTGTTGAGCGAGTCAATCGCGTCCTTGCCCTCGAAGGCTCTGCGCCCCGTCACCGCCTCGAACAGAATGCAGCCGAACGAGAAGATGTCTGAGCGTTGATCGATCTGGTCTGTGCGCCCCTGCGCCTGTTCGGGCGACATGTAGCCCACCGTGCCGAGAATGACGCCGGGCTTAGACTGTAGCTCCATGACGGCGGTCACAGCATCGCCCACTGAACCGAGCGACTGCTGTGGCTCGACGAGTTTGGCCAGCCCGAAGTCGAGCACCTTGGCAAAGCCGTCGCGCGTGATCATGATGTTGTCGGGTTTCAGATCGCGATGCACGATCCCTGCGGCGTGGGCTTTGGCCAGCCCTTCGGCCGCGTGCTGCAAATAGCGCAGCAGCTTCGCCAGACTCATCCGCTCAGCGTGGATACACGCGCGCAGCGTCAGCCCGTCGATGAACTCCATCGCGATGAAGGGGCGGCCGTCGCTTTCGCCGATCTCATAGACGTGCGCGATGTTCGGATGATTGAGCGCGGCGGCGGCGCGCGCCTCCTGCTGGAAGCGCTTCATGCGCCGACGATCAAGCGCCACTTCCATCGGCAACACTTTCAACGCCACAGCCCTGTGCAACTCCGTATCGGCGGCCAGATAAACCTCGCCCATGCCGCCCGCGCCGAGGAGGGCTTGCACTTCATAGCGACCGATGCGCGTACCTGTGGCGATACTCATGCTTTAGGGCGCAGTTGACTGCGCGTCTCCGGTGGGCCGAACGGGCTGCGACGAGCGTGCGTATTCTAGCCGATCAGCGCGGCGGAATCAGCCAAAATCTACGCCGCCGAAGATGCACGATGACGGCGCGCGGCGGGCAGTGATCAAGCGTGCGCGCCGGCACTCTGTGTCAAGAGAGACTTTCGTAGATGAGAAAACCGATGGCGGCTAAGGCGCTAAGGGTCGCGGCCAGTAGGGCGGCGGCGCGCGGATGACGCTTGAGCGCGCCGCCGAGCGACCGAATGCTCGTTGTGCGCGCGCGCGGCTTTGCCTCAATTGTCAGCGTAGGCAGGCTGCTAACCGGCCTGCTCATCGGCGCTGGCAAAAGCGCTTCGAGTTCGCCGCTGGTCGTCAGTTTTCGGTTCAAGCGGCGCAGGTCGCGCAAGAGAGCGTGGGCGGTCTGGTAACGCGCGGCCGGGCTTTTAGCGAGCGTGCGACTGACGATCTCTTCCAACCCGGCGGGCACGCGCGCAAGGTAGTGCGCAAGCGTCGGCGGCTCGCGCGTCATAATGGCAGTCGCCTGCAAGTAGATGTCCCCGCCCTCGAAGGGCAGCCGCCCCGTCAGCAACTCGTAGAGCACCACACCCAAACTCCAAATGTCCGTGCGCTCATCCACCTGTTGCCCGCGCGCCTGTTCGGGCGACATATAACTGATCGTGCCCAACACCATGCCGGGGTTGGTTTGAAAGAGCGAATGTGAAGACGTATCGTCACCGTCCGTGTGCCGCGCTTGAAACTGATCGGTTAGTTTGGCGAGACCGAAGTCGAGGACTTTGACGTAGCTATCGGGCCTGACCATCACGTTCTCAGGTTTGATGTCGCGGTGGATGATGCCGGCCTCGTGCGCGGCGGCGAGCGCGGCGGCGATCTGGCTTGCGATCTCTAAGGCTTCAGGTAACGCCAAGCGCCGCTCGCTGATCTGCTGGCGCAGCGTCGCGCCCTCGATGTACTCGGTGGCGATAAAGCGCACGTCGCGGGCCGTGCCGATCTCGTAGATCGTCATCACGTTCGGATGGTTCAAAGTCAACGCGGCTTCGGCTTCATGCTTGAAGCGATGCTGGTGCTCGCGGTCGGCGGTGAACTCTGAGTGGAGCAACTTGAGGGCGACCTTGCGGTGGTGGTGTTCGGGTTTCGTGTCCTCGGCGAGATAGACCTCGCCCATCCCGCCTGTGCCGATCCGCCGCAACACGCGGTAGTGACTGATCGTCTCGGCGGGCGCGAGCGCGTCCTGTTCTGCGGCGATGAGCGGCGCGGCGTCCTCGGCGGCCGGCGCAGAAATGAAGCTCGCATCGCCCGCCTGTTCGTGCGCGCATAACAGCGCTTCAACTTCGCGGCGCAGCGACGCATCGTCGCCGCACGTGCGCGCCAGATAGTCGGCCCGCGCGGCGGGCGCGCGGTCGAGCGCACGCTTGAACACACGGCTGACCTCTTGCCAACGCTCAAGGTTCATCGGCATGCGCTTCGCTGTCCGCCCCGCTCAACTCTTTGTAGAGCCACGCGCGCGCCATGTTCCAATCGCGCATGACCGTGTTCGGATGCACCTGCAACACCTCGGCCGTCTCCTCGTTCGACAGCCCGCCGAAGTATTTCAACTCGACGACCTGCGCGCGGCGCGGGTCGAGTTCGGCCAAAGCTTTGAGCGCATCGTCGAGCGCGATCAGCTCCGCGGCCTTTTCGTCCGCCACCACCGCGGCTTCTTCGAGCGGGACTTTGATTGCGCCGCCGCCGCGCTTCTGCCGGTGGTAGTTGCGCGCGTGGTCGACGATGATGCGGCGCATCATGCCGGCGGCGATGGCGAAGAAATGCGCGCGGTTCTGCCAACGCACCTGTCGCTGATCGATCAGCCGCAGGTAGGCTTCGTTGACGAGCGCGGTAGTCTGCAAGGTGTGATCGGTGCGTTCGCGGCGCATATAGCGGCGCGCGATCTGGCGCAACTCGTCATAGACGAGCGGGAGCAGTTCGTCCAGTGCGGCGCGGTTGCCGTCGCTCCAGGCGACGAGCAGTTGCGTCAGATGCTGTGGTGTGGGTGCGGGCATCGGTGTTTCTTTGACCCCACCTGTCTCGTAAGTGGCCTGAGGCTCGGCTTAGGCGTGCGCTCGGCATTCTAGCACTGAAACGCGGCTCTGGGGGGTGGGCCATTCGGCCGGCGCAAAAATTTTTTCGCGCTCGATGGTGGTCTGCGCCGCCATTGCGCGCGTTAATAGATGAAGCAGCAAACAAGATAGTTTCATTGATAACCCGCGACGGCCCCTACTGCTTCACCGCCGCTCACTCTAGACCGTAAAAAGGAGCACGGCCATGAATAAAGTCATGATCACTGTCGCAACATTAATCCTCGCCTCATCCCTGTCCTACTTCAGCATGAGCGATACCGGCAACATCGAGTCGTTCCGGGAACTGCCGCCGCCCGCGCCCCCGGTCGAAGCGCAGGTCGGCTCCGACGAGGAGAAGGTGGAAGATTCCAGTGGGCGCGCCGGTTGCTTGGCTTGCGGCGGCAGCGTCGATGGGAGGCGTTGAGCTAACGGCGCGCTCGCAAGTAGTGCGACCTCATCCACCTGAGTCCGAGCGCCACTTAAGCAAACACGCAGGTCATCCGAAGGTGCGCACGGGCGTCAGCCAGACGCGGGCAAGGAGCGAAGGGCGCGACCCCAACAGGTCGCGCCCTTCGTTTTAAGCCACCAACACGGCAAACAATTCAACCACGCACAACAGACAGCTTCTTATTCAGCCCTCAGCCCTCATCCTTCATCCCTTACCGTGTCCGCCGCCGCCCGGCGTCTCGATGCGTATGCGGTCGCCCGCTTTGAGCGCCCAAGAGCCTTTCGCGTCGATGGCTTCGACGCGCCCGTCGCGGCGCACGATCACATCACGACCCGGCTGCCCGTCCGCGCCGCCCGCCAGACCGTAAGGCGCGCGCCGTCGCCGGTCGGCCAGCAGCGCTACGCGCGCGTCAACCAACGTCTCGATCTCGCGGACGATGCCCGCACCGCCGCGCGTGCGCCCGCCGCCGCCTGAGTCCGCGCGCAAGGCATACGCGCGCACGCGCAGAGGGTAGGCATACTCAAGCGCCTCGACCGGCGTGTTCAGGCTGTTCGTCATGTGCGTATGCACGCCGCTCATGCCGTCTGCACGGGGGCGCGCGCCCATGCCGCCCGCGACCGTCTCGTAGTAAGCGAACTCGCCGCCGGTGCGCGCATCCGTGCCGCCGATGGTCAGGTTGTTCATCGTGCCCTGACTTGCCGCTGGCACTTTGTCGGGCAGCGCCTGCGCGAGCGCTTTGAACAACACATCCACGAGCCGCTGCGAGGTCTCGACGTTGCCGCCGGCCACACTCGCGGGCGGCTGAGCGTTTGTGACCGTGCCGCGCGGCGCGACGACCGTGATCGGCTCTAATAATCCTGCGCTCGCGGGCACATCGTCGGCGGCCAGCAGACAGCGAAAGACGTAACTGACGGCCGAGACCGTGATCGCTTCGACCGCGTTCACAGGCCCCGCGACCTGCGCCGCGCTGCCCGTAAAATCTATGAGAGCGCGTTCACCTTTAATCTCAACGCGCACGCGCAAAACAACCGGCTCGTCCGTCACGCCGTCATCGTCCAACGCGTCCTCCGCTTCATAGACGCCGTCCGGCATCGCCCCGATGGCGGCACGCATCAGCCGCGCCGAGTAAGCGATCAAGTGTGCCGCATAAGCACGCGCCTCACGCGCGCCGCTGCGCCCGACGATCTCCAACAGACGCCGCGCGCCCGTTTGCAGCGAGCCGATCTGCGCCGCAAAGTCCGCCTGTCGCTCTTCCGCCCCGCGCACATTCGCCAGCAGTAACTTCATCATGTCTTCAATCACCAACCCACCCGCGACCAACTTCACCGGCGGAATGCGCAAGCCCTCGCCGTACACGTCAGTCGCCAGCCCCATCGAACCGGGCGACGCCCCGCCGATGTCCGCATGGTGCGCCCGATTCGCGACATAAAAGAGCGGCGACGATGAGTGCGTCTCACTTTTGCCCTTTGCCTTTTGCCCTTTGCCTTTTGCCCTTTCATACACGCCCATCACGAGCGTCACATCGGGCAGGTGCGTGCCGCCGGCAAATGGATCGTTGAGCGCGACCACATCGCCGGGCGCAAGCATCGTGGTCGAAAGCGCGGCGGCGACTGCCATCGGCATCGAGCCGAGATGCACGGGCATGTGGTCGCCCTGCGCGATGACACGGCCCCGCGCGTCGAAGACGGCGCACGAATAGTCGCGGCGCTCCTTGATGTTCGGCGAATGGGCCGTGCGCCGGAGCGCGACGCCCATCTCTTCCGCGACCGACGTGTAGAGTGCGCGATAGATTTCCAGCGTGACTGGATCAAAGCGTTGTGTGCGATTCATAGTTCGATGATCAGATTGCCGTGTCGGTCGATCATTGCGCGCGCGTCGGCCGGCACGAGCGTCGTGGATGAATACTCCGTCACGATGCACGGCGCACGCAGACGCGCACCCGGCGCGAGCGCTTCGCGCAGATAGACGCGGACGCGCGTCGGCTGGTTGGTGAAATAAACTTGCGCGAACCGAGGGCGCGCGGTCGTCTCTCTGTCAGTGCGCCCGATCAAACGTTCACGCTGCAACTTTTTGACCAACCCGGCGGAGCGTACGCGCGCGCTCACGATCTCAACCTCGCTGTCTGTCTGCGCGTAACCGTAACGCGCATGGTGCGCGCGATGAAAAGCGGGCGCGAGCGCGCCGCCCCGCCGCCATTTGATCTCCAACTCAAACGATTGCCCCTTGTAGCGCGCCGCCACGCTATGCTCGTGGCGCTGCCGTGCGGGCGCGAAGCCTTCACGTTTGAGCGCTGCCCGCGCCGCGCGTTCGAGTTCAGCAAACGTGCGTGCGAGTGCGGGCATGTTTTCTTTTGTCGCTGCGAGCATGACGGTGCGGCTCGTGTCTTTGATCACGTCGGACGAGCGCGCGCCGAGCGCGGAGAGTGCGCCGGGCCGGCGCGGCACGATGACGCGCGGGATGCGAAGACTTTGCGCCAGCGCGCACGCATGCAAGCTGCCCGCGCCGCCGAAACTTACGAGCGCAAAGCCGCGCGGATCGTGGCCGCGCTCGACCGAGACCACGCGCAACGCGCGCTCCACGCCTGCGTTGACCACGCGCACGACGCCGAGCGCGGCCTCGATTGTGCGCACGCGCCGACCTGTTGCTTCAGTCATCTGTTGAGCGAGATCGCCAAGCGCCGCGTGCGCGCGCGCCTCGTCCAACTCGAAGTCGCCGCCTAAAAGGGCCGCGCCGCCGAAGCGACCGAGCACGAGGTTCGCATCCGTCACCGTCGCGCGCGTGCCGCGCCCATAGCAGGCGGGGCCGGGCTGCGCGCCCGCCGATTCCGGCCCGACGCGCAAACTCCCGCCCGCGTCCACGCGTGCGATTGAACCGCCGCCCGCGCCGACCGTGTGTATGTCGAGCACGGGCACGGCGACCGGCAGCGCCGCAACCGTTGCCTCGTTCGTCGTCTTGATCTCGCCCGCGACGCACAAGGCGACATCAGTTGATGTGCCGCCCATGTCGAACGTGATGATGTCGGGCGCGCCGCTCGTGCGCGCCGCCGCGAGCGCGCCGACCACACCGCCCGCCGGCCCCGACAGGATCGTGCGCACAGGCTCGCGCGCCGCGGCCGCCGCCGAGATGCTGCCGCCCGATGATTGCATCACGCGCAAACGCGGCGCGTCTGCGCGCAGGCGTTCGAGATAAGCGCCCATCAACGGTTGCAGGTAAGCGTTGATCGCGACGGTCGAGGTGCGTTCGTACTCGCGATACTCCGGCAGGATTTCGTGCGAGACGGAGAGCGGTACGCCCAAGTCTGCAAGCGCGCGCGCGATGCGCTGCTCATGTGCCGGATGCACGAAGGAGAAGAGCAGGGAGATGGCGACTGCTTCGACCCGCGCGCGTTTGATTTTCGCTATCAATTCAGAGAGCGCTTCGTCGGTCAACTCCGTGAGCACTGCGCCGGTCGCGCTCACGCGCTCGCTCGCGCCGAACCGCAGAGCGCGCGGGATGAGCGGCGCGGGGCGTGTGGCGTTGAGATCATAGAGGGCAGGGCGCGCTTGGCGACCGATCTCTAACACGTCCTCGAAGCCGGCGGTGGTGACGAGCGCCGCGCGCGCGCCGCGTCGTTCGAGCAAGGCGTTCGTGCCGACGGTCGTGCCGTGCACGACTTCGAGCGCGGGGAGCTTGCCATCCGTCTCGCGGGCGATGCGCCGCAAGCCCTCTGTGATCGCGCGCGAAGGATCGTCGGGTGTCGAGGCCAGCTTGAAGATGTGCACGCGCCCAGCGTGCGCGTAGACGAAATCCGTGAACGTCCCGCCCGTGTCCACGCCGACGCGCACGCGGGGCGGGGCTTGCGCTCTCTGCCGTTTGGTCACGCCTGCTTATCTTATAAGTTGCCGCGTGCGCGCAAGCGAAAACAGCGCGCCGCGCTGCCCGTGCTAAACTTTTTTCGTCGCTCAGAAATTTTTTCGCCAGAGCACTTGACCCTGACGTTGCGTCAGACCTTAAGGTGTTTGGCGACAGGAGGGTGAGACTTGAAACCGACGACCGAGCCTCTGTTTCAGGCGCGCGAGTTTGCCGCGCAGGCGGGCGTCACAGTCCGCACGCTGCATCACTACGACCGGCTGGGCCTGCTCAAGCCGGCGCGGCGCACGGCCGCCGGCTATCGCCTGTACGGCGCGAATGATTTCGCGCGCTTGCAGCAGATCGTGACGTTGAAATTCATTGGGCTGCCGCTCAAACAGATCAAACAACTGCTCGGCGGGCAGAAGTTCGATCTGGCGACGACGCTCCGGCTGCAACGTTGGGTGTTGGCGGAACAGCGCACCAGACTCGACCGGGCGCTCGACGCCATCACGCGCGCCGAGCGGCTGCTGAACGAGCGGGGTACACCCGACTGGGAGGCATTCAAACAGATCGTAGAGGTGATAACTATGAGCGACATGGACTGGACAAAGAAATACTATTCGCCGGAGGCGCAACAGAAGATCGCCGAGCGCCAGAAGATCGTCCCGCGCGAGGTCGTCGAGCAAGGGCAACGCGATTGGGCGGCGCTGATCAAGGAGTGCGAGGCGGCGGTCGCGACGGGCGTCGATCCGGCGAGCGAGCAGGCTCAGGCACTCGCCGCGCGTTGGTCGGAACTGATCAAAGGCTTCACCGGCGGCGACCCGGAGATTCAAAAAGGTCTCAACAAGATGTACGCCGACAAAGCCAACTGGCCGGCATCGATGCCGCGCTTCTACGGCGAAGACGTGGAAGCGTTCATCAAGCAAGCAATGACGGCGCGCAAGCAGAAAGAATGAAGCGCACCTGCCGGGAGCGCGGGCATCCCTGCCCGCCAAAGCGTGCGCCCGCACGCTTCATTACGAAGCGCCGCCATTCACGCGTGAATGGCGGCGCATGTTTTTGTTCGCGCCTGACGGCGCTCATAGCGGGCTGTAGGGGCCCCCGTGCTCCCGGCATTAGTCCACGTCCACCCAACTCTTGCTCTCGTGTGCGCGGCGTGCGGCGTCGAGGACGAGTTGCGTGCGATGACCGTCTTCAAACGTGGCGGCGTGTGGCACGGTCGCGCGTCCGGCCAGCAAGGCGTCGATGATCTCGCGGGCGAAGACGGTGAAACCGCGCGACCAACTGCCATCGCGCATGCCGGGCGCGAGCGGTGTGGGCGCAACTTCGACGCGTTGCCACGCGCCTGTCCCCATCTCAGCGCGATAGAGTTCTTCCGGTTCACTGATCATGAGCGCGCCGCGTTCGCCGAAGAAGGCGAGACTGTTTTCCGGTTGCCCCGCCGCGACCATCGAGAGCGAGATCGCGCCGGTCGTACCATTGGTCAACGCGCTGTCGGCGAAACGCAATAACAGATTCGCCTCGTCGTCGGTCGTCACCGCGATGGCCGCACCTGTCCGTTCGTCGGGCCGCTCCGATACGTGGGTTGCAAGTTGCGCGCAGACCATGCTGATCTCCGCGCCGAGCAGCCAACGGAAAGCGTCCACCGCGTGCGAGCCGATTGCGCCGAGCGCACCGCCGCCCGCCTCTCTGTCAGACCACCAATTCCAAGCATATGCGGCGCTCGCGCGCGAGTCTGAGCGGAAGGTAAAACGCGCATGAAGCACACGCCCGATCTCGCCCGCGTGCAGCAACTCGCGCAGGCGTTGCCGGCCACGTAGCATACGCAACTCGTGATCGATCAGTGCGAACGCGTTTAGATCGACGGCGTGGCGGCGCATCTCGCCCGTCTCGTGCGCGTCCATGGCCATTGGCTTCTCGCACAGCACGACCCTTTTGGCGGCGAGCGCCGCGAGCGTCATCTCTCTGTGCGTGACGGGCGGCGTGACGATGCTGACGAGATCAACATCCGCGTGCGCCACGACCGCGCGCCAATCATCAGCGACAAACGGGATGTCGAACTCGCGGGCCACCGCTTCTGCGTTCGCCCTGTGCCCGCTTGCAATCGCGACGAGGCGCGCGCCCGCGCATGCTTTGAAGGCCGGCAACTGCGTCTTGCGCGCGAAGCCCGTGCCGATGATCCCGATGCCGATAGTTTCTTTCGTCATACGCGTCAACTTAAGTTTACTTGTGCGGGTCGGGCGTATCGTAGGTGCGCTGTGTGCGCGCTGTCAACGAAATGGCCCGCGCGTGCGGCCTCAGAGTTGCAGTTACGCCGCTTGTCCTCATCGGCCGGCACGATTAACGTGCTCTGCTTGAGGCTTTTCACCCACGCCGCGTGGGAAATTTTCGCGCGGCGTGTTAGCTTGAGCCGTTAGTCGGCTGTTGTTAGAATGGCTCTTGAGACAACGCGAGTTAAATTCTCCTGCCTGCATTGAAGTTTCAGGGCTTAACAACCCAGCAAAGGAATCTTTTGGAAACGCCATGAGTACAGTCATCGATACGCCGCCCGCTGAACACGTCGAGAAACACCATGAAGAGGTCGAGACCGTCACCATCCGCTTCGCGGGCGATTCGGGTGACGGCATGCAGTTGACGGGCACGCAGTTTACAAACACCTCGGCCGTGCTCGGCAACGACATCTCGACCTTGCCCGACTTCCCGGCCGAGATTCGCGCGCCCGCCGGCTCTCTGCCCGGCGTCTCCGGTTTTCAACTCAACTTTTCGTCGCAGGACATACGCACGCCCGGCGACGAGCCGAACGTGCTGGTCGCGATGAATCCGGCCGCCCTCAAAGTCAACTTGTCTGACTTGGAAGAGGGCGGCACGATCATCATCAACACGGACGAGTTCAATAAAGAGAACTTGAAAAAGGCGGCTTACGCCGTCAACCCGCTCGAAGACGACACGCTCGCGGGCTATCGCGTCCACAAGCTGCCGATCACGACTTTGAATCTGCGCGCGTTGCAAGAGGCAAAAGTGGGCTTGGGGCGCAAGGAGATGGATCGCTGCAAGAACTTCTTCGCCTTGGGCGTGCTCTACTGGCTCTACGACCGGCCGATGGACGCGACGCTGAAGTGGATCAACGCGAAGTTTGCGAAGCTGCCCGAAGTCGCCAAGGCCAACGAGATCGCTTTGAAGACTGGTTACAACTTCGCGGATACGACTGAAGTTTTCACCACGCACTACACGGTGCGGAAGGCGCACATCGCGCCGGGCAAGTATCGCAAGATCACCGGCAACGAAGCGACCGCCATCGGTTTCGTCGCCGCGTCGCAGCTCGCGGGTCGGCCGCTCTTCTACGGTTCATATCCAATCACGCCCGCGTCCGACATTCTGCACGAGTTGGCGCGCCACAAAAATTTCGGCGTGCGCACGTTTCAAGCTGAAGACGAGATCGCGGCCGTCTGCGCCGCCATCGGCGCATCGTTCGCCGGGCACATCGGCTTGACCGGCACATCAGGCCCCGGCGTCGCGTTGAAGCAGGAAGCAATTGGCTTGGCCGTCATGACCGAGTTGCCGCTCGTCATCATCAACGTGCAGCGCGGCGGCCCGTCCACAGGCTTGCCGACGAAGACCGAGCAGGCTGATCTCTTCCAAGCGGTCTGGGGGCGCAACGGCGAGTGCCCGGCGGTTGTCGTCGCGCCCGCCACGCCCGCCGATTGTTTCCACATGGCGATTGAAGCGGTGCGGCTCGCGTTCAAATACATGACGCCGGTCTTCTACCTCTCGGACGGCTATCTCGCCAACGGCGCGGAGCCTTGGGCGCTGCCGAAGATTGACGAGCTGCCGAAGATCGAAGTGAAACTCGCGAGCGACCCGGCGGGCTTCCTGCCTTACGAGCGCGACGAGCAGACGCTCTCGCGCCCCTACGCTCTGCCGGGCACGCCCGGACTTGAGCACCGCATCGGCGGCATCGAGAAGCAGCACATCACGGGCAACGTCTCTTACGACCCGGAGAATCACGAGTTCATGGTGCGCATGCGGCAGGCGAAAGTTGATCGCGTCGCGCAGGAGATACCCGACGTGGAAGTCTTCGGCGCAAAGACAGGCCGTGTGCTCGTACTCGGCTGGGGTTCGACCTACGGCGCGATCACCTCTGCGGTCGAACGCCTGCAACGCGCCGGGCACGCAGTATCGAGCGCACACCTACGTTATTTGAATCCGTTCCCGCAGAACTTGGGCGAGGTCTTAGCTAGCTTCGACAAAGTGATCGTGCCTGAGATGAACCTCGGTCAACTCTGCACGATGCTCCGCGCCAAGTACCTCGTGGACGCCGTCGCGTTCTCAAAGGTCAAAGGCCGCCCGTTCCAGATTCGCGAGATCGAGCGGAAGGTTGAAGAGTATTTATAAGCGCAGTCGGGCAGCGAACTACATAGTCTTAAGGAGTAGAGATGAATACAAACGGACTGAACGGACACGGCGCGAATGGGCACGAGGAGAACGTGCAGGGCATTGCGGGGAACGTGGGCGGCGGAGTCGCGCCTGAGAGTGAACCTGCGCCGGTGGTCGCCGGTGCGGTTGCGCCGCCCGTCGTGAAGTTGACGAAGGCCGACTTCACGTCGGATCAGGAGGTGCGCTGGTGTCCCGGTTGCGGCGACTACTCGATCCTGAACAACGTGCAGAAGGTGATGCCGGAACTCGGCATCCCGCGCGAGAAGGTGGTGTTCGTCTCAGGCATCGGCTGCTCCAGTCGCTTCCCCTACTACATGAACACCTACGGCTTCCACAGCATACACGGGCGCGCGCCCGCCATCGCCACCGGCATCAAGGGCGCGAACCCAGAACTCTCCGTCTGGGTCATCACCGGCGACGGCGACGCACTTAGCATCGGCGGCAACCATTTCATGCACGCCATCCGCCGCAACCTCGACATCAACTACATACTCTTCAACAACCGCATCTACGGGCTGACCAAAGGGCAGTACAGCCCCACGTCGGAACTCGGCAAGAAAACGAAGTCCACGCCGATGGGCGTGATCGATTATCCCGTCAACCCCGTCTCACTCGCCATTGCGTCGGAGGCGACGTTCGTCGCGCGCTCACTCGATCTGGATGTCAAACACTTGGGCGCGACCGTGCAGGCGGCGGCGCGACACAAGGGCATCTCGTTCGTCGAGGTCTATCAGAACTGCAACATCTTCAACGACGGCGCGTTTGAATACTTCACCCAACGCGCAGAGCGCGCCGACCGCATGATCTATCTTGAACACGGGCAGCCGATGGTCTTCGGCAAGAACCGCGACCGAGGGATTCGCATGAACGGCGCGCACCCCGAAGTCGTGCAACTCGGCAGCGAGACGGGTCTCAACGAAAACGACTGCCTTGTCCACGACATACACTTGAAAGACCCCTCGGTCGCCTTCATGCTCGCGCGCATGGAGTACCCCGATTTTCCGCAACCCGTCGGCATCTTCCGCTCCGTCCAGCGCGACACCTACGAGGACATGCTCACCGCCCAGATCGACGCCGCCATCGCCAAGACCGGCCCCGGCAGCCTAGAGAAACTCATCAACAGCGGCGACACATGGATCGTCGAAGGCTAAACAGCAAACGAGGAAGGATGAAAGCTCACCACTTGGCTTTCATCCTTCCTCGTTTTCTTACGTGCCGCTCTGCACGCGCCATAGGCAGTGATAACTCACCCTCACTCCCCCTGCCCGCGCCACTCAGCCAATTGTTCGCGCACCTTAGCGGCGTTTGGGTCATCAATCTGCTCACGAATCTTTAGCGCAGCCTCGGCATGAGCAATGGCTTGAACGCGATCACCAAGCTCATCAAGTACAAGACTCATATTCCAGAGATCAGTGCCTTCGGTACGCCGGTCACCAATCTCCCGAAGAATGACTAACGCCTGCTCATAAAACTCCATTGCGCGGCGTAGCTCACCCATGGTCTTATAAACAAGGCCGAGGTTGACCAAGGTGCTGCCTTCACCACGCCGGTCGCCGATCTCGCGGGCGATGATCAAGTGTTGCTCGCAGTACTCAATTGCGCGGCGCGGCTCGCCCAAAGCTTTATAAGCACCGCCGAGATTGTTGAGCAAGCTGCCCTCGACGCGCCGGTCGCCGATCTCGTGGGTAATCTCTAATGCCTGCTCGAAGAGTTCAATAGCGCGGCGCGGCTCACCCAAGTTGGCGTAGGCCAGACCGAGGTTACCGAGCGCGCTGCGCTCGCCAAGTCGGTCGTTGGCCTTCCGTGCCGCAGCTAAAGCTTGCTGCAACCAGTTAACTCGCTCTAGTGGATGCTGGCGCAAGTGGAGCACGTATGCACCGACAGAAGGATAACGAGCACACAGCCGGGCATTAGTGTCGTTATCACTGGCGTGACGCGCGGCCCATGACTGTCCGGCCTGAATGTTAGTCCACTCGGCATCGAACAACGCCAGCCCGCGCATGATCGCTTCGCCGCCTTGCATGTAAAGAGCATTCGCTGCCGTAAGCACGTCCGCATAATGTATAGCGTGTCGCGCTTGCCCTGTGTTTCGTTCGTCGGCGCTCATGCGGCTATCGGCAAACAGGCGCGCGAGATCGTGCATGCTGTAACGAGCGATTGGGTCGTTCCAAGTCAGCAGGCTGTACTTGACCAACTCGCCCAGCGCATCCTGCGCGGCGTCCAGTTCCGTCGCCCATACGACGGCGGCGGCGGCGGCGTCGAACGTGACGGGGAAGACGGCGAGGGTGCGCCAACGCTGTTGCAGTTCCGTGCTCAGCAGGTCGTAGCTCAGACCGAGCGAAGCTTCGATCAGATTGAGCCGCTGCCGGGCGTCTGTCAGCCGCCGCACGTAGTCGGCCACGCCGAGGTCGGCGCGTTCGGCGATGGCGCTGGCGGCGAGGCGGAGCGCGAGCGGGAGATAGCCGCAGAGTTTCGCTAACTCGTCTGCCTGCGTGCCTGTGCGCGGCGCAATGGTCAGCAGCAGCTTGCGCGCATCTTCCACCGGCAGCGTGTCGAGGTCTATCGGGTGCAGACCCGGCAGCGTGAAGTGTTGGCGCGAGGTGACGAGCAGCACACAACTGACAGGCGGGATGAGCGGCGCGACCTGTGCGGCGGCGGCCGCGTTGTCCATCAACAGGAGCGCGCGCTGACCGTGCAGCACGCTCTGATAGAGTCCACGCAACGCCGCTTCATTGTCGGGCAGCTTAGCGTCCGGATGGTAGGCGCGTATGACGTGCGCGAGCGCGTCCGTCGCGGCGAGCGGTTGCTTGCTCGCGCCCTTCAAGTCGAGATAGAACTGCGCGTCCGGGTAGTGCGGCGCGAGTTGCTCAGCCAGCTTGAGCGCGAGCGCGGTCTTGCCGATGCCGCCTTGTCCTTGCAGACCGGAGATGTTGACGCCGCGCTCGATGTTGGCGGTAAGTTCGGCCAACTCGGCCGCGCGCCCTGTGAAGTCGCCCGGCGGCGGCGGGAGTTGGTGCAGCGCAGCAAGCGCGAGCGCGGCAGTCGCTTCGGCGGGCGTGGCGACTGTGGGCTGTGGTTGATATTCCTCTGCCAGCCAACGATGCAGATCGGCGAGCACTTTGGTGGCGAGATCATCGGGGCTGGTGAACGGGGTTACGATGTGCGCTTTCGCTAACTCTGCTTTCAGCTTTTTGAGCCGCGCTTGCTGCGCTCGGCCTTTTTCCACCTTGTCGAGCGTGATACTCGCTTCGGCCTTGAAATAGATGTGACAGATCAAGCCACGTTCGCGAGCGCGTCGGTATTCTTCTTCAGTGATGCCGGAGCCATAGCGCGCGGCGAAGATGCCGACGTACACGTGGCTGCGATCCACTTCGGCGAGCGAGACCTCGCGCGGCGTGTCGTCCCGGCTGCCGAAATATTCCATGCCGTTGAAGTCGGAGTCGCGCATCCGGTGGATGGCGGCCTCCACGGCTTCGCGCTCAGGCAGCAAGTCGAGCCAAGTTGAACTGACGAAGACTTTGGGTTGAGGTCGTTGCACGCGGGTCTAAACTCCGTCGGCGGTCTATGTGCCGTGAGGCAGCGTCAGTTATAACACCGCTATTACGTGGGCGGAAGAAAAATGAGGCGGCTAATGAAGCCGCCACGTAGCGCAGATTGAGTTGAGCATGGCGTTTCAACGCCGGGTCAAGCAAGCAAATCACATCGTCGCGTCAGCGACGATTGAATGTACCGGCCGTCAATCGTCGCTGACGCGACGACGATCAATTCGGCCGCGCGCTCCCGGCATTGAAACGCCATGCTCAACTCAGCGCGCCGCTAACGCGGCAGTTTGCTGCGTTGGCTTTATTTAGTCTTGCCTTTGCGTGCCTGTCGCTGTTTGAACACTTTCTCGCCGCCCGACTCGCCGAGTTTTCTGCCCGTCGGCAGCGCTGCCGGTGTCGAGGGCCGGTTGGTGCGCGGCGCGGCCAAGTTGCCGCCGCCGGTCTGCGCCGAGGCGTCGCCCAGAAACTTGTTCGCCAGCTTGCGCCGGCCGCTGAGGGCCGGCGTGTTCCGCTTGTCCACGCTCATCTTGCTCGGACTGCTGCTGCGCTCGTCGCCCATCTGTTGGCCGCGCCGATTCGCGGCGATGCCCGCTTTGCTCTGCGCCTTCTTCGTCGCCATCTGGTTTCTCCTTGTTCGATTAATGAGCCATGATCTAGTCCGTCGCCTGCTCCGCGCGCGTGCGCGTCAACGCCCACTTGAGGAGCGGCGGCGTCACCAGCGTCGTGACGAGCACGACCACGACGATTGCGCCGTAGGTCGCCGCATCGACGACCGGCACGAGCGTGCCGCTTGCGTCAGGCAGCATGAGCGTCGCGCCGACGCCCGCGAAGATCAGTTCGACCTCGCCGCGCGGCAGCATGCCGATGCCGATGGCGAGCCTGTTTATCTTGCGCTCCACCACCGCCAGCCCGCAGACCTGTTTGCCCAAAAGGGCCGCGAGCGTCAGCACCAGTGCAAAGCCGAGCAGAGCGGGGCGCGCGATGACGCGCAAGTCCACGCGCATTCCCGTCAACACGAAAAAGATGGGGACGAGCAGCGCGCTCACGGGCGCAAGCAGTTCTTCCAAGTCGCGCTTATCGTGCTGTGGCAGACGCTCGAAGTGGACTTCGTCCAACACCAGCCCGGCGGCGAACGCGCCGATGATGGGCGCAAGTCCGAACTTAGCGGCCGCCCATGCGAGCAGCAGACAGAACGCGATGGCAAACGCGAGCAGCACACCGCGCCCCTCGAAGCGCCTGACGCCGCGAAACAGTTGCGGCACGACGTAGCGCCCCACCACACCCGCACCGACGAGGAAGACCGCGGCCTTCAACGCGATGACAAACACCGCCAGCTTCGATAGCGCCACGCCCGTCGTCGCCGCCGCGACGATGCCGGCCATCACCGCTAAGATGACCAGCCCCAACACGTCGTCCACGACCGCCGCGCCTAAGATCACGCGGGCCTCGCGCGTCTGCAAGCGCCCCAGATCGCGCAACACGCGCGCCGTGATGCCGACGCTCGTCGCGCAAAGGCTCGCGCCGATGAAGAGGTGCGCGAGGCGCGGTACATCGGGCAGAAAGTAGGCAGCAGCCGCCCAGCCGAGCAGGAACGACGCGCACGTACCGGCCGCCGCGACAAGTAGCGCCGCGCGCCCGACCGCCAGCATCTCACCCATGCTCGACCCCAAGCCCACCTCAAAGAGCAACACGATGACGCCCAACTCGGCGAGCGCGCCGATGGTCGCGTTCTGTTTGAGCGCATCGGTAAAATGCAACCCGACGAGCGCGAGGTTGCCGAGCAGTATGCCCCCCAACAATTCGCCGAGCACCGCCGGCTGTTGCCAACGCTCGCACACCTCGCCGCCCAACTTGGCGACAAAGAGCATCAACGCCACGCCGACCAGCACCAGCGGCTCCAGCCCGTGCGGTACGCTCGTCGGCGGCGCGCTCTCGGCGGCGCGCGCGTCGTTCGCCAGCACGGACAGCAGGGCCAACGCGCCCGCGCATAGACCGATTAACCTGCTTCGTTTCATCCGCGTAGGCATCCGGCGGTCGGCATCATAACGTATCTCCGCGTGCTCCGTTGATAAGTATATTGCCGCGCGCATGTGCGATATGGTACATTTGGCCCGGCTCAACCGATCCATTGAAGACAGTCAACTGACAGTCTCGACCCGACTACCGTCTGCGTGTTTCTGACGAAGCATCGAGTGCATACTCAAACATCAACCAAGGAAGCGGCCCCGCAGAAGTTTTGACACAAGCGCAGCACCACCCCTCGCGCGGGCTGAGCATCAATTCCACCGGCCTTGCCCGGCCGGTCTTAAGTGTCCTAGGAGAAAATTATGAGCACCCCTTTTCGCACTATCCGCGGGCCGCTAGCGGCGTTACTACTCTGCTCGTTCCTCTGCCTGCCGCCTAGCCTGCTGGCACAGGATGTGTTCCAGAAGACCGGCTCGGGGCGTAAGCCGGCGGTTGTGGCCACCCCGGCCGCGCCGCAGGTCGTCTTCTCGAACCCGGCGGCCATCACTATCGTGGACGGGATGACGCCGCCCACGCCGGCCAACCCGTATCCGTCGAACATCACCGTCTCGGGCCTCGCCGGCAACATCACGAAGGTGACGCTGACACTCACGGGCATCAGCCACACTTTCCCAGATGACATAGACATGCTGCTCGTCGCGCCCAACGGCGCGAACCTACACTTCTGGTCGGACTCGTGCGGCTCAGGCCCCCCCGGTATCTCCAACCTCAACATCACGATGGACGACGCGGCCGCGACGCTCCTGCCGGACGCCGGCCCGTGCTCAAGCACCAGCTACAGACCGGGCAATCCGAGTGCGGGCGACACGTTCCCCGCGCCCGCGCCCGCCGGCCCCTACAACGAACCGACGACCGTCGGCACGGCCACCTTCGCCACCGCCTTCAACGGCTTGACGCCCGCGCAGGCCAACGGCACTTGGTCGCTCTACATCACGGACGATCTGTCCGGCGACAGCGGCTCGATCAGCGGCGGTTGGTCTCTGAACATCACGCAGGCGGTGCCGCCGACCACCGCCGGGCAGTTGATTATCAGCGAGTTCCGCTTGCGCGGCCCGAGCGGCGCAAACGACGAGTTCATCGAACTCTACAACACCACAGGCGCGACGCTGACGACGCAGGCGGCGGACGCTTCGGCCGGTCTCGCCGTGGCGGCGTCGGATGGTACGGCGCGCTGCGTCGTCCCGAACGGCACGGCCATCCCCGCGGGCGGCCACTTCCTCTGCGCCAACTCGGTCGCCTACTCGATCAGCGGCTACCCGGCCGGCAACGGCACGACCGCGACGGCTAACTTGACCTACACGACCGACATCCCCGACAACGCCGGCATCGCCATCTTCAACAACTCGACGGGCGGCGGCAGTTTCTCAACCGCCAACCGGCTCGACGCGGTCGGCTCAACGTCGGAAGCGAACACGACCTACAAAGAGGGCACGGGCTACACGGCCATAGCGGTCTTAGCGATTGACTACAGCTTCTTCCGCAAGTACAGCCTGACGACGGGGCTGCCGACCGACACGGGCAACAACGCCACGGACTTCCTTATTGTGGACACGCAAGGCACGTCAACCGCCGCCGGTCAGCGACTCGGCGCGCCGGGGCCGGAGAACCTGTCTTCGCCTGTCCTGCGCAACGCGACGATCAAGCTGTCGCTGGTTGATCCGGGCTGCTCCAGTTCCGGCTCCGCAACAAGTGCATGCGCGCGGTCACGCGACTTCACGCCCGGCTCAGGTGCTACCTCGACCTTTGGCACGCTCGACATTCGCCGCAAGGTGACGAATAACACGGGCGCGGCGGTCACGCGCTTGCGCTACCGGGTCGTGGACATCACAACGTTCCCCGCGCCGTCGGGCACGGCCGATTTGCGCCCGATCACGGGCAGCACGTTCACGGCGAACTTGTCGGGCGGCGGCACGACCTCCATTCAGGGCACGACGCTGGAGACGCCGCCAGCGCAGCCCAACGGCGGCGGCTTCAATTCGTCGCTCTCTACGGGGACGGTCACGCTCGGCACGCCGCTCGCAGCGGGCGCGTCGGTCAACGTCCACTTCCTGCTCGGCGTGCAACAGGCGGGCGCGTACCGCTTCTACATCAACGTCGAAGCACTACCCTAACGTCTGACCTTAGATTGGCAGGTGCACTACGCGCACCTGCCATACAATTTCGCCCGCAACTGCGCGCCAGCTTACAACCCGGTGGGTTTAAGCTGGCGCTTTCTTTTCTCGCATCGGCCGACCCTATGGTTCGCTTTGCGCGCGCTGTCTTCGTAGGCAGTCTTGCTATCGCCCCGCAAGTTATTTTGCTATCTGGTGTAAGATGATCGCACCTCATCGGTCAAAGGAGCGACGCCAAGCGTGCCCGTCGAAATCTTCTACTCTTACGCTCACAACGACGAAGCCTTGCGCGACCGCTTGGAGAAGCATCTGGCGACGTTGAAGAACGCGGGCGTCATTACAGGCTGGCACGACCGGCGCATCCCCGCCGGCACAGAATGGGATGGGCAGATCAATGAACACTTGAACTCCGCCGAGATCATCCTGCTACTCGTCAGCGTGGATTTTCTCGCTTCAACTTACTGCACCGACATCGAAGTCAAACAGGCGATGGCGCGGCACGAGGCCGGCACGGCACGCGTCATCCCCATCATCCTGCACCCCTGCGACTGGATGGACGCGCCCTTCGGCAAGCTGCAAGGTCTGCCGAAGGACGCAACGCCCATCAGCCTGTGGGCGAATCAGGACGAAGCCTTCCTCAACGTCGTGCAAGGCATCCGCGCCGCCATCGCGGACATGGCGGCGACCACAGCGCGCCCCGACACTTCAACGCCCACACGACGCCCCAACGCGGCCGAGCTTGTCACGTCGGCGCAAATTCCCGACTTCCTCGTCGTCGAGTTCGTCGCCCGCCGCGACGAGGACGGGCACGACATCATCACGCGCTTGCGCGATGAGCTTGCGCCGGTCAACCAACGACTCGTCGTCCTCTGGGGCGCGGGCGGCGTCGGCAAGACGACGCTCGCCGCAGAAGCGGCCCGCGCGCTCATCCACACCTTCGCCGGGCGCATCGTCTGGACATCCGCCCTCGGTCGCGCCGACTACACCCGCGCCACGCTGCTCGACGAGATCGCCACGCAACTCGGCCACGCAGACCTGCGCCAACTCGCGCCTGAGCCGAAAGCTGCGGCCGTTCGCGCCCTGCTCGCCGAAGCGCCCACGCTCGTCATCCTCGACAATTTTGAGGACGTGACGGAAACGGAGCAATGCCCTTGCGCCGACTTCCTGCACAACGCGCCTGCGTCCGCGCTCATTACCACGCGCCAGAAGATTGACGACAAGCACAACGTCCTTGTTGACGCCATGTCGCTCGAAGAGGCACGCCCCTATCTGCAACTCCTGATCAAAGAGACGAACGACCGCAACACCTTCGCCCAACTCGACCACGATCACATCATCAACACCGCCGCCCGCAACCCGCTGGTCATGCAGTGGGTCGTCGCGCAGATTGACGCGGCCCTAGACCCCACAACTGTCCTTGACGATCTCACGCACGGCATAGGCGACGCCGCCGAGCGCGTCTTCACCCGCTCCTTCAACCTCCCCCAACTCACCGCCGACGGCCGTGCAGCTTTGCTCGCGCTCGCGCTGTTCACCCCGGATGCCTCGCGCAAGGCACTTGCGAAAGTCGCCGGCTTCAAAGGGGACGTACTCCGCCTGAATAAAGCGGTGAAGCGACTGGCGGCGCTCTGGCTGGTCAAGACGACGGAAGTAGGCACACGCCTCGCACTCGAAGGTCTGACCCGCCAACTGGCATTAGCACGATTGCGGCAAGATGCCCACACCGACAACTACCGCCGCCGTTTCGTCTCCCATTTCCTGCGCCACGCCGAAGCGCACGAACAAGAGACGCCCGAAGCCTACGACGCGCTGGAAGCGGAGCAGGACAACCTGTTGGCAGCGATGGATGTGGCCGAAGGGTTGAGCGACTGGCCAAGCATCATCTGGCTCGCTCGCGCATTGGCTAGCCCTATGGGTGGTGTTCTGAGTGTGCGCGGTTACTGGGACGAGGCGCTCCGGCGCGGCGAGCAGGGCGCGCGGGCAGCAGAGGCGGCGGGCGACGAGGGCGAAGCTGTAAAACTTGCAGGCAACGCTGCCACGGTGCGCATGGAACGGGGTGATTACGAGGCGGCGCGACAGGTTTACGAATGGGCATTGGCAGTGCTGCGACGCCGCGGGGAGGAGCGTAGCGTAGCCGTCGCCCTGCACCAACTTGGTCGGATCGCCAAAGAGCAGGGCGAATATGAGATGGCGCGGCAACTCTATGGCGAGAGCTTGGAGATTACAAGGAAGCTCGACGACCAAAGAAGCATCGCTATCACTACTTGGAATATAGGCAACATAGCACTAAAGCAGGGCGCATTGGATGAAGCAGGTAGGCTACTGCAAGATGCGCTAAAGACTCTACGCAGCTTGCAAGATCAAATTAACGTCGCTGGTGTGCTGCACCAACTGGGTAGGCTCGCACAAGCGCAAGGCGACTTGGCCGAAGCGCGGCGGCTTTATGATGAGAGCCTAGAAATCAATACGAAGCTCGGCGATCAGAGCGGCATCGCCAGCACTTTGCACCAGTTGGGCTGGCTCGCACAAGCGCAAGGCGAACTGGGCGAAGCGCGGCGACTCTACAACGAGAGCTTGGAGATCAGAAAGAAACTCGGCGACCAGCACGGCATCGCCGGCAGCTTACACCAATCGGGGCTGCTTGCAGAGAAGGAAGGTGACAGCGCGGAGGCGGTGCGGTTGCTGCGAGAAGCGCTGAGCATCTTCGAGCGGCTGAAGTCGCCGTCTGCGGAGATTGCGCGGCGAAATCTGGCGTGGGTGGAGGCAGAGGGTGAGTGAAGCCGGTGCAGGAATCTGCCGCGTAGCGGCGCGCTGAGTTTAGCCCGGCGTTTCAACGCCGGGAACAGAAGCCCCCAGTGCCACGTCGCGTCAGCGACGATTGATTTATACCTATGCGTTCCTGTGCGCGCTCATGCTTGCGCAAGCGTCGCTGACGCGACGCTGGTTCAATCCACCGCTATGCCCCGGCGTTTCAACGCCGGGCTAAAGTCATCTGCCGCTACGGCGGCAGGACTATTGCGCCTCGCGTGCGTGGACGGTCTCCGGTTCTGTGGTCTGTTGCTGCGGCGCGGGTTCGCGTGGGCTGTCGTCTGCGGGCGCAGCCGGTGGGGGCGGATTGCTGATGGTTGTTTCGAGCGCGGCGTCTAGGGCTTCGCCGATGCGCGTGACGAGTGTGATCGCCAACTCTTTGCGTGTGTCGGCGGGGATGTCTTCGAGGTCGGCTTCGTTGCGCGCGGGGAGAATGATGCGGCGTATGCCGGCGCGGTGCGCGGCCAAGACTTTCTCCTTGATGCCGCCGACAGGGAAGACGAGACCGGAGAGAGTGATCTCGCCCGTCATCGACGTGTTCGAGTTGACGCGCCGCCCGGTCAAGAGCGACGCGAGCGCCACGGTCATCGCCACGCCCGCCGAGGGGCCGTCCTTCGGTATCCCACCGGCGGGCACGTGCATGTGTACGCCGTAGTGTTTGAACATCTCCGGCGAGATGCCGAACTCGGCCGCGTGCGACCAGAGATATGAGCGCGCCGCGCGGGCGGACTCCTGCATCACCTCGCCGAGTTGCCCCGTCAGCGTTAAGCCAGAGCCGCCGGGCAGGAGCGTCGCCTCGATGAACAGTATCTCGCCGCCCATCTCCGTCCAAGCCATGCCGGTCGCCACGCCCGCTGGCAACTCTTTGCGCGCCTGCTCCGGATAAAAACGCGGCGCGCCTAAGAACTCTTTGATGTCTGCCTCGTCCACGCGCACGTGCTCGGCCTGCGCTTGCGCGATCTGCAACGCGGCTTTACGCGCGACGCGCCCGATGGCGCGCTCGTACTGGCGCACGCCGGCCTCGCGCGTGTAGCGCGTTGCGATCAACTCCAACGCCGCGTCTGTGATCTCGAACTGCTCGGGGCGCAAGCCGTTCTCCACGACCTGACGCGGCACGAGATACTGTTTGGCGATGTTCAGCTTCTCGCGGTCGCTGTAGCCCGTCAGCCCGATGATCTCCATGCGGTCGCGCAAGGGGGGCGGGATCGGCCCCAACTGGTTGGCCGTGGCGATAAAGAAGACCTTCGAGAGATCGAACGGCAGATCGATGTAGTGGTCGCGGAACGTGTTGTTCTGCGCCGGGTCGAGTATCTCAAGGAGCGCCGCCGACGGATCGCCGCGATAGTCGTTACCCAGTTTGTCGATCTCGTCGAGCATCATCACCGGGTTGTTGACCTTCGCGCGCCGGAGCGACTGAATGATGCGACCGGGCATCGCGCCGATGTACGTGCGTCGATGCCCGCGCAACTCTGCTTCATCACGCATGCCGCCTAGAGAGATGCGCTCGAACTCGCGTCCCAACGCGCGCGCAATCGACCGACCCAAAGAGGTCTTGCCGACGCCGGGCGGGCCGACGAAACAAAGGATCGGGCTTTTCGTATCGGGGCGCAGCTTGATGACGGCGAGGAATTCGAGGATGCGCTCCTTGATGTCCTCCAGCCCGTAGTGATCTTCATCGAGGATGCGCCGTGCTTCAGTCAGATCAAGTTTATCCTCCGAGGATTTTTTCCACGGCAGTTCAAGCACGTATTCCAGATAAGAACGGATGACGTGATAATCGGGCGCGGCCGATGGCAGCCGCTCCATGCGGCGCAGCTCGCGCTCGGCTTCGGTGCGCACCTCTTCGGGCAGGTCGGCTTCATTCAAACGCTCGCGCAGCAAAGCAGCCTCGGCCTGCTCGCCGCCCTCGTCGTCGCCCAACTCCTTCTGAATGGCCTTCATCTGCTGGCGCAGTATGTAGTCGCGCTGCGCCTTGTCCATCTCGCCTTGCGCTTCGGTCGCGATCTTCGTGCGCAACTGCATGATCTCGACTTCGTGCGCGAGTCGCGCGTAGGCAAGCCTGAGCAACTCGTCCACCGTGTCCGCTTCGAGCATCGCCTGTTCCTCTGCCAAACCAAGGTTCAGGATCGAGGCGAGGAAGTAAGCGACCTGCACGGGATCATCCGTGCCCATGACGGCGGCGCGCACTTCGGGCGGCACTTGCGGCAGGAGCGCCAACGCGCGCTCAATCAACGTCCGCACGTTGCGTTGCAGCGCCTCGACCTCGTCCGCGTTCACTACGCGCAGGGCCGGCAGCATCTGCACACGCGCGCGAAGGTGTGGATCGGTCTGCGTCCACTCCAAGACCTTGACTCGCTCCGTGCCCTGCACGATCAACTGGAGCGCGTCGGGCGTGCGCATCATGCGTTTGATCATGACGAGCGTGCCGACCTCGTAAATATCCGCCGGCACCGCCTCTTGCTCGATGCCATGGTCGGGGCGCACGCTGACACACGCGATCAACTTCTCCGGATGCGCGAGCGCCGCTTCGACCGCCGCGACCGAACGCGTGCGCCCGGCCGCCAACGGCACGACCGTACCCGGAAACAGCGTCGTGTTCTGCAACGGCAGCACCGCGATCTCAAAGGGCGCGGCGGCATTTACGGACGGCGCTTCGGCGGCCGCCGTCGTCTGCTGGTTCGTTTGTTCTTCAGCCATGATGATTAGTAAGCAGTAAGCAGTGAGCAGTAAAGCAAGTCGATTGTGACTGCTCACTGCTTACTGCTTACTATTCCTCACATTCCTCGTTGCCCCGCAGGCGCAGGATCAATAGCCCGTCGTGATAGGCGCGCTCGATGCTCGCGCCTTCAATCGCGCACGGGAAGCGGAGGGTCTTCTCGAAGCGGCTGTAGGTGATCTCAAGTTGATGATAGGCGAGCGTCTCTTGGCAGAAGGCATCGCGGCGGCAGCCGGACAGACGCAACACGGGGCCGTTGATCTCGATCTCGATCTCGTCGGGGCGCACGCCCGCGAGATCGACCTTGACCAGCCAGCCGCCAGCGATCCGGTACACGTCGGCCGCGGGCGACCAAGTCTGCCCCGCGCCCGGTTGCCGGTGCGGCACGTGCAGCAGCCGGAAATAACGCTCGATTGATTTTGCCATTTGCAGACAGTAACAAGTGGCGAGTGACAAGTGACAAGTAAGAAGCTTTTCGCTCGTTACTCGTCACTTGTCACTCGTCACTGCTTTCCTCACCCAAACACTCTGTTCCAGAATGACGAGCCGCTGGAGATTTCTTCCAAGGCTTCGGCCAACTCGCGGTCGTCGTTGGTCTCAAGCGCCACGTCGGCCATCGAGATGATGCCGCGCAGCAGCCCATCGCGATCAACGACGGGAATGCGGCGCACCTGTTTGTCGCCCATCTTGCGCACGGCGTCGATGACGCGGTCGTTGGGTTGCGCCGTATGTATGTCGGTCGTCATGATCTCTTCGGCGCGCGTGACGGTTACGTCTTTGCCTTCAGCGACCGCACGCACGACGATGTCGCGGTCGGTAATGAGACCGACGAGCTTGCCGTTCGAGCGCATCCGATTGTTGACGCGCGGCGCGTCCTGCGCCTTGCCGTTGCCTTCCAGCAGCGACGCATCGTCCAACTCGACGACCGGGATGACGCCCGTGTCTTCGTCGCGCATCAGCTTCGCCACTTCGCCCAAGGTGGTGACGCGCGTAGCGACGGTCACGTCGCGCGTCATGATGTCGCGACAGCGCACGTGCGAGCGCGAGGCCCCGCGCCGCTCGTCGCGCCCGCGCAGACGCTCGCGCGCCTCGGCCCAGAACGAGCGGTCTTCGTCTTCGTAGCGTGCGCGTCCGCGCCCATATTCGCGTTCGTCATAATCCAGCCGCTCGCCGCGCCGCCCGACTGCGCCGGTCGCGTAATCATTGCGATATTCGCGCCCACCGTAGTAGTCGCGTTCGCGCTCGAAGTCACGCCCGCGCCCGCGCGCCAAGCCTTCGTCGTACTCGCTGTAAGAGCCGGCCCCGCGGCCGTAGTCGCGCGGCGCGCGGCCTCGGTCTCCGTAAGCGCGTGCGCGCCCGAAATCGTCATCCCTGTCGTATCTTGACATCACTACCCTCCTGAATCGTTCACACAGATCGACGGGCGCATAAAGCACGCAACCAAATGGCCGGGCCGCCCGCCACGTTTCGCTCTCGACTGCAAGGGGAACGTGAAACATTATAAAGGCGCGAGGGCGAAAGGCGAAAGCGCAGACGCCATCTACCACTGTGATCTAAAACTTGTTAGATCATGTCGCGGACGTGTCTTAACTTTCGCCTTCCGCCCTTAGCGCCTATCGCTTTTACTTACTCGTGCTGATGTCGGCGACGAGTTGCACTTGCGAGTTGATGTCGAGCGCGCCGACTTCGACAGGCGTGGGCGTGGCCGCCTGCGCCGTCATGCGCCCGAGCGTTCCCTCTGTCTTGTAGAGTGGAATGGGTCGGCCCTGTGTGGTCTCCTGCACCTCGACGATGCGCACAACGCGGCCGCCGAGGGCCTGCGCGATGGTCTGTGCCTTCGCGAGCGCCTCGCGCGTCGCGTCGGCCAACGCCTGCTGCCGCGCCGACTTGTCTTCGCGCAGGGTGAACGAAAGACTGTCCACGTTGGTCGCGCCCGCGCCCGACGCGGCGTCGATGACCGCGCCGACGCGGGTCAGGTCGCTCAACGTCACGGTCACACTGTTGCGCGCCTGATAGGCTTGAATCGTCGGCGGCTGCCCTTCTTTGTAAGCATACTGTGGTTGCAGATTGTAACCGCTCGTCTTCACTTCGGCGCGCGCGCCCGCCGCATCTTTGACGGCGCGCACGACCGCATCACTCTTGCGCGCGTTCTCCTGTTGCGCTTCGAGGGCGCTGCGCGCCTGCGTCGTCACGGCGACGACCACGACGGCCGTATCCGGCTGCGCCTGCACGAGTGCGTCACCTGTGACGACGACGCGTGTGAGATTTAGCGAGCCGGCGGTGACTTCCTGTGTCTGTGCCGCCGACCCGCCCGCGCCGAAAGGGCGGAGCGTGCGCGCCTCGAACGGTGTGCCTTCCATGTAGGTCGTTACGGTGCCGGGGCGCGCCTCACCCGTCGCTTCCACTTCTGCGTCCGCGCGAAACCAAGCTTCATTGCGCCAACGCGCGGCGTTGAGCAATAGATATTTCTCCCGCGCCGTGATAACCAACCAGCCGCCCGGTTCAACCGTCTGCGCCAGCCGGCCCTTAATCGTGATCTCCGCCGCCGCACGCACCTGCGCGGCGGACACAAACAGGGCGCACAACGTCGCCCACGTCAACAAAGTTCTGCGTAACATCTCTCTACTTCCTTTCCATCAAATATGATTGCGCGTGTCCACATCGGCGCGTGAGAGAGTAGCGCGACGGCGGGGACTTAACTTGCCGCGCCCGCTCAAATGAACGCGCGGGCACGCGCAGGCTTGCGCTCATTGCTCATGTGTCAGACAGTTTGTTACGATCCCGCGCGCAATGCAATCTTTCGATAACAGGTTTGTTAATCCGAAGCGCCCGCCGCGCACCGGCGAGGCAATCATCGTGGGGCGCGCAGAAGATTTACCACCGGGACGGGGCGCGACCATCGAACTCGATGGCGGCAAGGAACTCGCGCTCTTCAACGTCGCCGGTCAGTTTCACGCCATCGAAAACTTCTGCCCGCATCGCGGCGCACCGCTCGCCGCAGGCAACTTGTGCGACCACACCGTCGAATGCGACTGGCACGGCTGGCGCTTCGACGTGCGCACCGGCGCGTGCCTCACAAACCCGGCGCAGCCGGTCGAGACTTATGAAGTTGTCGTTGAGGATGGGTGGATTAAGGTTCTCATTTAGTTTTGTGCTTTAATCAAATAGTGAATCGTGGGAATTTACCTCTTGTTTAGGTGAGCCTAGCCGATGAGACTGGAAACAGATGTCGTGTTGGATGTGAGCGCGAGACCTGAAGCGCCACAGCCCGCATCCGTCAACACCCTCGAAGAGATCGAGCGCCTTGACCGCGAGTTGACGCAAAGGTTTAAGGACAAGTTGTCTATCCAAATGTCCCTCACACGTTCGCTGGTCAGTTTTCAAGCCAACAAAGCCAGAGCCGTTTATCGCTGGTACAAGTACAAGGAAGCTTTCTCCGCCTCTTTGATCGAGCGCTTACTGGCCCACCACGCCGCCGATGCGAGCAAAATCCTTGACCCCTTTGCTGGTAGTGGGACGGCCCTTTTTGTCGCTAGCGCGGCCGGCATCCGGGCTGAGGGCATAGAGTTGTTGCCCATCGGCCAGCAGATCATCTCCGTCAGAAAAATTCTGGAGGAAGGTTTCCCCGCGAGTGATTTGGCCGCACTGCGGCACTGGGCTACCGCCCGCCCGTGGGCACAGTTTGAGGTGCAACGCCCCTTGCCGGAATTGCGCATCACGCGTGGTGCTTACCCGGAACAAACACTCGCTGATATCGAAAGGTACATGGGCGCGTGGGAGCAGGAGAACGAGCGGGTGCAGGCAGTGCTGCGCTTTGCTCTGCTCTGCGTATTGGAATCTGTCAGCTATACGCGTAAGGACGGGCAGTATCTGCGTTGGGACTATCGCTCCAGTCGGCGGCAGGGGCAAAGGCCGTTTGATAAGGGCCGGATTCTTACTTTTGACCAAGCCATTAGCGCCAAGCTGAATGAGATCGTACATGACCTCGAAGCGGCCGACCAACCAACGGGCCTATTCCCCGTCGAGCAGTTGCATGGCGGCACAAAGCTCTACGCCGGCTCGTGTCTGGCGGTGTTGCCCACATTGCCTGCCGCTGCTTACGATGCAGTCATCACCTCGCCACCTTATTGCAACCGCTATGACTATACGCGGACTTATGCCTTGGAACTCGCGTTGCTCGGCGTCGGTGAACATGGAGTAAGTCAGCTCCGCCAAGAGATGCTGAGTTGCACGGTGGAGAACCGCGCCAAAGACCTGTTGACAATGAATCCGAACTGGGCCGCTGCCATCAATGCTGCCGACGGCCAAGAGTTGTTACAAATTGCGTTGCGCTATCTGGCAGAACAGAAGGCTGAAGGTCATTTGAACAACAGCGGCATCCCGCGTATGGTGCGCGGCTACTTTTACGAGATGGCTTGTGTCATCGCCGAATGCGCGCGCGTGCTGCGCCCCCGTGCGCCGCTCCTCATGGTCAACGACAATGTCCGCTATGCCGGGGCCAGCATCTCCGTGGATCTAATCCTGTCCGCGCTGGCGGAAACTTTAGGCTTTCGCGTCGAGCAGATTCTTGTGTTACCCGACGGCAAGGGCAACAGCAGTCAACAGATGGGCCGGCACGGCCGCGAGCCGCTGCGCAAGTGTGTCTACGTCTGGAGAAAAGCCTGATGGCGAAGCCCCGCCCGTATCGCCTGCATCTGCGCACAAGTGATGATCTCGTTACACCTTACGAAGCCGTGCGCGCAGGCTTTGTGGCTTTGGCGTTAGAGAAGAATCGGCGGGCGACGCCTTTCGTCGAGCAGGCAAGAGCACTCAAAGCCATAGCATCATCTGTCGCCACTCCGACTGAGCTTATCAACACCGAAGAGATACAAACTGCTTTGCTCACTGCTGCGGGAGTGTCGGACAAGGCCGCCGGACATTTGCGCCCCGAGGACAAGACTGCCGCAATTCAGGGCTTGATCGAAAACTTCCTTGCACCGGCGGGAGCAAACTTCGTTGAGGAACTGGTGTTTAGATTCCTCTTGACGCGCGGCGACACGTTAGGCGGCGCAATGCGCAATGTCGGCGGGGTCATGGCGCAGAGGAAACTCAGCCGCGCCCTCATCTCGACGCTGGCTTTGGCCGGCGTACCCTATCGCTGGTTACATGCGAGGAATAATACTTGGACACAGATGTCCGACGAGGACGCCGACATAGAGTTGCACTTACGTGGGCTAAGCTGGTTAAAAGGAAGAAAGCAGCGCACCGTCATTTACAATCTGACTGTACCGTTCTTGAAGAACAACGTTGATTTGTGCCTGTTCAATTGCGGCCCCGAAAAGTTACAGTCCAGTATTCGCGCACCTGCTGCTTATATCGCCCTCGGCGAACTCAAAGGCGGCATTGATCCTGCCGGAGCCGATGAACACTGGAAGACAGCGAGAACCGCGCTCGTGCGCATTCGGACAGTGTTTGCGCAAGCCGGCCTGAGGCCTCACACCTTCTTTATCGGGGCCGCAATTGCGCAGAAGATGGCGCAAGAAATATGGACAGACTTAGAAACCGGTGCGCTCGAGGACGCGGCAAACCTGACCGCTGACGATCAGATGGCATCCATCGCACGCTGGCTTTGCAATCTTTAGGTAACCGGACGACGGTCATCCACCATCATTGCCGATGGCTTCGACCGGGCAGGAGACGAGGGCTTCTTCGCAGAGGGCGCGCTCGTCGTCGGTCTGGGGTTGTTTGAAGACGAAGGAGTAGTTGCCTTCGTCCGAGCGGGTGAAGTTATCGGGGGCGGTGTCGCGGCACACGTCGCAGTCAATGCAGTTCGTGTCCACGTAGTACGTGCCGGGCACGTTCTCCGCGACCTTATCTGTCGGGTCAGCCATAAGAGGACAGTGACAAGTGAAGAGTGACAAGTGACGAGCGGGGACAAGTTTTTAACTTGCCACTCGGCACTTGGCACTCGTCACTGTCTTATTTTATTGCCAGCATGCGGTCGAGGGCGACGCGCGCCCAGGCGGCGGTTTCGGCCGGCACGGTGATCTGGTTGACGACGATGCCGGCGGTTAATGATTCGAGCACCCACGCGAGATTCTGCGGCGCGATACGATACATCGTGGCGCACATGCAGAGGTCGGGCGCAAGCAGGCGGATGTGCTTGTCTGGGTGCTGCTTGATCAGACGGTTGACGAGATTGACCTCCGTGCCGATGGCCCAAGCTGAGCCGGCCGGCGCTTGCTCAAGCGTCTTGATGATGAACTCGGTCGAGCCGTTCAAGTCGGCCTGCGCGACGACCTCGCGCTCACATTCCGGATGGACGAGCACCTTGATGCCCGGCACTTCCTTGCGTACCTGCGCGACGTGCCACGGGCGGAAACGACCATGCACGGAGCAGTGACCTTTCCATAAGATCAGACGCGCGTTGCGTAGTTGCTCGGCGGTGTTCCCGCCGAGTTCTTTATTCGGGTCCCACACGACCATCTGCTCAAGCGGGATGCCGAACTTGACACCGGTGTTGCGCCCCAAGTGCTGGTCTGGAAAGAAGAACAGCTTGTCAGCTTCTTGCAGCGACTTATCGAATAACGGCACGGCGTTCGACGAGGTGCAGACCACGCCGCCGTGCCGGCCGCAGAAGGCTTTGATCGCGGCCGTCGAATTCATGTAAGTGATCGGCATGATGCGGAACTCGTCCACGATGCCGCACGCCTGCAACTGCTCCCAAGCGTCCTCGACCTGCTCGACCGAAGCCATGTCGGCCATCGAACAGCCCGCGCCCAAGTCCGGCAGGATCACTTTCTGCTCGCCGGGCTTCAGGATGTCGGCCGATTCGGCCATGAAGTGCACGCCGCAGAAGACGATGAACTCAGCTTCGGGGCGCGACACGGTGAGCTGCGAGAGCTTGAACGAGTCGCCCGTATAGTCCGCGTGGCAGATCACATCGTCGCGCTGGTAATGATGACCGAGAATCAACAAGCGCGTGCCCAACTCGCGCCGCGCCGCCTCAATGCGCGCGGTCAACTCCGCGTCCGACAGCCCAAAATAATCTTCCAGCACAGGCGTTTTCGTCTCAACTGCTAACGTCATACCTTGCTCTCCTCATCCGGCGCTGGCCATGGAGCGCGCCGCGAAACGCGAAACTATCGCACCTCAAACCGCCGTAGCGCAAGCGCGCCACCATTGCGGCCAAAAGTTTGCCCGCGCGCGGAGTCAACCCCACTGGCGCAGGCACTTCTTTAGATGCGCTGGCGACGCGTTCAGATGCGCGCCGCGGCCGGAAACCCGGCGGCGGGCACGCCCGCAAGATAAACCGGGATACGCCTAAATTAAATTGCTACCGCCGCGCTTTGCTTTTGTATATAATGCGGCGCACCAGCAATACCTAATCAGATAACCGTCCGCGCTTCTGTTGTGCAGCAACAGCCCGCCAGCTTTAGTCCAAGGCCGCGGCGGGGATGTGCGCGACGGTGATTCAGTAGTTGACACGCAACTGGCAACGTAAAAGTTTTGCGTCACCCTTAAGTGAGCCTGTAACTTGCTCCACGCGGCGCGACCTGGGGGAGTCGTGTTCGCCGTGTCTTGATCCCCTTTCACCTACGAGGAAAAATCATGACCAACTCTAGCACTAAACAGACGCGCCATCGGGGCAGATTTGTCTTATATCTCTGCGCGTTGGCCGCGCTGTTGTCCGCCTCGCTCTACGCGGGCGGCCCGCGCGTCGAGGCCAATCACCCGGTGCTGCTCGAAGGCAATTGCGACAGCCCTGTACCCGGCACGACGCTCGTCTCGCCCGGCACATGCGGCGATTTTGACGGCGACGGCCGCATCGGCACTGCCGAAGACACGGACGGCGCGGATCGCATCTTCGGTACGTTGCGCGCGGCCCTCGGCCCCGGCACGGGTGCAGCCGCCGGGACGGGCGCGAATCAGAACGGCAGCGTGCTCATCGTCGCGTCGGGGCGCTTCGCCGAAGGGACGGGGCCGATCATCATCGGCGTCCCGCCTTCGGGTTTTGAAGGACAGGGCAGCGCCAACCCCGGCAACGTCACCATCGAGGCCGCGCCCGGCGTCATCGCCGACATAGACGCCGTGCTGCAAGGCGACCCGGCCGGCGGCAATACCACGCGGCAAATGATGACTCCGTTCCTGATCAACTATCCTCCCTCGGCCGGCGACCGGACGGTCACGCTGCGTAATCTGATCATCCGCAACTGGGCCGAAGGCATTGGCATCGCCAACAGCTCACGCGTGCACATAGATCGCTGCCGGTTCGAGAACAACCTCAACTTCGGCGTGCACATTATTGATAACGCCCGCGTGGTCATCACCAACTCCCAAATTGAATCCACCGGCTTCCGCATCCCTGTCACCGGGCCGCCGAGCCCCGGCGCCGGCATCGCCGTCCAGAACAACTCGCAACTGCGCATCATGGACTCCGTGGTCAACCACAACTTTGGCCCGGGCATCCTGAACCAGACACTCAGCCCGGCCAATGTCGTGCTCTACAAGGTCGGCACATTCTTCAACAACCCGGACACGTCCGGCGCGGTGACCATCGCCGCGAATCCCAACACCTCGAACTAACTTGGCCCGTCCATCCCGGACGGCAGCCGCAAAATCACGCGCGCCGATCTCTATTGAGATCGGCGCGCGTGGTCTTTGTCTTAAACTAAAGGGCCGAGGCAGATTGAAGCGCAAGCGACGCTTCAAGGTCGCGTCATCTCCTCCGGCTTGACGTACTCGTCGAACTGCTCGCCCGTGAGCAACCCCAGCGCCAGCGCGGCCTCGCGCAACGAGATGCCCTGCTTGTGCGCGTGCTTGGCGATCTTGGCGGCGTTGTCGTAGCCGATGTGCGGGTTCAAAGCGGTGACGAGCATGAGCGACTCGCGCAGGTGTTTATCAATCTGCGCGCGGTTGAGTTCGATGCCGTTGACGCAGTAGTCCACGAAGCCGCGGCACGCGTCCTTCAACAGCCGGATCGAGTGCAGCAGGTTGTGGATCATGACGGGGTTGAAGACGTTCAACTCGAAGTTGCCCTGCGAGCCGGCGAAGCCGATGGCAGCATCGTTGCCCATCACCTGCACTGCGACCATCGTCATCGCCTCCGACTGCGTCGGGTTCACCTTGCCCGGCATGATCGACGAGCCGGGTTCGTTCTCCGGTAGCACGAGTTCGCCGATGCCTGCGCGCGGCCCCGACGCCAGCCAGCGTATGTCGTTCGCGATCTTCATCAGCGACCCGGCCAGCGTCTTCAGCGCGCCCGACGCAAACACTATCTCGTCGTGGGCCGACAACGCCGCAAACTTGTTCGGGTGCGGCTTAAACGGCAGCCCCGTCAACTCCGCGATCTTCGCCGCCGCGCGCACGGCAAACTCCGGGTGCGAGTTCAGCCCCGTGCCGACCGCCGTCCCCCCGATAGCCAGATCATACAGCCCCGGCAAGACCAGCCGCAGCCGCTCCACGTCGCGCGCCAGCAGACTCGCCCAACCAGACATCTCTTGCCCCACCGTCAAAGGCGTCGCGTCCTGTAAATGCGTTCGCCCGATCTTCACCACGTCCGCAAACTCGCGCGCCTTCGCATCAATCGCATCGTGCAAACGCTCGACTTCCGGTATGAGCGCGTGCAACCGCTCAGCCGCCGCGATGTGCATCGCCGTCGGGAACGTATCGTTCGACGACTGCGACATGTTCACATCATCATTCGGATGCACCGGCTGCTTACTCCCCAACACGCCGCCCGCAATCTCAATCGCGCGATTCGAGATGACCTCGTTCGCGTTCATATTCGTCTGCGTCCCACTCCCCGTCTGCCACACACGCAGAGGGAAGTGCGCATCCAACTTGCCCTCGATCACCTCGTCCGCCGCCTGCGTAATCAAACGCGCCTTCTCCGCCGCCAGCTTCCCCAAATCCTCATTCACCAACGCCGCCGCCTTCTTCAACAACCCCAACGCCCTAATCATCTCGCGCGGCATCACATCCCCACCGATATTAAAGTGGTGCAGCGAACGCTCCGTCTGCGCGCCCCAGTAACGATCCCCCGCCACCTCAATCCCACCCATCGAATCCGTTTCCGGGCGCGTCTGTTTCGCCTGCGCCGTCAAGTCCTTCGCCTCCTGTGCCATGCCAGTTTATCCTCTAACCAATTCTAACCTACCATTGACTTAACTATCACCCTCCACCCGCGCCAAATCCTGCTGAGCCTCCTTTAACTTATATGAACCCAGCTTCTCAAATATACTCACCGCCTCGCGCAACAACTGCGCCGCCCGCGCCTTATCATCCTGCTTCTCTGCCAGTAAGCCGAGCGAACGCTTAACACTCCCGATCCTAAACGGAATCCCCACCACCTCCGCTATCCCCAAAGCCTCGACAAATGATGCCTCGGCCGCAGGCAATTGCCCCTGCTCAACTCTTAACTTACCAATACTCTCAAGACACTCTGCGCAGTTCTGCTTATCCTCTAATTGTCTTAGGATAACCAGACTCTCTTGTAAAAGTCTTTCCGCCGTTTCATAGTCCGCTTCAGCAAAATGAAGCGTACCTAGTTGGTGCAGGACAAAAGCAATCCCCCTTTGACTACCAAGTTTCTTCTGAATGTTTAAGACTTCATCATATAACTCGCGTGCTTTACTAAAGTCCTCCTGTTCTTGCGCGAGCGATCCGAGAGCCAACAGGGTGCTGGCGATGCCGCGCTGGTCGCCGAGCTTCTTTGCGATCTCCAAGCTCTCATCATAAAGTCGCCGCGCTTCGCTAAGCTCGCCTTGATCTTGTGCGAGACTACCCAACTGGCCCAAGTTGCTGGCGATGCCGCGCTGGTCGCCGAGTTTCCTTTTGATCTCCAAGCTCTCATCATAAAGTCGCCGCGCTTCGGCAAGCTCGCCTTGACCTTGTGCAATTATCGCAAGATTGTGTAGGTAGATGGCGATGCCGCTCTGGTCGCCGAGCTTCTTTGCGATCTCCAAGCTCTCATCATAAAGTCGCCGCGCTTCGCTAAGCTCACCTTGACCTTGTGCGAGATTACCTAACTGATGCAGGGTGCTGGCGATGCCGCTCTGGTTGCCCAGTTTCCTTTTGATCTCCAAGCTCTCATCATAAAGTCGCCGCGCTTCGGCAAGCTCGCCTTGACCTTGTGCAATTATCGCAAGATTGTGTAGGTAGATGGCGATGCCGCTCTGGTTGCCGAGCTTCTTTGCGATCTCCAAGCTCTCATCATAAAGTCGCCGCGCTTCGCTAAGCTCACCTTGACCTTGTGCGAGATTACCTAACTGGCCCAAGTTGCTGGCGATGCCGCGCTGGTCGCCGAGTTTCCTGTGAATCTCCAAGCTCTCGTTGTAGAGTCGGCGCGCCTCCGGTAAATTTCCACGATTCTGATGCATTATCGCTAGATTATGTGTAAATACTGCGATTAATCTGTCGGAGGGTAAAGCGCGCGCTGCCTTTAACGCTTGTTGGTCTCTATGAATTGTTTCATCCCAATACCCACGTACTGTTAGCATGCCACTAACACCATCACCGTTGATGGCACTCATCAGGCGCATCACACTCATCCAGTCCCTAGAATAGAAAGCACTGTCCATCGCGCTCAGCAGATTATCCTTCTCTAATTCAAGGGCGTTGTAATCTTCCAGATTAGGTTGCGCATGTGCCTCTGCATAGCGCAAAAAGCGAGACACAAATCGCTGGCGTAAAGTCTTCGCGCGCGGATCAGTATCCAGTCTAGCTCTCGTCAGTTCACGGGTCAGACCCTCGACAGCTAATTGCTGGTTTTCACCTATCGGACGGATGAGCCATAGCGCAGATAAATGCTTAATCGCTTCTTTGAACTTCTTTCTGTCATTCTCTTTGCCTAATCCGCTTACTTCCGCTACCGCTTTCCGCGTGCCGCTGGGCGCGAACAGTGAAAGAGCAAGCAGCACAGCGCGCCCACCATTGTTTAGCTGCTTTAACTCGAATGAGCGATTGAATACACGCTCGGCCGCCGTGCCTTCCCCATGCCGTAATTCGTCCAATACTTCCGCCGGGTCTTGCGCTAGATCAATCTGTCCGACGATCCATTGCAGGACGAGCGGATTGGCGTCGGCGGTCTCAATCAGGCGCGCTCGGTCAAGATTGGCGAAGGCTCTCGATTCGTGCGCCTGTGCTATCAATTGATCCAGTAAATTCTCCGCCTCTTCAGGGCGCATCTTCTTAACAGAGATGTTGCGCGCCTCATCTATCACATCCCGTGTTGTGATGAGCGCGGCGCAGGGAGCAGGTTGTGTCAGCCACGCCACACAATGCGGGGCTTCATCAGGCTCAATCGTTTCAAAGTTGTCCAGCACGACCAGCGTCGGGGCAGCCACGACCAGATCACGCACCTGTTCTCTCTTCAGGTCTAGCGTGAGCTTGCGTAAGTCTGTATTTCCGAGTTGCGCTGCGATACCATCAAGCAGCGTCGTCAGGCTGAAATCCTTAAGCCCGTCTGCACTCACCCATACAACCCGCTCTTTGAATGTTTCAATCAGCCCGTGCGCCGTCTCTATCGCAATAGCCGTCTTGCCCACGCCGCCAGCGCCCCAAAGCGCAACCAGTCGCGGTCTCTGCGGTGTGAGTTCTGCTTGGAGAAGCTTTATGAGGTCACGTCCGCCATCATCCTTGCGTTCGACAAACTCCACTCTGAGAATGTGAGGAATAAGCAGATGCGGATTGGGCTTAGGCGTTTCCTTTTGTGTCTCTTCCTCAACCTTTCGCTTCTGTACATTTATCTCTTCAGCAACATGCCGGATGCCTCTAGCAATGTCTAAAAATGCCTGATCTCGATATTGCCATTCAATTACGGGATTTACATCTTTGGGGAAAGCTTGAAGCTTACCGAACGGCGCACTATGCCAATCACACGCGCGGAGGATAATGGGAATCACACGAGCCTCTTTGGCCTCGTGTCGTTCCATCGCTCTTGTCACTTCAATGTCGTAGCAGTAATCCGAAGCAATAAAACTGGAACTTACGAGCAGCAGAATTATGTCAGCAGAGTTTAAGTGCTCATCAATTTGCCCCTCCCAGTCCCTGCCGCCGCTGATCCTGCGATCATGCCAGCCTTTGATAACGCCCTCGCGCTTCAGCATGGCAAGATGTTCCTGTAGTTGATCACGCAGTTCTTCGTCTTTGTGCGAGTACGAGTAGAAGACTTCTATGGCGTCGGTGGGTTGAGTGGCCACGAGTGAGCAAACTCCTTTCTGAGTCTGCCGTCACTATAGCATCGCGTTTCGTCGGCTCGCAGCAAAAGGTGCGAGTTGTGTCAGTCCGTTAGGGCTTGGGCAGGGCTTTGTGTTCGATGGCGTCGGCTAGTTGTTGGGCGTCGGCGTCGGCGTGGAGGTCTTTGAGTTTGTTGTAGTGGGCGAGAGCCTCCGTGCGGTGGCCGAGGGCGGCTTGGGCGAGACCGGCGACGCGGTAGGCGTCGGGCGCTTGGGGGTTGATGGTGATGGCGCGTTCGGCGGCCGCTGCGGCTTCAGCGTATTTGTGCAGTTCAAGATATGACGCGCCGAGATGCGTGTAGGCGTAGGCGTCCTGCGGTTCTGTTTGCAGGGCGAGCTTGAAGGCTTCGATGGCTTCCGGGTAGTGCGCGGCCGAATGGTAGAGCAGACCGAGCCGATAGTGCACCGGTGAATAGTTGGGATCGATGCGCAGTACCTCTCTGTAAGCGGCTTCGGCCTCCGTGTTGCGACCGGCCTTTAAGTGTTCGTCGCCGGTGAGGACGTAGGCTTGCGTGGCGGCGGTCAGTGCGTTGCCGGCCTGTTGTTCGCGCCCCAGCTTGAGATAGGCGAGCGCGAGATTGAAGTACGCTTGACCGTATTGCGTGTCGAGCTTGACGGCTTGTTGGAACGAAGCGACGGCCGCATCGTATTGTGTGAGCGCGAAATAGACACTGCCGAGGTTGTTGTGCGCGGCGGCGAGCGTCGGGCAGATGCGTATGGCCTCGTCGTACTCTTTGATGGCCTGCTCGAACTTGTGCGCGTCGAAATAGTCGAGACCTTTCTCTGTGTGCGCGAGCGCTTGCCGTTCCGCCGGCGAGATGGCGCGCACGACGCCGGGCGCGGTCAGCGCATCCGACGCGAGCCGCGGCTCGTCCTTGTGCTCTTCAAACCGGCGGCGTGCAATCTCTTCGACTATGCGCTGCGACTGCCGCATGCGTTCTTCCATCAGCCGCCGATACTGTTCGTTCGGGTCGAGTGGATTGCGCGCCTGTGCCTGCGCCCGCACGCTTGGCAGGAGCATGGTGGCGAATAGCACACCGTAAGCGAGCCGAGCGACCGTGTGGCGGCGAATGGCAAGCAGAGGGAGCATGGCGCATCTCCTGAGTTGCAGAGTCAGTTGCAGGTGAACTGACGAGCGGGCATCAGTCAATTGCACGGCAGAAGTTCACAGGGCAACTTGCGACGCGATTATACGCCTGAAGCGGCGCGCGCAGCGGACAATAATTTCGCGCCCGCCGTCAGACCGCACGGCGCGCACGTGTCCGGTCATCTGACTTTTAGCCCTGCTCGGTCGGCGCACCCGCCGCCTGCCATGCTTTCCAACCGCCGGTCAGCGAATAGACGTTGGTGTAGCCCATGCGTTGCAGGTTGTCGGCGGCGAGCGCCGAGCGATAGCCGCCGCCGCAGTAGAGTATGAGTTCCGCATCGTGATCGGGCATGCGCCCTTCGATGTCGCGCTCGATGATGCCGCGCCCCATGTGCGTCGCGCCGGCCGCGTGACCCGCTTGCCATTCGTTGTCTTCGCGCACGTCGACGAGCCGCGCCTGCGGGTTCGCCTGCAAGCGCGCCCGCGTCGCCGCGACATCCAACTCGCGTATGCGCGTCTTAGCGTCGTCAACTAACTTGAGAAAGCCTTCAGAGTGCTGCATCAATCGTCGTCACCTTTCGTCGCTGGCTCAAAAACGTGGGCTTGCATTATAATCCCTGTTTGCAAGACTACCCATCGCACAATTCATTTACGGCGCACGCATCTGCAATCAAAGTGTGCTTGCGCGAGCGCCGTCCCTGACAGGAGAGGATTAGAACTTTGGCGAGCGAACAGTTTGACGTGACGATTATCGGCTCCGGCCCCGGCGGCTACGTGGCGGCGGTGCGCGCAGGCCAACTCGGTCTTAAGACGGCGATTGTCGAGAAGGACAAACGCTTGGGCGGCACTTGCACCTTGCGCGGCTGCATCCCGACCAAACAGCTTTTGATGTCGGCGCACGTGTACGAACAGGTGCAGCACGCGGCCGATTTCGGCGTGCAGGCGAGCGACATCAAACTCGCCTTCGCCGACGTGCAGAAGCGCAAAGAGCGGGTCGTGACCAAGAACTCGAAGGGCATCGAGTTTTTGATGAAGAAGAACAAGGCGACCGTCTTCAAAGGCACGGGCCGACTGGCGCTGCCGGGTAAGGTCATCGTCACAGGCGAGGACGGCAAAGAGCAGACGATTGAGACGAAGAACATCATCATCGCGACCGGCTCGGTCGTGCGCCCGATCAAGGGTTTTGAGACGGACGGCGTGCGCGTCGTCAATAGCGATCATATCTTAGAGTTGAAAGAGATTCCGAAGTCGCTCATCGTGATGGGCGCGGGCGCGGTCGGCGTCGAGTTTGCGTCCGTCTATTCGCGCTTCGGCGCGGACACGACCATCGTCGAGTTGTTGCCGCACCTGCTGCCGCTCGAAGATGAAGAAGTTTCGACCGAGTTGGAAAAATCTTTCCGCAAGCGCGGCATCAAGTATTCGTTGGGGACGAAGCTTGAGAAGATGGAAAAGACTGAAACTTCGGTGGTTGTCACGGGCAAGAACGCGAAGGGCGAGGATGTGCGGCTCGAAGCCGAGATGTTCTTAGTCGCAGTGGGGCGCATGGCGTATCTCGAAGGCTTGGGGTTGGAAGGCACGAAGATCAAGGTCGAGCGCGGCACGATTCAGGTGGACGAATACTGTCGCACGGGCGAGCCGAACGTCTACGCCATCGGCGATGTGATCCCGACGCCTCTGCTCGCGCACCTCGCGTCGAAGGAGGGCATCCTCGCCGTCGAACAGATCGCCGGGCAGCAAGTCCGCCCGATCAATCTGCGCCACGTGCCGTCTTGCACCTATTGCGATCCGGAAGTCGCATCCGTGGGCTTAACCGAAGCGGCGGCGAAGAAGGAAGGCTACGACGTGCGGGTCGGCAAGTTCCCGTTCTCAGCGTCGGGCAAGGCGCGCATCCTCGGTGAAGAGGAGGGCTTCGTCAAAGTCGTCAGCGAGGCGAAGTACGACGAGTTGTTGGGTGTGCACATCATCGGCCCGCACGCGACCGAGTTGATCGCCGAAGCGGGCGTCGCGCTGCAACTCGAATCCACAGCCGAAGAGTTAGGGCGCACGATCTTCGCGCACCCGACCATCTCCGAATCGGTGATGGAAGCGGCCGAAGGCGTGCACGGGTTGACAATTCACATCTGAGGTTAGCGCGCACTTAGCGATTTGGTATGGGCGATTCACCGCAGAGGCGCAGAGAACGCAGAGGGGGCGCAGAGAAAGACGCTCAACTCTCTGCGCTATCTTTGCGTCCTCTGCGTCTGCGGCGGTGAACTGCCGGATCGCTTAGCACCCTAGCTTGAATTAATGATTCATCCTGCATGAAAACTGAGACGAAACGAAAACCCACCCGCAGCGCGAAGCAGGCGCAAGGCGAGAACGGCAGCAACGGCTGGCAAGTGCCGCCTGCGGACGCGCCCTGTCAGACCGAGACGACGCTCACACACGCGCAGATGCTTGAGCTATATCGCCATCTGATGTTGACGCGGCTCGTCGAAGAACGACTCGTCAATCTCTACCGGCAGACAAAGGTGGTCGGCGGCGTGTTCCGCTCGTTGGGTCAAGAGGCGACAGCCGTCGGCACGGCTTACGCGCTTGAGCCGCAGGATTTCATCGCGCCGCTCATACGTGACTTGGGCGCAGTGCTAGTGAAGGGCATTCGCCCGCGCGCCATCTTCGCGCAGTACATGGCCAAAGCTTGGGGGCCTTCGGGCGGGCGCGATCTCAACATCCACTTCGGCGATCTCACGAAAGGTTTCGTCGGCCCGATCTCGCATCTCGGCGACATGATCCCCGTGATGACCGGCATCGCGCTCGCGGGCCGGATGCAAAAGAAGAACCTCGTCGCGGTCGCCTACATCGGCGACGGCGGCATGAGCACCGGCGCGTTCCACGAAGGCTTGAACTTCGCCGCCGTCCAACGTCTGCCCGTCATTGTCGTTGCCGAATACAACTACTACGCTTATTCAACGCCGACCAAATTGCAGACGGCCGTCGAGCACTTGGCCGACAAGGCGGCCGGCTACGGCATCCCCGGTCACATCGTGGACGGCAACGACATCATCGCGTGTTACGAAGTGACGAAGCGGGCGGCCGAGTTCGCGCGCGCGGGCGGCGGCGCGGTACTGATCGAAGCGAAGACCTATCGCCGCAAAGGGCACGCGGAGCACGACGACCAGCGCTACATCCCGCCCGCAGAGCTTGAGTTCTGGGCGCAGCGCGACCCCGTCACACGCTACGAGCGCCACCTGCTCGCGCAGCACGTGGCGACGCAAACTAAGCTCGACGAGATCGTCGCGGACGTGAAGCGCGAGATCGATGAAGACGTGGCGTGGGCCGAGTCTTCGCCGATGCCGGATGCCGAGCAGGCAACACAAAACGTCTTTGATAACTCAATTGTACCGCCGGCCCTTCGGCCGAAAATTTTCGGCGGCAACTGAAGCAGACGACGATGGCGCTCTTGGTCTTAGCCTATCCGCGCATCGCGGCCGAAGATTTAGCGTGGCTACAGACAATCAGAGCGCGGCACGATGCGCGTTACTTCAACTTGGTCGCGCCGCACTTCACATTGGTGTTTCCCGTTACGGGGCTTGAGTGGGGCGTCTTTATCGCACACGTCCGGCGGCAGGCGGCGAGTGTGAAACCGATCAGTTTCGTCGCGCGCTGCGCCATTGTGGTCGAGGACGACTCAAAGAATTTTAGTCACGTGTTCCTCGTGCCGGATGAGGGTTTCAGTGAAGTCGTGAAGCTGCATGATAGCTTCTACACCGGCGTGCTGGCAGCGGAGTTGCGGCTCGACATCACGTTCATCCCGCACATCGGCGTCGGCAACTACCGGGACGCGCGTGCATGCCAAGAGTTGGCGCACGAGTTGAACGCGCAGGACTTTCGTCTGGCAGGGTTGATTGATACGCTCGACGTGGTGTGGTACGAACAGCAGGAAGTGCGGACGATTGCGCAGATTGCGTTGACGTAAATTAAAGCCGAGAGGTTTTAAGTTTCTCATTATGACGACGGCAGTTAAAAAAGAGAGTAAAGATAATCGCCCGGCGCGCGGTGGTCTCAGTACCTTCGTCGAGGCCATCCGGCAGGGGCTGTGGGAAGAGATGGAGCGCGACCCGGCCGTGTTCGTCATCGGCGAAGATGTCGGCACATACGGCGGCGCGTTCAAGGTGACGGAGGGCCTGCTCGCAGAGTTCGGCGCGGAGCGCGTTATTGATACGCCGATCTCTGAAGCGGCGATTGTCGGCGCGGCGTGCGGCGCGGCGCTTATGGGGCTGAAGCCGGTCGCAGAGTTTCAATTCATCGACTTCATCTCGTGCGGCTTCGACATGCTGACAAACTACGCCGCGAAGTGTCGCTATCGTTGGGGCGCGGGCGTGCCGGCGGTGTTTCGCGGCCCGTGCGGCGCGGGCGTGCATTCGGGGCCGTTTCATTCGGTCAACGCCGAGGCGTTCTTTCTGAACACTGCGGGCCTGAAGATCGTCGAGCCTGCGACGGCCTACGATGCAAAGGGCTTAATCAAGGCCGCGATCCGCGATCCCGATCCCGTCTTGTTCTTCGAGCACAAGAAGCTCTATCGCTTGCCGCGTCTGCGCGAAGAGTTGCCGGCGGATGATTACATCGTCGAGATCGGCCGGGCGCGTGTGGCGCGCGCGGGGCGCGACCTTACCATCATCACCTTCGGCTATCAGGTCTTGAATGCGCTCGACGCGGCCGAGGAGTTGGAGAAGGAAGGCATCGACGTTGAAGTGATCGATCTGCGCACGCTCGCGCCGCTCGATAAAGAGACGATCCTCGCGTCGATCAAGAAGACGAACAAGGTCTTAGTGCTGCACGAAGCGGCGCGCACCGGCGGCATCGGCGGCGAGATCGCGGCGACGATTGCCGAAGAAGCCTTCGAGTGGCTCGATGCGCCCATCGTGCGCGTCGCCGCAACCGACACGCCCGTACCCTATTCGCCGCCGCTCGAAGAGTATCATCTGCCGCAGGTCAAAGACGTGCTGGCGGCAGCACGCAGACTCGCGGCGTATTGAAGAAGCTGTTAGCCGTTAGCTGTTAGCTCTTTGTCTTTAGCTAATCGCTAATCGCTATAAAGGAGCACAACTATGCCGAAGTTTTTGATTGAGCGCGAGATTCCGAACGCGGGGCAGTTGTCAGCGCAGGAGTTGCAGGCGATCTCGCAAAAGTCTTGCAGCGTGTTGCAGCAGATGGGGCCGCGGATTCAGTGGGTACAGAGTTACGTGACGGGCGACAAGGTCTATTGCGTCTACATCGCACCGAACGAAGAGGCGATCCGTGAGCACGCACAACAGGGCGGCTTCCCCGCCAACCGCATTTCCGAGATCAAGTCCGTGATCGATCCGACGACTGCGGAAGGATGAAGAAAGCAGTTTTCAGTTTTCGGTTTTCAGTGTTCAGCCGGCGGCGGAGATGGCCGCTGCCGTTCGTTGCTGATAGCTAAAAACTGAAAACTGAAAACTGAAAACTGGAGTGATTATGAGCACAGAAGTTGTCATGCCGCAGATGGGCGAGTCCATTGCGGAGGGGACGATCACGCGCTGGATCAAGCAGGTGGGCGAGCGCGTCGAGCGCGACGAGCCGTTGTTTGAGATTTCGACTGACAAGGTGGACGCGGAGATTCCAGCGCCGGCCGCAGGCGTGTTGACAGAGATCAAATTTAAAGAAGGCGAGACGGTCGAGGTCAACAAGGTCGTCGCCATCATCGGTGACGGCGGCAGCCAAGCGGCCGCACCGAGCACGCCGCAGGCGGAAGCCCCGGCCGCGCCTGCACCCGCAGCACAGGCCGCGGTCGCAGCAACGTCGCCGCCCCAACCGGCCGCGGCCGCGCCGTCAGCACCCGCCGCGCCGCCGCCCGCGCCCGTTCAACCTGCATCGCCCGCAGCCGTAACTGCGCCGCAACCAGCCGCACCGCCATCGCAATCCGCGCCCGCGTCGGCCAGCGGCAATGGTGGCGCGCAGACGGTCGAGGAGTTGCGCCGCACGAAGTCCAGCCCGCTTGTGCGCAACATCGCCAAGGAGCACGGCATAGACATCTCGCAGCTCGAAGGCACGGGCGCTTCGGGGCGCGTAACGAAGAACGACATACTGAGTTTCATCGAATCGGGCGCGCCCGCGCCGTCGTCAGGCCAAGCCGCACAAGCGCAGGTCAGTCAGCCGGCGACGTTGCCAGCACCGCCGGTACAGCCGGGCGCAGGCGACCGCATCGAGCCGATGAGCGTCATGCGCAAGAAGATCGCGGAGCACATGGTCTTGTCGCGGCGCACGTCGGCGCACGTTACCACCGTTTATGAGATCGACATGACGCGCATTGCGCGTTTGCGCGACCAGCATAAGGCAGAGTTCCAGCAGCGCACGGGGACGAAGCTCACGTTCATGCCGTTCATCTTTCAAGCAGTCTTGAGCGCGATCCACAAGTTCCCCATCTTCAACGCGCAGGTCAGCGGCGAGCAGATCGTCTACAAGCGCGACATCAATCTTGGCATGGCGGTCGCGCTCGACTGGGGCTTGATCGTCCCTGTCATCAAACGCGCCGACGAGCTATCAATCGCCGGTCTCGCCCGCGCCGCGAATGACTTGGCGGAGCGCGCGCGGGCCAAACAGTTGAAGCCAGACGAAGTTGCGGGCGGCACATTTACGATCACGAATCCGGGTGTGTTCGGCGGTCTCTTCGGCACACCGATCATCAACCAGCCGCAGGTCGCCATCCTCGGCATCGGCGCGATTGAGAAACGGCCCAAGGTCATCACCAGCATGGACGGCGACGACCTGATCGCCATCCGCCACATGGCCTTTTTCGCGCTCTCGTTCGATCATCGCATCATCGACGGCGCGGACGCCGAACGCTTCCTCGCCTACGTCAAAGAGACGCTCGAAGCGGGGCAGTGGTCATTGTAGAGAGCCGGGCTGAAAACGTAAGTAGCTTTTACGGTTATGCGCCCGTCCGGGCGTGGGTTGACGAGCACGCCGCGCACCAACTGGCGGACGCTCTCCGCTTTTTCTGCTTCTGTCAGGTTACTGAGCCGCTGGGCGATGCGCTCAAGCATCGCTTCGGCGTCTGCGAGTCCGGCGCGCGCCGCTGCCCGGCTCGCCCGCGTCGCCTCAAGGCGCGCAAGTTCCCCTTCGAGCGTCGCTGCTTCGGCGCGCAAGGCGACAAGCTGCCTGTCTAACTCGTCCTCAGTCAGCCGCCCTTGCCGCGCCCACGTGATGACGCGCTCGCGCTCGCGCCCCTTGGCGCGCAGTTGCTTTTGTATGCGCGCCGCCGCGTCCGAAGTTGTGGTCTGAGTTGCGAGCTTCGCCGTCAGCTTCTCCAAGATGTTGCCGGGGTTGAGCGCGAACCTTACGATCTCATGCCAGACGAGGCTTTCGATGCGCGTGGCGTTGAGGCGGCGGTTGGCGCAGTTCGGCATGTTTCTGCCAACGCGCGAGTTGCATTGATAGTAGAACCAACGCTGCTGATTACTGACGCCGGTAAACTTGCGCCCGCAGCCTGCAATCCCGCACCTAATCAAACCGCTGAGCAGGTATGCGCGGCGCGCGGTCGCCGGCGGCAGACATAAGTTCTCTGCACGCTGTCTCGCGCACCGCTCCCACAATTCAGGCGCGACAACGGCCGGCACTTGATAGTCTTCGTAGCGGACGATGTTCTCAGGCGGCGACATGTACTTGCTCTTTCCACCACGTTTATTCTTCGCCTCATAGCGTCGCCGCCAAAGACCTTCGCCTTTGTACGCGGGATTCGCGAGCATGTAAGAGAGTGTGGGCTGTCGCCAAGCGCAGCCGGTCGGGTGCGGGACGCCGCGCTCGTTGAAGCTACGGGCGATCTGCTCCTGCGACAGCCCACTCGCGTAGAGCGTGAAGAGTTCACGAATGATCCAAGCCACCGCTTCATCAACCACGAGCCGCTTGACAGGTTTCATGCGACCGGGCAGGCGGCAAGCTTCGAGC